>NZ_FNQY01000044.1:5895-8945 GCF_900107765.1 Arachidicoccus rhizosphaerae | reverse complement strand
AGCATAGAGTTCTACTGTATGCCCCGGTGTTGTAGTGCTTGGATATGCTTCCAGTGACGCTGAACTTAAACCGGCCGAAACAGTAACATCCAAACTAGCGACAGGTGAAGGATTGGCCACCGAAATATGAGCACTCCCATAAGACTCAGCTCCTCCAGAAGGTTGATTAAAACGGATGGTTGCCTGCGTGGAAGAAGAGGAAATTACGGTTCCATTGGTAACCGACCATACCGCTCCAGAATAACTGCCACTGAGCATATAAACATAATCGATTCCTGCTACCGGATTAAGTTCTCCGCTCAAAGTCTGCGCTTTGCATATGGACAACGATCCCATTAAGAGTATCAACAGCAATATGCTTCTGTAAAAATATATAAGCCCACATTTAAACTTTATGACGGCCAACAAACTCAGCCTTGGTCCCAACTTTAGGTAGATAAGAGTCGTCCAGGGCTAAACACCTGGGTCCGGCACCATCATTTTCCCCTTTTTTGGCCACGATGGCTAAAAATCGTTTGACAAATGAGGTTAAAAACCCACGCCAGTCAATATCCTGCCTATTCTTCGTTCTGTAAAACACATCCTTTCCTCCACCCGCCATGTTTTTACTGCCCGACCTCAGCAAAGCATGAACGCTGGCTTGATTAAGAAAGGGTAAGATTACAAGCACAGATAGAATCGAACTAATGCTTGAACCCTGTCTTTTCAAGACATCCAGCTTTTTATGAATTCGCTTAAAATCAAAGAACTTTAAAAGATCTAAAAGATAATCCACTTTTTTTTCTGGTATTGAAAAGTATTTTTTCAACTCTTCAATAGATTCTATACCTTTGGATGGTAGCATGATTTTGCTATGTTTGAGAATGCTAAGTTACTGAATACCAATAACTTAAAATAAATTTTCATGCTACATTTTTCCTAATATGATGTAAAATAATTTTTCCCTTTTTTAGGTGCGAAACTCGAGTAAATAATGATTGAAGTTTTAAAAGGTGACATTACCAAAATAGAAGTTGATGCCATTGTAAACGCTGCAAATACCTCCCTACTTGGCGGTAGTGGTGTTGATGGTGCAATTCATAAAGTTGGTGGCACAGCGATACTTGAGGATTGCCAAAAAATCCGAAGTAAACAAGGCGGTTGCAAAATAGGTGAAGCTGTTATAACTACTGCCGGAAAACTACCTGCAAAATTTGTTATTCATACTGTCGGTCCCGTTTGGAATAAGGGCAAGAACAACGAAGAAAAATTATTAGCATCAGCATATTTCAATAGCCTAAAACTTGCATCAGATAATCAAATACAATCTATTTCGTTTCCTAATATAAGCACGGGCATTTACAAATTCCCAAAACAAAAAGCTGCTAAAATTGCGATCAAAACAGTGTCTGACTTCTTGACAACAACAGCCAATTTAAAAAAAGTAATCTTTGTTTGCTTTGATGAAGAAAATTATAAAATCTATTCTGAACTACTAAAAAAAATGAAGCCCCGAAAATCGGGACTTCATACACTATAAAAGCTCTTCCAACTTTTTAAAAGCTTGCTCTTTCTCCTTCTCTTGATGAGGTTCTAAAAGAACATTCAATAGCTGTTCTTCAGTTTCATAATCCCAAACAAAAATACCTGTCCATCCAAGCCCCCAAAAGTCAATATTTCCCCCTCTCTTTTTTGAATTAAATTCAATCTGATTTAAAGAACCAAAATCCCCTTCGTTAAAAAACTTATACTCTAACTCATAACCACTTAATTTAGAGGAAAACTCATTCTTAAACCACTCTATATTTATAGTACTCTCCATCATTATTTTACTTTTAGAATTGGTGAAAGATTTTGAATTTGAGGTACTAGTTCTCCGCCTTGCTTCTGCAAAGCTCCTTGCATTGCCTTACCTGAATTAGGGCCTAAAACTTTAAACCAATTAGCTTGGCCCCCTTGTAAAAGACTATTTGTGGGTACTTGGAATTCTACATAAACCGAACCTTTAGCTGCTGCATTAAATGCCCCTGGCCCTCCTGTTGCCACAAAAGTTTGCCCGCCAGCCCCTTCTACCATACGACCTGTTTTAGCCATCATTTCGTACTCAGCTTTTGACATCCAGCGGCCAACAGTTGTCATTCCCGTCTTAGCGGCTTTTCCTATAATCTCTCTAACTCAAACACAACATCGTCCAATACTATAACCCTTTCCAGTCCTAAATTATCATCTGTAAGTAACACATATTTAAATTCTGGTTCGAATGTATAAAATCCGTTTTTAAATCCTACAATTTTCTCGAAGGTTAAATTTTCCAGCACTACTTGTTCGTCATTCAATATATCAAGAATCTTATTACCGCTTCTTGACTTAATAACTACTTTGAAATTTGGCAATGCTTCGGGATCGACTATTCTACTGCTCGAGCCATTATAATCCGCCCCCTCACCATATACCTCCAAGTATTCATTTACTTTAAGAACTTTTCGCTCAACAAGTAGTTCCCAGTTGGCTTGCAGCCAATCGTTAATTGAATCTTCATTTGAGGTATAATCTCTATTAAGCAACAATTGAGATACTATTATCCAACTGTTATTTAAAAAATCTGAAAATATTCTTATAGCTTTATCTATGTCCATAATTCTTTTATAAACCATTAAGAAAATCCAACTCGCTTTGAGTAGGTGTACGCTTATAACCTTTTGAACCGGGTAAGGGGTTATCAAACTTTACTTTCTGTAATGTTCCCGCAGGTGCATTAGGATGTGTATTTGGTGTCCATTGTTTTACACGGGCTGCGTTAATATCAATTTTACTCCCGTCTTTGAATATTACTTCAACAGCCTTGCCATCTCTTCCAATACGGGTTGTAGTCGTTACTACATCTTTTCCTAAAAGCTTACTTTCCCCCTTAGCGGCGTCCTCAGCAGTAACCAGCCCTACCTTGACAACTCGTTCTCCTTTAGCGGCCTCCGCCCCTAAAGGCAAAAACATTAGAGCTGTTCCTGCGATTCCTGCAACAGCATCATTAGGGGTTACCCGGCCGCCACCCAAATGCTGCTTTTCATCCCTAT
>NZ_FNQY01000044.1:0-5405 GCF_900107765.1 Arachidicoccus rhizosphaerae | reverse complement strand
CAAAAGGGTAGTAGCTATTGGTTTCCAGTATCGGGCTGGAAACGTTATAATCATCCGTTATAACAACTCTGGTGTTACCAAGATGGTCTTTCAGATAGTAATCATTAATAAAACTACTTCCAAGAGGCCTCGTCCTGCCTTCTTGATTGCCAAAGAACTGAAGCGTATCATTTCGATAAACGGCAGCACCCAGATAAGTGGTAACAGTGGTTATAACCCCATCTACGATTTTCTTCTGCAAATTATTACCAGATGCGTCGTAAATGTAACTAACAGTACCCTTACCCGTTACCGTAATACGCTCAGGTAAATTTAGATAATTGTAGACAATCCCAGAAATATTTTTATTGGCATCGCTGATTATATTTCCATTATCACTCCCCACAAAGTCATCGAACTCTACGGTGGTCTGCTGCAACACGAACGAGATAAATTTGAACAACTAAAAAATGGGGGTGATGTTTGACAAGGTAAAAATGTTTTAAGCAATTCTGAGGGTAGTTTTGGTATTGGCCGCCGGCGGGCGACCAATACCAAAACTACCCTCAGAAGCCCCACTGACACACTTAGATTTACACTCCCTTTAAGGGTCTGCTTTACTTCCTGCAGGGCGGTTTTATATTCTTCCTGTTCCTTTTCTTCTTCGTCCGGTTCAATGCGTTCTTTCAGCAACAGCCCCGAACGTCGCACCACTCGCACCGTATCTCCGATATTAAAGCCTGCTTCCGACAGCCATACACCGCTCAGGTTCAGCCACGGAACATCCTTACCCGATGCTCACATACAACGGCTCTGACTGGGGCAGTACTTCGCCTGTACCTTGACCTGTTTGTCATTTTTCTTTGCCATAAAAAAATATTTTTTTGTCAAACTTGTTTAGCAAATGCACACATCTCTTTTCATTTAAACAACAAACATCTATTTCTTTTGCCAACTTATTTTGACTAAATTTGCATTATTACAGTAAAATCAATTGACTTTAGGCAATTATGTTGAACATTGGAGAGCGTATAACACAGCTTAGAAAGCAGCAGAACCTTTCACAGGATGAACTGGCAAAAAAGGCCAGGGTCTCCCGTACCATTATCGGCAACTACGAGCGGAACACCAACACGCCTTCCATTGAGGTATTGATAAAACTGGCGAAGGTGTTTAATGTAAGCGTGGATTTCCTTATCGGTGAAGGGGAGCTGGCTGCCCTGGACAAGGATCTGCTAAAACGTATCGAGGATATTGAAAAACTGGACGAGGATACCAAAAAGCACCTGTTCTTTCTCATTGACAACGTTATTCAGAACTATAAAACGAAAAAAGCCTTTAATAAATAACAAAAGCCCCGAAAATCGGGGCTTTTGCTTATACTAATTCTTCTTTGACTGCTGGAAGTAAAAATATTTTTTCCTGTTCTGCTAACTCTTTCAAGCCTATACGTGAAAGAGCTTTGTTTGCAAAAGGAACTATAAATTCACTAAATAGGCTTTCTAATTTTTCTGTCCTTTTTTCATCATCCATTGAAGTGTCAAAGTCTAAAACATCTTTATAATCATTTGGCTGTCGGGTAAAAATATCGCCTGTATGCTTCTTCACTAAATCCTTGCTTTTTGCGTACTTATTACCAAACATTCCCTGAACAAAGATTTTAATATTCAGTTCGTAATAATCCCCAAAGTTCGATTTCTGTAAGTCAAGCACAATAATACATTCGGAACTTTCTTTAAACCAACCGCCAAAAGCTTTTTCAAAATCATTTGCTTTTGCTACTGTGTCAAATATATTTTTAAACTCTTTACTATTCATATATCAATAGGTATCTAAAACGGTTTTCCAATTAATTCCTTTAAACTGTGGCATTGTCTGTAACTCCTAATATACATATTAAGCTGCTTTTGCCCCTGTTGCATTGCTCTTGGGTTAAAGGGTTTCAACTCGTAAATAGTGCTATTTTTAATATCAAGGAAGTCAATACGTTTACCACTCGGCAACCTAAACTCTTTAATACCGTCTGCGCCCACTTTATACCCCTTGTGCATCTGCTGTCCAAGCTTCAGACTTGACTTGGTATATTGAGGTACCGTCTTAGCGGCGTCCTCAGCAGTAACCAGCCCTACCTTGACAACTCGTTCTCCTTTAGCAGCCTCCGGCCCGAAAGGCAAAAACACATTAGAGCTGTTCCTGCGATTCCTGCAACAGCATCATTAGGGGTTACCCGGCCGCCACCCAAATGCTGCTTTTCATCCCTATTTCGAAAAGTTTGGGCTGCGACATAGACATCATCGAACATAGAGTACAAAAATTTTGAAACAATATTATTTTTGTCCCTCAGTTGTTCCCAAAAGCCAGGATGGTGTTCCGATATTGTATATTGAGGAGGCGGATATTTTTTCTTCTTTTTATCATCATCCCCGTCTTGATCTCCATCAGTTTTATCGTCCCGCCCTTCAGATCTCCCCATCTGCTGCCATTGTTTAAAAACCTGGACAGCGTCCGCTCCCTGGAAGGTTACACTCTGCATCCCATCCGGGTCTATAAACCGAAGTGGATTATCTGCTCCATAGTTATATGGAGAAAGCCTTCTGCCTTCCCCCGATAGCGGATCCGCTACATGCCATCTGCCAATCTGAGCATCATAAAACCTCGCCCCCTAATCATACTGATCTAACCCAAGGTCTTCCTGAAGCTCTTTACCGTTGTAGGTGTATTTATTATGTAGCGATGCCAACACCTGCGTATAACCTATCCCTTTTTGCTGTAACCCAAAAGGGTAGTAGCTATTGGTTTCCAGTATCGGGCTGGAAACGTTATAATCATCCGTTATCACAACTCTGGTGTTACCAAGATGGTCTTTCAGATAGTAATCATTAATAAAACTGCTTCCAAGAGGCCTAATCCTGCCTTCTTGAGTGCCAAAGAACTGAAGCGTATCATTTTGATAAACGGCAGCACCCAGATAAGTGGTAACAGTGGTTACCACATCATCTACGGTTTTCTTCTGCAACTTATTACCAGATGCGTCGTAAATGTAACTAACAGAACCTTTACCCGTTACCGTAATACGCTCAGGTAAATTTAAATAATTGTAGGCAATCACGGAAATATTTTTATTGGCATAGCTGGTCACATTTCCATTACTGTCATACGTATAATCTACTGCCGAAGCCGCTTTGGTGCCTGTATAATGAAAACCTCCCAGGGTGGTGGCCGCATCATTGGAGGTGTCCACTACATTTTTAAGTCGGTTGCTATATGTCTCAGACCAGATACATTTATAATAGTCTGTAAAATTATTTGGCTTCGCTTCAGTGTTCACAAAATCGTTTATTCTTTCTTCGCACACAAATACTTAGCCCAAAATTCCATTTTTTGATCTTCGTAAAATTCTAAATAAAAATAGCATTTCCCATTTTCAGAGGTCTCTATTAAATTTCCATTAGTTTCTGTTCTGCCTCTGTACAAATTATCAAGAGTCAAATCTTTTATTCCATTCACGTTAAAAAAATCTAACATTATAATATTCACTTCCAGAAATGTCAGTGTAACCCAAATATCCTCAATTAAAGATTTAAATTGGAATGTTAATAAGCCATTCGAGTAGAATATTTTTTTACAACTGTAATCATTATGAAAATCATAATATTGATTATCATAGCAATATTGAGCTAAATTTTTAAAAAGCTCTATTGATATTGAAGTTATCATTTTATTTTCCCAATTTTTCAATATATTTTCTAATCATTCTAATTTCTTGGCGTGTCAATGGAATGGCTTCCTTGGATGCACGCATTATATTTTTCAGTAGCCTTCATTCCAAGAATGAGCAGATACATCAACTCCTTCATCAATATTTTTGGGTACAGAGTAAATAGAACTAATAATTCCCCCTATTCGCCGCTCAGTCTTATTAATTTTTCTTATAGAATTCAGGATGTTTATTTTTCCAATATTTTTCAAACTCAGACATCATCCGGCTATTACCCAAATGATTCTTTAAGAAGTAATCATAAAGCCAACCAGGTACTGGCTGCGTTAGACCTTACCCTGCCTCCGGTGTGCCAAAGATCTATAGGCTTTCTGACAATGCAATACTAGTTTCTTACCATTAAAATATTTTTTAATATAGTACTATAATGAAGCAAAGAATATATCCATTCGCTCTTATATCAAATGTAGATAGTCGATCATTCACAGTTTGTCAAGAAATGATTTTTTTTGATACTTGAACTTTTGCATCTTCGTGTGCAAGAATCTCAATAATATCATTTGAAGTAACTATAATATAATTGACTAGTTTCCCTTTGTAAATATTATAGGTTAGATGGTTAAAAATATCTATAAAGTCTCCTTTCATTGATATATACAAACTCCAATCTTGTAATAGAAATGGAACTTCAAAGGATGTCCTAAGATGATAGCTTTCGTCTATATTTCTAAATGCATATTGTAGTTCAAAATAAATAGTGATGATTTCATTTTCATCCTTATCGTTTGCCAATTTGATCGTTAACCCACCATTATATACCATTTCTTTCACATACAACTTATTTGGAATATGCGAAATAGGTTTCCATCTTTTAATATCATTGTCCATATCTAATTTTAATAGGTAATTTTTCCGCTACTTCAGGATATTGCCTTTCTAATGTCGCACCATTTTCTCCAAGGCTCTTTTCTCTCACAATTATTGTTGAACCATCTCTTAAAGTCCCAACTTTCCCTTCATTGTTAGGATTCCTCAAAGGTACAACATTTAAAGGACTCAGTTTTTCAAAATCCTTCAGGGCTTGGTCATACCCCCCTTCTGATTTGTGCTGTTCAGATTTTGAACTTCCTGAACGATTTGTCTGCTTCTCAGCCTTATTTAAAATATCTTCATTCCATATTTTCTCTTGTTTGTCCTCCTCTGCCTCAGCCTCAGCATGAAGCTCCCTTATTTTACAAAGTTCACATGAAGATTGGTGATTGTTCCAATTAGAGGGCAAAAAGAGCATAGCAATAAATAAAAATACAGGATTTGGTGGAGGCAATGGCTTAACCGCTATGCGAGGAATGGTTTGAGGAAGAGGCAACGCAATACCTCCTCCTCCAAAACTCGTATAGCCAATCACAGTGGCATTGGGCAAAGAATCTGGTGCCATACCGTCATAGTCGAATAATAAGATAGGATTATTTATTGCATAATTATATGAGGATTGATTTACATAAGCATCAGATAGCGGATCAACAGTATGCCACCTGCCAATCTGAGCATCATAAAACCTCGTCCCATAATCATATTGATCTAATCCGAGGTCTTCCTGAAGCTCTTTACCGTTGTAGGTGTATTTATTATGTAGCGATGCCAACACCTGCGTATAACCAATCCCTTTTTGCTGTAACCCAAAAGGGTAGTAGCTATTGGTTTCCAGTAT
>NZ_FNQY01000041.1 GCF_900107765.1 Arachidicoccus rhizosphaerae | reverse complement strand
TTCCACGCATAAAACCTTGCACTTTTTTAATGAAAAATCCACTGAAACCTCAATTTACATATAATTTGGCAGTTGTTCAGCAGACTCTAATTAAACACGATGATTTTAAATAATTTTTCAAGTTCAGGCTGGTAGGCAGCCACATTTTTTTTAATAAACCTGCCTATAGCTTCATAGGAACCCTCAAACTTATAGTCCGGCCCATCTGTATCCTCTGTACGAGCCAGTAATTGAGCAAAGTCTTCCTGTAAATATTTACTTCCATCAGCTTTGACATCGAATCTTTTTGTTATATAGGCCGGTTCTTTGTCCCTGAAATATATAATGCCATTGTGTGCCGTGTCCATTTTGAACACCTGAGCAGCAATTTGCATGGTCAGGTGTTCGTTTTCCGGGACATCCTCAATTGCATCTAAATACCTGATAGGCGGAATAGGTTTTAAAATAAACTGCCCGTTTTTAGGAGTGAGTGCCAACTTGTCTCCCTTGAGGTGTAAGGAATATTTAAGCTGCACGCCGGGAATTGACATCTTTTTGGTGTTATTTTGAAGCTCCGCATTATTTGCTTTTGGGGCATCAAAGTCTAGTTCAAACGGTACCTTGGCTCCTTCAAATAATGTTTTACTGCATTTTATGCACAGCGGTTTACCTGTCTTTTTATAACATCCTAAGCAATACATCCTCTTCCGGTTTTATCGTGATGGCTCCAATTGTTGCTTCACCAGCTGTCAACAATAATCTGGTAAAATGATCCTTTTCATCGATTTTTAAAAGCCTGCATTGAATTTCTTTATTTACACCTTCTGCCAGCAAACCAAAAAAGAATGGAAAGAGATGCTCCGATTGGTACTCTTTTTTGTTTTTGGGAAAACTGAGACTTATGGGTGGCTTTGCTTTGTTCTCAAAATATTGATCCTCGTATTTAAATATATAATGCCTATGGTTATCTTTTTCAAGATAACCGGCCAGTACTCCGTTATGATATACTAATCCCCTCATTTATTTGTTTTATTCTAATATTCAGTTCCAATCCCAATACAACCATGATTTTTTCTAAGGTGCTGACGCAGGGGTTTGCTTTTCCGCTTTCAAGCATATAGAGCGTTCTAATAGTGACACCAGCCATCTCTGCCAGGTCTGCCTGCCTTAGCGATACGCTTTGCGTCTGTCTGTTATGACTGCTCCTTTTTCATTGGCCTACATCGGAATTGTAATTCTGATTGAAGAATAAAAGTAATATTATTTTAGAAATAACGATAAATCGGCTAAACTGGGGCTAAATCCTATTTTGAGGTGCCAGCCAGGGAATATCCGTATCTTCGCTGTATGTTAAGAAAATACCCCATTGGCATACAGAGTTTCCGGGAAATCCGGCAGGGAGGTTATGTTTATATTGATAAAACTAAGATTATCCACCGACTGGTTGAAACGGGTAAATATTATTTTCTCAGTCGTCCGAGGCGTTTTGGCAAGAGCCTGCTTGTGGATACCATAGAAGAACTTTTCACTGGCAGCAAAGAACTATTTGAAGGCCTTTGGATCCATGATAAATGGGACTGGACACAAACCAATCCGGTGATTCATTTCGATTTTTCGAGTATTGGTGTTAATACCGGTGGCCTGGAGGCGGCTATTTATGGTGCCTTGGAGGATAATGCTGGCCGGTTAGGTGTAACGCTGACCAAAAAAGGCTATGATCTACAATTTAAGGAACTGATTGAGAAAGCTTCGGCAAAAGGCCAGGTTGTTATCCTCATAGACGAATACGATAAGCCCATCATTGATTTTCTGGAGGAGCCGGAGGAGGTGGATGCCAACCGTTCGGTTATGAAGAGCTTTTATTCCATCCTCAAAGGCAGTGATAAGCATATTCGTCTCTTACTTATCACCGGTGTAAGCCAATTTAGTCAGGTGAGCATCTTCTCTGATTTGAATAACCTGCGCAATATTACACTTTCACAACAATATGGAGATATTGTAGGAATTACTCAAACCGAGCTGGAAACAGCTTTTGCCCCAGAAATTACGGAATTAAGTAAAACGAACCCAGATATCGTAGCTCAGATAAAAGACTGGTATAATGGGTATACCTGGAATTTGAAAACCTGGGCATACAATCCTTTTTCCTTGCTCAATTTTATGGCTGAACCAGTTTTTCGAAATTATTGGTATGCAACGGGAACGCCGACCTTTCTATTTAAACTGCTAAAGAAGATGGCGTTATATGATATAGAAAGCATTGAGATGGGAAGCCTGGAATTATCGGACTTTAATGTTGAAAAACCCTCTCCAGGTGCACTTTTGTTCCAAACAGGTTACCTGACATTAAAAAGCATCTCCCCGGATGGGGATGTTTTTGAATTAGGGTTTCCCAACCGGGAAGTGAAGGCCAGTCTATTAGATGGGCTGCTCAGCACCTACAGGGAAACGTATCCCGTCGGTTCTATTGCTAATGTGGCTAAAATAAAAACAGCGCTCAGAAATGGAGATATAGGAGGTTTGATCAGCCAGCTAAACAGTCTGGTTACCACGATTCCCTATGATCATTGGAATGCCGGAACGGAATCTATTTTCACCGTAGTCACCTTTCTTGCATTCAAACTAGCCGGCATTGATGTCCATACCGAAGTTCACAGCGCAAAAGGGCGGTGTGATGTGCTGGCCATGACAGAGCGTTATATTTATGTCATAGAACTAAAACTGGACGGAACGGCGGAAGAAGCCCTGCAGCAGATCAAAGACAAGGGGTATTTGCAGCCTTACGTAGCAGATACCAGGAAGAAACTGGCCGTAGGCATCACATTTTCATCTGAAAAACGGGAGGTCAGTCAATACCAGGTAGCGGAGTGTTAATGACAAGCGGCGCGTGCGGTAAAGAGAAGTAGAGGCTTTCTGAATTGGCGCTTGGAGTAGGGAAATTACCAGGGCATCCGGACTGTATAATAAATGCTGCACTTTCAATGGTGAAACGGGGATTATTGTTACAATAGGATATAAATATTGGTGCTGGCCAGGGTTAAGTTCCTGGCAGAAGCACTCCATCAATCCAGGCGGCCTGCCGGTCATACTTAACTTAGCGGTTCTTTTTGCCGTTTTTGGGTGTTAGAAATAACAATTATTGTGAGTCAATGGAGATTCGTCTTATCTTTCTATTTAAGTGACGATATTGGATGGGTTTTGCTTTTTTCTGGCCTGGCTGGCACCTCAAAATAAGATTTAGTCGATAAATCGGTATTATAATGCCGATTTTATGAAATTTTGAAGAAATTAAGCCGAAAATGTGGCAAACCGGAAGTGTAATGCCGATTTTGTTGTCCGGCTTAGCGTATTAAACCTCAATGCTTCGCGGGCAAATGAGCTGCAACTTGAAAAGACGCAAATCAAGATTATCGGCTGCCATTTTAAACACACTGTTATTATCCATTACTGAATAAATTTATAAATCAATTAGATAGATTGGAATGGGTCCCCAATACAAGTTTTTATTAAGTTTTATTTAACAGAAAGATTTGCCAAAATGAAAAGATATCATAACTTGCTAAGCAAAATTTGCAGGATTTTATGCTAATGCCGCTAGAAGATCCTGATAACAAATGTCTTTAAAACCAGACTTAATCATCAAGATCAATTCCGCGTGCGACAATGGAGATACAAGAAGAACAACTCATTAGCCAGTTGACAAAGGGTGCTGAACAGGCCTATCAATACATTTATGATCATTATTATGTTTCCCTCTGTCATTTAGCGAATAAATATCTGCAGGACGGCTCGCAGGCAGAAATGATTGTGGGGGATGCGATATTTCATCTTTGGGAAATCCGGGAAAAAGTGCAGATCAAAACCAGCCTTTTAGGATATCTGATTAATTCGGTCAGAAACAGAAGTCTGAATTATCTGGCACTTGCCCGTGTCAGATCTGAAGTGCCCATGTCCCGCCTGGTTACTGCTTCCGGATTTGAACAACCGGGCTATGCTACTTCCAAGGACCACGCACTGGAATCCATGTATCAAAAAGAGCTGAATCAGGAACTGGAGAAGGCATTAGGCACGTTATCAACAGAATGTAAGACTGTGTTTCTCAAAAGCCGTCTGGAAGAGAAAAAATATGAGGAAATTTCCCAGGAACTCGGGATCTCTGTTAATACTGTAAAATACCACATAAAAAATGCGCTCCGGTTACTCAGGGAGCGTGTGCATCAATATCCTGCCATATTCGTGTTATTATATCTTTTTTTCGAAAACGACTACCCGCACTTCTGATTTTACTGTCTATTATAAAAACGAAGTAAAATAGAAGCGCCAAACCATCATATCGACCAACTCATTGAAGCCTTCCTTGCTAAAGGACTGGAGAAAGAGGCGATGCAACAGCTGACTGACTGGATTAACCTGGACAGTGATCATAAAATCTATTTCCAGAAAAGATTAAAGGACTGGGCCCTCGCTATGAGTAGTATAGATTCTCTCTATTATGATAAAGATGCGGCGTATGCGCGGTTTTTAGAGAAGATCAATTCAGCCGGGAAGCTTGTCGAATCTGAAAAGGCATTTTCTGAGCAGATAGACAATGAATCAGGTACAAATTTCAGCCGGACAAATAGGTCAAGAAAACTTTATTATAGAATCGCAGGTGCAGCAGCTATTATAATCGTTTTACTAGCGGCCGCTTTTTACCTGAAACAAGCAACGCATCCTGCAGGTGCTTTGAATGACGGTGACCAACTAATCAGCTATATTGAGATCAAGGTACCTGAAGGTTCCAGACAGCAGTATATTCTGCCCGATAGGACTCAGGTCTGGATTAATGCAGGATCTACTTTCAGATACCCAAGTAATTTTACAGGCCAGACGAGAGAAGTATTTCTCAACGGAGAAGGCTATTTCCATGTGGCCAAAGATACCAGTCATCCCTTTATCGTCAGTACCGCCAAAGGAAGTATCACAGTTACCGGTACCACCTTTGATGTATATGCTTATGACGGTAAGCAGCGGTTCACCACTGCGTTACTGGAAGGGCACGTCCACGTCAATACGCCGGACGGGCAGACGGTTAACCTGCAACCACTACAAAAAGCAGATCTTAATGAAGCCAAACTCAGTGTAACTCCTATAGACGATCCTGACGCTTATAAATGGATGGAAGGGCTGATCAGTTTTGACAATAAGCCAATGACAGAGGTACTGGAAGAACTCCAGAACGCCTTTGGAACGCATATAGAAATTAAACATCTTAATACGCCGCACCTATTGCTTACGGGGAAATTCCTGGTGGGCGACGGGCTGGAATACGCCCTCAAGGTGCTTAGAGATAGCTACGGCATTCAGTTCGAAAAAGACAGCACAGGCAGGGGGTATACCATACTAAAATAAAAACAGATTATTTACAAATCAGGAAAGCGTCAGTTGTAGGTCCAACTGACTGGCCACCCCTGTTTGTCTACTAAAAAGGTATTACATAATTGTCATCTGGGAATCATTAAAAATCAAACACATTCATGAGCAGTACAGCAAAATCAGTGCATCCTGCACAAAAGCGGGGTTGCCAGCCGGAGCCTTGCCGGACAAGGATGAAAAAATGGATAAGAACTCTGTGCCTGGTTATGGCCATCAGTTGTATGCTGCAGGCCGGTCCTTTGCAGGCGAAGGGCTATTATCAAAATGATAAAATCACCCTTAATGCAGAAAATGCACCCCTAAAATCGGCGCTTAGAAAAATTGAGCAGCAGACTAACTACCTGTTTATATATGCCAAGGACATCGACGCCTCAAGAACAGTATCCATTCACGCGGATGGAGAAAGTATTTCTACAGTACTGGACAGGTTGCTCACACCGCTGAATCTAGGGTATAAAGCAGAGGGCAAACACATTACTATTATCAATAGAAAAACGCCTGAGAAAAAACCCGTTTCTACAGGTCAGCTTAGAGAGCTGCGTGGGAGAATCATTGATGGTAAAACAGGTGAACCAATTTCCGGAGCCAGTGTCCGGGTACAAGGGACGACTGTCGGAACCAATACCGATAAGGACGGGTTATACAACCTGAAGACGACACTTAAGGAAGGCATTCTGATTGTCAGCTATATTGGTTATAACGATATTGAAATCAAAGTAGGTTCCAAAGAGAACTTTTATGAAGGAGCGCTCTATGAGAAAGTAAACGATCTGAATGAAACGGTCGTGGTAGCTTATGGTACGCAGCGCAAAATCAGCAATATCGGCGCACAGGCGACCATGAAAACCAGCGATCTGAAAATACCCTCTTCTAATCTTACCGGAACCCTTGCGGGCAGACTGGGGGGTGTTATATCTGTTCAACGTTCCGGAGAGCCAGGTAAGAACTCAGCCGATATCTGGATCAGGGGTATCGCTACGCCCAATAGTGCAACGCCGCTGATCCTGGTGGATGGGGTAGAGCGTTCTTTTAACGATATTGACCCTGAGGATGTGGAATCGCTGACCATTCTTAAAGACGCTTCTGCAACAGCAGTATATGGTGTGCGTGGTGCCAACGGAGTCATTATCATCAGAACCAAACCGGGAAAGATTGGTAAGCCGACCATCAATGGGGATTATTATGAGTCCTTTATCAAATTTACCAAAAAAGTAGAGCTGACGGACGGCGTGGGATATATGGAAGCCGCCAATGAGGCGCTCAGAAATGATGGCTTAACCCCCAAATACTCCCAGGACTATATTGACAACACAAAGCTGGGCCGCGACCCTTACCTGTATCCGAATGTAGACTGGCTGGATGAAACCTTCAATGACTGGGGACATAACCGCAGGGCCAATGTGAATGTTAGGGGTGGTAGTGAGAAGGCTACTTATTATGCATCGGTGAGTTATTATAATGAAATCGGCATGATGGCCACAGATAAGACGATAACGGGATATAACTCCAAAATGAAATATGACCGGTATAATTTTACCACAAATATTGCCATCAATGCAACGTCCACTACGAAAGTAGAAATAGGTGCTCAGGGGTATCTGGGTGAAGGCAATTATGCCGCCATCAGCTCCCACGATGTATACAACTCCGCGATGGGAATCTCACCGGTAGATTACCCGAAGATGTTCTATGTAAATGGTGAGCCCTATGTTCCCGGTATTAACCCCAACGGTGGATTTCGTAATCCGTATGCAGATGCTACCAGAAGAGGTTACAACACGGTCTCTAAAAACCAGGTATACTCTAATCTGAGAGTGACGCAGGATCTGGATCAGATCACAAAGAACCTGAAATTCTCCGGTATGTTTGCCTATGACGTCTATAATGAGGTCAGTTTAAACCAGAGCCGCCGAGAATCCACCTATTACTTTACCGATATTAACGTCCCTTATGACATGGATGGCTATCCTATCCTGACCAAAACCTATACGGGAAGTGATGTTCTAGGTTATAGCCAGGGTTCCAGCGGGAATAAGAAAACTTATCTGGAAGCTTCTTTTACTTATGACAGGGCCTTCGGCGATCACCGGGTCAGTGGCCTGTTACTGTATAATCAGCAGCAACGGCTTGAATATCCGCAGGGGACTCTGGAAAATGCTATTCCTTACAGGATGCGCGGCCTGGCCGGCAGAGCAACCTATTCCTGGAAGGACAGATACTTTGCCGAATTTAATATCGGCTATACAGGCGCAGAAAACTTCTCTCCCAAAAAACGCTACGGGACCTTTCCGGCCTATGGCGTAGGCTGGGTGGTCTCCAATGAAAAGTTCTGGGCACCGCTTACCAGTACTTTTTCCTTCCTTAAGTTCAGGTATACAGACGGCCGCATCGGCAACAGCAATGTTTCTGACAGACGTTTTATGTACCTGGATCAGATAACAGGCAACGGCTCCTTTGGCTACGTCTTCGGTCCTAACGGAGACAAATATGGTGGTTATGAGATTGTCAATAACGCAGTCGATCTTACCTGGGAAGAGTCCAGAAAACAGGATTTCGGGATAGATATGCGCTTTTTCGGGGATGATCTTTCCATTGTAATTGATCTGTTTAAAGAGAGGCGTTCCAATATCCTGATTAAAAGAGAAAACTCGATACCTTCTTTTATCGGATTTAACATGGCCTCTCCTTATGGAAATGTCGGTATCATTGAGAACAAGGGATTAGATGGTACGATTGAGTATAATAAACACATTAATAAAAACTGGAGGGTCAGTCTGCGCGGTAATTTCACCTATAATAATGATAAATGGGTTAAAGGTGATCTGCCTGAGCAGCGTTATCCGTGGATGAATCAGATCGGCCAGAAAATACTCGGTCAGACGGGCTACATCGCGGAAGGGTTATTTACGCAGCAGCAAATAGACGATATGAACCGGTGGGAATCATTATCTGATGAAGATAAACTTATTACGTCCCGTCCGTTCGCTTCGCAGTTCGGGAATGTAAAAGCAGGAGATATTCGTTACAAAGATCTCAATCAGGACGGTAAAATTGATGCCTACGACAAAACTTATATCAACAGAGGGGATGTTCCGGCTATTGTCTACGGTTTTGGTTTTACCGTTCAATACAAGGAGTTGTCCTTATCTGCCCTATTCCAGGGTGTGGCCAAAGCGCAAAGAATTTTGCGGGGAAACAGTATCCAGCCATTTAATGGCGGTGGCGGAGCCGGTAATCTTTATTATAATATAGAAGACCGGTGGACAGTGGATCATCCAAATCAGGACGTTTTCTATCCAAGACTTTCCTATGGGGCTGAGACGGCAGACAATCAGAATAATTTCCAGCCCAGCACCTGGTGGGTGCGGGATATGGACTTTGTCAGACTCAAGACCTTACAGGTTTCTTATAATCTGCCTAAGCGTTGGGCAGAGCGGCTCTCCCTTAAAAATGCCGCTGTATACATGATGGGGTATAATCTTTTTACCATCACCAAATTTAAGCTCTGGGATCCTGAGCTCAATACAGATAATGGCAGTCAGTACCCCAACACCAGTTCCATGTCTGTTGGCATAAACTTTACCTTTTAAAAAAGACAGCGATGAAAACCATAAAATTTAATAATCCAACCGGATATCATTTAAAAATCAACCCGCTGATACAGTCTTTGTGCCTGGTCTGCTTATTAGTGGCTGGCCTTGGTCTTGGCTCATGTTCGAAATATTTTGATCAGGTACCGCAAGACCGCCTCTCCATGGATGAAGTCTTTAAAACGAGGAGTGGTGCACTGGGATATTTGGGAAATGTTTATACTTATATCCCCGATGAGTTCAATCAGCGGCAGGTGCATGAGACCGTCTTATACAGGACACCCGGCCCATGGACGGCCGCCTCTGACGAAACGGAATACGTATCACCCGGCAATAAAGCAAAACTCATCAACTACAACACATTAGATGCAACCGATGAGACCATGGTTAAATGGCGTTGGAAAAGCTGGTATACCGGGATTCAGCAAGCCTCTGAATTTATCGCTAATATCGATAAAACGCCTTCTGATCAGGTCAGCACTGCGGAAAAAGTTCAGTGGAAAGCAGAGGCAAAGGCCTTAAGCGCCATCTATTATTTTTATCTGGTCCGGGCCTACGGTCCCATACCCTTGTTAAAGGAGAAGTATACACAAAATACGCCGACAGAAGAGCTCCAGCTTCCAAGAAATACTGTAGATGAATGCTTCAGTTATATTGTAAGCCAGCTGAAAGAAGCACAAAGTGAAGGGTTGCTTGAGAGTGCAACCGCTGATGCGGTTACCGGTTATGGTCGTATCGACCAGGCCGTTGCCCAGGCATTCATTATCGAGGCCCTCACTTTCAGAGCCAGCTGGCTTTTTGATGGCCAGAGCAGTTATTATGCCAACCAGGTGAATACTGACGGCACGAGACTCTTTCCCGAGACCCCCAGTGCCGCCCAGATTAAAAGCAACTGGCAGAAGGTCGCCGACGAATCGGTTATTTTCCTGAACAAATATGCCAGCCGTTTTAAATTAATGTATACGGATAAAGCCGGCAGGTCTGTGGCTAGTGCGGATGATGCAGGCTTTGATCCCTATGAATCCTACAGAAGAGCCGTACGCACCGCCAAAAGCGAGATCAGTAACAATACAGAAATGATTTTCTACCGTATTGACAACTCTGCCGGTACGATGGAATACGACCGTATGCCCAACGATCACCGGATAAGTGATGGCAATTACAAAGGTGGGAGTCTTTTAGGCGCGACCCAGGAACAGGTGGATGCTTATTTTATGGCAAACGGGCAGTCTCCTATCACCGGTTACAAGGCGGACGGTATTACACCAAATATCAATGAGGCCTCCGGATATACGGAGGATGGTTACAGCAAGGCAGATTATCGTTCTGCCACCGGACAGCTATATGCTCCGGCAGGTACACGTATGATGTATGTGAACCGTGAACCCCGGTTCTATGCAGATATAACTTTTACGGGTCAGAAGTGGTTTGACGGTACCAATGGAGGCAATATTACGGATTTTACCTATAGTGGTGCCTGTGGTAAACTATATGGAGTAAATGACTATAGCAGCACAGGGTATCTGGTACGCAAGTGCATGGGCGCCGGTAACCGTAATCAACCACTTATTTGCGTTCTGATGCGCTTACCGAATATTTATTTCAATTATATCGAAGCGCTGGCTCATATAAATCCGCAGAGTGAAGAACTCTGGAAATATCTGAATATCATCCGTAAGCGTGCAGGCATTCCAATGTACGGGGAGGGACCGGGCGCCATTGCCCGCCCTACAAGTTTCGATGACGTCATGGAACTTATCCGTAAGGAGAAAAGAGTGGAACTGGCATTTGAGAATACCCGGTATTTTGATCTGCGCCGCTGGGGCCTTGCCACCGCCTTTTTAAATAAGCCGGTCCACGGCATGAATGTGAATGGTGACGGCAATGACTTTTTTGTGCGCTCTGAGGTGGTTGACCGCTATTTTAACCGCCAGTATTTCTTCCCCATACCACAAGGAGAGATAGATATTGATAAAAACCTGGTGCAGAATATCGGGTATTAAGTAAATAACCACACAATAGATCAGAAATTAAAAAGCAGGCAGTCATCATTTAGATACGCCATAATAAAATATCAAAATGAAAAAATATATTGTTTCAGCATGTTTTCTGCTAATGGCCTGTGTTGTCAGCAGTGCATGCAATCATCAGGAGAATAAAAAATACGTATTGGATTACGATATCGTTCCGGCCTATCACGACAGTGACACCTGGAAAGCCTATGATGCATTCAATCAATATTTGTTAGACCGGGAAACGAGTGTCTACAAAGTAAATAATGATATTGCGGACGGTGCAAATACGAAGGCTACGATCGGGGCGATCTGGACGCAGGCTATTTACTGGGATATGGCTATGAATGCCTATAAACTGGCAACCAAACAGGGCAACACCCAAAGAGCAAACCGGTACAAAGAACTGGTAACAGACATATATAAAGGAGACAGCGCGCATTATGTCGGCTTTGACTTTCATAATCAGGATGGCAATAATGGCTGGTTCATTTATGATGATATCATGTGGTGGACGATCTCTTTTTCCAGGGCTTATGGTTTGTTTAAGAACCCGGAGTATCTGCAGCGTGCGGATGAAAGTTTTTGCCGTGTGTGGTACGGATCCTATAAACTCAAAGACAGGGGATCCTATGATAAAGTAAATGGAGGCATGTTCTGGCAATGGAATACGCAGGATCCGCCGGATAACAGCGGTACCGGTAAAATGTCCTGTATTAATTTTCCGGCGGTCATTGCAGCGGCTACCCTGTACAACAATATTGCACAGAGCGATGTTCAGCATCAGGAGGATGATAAAACAGGTTTTGATGGAAATCCTGCCTATCCCAGATGGCTCAGCCGGGCTACCTATCTGAAAAACGCCAAAGAGATCTATCAGTGGGGTGTGGAACATCTCTTTGACAAAGGCAGCGGCAATGTAGCAGACAGCCGACATGAAAACAGCGTAGACTGGCATGCCACCTTATACAATCAGGGAACATTTATCGGTGCTTCCTGTATATTATATAAGATTACCGGTGAGCAGTCTTATCTGGATAATGCCATTGCTGCCGCGAATTATACCGTAAATATCATGTCAGCACCACTACAGCTGTTACCCAATGGCGACGGGACAGAACAGGGCATCTACACGGCTATATTTGCGCAGTACATGCAGATGCTCATCTACGACTGCGGTCAGGATCAGTTCCTGAAATGGATGCAGCGTAGTACCGGCTATGGCTGGAACAACAGAAACGACAAAAACCTTACTACCAAAGATTACAGCAAAAAAGCAGGCCCGACCGTAAGTTGCTATGACGCTTCCGGTATTCCGGCACTCATGTTATTATTCCCATCAGAAAAATAGTTTAAATCTTAAGTCAAATGAGAAAAGCAATATTATTATGTACGGTGGGTTGTGCCTTGCTGCTGATCCTGCAGCTCAGCTCCTGCTCGGAACAGAAACATCATTTTGATGCGGTATCGGCGGTGGAGGACTCCTATATCAGCCAGCTGGACACCCTGATATCCACCATGACGGAATTGTCGCAAAATGCCGATTATGGAACCCATAGCGGCCAGTACCCTGCTGAAAGCAGGGCCATACTGACGGATGCCATTAGTAATGCCAATCGGTATGTACTGCTGATTAAATACCAGGATCCGCAACCCTCGGCCGGTGAAAAGGACAGGTATCTGACGGTTATCCATAATGCCATCGATAAATTCAAGGGCAGTATCCGTACAGAAGATGCGGAAACCATACCCGCTGAACTTTTCGTGGATGGAAAAACAACGCAGTCTTACATTGATTTTGGACGCAGCAAGGATTACACCGTTTTCGGAGAAACCGGTAACCAGTCCTTTACCATTGAATTCTGGGTGAAGATTATGGAACGCGGTCCCTATGATAACAGTATTTTTCTATGCACTTATCTGTCCAATGGTACCGACCGGTGGAGAAACGGATGGATGATGTATTGGAGAAATTCTAGTGGCGGGATCTACCGGACGACCTGGGGCGGTATTCTCCCCGATAGTCGCTACGGCCTGTGGGAGCCTAATTTTCCTGCTCCGCCGGAAGAGCAGTGGCAGCATTATGCATTCGTTTATAGTGACAAGGGGCTGGATGGTAATGCTTCTCTCAGAGCCAAGCTTTACTTAAACGGCGAGGTTGTAGCCACTCAGACAAACAGTAACGCAGCCGAAGTTTATAACTCGAGTGATTACGATAATTACGATAAGCCGATGACTGGTTTTTGCCGCTGGGTAAATATGGAAAAAATGGAAGAAGGATTTTCCGGATATATGAAGGAAATCAGGATCTGGAAAGAAGCGAAGACGGATGATTATATCAGGTCTTCTTATTTGGAACAGACAGATATCCGGGGTAAAGAGACAAATCTGGTAGCCGCATGGGACTTTACCAGTAAACCGACCGGCAGCGATAATCAGGTGCTGGATCTTACCGGAAGACATGAGGCCAGAATCATCGGTACCTATAAATGGAATGTCATCCAATAAGCGGCGTGGTATCACCGCGTTAAATTCCATCCGTAAACAGAAAATAATTGATTGATAAAATGAAAGCATTGATAACAAAACCGTCCCTTAGGCCTGGAGCCGCGAAAAAAGGACTTTTTATCCTGACTCTGTTCAGCTTTGTCTTCAGCCTGGTCTTATTGCAGGGTTGTAACTCCGAGACGAAAGATCTGGGGTTTATGACAACTACCAATTTAAGCAGCCTTCAGACCCAGAGAGACAATCTGGACGCATTACTGAACAGCGCCAAGTATGGGACTGCTCCTGGCACTTATCCGGAAAATTCCAAAGAGATCCTCACCAAAGAAATCCAGACGCTGGATGAATTGATTGCCGGCCTTAAATCGGGAGCTTCCATGTCTAAGGAAGAGCTGGCGGGTTATATAACGACGGTCAATCAGGTGATTGACCAGTTCAAGGAAAGCCGATTGTATAACCTTTCTGAGGAGGCCAGAAGTTACGCCAATATGCTTAAAGCGAAGGCAAAGCAGTTCGATAACCTGCTAAAGGACAATACGAGTTGGGGTAACCATAAAGGGCAGTATCCCGTTGAAAGCAAAGCTTATTTAGAAACTGCCATTGCGGCACTAGACAACCTGGTGGAGAATATTTTATCCGGCGCTATTACCAATATGACCCAGGCACTCTATCAGGACGCCATCCAGAGCGCAGACCAGGCCATGCAGAAAGTGGAAGCTACCAAATGGGCGGAGGATAATATCACCTGGAATTTGTTTGTAGACGGGAACAAAGGAGGCTATATTGATTTTGGATACAGCCCGGATTATGTACAATTTGGTCAGGACGCTAATCAGGCTTTTACCATCGAACTTTGGGTGAATGTCACTGAATATTGTGCAGAACCTGGTCAGGATAACAGTACTTTTCTTTCCACCATTACCAAGAAGGATTACTGGAGCGGATGGCGTGCGCAGGATCGCAATAAAGGTCTGTTAAGGACCATGGTGGCTCATTGGGAAGATAATGGACCTGCTAATCCCAAGGAGTGGGAGCCGGGCTGGAAGAAATCAGATAACTGGACACAAAACAGATGGACGCATTATGCTTTTCTGTTCCGCGATAAGGGGCTACCGGGATTTGATACGCCGACCGATGTCAAATGCTATTCCATGGTAGATGGCCAAAGACAGGGTGAGATTATCAGAGTAGGAGAGCCTTGGAGAACCTATATTGAGGACAATAGTGTTAAATATCAGGTCCATATGACCGGGTTTTGCGGTCTGGATGAAAATGGCAACCGCCAGGAAGCGTTTTCCGGCTATATCAAAAAAATACGCATCTGGAAGACCAACCGCACGGAAGAGCAAATCAGAAATGACTATCTGGATCTATCCACAGATGTGACCGCTGACAATCCGGATCTGGTGGCTGCCTGGGATTTCGAGAAAAAAGGCAATAAGCCTACTGAGACCGAGATCAAAGATCTGACCGGACGCCACACGGCTACACTGAAAGGAACGTTCAAATGGGTGGAGTCTTCCGATGTACCGGGGCAGTAGACTAACATGTAGTTTTATTTTGAGATAATAATCGTTTTGCTTACCCGCCAGTGGCCTTGCTTAGTAGAGCAAGGTCACTGTCATTAGTGTGCCGTGCATGTCGTTTTACTAGGAGGTGAAAGTCCTCTGTGGGGGTTTGTAATCGCCAACCACTAGCTAAGAGCAAGGGTGTCCATCGTGAGGTGGAATCTGAAGGAAGCTTACGGCAAAATTCTGCTCCGAGGAACACGAATCATATCAGGCACAAACACTGTGGGTAAGGTTGCTAATCAAACTGAAGCCCCAAGATTACACAGACAGTGTAGTGTAAATATGGCGGAGACATGGAAGGAAAGTAAACATCGACTTACCACGGGAGATCTCTCAGACGTGCGGACGTAAATACTCGAAAGTGCGGCTAACAATTGCTGAGAGAAGTCAGCCGAAGTCATAGTAGCAGGGATAAGAGCTTGTTCGACATAAGCGAAAAAACAGGAGCCTCACGAACTGCGAAGGACTGAACCTTAGTAGATAAGAATTAAATGAATGTTACCTAATGAAAGGTAGAAAGCAGAAAATCTTGAATAAAACCAAGGGCAGCCCTCCGAAGGATAGAACAGTATTCGAAGGATACGAGGGTGCGCAGACTTTCATGTGGATAGCTGAAAACAACCTTATCGAGCCAGATGCGCGAGCATCAGAGAATGGATTATTAGAGTATATTCTTTCCCCAGCTAATCTGAGAAGCGCTTACCAACGGGTCAAGAGCAACGGAGGGGCAGCTGGTGTGGACAAAATGGAGACCAAATCCCTCAAGGAATACTTCATAAACCACAAGGATGAACTAATAGAATCCATTTTGCAGGGCAGATATAAGCCCAATCCCGTCCGACGAGTAGAGATACCGAAGGATGACGGAAGTAAGAGATTACTTGGAATCCCTACTGTGGTGGATAGAGTTATCCAGCAGGCTATATTCCAAGTACTTAACCATTTGTTTGAACCCCAATTCTCAGAAAACAGTTACGGATTTCGACCGAGGAGGAATGCACATCAGGCCTTACGAAAGTGCAAAGAATACATAACCGAAGGGTACAACTATGTAGTTGACATGGACTTAGAGAAGTTCTTCGATACAGTCAATCATAGTAAACTCATCGAAGTTCTTTCACGTACGATTAAGGACGGACGAGTCATCTCACTCATCCATAAATACCTGAATGCAGGCATCCAAATCGGCTGCAAATTCGAACCTGGAGAAGCTGGCGTTCCCCAAGGCGGCCCACTGAGTCCGTTATTGAGTAACGTCCTACTCACAGAACTAGACCGGGAATTGGAAAGGCGAGGGCACAGGCACGTCCGCTATGCGGACGACTTCGTCATCTTCTGCAAAAGCAAAAGAGCGAGCCTACGCATCATGGATAGTGTAACTGATTACATCCAATGCGAACTATACCTGAAAGTTAACAAGACTAAAAGTCAATGTGTCAACTACACAAAGGTAAAGTTTCTGGGTTACACCTTTTACAAAATCCGTGGTGAAGCCCGCCTACGGCTTCATCGCAAAACGGCAGGAAAACTTAAGGACAAAATCCGCTATATCACATCCCGCAGCAATGGCTGGGGTGATGATAAACGCAAATTAGCCTTAAGACAATTCATCATCGGCTGGCTGAATTACTATCAGCTCGCTGACATGAAGAACTTCCTATCTCAAATCGATGAATGGTACAGGCGCCGTCTTCGAATGGTAATATGGAAGCAATGGAAACGAGTCCGAACCCGCCTAAAAGCTCTTCAAACACTAGGTGTTCCCAAGTGGCAGGCTTATCAATGGGCTTGTACTCGTCAAGGCTATTGGCATATTGCTGGTAGTGCCATCCTTTCAAGGACAATCACCAACGACCGTCTCAAACGGAGTGGCTACTTATTTTTCTTGGATTACTTCAAAGAGTTGCAATCACACCATCAGGTTAGCTAAGGAACCGCCGTATACGGAACCGTACGTACGGTGGTGTGGGAGGTCAGGTAGCGAAATAATCGCTACCTACCTACCCGATTGGGCCGTTAGCGGGGGAGGTGGCAACTGTCAAGTCATGTAAATGCAGTATCAAAACAGCTGGTAATAGGATTATCCTTTGAACATCCTTTGCAGCTATTCACTTTAAACTTATTTATAATGTTTCATGATTTGCTGTATTATTTTGATTGCTTAACGATACTACATTTGAGAAAGGTAGTTTTTCAGGGCACTTCCAGGTTTTTTGTACATCCTTCTCGGATACCAAAAAAATAACAGGTAAAGGGAGTTGACAGAAGCTGGTTTAAAGTATTTTTGAATGGGATGCGGTCAGCGCATTTTCTGACACGATATATTTTATACTATTTAATGCAACAACATGGATTTAGAAGCCCTATTACAACACAGGCGTGCCGTTAAAATATTCGACCAGGAAAAGCCGCTGGACACTGAAAAGGTAAAGCACTGCCTTGAACTGGCCACGCTGGCGCCCAGCAGTTCCAATATGCAATTATGGGCGTTTTACCATATAACTGATAAAAGCGTGATCGCTGAGCTGAAAAAAGCCTGTATGGATCAATCCAATGTAAGCACGGCTTCAGAGGTGGTCGTTTTTGTCACCCGGCAGGATTTATATAGAAAACGGGCCAGGGCTGTTCTTGAATTTGAAAGAGATAATATCCGGCGCAATAGTCCGGTAGAAAAGCAAGAGAAAAGAATCAAAGACCGGGAGTTGTATTATGGTAAACTTATGCCTTTTTTATACAGCCGTTTTCTGGGTGCTGTCGGAGCTGTCAGAAAATTAGTCGTCTGGACAGCAGGCGTGTTCCGTCCCGTGGTATATGAAGTCTCGGAAGCAGATATGCGGGTGGTGGTCCATAAGACCTGCGCCCTTGCTGCCCAGACCTTTATGATTGCCATGGCTGGAGAAGGGTATGACACTTGTCCCGTGGAAGGTTTTGATAGCAAAATGATTAAAAAAATACTGAGTTTACCCAGGGGAGCTGCCGTAAATATGGTAGTTCCCTGCGGTATCAGAAAAGGGCCGGAAAGTGTCTGGGGAGACCGCTTCAGAGTGCCTTTTGATGAGGTGTACCACCGGGTATAAATAAAACTCGGAAGGCTATTGTCTTTTCTATTCGCTACTGGGAAAAGACATACTATAACCGGGTGATGTCAATTTAAAATCCATTCCCGGACAAAGCGTTCAGCAGCACCTGCAGGAGCGTTTAATAGATCTTGCCAAAGAAAAACGCTCCATCATTATCACTGAGCTTCCATCCGTGAAATCGTTGATGAGTTAGGATTTGAACACCTGTAGTCTTTCCGTAAACTCTTTAAGACAAAAACCAGCCTTTCTCCTAAAGCATTCGGGGCTTCCTTTAGTTAAAACAACAATCTGATCCGGTGGTTACCGCTCTGTTACTCTGATGCCCCAATAATAATATAATTAGAGTCTGCTGAACAACTGCCAAATTATATGTAAATTGAGGTTTCAGTGGATTTTTCATTAAAAAAGTGCAAGGTTTTATGCGTGGAAGTTATAAAAAGCGTGCACCATCTCCGGTTTATAGCAGTCCCAACCAGCTAAGTTTCGAGGGTTTTGAGACCCCATTCGAGCAGCAGCTGGACTTGAATAACCGGTGGGTTTTCCTGGCCAGGAATATTCCCTGGGACCGGATCGTTGGTGTATACGATAAAGTATTCAGCTCTGCGGAAGGGAGAAAACCTCTCAGTGGGCGACTCGTCCT
>NZ_FNQY01000038.1 GCF_900107765.1 Arachidicoccus rhizosphaerae | reverse complement strand
TTTTTTAGAAAATCATTAGCTATTTTAAGTCTTCCTATTTCTGCATATAGATTCTCTTTTAAGGCCTGATCCTCAGACTGATCAGCAGGTGCATCCTTCTCAAAAACGAGACTAGCTTTGGCTAAAAACTCTTTTTTCCACGTGTTTATTTGAGTGGGGTGTATGTCATATTTCTTACTTAGTGTTTCTATAGTCTGTTGCTCTTTAATGGCTTCCAAACAGACCTTGGTTTTGAATTCTGAGGTGAACTTCCTGCGACTTGTTTTACTCATTTTTGAAAGGTTTTACGTTATAAAGTTATATCTTATTAACCTGTCCAAAAAATGGGGTCCATTATATTAAATTAGTTAAAGAGTTATCATACCTTGTAAAAATTCTATCAGTTGGCACCGAATGGCCTCCTTTGTCCAACCTGTCATTAACACGAGAAACATTTAGAAGAGGATCATCAAGACAAACAAAATAAAGATAAGTTTTATACCCTAAGGCATTAGCATTCACAATTTCGGTTAGCTTTGAACGATGACTCATCACTGAATCAATGAAGCTCCATAACTATTGACAATTTTAGATTCATCAACAATAACATTCTCTTTTACATAAATATCAATTGGATACCCCGCATCTTTAGCTTTATTTAAAAGTGTAATAGAATCCGGCACTCCTAAGAATGAATCCAGATCCTCTTGTGTCAAATTAAGTCCAAAATCCTCTAAGTTGATGTACTTTTGCTTTAATAGCTCCTGCTCAATTACGTCAGAATTGACAAAATACCCCACCTTATACCTGCCTGATATATCAGCAAATAATGTTGATTTCCCAGAGCCATTAGGTCCTGCAAAAATTCTAAGCCTTTTCTTCATCACCATTGATTATTTTCTTAGAATTATTATTTGCTAGCTATTCGAATAATTTTCTTAATGACTTTAGTACTTCCATCTGGGAGTTCTTTGATTAACAGGCCGTTCTTTATATAATGAATGGGGAGGTTCAAAGCTTTAGAAATACGAATAGCTCTCGCAGCTGCAGACTTACCTGCCTCGATTAAAATTTCCCTTTCTTTTGAATCAGGTATGTCTTTTTTATACTCCATAGTGCTTTAAAATTTCCTGCATTTAAATTACAAACAATTTAGCAATTTCAAACATAATGCTTACATAAAAATCGTTTAAATAACTCGATGCAAAACATTGAAAAAATTTATTCGCCAATACAGTAAGTTCAACTACTTGAATATCATTATTATTAAAGAACACTGGCCATTTAATCATTTACTTCCCTCAAAAAAATCTGAAACCGTCGTATTAAACATGTCAGGAATCACTACTGGAGCCTTGTACACATCGACCCAAATTATAAATTACATTACCTAGGGCCAAATTTAAAGGCCGCCACCATGCCATCATAAACCTTATTATCAATTTTCTATAACGCATTCCCCATATCACTAATTCAACAATGCTCCCGCAATTTGTTGACAATAACCTGCAAAAGACTGCCCAACAAGACAACTTAATAATTATCATATATATACCAGTATAAATCAATATTTTGAAGAAATAAAAACATTCAAATCACAAAATACCCATCCGTTTTCTATAATCCGTTGGCGATTCTTCAAACACCTTCCTAAAAGCCTTGTCAAATGCAGCTGTATCACTATAGCCCATTTCCAGAGCGATGTCCTTAACAGACATTCTGGAGGTAAACAAATTCAATCGCCCCCTCTGAAGTTGTCCCTGATTCCAATAATCAAAAGGCGCCAACCCCGTTTCTATCTTGAATCCAGTTTTGAATTTTGAAATACTCATATCTGCCATCTTCGCATAATGAATAACCCCCTTGAAGGAATTTTACTCCTTTACAAGTTCGCTCCTAATTTCATTAATTTTTTGAAAAGATCAATTGACTAGCGCTCAAACCATGTTTTTGTTCTGTTTCAGCTTTCCAGCGCAAAAAAGATTGCTGAAAACTTCTTGAATACTGAATTCATTCTGAATTCATTTTGAATTATTTTAGAATAAACTATGAATAAATTCTATTTTTTTTCTTTAATTCAATGCCCCAGAAGTACACTTCAAAAGTGTACAACGCACCCATAATTAATTAATAACCAATGCATTAAAAAGAAAATATACATAATTCAATCGTTCAACTAACTAAGGCTAGACTCTCAATACGGGGATTCTTTTTCCCAATCTCGTAACAACAAAAATGTTAACTGATTATAAATTTGCCGCACAAAATTGTGATATACATGTTGAATAGAATTTGTATTGTCCTTTGGGCAATCATTATAACCAGCTGCATAGGCCAACAAGTTATGGCTCAAACAGATTCCAGCAGTCTTGGTTATAAAAAATATCGTGACAGTAGTTCTTTGAAAGAAAAACAAGCGGGATACAGTGCGACTCCTGCTCAGAAAATGATCAGTAGCTCGGGAGAAGATTTGCTCTCAGGAGGAAATGCCAAAGTTGCTCAGACAGTTATCTCAGGATATGGTGAAGCGACTTATCAGCATGATTTTGCTTATAAAAATTCAGCTTTTAACCTGGCCAGAGCAGTTCTTTTTGTGGGTCACCAATTTACCAGCAAGATTGCATTTTTCTCTGAACTGGAAGTTGAAAGTGCCAAAGTAGAAGGAGGTGACAGTAAAGGTGAGATTGGGATGGAACAGGCCTATATTAAGTTTTCTTTGAATCCAAGACAATATATAGTTGCCGGTTTATTCACTCCCAGAATCGGTATAACCAATGAGAACCATCTTCCTGTCAATTTTAACGGAACTGAGCGTCCCTTGGTAGAACAATTAATAATTCCTACTACCTGGCGTGAAATTGGTGTCGGTTTTTACGGGCAGGCAGCAACCCTTCCTCTCTCCTACTCAGCTGCAATTGTCAGTGGAGTAAGTTCTGAGAACATGGTCCATGGAAGCGGCTTTACCGGAGGTCTAAGTGATGGTCAGCTAGCTTCAGGCAACAACCTGGCGCTCACCGCATCTTTGAGATACTTTGTGGGTGACTTTCAGTTTCAGGTGTCTGGATATATGAGCGGCACAACCGGTATGGGAAACTATCAGGCCGACAGCCTGGGTTTGGCATCCGGTCCTTTTGGGACTCCTCTTTACTTAGGAGAAGCAGATGTTCAATATAATAAAGGCGGGTTTTCGGCAAAGGCTTTAGGAACCTATGTAACCATGCCAGACGCAAGTAAAGTCAATAATGCATTTGCCAGCAATGTTTTTAAAACAATGAATGGCATATATGGGGAACTATCTTATGACCTGTTACACAATACTGGCAGCCATCAGCAACTAATTGGTTTTGGGCGTTATGAATACCTGAACCTCAATGATGAAATTCCTAGTAACGGCATCAAAGATCCCACTTTAAAACAAGTACACATAGTTACCGGCCTGAATTATTTCCCGATTCCTAATGTAGTTATAAAGGCAGATGTTCGAATAACCCACACAGGACCGCAGAATAAGAATCTAATTATCAATCCACCATCAGTGATGCAGGCCTATCAGCAAAACAATCAATTTTTAAATATTGGCATCGGATACGCCTTTTAAAACGAAGGGAGGACAAGCAATGGACAGAAGAGATTTTATAAAAAAAACCTGCGGTACATGCGCAGCCATCAGTTTGGGAACCCTTTTAAGTTCAACCTTGCTGGATTCCTGTAAAACCGCTTCGGTTGGTGTATATAAAACCACAGCCACTGGTAATCTGATAACAGTTCCATTATCCAGTTTTGCAGCAGCAGAATTCAAACTGGTCCGCATTCAGGGATACGGTTATGATATAGGTATAATTAAAAATCAGAGCGATTATACAGCACTACTCTTGATGTGCACCCATGCAGGGCAGGCGCTTACCAAGACAGGAAGCGGCTATTTTTGTCCTATGCATGGCAGCAGATTTTCAGAAACCGGCGCTGTGCTCAAAGGCCCCGCGACAGATCCGTTGCAACACCTAAAAATAAAAAAGGATGCAACGAACTTAATTGTTGCATTAGATCCAGATTATTTTATGAGTTAGCAGTTTATCTGCAAGTCATATAAACTATTTTTCACACATTTAATATCAAACTTTTATAACAAAAACTATGAAAAAATTATTTCTACCGGCAGTTGTAATTGCTTCCCTTATGTCTGTGAGTGTCATGTCATGCTCTAAATCAGATAGCCCTTCTAACAGCCAGGACATTCAGGAAGTCGAAACAAAAGCCCTTAGCGACTTTGTAAGTGTATTGGGTAACCCACTATACAGTGACTTCACCAGTGAAGCCACAACTTTAGACAATGCAGTAAAAGCACTTGTAGCTAATCCTACAGCTGAAAACCAGGCTACCGCTCAGGCAGCATGGAAGACCGTACGTGTCGTATGGGAACAAAGTGAAGGTTTTTTAATTGGTCCTGTAGAGGATGACAACTATGATCCTAATATGGATACCTGGCCTACTGACAGAAATGCCATCGACAATCTGTTAAAGACCAATAGTAATATTACCAGCGATGAACTCAACAATACCGATGACGCACTCAAAGGTTTCCACCCACTGGAATATTTACTTTGGGAAACTAACCCTGCAGATTATACAGATGCAGAAAAAAACTACATGACCGCGTTATCTTCCAATATTCTGAGTAACGTAAAAGCATTGCAGGCAAGTTGGACAGATGGTGGTTTTGGTAACGAAATCACCAATCCGGGAGCAGACAGTCGTTACAAAACCAAACAAGAAGCCCTGGAAGCTATTGCAAATGCCCTGATAGACATCTGTAATGAAGTGGGTGAATCTAAAATGCCTGTACCTTTTGGCAATACGGCAACAGATGCAGATTCAACACAGACAGAATCACCTTATTCTCATAACTCAATTGTTGACTTCAAAAACAATATTCAGGGAGCTTATAACAGCTACACCTGTTCCTATGGTGGGGCTACAGGTACCAGCCTGAGCAGCCTGGTGCAGGTCAATAATAAAAATCTGGACAACCAGATCAGGACTGCCTTTCAAAATGCAATAAAATCCTTTGATGGATTTGGTGACATAACATTTGAGAAGGCCATTTATAACAATCGAACAATCGTTCAGAATGTTATAACACAGGTTGCAGCCCTGAAAACTCAGGTAGAAGATGGATTAGTCCCTTATATCCAGCAATATGTAAAGGATTAAGCAAGTAACCAACTGGCTTATTTAGATGTTTTGAGCGCCCCTGCCGGGCGCTCAAAACATTACCAAACAGCAAAGCGCTATTCGAATGAAAAAGTTTTATGTGATGTGTGTAATCGGGGCCATTATCCTGGTTGGCAGTTTTTGCCGCAAAGCAGGAGATTTTCCCGAGGATTTATATAATCTGCAATTATCCGGTGGAGCAGCCACCAGCTTTTTATCCAATTCTAAAGCATTTGGAGAAATGATTAGCGGCATGAGTGCCAATGATCAGTTCGTCCATAATGTAGGAGATGAAACTTTTAGTCAGGTATTTGTATCAAACCCAGCCCCGCATTTTGGAGGTTTAGGGCCTATATATAATAATGTCTCCTGTATTTCCTGTCACCATAATGATGGTAAGGGCACCCCAACCCTTGGCCTCGTTGAATCTTCCCTGCTCACACGTATTTCAATTCCAGGTATTGCCAGTGATGGAGGACCAGTTCAAGCGCCTGGTTTTGGTTTGCAGTTACAAGACAAATCATTAATCGGCAGCCCAGAGGTTAAAGTAAATGTCAGCTATACAGAGCAACCTTTTACTTTTCCTGATGGAGAAACGGCAACGCTCAGAAAGCCTACCTATAGTCTTTCCAATCCATATATTCCCCTTCCTGCAGGATACATGATTTCCGTGCGTCTGGCACCGCCTGTTTTTGGATTAGGGTTACTGGAGCTCATTCCGGAATCAACCATCCTCTCCTATGCAGACAGTGCAGATGCAAATGGAGACGGCATCAGCGGACGTCCTAATTATGTCTATAATCCAGAGGATAAAAAAGTTGAACTTGGCCGTTTTGGATTAAAAGCCAATACACCTTCAGTGCGCATCCAAGTAGCTAGCGCTTTCCAACAGGACATGGGACTTACCAGCAGTGTTTTCCCGGAAGAAAGCAGTTATGGTCAACCTCAATATGACGGTCTTGCAGATGACCCAGAAATAACTGACAGCCTGTTAAATGCAACTGTGTTTTATGCCAGAACATTAGCAGTGCCGGCCAGAAGAACAGTAAATGACAGTACCTGTCGTCAGGGAGAACGTATTTTCAAACAAATCCATTGTAGCAGTTGTCATCTACCTGATGTCCGGACGGGAGTGGATGTCCGTTTACCTATGCTGAGCAATCAATTGATTCATCCCTATACAGATTTATTATTGCACGATATGGGCGAGGACCTGGCAGACGGAAGACCTGATTACCGGGCAACCGGTAATGAGTGGCGCACCATGCCTTTGTGGGGCATTGGGTTATTCCAGAAAACCAACGGCACTCCTTATTACCTACATGATGGAAGAGCCCGAACTATTACCGAGGCAATTTTATGGCATGGCGGAGAAGCTAAATCCGCAAAAAATGCATTTGTTCAGCTTTCTAAGACAGATCGTGCCGCCTTATTAAAGTTTTTAAATTCACTTTAAACAATTGAAATCCTGAGCCTTATATAGCTAAACACCCCAATTCTTTGAGGTAAAAATGCGCCTGTAATTTTTTATAAAAAACTACAGGCGCATTTTTTTGCAATAAAATTTATCTTTTCCAAACAGTAATTTAAATATTTTACTTATTTTTACTATTATTATTAGCTAATTGGCCAATAAAATACTTCGCATTACTATCATTACGCCATAAACTTCAGATTATGCTACATCAGGAAAACCTAGCCATCGTGGCAAGCGCCTCAAAAGCAGGCGGCCTTCTATTGATTATATTAGGGGGGTTAATAACCTACCATGTAGGAAAGCGCAGATTTAAGAGACGCAATCAATTCGGCCTTGAGGTTTACGAAAGTTTTGAATCGGCCTCAATAAGTGGTTGTTACAATAAAATTATGCGGCTAGCAGGTATTGGTTGCATTTTTTTGGGGATTATCCTGTTTTTAACGGGAAAGTTTACCCAACATATAAAAGTTCAACAGCCAGTCACTAAACAACACCAGCGTGGCCAATCTCATAGTTCCCCTTAAATCAATCCTTCTACGTGTCTGCTATTTAGTTTTAAAATTAAAGCAGACTGCGTTTTTTATGAAAATTTGTATTGGAAGGCAACTCTACGTAAGCTCCTTTATCTGAACTTTGTACAAAAATGTGCTGTTTTTTTACGAACTAATTATGTTTCGCGGTCGAACAATAATAACCTTGTAAATTTTCATTATCTTCAATTTTAGAGTCGGTTGGACAACTAGCCCATTTTAAGAAATTGAAACCGTTTCACTTATGACCACCTTATATACGATTGAACAATTAAATGATCCCAATTGTCCCAGAGAACCTGTGCGTCTTTTAAAATATCGTATTATTTTTTGCGCTGCCGGGAATGCCAAAATAAGGATTGATCAAACTGATTTTACCATGTGCGCTGCTGAAGTGATTACCATCACTTCAGGCCAGATTCATTATTTTACTGCATTAAATGGACAATTGACTATTGTTGATTTTCCCCTCGAATTTATATGCAAAGATGATCATGATATTGAACTCATCTTCCACAATGGCCTATTTTGCCATTTTGGGGAAAATGAACTGATTAAACTGCACAACTCCGATGACTTTAGCCTAATCCTTCATAAAATTGAAGATGAAATTAAAAACAGGTTATTTCAATATCAGATTGCCGTTAAAGGACATATTGAATCATTATTGATAACCATTAACAGGACCAAAATCGCCAGAGGAGATTCACTTTGGAAACCGGATGCCTTGTTTCTAAAGTTTTTGGAATTGACCCGCAACAGTTTTATAGAGAATTATTCAGTTGCGGATTACGCCAGGCTTTTACAAACAAACGAAGCCAAACTAAATGAATTATCCAAACTCCACACCAGTAAAACTGCCCAAAATGTTATATTTAGTCTCAAGATTTCTGAGGCTAAGCGGTTATTACTTTATCAAGACTTCACTATTAAAGAAATTTCTTATAAACTAGGCTTTACTGACCCCTTCTATTTCTCCAATTTCTTTAAAAAACATACCGGAAAATCTCCTAAAGATTACAAGACCAGCCTAAATATCCTGCACAAATAAAAATCACTATGATTTTTTGACAGATAAAATTAATCAGTCAGGACCAGCTTCTTCCAATCCCCTCCTATCATCCCAACCGAATTAAATACAAAACGAGCCTGTCTAGAATTTTACATGCTTTTTCCAGCATCTTCTATTTTCCCAATAGCCATTCAATAGCAATTTTGCATTGTAATTAATCGGCACCTAGTAACCCTACATAATAATAGTTGAATGGGCTCCAATCAGGTCTCCGAAAAAAATCAATTACAAAATGAATTAAGCATGATTCCAAAGATACACCCATTATTTTCTACCAAAAATGCCCCTGGATTTCTGAGAAGGAGCATTGCCATTGGCTTTTTATCTGCGGTTGCCAGTAGACTTGGGCTATGGGGACAGTATAGTTCGGGATGGACAAACTTCACCAAATATATGGGTGATTTACTATATTTTATACCTTCCGTATTGATTGCCCCACTAGCTATTATAGTAACTTTTTTGGAAACATTCATTGGAATTACAATATTATTAGGTCTTTTTAACCAATTAAGTGCTATAATGGGCGGTTTTTTAACCCTGGTGTTTGCCGTTGCTATGACTATAGCAAACGGCGTGAAAGATCCCCTGGATTATTCAGTATTTGTATTCAGTGCTGCTTGCTTTACATTGGCCTACCTGGATAAAACAGCCACCACTATTAATAAAAACAATAATCATTAAATTATAAAATATGAAAAACCAGATGTCCACCGATATTCAGGATTACATCACCCGTTCATCCCTTGCTGATTGGGAACCGCTTATCGAACAAGGAACTCATTACATTGGCGTATTTGTAAAATCACTTCGTTTTGATCAGACACAACAACGCTCCACCACCATACTGTTAAAATTTGAGCCTGGAAGCAGCTATCCATATCATAATCATCCGGCTGGTGAAGAATTATTTGTATTGTCCGGATCCGTTACAATTGAAACTGCTTTATTGCAAGCAGGAGATTATCTTTATACCCCACCAAGTTTCAAACACGAAGTGAGTTCTGTCAGTGGCTGCAACCTGCTACTGGTTGTACCAGAAGAAGTCGAAAAAATACCCAGGTAAACAGGAGCAGAAAATCAATCATTATTTATCTTTTGCCAATGCGCGTATTGATTTGACTGCCCTGTAATTTCCTTCAATATGCGCTTCGGGGTCAATACTTATTTCAGCAACATTAATTTTTATAGGATCATTCATTTCCAGGGAGGAGCTTTTATCCATGGTAAGTCCTAATTTGTCAAATGCAGCAGCCTGATTCAACTTTACCATACTCTTATTTGCGTAAATAAATACGCTGCCTGCCCTTGCAAATTGAGCAGCAAGGCTGTCTTTCAGTGAAGAAGAGGAATCTCTAATAAAAACTTGTCCACCTTTCAAACCGGCAGTCCTCAGCAATGTAGTATCTTTTGTAGCCTTGAACATAAGCGCTTCGCTTCCCAGATTTAGAACGGCCCCTTCATCTAGATAAAAAATGGCAGGAGAGTAAGGATTCACATTAAGACTATCCTTTAAACTAGTTCCTTGTTCATTAATACCCAGTTCATAATTTATTTGACAGCTATTGGCAATCACCGGAATATTTTCAGGAAGATTAATCCGCAACTTGACTGCTCTATTATATCGATGGTTATTTCCACCAGATCCGGTATAATACTGAAAGATTAATGTGTCCCCGCTATGATTTACCAGGACGCTATCTGCTGCACGCTCTCTGGTAATCAGATAGCTATTTAAATCATTATGCAATATTGTTGCACCAAGAAGCTCTGCAAAGTTTTTGCCGACTATCTTAACAGCCTTTACTCCTTCCATGCTACCCTCCATATTAAGTTCAGGGTGAGCTTCCCGGATGGTTGGCTTTTCATACACAAACTGGTTATTTTTGATTTTATGCAAAAACACCTGGGCCATTAAAAACGGAATCGCAATGGTTAACATTAAAATCAGGATAAGTATCTTATTGCTATTTTTGACTTTCATGACTATTGATTTTCAATATTTTAATTAAACTGTTAGCACAAAGAAGCACCCTCGACCAGCAACTTTTGTTTACTCAGTTGGATATTTCTTTTTAAAGGCGTCAAAGGGCTTTTTTAAATCTTCCAAATCCATTTTGAGTAAATACAGGGTCTTAAATACTTGGGGCAACGCCTTAGAAGTAAATTCCTTTTGTAAATATCTCAAGGCTCTTTCACTCCCTTCCAGATCCACAAAATTGCCAATACCTCTTTTATCAAAAATTATTTGTTCATTTTTTAAAACCTCATAACTACGCATGACAGTATTAGGATTGACTTCGAGAGCCACGCCCAGCTCCCGAACACTCGGAATTTTTTCACCTTCCGTCCATTCACCCCGAATAATCTGTTCACAGACATATTCGACTATCTGCAGATAAATGGCCTGGCTGCTGTTTTCAAAATGCATCATCTTCTCGCTGTTTTAAATTTCTTTTTCTCTTAATCGGAACCAGGATACCAGCCATAGAGCAGGTGCCCAACCCAGTAACAGAATCCATTTTAATCCAAAGGCCAATCCTTTCGGCAGGGCATAAACTTTAGTAGGGCCCGCACCTAGTGTCCGTAAGGCAGATTCATGAAAATACAGATTCAGATCACGCCAATAATGTGCTTCCAGGAGCATAAAATATTGCATTAAAAAAAACACAAATACGACCAAAAGGCAGGTTGTCAGTAAAAATGAAAAACGTTTAAAATAAATGGACCCCGCTATAAATAGCGCCTGCACTCCGAAAAAAACATAAAGGAAATACCAAAAAGAATCCCTAATTGAATCGGGCTCATTCCATTCTATGGGTCTATAACTATAATGATCAGGATCAATGGCCGCCAGATGCTTCGCAGACACAATAAATAGTTCGCTCATTACATAAAAGCAAAAGGTATACACAATCGTAAAAAATATCAGATTATACACGATTTGCGTCAGCAATTTTTCAAAATGACTGGCAGGCAGTGTCAAGTAGGCAATACCCCTTTCCTTTTTCTGTAGTGCATCAAATGAACTACTGGCAAATACGGCTCCTACCAGAAACAGACCAATAAGGTAAATATTAATTAAACCGTTTTCATTCAAACCATGTCCGGTCCAAAGCCCAAACCCGATGGTAATGGTGATCGCAGCTAGTAAGCAAAGGATTCCGAATAAAAAAGATCTTTTATTTTCTAGATAATGCCGCCGCATTAAGTTCCCCCACCTCTTTAAGCTAAATACTTGATTCATACGTGGATAATAAAAAGTTAATAAATATGGTTTTATAAAGTAGTTTGTCTTCGTAAACGCCTGTCCGCAGATTAATTATAAAATCTCCGCACCAAAAGCTTCACAAATAGCTTTTTCGTTTTGATTTACGGCCTTATACAACATTTCAAGATCTATTTTTCCAGTTGAATTGCCTTCAGTGGCAGCTTTTTTGATATAAGCCATCCCAGTTAAGGAATGTTCACTATAAAGTGCGTCTTGCGGCACCGCTCTTTCAAAACTAATTCCGAATTCCAGTTCCTGCTGGATATCTTCTATTGAATGATGGAAGCGCACTTGACCCTCATCCAAAATTGTCACGTAATCAATCAGCGATTCTAAATCCCGTACCTGATGTGTGCTAATCACAATGCATTTATCTTCGGTTGCGACCCCAGCCAGGACTTTTCTAAACTGGCTCTTACTGATAATATCCAACCCATTGGTGGGTTCATCCATCAAAAGCAGTCTGGTGTTACATGCCAATGCAAAAGAAATAAGTACCTTCTTCTTTTGACCATAACTCATCTGATCCAGCTTATTGTCCATAGGCACTTCAAACTCCTTTAAATAATCCCAGAACTGAGTTACATTAAAGTTGGGATAAAAAGACGCATTGCATCGCACAAACATATTAATAGATACTCCAGGCAAATGGAATTCCTCTGCCACCATAAATACTTCCTGCAGATAAGCAGGACGCCTGTTACCCGGGTTATTCCCAAAAGCGTCAATAACGCCCTGATCCGGGAACAAGAGGCCCATAATGGCCCGAAGTAAGGTTGACTTCCCTGTTCCATTCTTTCCTAACAGACCGTAAATATGCCCCGCACCAAATTCAAGATTAAGATTCTCAAAGACTCGCTTCCTTTTATATCCAAATCCTAATGACTTTATTTTAATCATGGTTTAGATTTTAGTGTATTAGTTTATTAGTACACTACAAATGTATACATATTTTTTAGAAATCACCAAAAAAAATTTAAGCGAATCGAAAAATTATTATCATTTTCAGTGGCAAAAGATTCAAACTGGGATAAAATATGCTCTCACAATATTGATTATCAATATCATATTACTCAATTGGGTCCTAACACAACATCGTCTGTTGTGGGAAAAACTATGAGTGACCCTAGAAATTCTTATTTCAAAAATCCGGGATTGAATTCCAAAATGCGTTTAAAGCATACCAACAACAAAACAGCTGCACCTATAAATTATTGATGCAGCTGTTTTATCTTCCTTTATTAAGGTTTATTTATGGCCCTTTGGATGGTGTTCCAGATTCGGGAGAAAACCTGTTATAATACCTAATAAAGGTAAATAGGCACAAAGGCGGAAGATATAGTCAATGCTTGTCCGATCGGCCAGCCAGCCTAAAAAAGCAGAGCCTATTCCTCCCATTCCAAATGCAAATCCAAAAAATAGTCCTGCAATCATACCAACTTTACCAGGAACCAAATCTGTTGCATACACTAATATTGCAGAAAATGCGGAGGACAGGATCAGGCCAATAATGACGGCCAGAATAATAGTCCAGACTAAACCCACATAAGGTAATAAAAGAGTAAAAGGGGCTACTCCTAAAATAGATACCCAGATAATATATTTTCTACCAAACTTATCTCCCAACGAGCCTCCCATAACAGTCCCTATGGCTACAGCTCCTAAAAAAGCAAATAAATAAAGTTGTGAAGCCTGCACGGAGACATTAAATTTTTGAATCAGATAAAAAGTAAAATAACTGGTCATGCTGGCCATATAGAAATATTTAGAAAAAATCAGCACCAGCAGTATTGCGATAGACCAGCTCACTCTTTTTTTAGAAAGATAAGGGCCATGTATATTAACTTCAGTTTTAGGAGATTTTTTAGTCCATAAAAGCTTTGCCTGATACCATTTACCTACCCGAATCAGTACCAGCATTCCTAATATAGCAGCCAGGGCAAACCAGATAATATAAAACTGACCATAGGGCACAATGATTACTGCTGCTAACAAGGGGCCCACAGCACTACCGGCATTTCCACCCACCTGAAAAATGGACTGTGCCAGACCTTTTTGTCCCCCAGATGCCAGATGAGCCACTCTTGAAGATTCCGGATGAAAAACGGAAGATCCCAGCCCTATCAAAGCGACAGAAAGCAAAATAAGATAAAAACTGGTAGCATATGCCAGAGCTACCAGACCAATCAGGGTAAAACCCATACCTATGGACAAAGAAAAAGGTCTGGGCTTTTTGTCTGTATAACGTCCTACAAAAGGCTGCAATAAAGAAGCCGTCAGCTGAAAAGTTAAGGTAATTAGACCTATCTGAGTAAAAGAAAGCTTGTACTTATCCTTTATAATAGGATACACAGCCGGAATCACTGACTGCATCATATCATTTAGCAGATGGCAAAAGCTGATGGTAAATAAAATTGCAAAGACCGTTTTTTCAGTGGTTGATTTTATATCTTCTGTATCCAGATTTGTTATAACTCCTTGGGACTTTTGTGGTCTATTCGGTTTTGGTCTTTTCATTAATGATTTGTCTTTTTCTATGTTTTTCATGTTTGTTGAGTTGCCATTTATTATGGAAAATTTAAAAAAGCACGATAGACTGGAAATTAGGTTTCCAAATCTCGTCCGAGCCCGTTAAATACAAGGGATATTATCCATGGTCAATGATGGCCACAGCCACATCCCATGCAGCTTTTGATTTCCGGTTAATAATGCATTGCAATAATTGTTCATGCATTGCCTGGGTTTGGGTAAAAGAATGGGTATCCTGATACACCTTTAAAAACCAGGATTGCATGTGCACGGATGCTGCTTTATACAAATCCAGTAATATATCATTTTTTGAAGCTGCTGCTACTGCGACGTGAAAATCAATATCAGCCTGCACGCAGTTCAACAAATCTCCTTTTTCTGCAGTTTCTTTGCGCCGTTCAAGACAGGTTTTCATTTTTTTAATATCCTTTGGAGTATAATGCAGGGCCGCTCTTTCCGCAATTTTCAGCTCTAACAGTTTTCTGACTTCATCCAGATCCCGGATATCAGCTCTTTTCAACCTCTGGCCTAAAGGCTCATCAACCGCCACATTGCTTTCCACAAAAGTTCCTATTCCTTGTTGTACACTTAGCAGCCCTCTGTTTGAAAGCATTTTAATAGCTTCTCTAATGGAAGAACGCCCTACGCCAAAGGATTTCATTAAAGCCGGTTCCGTAGGTAGCTTATCACCCACCAGATATTCTCCTGCCTTAATTTGTGTTTCTAGCTGTAATGCCACCTCATCAGCCAATGTTCTCTTTTGTATTATAGTATTCATTCTCGGATTTATTCATCATATCATCAGATGAATTGTAAAAATATAACTTTTTGAACATTTTCCGAGAACTAGCCAGAAAAATTTATTTAATCACTGGATTCATTCCAGTAATAACTATCAGGAAAGATACGTTTACCAAAAACTGCTGTTCCCACACGTACAATAGTGGCTCCTTGTTCAATGGCTATCTCAAGATCATTACTCATGCCCATTGAAAGCTCCTGCATTTGAACATCTTCAATTTCCAATGCTGCTATCTGCCTGCTTAAAGATTGAAGCAATTGAAAGCAGGTCCTAATTTTCTGTTCTTCTGCACTAAAAAGACCGATGGTCATTAACCCTTTTATTCTTAAGCGCTTTAATGTTGCAATTTGTTGAACAAGTTCAATTGCCCGATCAGCAGATACACCAAATTTTGATTGCTCACCTGATGTATTTACCTGAATGAGTACGTCAAGATATTTATCCTCAAATTCAAGTCTATGTTGTAATTTCTCAGCCAATTCCAACCTATCAAGGGATTCCAGACATTTTATATTGTATTTAAGCAGTTCTTTTACTTTATTGGTTTGCAGATGACCAATAAAATGACCAGTATGGGAGCAATGTCGTAATGGCTCATATTTTTCTTTAACTTCCTGGATTTTATTTTCCCCAATTAATTGATATCCCGCTTCAAGAGCGATTTTTATTTTTTCAGCAGATACCGTTTTGGTGGCTAGCAGTAATTTAACCTCCTTTTCGTTCCTGCCGCATTTTTTACAGGCCGCAGCGATTCTATCTGTAACAACGGCTATTTGTTCCAATATATCTTGTTCCATGGTTTACAAAATTCATTAATTTTTATTAATCAATTTGCCCTTGCTCTGCATTTAATCTTCCCTAATAAGCAGCAATACATTGCCAGATTTTCCATACACTTTAATTGCAGCATGCTAATTGACTTCTGAAAAGCAGTAAGGCAAATTTTTAATCCAGATATTATACCCTAAAGATACATCTTAAAAAATCATTGATTATTCTAAAAGAAGTTTTTGGCCTACACTTCAATGAATAAATATGGAAAAATTCCATTTTCTCGATCCACATATAATAAGGGTCAAAATACCTAAGGACTATTATGATTATTATAAGTATTTTTCACAAAAACAAACAAATGGTAGTCAACCATGCGATTCTTCTATCAAATACAAGCCCTAATCCTTTAAAATAATTCATAATGCAAATCGCTGATATCCTTATTAATAAAAATTTAATCTACAAAAATGTAGCTCCCTAATTTTTGGGTCCGAAAAATTACTTAAATTGCACCGCAAACAACCGAACCAACCAATCCAGCACACTTTATGTTTGTGAAGCGCGTTTGACCATAGAATAGCAAGCAAAAGGATACAAGGAGGTGCCTTATTTAAACTATATAAATAACATTAAAATGCTTTTTGGAAAGAAAAAGAGTCAGGATCGGGAGGCTAAAGAAGGGAGGCAAGACACTCGGCAAAGTTTTGCAGGTGGTGCTGAAAATCCATTTTTAAAACCAGGGGATATTATTCGTCTAAAATCCAGAGATGGTAAGTTTCAGGTAGCGTCTACCGACCACGAGGGATTCACGGTGATTAATTACCCCACCAAACGTGGAAGTAGTAAGCCTATCAGATGCCAATGGGAAGATTTCAGACACTGGTCTCGTCAATAACAACATTTAGTCCAAAAGGTACGTTCAAAGGACAATGAAAGTAAGATTGAAACCAAAACATGCGGCTATATAAAAAAGGATTTAGAAAAATATGGAAATTTATTAAATAAAAATTCACCAGTTTACCCTATACCAAAACTATATAGACTTTACAACCCAAAATGGCCTCGCTGCCCAGGGAAATTGATTAATAAATTATGGGATTAAGGTTTTAGTGAGGACCCTGCTGCAACAAAATCGCCCTGATACTTTAATTTGTATCAGGGCGATTTTGTTTTTACTTCTGGAATATCTTAATTATTTCAATTCACGGATTTTGATATTTCTCCATGCGCTGGACCCAGGATGCTGTTGCAATGCAATATGTCCTTTGGCGATTTTTCCGAAATCAGCAAAATATTTGTCAGAAAACTTACTATTGGCAACCATTTCATTCCATTGGTCACTACCCATCTGACCATCAAAGGTCTTAACGCCATTTAAATAAAAGGTCAGATGCCCCTTGTCCTGAATCAAGCGGACTTTATTCCATCCTCCCACAGGTACGGGTTTAGAGACACTGGCATCTCCAGACATATCATATAGGCAACCCGCCAAATGATTTTGTTTTTTATTATCTGAGGCATCTATATTATCCAATACCTGCATTTCAGGACCAGTCTGATAAGTGGCATTGTATTTCGGATCTTCCTGAACATCGAAGATAATACCACTATTACCTCCCTTAGAAATCCTCCATTCTAAATTCAGCTCATAATTTTCATATGCATCATTGGTCACAATATCTCCTCCCCCCGACTCTGGCTGAGTAGGATCAAACACTAAATTACCGTCTTTTACTTGCCATCTGGAGCCAACAGTATCTCTTTGAAAGGTATGCCAACCTTTAGTATTTTTGCCATTAAACAATAACTTCCAGCCCTGTTTTTTTTCTTTTTTGGTAAGGGTATTGGGTTGTTGCGCCAAAACCGCCGTACCAGTAAAGGCTAAAAAAGCCCCCACCAGAAATAGTTTTTTCATGATGCTTTTATTTTGATTTTGATTTTAATCTTGTTTTATACGTTTTATTGAACAACAGACTACAATTTCGTCCTTTAAAAATAATAAAACTAAAGCAGAATGATGCACCTGAAAGCAAAATTAAATGTATAATGCGATTTGATTTAATATTGATTAACAATCAAATATAAACCAAGCGCACCCATCCTAAGCCTGACTGTTAGTTTAGAAATATATTTTTCGGCATTAAATCACTTCATGCGTTTTCTATTCATGGCCCATGCCAGGTAGTTCTGGTCGGCGCATTTTATATTCTACCGGATTTAAAGCTTCCAGAAATGCGACCAAGGCCTCTTTTTCATCGGCAGTGAGCTGAAGGGGGCGTAAAATCGGATCTGTATGTGGATAAAGAGAATCTACCGCAGGACTCACCTTATTATCCAGCTGATGCATTCCGCTATTATATATATTAATAACTCCGGTAAGATTGTCAAATAATCCATTATGCATCCAAGGCCGGGTATGGAGTAAATCCCTAAGTGTCGGTGTTTTAAATTTGCCCACATCTTCTTTTTTACCCGTCACTAGATAACGACCCAGATCCTGGAATTTTCTACCATAATAACTAAGTCCGATATTATGATACTGCAAATCTGTAAAATAAGGTCCGTTATGGCAGTTCATACAACGAGCTTTAGTCCTAAATAAATGCAACCCTTTGATTTCCTCAGGCTTTAAAGCTTTTTTATTCCCTTCAACAAAAAAATCGAACCGGGATTTCTTACTCCTTAGCGTCTTTTCAAAACTTGCCAGTGCATATGTAATTTTGGACAGCGTAATATCACTATTTCCGTAGGCATTTGTAAACAAGGAATCATAACCTGCAATTTTCATTAGTTTAGCAGGTAATGATTTGACATCCATATCCATTTCATGATGCTCGGCCAGTGGTGCAGTCGCCTGACTTTCCAGACTGCCCGCCCGACCATCCCAGAACAACTCTTTTTGAATAATGACATTTAATAAGGAGGGCGTATTTCGATTACCCTGTAAATGATCATTGCCTAAAGCTATTGTTCTTCCATCTTGCCAGGCCATATCCGGTTCATGGCAGCTACTACAGGAAATCTGACTACTTCTAGACAATCGGGGATCAAAAAATAAGATTTTACCAAGTTTTACAGTATCGTCATTATCCCATTTTAAATATTCTTTATTACCGGGCATCGCACCAAGTTCCTGATAAACAATCCCAGAATCAATATTGGGTTTCGGCCAGTCACTGACAGGTCCCTGATATAAGTTCACGATTGAATCTGTCAAACTATCAGTTGGCAGGAAACTATATAAATCATGATAAAAATCTCCCATTTTGGAAGCCTCATGCCATGTTTTATTATCCAGCCGGTCACTTATATAAGCGCTGCAAAGGGTCAGCATTCCTATCAATACAATAAAATAGCTCGTTTTTTTCATCACAATTTTTCTTACCATTAAAAAACCAATCAAACCTTTAACAAAAACAACATCAAATCTCCAACTGGAAAATTTATCTTAAAGGTATAGTTTAAAAGCCAGACTAATAAACAGTCGATGGGCTTTACCTGAAGGATTATATTGAGATAAATCAATACCAGCCGGCAATTCAAGCGTACCCAAACCTTCTTTTACATTCAGACCTTTTTCATAACCTGCCTGCAGTTCAAAACCACTATATACTCCTTTAATCAGCTTAGGGCTGGAATACCCCAGGCTAAAATCAGCATTAATTTTCGGCGTGCTCAAATAATTAATAATCGGATAAAATATCTGAGTGGTAAAATAATTTTGCTGGGTACCAGGAACACTTGCCCGCATCGTCAATGGATACCAAAGTCCAGCATTCAGAGAAAACTTCCACAAGGAAAAATTTTTTTCCGGAATATAAACAGCACCACTAAGCCCGGCTTCCAGATTTTCGCCGTCCAGCGAATGAGCCGCTAAAATATCCTGGCGATTTAATTCGTTATAGTATGCATGGCCTCCCCACTCCCAGCTAAGGGTATTTTTTGATATTTGGACTGTTTTTAAATCATTTTGCTTTACATCCTGTATACTGGCATACCCATCTTTAATTTTTGCTGATCTGAATTGCATAAAACGGACGCCCAGATGATTATCAGTCGAAAAATAGTTTCTACCTCCAAAAATCGTATTTGAATCATGCCCTTTAAATCGGTTGAAGACAAAATCCCAAAGTGAAGTACGCGTGTTGGAACTCGTTTTAAATTGTAAAGAACCGTTATATGTACCTTCGGACCACCGGGCCAGTTTATCATAAATTAATAAAGTATCCGGCTGGTATCTACTATCGGTATAGGATTTCTGACAAGTGAATGCCCCTCTCAATATATAACTTTTCTTAATACGATTCCAATGCCGGGCAAAATCAAGGCTTACCCCTTCATGATCTTCCACCTGATCATACACTAAATCATTTTTTTTGACGATGGATCCATAACCCATATTCAGATAATAATCTCGGTCTGGGTTAGCATTACCTGTTTCAAACATTTTATTTTTATATTTGATACTGATATCATCCCGGCCGTAGCCTTTAATCAAACTTAAGCCTACCAAAGTATTCCCTTTTTTATAAGTAAGCCCCGGCTTGAATATAGCCTGCATCCAGTTATCTTCCGGCCTTGGATCCACCGACCCGGTTGAACTGTTATGCATATAATCAGCCCCAAGACCCAGATAAAGTCGATCCTTCAATACATCATACCCCAACAAAAAGCCCATATTGTAAATCTGTCTTTGAAATTTACCTGCCTTACCGGCAAAATAATAATATGGAGTTCTGCCATCTAAATGACTGCTTAAGTTATTAGAAAGACTATCTTCCCAGACTCGGTCAAAGGAGAAATAACCTGCCAGTTTGATTCGGCCTAGCTGGCGGATCCCCCAGGTTGATAAATTGGCATTCTTTTGCTCAAAGGCAGCTTGAGGATTATGCAGTCCTCCTTTGTACCCGTTAAATCCTACCTCCAGCTCCCCGGCATCTTTGATACTGTCCTGAACCAGGGCCGTAAGGCTACTTCGGGTCCCCTTTAACCAGGATTTTCCGATCTCCTGCATATAAAGAGCCCGCTGCCTGTCTAATTTTTCTTCCTTATTTAAATAATAAGAATCCGGTCTTAAAAAACGGTCTACCGAATCCTTTTCTTTTTGTCTCAGCAGGCCCTTTTCCCGCAACATGGTTTGTACAGGCAATTGCGCCATTACTTTTTGCAGGGAACTCATTAAAAGCACCCCTGCAAAAGCAATGACTAAAATTTTAATTTTACCTTTTATCGCATTCACACTATTCATTAATTGGTCGTAAAGGAAGCAGCAGATTTAGAAGGATCCGCTTTTTGTTTTGTTGAAAAGTCATTCCCAGAATTATTAGTATCCTGCAAAATAATTCTGTCTCCGATGGTTTTTGCAATTTTACGAATCAGGGACTGTGATGAATACTGTCCGGCTTCTACATAGGCTGGATTGCCATCCAGGCTGTTTGGCAATCTTTTGGGAGCCCTACTGCTGGCATTAGGATGCGTAATTTCTACGGCGTCAATTACATCACTCACCGGAAGCTGCACGAATTTCTCTGTATTACTGGTAATTTCAGTAACAGAAGGATCCGGATAGCTAGGTAAAGCATCAATAGCTGTTGATGTTCTAAACAGTATAAAATCATCCTTGCCGGTAGCATTCATTACCCAATCTTTAAATGCAGCTCTGAATATCACCATATTAGGCACATTCGGGTTATCCAGATCGGATGCAAAGTTTGTATAAGTACTTGGATTACCAGAAACACTTCTTAAATAATCCTGTAAATAGGTCTCAAAGTCCGCTCCGCTTAAATCAACGGTCAGACTTGGATCAGTTACAGTGATTACTTCATGATCCTCACTATTATCTGTATAAGGTTTTTGATGATTTAAACCAGTCGCTGCGATAATTAGACTTTTGCCAGGAGCCAAAGGATGGTCCTTGCCGCTTCCGGGAATCATAAAGACTTCTTCCAAATAAACAAAATCATTTGAGGCGTCTTTGCCCTGAACATCCATACCAATTGACTTAGACCAATCAAAGGTGGCTGCCCCTTTAGCTACCGTTGATAAATTCGCATGGGAGCTACCTATATAAAGACTATCCACATAAATGGTATCGTTGGAGTTATTATAAATTTCTACAAACTGATCCCTGAATGTGGCACCTGTTTTAATGTTAGATCCTGCATAATAAATCTGTTTAAAAACAAGGTCGCCAATCCGACCAGCAGCCAGTGTCAGATCCTGCTGAGAAGTGGAGGTTAGCGCTATACTACCGGATGCGTTTAGCGTTACGTCTGTGCTGGTTGGAATACCGGTCAGACTTTCATATTCTTCCTTCGTAAATACGCGCGAAGCAGAGATCGTATAATTTCCTGGAGAAACGCTTTCAAAGCTTACCAATCCTTTGTCGTCAGAGCTCGCGTTATAAGACTGCCCTGTTGTACTGTTTTCTATTTTAACAGCAACCGCATTTAACGGAAGGCCCAGCCCCTGCTGTTCTGCTTCATAACTTACCTGTACATTTAAAGCCACTGGTTGCACAGTGCTAGTGATATCATCTTTCTTACAGCCTTGGGTAAAAAACAGTATCAAGGCTAATCCAAGGGCGCTTATGGATTGAACTCTTAGTTTAATGACTGGAACTTTCATAAAAGATTATTTAAATTGGTTTATAATATTTGTTTATTTTTTTTTAATTGGTTAATTCTATTTTGGATATCTATGCCCTTAATAATTTTATTGAGCCTTCAATCATTTGCGATATCTGCCATTATAAGGTAAAAGTTATCCCTGCTGTTAAACTTGGTTCCGTATTATAATAGGTCCAGCTATTTGTGCCTGGCTTATTATATTCTGGCCTTATATTAAATATATTATACCCCCTGATTGTCAACCTAATTTTCTTGCGAATCTCCTTTGCAATTGTGACATTAAAATTGGAGTAAACAAAAGGAAGCTTATCTTCAGCAAACAAGGTTTGTTGATCTTTCAAATAAGCATACTTTTCCAGTCCCCGATCCTGTTCAGCAATATCTATTACCTGCATCGCACGGTTGATATAGCCTATAGCCAGCATATCACTAGCCGGCGAGATCCTTGTCTGAAGTAAGGATAAATCAGCGGATAGCGTAATGGTAAAGCCAAGTTTAGGGATATGAGTGATCGCAGATAAATTACTGTTCCAGGTTGTATTTTTATAGGTTGTCCCATTATATATAGCATATAGCGCCTCAGACCCTGCCCGAATTGTTTGGTCACTCAGCGCTTTTATATTTCGTTGGAAACGACTATCAAATTTAGAAAACACCAGTCCTGAACTCACAGATAGTTTCGTGGCCAGAGGTTCAATTTCCTTGGAGGTAAACATTAAATCAAAACCATAATCTGCTGTATAACCACCATTGGAAGCGATCATTCTGCTTACGCCGGCATAAAGACTAGAATCTCCTGTTTCATAATAACTTATGGTTTTATCCTCATTGATAAAATAATCATAATCAGGCAGGGTTATAGGAATATACTCGGTGGAGGAAGTAAATCCATCATAATTTCTTTTAGCATATGCAGTTATAGAACCGCTGCCGGCTTTTCCATGATAATTCAAGGCAAACTCCAGGGTTTTACTTTTAGCAGGTTTTAAATCAGCATTATCCGTTTTTACCTGACGTGTATAGACAAGGTAAAGGCTCTGATCTGCATTGCCTGTATAAAGATTTAACAAGGGGATATCCAACCAGGTGGGTGCCGGATAACGTGTACCGAGAGCCGGAGCTTTGGTGCTTTCTCCGTAGGCAAGAGAGATGCCCCAATCCTTTAAGATTTGATATTGCCAGCTTAATCTAGGTTGATACGTATAAAAACCATTTTGAATATCCGCTCTTATCCCCAAATAAAATCCATAGCTCTTATCTAAAAACTTCCCATTGATATTATCCTGAAGGTAAAGACCCACATTGGTCAGAAATGGCAGTAACTTACTATAATCCACGGGCCTTTCTGTTTTATAACTAGAGGTACTCCATCGAGGCCGTGTGGGATCAATTACAATACCTGGACCATTATTACCGGAAGTAGAAACAGACCCACCTGCTTTGAATTGATGACGCATGGTTCCGGTTAGAAATGTTTTGCTGGTAAGGTCCAAATTTGCACTGGCGGTAATGGGTATTCCGATGATGTTTTGAACTGCTAAATACTGACCCGGAACAAAATATCCCTTGTAGATTCCGGTAGTATCCTTATCTGCAATGGACTTTACAGCCGCATTTAATATCCATTGGTCATAAGACTCCTGTCTGCCCCTGGAATAAGAAGCTGTAAAGTTTAAGCGTCGCAAAATACCTGAGGTAGGCTGATAGTTCAGACTATTGGAAAAATTTAGATTATGGCCTGAAGCAAAAGTCCTTCTATCTCCATCATCCGGATCTACCTTAACATCATCGAGTCTTTTGTCAAATCCCACATTGAAACTATTGGAAAGGCCTTTTGCAAGATCCACGGACCATTTAACACTTCCGTTTACTCTTGAATAGCTCTTCATGTTATCACGTGGATTAGCATTGCTATAGGTATAGCCGCCACTAAAGTTTAAGGCACCTAGTTTTCCACCAAGGCGGACCCCTTTGGCTAACGTCGCTTGAGTGGAACCCCCATTTATTTTTAAAGAAACACTAGTGGGAGAAGCTCCAGCCCTTGTCGTAATTAAAATCGCCCCATTTGTCAGATCGCCATAACGGGCATCCGCAACACCTTGAATCACTTCTATTCGTTCAATATTCTCCACAGGAATATCTCTTAAATCCAGGCCATTATAAGGCACATCAAAACTCCCGTCACTCTTACTGGAAATGGTAGCTTGTCCCCCCAGGCCTCTGATCGACAAACTTCTGGCCTGCATATTGGCATCATTAGAAATCCTGACCCCATCAATGAAAATAGCCACCCCGAAGGAGTTATTCATCCCATTTTGGTCTGTGGCATCTGTCCGAAGCGTTAAGGTCTGAGGGTGTTGTAAATCAGGCGCTTCCGTTTTCTTACCGGGTAACATCTGCAATACTTCGGCTAGTGAAAAAGCCTGAGACTGCTCGATGGCTTCCCTGTCAATAATAATAGAAGAGTTAGAATTAACTCTTTCTCTGAAACCCTGAACCTGTACATCTTTCAAGGTCAGGCTATGGTCTTTTAGATTTATTACCAAAGGTTGGTTTAAATCAATACCTGCCAAAGCAATACTTTTGGACTCCTTATTTACATACCTGAAGACCAACTGAGTCGTAGAGTCAATGCCTTGAACCTGTAAAAGAAATGCGCCCTTATGATCCGTATGGGTTCCAATATGAAGTGATGGGATGGCTACACTTACAAATTCCAGAGGATGGTTATTTTCATCATATACAAATCCTTTTAATTCAATCAGTTTTTGATTAAAGACACCCTCTTTGAATTTATGGGCTCCAGAATTCTTTGACTGCCCTATGGTATTTGTGAACGCAACCAATAGAAAAATCAACATTAGGCATAGTACCTGCCCATGTTTATAAAAGGAAAATTCAAATAGATGTTTAAAGCATAATACTAATAAGTATCTCACTTTATTAATGCCTTTCCTTAAATTCTCATCACTAGTTGGTAAACGTTCCCGGTTATAAATTGCCATTATACTTTTAAAGAAAATAAGAGTACAAAGGTCCTATGTGTCTAGGGAAATCATTTATCAATTCGGGAAAAATATTTCATAATCACAGTTGAAATTTTTAATTATTTAAAAAATTAAAATTTATAAACTATTTTATTTAAAAACTTTATAAATAACATTAATAATAAATACGAAATCACACATTCATTTAAGTTCTTTAACCATATCAGTTATAAGAACTTATGAAAAAAAACCAATTCTTAGGGCTTTTAGTATTAAGCTATTTAAAATAAAACATTTCATCATATTAATAAATTTTTTATTCGTTTATAAGTAGAGTCTGCTGAACAACTGCCAAATTATATGTAAATTGAGGTTTCAGTGGATTTTTCATTAAAAAAGTGCAAGGTTTTATGCGTGGAAGTTATAAAAAGCGTGCACCATCTCCGGTTTATAGCAGTCCCAACCAGCTAAGTTTCGAGGGTTTTGAGACCCCATTCGAGCAGCAGCTGGACTTGAATAACCGGTGGGTTTTCCTTGCCAGGAATATTCCCTGGGACCGGATCGTTGGTGTATACGATAAAGTATTCAGCTCTGCGGAAGGGAGAAAACCTCTCAGTGGGCGACTCGTCCTTGGCAGTCTAATGATCAAACATCTCTGTAAGTTATCAGACAGGGA
>NZ_FNQY01000045.1 GCF_900107765.1 Arachidicoccus rhizosphaerae | reverse complement strand
AAAGCAAAACAAATTAAAATCAGCATGGATAGCAGGGGGCGCGCAATTGACAACATCTTCATCGAAAGGCTATGGCGTTCAATCAAATACGAATGTATATACTTAAGCCCGTGTGAGGACGGTCGAACTTTGCACTATCAAATCGATAACTATATGAGTTTCTACAATTATCACAGGCCCCACCAATCTCTTAATAATTCATGTCCCAGCAAGTTATATAAACATGCAGCATAAAAGTAAGTATATTTGCACCAGGTCACCGCCTAACCCAGAAGAGGTATCCCTATTGCCTCTATCTTAGAACCCAAAGAAATCTGTCTAAAGAATAGGGTCCACTTCACTTATACCGCTGCAACTGTAGCGGTATTTTTTATTCGCCCTAAGGGGCGAGCCGAATGCTCCTTCTGGTGTCCACTACCCGAAAGTTCATAGTGAGGTATTAGTAGCTTATGTCTCCTTCCCTTATTCTTTCTCTCTATGCTTTCAATCAGTCCTTCCTGCCATAGTTTCCAGAACCGCTTGGGTGGTAGATGATCCAGGCTTCCATGCAGTCGGACCTCGTTGTAAGTCTTATAGAACCCCTTTAAATGCTGCTCTAAGTCCTGCAATGTCCTGAATGCGCCTATGCGGTCCAAAGAGCGTCCTAAAATCGAATGGAAGGATTCAATGTGTCCATTTTCCTGCGGAGTATATGGGTGCGTAAAAACCTGGTTCAAGCCATTTTCTGCCAGATACTTTTGAACTGAATGAGCAGCAAAGCGAGCGTCATTATCATTCCTGATTTCAATGGTTATTTTCTTATCCATCATTTTGTATGGCTGTAGATAATTGACAATCACATCCTCCCAGGCATCTATCACCTGACTTTGCGTGATTGAATAGGCCACCTGCCAATGAAGCACCGTTCGGGTGAAGCAATCAATGACTGTCAGGATGAATGCATAACATTGATGAGATACAACCCACTGGAATTTTATATCCATTTCTATAACCTCTAATGGCATCCATGGATCGACCCGGCGATGCTTTACGTAAACCCTACCAGGCTTCTTTCTCTTTTCATGTAGAAGCTGGTAGTCGCCCATTATCCGATAAACCTTTTTCTTGTTAATAACATATCCTTTAAGCTGCAAAGCAGCAGTCATTGCCCGATAGCCATAATCCGTTTCCGGATTCGATTTAATGGCAACCATCTCCTTTACAAGTTGATCTGTGTCTATTATTTCACTTAGCCCGTTTTTGCTGGTCATCTTCGTAGTATAATGGGATTTTTTACGGCCTCTTTTGCCTTCTTTTGACTGATAATAATAGGCATGCTTCGTAATTCCAAGAAGTCCTAATGCCCGGTCTCTCAGCATGCCTTTACCAATGAACTCACGAGCTAAAGCAACTTTCTCAGATGTGGATACTTTTTTTTTAGCATCTCATCTTTTAGCTTGGATTCAAGCTCTTTTTCCGCCAGCAATTGCTTGAGCGCGGAATTTTCCTTTTCCAATTTACGGACAGCAGAGGCGTCGTAGATGCCCTTACTGTTCGGCAAACTACCGTCTGAGCCAAGATTCGAATATTTCTTTTTCCAGTAATAATAAGTCGCCGGATAAAGGTTATACTTATTGAGCGTTTTCTTAACTCCTTCTTTTTCAGCCTCTTTCAAAATGCTGAGCTTTTCCTTTTCCGTAAACTTTTTTGTCCCCTTGTCGGTTTGAATCATACCCATAGTTACAATTTTTTTTTGTAATTATGTCCGATTATTTAGGGGAGCGGAACATTGCCATAAACCTCTCTCTTGAATGATTGAAGGCCATTAGTTTTGGTTTCTGAAATATTTTTTATTGTGTCGACCTTAATTACACTTGCCATATCGTCAGCGATAGCTTTCAATGGTGCTCCCTCTGTCGGTGCAGCGAGTACCATAAAATAAGGTTCGTCGTCATAAGAGTCTTTTTTCACTCCGTTAATTGAATACATATACATTGACGCTGAAAGCTTTGCAAACTTGAAAATTGATTCGGTGTCGTCAAGCTTAAAAGGTGCTGTTGCAAAAGGATTCACTTCAAATGTTTTGTCGTAGTAAATGGATTGGATAGCTTGCTTTATTTGTTCACCTGTTTGATTGTCATTCGCCGCAAATACTCCCATTACTGAAGCTGAGAATGTTGAGTCACCAAAAACGAGATTATACATTTTTGTTTGTGGGGCTCCTTGTATAAGAACCATTTTTGCAGGATAGTTATTTATTTTGAATTCTTTGTATTCAAAAACCTTTACTCCTTTTTGTTCAAATTTTTCTTTTGAAAAAGTTGCAGCATTTGTATAAAAACTTCCACCGACTAAATCCATTGCTTGAAGTAGTCCATGATTACCTTTTTCAATAGCAGGCAGTGTCGTAGAAGTTACAAAGCCAGTTGGTGGAATTACGAATACTCTTGTTCCTGGTATGTTTAAATGCTTACTTGATTTTGTAGTTGTAATGTCAATTGCAGATTTGTCTTTTGGTGTCTGTCCACAAGATATAAGTGTCAAACAAGTAAATAAGATTGTCAAAATTTTTGTCATAGTTAAATAATGGGTTAAATAGCCCTTTTCTGTGCCATAATGCAAAAATCATTGATTTTAGGCAATTGCCTATATCTTATTTTGCCGGTCTAAAATCGGGGTACACTTCATGTATTTGGTGATGTAATTAGCTATTGTTACTAATTTCTGTGTCTTTTTTGATCCATTTTCTAATTAAATTGGATTATCTTTTACACCTAATTTACACCTGTGTCTTTGCATTGTGTTGATAGTCAATGTAGTTGAATTTACTGTATTGGCAAATAGTTGATTATCAGTTATTTGTCAATACAGAACTTATTTTATTTCAGAAAATGTCGAACATTAAAATTGATATTTTGCATTATTTCCACACAATGCTGCCTTCTGTGTTTTTAGATGGCCGACTTGGGCTTATGATAGGCAGAGCGATTCTTCATAAACTCCTCTGCTGAGACTTCAATAATTTTATTATCCTTCATAATAATAAGCGGACTGTTCTTTTGTTTTTTAAATTCCAAAAGTCTTTGAAAGGCTAATTCAAGCCCGCGAACTATTTTGTTTTTTTCTTCTATAACTTCAGGACTTGCCATATTAAAAAATTGATTTAAACTTTTCTTTGTTGATAATTATAATTGGTTTGTCTTTTTCTTTAAGTGCAATTTCATCGTTATCACCATCACTGTTGTCGAAAATATAGGCTCTATCAACGACCGGTAAATATAATTTTTTTAGGTTTTCAATTCCTCTTATATATCTTCTCTTTATTACGTCAGGTTCTATAAAATGTCCACCTTCTGCAACTCTATTATTTACGCGTTTAATGGCTAAATCGACTGAGTTTAACCAAAAGAATAATAAACTTACGGTATAACCTTTTTCTTGGGCCTCCAATATTTTGCTTTTATAACTTCTTGTTGCTAATGTGGTTTCAAATGCGAAATTTTCATTGTCCTCAATAAGTTCGTTTATTCTGTTCAACATGATTCGTCCCGCCTCTAAGGCTACCTTTTCAGGTTGAAAAGGAGAGAGACCACGTGCTATTTCGTCTGCGTTGATAAATTCTCTACAGTCTAAAATTTCCGGTAAAATCGTGAATGATGCGGTCGTCTTGCCCGCACCATTACAACCTGCTATAACATAAAGTTTTTTCTTATTCATTTACAGAGCAAATTTACTAAATTTACTTGGCACTTATGATAGCAAAAATGGTATATAGTTTTAGTTGCTTTTTAGAAATATGTTTAGTTTTTATAGCTTGTTAATTTAGGTTTATTTTCGTTTTTGCTAAATAAATTGTAATTGTTTTTACACCTAATTTACACCAGTATCCTTGTATAATTTTGATAATCAATATAGTTGAACATACTGTATTGGCAAATAGATTATTATTGTTTATAATGTGTTTATTGGACACCCAGATAATATAATTCATAATACATGGTGCCTTAACCATAGTATTTACGAATAGTGAATTTCTCATTTTTCTTTCACAGCGAAGGCTATGTTTGTTATGGATTAAATGGATTTAAAATTCATGTTTTACAATGGATCTGGTGTTGCTGGAGAAATATTGCTATTTTTGATTTTTATAAAATTTAAGAGATGGACAATCGTTTTTCTGGAATAATTGATTTAATCCAACAAGCAAGGATAAAGGCTCTAAGATCAGTGAACGCTGAGCTTATAAATTTATATTGGAATGTTGGGGAATACATTTTTAATAAAGTGGAAAATGCAGAATGGGGTGTGTCTGTTGTAAGTGAGTTGGCACAATATATTCAACGTAATGAACCTGGCATTAAGGGTTTCTCTGATAAAAACATGTGGAGGATGAAGCAATTTTATGAGTCCTATAAAGATGTGCCGAAACTCTCAGCGATGCTGAGAGAAATTAGTTGGACACATAATTTAACAATACTCTCACGTTGTAAAACTGTTGAAGAGAAAGAATTCTATTTGCGGTTATGTATAAAAGAAAATTATAGTTATCGGGAGTTGGAGAGACAAATTTCAACGAGTTTGTTTGAACGAGCTATTACTGGGGATTTAAAACTCTCAGCACCGCTGAGAGTTTTAAATAAGGATCTAACTATTTCTTTTAGAGATAGTTATGTTTTTGAGTTTTTGAATTTACCTGAATCATATGATGAAAAAGGCCTCCAAAATGGCTTAGTAAGGCAAATGAAGAAGTTTATTCTCGAACTGGGGAAAGATTTTATTTTTATTGGTGAGAAATACCGTGTACAGGTCGGCAATAAGGACTTTTTTATTGATTTGCTATTTTTTCATAGAGATTTACAATGTTTAGTGGCTTTTGAATTAAAGGTAGTAGAATTTTTACCTGAACACCTGGGACAACTCAATTTCTATTTAGAAGCCTTAGATAGAGACGTAAAGAAGCCGCATGAGAATCCAAGCATTGGCGTATTGTTATGCAAAGGTAAGGATAGTGAGGTAGTGGAATATGCACTAAGCCGTTCTCTTTCACCGACCTTGGTTTCTGAATATCAGACCCAATTGCCTGACAAAAAACTACTACAGCAGAAATTGCACGAGCTGTTTGAGAATAATGGGCTAAATGAATAATATAGCTTTATTGCTTGTGTAATAATCTAGCCGTAATTACTAGTTAATTTAGGCATTATGGTTAAATTACTAATTAAATTGGATTATCTTTTACACCTTATTTACACCAGTATCCTTGTATTGTATTGATAATCAATATAGTTGAACTTACTGTATTGGCAAATAGTTGATTATCAGTTATTTGTCAATACAGGAGACATTTTATTTCAGATAATGCTGTACATTAAAATTGATATTTTGAATTATTTCCACACAATGCTGCCTCCTGTGTTTTGAGATGGCCGACTTGGACTTATGTGTACCTTGCACAACAGTTTCATAGAAGCACTTCAGCCGTCATATTGCTAAACCGATGTTACAAGCTGCCATTCTTCTGTCCACTATGTTTAATTTAATTTTCACTTGTCTTGCGAAGTTCCGTTAATACGTTATTTCCTTCTTCAAATAATTTTAGCCAGGACGATGAATGGTTTTCAAAATTCCTTATTGTTTCTTGTCCCTCGTAAATGCCTTTGTTTGTCAAGAGGTAAAATTTCACCTCGTCTGTTGATGGCAAAGATGTTGTTTCTACTTTAGTTGTCTTGTCGAGAAATGTCTGTGCTAAACTTACAAACCGTTTAGCTGCACTATTTACATTTTTATGTTGTCCGCCACCAATAAAGCCGCCGCCAGAACTTAAATACAAACTTGCGTCACCAGTCTGATAGGAAACTGTTGTCGCTGTTGCACCGCCCATTTCCCAGTCCATAATTACTCCGTAAACAACCGTCTTGTCGCTCGGAAATGAAAGTCCAAGTTGTTCGGGTGTCACTGTAAACGCCATATTTCTTAATCCTTCAAATGAGTTTTCGGTTGTTTCCGTTTTGTCATTTTGACTGGGGTCTGTTCCCCAACCGTCAAATTCGCAGTCAAACTTATAGCCGAGTTCACACATTTGTTTTGTCCATTGCTTTACAACTTCGTCTGCCATTTTCATTTTAGTTGTCCAGCCAGTTACAATAAATAATTTCTTGTCGCCAGCGGAAACTCCGTGTTGAACTGTATAATTTAATTTTCCAATTTCTGACGCCAATTTCTCAGCTTTGTCTGGTGTATTTGTGTAAAAGAAATATTCAAGTTTCAATTCTTTGTCAGCCGTAACATTAAGTTTTCTTAATTGGTCAAGTGTTTGTGGTGTCATTTGCATTTGCTTGTCACTGTTGCTGTTGAAAGCGGTCTCACTAACAAATTGTCTACTTTTAGATTTTGGTTTTAAAAAATCAAATAGTCCCATTACAATTATTGTTGTCGTTATTAAAATTAGTCCTGCTATTAGTGCTTTTTTCTCTGTTGTCATATTTCGATACGATCGTCGTACGGTTGCTTGTAATGGCTCGCACAGCTTCGCGCAGTTGCGGGGGGCGGTAGCCACTCTTAAATAGACGCAAGTTACATCTTCCTACGGAATTTTATGTAAGACAATTAATGCAAAATCTCCAAGTGAGAATCAAGCAGTTATAAAATTAGTAGACTAGCAAAATCGCTAGTCTATAGATCGTCTCTCGAATTGAAAGTAGAATATAGGCTTTTATACTAATTGGTTCTAAGTTGGCTCATATTCTGTGTAATGCGATTTTACAACACCTCTAGATCCCTAATAAGATTCGGAATCTTATGGGGATAACCGTCTGAGGTGAACTTGCATAATGAACTTGGTAATTATTATATTGAAATTCTTACCCATTCTTATTCTGTTCCTGTTTCATTACGTGGAAGGTATTATTATCGGAGTGGCAGCACTAAACTAGAATTAATTGGCACATCACTAAACGAATTTCTTCTAAAGAAATCGGGCAAAACGTGGGATGATGTGATTGAATCTCGAGCGACGTTTGATGATATTAATGTGGGTGTCGTTAATACTTTTGTCAGAGAGGCTGCTTCAAGTGGGCGACTACCTGAATGGAAAGGCTTAAGTATTCCCCTGAATTGTTTGACAAATTACGACTTACTGAAAATGGCCAATTAAAAAGGGCTACAATTGTTTTATTTGCAAAAGAGCCTGATAAATTCTTTCCAAACACAAGTGTTAAGATTGGGCGGTTTGGAAAAGATGATGCAGATCTAATCTTTCAGGAAAATGAGGAAGGTTGTCTTATTGTGATTCTGCAGTCAATTCTGAATCAATTGCAACATAAATTTTTAGTTCGAGAAATTTCTTTTGAAGGATTGAAAAGAATTGAAAGAAGTGCATATCCTGTTGAAGCACTTCGTGAAGCGATATTGAATGCTTGCGTACACCGTAATTACATGGGTGCACCAACTCAAATAAGAGTTTATGATGATAAAATAATTTTTTGGAATGAAGGCGCATTACCAGAAGGATTAAGTGTGGAAGCTTTGAAAGGCTTTCATGCTTCTCAACCGAGAAATGTTTTAGTTGCAGATGTGTGTTTTAAGGGAGGGTACATAGATTCTTGGGGACGTGGTATTCAAAAGATATTTAGTGCATGTAAAATTGCCGGATTGCCTGAGCCAGAAATAAAGGAATTTCAAAATGGCTTGCTTGTAACGCTGTTCAAGAATCACCTTTCACCCGAACGATTGACTAAATTAGGGCTTAATGAACGCCAATTAAAAGCGGTGGAATTTGTAAAAGAAAATGGTCGTATTACCAATAAAGATTATCAAAAACTAAACTTGATTGCCAAACCGACTGCAAAACGGGATTTGTCGCGATTATAAGTTGTTTCGAAATAAAGGGAAAGGGGCCGGAAGTTTTTACGAATTAATTGGCTCATAATTGGCTCATGATTGGCTCAATTGGCTCATGATTGGCTCATAATTGGCTCATGATGGACTTGCGCTAGTCATTTTTCTGACAAAACACATCGTTTTTGAAAGAAGTTATGCTTAAGCGAAAATTGACTGTTAAATTAAAGGTTTTTAACTAATGGATTCATATTCAACAAGTAATGTAAATATTGATTAAAAATAAATTGTGTTTAGTTTGGCATACTATTTAGTTTTGGTTATTATAAGTTAGGGTGTTCCTGTAAACTCTTAAAAGGAGTTGCTACATATTAAATATTAAACTAATAAATCCTCTCTTTTTTCCATAAAACGGAATTAAAGAGAGGATTTTTTGTAGACGGGACATAGCAAGACCATCGGAGCTGTTATTTAGCCCGGTTGGATAAGATAAGCGTGTTAATTCTAGGCCGCTGTGCTTTTAATCTGTGCGGCCTGTTGCATTCTTTTGCTGATAATGGATGCGTTTGCTGTAAGGATGCCAAAGAAGATCCAGCAGGTCTCGGTAGACTGGTTCCTGGCTTTGATTTTATTTAAATGATAGTG
>NZ_FNQY01000007.1 GCF_900107765.1 Arachidicoccus rhizosphaerae | reverse complement strand
CGCAAGTTCAAATGATAAGTGCAACAGGGTTGTTACCCGCCCGGGGTGAAGTGTAGCGGAGGCGTAGCCGAAGCTGAATGGAACCCCGGGCGGGTAGAGCCGAAAAAATTACCTTTGTTATTACGACATGACAAAGAAATACAATCAGCTCTCCCTAGAGCAAAGATACACAATTGCCGCGTTGCATGAGCAAGGATATTTGCAGTCTAAGATAGCGGACATTATTGGGGTTCATAAGAGCACCATTAGTAGAGAATTGAAGAGAAATATGCCTCAGAGAGGTATTGGAGCAAAAGTGTATAATGCAGAGAAAGCAGAGCACAAAACGAGGGAGCGGCATCGACTCAAACCTAAGCGTCATAAATTTACTTTAGATTTGAAGCTCCAATTGAAAACCTGGATGGTAGACCGGCGATACAGTCCTGAACTGGCATCAGCCCAGTGGAAAAAGGAGGGTGTGTCAGGTGTTAGCCATGAAACTATTTACCAATTTATCTGGCAGTGTAAGCACACAAATAAGGCTGAAGATAGGCCTTTTAAAGACCTGCATAAACAGCTGAAACATGGGCATAGAAGAAGGAAGCGGGGAAACTACAAGCATACCAGAGACAGGATTCCTAATCGGGTACCTATTGAAAAACGCCCTAAGATTGTTGAAAAACGAATTAGATTTGGAGATATAGAGGTTGATCTGGTGATGGGTAAGGGGCATAAATCAGCTCTATTAGTTACTGTGGACAGGGCAACATTAAAAACCACTATAGACAAGTTGACAGGGAAAGATGCAAACAAAATCACCAAAAAACTCATCAAAAGAATGAAAAGATATCCGCCAATAAAAACAATGACTTTTGACAATGATCTGGCGTTTTCCCAACATGAGGAGATTGCAAAAGCATTAAATGTAAAGACATATTTTACGAGGCCATATACCTCTCAGGACAAGGGGACAATTGAAAACAGAAACGGCGTAATCAGACTATTTTTTCCGAAGAAAACTGACTTTAATAAAATTGATAACAGGGAAATAAAAAGGGTCGAGAAGGAAATCAACAATAGACCAATTAGAAAATTTGGTTATGATACTGCAAATGAAGTATTTTTACGCTTCGAAGGTAGCGTTGCGCTTATTGCTTGAACACAGGAATAGTAAATATGTCAAAAAAGCAGAAAGAAGATTACGAACTTAGCCTCAAACGGTTAGCTGATGATTATGCCACCAATAAAACATCACGTGAAGAAGGTGAAGCAATCGGAGAAGCAAGAGGGAGAGAAAAAGAAAGAATTGAATTGACAACCGAATGGATAAAATCCCTTTTAGAGATGACCCAATTATCCGTTGCGGAAATCGCTAAGGTAGTGTCTGTTGACGAATCCTTTGTCCTGGCCATCCAAAATGAGCAGCACAAAGAAATCTAATAGGTAGCCCAAAATGGAGCTTTGACGCTTCGCATGGGTATTTCTTAAAACGGCAATATTCTTTTATGAAACGCATTGCAATAACCGTTATGCTCCAAGTCATCCTTCGATGAAAGCCAATCATCCGTTGAATATCTACATTAATTGAAATAATCGACAGGGCACTAAAAAGCATGAATAAGGAGTCCATCCCAAAAATGGACTCGTATTATAGAAATGCCGTATTTTTGAGCTTTCCATACAAAGCGTCATAGCACCCATAGTACTTACTCACCTAAAAAATCAAGGTGGTTAAAACAGCATGTTTTTTTTATTATTTTATCAATGCGCTTAATAGATATATAGGCTATACTTAGGGCCTGGGATCCAGCAATAGATGAGACAATCAGAAGAGCCATCAACAGCCGCCGGCAGGGGGGCAGATTGTCCTTTTAAAAAGGGGGTGCTGATTTTTTATAACAAGAAAATTTCTTTCAGGCTGTTCGGCTCTACTTATTTAAATCCGCCATCAATACTACCTGCTGTAATTGCAGTTGTTCCATTTTTGAGATTACCGACAAATTAATCTTTTCATTCAACTTATAAAAATCCGCGCTCGTCATACTAATGGATACAAAATATTCCATATAGATGATATGGCCCTGGTTACCGGTATTTTTCAAATAGACAGTATTGGAAGTGATGGTATTGCCTTGTTCTTTTAAAATGTCTTTAATGGCTTTCACAAAAGCCTCCAACTGATCCGCCTGACTTCCCGGAATTAACCTGATCTCCTGACGGAACCTTCTAAATGTCTGGTTACTGACATTCTCCAGCTTATTGCCGGTAAGGTCCCTGTTGGGAACGCTGACCAGCGTTTTATTATCCGTTCTCAGCACCGTTCTTCGAAGGCCTATTCTTTCCACATTGCCACTGACGCCACTTACCGTAATATAATCCCCGAGTAAAAAGGGCTTATCCAGTAGTATTATAATTGAGCAGATAATATTCTCTACCGTGTCTTTGGCTGCCAGTGCCAATGCTGCAGTGACCAGACCAATACTGGTAGCAAAGGATGCCGCCGTGATATTAAACAGCGTCTTTACAATCACCAGAATACATAAGGCGGCCAAAACTGCCCGGATTAAATCAGAAAGTAAAGATGCGAGCTGAATCAGCGATCGGTCCGCTTTTCTGGTCGCAGACCTTTTAAAAACTGTAGCGATCATATACACCACACCGATCAGCATATTAAAAAATAGAAATATAACAAAGGATAATGCCAGTTTCTGAACCAGATGACTAAAAGGCATTTTGAAAACCATAAAATCCAGCACTTTTGGGAATACCAGGTTATTCAAGGCAATCACGGCTATAAGCCAGAATAAAAACCGACTCAGTGGCCTGACCAAACGATCGTTGATGGTTTCTTTAAAGTTCGCATGGTCTACCTTGGTCAGATACTTTACGCTAAACCAGGCGACGAGCCTGGAAATGCCATGCGCGAATAAAACCATAAATACAATAATACCCAGTGCAATCAGCCACTGTTCTATCTTGTTGCTTAAGACTACCTGTTGTAAGAAATTCTCCGCCATAAGTTAAACCTGATTAGATAAATATTATTGAAGATTTAAGATCGATCCCCCCTTAACAGTCCCCGCCCCGATTACTTATTGACTGCTAAAGGTATTTTTCCAAGTCCATTATTCGTTAATACCAGCATTTCTGCAGACCGGCCTAAATACTGTGTCTGACGAACCTGGATAGCTGAAGCTGAGTTGCCAGAAGGAACATCAACGCCATAAGATCCGTCTTTGAAAATCTGCTGCTCTATCGGGACAGCTTCTAATTGACGCGGGTCCGAGTTAAGCATCCAGAGATAAGCCTGTCCGCCTTTTTCTTTTCTACCCGTTAAGATGCCTTCCGTAACACTTATATCCTTTAATCCTTTCTCCGGTATTTTTTGATTTAGGGCGCCATAATAGTCAAAGATATACCAACCGTAGCTAGGATCATAGGCATACAAAAGACCATCTCTGTCCAGTAGTTTGACGGGATTTACACCGTCATCAAATACCTGTCTTAAATCATTACTGGCAAAGGTTACTTTTCCCTGCCCGTTTATTTTTTTAATCTTGGCGTCTTGTTTATCATAGACCCAGAACTGGTTATCATAACTGCTAGCGATCGTCTCGGCCTCCCATATACCTGCATTTCTTAGATCAATGGTATTTACCGGGCTTAAAAAACGATCCAGCACGACGATGGTCGCATAGTCCCTGTAATAGACCGCAATTTTCAAAGGGTTGGTCACATCCAGTTCACTGATAGCCCCATAACTGCTGACATTATCATAATGGTTGACTAATTCCCCTGCCTTATTATACTGCGTGATCTTACTGCCCTGTTCACTGATTAAAAATAAATTACCCAGCTTGTCCAGTTCAAAATGCCGAAAATCACCCTGAATATTTAATCCTGCCGGAAAACCAGATATAAGGGTCTCGTCATTTCTTTGACTACCCGTTTGCGCCCAAGCAGCAACGTTTATAAAAAGCAGTATCATGCAAGCAGCCATAGCAATAGCTGTATAGGCACATTTTAAGGTGCTTAAACGCCGGGGAAGCCTAAGCTCTTGTACCGCAAGACCTGGCTCCTTTTTGCCATATGTGATTATATATCCCATTTATGCAACTGCATTTTAGTGCCGTCAAAACTGGCATAAGTAAAATTAGTAATCCAGTCCCCTAAATTGATATACTGACTACCTCCTGGTTGTTGTCCTTCACTTGCTGTCAAATCCAGCTGAATGGGATAATGCCTGTGTCCATAGACAAAATAGTCAAAATGCGTCCTTCGCAAAATATCCCTGGAGTGAATCACCAGCCACTCCTGCTGTTCCCCCATCCAGGTATCATCTGCCGTACCGGTCTTAGCTCTGCTTTTACGACTGAAGTAATTAGCCAGGCCGATACCCCAGTCCGGGTGCAATTTGCCAAAGAGCCAGTTACAGCATTTACTTCTGAAGATCTTCTTTAAAAACTTATATCCTTTATCTCCGGGGCCTAACCCGTCTCCATGAGCAACATAAAAACTTTTATCTCCCGACCGGAAGGTCTGCTCCTGGAAATACACCTGTATGCCTAATTCTTTTTCAAAATAATTGTTCATCCACATATCATGGTTGCCCACAAAAAAGTGAATACGCGTGCCGTGATCTGCAATAGCTGCCAGCCTTCCCAGCAGACGCACATAGTTTTTAGGCACGACCTGCTTGTATTCGTACCAGAAATCAAACATATCTCCCAGAATAAATAACTCAGCCGTCCGGCCTTCAATGCTATCCAGAAATTGCAGGATCTTTTTTTCCCGGATCAGACTGGCTTCATAATCCGGTGCTCCCAGATGAAAATCGGACAGAAAATAAATCTGCTTATCCGGGCTGGCGGTCTGTAAAAGGATGGGCTGAGTGGCTGTATCTGTCATAATGATTTTAGTCAAATTATAATTGATCCTCCACTACAAAGCAATAAACTTCTCCAGGTCCGTGTATACCTACCACCAGGGTCTTTTCAATATCTGCTGTTCGGCTGGGACCGGTAGCCAGCGTAATGAGTGAAGGCATATTTTTTTGTCCCTGCTGAATAAAAGTCAGGCCTTCCTCAATATCATAGACCAGCTGACTGGTAAAGGCAATACAGATATGAATGGGGGTATAAACACTGGTTGTTCTGCCACTGGTCTGACGGCTACTCATCATAATGCTGCCTGTCCTGGCAATCAGTTTTTCACAACCGGTAATGGCGACCGGCGCTGCTGCCTGCGGACTGAACTCCAGCCCCCTGAAATCATGCTTCTGCAATAAATCAATCAGGGCTGTTTCCCGGCAAAAAATCCGGGGCCAGTTTCTGTGCTGCTGCAAACCGGAGATTTTTGCCACCAGTTCCGCCTCATCCACACAGTAGATGAACTGCCCCTGTACGGCAGAAAAATTCTCTGCAAACAGTACGGTGAGTTCTTCGGTTTTAGGCTGTATCACTTGTTGTCTGCCCATGCTCTGTTTCTCAGGGAAAGGCATGGGTGTGCTCTGGGAAAGTGATTTTTTAATCCGGTTTAATATCTGTTCCTTGGCCGTTAAGGTTTTCATGTTCGGGATATCTCTGTTTTTCTGTATTAAAGGTACGGCAGTAATGGGAAAATGCCTACCTACACAGCTCAAAACTGGTCAGATAGGCATTTTCTCTTATGCTTGTATGTATTGCCTCAATCGATCTCTGTTCAGCACCTTAAAGATCAGGCGATACTGCTTTTATTTTGCTGTTCTTCGCTGGAAGCAGAAGGCACTTGCTTGATAGAACCGTCATACGGTGGTACGCCTTCGCTAAGGCCCGCTGGTTGCGGATCCTCTTCCACCGGTTCATCGTCATGCGGACGTTTACCGATTAAGGCTTCTACATCACTTTTGAACAATACTTCTTTTTCCAGCAGTGCTTTAGCCAGTTTTTCCACTTCTTCCTTACGTTCCGTCAGCAAGGCCAAAGTACGCTTATAAGCATTTTCAACCAGCTCTCTTGCCTGCTCGTCAATCAGTTTACCCGTCTCTTCACTAAAAGGCTTGGTGAACTGATTTTCCTGCTGCGGATCATAATAGCTCAGATTCCCCACTTTCTCATTCATACCATACACGGTAATCATGGAATAAGCGGTACGGGTAACCTGCTGCAGGTCATTGGAGGCTCCGGTGGAGATTTTACCAAAGAAAATCTGTTCTGAGGCGCGACCACCCAGCGTCATGCAAATCTGATCCAGTAACTGATCCGTATTATAGAGATACTGCTCTTTGGGCGTATACTGTGCATAACCCAGGGCAGCGGTTCCTCTTGGAACAATCGTCACTTTTAATAAAGGATAGGCATGTTCCAAAAACCATCCGCAGATGGCGTGTCCTGCCTCATGATAAGCGATGATTTCTTTTTCATGCGGAGCGATGATCTTATTTTTCTTTTCCAGTCCGCCAATGACTCTGTCAATAGCATCATTGAAATCAGCCATATCCACACCGTCTTTACCTTTTCTGGCAGCGATCAGCGCTGCTTCGTTACAGATATTGGCGATGTCTGCACCGGCAAAGCCCGGTGTCTGTTCTGCCAGTTTATGAATATCCAGAGACTGGGATACTTTAATGGGTTTTAAATGCACACGGAAGATATCTTCTCTTCCTTTTACATCCGGACGGTCAATAGAGATCTGACGATCAAAACGACCCGGGCGCAGTAATGCACTATCCAGCACATCCGGTCTGTTGGTGGCAGCCAGGATAATAATACCGCTGTCTCCTCCAAACCCATCCATTTCCACCAGGAGCTGATTTAAGGTATTTTCCCTTTCATCATTACTCATCATGGCATTTTTACCTCTTGCACGGCCGATGGCATCAATTTCATCTATAAAGATGATACAAGGCGCTTTTTCTCTGGCCTGTTTAAAGAGGTCGCGAACACGGCTGGCCCCTACCCCTACAAACATCTCCACAAAGTCAGAGCCTGACATGGAGAAAAACGGTACCTGCGCCTCACCGGCCATCGCTTTAGCCAGCAGGGTCTTACCCGTACCGGGAGGACCTACCAGCAGCGCTCCTTTAGGGATCTTACCCCCCAGATTGGTATATTTCTTCGGACTTTTAAGGAAGTCCACAATTTCCATTACTTCTACCTTGGCCTCATCCAGGCCCGCCACATCTTTGAAAGTGATATCCATTTTGGAACCTTTCTCAAACAACTGCGCCTTGGATTTACCTACCGAGAAGATGCCGCCGCCACCGCCGGCGCCGCCACCCATACCGCCACTCATCTTACGCATCATAAGAATCCAGATCAGCGCCAGGCCGACCAGCGTAATCAACGTACTGAATATCGGACTGCTCCAGAAATTGGTATCGCTTACAACACCTATATCCGGTTGCTTAATCTGCGGATTGGCCGCCAGAAAATCATTGAGTTGCGTCTGGAAACTTTTAAGGTCTACTACCCGGAACTGAAACAGCGGTTCACCGGCGTAATTATCCAGATTGACCAGGCGGTTTTTAAAGGTCTGTTTGTAAAATGGTTTACCCAAGCTGTCTTTATTGATATAGACCCGGACATAGCTTTCCGCATTGTCGACCAGTTCGAGTTTGGTAACATCGCCTTGTGCCAGTAAGTCTTGTGTAAAGACCGGTTGTGTGATGGTTACTCTATCGGGACTCTGTTTAGCAAAATAGCTATACCCGATAATAGCAATAACAATCAAACCATATATCCAGTAAATACTTGGACCTTTTGAAGGTTTACGGCCATTGTTTGACCCGAGGCCTCCGCCTAGGTTTGGTATTCTTCTTTTGTCGTTGTTTTGTGCCATAAATGATTGAAATCCTGCAAACCTTATTGCAGTTGTTTATGTAATTGCTCGATTATTAACATTTGAGGTGGGTCAGGATTCATATTTCTGTTCCGGCGCATCACACCAGAGCTCCTCCAGGCTATACAGCCTTCTGGTCTCCGGCAACATCACGTGTGCCACAACATTTACAAAATCAACCAGTACCCAGTTCAGCGAACCTTTACCTTCCGCATGGAAGGCGTTTTCACCTAAGTTTTCTTTTACTTCTTTTTCTATATAGTCTCCGATGGCTTTTACCTGTGTAGTGCTGTCCGCCTCACAAATGATAAAGAAATCAGCTACTGCTTCCGGTATATTTCTCAAATCCAGAGAAAGGATATTCGCACCTTTTTTGGCCTGTATGGCTGCAATGATCGTTTTGATCAGTTTAGCATTTTTTGCCAGCCTGGTCACCTTTGCCGGAGTTTCCTTTGTCGCTTTTGTCGTCAATATTAAAATTAGATTAATTTAAAAATAGCTTAATTTGGATAAACATTGCTGTCCAGCCAGAATTTTAACTTTTACTAGTTCCCTGAAATCGGGGCTGATTGACCTATCTTCGCAAAAGTAGTAATTCTTTTCGCTAATTTCACTGAAATTCCATGATTGGTAATCCCTTAACGATTCTGGACGAAGTAGAGAGTTCCAACAACTATGCCACCACCCTGGCCTTGCAAGGATTGGCAAAACACGGCCATGCCATCCTCGCCAGGTTTCAGTCCAGGGGAAAAGGACAAAGAGGGCGTAGCTGGCAGGGTGCCCCGGGCCAGAACATAGCCCTGTCGGTCATTTTGGACATGAAAGGCGTTGCTCTCACCCGGAATTTTGAACTCAGCATGGCCATCGCCCTCGGCGTTTTTGATTTTTTCAGCCATTACGGCGGTGAAAAAACCAGGATAAAATGGCCGAATGATATTTACTGGTCGGACAGAAAGGCAGTCGGCATATTAATTGAAAATAATATAAAAGGGAAAAATTGGCAGTGGGCCGTCGCCGGAATGGGCATTAATATGAACCAGACCCAGTTTAGCGACCAGATGGCGGGCAAGGCAGTTTCTCTTAGACAGATCACCGGCAAATCTTATGACATTGAGGACAGCAGCCGGGAGCTGTGCACCTTTCTGGAAAAACGCTATCAGCAGTTCCTTGAGGACGCCGGCACTTTGCTCTCGGATTACAACCAGGTTCTATATGCTAAAAATCAAACGGTTCCCATTCGCTATCAGGGCGTTGCGACGCAGGCGCCTCAGGACCTTGAGGTCGTCATTGAAGCCGTAGACGCCCAGGGCCGGCTCTGGATCACAGGCGCTCCGGTTCCCTATTTTCAGTTCGGAGAAATCCAGTGGCTCATTGAACCGGGAAAATAAAACTCTGACAAAGCAGCTCCATCCTAATCTCTTACATAAAACCATCATTAATTCATCTGTATGTTTACTATAGAAATCTTCACCTTTAATCCTTTTCAGGAGAATACCTATGTCCTTTACAACGAAAAGGGCAATGCCCTTATTTTTGACCCGGGAACCTTCTTCCCGGCAGAAACCCAGACCTTAAAGGATTTTATCTTAAGAAGGGGCATTAAGCCGGTAGCCCTCATCAATACCCACTGCCATCTGGATCATGTATTTGGCAATAAATGGCTGGCTGAAGCCTATCAGCTTACCCCCCAGATTCATCCGCTGGAAAAGCAACTACATGACAAAAGCGAAGAAGTAGGCAGTAAGTACGGTCTGGAATTCGCAGCGTATAAAGGCGATTTTACTTTTATTGAGCCGGGAGACATGATAAAACTGGACAGTGACGAGCTGGAAGTAATCCTGGTGCCGGGACACAGCCCCGGATCACTGGCCTTTTATTGCAGCGCCCAGCAATTTGTGATCAGCGGTGATGCCTTATTTTTAGAGAGTATCGGCAGAACGGATCTGCCGGGAGGCAATCACGAGCAACTTTTACATAGCATTAAGGAAAAATTATTCAATTTGCCGCCTGAAACCGTTGTGTATCCGGGACATGGCCCCAAAACCTCCATTGCCCATGAAAGGGCTGGTAATCCCTTTGTACAACCCTGATATGTAAAAAACAGTATCTATTTTTAAACCCAAGTCTATATAATATTAAATAGTTATGCATTATAAAAATTTCATCTTTATCTGCAGTGTCTTTTGTCTGATTTGTCTGGTCAGCTGTGCCCAGGGCACCGGCTCCGGAAATGTTCAGGGCGGAGACTTTACCGTGCAGGGTAAAATCACACATGCCAAGTCAAAGAAGGTTTTTCTAAAACAGATCAATTTTGCGACCGGCTCACCTATAATACTGGACTCAGTTGATATCATAAAAGACAGTACCTATAGCTTTAAAACTTCCAAAATTAAAGGGCAGCATCTATTTGTCATTCAGCCGGAAGCCGGCTACCCGTTCCTGTTTATCAATGATGCCAGTTCAGCAACCCTGAATATTAATGGCGATCATCCCATGACTCCAGAGATCAAGGGTTCGGAAGGTACGACGGGCCTTTACCAGTTCCTGGCCACCTACAGAACGGATGATTCCTCTATCGTAGAGACTTTCAGAGCGCTGGACTCCATTCACAAAATAGCGACCCCCACCATTAAGGATGATTCCGTAAGAGACGTACTGGGCACCCAAAGAGATCAGCGAATCGTACAAATGAACAAGGACATTCAGCATTATGTCGAGAAAACGCCTTCTCCTATTGCGGCCTTCTATGTCCTGAAATTGATGGCTCCCCGCTCCATTCAACCCGAAGACCTTTTACCCATTACCCAAAAGGCAAGTGAAAGATTCCCGGAAGACGGTTCCCTGGCGGGCCTTGCCAGTCAGTTAAAAGTTAGCCTTGCCTCCAGTAATCCGAATAATTATCCGCTGATGGGGCAAAGTGCGCCGGATCTGAGCATGAAAAGCCCGGACGGCCAGGATATCAAAATCAGTGATTTTAAAGGAAAATATCTGTTAGTGGACTTTTGGGCCAGCTGGTGCGGCCCCTGCCGCGCAGAAAACCCAAATGTGGTGAAAGCTTACAACAGGTTTAAAGACAAGAACTTTACCATCCTGGGCGTTTCTCTGGATAAGGATAAAGATGCATGGACTAAGGCGATCATGCACGATAAGCTGACCTGGAACCACATGAGTGATCTTAAATACTGGAATAGTGCAGCCGTGAGTGCTTATCAATTTGAAGGCATTCCCTTTAATGTACTGATTGATCCAACCGGTAAAATCATTGCCCAGAACTTAAGGGGCGATGATCTGGAAAACAAACTGGCCGAGGTCTTAAAATAGATCCCAATTGCTGAAGCAGGGTCCTTATGACAGGAATATGATGTCTATCATAAGGACCCTGCTTCATTTTTAGGAGAAATCCATAACTGAACCATCCATTGTTCCAATGAATAAGCTGCCTTGCCCTGAATAAGGGTCTATTTTTCCCTCCGTGCCTCCTAGAAAAAACAAACCTACAAATCAAAATATAAATTCAAAATATGACGATGACCCTGGCATTTCTAGGCATAAAAATACCCTTGTTATTTGGACAAGGGTATTTTATTGAAATGCTTAAGTGCTAAACCTTAAGATTATTAAGGCATAATGATAGAGGACTTACCTGGAACGATATCCACCAGTTCAATATCAAAAATCAAATCTTTCCCTGCCAGCGGATGATTGGCATCCAGTACAACAGAATCTTCCTTCACTTCTTTAATGATGACCTGGAAAGTCTGTCCCTGATCGTTACTCATCTGAAGCGGCATACCCACTTCAGGGGTTAAATCCTGAGGAAACTGACTTTTAGGAAACTCAACAATCTGATCTTCAGACACCTGGCCATAAGCCTGGGCTGCAGGAATATTAACAGTTTTCTTTTCTCCTATTTGTAATCCGGTTACCCCTTCGTCAAAGCCAGGGATCACCTGTCCACTTCCAACTTCGAATTCCAGCGGTGCACGGCCTTCACTACTATCAAAAGTGGTTCCGTCGGTTAGCTTTCCGTGATAATGTACTTTTACTTTATCACCTTTTTTTGCTGTTTGCATACTGATAATTTTTTAAGATAAGAGTGCAATGTAAAATTTAATTGGCAAACCATGACGTTCTGACTCTTAAAATTTATAATTCTATAACCTGACAACGAGGATTTTCACCCCTTATTAGGCCATTCCGGGATTAACACTTAAATATAATATTACCTATTTATATATAATCTCATTAATAACCACAACTAATCTTCTGTCAGGGGGCGATGCTGAATATATCTGGTCCATTTATCTATTAAGCCCTCCATGTCCGCTGGCAGCGGGGAATCAAAAAACATACGCTCATTCGTTACCGGATGCGTAAACCCCAGGGTTTTGGCATGCAAGGCACAGCGAGGACATAACTCAAAACAATTGTCCACAAACTGTTTATATTTGGTATAAATGGTCCCTTTCAGAATTCTATCTCCTCCGTATTCATGATCATTAAATAAGGTGTGACCAATGGACTTCATATGGACACGGATCTGATGCGTTCGGCCTGTTTCCAAAATACATTCCACCACGCTTACATAATTAAGACGCTGTAAGACTTTGTAGTGGGTGATGGCATGCTTGCCTTTATCGCCATCCGGATAGGTGGTAAACATCTTACGAAACCGCTCATGGCGGGCAATATGCGCATTAATGGTTCCTTCCTCCTCCTTAAGATCTCCCCAGACAACGGCCTCGTATTTTCTGGTTACCGTATGTTCAAAAAACTGCTTGGCTAGATGAGAAGCTGCCTCCGCCGTCTTAGCCAGCACAATAAGCCCTGTAGTGTTCTTATCAATACGGTGGACGAGTCCAAACCTGGGCAGGGTATCATCATTGATTTCGGGGTTTTGCTGTAATAAATGATAGGCCACCCCATTGAGTAAGGTTCCGGTATAATTACCTACGCCCGGATGGACGACCATACCTGGAACTTTATTAATTACCATCACGGCATCATCCTCGTATACAATATCCAGATCCATTTGCTCCGGCTTAATTTCTGAATATTCGGGATTGGAATAATGCAACCAGACGACCTCATCTCCCGGTCTGACCTTATAATTACTTTTGACGGTTTTACCATTCACCGTCAGAAATCCTGCATCAATTCCTTTTTGAACTTTGCTGCGGGTAGCATATTCAATACGGGCCTGCATCCATTTATCAATACGCAGGGGCTGCTGTCCCCCATCGATAATATAGACCTTTTTCTCATAGAGTGCCTCTAATTCCTGGTCTGTGTCCTGTTGATCATCTGCACTGCTTTGCAGTTGATCAGTAGAACTGTTATCACTTAAAGGCATGGAGGCAACCTCTTTAGATGGCCCGGATGCTTTCTGACTGGGGTCTTTACCGGATAAATGGGATGTTATCATGGGGCAAAGATAGCTCAAAGCAGCCTTTTGGAAAATCAAGACAGCAAGTTTACCTAAAGAAAGTCTATTTTTTCTAAGGCACCCGCTTACCCTGAAATTTTAGCTTTTTATCCGACAGGGAGCCGTTGTAAAGTTATAATTTTGAATTTCCCCTGTTGGACGAAAGGGAGCCACAACAAATTCATCATCGTAACAATAATTTTATAAGTCATGTCATTGCTATTTACACCACTTCCTTTACAACACCTGACACTTAAGAACCGGCTGGTCGTCGCAGCGATGTGCCAGTATAGTTCCATAGACGGCTTCGCCAGTGACTGGCACCTGGTCCATTTAGGTACCCGGGCTGTGGGTGGCGCAAGCCTGGTGATCACGGAGGCTGCCGCGGTAACGCCGGAGGGCAGAATCTCTCCGGAGGATCTGGGTATCTGGAAAGATGAGCATATTGTAAAACTTAGACAGATTACTGATTTTATTCATACGCAGGGAGCGCTTGCGGGTATCCAGCTGGCGCATGCCGGCAGGAAGGCCAGCACAATGGCACCCTGGAAAGGCAGAACGCAATTAACCCCTTCCACGGGTGGCTGGAACACGCTGGCACCTTCCGCCCTTGCTTTCAACCCTTTGGATGAACCGCCTGTCGCACTCACCATTCAGCAGATTGAAAGCCTGATTGAAGCATTTGCGGACGGCGCCAGACGTGCGGTAGAAGCAGGATTTGATGTCATTGAGATACACGGCGCACATGGTTATCTGATTCACCAGTTTTTATCTCCTTTAAGCAACCACAGAACAGATGAATACGGGGGCAGTTTTGAAAACAGAATTCGTTTTCTAAGAGAAGTTACCCATGCCGTCAAATCGCAGCTGACCGGCAGTCAAAGTCTATGGGTCAGGCTATCGGCCACTGACTGGGCAGATGAAGACGCGGGCTGGTCTATAGCCGAAACGGTCAGGCTGTCCCGCGTCCTGAAGGAACTAGGGGTGGAACTCATCGACACCTCTACCGGTGGCCTGATCCCGGGCGTCCGGATTCCTGTGGCACCAGGGTATCAGGTCAGCTTCGCCGCAGCTGTCAGAAAAGAGGCAGGTATGCTATCGGGGGCGGTGGGCCTAATTACAGAAGCAGCACAGGCGGAAGCCATCCTTGCCGCAGGGGCTGCCGATGTCATCCTCATGGCCAGGGAACTACTCAGAAACCCGTATTTCCCACTGCAGGCCCAGATGGAACTGGACGCTGACGCGCCGTATCCCCTGCAGTATGAAAGGGCTAAACCGCACCACAGTTAACAACATCCTTTATGATTAGTTTATAGCGGAGCTATCAGTAGCATCTCTTAAGCCATTGCCCAAAAGGTTAAAGGCCAGCACCAGTATCATAATCGCCACACCCGGTATTAAAGCCAGGGCCGGATTACTGGTAATAATAAAGTTGTAATTTTCTTTAATCATTAAACCCCAGCTGGACATGGGCGGCTGAACCCCCAGGCCTAAAAAGCTAAGCCCTGCTTCAATGATAATGGCCGAGGCAAAATTGCTCGCCGCTATCACCATTACAGGACCAATGATATTGGGAAGCAAATGTTTTAAGATAATGCGGGAATTGCTAAACCCCAGCACTTTGGCCGCTTCAATATATTCCAGGGATTTCATGGACATAACCTGTCCCCTGACCAGTCTTGCCACACTAACCCATAAAGAAAGACCCACGGCAATAAATACCTGCCAGAACCCCTTTCCCAGGGCCAGCGTCAGGGCGAAAACAAGCAGCAAAGTCGGAATGGACCAGACCACATTTATAAACCACATGACAAGGTTGTCTGTCTTTCCCCCGTAGTACCCGGCTACCGCACCTAAAAATATGCCGACGGTCAGCGATAATAAAACGGCTACCAGCCCGACTGCCAGACTCACCCTGGTACCTAGGATCAGGCGGCTCAGGATATCCCGTCCAAATTTGTCGGTCCCCAACCAAAAATTAAGGTTTACGATGGGAGCAGGTGCCAGCTGGTCTGCATTATAAAATGCTTTTTCAGTCACATCCTCATCAATATACTGCTCCACATAATAGGTATCTCCCTGCTTATTGACAGATACAATTGGAATATACTGATAGCTGTCCGGTTTGCCGGACAGTAAATGCTGAAAGAAACTGACCGTTTCAGCCGGCCTGTTGTTTTTGACTTTAATAAAAGTCATCTGGAAGGCGGGCTTTTTATTGGCAATGGCAGGGATCATTCTATTGGCATCAGGAGAACTGTCGGGGGCCAAAAAATAACCGAATACGGCAATAAATATGGCCAGTACAATAATTACCAGACCTAAAACCGCGCCTTTATTTTTAAATAACCGGTTCAGCATCTGCCTGCCGGCACCCCCATTTTCTTCCATAAATTGAAGATAGGAAATATAATCAATATGTTTTTTATTGCTGTAAGGATTTACAATAAATCAGTGTTTGGTTTTCAAAATTGCGTCACTAAAGATAACCTGGCAGGCTTTGCAGTAACTTTTTGCGACTGAATCTTTAAGGTAGCTGCGGGTAACCCCTCTGCATGAACGCGCAGTTCAATGGTACCGGGCTGATGGCTACTTTTAATAACAGCTAAAGCCTTCCCTTTCCAGGTCTTTCTCGAATGTCCAACATACGGATCCGGGTCCTTTAAATTGGCATTGTCAAGGCCAGCGATTGTGCCGGGCCCGCTGATTTCAAAACCCAGTGTATAATCACCATTAGGCTGGATGACACCGTCTTTATCTACAAGTTCCACCTTTACGTAACTCAGATCCTGCCCGCTGGCATCCATGCGCCTGCGATCAGCCACAAGCCGGATACCGGCCACCGGCCCGGCTGTCTGAAGCACATCCGTTAGCATCTGCTGTCCCTTTTGGATGCCCACCGCCTTTAAAACTCCCTTTTGATAGGGTATTGAAAAAACAGTCTTAAAGGCAGCTGCTGCACCGGAGGGTTTTTCACCTATAAGCCGATCGTTTAAATACAGCCGTACGGCCGGATACCTGGAATATACGACCACCTCCATATTTTTGCCTTCATACCCAGGCCAGGTCCAGCTTCTCCAGGTAGGCCATACAGACCAGAGTGTTTCTTTTATTGTTCCACCAGGCGGGTTTGGCTCCCTTACGGCCAGGTAAAGTTTTTGCGAATCATTATATAATAGACTCCGGTAGTAGGAAATAGGCTTTCTGTCACCCATTAAGTCAATATCACCGCAGTAGGCGCCATGCCAGGGATAGAATTCTCTTTCCCAGTGCTGCCCTTCAGGTTCGCCAGGGTAATAATACCGGCCAATACTGGATTCGCCCAGATAATCCATGGCTGTCCAGACAAAATCTCCGATAATATACGGATGGCTACTGACCAGTTCCCAATTCTCATAAGCGTCTCTCGGATAGGACTCCGTCTGCACGATGATTCTGCCGGGAACACGCAAATGATCAGCTGTGGCCCGCTGCAACTGATAATTATAACCGGCAACGTCATGGGCAGCCATCAGCGGATCAAAAATAGTCCAATCCTGATCCCAGGTCGTCATAGCCGAAGTAACAGGCCTTGTGCTGTCTTTTGCCTTCACTTCTCCGGCCAGCATCCTTGCCGTTTCAACGGCCTCAGGTTCTTTACGTTCAATGATTTCATTGCCGATACTCCACATGATAATGGATGGGTGATTTCTGTCGCGTAGCACCATGGCATCCAGATCCCTTTTCCACCAGCTGTCAAAATACAGGGCATAATCATATTTATTTTTGCCGGTGCGCCAACCATCAAAGGCTTCATCAATCACTAACATTCCTAATCTGTCACAGGCGTCCAGAAAGGCCGTCGAGGGAGGATTATGCGCTGTGCGTACCGCATTGAATCCGGCAGCCTTTAACAACGCTACCTTGCGTTCTTCCGCCCTGTCATAAGCCGCTGCCCCGAGACAGCCATTGTCATGGTGTACACAGCCCCCATTAAGCTTTACCATACGGCCATTTAACTCAAAACCTTTTTCTGCCGTAAACTTAATCGACCGGATGCCGAATGCCCGGACCGCCTGGTCTAGGTCCCGACCCTGCTCCTGTATCTCTGATTGCAGCATATATAAATAAGGCGATGCCAAATCCCATAGCTTAGGCTGACTAACTTCGATGTTTTGAACAATCACCGTCGTATCTCCAGGCTGCAGCGTTACCAGCTTTTCTGCTTTAGGTACCCGGCCGGCATGCGGCTTACCCATCACCGTAGTGATCAGCCTGACTCTTCTTTCAACATCGTCATTATTTACGATCGCTGATTGGATGCGGACCGTTGCCTTCCCACCCGAAATTACAGGTGTGGTGATCTGCACGCCCCAGGGATCCAGATGTACTTTGTTTTTAAGTTCCAGCCAGACATGCCTGTAAATACCTGATCCGCTATACCAGCGGCAGTTGACCTGTTTTGAGTTATCCACCCTGACGGCCAGAACATTACTATCGCCGTAATGAAGATATGGGGTCAGATTCAGCCGAAAAGGCGTGTAACCATAAGGATGAATACCTAATGACTTTCCATTGATAAAGACTTCACCGTTCATATAAACACCGCCAAAATACACGGATAATTCCCGGCCTTTCCAGTCTGCGGGTACGTGGAATGATTTGCGATACCAGCCTGTTCCATCCGCAAAATAACCTCCGGCATTGCCGGACGGATGATCTGCTTCTATATTACTTTCTATGCTCCAGTCATGAGGAAGATCAAGTAGCCTCCAATTGCTATCATTAAAACCACTGTTTTCAGCACCTGAAAAATCTCCCAGTGCAAACCTCCAGTCCGCATCGAAAAGCAAAGTACCACTCTTATTTGTGCTGCCCGTGATTTGTGCATTCACTTGTAGCACACACATAGATACTAGCGCCAGCAGTAGCCTGCCTGACATTTTATATAATCTTATCATTTATCCGGTAGCTTGAGGTTGAATAAACTCCAGTATATTTTACAAGAAGATCAGATGGAATTTCTGCGAATAAACCTAAAATCATTTCTGATGGAATCGGTTTTATGCTCAAGTATTAATCTGGCAGACGTCTCTCCCATTTTCTCAAAATCAGTGGTCAGTACAGATATATCCAATAATTCTTTAAAAGGCGTTTCATTAAAAGATATCAGGCCAATGTGTTTTCCCAGAACCAGTTTTGTGGTCCGCACCTGCTTGATGAATCTCGCCATATCGTCATCATCTACAAAAATATACAAGGTGCCTTTCTCCAAATCCGTCTTCAGCGCTCCGGTCATCATTTTGAAATCCTTCTCATGGATCTTACAATAACGTTTTACGCCACTAATAATCCCGGTAGGGTGATGGCTATTTTCAGGAAAATTTAAAGTAATCGTATGGTATTTGTTGAGTGCTTTGCCGGCGGCACTCAATCCATCAAAGATATCATCCTTAAAATCCTGATAGACGGATTTGGACTGACCAAATCCGCTGACCTGCTTGTCCAAAAGTACCAGTTGGTCCTTGGGTACCTTTTCCAGTACTTTTTTAGATTCTGCTAAAGTGGTGGAAGTGAAAAAATGAGGCATAATAACATAATAATGATAGTTGCCGAGTTCCTGGTCCAGAATATCTGAGAGCAACGCAGGGTCATAATGATGTATTTTCAGATCAATTTTTGCTTTGCCGCCAATCGTATCAAGAAAACTATAATATACGATCTTTTTAAAGGAACTGATTTTATTCATCACGAAAAGGATTTTCAGTTTGGCCTGCCCTGCGCTGGCGACAAAATAACCTTTACCCGGAATGGCAAGTACATACCCTTCATCAATTAACAGCTTGTATGCCTTTTCAATGGTCTCCCTTGCAACCTGTAACTTTTTGCTCAGTGTATTGATTGAGGGCAGTTTGTCATTAATTTTTAGACTACCACCATCTATTTGTCTTAAAAAATCATTGGCGATCTTGACATAAAGCACTTTGTTGCCATGCTTTTCAAAAGGAGTATGCTTCATTTTTGATTAATTGAAAAATGAGATCCATTAACATTCATGATAAATTCCGTCCGCATAAAAAAAGCCATTGTATGGCTTAACCAAATATACAACAATTGAATATATAATAACCTAATCGTTAAAATATATTCACTGCTATCCGACAATACTTCTTTCGCTAAAATGTCGGTTCCCAACAGACAATTAACCCCTTTATCAATGTTTTGTATTTTATCCCCCCGTCTAAAAGGTTAGGTTTCATTTTCTTTAAACAGACATCCCTTAAGGCTTAATCTCAAACTTAGTGGGTTTCAGGCTGACTTTCTGGTTTTCGGCGCTGCTGATCACTATCTGAATCACCCTTGTCGGTGCATCTTGCTCCACATAAGCACGCAACCTTCCGTTAAAAACACGCCTGCTATTACCGCCATAAGTTTCACTATCCGCAATATTACCATTTTCAAGACCCAGCAGCTGGCCTCCTCCCCTAACCTTCACCATCATCCTGATGGAATCAGTCGGGACATCATACCCTGATTTATCTACAACCTGCATATCTATCGCATAGATTTTTTTCTCTTCAGGCAATCCGGCTAATTCGTGGCAGCTTGCCTGAATATGATCTTCTCTGTCGTAGGTATGGATTTCATCTGTGACCGTCTTGCCATTTTGCACCCCTTTTACAAGTAATTTACCTGGCTGATAAGCGATCCTCCACATGATAACATGTGTTGAATCGTTCTGGCATTTGGTACCCAGGGAAGTATCATTTAGCAATAAGGTGGCTTTACTGCAATTTGTATAGCAATAGACATTCACGGAATCTCCCTTTTGATAATTCCAGTTTTTCTGTGCCATCCCGTGCCTTCCTTTTCGTAAATTCAAATGCCTGTACGGTTTAGATGTCCCAATATAAATCATAGGATTAGCCGACCATAAGGACGCTCTGAAATAGTATTCTGGCTTTTTGAAATCAGCCAGATCTATTAAACCTGCCTCGTTTCCATGGCCGGGCCATTTATTGGCTTCACCTAAGTAATCTATACCAGTCCAAAGAAACTGCCCCATAATATAGGAATGATTAGCGACAGCCTGCCACCCATCATAACCATGTCCGTTTTCACTCCCATAGATAATCCGATTGGGGAATTCCTTATGATCTTTTTCATAACGATATTCCTGATAATTATAGCCTGCAATATCCAGGTTACCCGTGTAACCGGCCTTATCTGACATCATGACCGCAGCCAGTGCAGCTGTAACCGGCCTGGTTGAATCCATGGACCGCGTAAATAAAGCAAGCTCATGGGAAATGCGGCCTAACCTGGCAGCATCCGGGTGATCACCCATAAATCCCGATCCGTAAATCTGTGGATAATGCCCTTCATTTAGAATTTTGTCAGAATACGGATCATTCGGATAATCTATCTCATTGCCTATACTCCACATAATAACAGATGGGTGATTCTGATCTCTTCTGATCATATCGCCTAAATCCTTTTGCCACCATTGTTTAAAATCCTCATGGTAACCGTCTGTTCCGGGAACGCCATTATTCCAACCGGTAATCCATTTATGCTTACCTAATTCCCATTCATCAAAAGCCTCATCAATGACCAGAAATCCCATACGATCACATAAATCATATAAAGCCTTTGCATGGGGATTATGAGACATCCGAATGGCATTACAGCCGGCAGCCTTTAACAAGGCAAGTCGTTCCTGCCATACACCCATTGGCACAGCGGTTCCAAAACACCCTGCGTCATCATGGATACACACACCTTTTAATTTGATATTTTCCCCATTTAAGAATAAGCCACTGTCTGCAGTAAATCTCAGGTGTCTAATTCCAAGTGGTGTTTTAAATACCTCTGTCAGCTTGCCCTTTGACTTTAATGTTGTTTCCAGTGTATATAAATAAGGATGATCAACAGACCATAATGCCGGCTTTGAAACTAAAAGGCTCGTATCCACAATAATATTTTCGCCTGAAGCTAAAGCTACCATCTGTTTTGAGAAAGCGACTGCCGCTCCATTCCCATCCACGAGTTTATTTTCAATTACTACTGTATTTAATTGTTTTGTCTGGTTTTGAACAGTAATCTGAAGACGCACCTGCGCCTTCATCTTATTATCCATTTGAGTCGAAGCAGCGACACCCCAAATAGGAATATGAACCTGAGGCAGGCTTAACAGATAAACATTCCTATTCATACCGGAACCTGTATACCATCTGGAATCTGCATATTTAGAATGGTCAACGAATACCAGAAGTTCATTTTGACCATTCGCGCGTAAGTATGGGGTCATATTATAAAAAAAGGAACTAAATCCATTTGGTCTTTCTCCCAGTTCATGTCCGTTTAACCAAACCTTACTATTTTTATATATCCCTCCAAAATAAATATACTGCAATAACCCGGTCTCACCATGATTCAACATAAAACGCTTTTTGTACCAGCCAACTCCTCCCGGCAAATAGCCTGTAGCACTTGCCCAGGATGGACTAAAGCCTGCCTGAATACTCCAGTCATGCGGTAAGCTGACAGACTTCCATGCTGAGTCCGGCAGCTCATCCAAAGAATCAATATTAAAAATATCCCCTTTATAAAATGTCCAATCTTTATTAAATAATGTTGCGCTGGAAGGCAATTGCGCCTGAGTTGCTTTCATAATCAAAAAAAAGCACACCAGCCCAATGACCATTCTCCATTTGTAAAAGTTTTGCATTTTTCAGATTTTTAAAGACCACCTAATAGTTGTACAGCCTAATTCAGTCTACCTGTCATCGTCACCACTGATTCAGCAGGCAGGGTGATATAGATTTTCTTGTGGACATCAACTGAAATATGATGCAGATTATATTTGGCAGAAGTAATATACAGATCTTTAATATTATACGCCATATTAGAATCACCAAAACGAATTACCTGCTCCTTCTGATTTGGATTCACCAGGACGACAACCAATTTATTTTTCTTTGCATCCTTAAATGAGCTGATAAGCAGACCAGTGTCTTTCGAACCATTATTCAAAACAGAGTCTTTAATGCGGATATAACCCGGACGAATGAACCGGCTATAATTCCCAAAAGCCCAGAGCATCTTGCTATCATAAAACTTCCCCGTGCTGACCGATTTATCTACGTAGATCAAACCATCCTTATAATCATATGGAGAAATCGCCAACCACCAATGCCAGGCACTTGCGTTGGCATAACAAAGATCCATATGGATAACTTTAGCCAAATAAAGCCCCGAAGTCATCCCTAAATCTCTATGATTACCATCAATCTCCCCCGCATTATCGCCTAATATACAATATTCACTCATCCAATAGCCAATATCAGCAACCCCTGAACGCATCCTGGCAGAATCGAGCATCTGGCTTAGCTTTTCTCTCATTAAAATGGCTTTTGTAAAGGGAGATGTGGTAAAATAGCTATGCGCAGATATCTTATGCGATAAATTTGATAGGCCCAGTAAGGACTGATCCGTATCCTGCATTAAAAATTGCTGAATCTGCGTTCCTCTTTCTGGCTTATTTGCACCTTCATACAAATAGTCAATTTCTCCGGCCTCGGCAATGGAAATCTTGGTCGAAAGCTTATTTTTAATTAATTGCTCATTAAGAACCCGGGCAATGGAAGCAATCTCTTTATTTCTGTAAGGACTTCCTTCCTGGCCTCCATCACTCCAATCCCATTGCGGTTCATTCACCGGACTGATATAATTAAACAGAATACCGGTTTTTTGCTGAACACCTTTGATAATCTTCACTAAATAATCAGCAAACTGACCATAATTATTCGGCGCCAAATTCGTTCGCCCTCTATTACTATAAGTAAGGCCATTGATTGTCACCGGATAGGGAGCACTGTTGCAGAACCCTATAAAATCCTTAACGCCTCTCATTGTAGCCGCCTTCAGAAACCACATTTGCCCTTTAGCCTTGGAAAAATCATACTGCCCATCCTGTAAAAGAAAGGAAGCTGCCCTACGCCAAGGGTCCTTTATGCCGCTCCCTTCTCCTTGATCAGCACTCCCAGCGCCGATATTAAAGCGCCAAGCAGATAATCCAACACCCATTGGACTCCCTTGGCCATCCATTTTAAGACTAAATAATAAATCAGCAATTTTATTTTTAATGCTATCAGCCCACAAACCAACATACTGGCCACTCCAGGCATCGCTGGCCCCAAAATTATCCATCACCTGATATTCTTGCTTTGGATCAATTTGAATATCTACCGTATCCTTATACTGAGGATGATGCACATTTTTATAATCCCTTGCAAATGCATTACCACAAAGTGATAATACAATGCCATGCAGACATACAGTTTTCAGGATAAATTTTGGAACACAGGAGCTGGTCATCTTAAAAATGCTATTTAATTTGATCAAAAGGTTCATCAGGATTAAAATTACTAATATCCCGCATTTTGCTCAAGCTTATTATCTGAGGCTAGAATTTCTTCTCTTGGAATTGGCAGCCAATACTGCTTATCCGAAAAAGCCTTTCCAGACAAAGCCGTCATCTTTGTATAAGAAAACTTACCATTGCTCTTGGTAACTGTAATACCATATGCTGGTTCGTTTTCAACTTCATCCGCAATTTTCCACCTTCTCACGTCATAATAACGTTGCTCTTCAAAAGCCAATTCAATTTGGCGTTCGTATCTCACGGCACTTCGCATCCCATTTTGATCTAATCCCTCAGGCAGATCTGGCATTCCGGCCCTTTCTCTCACCAAATTGATGGCACTGTATACATCGCTGGTGGCGCCAACGGCCTCATTTTCCGCCTCTGCATAGTTTAATAATATTTCCGCATATCTAAAATAGATCCAGGGCTGGGTTCCGGCTATCCCCCATGGATTCACAATAGGGAGATTATCATTCATAAATTTTTTCAGATAATATCCTGTTTTGGACGTATTCCAATTGGACGGACCATCTTTACTGTCCTTTCCTCCAGGGGTATATGTCCAGACTGTATCACCCCTGTAAGGCGCACCATTATATAAAATGGTTGCATAAAATCTAGGATCCCTATTTAAGTAAGGATTATTTGGATCATAACCTGAATTTGCATCTGTTATGGCTTTACCGTTTGCCATTTCATATGCATCCACTAAATTCTGTAAGGGTGTATTGCCGCCCCAGCCATCATATCCATTAGGGCCATTTGCAATTTCCAAAGCAACATGTACGGCACCCGTTGTATATAATCTTTCAAAGATAATTTCCGGATTGTTCGTGGCAGTTAAAAACAGATTTCTATAGCCCCCTTGATAAAGGCTGTACTGTTTGAGATCCATCACATCCTTTGCCGCCTTTGCTGCATCTGCCCAGGTACCCACATTATATAAAGGACTTGCAGCATAGAGCAACAACCTTGATTTTAAGGCTAGTGCTGCTCCTTTGGTAGCTCTCCCCAAGGCCCAATTGGTATTACTATTATCAATAGGTAAAAGGCTGGCAGCATCGTCTAATTCTTTGGAAACATAATCAATACAATCCTTAATAGATGATCTTACATATAATGAATCCGTTGAAGAAAAATCATCTTCCAAACTATAAACCCTGTCTCCCACTAAAACAATTTTACCATAATTACGAATCAGGTCAAAATATCTAAATGCACGCTGAAACTTTAACTCCCCTGTCAGTCTGTTTTTAAGGTCATCACTCATGGGAACTTCATTAATATGGTTTAAGGCATAATTAATATCCCGTATTCCTCTATAACTTCTACCCCAAAAAGTACCGGCAATGCCTGTATTTTCGGGGGCGATTTGTCCTCTTTGAATTAACCAGGTATTGTCATCATTGGTATAGATGGATTCATCTGTAAGGGAGGACCAGAGCGCATATTCAAATCCTCTTCCAAAACCAGGAGGCGTCCCTTCTGCCTCTTTATCTGTCTGCTGGATCCCCATATACCGGTTAATCACGTAATCCTCAAATAAAACAGAATCACCCAGAATGGCCGCATCAGAGACCCTGTCCGTTGGTGTAATATCCAGATAATCATGACTGCAGGCACTCCCTCCTATTACCATAGCTAAAGCCATCGTCCATATCCATGAATATTTTATATTTATATTTTTAACTGCTTTCATTTTAAATGAATTTTATATTAGAAATTGACATTTACACCTAAGTTTATAATTCTTTGCTGTGGATAAAACTGTCCGCTTCCACTACTTCCTTCCGGATCGTAATCTTTAACCTTGGTCATTGTAAATAAGTTAGAAGCACTTGCATATACCCTGACCTGAGACATCCGGATTTTCTTCAACAAGGTTCCTGGAAAGGTGTACCCGAATTCCACATTCTTTAAACGTGTAAAAGAGGCATCATTCAACCAAAAAGTGCTATTATATAAGCCTCCGCTTATTGCAGAAGAAGCTCTTGTATCCACCCTTGGATAGGTCCCGTTAGGATTATTAGGACTCCACCTATTATCAGCCCAACTACTATAAAAATTACCTACCTGTCCGGACTCCGGAAGGACATATTGGCTCACTTCAGCCTGCCCTGCGATAACAAAAGAAAAGTCAAATTGTTTATATCCTGAACTAAATACCAAGCCGTAGACTATCTGTGGTATATTGCCATATTTTGTTCTCACTTCATCATCAGCAGTAATGGCTCCGTCACCATTATAATCTTCATAAATTAAATCACCGAGTCCGGCACCGGAAACATGAGGGTATTTATCCAACTCTTCCTGCGTACGATATATTCCGATGGATTTATAAAGTAAATAGGAATTAAGCGGATGTCCGGTTTGACTCTGATAATCTAAGGTCCCTGCCGCCTCGTCAATAAATACCACCTTACTCTTCGCATAAGTCATATTAGCGGAAATATTAAAGTGAAAGGCACCGCTATGCGTATATCCTAAAGTTGCCTCAAAACCTTCATTATTGACTTTTCCGATATTCTCATCAGGCACAAGTGGATCACCACTATATGGGTTCACAATACCAGAGACCGAAGGTATAGAAGCATTTCTGGTGGCCAGGATGTCAGAACGTTTCTGCTGGAAATAGATCAATTCCAGATTAAAATTATTTGCGATAATAGCATTAAGCCCTATATCCATTTTCTTTGCGACCTCCCAGGTGATACTTTCATTGGCTAGTTTGGTTAAATCAATGCCAGGATGAACGGTACCGTCTCCGATAACATAGGTATTATTAAAAGAATAATTATTATAATATTGGAACTGAGCAACATTATCATTACCCAAGGAACCATATGAGGCACGTAATTTTAAATCATTTATCCAGCTTACTGAATTTTTAAACCATGGCTCTTCTGAAATCCTCCATCCAGCTGACACAGATGGGAAATACCCATATTGATGCCCTTCAGGGAAATTAGAAGATCCGTCAATTCTCATTTGTCCTTCTAATAAATACTTTTCCATATAGTTATAAGCGACACGGCTTATGATACTTTTTCTGGTAAAGTCATAACTGCTTCCGTAATTATCCTTATCTGTAGAAGCCGCTCCTCCTTCCGATAGTTCCGGTGTAAGAATAGTAGGATAATTAATTCTGGATGCACCAAAAGTTTCTGAACTATTTTCACTTTGTTCATAACCCACAAAAGCATCCAGATGATGAGCGCCCCAGTTATTTTTGTAATTCAGTTTAATATTCTCCGTAATCAGATTCGTATTTACCTGCCCTTCATCTAATCTCGCAGCTCCGGCAGATCCTCCGGCAATCGTTTTATCGTAAGTATCCTCATCTGCATTATAAGTATATAAAGCATAAGGCTGATTAAAGGTTTTGGTAAAATTGAAAGATTTATCCACTGAATAAAATCCGTCTACAGACATCCCTTTAATAAAAGGAATATCATAAGTTGCACTTAAAATCCCGTTGAAAGTAGAGGTTGGATTTCTTGTCCACCCGCTTGCATCCGTTACCATAACAACAGGATTATTGTTTTCGATCCCTGTAGATGGCAGCCCGTTTGGATAACGATCAATAACAATGGGATATGCTCTGTAAATGGATCTGAAAATATCACCTGCCGATGCGATCGGATAATTACGATCCTCCTGTCTTCCGGATAACGACAGGTTCACTTTAAGATCTTTGGTCACCTGTGCTCCGACGTTTGACCTGAAATTATATTGTTTGTATTTGGTTGCCCCATCCTTATACAGGCTATTTTGGTTGACGGTTCCCAAGGAAAGGTAATATTTAACTTTATCACTTCCTCCCCGTACACTAAGCGCCTGATGGTTTTGCAAGGCAAAATTTTTCAAAGTCGCCTCTTGCCAATCCGTATTTGGATAGTTAATCGGATCTGAACCATCTTTAAATTTCTGAATTTCTTCATCTGTATAATGTTGATTCAAACCACCATCTGGATTATTATAATAATCTATTTCATTAAGTATAGCGGCATAAGTAGCTGCATCTGCCATTTTGGGCAACCTGGTAGGGGAAGAAAACCCCTGATTATAACTATATGAAATCATAGGTTTTCCGCTCACACCCTGTTTAGTAGTGACCAAAATAACACCATTTGCAGCCCTGCTACCATACACAGCAGCAGAGGCGTCCTTTAAAACGGTCACACTTGCGATGTCGTTAGGGTTTAATCTTGAAAAGCCCCCAATGGCTCCGGGAACTCCATCAATGACTACTAGGACATCATTATTACCTGTTGTGGCCAGACCTCTAATATTAATGGATGAGCCGTCGTAGCCCGGCTCTCCGCTTCGGTTACTAGCAATCAAACCCGAAAACCGGCCTGCAAGCGAGTTGGAGATATCTGGCTGCGGGCTTTTTACAATGTCACTGCCTTCCACCACTGATACAGAACCAATTAAGTTCTTTTTGGTGGATGTTCCATAACCAACAACCACAACGTCGTTGAGTGTATTGGTCTGGCTTTCCATAAGAGTCACCTCGAAAAGCGACTGACTTGCAGCTACTAATTTCAAATCACCATAACCAATATGGGAAAACAACAACGTGTCGCCTTTGGCCGCCTGTATAGAAAACTGGCCCAGGCTGTCCGATATGACTCCCCCACTTTGTCCCATTACCGATATACTTGTATTTGCTATAGCCTGTCCTTTAGTATCCACCACTTTTCCTCCAAACTGCTCCTTTTTTTGCCCCCACGCAATTTGTTGTATACCCAGCAGGAGAAATGTGATTGCCAGTAATTGCATTGAATGTTGCAATTTGCTGATTCCACGCTTCAAAAACTGAATTAACCTTTCCATTTTTAATTGTTTATAATTTTCAAGAATTGAAATCCGCTGTCAGGGTCGTTACGAATTATTTAACGAACTCTTGCGCAAATTATAATTGCATTAACTTCAAATGGGGGTTCAATTGATAATTTGGAGGGGGTATTTTGGTTATTTTCAGTGGCTACTAACCATTTCACAACAGTTCATTCCTTTTAATTATTAAAATATCCAATTGTATTTTTATTAATTCCTGTGAACTTCCTGCAGGCTAATCTTAAAGAATGACTATAGATATCTTACGAAAAAATACCGTCTTTTAGAAATCCTGAACTTCTAAAAGACGGTATTTTAAATGAGATGATTGATTGAATCTACTTGTAGATGTATGGAATTTAACGAAATTCTACTTTTGCAAACTGTCTAAAATTGGATGTGCGATGGCTGAAAGATTTTTCTTATCAGCCTTTAATTCTTCCAGGACAGTGACCGTATTGTCACCAACACTCAGCCACTCTTTGGGAACATAAATTGTCTGCTGCGGACCTACTTTCCAGTAGCGGCCAAGATTATGTCCATTTACCCAAACAACACCTTTTCCCCAGCTACTCATATCAAAATAGGTATCTGCCAGGCTATCTAATTTAAAATTCCCCTGCAATAATACCGGTCCTTTATTCAAAGATGCTGTATGCTGCCATTTAAAATCTTTCAGGCTGCTAAATGGAAAACCAAACATGGACCATCCATTTAACGCTCTGCCTCCTAGTAATACCTTGCCTATAATACCCTTATTATTTTGTAGCAGATATGGACCAAAATTGATTCTTCCTAAGTTTTCCACAAATAAATCCAGTGTATCTCTACCTGGCGGCAATTGAATATTTAAAGTGTTTTGACCCAGTCTGCGGTCAATCGTGCCTTGTGGAACCCCATTTACCAATACCACGGCATAATCACGTAATTCATTTACCTTCAACGTACTAGACTTATCACCATCCACAATTGTCCTATATAGGACATAGCCGTAAGCCTGATGTAAATGTTCAAAAGTTATCGGCGTATCAGAAGTAACTGCAGCAGGTAAAGCATCCAATAAATAGGTTCGCTTGGTAAGATCTATATTATTAATGGCCATTGTCGGCTTACTGGCGGGAACGGGTGGAAGCATTGTTCCTTTAGGCAGATGCTTTTCAATGACAGACCTGAAAATCTTAAACTTTTCCGTAGGATTTCCGGCTTCATCTAATGGAGCATCATAATCATAACTACTAATCTGCGGTTCATAGGGCGTACTGTCTTTAAAATTCGCGCCATTCATAAAACCTCTGGTTGTTCCTCCATGAAACATATACATATTAATAGAGAGACCTGCGGCTAAGACCGAATCAAGTTCGGCGCCGTAAGACTCCGGGGCAATCCGGTGATGCTTTGTACCCCACCAGTCAAACCAGGCAGGATACCACTCGGCAATGAAAAACGGCCCTTTATTATTATGATATTTTCTAACCAATGCCTTCACCGCATCCGGCTTCACTAAACCGTTCACTGCAGGCAATAACCCCGACAGATAACCATCCGGTAAATCCTGAGGAGGGTCACAGGTGTACAGTAATCCATCAAATCCGGCGGAACGGAACATTTTTTCATTTAAAGCCAGGTAATCCTTGTCCTTCCCGTAAGAACCGTATTCATTTTCAATCTGAACCATAATGATATTTCCTCCATGGTTTACCTGGAGCGGAGCTAATTGTTTTCCTACCGCATCTATATATTTTTTATATTCATTAAGATACTTTGATTCAGTACTTCTTACAATCAATCCCTGCTCATTTTGCAGCCAATACGGATAACCGCCAAATTCCCATTCAGCGCATACATAAGGGGATGGTCTTAGGATTACCCAAAGGCCTTCTTCTTTGGCATCCTTTACGAATTCAGCAATATCATTATTACCGGAGAAATCAAATACTCCTTTCTCAGGCTCATGCACATTCCAGAATACATAGGTACTGATCGTATTTAAGCCCATTGCCTTGGCCATTTTCATTCGGGCCCGCCAAGCCTCTCTGGGTACTCTTGGGTAATGAATCTCTCCAGAAATAATCTGAAAAGGTTTTCCATCCAGCAAAAAAGCAGTATCTCCTAATGCAAAACTATGCTGTGTGGTTCCCTTATTATTGCCACATCCCATCATTAAAAAACCAAGGCAACCGATTATCAAGGAGCAAATTTTCCATGTAAGTTTCTCTTTCATATATGTATATTTTCTATAAACTTTCTAATTCGAACTATCCTATCCTTCAACCTATTATATTATATATTGATAATAAGATTGGCTAACAAAAATAAACTTGCCGCTAAAGACGCTTAGGGGTCAAAACGGTAGAAAAGGGGTATTTATTGATAAATACCCCTCATTTTCAACAATAAACAAGAATGAATACACCTGTTTACCTCTGAATCAATCTAATACCATGTCATCCAATTTATTAGTTTTGAATTAGTTTAATATACCCAACTACAAAATAATTACCCGGATCACCGCTGCCAACCAGATTGCCTAAAAAGCCAATGGTAACTACTTGCGGCGTATCTAAAGTAAAAGAAAAACTCTTGGTTTCTTCGAGATTCGGAGAGGTCGCACCTACGGTCGCTCCATTATATAATAAAGTATATCCCAGTGCATCAGACAAACCGTCTAAAGAAGGAATCCCTTTATCTCCGGTTGCTGCGATGCAATAAACGGAGGAGTTCGACTGAATCTCTGAATAATATTGAAAAGTTATGGTATAGGTTCCAGCAGGCAACGGAGCAGAAGTAGCCTGATAAAGTTTACCATCCACTACCGGCGTATTCCCCCATGTTTCCCAATTCAATTGACCGGAATAGCCCCACCTTGAATCTGAGGTAAAGCCCCCATTCGTTCCGCCATCTTTGTTTTTGGCAGCATCATTTTCCTTCCATGGGGCAGCAAGCGTTCCCCATCTGCCATCAAAGGTTGCAGACTGAAAACCAGGTCCAACATTCGACAAATATAAATTTGTAACATCTGCCTGGACACTATGTACACCTTGTTCAACATAAAAAGTATCAATTGCGGTGGGATTGGGTATATAAGAAGTAATATAGGATATCCCCGTTCCTAATTTAAAATCAGGCAGTGTAGTTTGCTGATTTTCAATTATGGATGGTATAATCGTATCATGAGATTGTCCATTGTTATCCATATAGGTAATTTCCATATTCTGGACACCCGCGTCGCTATTTACATCAGCCCAGGTGATTAATGCAGACCCGTCATCTTGCATGGCTGCTTCTTCAATACCACGATTGACCAAAGAACTTTGATAATAATCCCCGTACACACTTCCGGTCTCAGTAACGGGGACTGAACTATGTCCTTCATTGTCATAAGTTCTGATCTCAAAGCTCATTTGCCCTTCCGGCAACCCATCTATTATGACCCTTGCCGTATCCACACCGGAGGATCTGGTTACCGGCATCTCCAGGGAGTCTAAGCCCCCATTCCAAAACACCTTATAGCTGACAATATTGGGATCAGATGTGAAGAGCCCCTGTAATTCAACTCTGTTTTTCCCCGATAAAATTTGTACGGAGTCCATTTTACTGGTATAGATGATCGGCCCACCCGACATAAACTCGGTCCTGTAATCATCAATTTTAGAACATGCAACAACAGTGGAGAGCGCTAATACTGCCATGAAGCATTTTATAATATTTAAATTTTTCATTTTATATCACTTTAAAAGTTGTAAGACGGTAATTAATTGTTCAAAAAGTATTAATTACCCCATAAGGTGAACTCAGAAATACATATAAAATAGGTTCCCTGCCAATTCGACAATTGTCTGATTCTTATATACCTGTATGAGCCAAGTCCTGCGGGGAAATCAAATTCCCAACCGTTATAAGCAGATTCCTGATCCGCCGTTGTCTCTGTCTGACTTGGAGAACCGGAAGGTTTTACCACGTGAAAAGTTCCAAGTTTAGTCCAGGATGGATCAGATAAAATGTCAGGTTCCGGATCAGACAAATCAGGACTGTTGGAGCCCCATATTTCAAAATCTTTCGGATTGCCTCTTACGTAGTAAAAATTACCAACCTCTAAATATGGGTTAATTTTAAATCTGCTGAATGTATGAGCACTTCCCAAATCAATCGTTGCAGTTTGTGGTGTTGTGGCACTTTCCACCGTAAAATAGGTTTGTGGCCATCCTGGATGTTCATTGCCATCCCACATATAATACTCATAACACCAGCCTCCATTATTTAAAATCTGAGCGTCGTTAGGCAAGGTCATCGTGGCCCAAGTAGATTTATCAATTTTCTGTTCAAAAATCGGTGTCAAAGAAACAACCATTGTATCTGAATAATGCTGCCATTTATCCCTGACCGTAAATGCATACTTTCTTTCAATAGAAGGCTGGTTATGGATAGCAGTAGCAATGGAAGTATCATTACTATAAACATTATCCATGCCCACCGTTTGAACCCAATTTCCATTTCCAGACGTATCCACCATCGGGATAATCGCCAAATCATCGCCTGTCGGATTAGAACAGTTGAGGGTAAATCCACCGAATGTGGTTGCAATCTTTAATGACCTGGCGGCTAATAAGTAACCAGGAGTCTTTGGATTAACGGTAACCTCCACTGACCCTGAGGCAACACCGCTTGAATTTACAGAGATTAATTTTACAACATGGCTCAAGGTGTCCCCAAAGCCGTCCACCGTTAACACATTTGTGTGACGCGACGCTAGCACTTCCGCGGATACACCGGGTGAAGTTTCATACTCGGCCTTTATATAAGATAAATCCTGATCCGACGGGAGGGTATAACTAATTAGGGCTTTACCATTTTCATTTTGGACTTCGACATTAGATACTAACCCGGGAGGGTTAGTATTAGTCACCACCGGTTTATTCAATTGCTTTTCTCCGCAACTGCAAAGGCAACAAAACACCAAAAATAAATATATATAATAATTTAGCTTATACATAAAATTATGTTTTAATATCAAAAAACTTAAAGACCTTACCAGCCTGGATTCTGAACCAAATTGGGGTTATTTAATAAATCATTATCCATAAGAGGAAACAGATAATCTCTGGGCGCAACAAAATGCCGGGTATAATAAGTTAATTCTCTATAGAATAATTCAGCCGTTCTACCAGATCTATCCCAACCGGTCACATTTCCTGTCAACTCAGTTGCGGCTCGCTTCCATCTAATTAAATCCCAGTACCGCTGTCCTTCAAAACATAATTCAATACTCCTTTCTCTTTGAATGATTTCTCTCATTCCACTTTGAGTGGTATATTTTGTCGGAGTCTTGCTAAAATGTGTCCATGAATACTGAACTGTAGGTAAACCTGCTCTGGCCCTCACCAAATTAATATATTTATACACGTCATCTGCAGGCGTACTATTCGCTTCATTCAAAGCCTCAGCATATAAAAGATACAGCCCTGCCAGCCTCATCTCCGGGTAAGGATATTGGGGGAAAGTTCCCGTATTCCAGTCCATTTTCCAATTCACAATCTTCTTCATAAAATAGGTGCAAATAGGAATAGGTGAATTCTGACCAAATTCCCCGGCCCTACAAAACAGGTAATAGGTATTTTCGTCAGTCTTTGATGGGCTGTTTGACATATACCAGATGCCTCTGTCAAAGCCGAGATCTGCATAAAATCTAGGTTCTCTATCAAAATTAAGCCGGGCAGTTACTTCACCCTCTTTAATATTAAACCTTTCCTCGTGTGTAGCCGTTCTTAATGCGGATATATTAGAAAAATCAAGCGTCTTATCATCATTAATAGGAACACCATTTTTTGTATAGAAAAGTTCAGCACATTTTAGTGTTGGCCCCATAGCCGCCGCTCCGTAGGTGATGCCTCCATTGTTAATAAAGGTACGATCGAAAGGTGCGGCGCCCATCCTTTGGAAGAAAGTATTAAATCCATCCATATTATTTACGGTTAGACCCCAGATGAGTTCAATATTCCAGGGTTCACTAGTCGCGTTTCTAATGCTCATTTGCGTCATAGTGGTATCTGTTAACGCATAGGTTTGTTGCGGAAACACGTATAAAGAATCCCCCTGAGAGGTACAAAGATCAATAGCAGCCTTACATGCATCAGCAGCTCTTTGCCACTTCTCTACACTAAAGGTAGGGTTAAACAAATGCGTTCCGTCATTGTCAGTAAAACCTGCGTAGTCCGTATTCCCATTGTATAACGGACTGGCCGCTGTCACTAATAACCTTGCCTTTAATCCAAGTGCAATTGGCTTTGTTATCCTACCTAATTCTGACGCTTCACTGTAAATCATAGCCGGCAAATTCTTAGCGGCTGTGTCTAGCAAATCGGCAATATAATTAACCACACTATCTACAGGTTGTCTTTTAACCTGTGTTTCTTTCAATGGTGCATCAATTGGCAGATTCTTATCTATAATTGGTATTGGCCCATAAGCTCTGAATAGTAGAAAATGATAGTAGGCCTTCAAAAACTTAGCTTCAGCAATCCAACGAATACGCGTATCAATATCCAGATCGGGTATTTTTGTTTGATCACTGACGTTATCAATAAATATATTACAATCCCTGATAGCTCTAAACATCCCTTTTCCACTACTATTCATGACGCCATCTCTGTAGCCATCCCAAAGGTTTGCGATAGGATCCGCTGTATTCTGAGCTCCTCTGGGCATTTGCAATACATTGGTATTTCGAATATTAATAGCGTTATCCTCTATCCATACCAGGTCACCGTTAGTAATACCTACATTATAGGTTGGATCTACGTCAACAGGCATATAAGAGTAACAGGTCATCAGATACTTTTCCGCCTCCGTCTTGGAGGTAAAAGCATTATCAATCGTTGCCACATTATCAGGCACCACATTCAGAAAGGTTTTCTTGCAGGCCCCCATGGAAAATAAAAGCAGAAAGAGCATACCATAAAAGATTTTATCCTTCGCAGGTAACCAAATGCTACAATTTCTTTTTGCATTATTAATTATATAGTTCATAAAAAACGAATTAATGTTTAAAAAATCTAACTAAAGGCCAATCTGAACACCGACGTTCATTACTCTTTGGATTGGATAACCAAGTCCAGAGGCCCCCATTTCAGGATCCCATAATTTAAAGGCACTAAACGTAAATAGATTTGTGCCATTTAAATAAAGCCGGCAACTAGTCATTCCATATCTTTTCAGCAACTTCGCTGGAAAATTAAAGCCTAGTTCCGCTGATTTTAATCGCATAAAAGAACCGTCCCTTAACCACCAGGAGGAAGATTGATCATTGTTCTCAGAAAATATATTATTCAATCTTGGCCAAAAAGCATATGGGTTTCGGTCGTTTTCAGACCAGTGGTCATTAGAGATCACGTTCAACAAACCATTTTGGTTAACAAATGGTGTAATATCAGCGGGATTAATCTGAAAAGAAGTTCTGGCATCTCCCTGAAAGAAAGCACTCAGATCAAAATTCTTATACCCTATTGAAAAGCCAAATCCATAAACAATTTCCGGAACTGTAGGCAGGCCGATCGGCACGTAATCTTCGCTGGATATTTTACCATCCCCGTTAATATCACGGTATTTGATATCACCAGCCATTATATCACCAAATTGAACCGGAGAGTTGGCCACTTCTACATCATCTGTAAATAACCTTTCAGCCACAAGGCCATACATCTGATTCATAGAATTTCCAACTTTAGATAAATTGGCATTGGCAGCAGAATAATCTGGCTCCTCATTTACCAGCACTTTACTGGTGGCATAGGTAAAGTTTCCTCTGGCACTCAGCCACCAAGAATTACTGAAGTTCTTTGTATAATCAAGAGATATATCCACTCCTTTACTGGAGGCCTCTCCGGTATTTGCAGAAATCGCAGCCTGTAAGCCCATTGTCGTTGGTATGGTCGAGCGAACCATTAAAATGTCATACCTATATTGCTTATATGCATCTACCGTAATTTTCAAATCCTTAAACAAAGTCAGATCCATACCTAAATTGGTCTGTCTAGAGCGCTCCCAGGTTATATTATCATTCTCGTACCTGTCAATATAAACAGTAGGGCGACTATAGGTAAAATTGGTCCCAAAATTACCGGTACTTGCTCCGTCAAGGCCTACCTGTGACAAATAAAAGAACCGGTCGTTAGCATCGCCAATTTGGTCATTCCCTACCAGCCCGTAAGTGAATCTAAATTTCAGGTTACTGACTGCGTTTAGGAGCGGTTCAAAAAACTTTTCATTGGAAACGACCCAACCGCCTCCAATGGATGGAAAGAAACCAAACCGGTTTTTAGCAGCAAACCGTTCTGATCCATTATACCCAAAATCAAACTCCATTAAATAACGATTATCATAACCATAAGTGAAACGGCCGGATAAGCCCAGGTTCCTGGAGGGAAGCGACAATTGGAGATTGGCAGCATTCCCGTTTAAATAATTACGCATAGTTCCAATGAGCATACCACCTATACTGTGTTTGCTATTAAAAGTTCTTGAATAATCAATGGCAGCCTCGGTATAAATCGTGGTATTTACCGTGTCCTTTCCAGGAGAATAAGTTAGATATTCTGTTGGATCAGGAAAAACATTACCAGCGCTCCCGTCATTAATTAAATAAATCCCATTCAATACACCGTCGCTTACAACCGGAGCATAATAATATGGACTTATTTGCCTGGAAACATCAAAATAGGCAAACCGGGTCGTATAGGCCATGGCTCTTGCAGACAATCCGGGTGTAATCATATTTAAATTCTGTTTCAAACTCAATTGTGCCGTCATGGTACTTGAATTATATGTCTGATAACCAGAGAGAGAACTCGCATATGGGTTACTATATAGCGCACTGGTTGTACCTGGCATCACAGCATTACCGAATAGTGGGTGTTTTGCATAAGGCATATATTCTGCGGGATAAACAGCCGGAAAAGCAACCGGATTACTCCATAAGGCACTATTATAGACGGCTTCCCCTCCATCGATCGGGCCATTATAATCATCAAATAATCCCTTCAGGCTAACTACCGCTTCAGTAGTTTTTGTTAGTTTCAGGGTAACATTTGACAGAATGGAATAGGTCTGAAGTTTGATATTATTATTGAAACCATTGAATGAATTATTTTTTAAATTCCCATTATCTAAGCTATAAGTCATTGCAAGATAATATTTCGCCTTTTCACCACCTCCGCTCGCATTCGCATTTGCCCGAAAGGTATTGGTTGATGGTTTAGTTAATTCATCGATCCAGTTATTATTCGGATAAAGCAAGGGATCATCCCCCTTTGCTGTATGATCTATTTTAGTTTGTGCATATGGCAGGACGCCCAAAGGATTTCTGGTAATAACCGCCTCATTAGCAAGCTTCATAAAGGATATGTTGTCCGCTAATTTAATATCCTCAATATTTGAAGATGTGGAATTTTCAACCCTTACATTAAATTTCATTTTACCTAACTGACCAGTCTTCGTACTAATCAAAATAACGCCGTTGGCCCCCCTGGCACCATATACAGAAGTTGCAGTTGCATCTTTCAACACTGAAAAGCCTGCAATATCATCTGGCTGCAATCTGGCCAGATCTGTGGTTGAAGACTCAATACCATCAATCAAAATCAGTGGGTCGACTTTTCCGGCACCGAAAGTCCCTACGCCTCTGATAAAGAAAGAGGCATTATCTTTTCCGGGTTCCCCACTTCTTTGGAAAGAAATCATGCCCGCAATCCTACCTGCCAACATCGTGGTTAAATTACTGGTCGGGCCTTTAATTTCTTTAGGATCTACCATGGTGACAGAGCTAATCACTGTACTCTTCTTCTGTGTACCATACCCAACTAGAACCACATCACTAAGACTGGAGGCCGTGTCTCGGACCATGACGACATTTAAGTGGTAGTTTCCATCACTTCCCGTTTTCAAGGTATCCAGTTTGACATTCATGATCGGATACCCCACAAAGGAAAATTCGAGAATGGAAGTTTTAGGCACACTTAATTCAAATTCTCCATTGGTTCCTGAAGTTGTGCCATTAGACGTTGATTTTTCTAATACACTGACACCTGGCATTCCTTTTCCATCTTCATTGCGGATGACTCCATCCACATGAAATTTCTGAGCGAATGATTGCCCAAGGGTAAATAATCCTACAAATAAGCAGCACAGGATATATTTATTTGATTTTATCCAGCCAGAAGAGACAATATTATGTAACATTCTTAGCGGGGGTATATAATCGTAAAAGCGGAAAGTCTGAAGTACTTTATTGCACTTATCCTCTACATAAGGCTCTCTTGTCATGATTTAAAGTTTATGGTTAAAAAAGTCCCTGATTTTTATTGCAGATTTTAATAACTGCTTCATATTCTAATAATTAAATTCAAAAGCAGCTTTTAATTATTTGCCATATATGTATTTATGACATTTATTTTTTTTGATAAAAAAATATAAGCACTATGGCGGGTTTCCCTTTGAGGAACACAACCAGGTAAATGGCCACATTATAACCTTTACAGACAGGTTACTGGACCTTTCCCCCTTGCATGTATGGAAAGCATCAAAAAGCGCAGAGCACTGCCCACTTATATTTATTTTTTCATATATAAAATACATAATCTCTGGGTTGAAATTTTTAAAATAACCTATTCATTCGTTAATCTTACAGTTAGTCCACTTTCTCATTAAAAGCCTACGCTGTTAGTTTATATTAACAGTTGTCGACAACATTACATTAACATTTAAACAAAATTAACCTGAATGCAATGTGAAAATAGGGGGCAAAATGGTCAAAAATGAGGTACATTTTAGTATTTATTAACAGTTATAAAGAAATAAACTGTTAACACAAAGCATTTATACGATTTCCCATTCTTTCCAGCCCAATGGTTAAAATAGTGGGATTGATTATTGTCTTGTCAGACATTTAAAATAACTGAAGAATCACTCATTCCTGTTTCAGGCAAAAAAATTGGGAGCCCTGTTATAGGAACTCCCTTTCATTAAATATTCATTAAAAACTCAATATGGCAATTTTATCCTCAAAACACCAACTTCTTAATCTAAACCGTCAATATAGGGCCACCCATTTGCGTCCCATTTTAATTTTTCAATCAATAAACGGGGCATACCTCCTTTCACGCGGTCATATCCATGAAAAATAATATAATCCTGCCCATTAAAATCATAAACGCCACAGTGACCAACCCCAGGATACCTCCTATTGCCAGAGACGACAACAGAGCCTCCGCCCTCAGTCATGGGTACTCCATTTTTATCCAGATAAGGACCTTTAAGTTCCCTGGACCTTCCCACCATTACTTTGTAATTACTATTTAGTCCCCTGCAACAATAATCAAATGAAACAAACAGATAATAACAGTTTTCTTTTTTAAAGATAAAAGGGCCCTCAATCGCCCCGTCGCCTGCAGCAGTATCCTGGCCATTAAAAGCTCTTTGTCGTTTGGCCAAACTAAACCATGCTTCCGGTTCTTTCAAAGCTGATAAATCATCCTTTAACTGTACCATTTTTATACCGTCCCAGAAGGAACCGAAGCAGACCCATGGGTGATTATCCTGATCATATATCATATTTGGATCAATGGCATTCCAATCATCCCGTCCCGGAACGGATTGAATCAATTTGCCATGATCCACCCATTTAAAATCCTTTGAATCGGGATCTAAAGTTACATTTTCAGCGAGGCCAATACAGGAAGTGCTCTTACCAAAAGCTGATACTGAATATAATAGCCAATACTTACCATTATGATAGGAAATATCAGGAGCCCATGTATGCCCTTTATATCCAGGCACTGCCTTAACGGCCCAGGCCGGAGGCTCTTTAAAAACCGGTGCCTCCTTTGTCCAATGATTCATATCTGTTGAACTATAACAACTTATTCCCATTCCGGTGCAAAAAAGATAATAAGTGCTATCCTGTTTTATCATTACCGGATCATGGATTCCATAAGGAGCTTCAGGTTGTGGGCGCTGCCCCTGGGTATACCCGCAGATGAGAAGCAGTAAAGAAGTAAGAACCCTCCAGTGAATTTTATCAAAAAAAGAAGAATGCTTCATAAAATCAACTTTTATTTTAGTGCAATACGGATAACCGTCAGCGAATAAGGTGCGGCTTCCAACTTCAGATTGTTTCCATTTTGGTTAAAATCCTGATTAACAGGAGCAATTGCATCCGGATGTTCCAGAGAATTACATTGGTTAAGATTGTCACTTTTAAGTGTAGTGATGGTAACTACGCCAGAACCTCTTGTAACCCCTTTTAAATCAAACTCATTTTGTGTTGCAACACCGGAAGCATTTACAAACTTAATAATCAATTCATTAGTATGCTCATCTACACAAGCAGTCGCATAAAGGCTGTCCTGTCCGGCCACAACATCACTGTTCAGGGTAATAGGTACTACTTCTGTTCCTTTATTGATAGAGAACAGCTTCTGCACATAATAGTTAGGAGTACCATATGCTTTCAGATTATCAAACCAAATCAGATCAGGTGTCCATTGCCATGCATCAATATGGGCAAATAAGGGTGCATACGAGGCCATTGAAACAACCGCAGCATTTCTTTCAAGCCCAGTCATAAAGGCCGCTTCTGACAAGGCGCATTCCCAGTTATTTTTATTATCTGGACTCGCAATTTTATCGCTTTGAGCGGCATATTCACCAGCGAATACTTTACTGCCATTACGAGGATAATTATCATACCTGCGGGCATTCGCCAAAAACCAGCTGGGATTTCTATAATAATGCTCGTCAATAATATCGGCATGCATTTCACGAAGTCTGGTATTCAAAAAATCAAACCGGTCACCACTAGGATCTGTACCTGAGCTATTGACAAATTTTATATGGGGATATTTTTCGTGAATAGCGTCCGTAAATATTTTTAACCTTGTCAGATACTGAGGGCCCCAATTCTCATTACCAATTCCCATCATTTTTAGATGAAAAGGTGCGGCATGCCCCATCTTTCCCCTTAGTCTTCCCCATTTGGTGTTCAGTTCACCATTCGCAAATTCTATCAAATCAAGTGCGTCCTGAACATAAGTGCCCAAATCAGAGGTATCAACAGTCTCTGCACTGTTAAACTGGCAAGCCATTCCACAATTGATAATAGGCAATGGCTCAGCTCCTATATCTTCGGCCAATTGAAAATATTCATAGAACCCAAGACCAAAGGACTGAAAATAATCCGGTGTTGGTTTATGTGCGAATTCAGTATTCCAACGGTTCATAATGACTTGTCTTTGATCAATCGGTCCAACTGTATTTTTCCATTGGTATCTATTGGCCAGATTACGGCCCTCCACAATGCATCCTCCAGGAAATCTAATAAACCCGGGCTTCATATCCGCTAAAAGTTGTACCAGATCCCTTCTGAGTCCTCCGGGTCTTCCCTTCCAGGTATCCTGCGGAAATAATGAAATCATGTCTACATCATAAGTACCCTCTTTTTCAAACCATACGATAAAATGGGCCTTAGGGTCCGTTTTACTACATTTAAACTCAACTTTATAGGTTTTCCAGTCTGTCCCAGCGATTTCAAGACTGGCATTTCCGATGGTACTACCATCAGCGCCAACCAATTCACCTCTAATCATACCTTTTTGACCAGATTTGACTCTGGCTTGCAGGGAAAAACTATAGCCTACTCCCTGTTTTACCCCCATTGCCCGGAATCCTTCGTTAGATAACCCTAATGGCTTTTGTCCTTGTTTAATAGATATATGTGCAAATCTTGGATTTTTAGGATTTTCTCTGACTCTGTTTAAAATAAGCACATCTTCGTTATTTCCATTAAGCACTTCCCATCCCATCAATGGCTTGATGAACTCAAACGATCTGTTTTTAATAAGTTCGGCATAGAGGCCGCCATCAGCACCAAAATTGATATCCTCAAAGAAAACGCCCCACATGGTAGGTTGTATTTTGGAGATAGGCTTTGCCACATCAACTACAAATTTGTTCTGGGCTATGCCCCATCCAAATACGGCACTAAGTATCGTGACCGTCATCAATTTTTTCAACATACGCTAGTCTTTAATATGATTGTCCAATAAAATTATAACAATTTTCCCCATACAGCCGTACCATTATTATTCAAACCTGTAAAAAGGAAGGTGGCCGGGCGACCGGACTTTTCCCAGTCGTGACCTCTATGAACATCTACCTTATCTGTCAGGCCATCACTCCAGCTAATCTGTAATGTGGGTGCGCTGTATGTCCAGGTTCCGGTCCTTGTGCCATTACTTACAGTTCCGTCACTTTTAACGCTCAGCGTAGTTGCCACCTGTAGATCTGGGGAGCTTTGTTCTGCTTCATAACCAGGAACCACCTTGTAATTTAAAACAATATAATCCCATGTTCCAACCAGACTGTCTTTGGCAATAGCATCATTACTTTCCCAGGCATATCTTTCAGGAGAGGCAACAGGCCAGCCTTCTGCTGTCCAAAATAATTTTCTTACATGTAAATCCATAAAATAGATATTGGCACTTGGCCTGCCTTGATGGGCAATAAAATATTGCCCTGCACCGTCATCAAAGACGCTAACATGAGATACACCTTGCCAGCCTGCATGTCCAGTAAATTTATAGGGAGCTGTGATCATCGGACCGTGATCAATACTAGTATTGGCATCGGCACCATTAAAATCATAAAAAGGTCCGGTCGGATTATCCGCCCTGCAGACTCTTGTATTATATTTTGTAGATAACCAATCGTAAGCAATAAAAAGATAATATTTTTTAAGCTCAGCATTATAGATAATCTCCGGGGCTTCAATATTTCCATTATATGCCCCACTGGTGAAACCTCTATTGGCAATACGAGTTCCCTTATCTCCTGAACTGGCGGCAAGCCCCGTAGAAGGATCCAGTTTTAGGACATAAATCCCATCCCAGGCAGAACCGTAATACATATAATATTCCCCTGAATTAGTAGCAATGACAGTAGGGTCGATTGCATTGGTTTGAATGGATGCATCATTTGCCGAGGTCACCACAAGACCTTTTTCCGTCCATGGTCCAGTGGGTGAACTGGCAGTTGCAAGACCAATTGCACTTAACCTGGCTGTAGATGAAGATAACGCATAATAAAGTCTATACTCAGCACCCACCTTCATTACATAAGGCGCCCAGATTCCGTCATTAGGCGTTCCTCCCTTCTGGGTAATATAGTTGGATCCAAGTGTAGGCAAACCGTTAAATACCCAACCAACGAAATCCCATTCAACCAAATCTTTGGATTTACGCACCTGAATTCCGGGTCGAACGGTAATTCCATAAGCGGCATCCGTACTATAACAATAATAATAATCACCAAATTTCTTGATAGAGGGGTCATGTACATTATAGGAACCCCATTTGGTGTAATAATTAAAGGAAGAAACATCCGCATAAGTATCTTCTATGGTATTAATATCAAAACCATTATCATCCGTCGTAGGCGTCGTTTTTGTTGTTGTATCTGTCGTTACAGGAGTAGTCTTTGTCACACTAGCGTCCTTGGAACAAGCGTACATCAGTATTGTTGTTGTTAAAAAGAGGAGGACCTTTTTCATAAATAAACACTTTTATGGATCAATTGAAACCAGAATAAGGCGACATCAGTTTAAACTTAAAAAGATGTCGCTTATCCCGGTTTTTAAGTTAATTAGCTGAGTTACCAGTCAGATTGGGATTAGTATCAAGTTCCCCTTGTGGCACAGGTAAATATTCATGACCGGAAACATAGGTATTAAATTCCGAATCATGTGCTTTTAATGCTGACAACTTGGTAGGATCTGACAGCCATTTCCAACGCATGATATCAAAGAAACGAATTCCTTCAATGCCAAATTCCAATGCACGTTCATGCGCAATCTGATCACGCATTTCATCCTGGGTCATATTAGGTTGGGTTGTGGCCAAATCGGGTAAATCGGCTCTATCTCTAACCATCTGTATATATTTGTATACATCATCTGTTGGCCCGTTAAGTTCATTTAACGCTTCAGCATACATTAGGAGAATTTCTGAATAACGCATAAACCGATAGTTAATTCCTGATCCGGGAACTTTACCATCTCCCTCAATCGTATGCCCCGGTATTCTTGCATAAGTATACTTTGCTATGTAAATTGAACTATTGGATTTATCAAGAACATTCGTGGAATAAGGTTGAGTACCAAAAATAGTATTCGACCTGCCATCGCCATCCGTATCATATTCCTGTTCATATGTCACCAAAGTCCAGTAAAGACGTGGATCTAGTTTACCATCTTTACAACGTTCTTTTTTAAATTCAGAATAAAGCCACTGCGTTGGATGAAAATCTCCCCATGCGCCAAATTGTGTCATTCCATAAGGGTAATCAAGTGCTGAACCTTGCGTCCATGAAGAAGTGGAAGGTTCCACCCAGTTGGCATCAACACCAAAATCCCCAAACTGAATTTCAAAAACAGACTCAGCGTTATTCTCATTACTCATGGTGAAATTATCCCCATAATTAGATACCAGTTTATAAATATTAGAATCAATCATTTTCTTAAATTCAGCAGCCGCCTTTGTATATTCACCTCTTATCATATAAACCTTACCTAGTAAGCCTGTAGCTGCCCCCCAAGTGGCACGACCTTTCTGACCCTGATCTGCTCCTATAACATTATCGTAGGAAGTAGGCAACATGGACTGCGCATTTAATAAATCAGATTCTATGGCCGACCAAATTGAATCCTCAGACGCTGTAGAAGGGAAATACTCTGTTTGGTCCAATGGCTTGGAAAGTACCAATGGTACGACCTGATAATTCTCTGCTAACTCATAATAGGCCAATGCCCTTAAATAATAAGCCTGGCCAAGTAACCTATTTTTATAATCTTCACTTGAAAAAGTCACATTAGGCGCGTTGTAAAAAACCAAATTGGCCTTGGCAATCATTTGATAGAAGTCACGCCAAATCCAGGATTCAACATCCAATCCCCCTCCATAATCAGCCTGTACCGTAAAATTACCTGTCAGCGGATAGATTGTCCAGGGAGATTGAGAATTAACATCATCACCACGTACATCTACTAAGGCCGGTAGGGTTCTGGTAAAAGTACCATCTACCAATAACAAATTATAGGTCGCTACAACACCTTCGGCAATATCACTTTCCGATTTCCAAAAATCTGCCGAGGTCTGTGCATTGGGATCCGTTACATCTAACTTTTTGTCACAAGACCCGAATAGAACAGCTGCCATTACAGCTACGGATATATATTTCAAAAGTTTCATAATATTTCTTTTAGCAGGTTATTTTAAATTAAAGTTGACTCCAATCATAAAAGTTCTTGGTGTCGGATAAGACGCATAATTATATCCCGGATTCCATACCCCACCAGAAAAATCAGGATTATAATCCTTTAAATCAGAGAAGGTGTAAACATTCTGACAGGTTACATATGCTCTGAAGGAGGAAAATATTTTCCTGGTAGGCACTGTGTATCCGATTGATATGGTGGATATTTTGGTATAAGCTCCGTTTTGCAGCCATCCTGGTCTGTCGGAGTCACGACCATTACCGTTCTCATCCACGTAGACTACTCTGGGAATATTAGTACTTGTATTATCCGTTGACCAGCTATTCAGAATGTCAGTTGACCAGTTAAGGCCGCCATCTGAATGCATCAAAGAACGATAAATGGCATCATCCACCAGGAATTTTCCTACTCCATTGGCCATAATCGAAAAATCTAAATTCTTGTAAGAAGCCATAAAACTTAATCCGTAGGAAAGATGTGGCAAGGAACTCCCTAAATCAGTTCTGTCGCTAGCATCGATTGTGCCGTCACCATTCAGGTCTTTAAATTTAATATCTCCAACTCCGGTTCCGGCAGATTGAAAAGCAGCGCTACTGACTTCATCAGCTGTCTGAAAAATACCTTCATACACATATCCAAACTGACGGCCTACTTCCTGGCCTTCCTGTGTTCTTGATCCGGCCCCATAAATTGGTTGTCCATTATTACCTAAACTAATAACTTTATTATGCACGGTGGATGCGTTAGCAGAAATATCGTACTTAAATTCATGTTTATGATTCCGATATGTTGCTGAAAACTCAAGTCCTGAATTATCCATAGTACCCGCATTAACCGTTGGCGCACTATTCAGGGAGCCTACTGATAAAGGAATATTCACGCCTACCAGCAAATCTGAACTTCTTGATTTGTAGTATTCCGCCGTAAAATCAAACTGATGATCAAATAAGCTCATGTCTAGACCAATATTGGTCATTTTCTTACTTTCCCATTTGAGGTTATCATCTACTACAGAAGCTTCACTCCCACCAAATACCACTGAATTATTGAAATTATATACATAATTTCGATTGACAGCCTGCAGGTAGGCATACTCGCCGATATTTTCATTACCTAAAACACCATAACTGGCTCTTAATTTTAATTCAGAAATGATATGTTCATCAACTCTAAAGAATTTTTCTTTGTTAATTTTCCAACCTACTGAAACTGAGGGAAAATAACCAAATCTATTCGCTTCACTGAATCTTGAAGAACCATCCCGTCTGATGGTTGCAGAGAGTAAATACTTTTCATCAAAATTATAGTTAAGCCTGCCTAACAGAGAGGATATATAATGACTGCTGCTATAACTTGAGCTTGTCGTACTTTCGGCATTGGACAACTCCATTTTGTAAGGTTCAGCAAACCCTTCACCATGACCAGTCAGCGTATTGTAATTATCATTCTGATAGGTTTGTCCCGCGGTAACCTCCAAATTATGCCTTCCAAACTGAGCCGTATAGGTCAGAATGTTCTCTATTAAAGCAGTTGTATAATTCCGGTAGCCTTGATCCAATTTTGCAATCGTATTGGTATAAAAAGGAGTAAAATCAAAAGTAGGCACCCAGTTAAAGTCTTTGGCATAGGTTTTATCCCAGGAGACATTGAGCTTATATTTAAGTCCCTGATTCTTTAATAAAAACAGCTTTCCAAAGTCAACTTCACCTGTACCACTTAATAGCATTCGGTCGACAATTGTGCTTCTTTTAAGCATATTATTCATTCCAACCATATTCAAAGAATACATTTCACCTTGCGTGGTCGTATTATAACTACCATATCCGGAACTTGTAGATGCATCATAAACGGGCATGGTGGGAATCATGGTCAGTATCTGTAAAACCATGGGTGGTTCAGATCCAAAAAAGCTTCCCACCTGATTGGTGGTATTCAGGGTATTCTGATCAGAATGGGAATAAACTCCGGAAACATTAAATTTAAATATACCCAGCTCGGTCGTATTAGTCATACGCAGCGTATACCGATTATATTTGGGACCAACACCTGTAAAAGTACCTTGTTGGTTATAGTAATCCATGGATATATTATAAGTAGAGTTTTCGCCTCCACCTGATAAACCCAGTGCATGGTCCTGGCGCATACCCGTAACAAAAGTCGCGTTTTGCCAATCTGTATTTAATGAATCGGGGGAGATATAGTCCGACGACGTTGGATCATTGGCGCTCCATAGTGGCAAGCCTGCATTTTCACGACTTAAATTATTGATTTTCTGATAATCGGAAGTTCCTAAAAGACTTATTTTCTTGGGCACGTTGTCCATCCCAACATAACCCGCATAGTTCACTTTTAACTTCGTGTTTTTCAGGCCATGCTTCGTGGTAATGATCACCACTCCGTTAGCCGCCCGGGAACCATAAATGGCAGCTGCAGAAGCATCCTTCAAAACCTGCATACTTTCGATATCATTTGGGGAAAAGTCTCTGATAGTAGTCCCAACCGGCACACCATCTACGACATAAAGAGGAGAAACATCTCCGAAGGAACCAATACCACGTATCCTCACCGTAGGATCAGCGCCCGGCTCACCATCTGTAGTCACATTCACCCCCGCGACACGTCCTTCAAGCATCGTACTCATATTGCTATTGGAGACCTTTTTCATGTCCTCAACATTCACGATGGATACAGATCCGGTTAAATCGCTTTTCTTCTGGGTTCCATAACCCACCACAACTACATCATTTAATAAGGCAGCTTCATTACTAATAAGCACTACCCTGAATTCGGACCGATTACCTACTAATAGGGTTTGACTTTGATTACCAATTAAAGAAAACACAAGGCTGTCTTCAGATGAGGCTTCCAGCCTGAATTCACCTTGCGCATTTGTGATAGTGCCATTTTTGGCATTTTTAGCCTGTACCGAGACATTTGAAACAGGCAAATTATGTTCATCGACAACTACACCATGGACCAAATGATCACTTTGCGCCACCGCATAATTTGTGACCACCATAAGCATCAGAACAACAATAGACTGCCGTAATAGCCTTGTTATGGCATATCTCCCGGCAGAAAACAAAGATTTTTTTTCAAATTTGTTCATAGTAGGGGATTTTTAAAAATTATTCAATCGCTCAGAGGTTCATACAATCTTAACACATTGGTTTATAGCAGAAAATCTCTTATAGAATATTCGAAAAACAAATGAAAATTTTGCATGTCATCTTTACACTTTTAGCAAAAGTAAATTATACAATTATTAATCATGGGTGACATTTGTTTAATTTTAGGGGCCAATTTGATAATTCTTAACAGAAATGATCGAATAATTGTTAATTAAACATAAACAGAGTTCTTAAATAATGCTATGAGTCCAATTTAGTAAGCTAGATTCTTAAAATAGACACTAATAATATTTAAGATTTAAACAAGCAGTCAATCCACCGTTTCTGCACAACAAAAAACTCTGATGATTCAGAGGCACACAAAGGCTGCCCTTGTTGAAAAGCAAAGAAATTCATAGGCGCAATATGTAGCTAAAAATATCTTAAAGCAAATATTATCCTGAAGTTATCAGGTATCGGCCGAACGTTTTCTGGTATACATACCGGCAAATGGCTTACGAAACTTCTTAATATAGGCAGAAGGTGTCATATTAAACAGTTTCTGAAATTGCGATCTAAAATACTTCACATCATTAAAGCCAACAATAAAAGCGACTTCATTTACATTATTCTGGGTATTTACAAATAACTCCGCTGCTTTTCTTAAGCGAACAAATCGAACATAGCCAGCGACGGAATATCCCGTCAAAGCGTGTATTTTTTTATATAAACTTGAATGACTCATGCACATTTCATCCACCAAAATCTGCACCTTAAACTGATCATCATCCAGGTGTTCTTCTACAATGCGCATGCAACCATCCAAAAAGACTTTATCTTCTAAAGTAAGTTTATTTTGATTATCCTGAAGAGTTATCTCGTTGTAAAAATATTTTTGAAGGCTATTTTTAGCTTTTAATAGATTGCCCACTCTGGCCATCAGTAATTCTTTCTCGAATGGCTTTGTAATATAGTCATCCGCCCCTGCTTCCACACATCTTAGCCTTATATCAGAAGACTCCTCCGCAGTAAGAATAACAACAGGAATATGACTGAGTTTTTCATCAGATTTTAAAGATTTACAGATATTATCCCCTGTCATTCCAGGCATTATAAGATCCAAAATGACTAAATCAGGTATTTTATCCCGAATCAATTCCCAGGCCCTGTTTCCGTCTTCAGCAACCATTACCTCATAGCCTTTGAAAAGACTGGAAACAAAGGTCCTAATTTCTCTGTTATCATCTGCAATCAGAATTCTTTGACGATCAGACACAAGCTCTACCTGGCTTTCGTCTTTATCCTTAAAAGAAGTACTGTTTTCCTTTGAAACATATAAAGATGGGCCTTGTTGTTGTTGTTCAAAGTCTAACAACGCTTCCTTATCCAGCATATCCTCTGCAAGGCCATTACTTTGTTCCACAGATTCATGAATCATTTCTCCTGCAAAGTGATCTTTTCCTTTAGGAAGTCCTATAATAAAAGATGTACCCTTTTCAACGACACTGTCTAAAGTGACAGTTCCATGATGTAATCCAACAAACTCCTTTACCAAAAACAAACCAATTCCAAAACCTGGCTTGGCTCTTTCTCCACTATCATGACGTTGGTAGAATTTCTGAAACACCTTTTCCTTTTCCTGAGCTGCGATACCCTTGCCAGTGTCCTCTAATTTTATTAAAACATCTGTTGCACGTTCTTCCAAGCTCAAAATAATTCGTCCTTTGGGGGCCGTATATTTAAAGGCATTGGAAATCAAATTAAATAATAAAATCTCTATTTTTTCCTGATCCCCATAAATTTCCAAGGCATCTCGCTCAAAAAGACCGCTAGCTATATCACCTTCATAAACTTTATTAGGATACAACTCTTTTACTTCAAATCGATAATCAATCTGCTGGCTTTTTGCCTGATAAGCAAAACTATCAAACACTTCCCTACACAATTCCTCTAGATTCAGTTTAGAAATATGGAGTTGCGTTTCTTCTCTATCTGCCTTTCTAAATAACAATAACTGGCCAATAAGTCCCAGCATTCTTCTTGAATTTTTATAGGCAGTTCTTACCGTTTCGGGCTGTCCTGTTTCATCCGCATGTTCCATTAACTCCTTTATAGGATTAATGATAAGTGTCAACATCGTTCTGAACTCATGCGAAATATTAGTAAAAAAGGCAATTTTTCTTTCATTCAATTCCCGTTCCGCATTGGCGTTCATGCGGGTGAGCTTCATTTCATATAAAAGTTTTGTACGTCGTTGTCTATACTTCTGATAGGCGTAAATTAAACCAACAACTGCCAGTAAATAAATCAGATAGGCCCACCAGCTACGATACCACGGTGGCAAGACTCGAATTTCTAGAATTCTTTCTGTCGAAAGAAGTGGCTTTCCATCTGGCTGCAGTACTGCTAAATGCAAAATATATTCGCCTTCATTTAGTCTGGAATAAGATATATTGTGGTTATTACCAATATATGTCCAGGCTTTATCCCAACCTTCCAGATAATATCCATATTGTACACTAGTTGGTGCATCATAATTTAAGGCCGCAAAGCGAATCTGAAAGCTTGCCTGATTAAAAGGTGTTGTAATAGAAGTAAAATCAACAGCAGAACTGCCCTTAGGCAAAAAACCACTTTGTTCCACAGGCACATTGTTGACTTTAAAACTGGTAATCAATACCCGGACCGAAGGAGCTACTTTATTAACCTCTTCAGGTGTAAATTCATTAAACCCGGCAACTCCTCCAAATAAAAAATTTCCATTACTCAAGGCAAGGGCCGCGTTATAACTAAACTGATTGCTTTGCAAGCCATCATGATCATGGTAATTGTATATAGATTTACTTTTCGGATCAAACACACTCAGCCCGTTATAGGTGCTGCACCAAATCCTTCCTTTTTTATCTTTGAGTAGGTTCAAAATGGAATTGCTTGAAAAGCCGTCGTCCATTGTGTAACTTTTAAAACTTTCATTTTTAGCATCATACAACATTAACCCACCGCCTTCTGTACCTACCCAAAGTCTATTTTGATCATCTTCAATAATAGACCTGACGGGAAAACCTACATGTATATATTCATGATTATTATGAAGTGTATCCAATTTAATCAGTTGATCATAATTCCCCAGCCAGATATTGCCTTTTGTATCTTCATACATCGTATGAATATTGATCAACGTTGTATCAAATACTTCAAATTTATTTTTTTCCGAATTAAATTTAAATAAAACATCACCCAATGTGGAGCCCAACCATATACGGTGCCTACTATCCTCAAAGAGTTTCCAAAAATTCTTCGCGTAACTGTTTTTATAAGGATTATAGCAGACATAATGTGTAAACTGATTGCTACCTGGTGTTAACCGATCAATACCTCCATTGAAAGAGGCAATCCATATGTCATTCTTATAATCTTTTATGATACTGACAATATAATTTCCACTAATGGAACCAGGATCATCTTGTTTATGAACATAATTTTTGAACTGGTTGGTAACCGGATTCCAATAACTAATACCGCCACCATCCGTACCAATCCAGACATTATGAGCTTTATCCTCGCAGAATGAAAGAATAAAATTACTGACTAATGAAGCAGGATTAAAATCATCTTTGCTGAATGTTTTGAACGCGGAACTCCCGGTTTTCAATAAACTGACACCGCCTCTTAAAGTAGCTATCCATTTTCTTTCTTTATGATCCTCAAAAACACCATAAACCGCTGCACTCTTTAACTGATTCTTTTCCCGACCAGCCTTAATAAACTGTAGGTCTTTATCCGGATTATTTACGTTTGATAATACCGCCACCCCGTTGCCGTCAGTTGATATCCATAACACACCTTTCCTATCCCTTAAAAGATGTGTAATATTCGATCTTGATAATGCTTGACAATAAAGGCTAATTTTTTTTGTGGCCAATTCGTACTTAAATAACCCTTCTTCTGAGCCAATGAGCAATTGTCCTTCTTCCGGCTCATAAAGTAATCTGGTAGCAACCGGCATATTAATTGCCATCGGGGTTAAACTACATTTATCCCCATCAAACCTGAAGAGTCCTTGATCCTTTATATACACTAAATAACTGTTATTCCTAAAAGGACTGATTGCAGTTATATTTAAACTTGATTTCCCATTGAGCAGCACCTGACTAAAAATCCTTTGTCTGGAAGATTTAAATAAAAGTCCGTAATTTTCCGTGGCGACAAGTACATTACCCAGGCTATCAGCCAATATATCCTTTACTCTAGCTGTGGTTTTTAATGCGCTATTCTCTCCATATGGCCTATAATAAGCAGTATGAAACTTAAAATCCGCATAATCAAATTGAGCAAAACCCATTTGAGTCCCAACCCAAATAATGCCGGATTTACCTTCCTTTAATACAGTAATGTGATTATTTATGACAGAAAAACTATCACTGAGTTTGTTTCTGAATACGTCAAAATTAGCACCATCATAACGATTGAGGCCATCATAGGTACCCATCCAAATGAGTCCATAGTGATCCTGCATCAAACAAGTTACAGCATTATTGGAAAGTCCGTCCTCTACACCAATATTCTCAAAAGACAAAGTATCCACGCCAATTCCCTGCTTTTGGATATTCCCGTCCTTTAAAGGCTTTGGCTGTGCATATACATGGCTAACACTGCTCAATATCACGAAAAAGAGCAGTAACGAATATAATATATAGATTCTTTTAGGTTCCATTACGTGATTTCAATTGCTATACACAACAAACTATTCATTAGCAATTAATCTACAAAGTTGGGATAACAGGTTTTATACTACCATCCGGATTAAATTCCAATGCATCAATACACACTTCTCTATTATAGCCTGCAGCGTCTCCCATATGTATTCCGGTTGGCCTGTGAAACCGGTGATAGACGATATACCACTGATCTTTACCAGGCACCTGGATTACAGAATTATGTCCGGTTCCATAAATACCGTTTTCCGGACTTTTCTGTAAAATCAGATTATTTTTAGGAATGGTAATGGGACCATCCGGGCTATCCGAATAACCATACCGTACTCTATAATCCGGACTTCTGGTGTCATTTTCCGACCACATAAAATAATACCTTTTATTTCTATAAAAGACATAAGCTCCTTCCCTGAAAGTATGGTCAGGGGTAATCACCTTAAGGCTTCCTTCCTTTAAGGTTTCCATATCCTCGCTTAGTTCAGCCACTTTTAAATAGCCATTGCCCCAATACAAATAATCTTTACCACTTACCGGATCATGAAATACGGCAGGATCAATAGCCTGCCCACCCTTGGTTTCCTTGGGTATCAACGGCTTACCACTATCCTTAAACGGACCGGTAGGACTATCTGAACTCGCTACACCGATTTGTTGACCCGCTACAAAATAATAAAAGTATTGATAACCCTTTGCGGTTTTCTTCTCAATCATAGTGGGTGCCCAGGCATTGGTATGGGACCAGGATACATCCTTTTTCAAATTCAGAATAACACCTTCATCTTTCCATTCTTTCAGGTTGTCAGAGCTAAAAGCTTTAAAATAAGTTCCACTCCAGCCGGTAAAACCGTCACTTGTCGGATAGAGATAATATTTTTTATCCTTATAAGAATAAATGATATCCGGATCCGCATAAAATCCTTTTAATACCGGATTATTCTTATTATCAAAGGGTACAAATCCGGGATCCGTACCAGCGGTCGTCATTTGAATCTTCTGGATAGTTCCATCTGGGTTATAATTCAAAAATTCAGAGCAGACTGATCTGCTAAAACTGCCACCATCAGGTTCCACACCTCCATTATGATAAATAAAATACCATTGCCCTTTAAATTCCAGGATTGCGTGATGATTTGTGTTACAATTACCGGCCAGTTCATTGATTATCCCTTTATAAACATATGGCCCTTCAATATTATCCGCCATGGCATAGGCCGTTTTCTCAGGGAATCCCGTAGAATAACTCAGATAATACTTCCCTTTATACTTATGCATCCAGACCGCTTCCGTAAATTCAAAACCAGGAAACATCATCTGCTTGACCGGACCGTCAATTTCGGTCATATTTTTCTTTAGCTTGGCATAATAACACTCTCTGTTCCCCCAAAAGAGCCAGGCCTGTCCATCATCGTCTATGAAAACACTCGGATCCAGGCAAGCCCATCCGTGAGAAGAGGCAAAACAATCCTTATTAGTCAATAATGGCTTACCGATGGCGTCTTTATACGGGCCTTCAGGGCGGTCTGCCACCGCTACCCCGATTCCAGACCAATTGGTACAGAAATACCAGTAGTATTTACCGTTTCTAGGAATTACCTGACCCGCCCAGGCGGCCTTACTCTTTGCCCAGTCAAAATCAGCTGATTTCATGGGCGTTGGGTATTCTGTCCAGTGATGCATATCTGTCGAAGAAAATGCCAGCCATTCTCTCATATGATATCCGGTCTGACCTCCATTTGCATCCCTTCCCGTAAATAACCACATCGTGTCTCCTGTTACCAAAGCTGCCGGATCAGCTGTAAATTCATGAGTAACAATAGGATTTCCGTTCGAAGTAAAATGATAAAGATCACCGGTTTCATTGGGTCTTAATAAATCTGCAGGCACTCCTTTCCATTTGGACTGCAGTAGGCGAGCTTCTGCTTTGCTTATAGAGATAACACTGCCATGTCTTGGATTAAAGTCTTTGGTAAAATAGGCTGGTTCCTTTGAAAAATTGTTTAAATCAGCCGATGTCTGATAGGCATACTTGCCCACTCCATACAGGTCATACATCAGCACATAGGAGTCTTTATCGTTTAGTTTAAAAACACTGGACCCTTCAACACTGGTATCTTTATCAGCAAAAGCGTCTATATAGCCCGGTAATTCTTTCCAAGGTCCCCAGAGCTTCTGACTAGTCGCCTGCTTAATGCCATTTTTAATTTCTTTGCCCGCTGCATTTTTGGTATTGCCTTTAAAGAAAAAATGATAAAGCCCATTCTTGTATATAATATCAGCATCTATGCCTCCAAATTCCGGACTGAATAACAATTTGGGAGTGCCTTCAAATCCGCTAAAGTCTTTATTGGCATAGGCGGCATAAAAATCCAGTTTTTCGTTGTCCTTAAACCGAACTGTAAAATACACCAGGTATTTATTGACTTTTGGATCAAAAATAGTCTGCGGAGCCCAGACCCATTTGATATTTGCAAATTTCTTAGGATATTGCTTGGAAAGTTCTATTTTGCTATGACTCCAATTCAATAAATCTTTTGAATGAAGCATAACAATGCCAGGATTATAATCCCAACCGTTTTTCCGAGTATTCATATCTGTGGCCACCAGGAAATAACCATCCGCCTTTTCTCCTCTTAATATATGCGGATCCCGGATACCTCCAGTAGCAGAGATCGAATCAGAGCCAATCACAGGATTATTGTTATTCAGTGCTTTCCAATGAACAGCGTCCTGACTTACCGCAAAACGCAAGGCTTCCTGATTGGTACCTTTGCCTTCAAAATAGGCAAATAAGTAACCTGCATCGGGCTTATTTTCACGAGCAGGTTCATTTTGGGCATGAGAATTCCCAGGCCATGCCATTAAAGGTATACACGTTATTAACCCAAATGCTAATTTCTTAAATAAGCGCATTTCTTTTTAATTATTGTAAGCTATATAATTTACAGGCGTGAGGAGCCAGACTGACCTGTATGGTTTTAATAATTTTTCCTTCTTTTCTACCTGTCCAGATATTAGTCAGTGTGGCTTTTTTCAGGCCCAGATCTGCCAAGCTAACGGACAGTGTCAAAGGTTTTACACTGTCAGAGATATTAAATAGAGCAAGGTAGCGCTCTCCGGTCTTACTATTGATTGAAGTCACAGCCAAACGGCCATCTTTTTGATAAAGTTCTTTGACCTGAGTACCTTCCTTGTGCATTTTAAGCGCAGCCTTATTGGTTAAAAGGCCGGAGGTAAATGTATCAAGGCTTGGCAAATCCCCACCAAACATTAAAGGAGATCGGAAAATCAAAAAGAAACTCATCAAAGAATACTGCTCATCCTTAGTCAGGCGAGTCATTCGGTCCGCTCCTCTTTCTCCTCTGATAGAGATTCTCCCCAGGGGGATCATATCGCAATCCGGCCAGTTTCCGGGTTTAATATAAGGATACCACTGTTCTGCTACTTTCATTAAATGGGTTATATGTGGCCAGGTATCCCAGACATCATCCACCATGCGCCACATATTGGCATTTTGTCCGACATTAATAGCTGCCGATATAGGTGTTTCTCCGGGAGAAGTGCTAAATACAATAGGCCGGCCGGTCTTGTCGATTGCTTTTCTAATCATCTCAATTTCGGCCTGATGATAAGGCCTGGAAAGGTCATCTACCTTGATAAAATCCACTCCCCAGCTGGCATAAAGTTCCAAAATGGAATTGTAATAAGCCTGGGCTCCAGCAGCTGTGCTGTCAATGGTATAATTATCCTTCAGCCATTCACATTGCCTTTCCGGGCTATAGATTTGATCCGCCGTATAACTGGTACCTTTAATAGGCATTTTTTTTGCAACAGCCTCTTTAGGTACCCCACGCATAATATGAATGCCAAACTTTAGTCCCTTAGCATGAATGTAATCAGCCAATGCCTTGAACCCTTTTCCATCTTTTGCGGATGGAAATCTGTTTACGGCAGGTATATATCTTCCATATTTATCCAGATTATAAATAGGATCCGTTTGATTGTATCCGCCTGCTTTATCATTGGATACATACCAGCGAATATCCACAACAATATATTGCCAGCCGGAGGCTTTTAAATGGCTAGCCATATAATCCGCATTCGCCTTTACCTCTGGTTCGGTAATCGTCGGGCCATATGCATCCCAACTATTCCACCCCATAGGGGGTGTCCCGGCCCATGATTTAAAATCCGTTTGTGCACGCAGGCTGCTCAGCCAGCCGCATAAAATTAAAATTGCCGTTAACCTTACGTATTTTCTCATTTTTTGTTGATTGCCCTTATTAATCAATTAACTGCCTCAAACATATTGTTCCTCCATTCAAAAGATCAATATATTTGTACAATTGACAAATATTAATGAATCTCAAATAAGCCCTGGCAGATAATTTCTACAAGAAATTTCCAGCCAAAATTCAATACAATTAATTAAATGTCAATAGTTTGCGATAAACACAATTTGATTTAACCGCTTTTCTGTGGTATGATTTTTAATCAAAAATCTCATTATTGCCTTCGTTAATCAACCGTTTTTTCCACAGTCGCGTATTTTACCTGATTTTGATGGTTGTCTATGCAGCTTAAAATCAGCATAGCCAATTTTGGTTCATCGCGATTTCGAAGATAGACAATATTTGTACAATTGACAAATATTTAAAATAAAAACAAAAAAATATATACATTTCCATTTAAATACAATGATAGTATTCTTATAAAAAACACACTATATATTAAAAATAAATAAATACATAGAGTTTCATCTGTAACTGAACACCTGAAAATATTTAACTGTAATGAAAAATTGCCACATACCTAAGATATGTGGCAATCCTTATTTTATCTCTAATTAAACCGTTTATAAACGAATAACTGATTGAATTACAAATAAATATTAAGACTATTCTTTGTAAACAAAAATTTTCAAATCTATCCCATAATATTAATTGTAACCTGGATTTTGATCCAGGACGGCATCCTTATTTAGCTGAATTTCATCTAAAGGAATCGGAAGCAAGAGGTTCGTTTGACTAACACCGGTAACTGGGTGTTGCGCATCATTAAGGTTCAATCGGTTCACCCGCTCTACCAATGTCTTGGTTCGCATGAGTGTCATTCTTCTATTTTCCTCACCTATCAATTCCCTGGCTCTTTCGTCCAGAATAAAATCCATGGTGATATCACCTGAAGCGACTTTGCCCTCTGTGGGGTAATCTTCAAAAGCTCTGGCTCGAAGTACATTGATGCTCGCTGCAGCATCTGCTAATTTTCCTTGGTCAAATTGTGCCTCAGCCTGTAATAAATAGGTCTCTCCTAATCTCATCAAAATAAAATCTTTGATCATTGCATAACCAAAATCATCATTTGGATCATACTGCCCCCATTTGGTGGTGCTTGGGCAGATCTTAAATAAAGTATCTGGTCCTGTAAAGGGAACCATCTTTCCATAATTTGCATTTGTTGGGTCATTATAGTAATAACGTCTGCGGATATTATACTGAGAATTTCGCATATCCTCATTTTGATAAAGGCCATATAACACCCAATTACTCAAACGAAGTCTAGCAATCCCTCTACCTCCTAATGAATCACAAATAACCATCCCACTTATATTGTAATAGGCTGCTCCCCAGACCCTGCGCTGTTGTGGATTATCCGATACTCCGCCAACAACTGAACTTGGATTTTCAAGTTCTAGTACCCAGATGGCTTCCGTATTACCTTGGTTTCTGCGCTCATTGCCATATACAAACATATCAGAAAAAGGGTCACCCGCTTGTTCTGATTTAACCCCATAGCGCTTGGTTACAAGGCTGAATCTTCCGCTATTAATGATAGCTTTTGTATTTTCTTCTGCTAAGGCGGGCTGACCTGAACGTAAATACACCTTCGCCAATAATTGCATAGCCATGAACTTATTGGCCCGGCCGTACATTTTTCCATTGGTATTACTTGGAACATCTTCAATATCCGGCAAATTCACCTTTGCATATTCCAGATCAGCAATTATTAACTGATTTACTGAATCCAGACTTGCTCTTGTAAAATCGGTTTTAGGCCCGGCAAGCGCATGTGTGACCAAAGGTACCCCTCCGTATAAAGTAGCCAGATAATTATAAGCGAAGGCACGGAAAAATTTTGCTTCTGCTTCAATGGCTTTTTTATTATTTTCTGATATACCTGTTAAATCAGATGCTTCCGCATTATCAAGAATAATATTTGTCAGATTAATCATCTGATAATTTAAGGTCCAGATATGCTGTGAAGCTACATCAGTAGAAGTAAGTTCTCCATAATTATAATAGGGTATCTCTACTCCTTCCTGATTAGCTGTGGCATTGGCTACATCTGTCCCCACCTGCCAGACACTTGGCCAACCTTGTCTGGACGACCATGAATAATAATTTTCAAGTTGATTGTATAAACCAACCAAAGCCGCCTGAAAACCCAGAGAATCCTTTAGTGTAACAGGAGTGTAAGAAGACTGAGGTGTCTCCTCAAGGAAACTTTTATGGCATGACCACATGCTAAAAATGCATCCCGTCAGTCCGAATATGATTAATAATTTTTTCATGATAATGATTTTACGCTATTTATTTTAGAGAGATATTCATTCCGAATACAAAGGACCTGGTCACTGGATAATTATTTACCCAGTCTCCTGAGCCTCTTGTTGAGTAATTGGATTCCGGATCCCAGCCAATCCAATCTGTATTGGTAATCAGATTCCTTCCACTTACATAAAATGTCAGTCCTCCCAAATTCCATTTATCTAACAAGGACTGTGAAAAGACATAACTAAGCGTTACATCCTTCAAGCGGGTATAGCTCGCATTGGAAGGATACCCATATCCCCGCGTATTATTATAAGCCAAAGAAGGCCTCGTATTACTCTTATTTTCAGGTGTCCAATAGCCAACTTCCTCGGGCGTATTACGCCTTCCTGTTTCATCTGCATAATTCAGATCAGGATTGTTTTTCAATACTCCTTGTACGGTCTGTATAAAAACCCTTAAACTGAAATTACCATAGTGAAAGGTATTGGTCATGCCTCCAGTCCATTTAGGAGTCGTCTGGCCAAGAATTGATTTATCTTCTGCTGTTATCTGATGATCTCCATTCAGGTCCGCGAATTTCAGGTCACCGGGTTTAGCACCAGGATCCTGATTAGATGGATCTTCACCTTCCTGCCATACTCCTTCCAATTTATAATCGTAAATAACCCCAATTGGATGGCCGATAAACCAGCGATTTCCTAAATCATCCTTTCCATCTCCATATAAATCAACAATCTTATTTTTATTAGTGGAAAAAGAAAGGGAGGTCTCCCAGCCAAACTTTTCCAATTCTACATTTTTAGTATTCAAACTGATTTCCAGACCATTATTTGATGTTTTGCCAATGTTGTCAAGCACGGAGCTGTATCCGGTAATAATTGGCAGGCTGCGGCTTAAAAGTAAGCCATAAGTCTTATTATTATAGTAATCTATGGTTCCATCTACTCGGTGATTGAATAAGCTAAAATCTAATCCCAGGTTAAAGGTTTTGGTGGATTCCCAATGCAAATTATCATTGCCTAGATTTCCTGCAACAACGCCAATCGTACTGATTCCGTCAAATGGTTGCCGAATGGAATTGTCAGTGGTAATGGTTTTGTACACACCTACCGCCTCGTTACCTGTCTTACCATAGGAAACCCTCAGCTTTAAATTGTTTACAAAATCAACGGATTTCATAAATGACTCATTAGAAATATTCCAGCCAAAAGCTGCAGAGGGAAATATTCCATATTTGCTCGTATTGGCTCCAAATACTGAAGATCCGTCACGGCGAGCAGTAAGTGTCAGCAGATAGCGGCTGTCATAATTATAATTAACTCTGACCATTTGTGAATTCAAGCCATATTTGTCGCTATAGGATGAGCTGGTCTGAGTTGCACCAGCCCCAAGATTATTATATGTCAGCACATCGTTGACGAAACCCTTAGCTCCTGCTGTAGTGGTCATGTATTTTCGTTGCTGTGCACTGTAAAGACCCGTAAAGTCTAAATGATTTTTCCCAAAATCAGCATTATAATACAATAGGTTTTCTATTGTATAATTAGAGGTGTGTGCATTTGTCACACTAGCAGTACCCAGCATATCATTTGCCGCTCTACCCGTATAGGTTGCATATCTTTCAGGGAAATAAATATACCCTGCATTCAGTCGATACCTTAAACCTTTGAGCAGCCCTCCTAAATCAACTTCAGCATAAGCATTGGCATTAATATTTACAGTCTTACTCATATTTGAAGTAGTCAGACCTACTAATGGATTGGTATACAATAACTCTGGATACATCGGGAATATAGCATAGCTTCCGTCATCATTATATTCATTGCCATATGGGCTCATTGCCGTCGCATTAAGCAAATTGGCACGGCCACCACCATAATCATTAGCTGTAAAAAAAGAGGAGGTTCCTACTTTGAGAAAATCGGTGATTTTGACATCCAGATTAGACCGGAAACTGGCTCTATGATATTGATATCCTTCCACAACTCCCTTTTGTTTCAGGTATTCTCCACCAAAATAATAGCGTACGTTATCCGTCCCGCCAGAAACGCTCAGATTATGATCCTGAAGAATTCCTGTACGAGTTGCTTCTTTGATCCAGTCTGTTGTTGTACCATTATTATAATTATCTAGTTCACCATAATTCGGGACCGGGCTGGTCTGAGTTTGACCTGTGGCTGTCATATAATCGGCATATTTCTGAACATAGGACGCTCCATCCCTGGGTTGAAGCACATGGGCGATATTCTCAATGCCTGTATATCCATTGTATCGAATCTGCGGCTTGCCAGTTTTGCCTCTTTTTGTAGTCACAAGGATTACTCCATTGGAGCCCTGAGTTCCATAAATCGCTGTGGCAGAAGCGTCTTTTAAGACTACTATGGATTCAATATCATTTGGATTGATATCATTCAAAGAAGAACCGACAGTTTTGATTAATGGAATCCCGTCCACTATAATATATGGACCTGAACCTGCGGTTATGGAATTTTGCCCTCTTACTAATAATGATGGTGAACTTCCCGGAACACCTGAAGTCGAGGTCACGGTCAGCCCAGGAACCGCTCCTTCCACCGACTGCATAACATTCGTAACTGGAATTTTCGATAACCTGTCCGCAGAAACAGAGGTGACTGCCCCAGTTACGTCTGTTTTTTTCTGAGTGCCATATCCGACCACGATTACTTCTCCTAGCTTATTATCATCGTTTGCTTTTAAGTGAATTTCCAACTCACTTTGATCAGTAACCTTAATTTCCTGAGTAACATACCCCAGACTGGAAACTATAAGCGTTGCAGGAGGTGATAATTTCAATTCAAATTTACCCAGATCATCTGTCACAGAACCACCCGGCGATCCGGCAATCTTTACAGATGCGCTTGCAATGGGAACACCATGTTCATCCATTACCTGACCTGCAATCATCCTTGACTGGGAAATCCCTGCTACAGAGATTAAAAGAAAAACCAAAAGGCTCCCCAAATAATAGTAGCCTTGACGCTTAAAAAGCCTACAAAACATCTTGTCTTGTGGCTGTGCATTCTTTTTTAGCATTGATTGAAGTTTAAAAAATAAAAGTTTTTAACCCTGAACAATCAGAAATCAGTTTAATTTCTGAAACAATTAGAAGTGAAATATGAATAATGAACAGCCTCCTAAGTGATGCCTTGCCATTAATCATTTTGAGCATTGATTTGATTTAGTGTGATTCTTTTTAGGAGAAATTGCAATCGTTCTGTTACCTTATTCAATTTCCATTCCCTAATCATTAAGCCAAAATTAACAGTCAGATTTTAACATTTAAGGGGTAAAATGGTAATAAAAGGGGGGCTTTTCGGCAAAATTTTATCATACATTAACAAATTTGCAGTTAAAGCGCCCCGAATTTCAAAAAATAATGTTTCGATCAGAAATGGAGATAATATTTGTTTGTATGACAAAATTGGGGAGAGCTGGACTTTTCAACTTCTTTATAATCTTGAGGTCATCTGCGTTAATTCGCCCATTAACTTGCAAACAACTTTTCTATTTGAAGGCTGTTAAAAAGATAACAGATTGCGTATTTAAATAACTTATTGTCCTCAGCTCATTTACTTATGAAACTACCTTTAGTTGTAGAAATCTTCCTACTGTGATATGGATGAAGTAGCTTGTAATTCTATTGAATCAAATGCTAATTCCAACCCATTCGTTTACAGCCATTCAGGTGATTTTAAATACGGTTTTCTTTTATGGCATTGCATCTCATAGATAAAACCAATGATAAGATATTGATTTTCTATTGCTTGTAAGGCCCAAAGTAATTTTTATATATGAAGCTATCAGTAACAGGACGTTGGGGCATTTTGACTCTGAGAATCATATGATTTTCAGGCCTTCAAGGATTAGTTAATTCCCCTTTGGATATAGCTATTTACCGCTGTACAACGCTTTTTTGCCTTACCTTTGCGCCAGAAATTCAAGGTTTGGGACCATTTTATTAATTCTATTCAGATATGAAGAAATTAAATATCGTTGTGTTGGTCGTTATCGCAATTGTAATTGCATTACTAATCAGTCAGTTAGGAGACTTCACCACTTATGAGACCATTAAAACAGCAAAGGCTAAAGAAGGCAAAACGGTGACTGTTATTGCCAAATTGGACAAGAACACCCTTCACTACGATCCGGTCAAAAATCCTAATTATCTCACCTTCCAGGTAACCGATACCCTTGGTGAGCGTATGGCCGTTGCCTACTATTACGAAAAACCAACGGATATGGAAAAAAGTGAACGCATTGTGCTGAAAGGCAAAATGGATAAAGACGGCATATTCCAGATCCGGGAGCAAAGTGGCATTCTTTTAAAATGTCCTTCTAAATACAAGGACAATCCCAATGCCATGAAGGAAGATTTTAGCGCCAGCCGCTAAAATCCGGACAGTCTTCTGTTGCAAAACCGGCAAGACAGTAACCCATCGTTTCCTATTCCATTCTAATCACAGATTTATACTCCAGAGACATGACCTATACAGGTGAGCATCTTTTCCCCGGCCAATTGGGACACTTCGCAAGTGTGGTTTCCCTCGTGGTCTCCCTCATAGCGACTTTTGCCTTTTTTAAAGCGAACAGAGCCCTCATTGAAACCGAAAAGAAAAGCTGGCTTAAAATGGCCAGAGTTGCGTTTTTCATTGAAGCTGCAGCAGTAGTTACCACCATTGGTTGCCTCTATTATATTCTTTCCAATAACTTATTTGAATATTATTATGCCTGGAGTCATTCTGATAAAACGCTCCAGACAGAATATATCTTCTCCTGTCTATGGGAAGGGCAGGAAGGCTCTTTCCTATTATGGACTTTCTGGCATTGCCTTTTAGGAATCATCGTAATCCGCAAGGGAGGCAAATGGGAAGCACCGGTGATGACAGTTGTCAGTTTTGCCCAGTTCTGCCTCGCCACCATGATTATCGGCGTCTATGTATTTGGCCTTAAAATCGGTAGCGATCCCTTTCTTTTAATGCGTCAAAAAGGGATATTAGACAATGCACCTGTATTTATTGACCAGGCAACTGGCCTGTTTAAGCAGGACTACCTAAAATATCTTAAAGACGGGCAGGGATTAAATGCTACGCTTCAAAACTACTGGATGGTCATCCATCCGCCCATCCTGTTTTTAGGCTTCGCTTCTACCATTGTACCTTTTGCTTATTGTTTCAGCGGTCTGATGAATAAGGATCATAGCTGGACCAAACCCGCCTTGTCCTGGGCTGCTTTCAGTGGCGGTATATTAAGTCTGGGTATTATGATGGGTGGCGCCTGGGCATATGAGAGCCTGAACTTTGGCGGTTACTGGGCTTGGGATCCGGTTGAAAACGCCTCCATGGTTCCCTGGCTGATTATGGTCGCCGGTCTGCACTGTAACCTGGTGTATAATCATTCCAAATATTCTTTAAGGACCACCTATATATTTTATATCCTTTCTTTCAGTTTTGTACTTTATTCCACTTTCCTTACCAGAAGTGGCATCCTAGGAGATACCTCTGTGCATGCCTTTACCGGAGCTGACATGAGTGCACAGCTTATCAGTTTTATTCTGGTATTTTTCTTACCGGCCATGTACCTGTTCTTTAAGAACAAAAACACCATGCCCACTGTAAAAAAGGAAGAAGAGTTATACAGCCGGGAATTCTGGATGTTTATTGGATCACTGGTGCTTTTTTTATCCGCATTAATGATCATTGGGCAGACTTCCATGCCGGTTTTCAATAAAATCTTCGGCACCAAGATCGCACAACCGGAAGACCCCAAATTTGCTTACAATAAGATTCAGATTTTTATCGCCTTTGTCGTCGGCATTTTAACGGCTATTACACAGTTCTTTAAATATAAAAAATCAACTGGCAAGCAACTTGCCAAAAGCCTTACGATTCCAACCGTGATCGCACTGGCACTCACTATTATCTTTTGCCTTATTTTCAAACTGGACTATTATACGCACGGCGCTGGATTTCTGGTCGCTATTTACCTGGCTACCTTTTCTGCGCTCTATGCCATCGTGGGTAATTTCAGTTATATCGTTGCTGTACTGGGTGGTAAAATTAAAACCGCTGGTGCCAGTGTGGCACATATTGGTTTTGGACTCCTGCTGTTCGGGGTACTCATTTCATCGAGTAAAGAGCTGATTCTCAGTCATAATACTACAGGAATCGCCTTATTTGAAAAAACAGATACAGAAGATCCCGCAGAAAATATCACCTTATTTAAAGGCGTCCCTATTGATATGGGTAAATATATGGTCACCTTTATGGGGGATTCCATGAATACCAGGGATAAACAAAGGGTTTTCACCATTCATTTTAAGGGTAAAACCAATGGAGAAGAATTTACCTTACATCCTTATTGGTTAAAGAACAACCGCCAGCAGGAAGGTTATGGCGCAACGCCAGATTCCAAACATTACTGGAATAAGGATATTTATACATACGTTTCTTCCTGGCAGCAGGAAGGAACAGATACCACCACTTTCAGGCCGGCAGAACTGGCAGTCGGAGACACCACCTTTTACTCAAACGGGATGATCGTCTTAAATAAAGTGAATGTCACACAGTCTGCAACCAAAATGGGCAGTGATTCCAGTATGGAAATGGGACTTGACATGACCGTTATTACTAAAGATGGCTCAAAATTCCCGGCTACACCTAAAGTATTGATTGATAAGGACAAAGCAAGTGTCATTGCCGACACGGTGCTCGCACAGGGTCTGGTGATCAGGTTCAATAAGGTATTAAATGACAAGGACGGCAAACTGGAGATTGGCGTTAAGGAAAGCAATTCCTTAAACGACTCCTTAACCTTAAAAGTCATTGAGTTCCCGCTGATTGGAGCAGTCTGGTTAGGTGTAATCGTTATGGTTATCGGCTTCTTTATGAGTGTTTTTCAGGGCTACCGGAAGCTGAAACAAACAAAAGCAGCAAAGCAGAGCGTTAGCTAAAGAAAGCATAGCTTTGTCACAATGCTATTCGCGTATTTTTAAAATGAAGGAGGATCAGATGAATAATGGACAACAATCAATGGTAAAATACAGCCTAAAAAAAATATACACCGGGCTCGTACTACTGGCTGTATTATTATTAGCAGGAAGTACTCAACTGATGGCACAATGTGCACTATGTACCAAGACTGCCCAGCAACTTGGTGACGGTCCAGCAGCCGGGCTCAATAAAGGCATTTTATATCTGATGGTAATCCCTATCAGCATTCTCTCCATTATAGGCTTTAAGTGGTACAAAAAAGAAAAGATTACCCGTGCCCTGGAAGATAGCGAATCACAAGTCCAATAAATTGACACACAGCACAACCCTCCATTATTTTTTAGGCAGGGACAAATACTTTACCAGCAATAAACAAGGGGGCCAAATTTGGTCCCCTTGTTTATTGCTGGTAACCCCTCACCATTTAGAAGCGGTCTGTACGAACCACTTCTCGTCTTAGCTTATCTAAATCCGTTCCAGCGTCTTTAGTAAAGAATCAAACGCATACTTTTTATTTCCCCTTTTTAGCAGCTTTATCTGAAGCTGGTCTTAAAGTGACTAGACGCAGATACTTGTCCGGTTCACTGACTAAAAATCAGACTTCAGATGGCCATTTGACCGGTTCAATAAACTTGCTGCTTTACACCCCATCATGACAGCATAATTTTACAGTAACATTTATCCCAGGTAATCAGTAAAAATAATGAACAGATTCATTTTTTTCAGGACAATTAGAATTTGCAAAACTAACTTTATGAAATTCTGGGTCGTTTAAAAAGCATAATTACTTTTGCGGTTGTCTGATCAGTATCCGCCATTTTATTTTCCAGTCCCATCACGTGGCCGGTGCCCATTTGCATCAGGCCAGATAAAAATTCCTTATCTTTGATAACAACAGCTTCCAATGCCACTGCTGATTCACGTCCAAGACCTAGTGCTCCACTGGCAGCAGGACTCCATCATGGACTGCTCCATTTATTCAGGCATTTTCAATAAGAATGTTTCGATATTTTCCGGAGAGATCGCAAAAGTTTTTACATTCGGATAGTTATCAACGAATGTACTGGGGAACCTTACTTTGGCCTTTTTATTCCATTTAAATTCAAATGCAAAAAGATCTCCTCCTTCATGTTCTTCAATCAAATCGACTTCTTGTTGTTGTGTGGTTCGCCAAAAATATTGCTTAACATCAATACCCTGATACTGCAAATATTTTATTCTTTCCGCTATTACAAAATTTTCCCAGAGTCCGCCGACGTCTGTTCTTTGCGATACTGGTTTAAAATTATTAATAATTGCATTTCTGACGCCGCAGTCATAAAAATAGACCTTCCTCCCTTTCTTTATCTCATTTCTAACATTCCTGCTTAAAGCAGGTAAAGTAAATATGACAAATGCCTTTTCCAATAGATCAATATATTTCTCAACGGTCAAGCGAGAAACGCCCACAATACCAGCAATTTCATTGACATTCGCCTCACTCCCAATCTGGAGTGCTAATGCTCTTAAAAGTTTCTCCAGGACTGAATGCTTTTTAATATTATCAAGCACCAATAAATCCTTATATAAATAACTACTAGATAAGGATTTCAACAAATATTTCTCATCACCGGGATTCACCACAATTTCTGGATAATATCCATATATCAATCTATGCTCAATCATGACCTTTTCATGCAAAAAACCATCGTGTGTGACCATTTCCGCAAAACTCAGGGGATAAAGCATAAATTCATACTTTCTTCCTGTCAAAGACTCATTAACACGATTCGCTAACTCGAAGGCAGAAGACGCCGTTGCAATTACCTGTATATCTTTTATCTGGTCAGTAATAATTTTTAAAGTCAGTCCAATATTTGGAATCCGTTGGGCCTCATCAATAAATACTATATTATGATTTCCAATAATTGTCTTCAATAGAGGTACATTGGTATTTGTTAATGCCTCCCGGGTACTTCCTTCATCACCATTAAGGTATAAAAAGGGCCTATCTTCTAATATTTGATGTATCAAGGTTGATTTACCACATTGTCTGGGTCCGAAAAGCAGTATAGCCTTTCCCTTGAACATTCGATTATAAATTGCTTTTTGCAAGCTTCGCTGAATAATCATTCTTTTTAAAATTTAAAACTAAAGCAAATATAGGCAATTATCAAATAATCATAATAATAATAAATTATATTTTTAAATAATCATAATAATAATTAATTATAGTATCAAATAATCATAATAATCGTTTATTAGAAGGATGACTCACCAGCAACTACATAACACTAGATTAACAAAACAAGTACTGCCTTTCCCTAATGTGATGACCTTCCCTGTCCGGTTCAATAGCTGAAAATCAGGCTTCAGACGGACATTTGACCGGTTCAATAAACTGACCGCTTTACTCCGCATCCTGGCAGCATAATTTTACCGTAACATTTACCCCAGGTAAGTGACAAAAATTATGAACAGGTTTATTTTTCGGCATCATCATTTTGACCAGGAACAAAAAGGCTTCCTGGCAAACCGGAGCCCTAGCAAAGCCCCAGCCCCGAATTACCAACCTGCACAAGTAAAAAGACTTTATCACCAATAAAAAAATAAATGATGGGAACGAACATAACAGGAAGACAAGCAGTCTGCTTTCAATCCAAAGGCTTGAATATCGCAGCAGAATTATACATTCCACAGTCAGCTACTTTCCCAACGGCTGGCATTATTGTCGGCCACCCCGGCAGCGGGGTTAAAGAGCAGACGGCCGCTTTATATGCCAGACTTTTTTCCGAAAGAGGGTGGATTGTTTTAACCTTTGATGCAGCTTATCAGGGAGAGAGTGAAGGTTATCCACGCGGACAGGAAGATCCCGGGCAGCGTGTCGAAGATTTCAAATGTGCGGTAACCTATTTAAGTACTTTAGATATAGTGGATCCTGATAAAATCGGGCTATTCGGCATTTGTGCTTCAGGCGGCTACGTAATTAGCGCTGCCGCTTCTGATATACGCGTTAAGGCCGTAGCTACTGTAATTGCCGCTGACATTCACAGACAACTCAGATATGGCGGAGATGGAAAACAAGCTCCGTCAGTTATCGCGAACATGTTGAATGCAGCAGCATCAGATAAGGCAGCAGTCCTTAAGGGTGCTCTTGCTGGCTCCTTTCCTTTGTTCCCTGCAAACGAAGAGGAGGCCAGAACACTCGGTCAACATGTATACGAAGGCTGGGAATATTACAATACGGACAGGGGACAACACCCCAGATCTGCTAAAACGCTGACCTGGCAAAGTGTAGAGCTGATCGCAACCTTTGACGCCTTTGCCTTCATCCGACAAATAACACCCAGACCACTACTCATGATTTCTGGATCCGAGGCAGCAACATTATGGATGACAAAGGACGCCTTTGAGAAAGCCGCGCAGCCCAAAGAAATAATGATAATAGATGGAGCCAGTCATATGGCCTTATATGACAATTTGAATTATGTAACACAAGCGGTTAACAAAACTTCAGACTTTTTCAAATCAGCATTATTACCCTGATTTGGGTATTTTAAGGCAAAGAAAATTAGTAAAAATAAAAACATATATATCAACGCCGTCCAATTCAAAAAAACAAACAAGTCCAGGGAAGATTTTGGCCATTTCCACATTTTATACCCATCAAGAAGCAATTTCGGGCAATTGTAATATCTTCGTATCCACAATAAAAGCCTACGACCATTGCAAGCAATTGTCTATAAATCTACAGGTAGCTGGTATATCGTCAAGACGCATGACGGAAAATCCTATCGTGCGCGCATCAAAGGCGCCATGAAACTGGAAGGCATCACGTCCACCAATCCCATTGCCGTCGGAGATATAGTAGAAATCATTCCAGACACAGAATCCGAGCAGTCGGTCGTCATTACCGAGATAAAAGAAAGGGATAATTATATTGCAAGGGTCTCGCCGCACAATAAGAACCAGCATCATATTGTCGGCGCCAATCTGGACCAGACGCTTTTATTTGCCACTTTGCGCAATCCAAAGACTTCCGGAGGTTTCATCGACCGGTTTTTAATCTCAGCTGAAGCCTTTCACGTACCTGCTATACTGGTATTCAATAAAATCGATATCTACCGCAAAAAAGAAATCGACCTGCTGGAGCTATACAATGACCTATATACCAGAATCGGTTATAAAGTCATGCTGATCAGTATGGAAACGCAGCAGGGCCTGAGAGATTTAAAATACCTGCTCAAAGACAAAACCACCTTGATCAGCGGACATTCCGGTGTAGGCAAATCCACTTTTATTAATGCCGTCCATCCGGATGTCACCCTTAAAACGGGTGCTGTCAGTGGCTGGAGTGGTAAAGGTATGCATACAACTACCTTCTCGGAAATGATTGATCTACCCTTTGGCGGCCGGGTAATTGATACCCCCGGCATCAGAGAATTCGGGGTACTGGACATTTCCCGGCAAGAGCTGTCTCATTATTTTCCAGAGATGCGCTCCAGACTTCATGATTGCAAATTTAATAACTGCCTGCATCTGGACGAACCGGACTGCGCCGTTACAAGAGCGGTGGTGATGGGCGAAATTGCCGAAGAGCGCTATATCAGTTATTGTAAAATTCTGGATACCATCTCAGAAATCACCTATTAACCTGACCGCTTCCTTATCCTTATTACAGCAAATGCTTCCCCCGGTACCTCATAAAAAAAGGTGCGAAAGGATGCCGTTTAGCGGCTCCTGTCTACACCTCTTACGAAAACTTTATCTGCCCAGCTTAACCTCTAAATGGCTAAACCCGGATCTGCCTTTTATTTAGGTACATTATCTTCTTTATACCAGCTGGTATACAGCAAATAATTATCGGCAATTCGCTCAATTTCTCCTTCCAGTAAATCCGGAGATATTTCCCGTATTTTTTTCGCAGGAACACCGGCATAAATACATCCTTCTTCTACAATGGTATTTTTAAGCACCACAGCGCCCGCTGCTATAATGGAATTCTTATGAATGATGGCTCCATCCATAATAACAGCACTGATCCCCACCAATACATTATCATAAATCGTGCAGCCATGCACTACTGCGTTATGACCAATTGAGACATTATTACCAATGATGGTTTCAGACTTCTCATAGGTACAGTGAATCACCACATTATCCTGGACATTTACTTTATTTCCCAGCCTGATTGAGTTCACATCGCCTCTGACGACACTGCCGAACCAAAAACTGCAATCATCTCCCGCTTTAACATCACCTATCAAAGTAGCCGTTGGAGCTACATAATTGTTTTGCCCTAATTCAGGGGTCTTCTCTCTTACGGTAATTATCATAATGTAAATTTTTGTCTTTTTATGGAAGTCTTCTCCCACTTAGTGTCCCAGCTCTTTATTAATTGCATTCAGCACCTGCTGCTCAGACCAATCCTGAGGCAGGAACTTCTGTCCTGTTACCTTTTCAAATAACTCAATATATCTTTTAGAAATCTGATTGACCCAGCTGTCTGTCATCTCCGGCACCGTCTGTCCTTCTTTACCCATAAAATTATTTTCGATGAGCCATTCCCGGACAAACTCCTTACTGAGCTGCTTTTGTCTTTCTCCCGACGCCTGCCGCTCTTCAAATCCTTCCTTATAAAAATATCTGGAAGAATCCGGCGTATGGATTTCATCCATCAGGTATATCTGATTATCCAATAACCCAAATTCATACTTAGTGTCTACTAAGATGAGTCCTTGTTTATCTGCCATCTGCCGGCCTCTTGCAAAAAGCGCCAGTGCATAAGCGGACAACTGTTCCCACTGCTCTGCCGTACACAGGCCAGTAGCAATAATCTGTTCTTTTGAGATATCTTCGTCATGGCCTTCATCTGCTTTGGTAGATGGCGTAATGATAGGCTCTGGGAAAAAGTCATTTTCTTTTAAGCCTTCCGGCAACTTAACCCCACAGAGTTCTCTAAGACCACTGTTATAAGTACGCCAGGCATGCCCCGTCAGATTTCCTCTGACGACCATTTCAATTTTAAAGGGAATACAGGTGCGTCCAACGGACACATTGGGCGCCGGCGTAGCCTGCAGCCAGTTGGGGCAGATATCTCTGGTAGCATTCAGCATATAAGCTGCCACCTGGTTTAAGACCTGTCCTTTATAGGGGATTGGTCTGGGTAAAATCACATCAAAAGCAGAGATCCGGTTACTGGCCACCATCACCAGACGGTCCGTACCAATATAATAGACATCTCTTACCTTGCCTTTGTAAAATCCGGATTGCTCTATAAAATGAAACTGAGGCATATAGGATTAAATTATAGTTTGTAAAAATAACGGAATTGTTTGAAATTTTAATCAGGGAAACTGTAAAACGTTGGTTAAACATTAATTTTAATTTCCACTCATTTTATAAGGGAGTGCCTTTTCGTAACATTATGACAGACAGTAATATATATACAATAAATACCAGTGGCACTGCCAACCAATGAAGACTAATCCCTAAAACGATGGCCAGTATTAGCAGTAAGAATTTAGGCCAGTTTTGAATAAACGATAAGTTCTTGAATTTCAGGCTCATCATCGCAATGGTAGATATCATTAAAAAACTCACTATTAGTGTCACTGCATACCAGAACCAGGAGGTATGCATCAGCTGCTGGAGCGCTTGATTGTCTGTATTTTTAAAAATCAGGGGAAAAGAGGCAATCAGAATACCGCCTGCAGGAATCGGGAGACCTTCAAATTCAGTCGAAAAATGGGTTCCCAGATTAAACCGGGCCAGTCTATAAGCGCCTGCCAGTGGTACCAGCAAAGCAGGCAGTAAATACCAATAATTCATGGACGCTCCGGCTGCCAGGTTGCCGTTACTAAAGGCGATTAGCAGAAACTGGTATAGGATAAGGCCGGGAGCGACCCCAAAGCTCACTAAATCAGCCAATGAATCCAACTGCTTACCCATCTCGGAGGCAGCCCCTAACAGGCGGGCAATCAGGCCGTCTAAGAAATCCACGACCCCTGCAAGACAGATAAACAATGAAGCCACGCACATACGGGCTACCAGATCCGCCTCAGCCGCCCCTCCAGCAGCAAAGCTTAACCCCAGACCGGGTAATCCCGCCAGTATCTGAATTATTGCTAAGCATCCAAATACCAGATTTAACAGGGTAAAACAATTGGCTATGTGTTTTCTCATGAATAAATTTTAAGGGAAACAAAACTACAAATAAAATGCTGGATTTGGCCGGAAGCAGCATTTTATATAGAATTGAGTCCTTAAAAGGGCTCTTGCTGGAGTTTTGACCCCGAAACCAGGCCCCTTTGTCTTTTCTAAGTCCATTATTCCCTCAATAATTAAACACAAAACCTTCAAGACTGGCAGGCTGAATGCCCAAGCCAATCGGATATTTGCGTAACATACAACGAAGGTATGAAAACTCATGGGAAACCACCATGAGTACCGAACATACAGTTAGCTCCATCACTCCAAAAACGCTGTTCTTCTCTTTAATTTGAACCCAGGTTAATATTGAAAAATGTCAGGAGTCAGAAGCAGGGTACAAAAGAACGGTAAATCAGAAAAAAAGGGGCATACAATGCCCCTCAAATTCTCAACAGCCTAATTCAATATCTGTTATTAGAATGCTTTACTTTCTTTTCATCAGCCGCTCTATTTCGTCCACCGTAATAGGTATATTTTTCATCAGATCCTTATTGCCGCTTCTGGTGAGTAAATAATTATTTTCTATCCGGATGCCGGTCTGTTCTTCCGGTATATAAATACCAGGTTCAATAGTCAGTACGGCTCCTACTTTCAGCGGCGTGTATTTATCGTGCACATCATGCACATCGACCCCCAGATGATGAGAGATGCCATGATAGAGATATTTTCTGTAAGCCTTATTGCCCGGATCCTCGTTTTTGATATCTTCTTTTTTCAATAATCCCAGTTTAAGGAAGATCCTGGTAGCCTCCTGACCCACTTTTTCATGATATTTATCCAGTGTAATACCGGGCTTTAACAGGGAAGCGCAGTATTTATGTAGTGCCAAACAGCCGTTATAGAGTTCCTTTTGCCTTTTGGTAAACACGCCGCTGACAGGGATCGTTCTTGTCAGATCTGCATTATAGCCGCCATAACGGGCACCAAAATCCATTAAGATAAGTTCCCCAGATTCACATATCTGGTTGTTATCGATATAGTGCAGGATTCTGGCCCGGTCTCCACTGGCAATAATGCTGGGATAAGCTTCTGAGCTGGCACGGTTACGTATAAATTCATGCAGGATCTCTGCTTCTATCTCGTATTCATATACCCCTGGTTTGATAAAGCCCAGCAGCCTTCTAAAGGTCTGATCTGTAATATCAATGGCTTTTTGAATCACGGCTACTTCCTCAGCCGTTTTAACCATCCTAAGCCGGCGGGTGACTTTGGCCGCTCTTTCATAGTGATGCAAAGGGTAGCGTGCCTTTATTTGTTCTATAAACCGGTAATCCCTGGTAGCCACCTGCGTGGCACCCTTATCGTGTTCATTGGTATTCAAATAAACATACTCCGCTATATGCATAAGTCCGGGTAGAAAGCTTTCCAGCTCATCCAGCCAGATAACAGCCTGAACCCCGGCAATTTCTTTCCCTTCCGCCGCAGTCAGCCTATGACCAATCCATTTTTCCTTGAGTTCATTGGGACGGACTAACACCAGCACTTCCTGCCAGCTTGGATCCGGATGATCCGGAAACAACAACAGCATGGTATCCTCCTGCTCTATACCGGTGAGCCAATACAGGTCGCTATTTTGGACAAATCCAAGGGTGGCGTCCGCATTTTCAGGCATCTGATCATTGCTGTTAAAGATCGCGATACTATCTGGTTTCATTTCTTTGACAAAACGGCGCCTGTTTTCTATAAATAGCTTACTGGGTAAGGGTAAATGTTTCATGGTAGGTATTTTAAATATTGGGGGCTCCCCCCTGATGATTGCGCGTGATTGCCTTTGCAATGTACTGCATATCCCATATCCGGCAAAATTGATGCTGGCCCCGTCAAATCAGTGGCCAAGGCACCTCAAACGAACCAATACTTAACAAAATCTTGTCTTTACTTTATTTTCTGATATTTCAGGTTTTCAGCCCATCTATAATAGAGCGCAATAGACCCCTGCATTTTGCAGGTGGGCTTATTTCGAATCACCTTATCTTTGCGCTTTATGGATAACATAGACAAAATGACGAATTCTAGCAAAAAAGTAAGAACCCGGTTTGCCCCATCCCCTACCGGAGGGCTGCATCTTGGCGGTGTACGTACCGTCCTCTTTAATTATCTGTTTACCCGGCAGCACAACGGGGAGTTTATCCTGCGTATTGAAGATACAGACCGGACCAGGTTTGTGGAGGGTGCTGAACAGTATATATATGACACACTTGCCTGGTGTGGACTGAATCCGGATGAGAGTCCGGCCACCGGCGGCCCGTATGGCCCTTACCGCCAGAGTGAGCGTAAGGCTATTTACGGCCAGTACGCAGAACAACTCGTAAAAGACGGTCACGCCTACTATGCATTCGATACCCCTGAGGAACTGGAAGCCATGCGTAATGACTATAAAACCGAAGCCAACCCGTCCCCCAGATATGATAGTACGCTGCGGGACAAAATGCGCAACTCACTAACAATCAGCGAACAAGAAACTAAAGACTTAATCGCCGGCGGCACCCCTTATGTAATCAGAATCAAGGCGCCTGAGAATGAGACCCTTCGTTTTACTGATCTGATTCGCGGTGAAGTAGAATTCAACAGTTCAGAGACGGACGATAAGGTGCTGCTGAAAGCAGATGGTATGCCTACCTACCACCTAGCGGTTGTCGTAGATGATCACCTGATGCAAATCACCCATAGTTTCCGGGGAGAAGAGTGGCTTCCCAGCTCTCCGGTTCATATTCTGCTTTGGAAATACCTGTTTGGCCTGGAAAACATGGTCACCTGGGCACATCTTCCGCTGATCATGAAACCGGACGGCAACGGCAAGCTTTCCAAAAGAGACGGCGACCGACTGGGATTTCCGGTCTTTGCCATGAACTGGACAGACCCCAGAACCGGAGACTTTACCAAGGGTTACAGAGAACTCGGATTTCTACCGGAGGCTTTTGTCAATATGCTGGCCGTCCTGGGCTGGAATGACGGAACGGAGCAGGAAGTATTTTCCATGGAAGAACTCCTGGAAAAGTTCTCTGTAGAACGTATCCATAAAAAGGGCGCTAAATTTAATTATGAAAAGGCGCTCTGGTTCAATAAGGAATGGATTAAAAAAAGTAGTGCTGATAAGCTGTTGCCGCATGTGCAGTATTACCTGCATAACGCAGGTATTGATACAACAGGGAATAACGACACACTCTTAAGCATCATAGATCAGGTAAAAGACCGTTGTACGCTGCTCACCGATTTTGTGGAACAAACCGGCTTTTTCTTTAAGGCACCCACTACACTGGATCTGGACGCCATCCTTAAAAAATGGAATGAACAAAAGAACAGCTTTTTTGTTGAGCTGATCCGCAGTTATGAACTCACTCAGGATTTTACCCCCGAAAACCTGGAGAATAGTTTTAAGGAACTGGCTGCGGCCAGTCAGTTAAAGCCGGGCGAACTGATGCTGCCCCTGCGCATTATGCTGGTTGGGGGTAAATTCGGGCCGCATGTATTTGATATAGCCTCAACAATAGGAGCTAAACAAACCGTTAGCCGGATCAAATTTGCCCTGGGTCAACTCGAGGCAAATAATGGAAACTAGCGTCAAAAACAAGCATCCACTCATCATTAAATAATATTTTCATGTCTAGTATTGCGATTATCGGTGGCGGCAACCTTGGATCCGCCATCGCAGAAGGATTACTGAACAGCGGTTTTATCACGGCTGAGAATTTATATGTCACCAGAAGGAACACCGCACTTTTAGATGGATTAAAAGAAAAAGGCGTCCATGTATTAAATGATAACCAAAAGGCCGTAGCCAGCGCCGATTATATTATCCTGGCTATTAAGCCTTTCCAGGTCAGCGAAATCATTCAGGAAATCAGCCCGGTTTTGGATGGCAGCCGTCACACCCTGATCAGCGTGGTAACCGGCATCTGGATTCAGGACCTAGTGGAACTGACGGCAGATAAACTCCCCATCGTAAGGGCCATGCCCAATACGGCCATCGCCATTCAGGAGAGCATGACCTGTACCTGTATGCATAAGGTATCCAATGTACAGCAAAAATTTGTAACAGATTTATTTAACCAGCTGGGTAAAACCGTAGAAATAGATGAAAAACTAATGGATGCAGCAACGGTACTGGGTGCCTGTGGAACGGCCTTTGCCATGCGCTATATCAGGGCCAATATCCAGGGCGGTGTAGAGATCGGGTTTAATGCCAAAGTAGCCGCCGTCATCGCCGCTCAGACGGTCAAAGGGGCCGCAGACTTATTACTGCAGCATCATACGCATCCGGAGCAGGAAATTGACAAGGTAACCACCCCTAAAGGCTGCACCATCGCAGGGCTCAACGAAATGGAGCACAGAGGCCTGAGTTCTTCTATTATCCGGGGTATTACGACCAGCTATAAGAAAATTGTAGATAAAATGTAATCAGCCTGACCTGCTCTGAGCATGCAGGCAATGGTGAAGGATTGACTAAAGCAGATGATCATGAAAAGAATAAAACGATCCGCTATATTTTTAAGTTTACTGCTAGGGGCAGGATACGGCTGTATCACCATTAAAAATGATGGCGTGCAGGCTACCGGCAGCACAGCGCATAGCATCAGTGACGCTAAATTATTTACCGCAGTATGGATGCAGAAGTCCGCAGAATATAAAGCCTTAAGCTTGCAGGCTTATCAGCTGGCTGATCTCAGGCTGCAAGAGATACTGACGACTCAGAAGCCTGCCCGGCCACTGGCTATTGTCACCGATATTGATGAAACCTTTTTAGACAATAGTCCTTACGCCATCCATCAGGCCTTGCAGGGCAAGGATTTTGATCCGGCCAGCTGGAATGAATGGGTCAGTAAAGCTTCGGCCGACACCATCCCGGGCGCCTGGCATTTTTTTTATCAGGCAGCAAGCCAGGGAGTCACGATTTTTTACGTCACCAACAGGGATCAGGCGGCAAGGGCAGCCACCCTTAAAAACCTGCAAAAGTTCAACTTCCCAAATGCAGATGCTGCACATCTTTTGACGATGAGCGGCAGTTCCAGCAAGCAGGCGCGCAGAGACAGTATTGCCCAAAATTACACCATCGCCCTGCTGCTTGGTGATAACCTGACGGACTTCTCCGCTTTATTTGACAACCACCCCAGTGAGGCTGCCCGTGCTGCTGCCGTGCTAAATAACAAAGAACTCTTCGGCAAGCGGTTTATCGTGCTGCCCAACCCCAATTACGGAGACTGGGAAAATGCCATTTACCAATACAAACATTTAAGTCCGGAGCAAAAAGCAGCAGCCTTTCAAAAGGATGGCGCAGGCTATTAACCCATTAAGGATTTTGAAAAAACAGAGCGAACTGACCGGTATAGCACCTTTCATGTCCGCTCTGTTTTTCTATTATATTACCTTTAGTCTGCTGAATCTACCTTCATACAACACTTTTTAAAACCAGGCCGCAATGACACCCTCCCATAAAAGCAATCCTATAAGTATTTTACGGCTTACCACGGCACTCGGACTCGGAGTCACGCTCGGACTCGGACTGAGCCTGGTAGCGCCTCTAAAAGCGCAGCAGACAGACGTCTTACTACACGAAAAGACGAAAGCCACCTGGCAGATTCTGGACAGCAGTCTTGTTTTTAATCACGCGCCTTTTGCCAGTTGCCATGCGTCCACGCTTACCATGACCGCTGACGGCAGGCTGCTTATCGCCTGCTTCGGGGGCAGCCATGAGGGGGCAGAGGATGTGGGTATTTGGGTGACCAGCCGGTCAGGCCCAGGGGTTTATACAGGGCCTGTTCAGGTTGCCACTGGCGATCCGGACGCCTCCACTTCGGGCGGGGCCCGGGTACCTTTATGGAACCCGGTGCTATATACCCGTAAAGACGGCAGCATTCTGTTATATTACAAAAAAGGCAGCAGCCCCAGGACCTGGAAAGGATACTATAAAATATCCCGCAACAACGGGCAAGACTGGAGCCACGCGCAGGCGCTTCCTGCAGGCATATTAGGTCCTATCAAAAACAAACCGGTTCCAGGTCCTGGAAGCGTGCTGCTTTGCCCCAGTAGCGTGGAACAGGAAAATGGTAAATGGTATGCGGCAGTAGAAATCACAAAAGACGGCGAGCACAGCTGGTCTTCCTACCCTATCGACAGCGCCAACTCCTGGGGTGTTATTCAACCAACGATACTCAGCTATGATCATGGTAAGCGCTATCAGGCACTGCTTAGAAGCAATCAGAATTATATCCTTCAGTCCTGGTCCGGGGATGCCCTGCACTGGTCAAAACTTGAGAAAACGGCGCTACGTAATCCGAACTCAGGCATTGACGCCGTCACCTTAAAAGACGGCACCCAGCTGCTGGTCTATAACCCTGCCGGCAGCGGTAAAAACTGGTGGGACGGGAGGGCTCATTTAAATGTCGCCATTTCAATGGATGGTATTAACTGGCAGGATATACTGATGCTGGAAGCACATGACAAAGGAGAATACAGTTATCCCGCCGTTATCCAGGCCCCGAATGGCCATGTCTTTATCAGTTATACCTATGACCGTCAGAATATTAAACTAATAGAGCTGGTAAAGCGGCGCTGATCTGCGCTGATCTGCACTTTACCAGCGCCGCCTATTACCCTTATTGCGCCTTAGGTTGCAGGTGCACATTCAGATAAACGGAATACCTTTCATAACTGTCATAAAACGGTTTAAACTGAACACCGCCGATTTCAAATCTTAGTTTGCGGGGATCGCCTTTGATGTCTTTACCCAGATCATCCGGGTCCAGGGTAATATCACGCCACTGGGTTCTGGGCTCCGTCTCCTGTGCGGCCAGTAAAACAGGGCCATAAAACAAACTGGCAATATTGGGCTGATCCATCACTGGATCCAGGTGAAACTGAAAAGGCATGATCAGGGTGACTCTATCGCCATCCTTCCAGGATCTGCTCAGTTTGACATAAGTGCCTGGGGTCGCCTTGAGCTGTTGCACTTTCCCGTTGATTTTAATAGTGAAGCCTTTTTTGGCCCATCCGGGTACCCGGACATATAAATCAAAGTTGCCTTTTCCCTGTATGGTCAGATCTGTTTGATCCTCATAAGGAAAACTGGTGGATTGCACTACCTTGATCTGCTTATCTGCCCAGTCCAGGGTGGAAGGAATATATAAATTCACATACAGCGACTGGTTGTCCTTACCCTTAAAATAAATGGAGTTTTGCAGTTTGGTACTGCTCTCAAGCGCCGTTCCATTGCAACAGGTAAACCCAGTCATGTCCGCATTACCAAACTGCTTACGGGAAGCCGGCCTTAGCGGTATATGGTAGGTATTGGCCGGGCTGTTTTCCGCCACTGATGCCAGGATATCATTATAGAGTGCTCTTTCATAATAATCCATCAGCGCCGCATCCTGCCCGAACATGAAAAGGTCATCTGTTAATTTCAGCATATTATAGGTAGCACAGGTTTCATTCTGACCACCGGCAGAAAATCCGTTTTCATAAAGGGTCGAAGGCTGGCTGATAAAGCATTCCGCGTTGGCCGGATTGCGTGCGCCGGCCACCCCGCCGATGCTGTACATATAATCATTGACCGCTTTATACCAGAAATTATCTGCGATTTTATAATAATCCGGATCACCGGTAGCCCGGTAGGTTTCTATGCTGCCTACAATCTGCGGGATATGCTGATTGGCATGCAGCCCCCTGAATAAATCCACATTTTTAGCCAGCCCTCCGCTATGGGTACTGTCCCCATAGAAAACACGGATATTATCGAAAAGCTGCGCTGTTTTTAAATACTTTTTCTCCCCGGTTACTTCATATAAACCGGCCATCACGTCATTCATCCCACCGTATTCACCGGCAATATATGTATTCCACATTTTAATCAGTGTCTGCTGCGGCAGTTTACTTAACCGGTCATAGACCCAGTCACCCATTGCCTTGGCGATATGCAACGCTTTTTTATTACCGGTTACTTTATAGACCTCTAAAAGACCGGCCAGTATTTTGTGTAAGGTATAGTAAGGCGCCCAGATCTGATCCGGCTGGGTACCGTATTTAGCGCCTTTTTCCAGCATGATAAACTGATCGGGCGGATAAGCACTGATAAAGCCTACCCCCCAGTTCCAGTAATCGTGACGGATGCCGGTATCACTTAAATCTGAATTATAATCAGATTTACCGGGTCCAACAGGTACCAGTACCGGATCGGCCTGATAGGCACTCCCTGCCTTAACAGGCCTGCCGGATAGTCCGGCCAGGGTGTCCAGCACCTCTACCATATAGGTCATTTTCTGGCGAAATATTGCCTGCAGTGCCGGATCATACCCGGTTGAGGCGTAGGCCTGTGCCAGGGCCGATAAATAATGCCCCGTAGCATGACCTCTGAGTTTACAGTCTTTACTATCCCATACCCCCAGCGGCTCTGCGCCGGCAGGCTGCGGACGCCCGAAGGCATGACGGAACATATACAAAAAAGAATTAGGGTCTGTCTTTGCAAGAACCGTAATAAATTTATCTCGGTTCTCTATAAACTTTGTCGGATGTCCGTTTCTGTCTGCATCGAGCCTTACCTTATCAAGCCCGAAGGGAACGAGACTTAACGCAGGGGCAGGTATAGCTTTGCTGTCAACGACATGGATATGCGCTTTAGGGTGCAGCTCCGTTCCCGGCACCTGACCGGTTAGGGTATAGGTCCCTGCTTTTGCCGCCTGACTATTATCTGTAGGCGTGGGCCAGATGACGCGCACCAAGGGGCCTTCTATATCTTTACGGTAGGTACCTTTCACATAACTTGGCAACCTGGGCAGATCGCCTGCCTGGGTAGTGACCGACACGTCCTCCACCCCCGTCAGATACTGATTATAGAGCTCAGGCTGACCCTTTGCAAATCTTGGCAGATCATCTTCCATTTTATGCTGATTGACCCTGCTCTGATGCTCCCCGTTAAGCGCCCCCGTATAGATAGCGCCCACCTGCTGACTGGTCAGCGCAATGCGGTAGATTCTAAAATCATGCAGGCGCGCGGCGAGCGGGCTATTATCCTGATTAATGGAACTGCCAATATGCAGCCTTGCATCACCTGAAAGATTATCCAGAAAACCGGTCAGATCCCCTGAAAGCTGCCCCGGATGTCCGGCCGGTTCTCCGTTGAGATAAGCCTGGAAAGATTTTGCGGCCATATCTGCTACCACCACCAGGTGCTGCCAGTGACCGGGCTCCAGGGCCTGATTATTTTCCACGCTTACTTTATAGCGACCCGATTTTAAGCCGCTGGTCCATCCGGCCTTATCCATGCTCAGATAAAAATGCCGATTGCTATCTGTTCCAAAATCAAATAAATAGCCCCCACCCTTGCCGGCAGGCAGATATACCCAACAGGAAATACTGATGGATTCCATATCAGACAAAGTGCCCTCAGGCAAACTGATAGAAGCGTTCTTTTGTCCGGGCAGCATCACGACCTCACCGAACTGTTTATCTTTGACAAAGGACGCGGCCCCGTTTTTATACGTGGCATGCAGATTATTGCGAGACCAGTCCTTGATATCTCCTTTAAAGATATACCGGGCCACAAGACCCGTCTCCCCTATCCCATCCAGAATCTGATCCCCGTTCTGCGCAAGGGCAGGACTGGCAAAAAGCCATAACATCAAAAATACCATGCTCAGGTGTAAAGCGCTGCTTGCTTTCATATCCAATAAATTTATCGTCAGGTTTTCCCTTAAAACAGGCTAAAATTAAGCAGATTGACCGAGCTTATATGCCCGTAAATTAACCTTCATAGCGTTAAAATTAACTGTGCAGCATTAATTGATTGTATCTGTAACACTTATACGGCCTTCTGCCCGGCAATCGGGGTCCTTACCCTTACTTTGCTTCTAAAAAGACAAATCCCTTCTCCAAAAATACCTTTTTGAGAGAAGGGACTGGCCGGCCACAGTTAATCCGACAATTTTCATCCGCTAAAGAGATGATTTTAAACCCGTTGCCGCTATTTAACCGGCAACTTTTGTCAGCGTTTTAAAGGACAGCGGAACAACGACTTTGAAACTGATATTTCTGCCCATATTAAAAATACCGGGCTGGACACCTTCCGGTACATTCGGGTTATCGAAATATTTTAACCGGCTCATATTCGATTGGTAGCTCTTATCCAACAGGTTAGTGCCTTCGATATATAAAGAGAACAGCTCCCTGCCTTTGGCAGAGGCAACCTTTGCTCCGATGCCAGCACCCAGGAGGTTATAACCGGCAGTATAAGTCTCCGTTCCATAGGCGGCAAAAAAACGATCCTGCTGATTATAATGATCAAAACCGCAGAAGGCATAGAGATTTTTAAAGGGGCCAAAACCTTCCTGCCACTCCCCTCTCAGTTCAGAATGGGTGTGCATGGGCGGAATAAATGGCAGGTATTTTAAACTGTCAGCTACCGGGGTTCCGGTGCCCAGGTTGGTACCATAGGTAAGTGTCATGGAGTTGGCAAAATGCAGCCATTTAAAGGGATGAATATCGATATTAAATTCTCCCCCCATGATCCTTGCTTTACTTTGTACATAGCCAAACTTGCTATACTGACCATTAGGATCGCTGTTGCCGCCGGCGTCCACTCTTTCGGGCTGCCCGGTGGCATCCAAAAGCTGTTGCTGGTAAATATAGTTTTCAATATGATTGACGAAAAGCTCAGCGCTGGCCGTCCATTTAGGCTGGGTTAAAAAGGCACCCAGATCACCTTGTACACTGTATTCCGGTTTAAAATCCTGATTGCCTACATGGTAAATCTGACTGCCGGGATCTGCCCCGTTGGCAGAGAGTTCCGCTATGCTGGGAGATCTGAAACCCGTAGAAATATTACCTTTTAAAAGGAAGCTATTGGAGAAATTATAAGTAGCACCCAGGCTGCCGGAAGGACCATTGAAATTTCGCTTCATGGCCTGGAACTGCTGCTCAACACCGGGCTGGTTTAAAGGATCAGCCCCGGTATAGAGTCTGGGATAGGTCTCATCTGTATTATCTATATAAGCCGCCTTCCCTTTAAAGGACCGCGTATCATATCTGGCACCCGCAGAAAGATCCAGTTTATTAAACGTTCTTTTTATTACAAAAAATGGCCCGAAATCAAACTGATGATAGGCCGGAATCGGAAAATCCGTACCTTCCCCAAAGCCGTTATCCTGATACATGCCGTTGATACCCACGGTAGCTTCATAGCCGGTGCCCATCACAAAATTATATTTGGCGTCATAGGTATATGTCTGTAGCTCCAGGTTTAAACCAGGAAGTTCCGGTTTTTCAGGATGGGTAAATTCTCTGCGGTGGCTATACTGATAGCCCAGATTCAATAGGAGGTTACCACCCCCTAATTTAATATTACTGGTATTGTAAATGCGGTAAAGTTGTACTCTTTGGTGCAGCGTAGGGATATCATAGCTATTTAAAACGGAGGCCGGAACAATCTGCCTTTGCTCATCCGCTTCAGTTATCTGTCTGGTAAAAGCCCTGGTGGCTGAATCCCTGCTACCGTCAGGAATCGCCTGCTCATCATCGAAAAGGGAAGCGTGCAGATAACTATAACCCCATTTTTTATTCAGACCTACCATAAAACGGGCATCCCTTTCTTTAAAATTAGTACCATACACCCGGCCGTCATGCTGATTTTGATAGTTCTTGGCATTTTTAGCAGAGGCCACCGCGCCCCAGACAAAGCCGCCCTGATTGCCCTGTAAAGCGACAGAGCCATTCACAAGCCCATTATTGGTTCCATAAAGGCCGGTGACAGAGCCTTTAATAGAACCTTCCGGCACCGTAGGTGCGGTGATCAGATTCACGACGCCGCCTATGGCATCCGGCCCAAAACTTAAACTGGCCGGTCCTTTAATAATTTCTGCGTTATTGATGGCATTCTGATCGACTTCGATGCCATGTTCATCACCCCACTGCTGTCCTTCCAGCCGGATGCCATTCTCTGCGGTCACCACCCTGTTATAACCCAGTCCTCTGATGAAGGGCTTGGCCACATTAGGGCCTGTTGTGACGGCGCTTACGCCAGGCACACTAGCCAGTTCAGCAATGACGTTACCGGAAGCCGCATGGATATCCATATAAGTCTTACTGACGGCCACCATCGGCACAGGATCTCTTTTTAAGGTAGTAGCCTTAGAAAGCCCGGTTACGATGACCTGGTCGGCTTCTACCCAGGACTCCTGCATGGTCACATTCAGATGCTGGGGATGATCGAAATTCAGTTTTTGGTTGACCGCGCCATAGCCGATAGCGGTTATATGTACCAGATAGATGCCTTTGGGCAGATGCTTAAAAGCATAATGACCGGCGCTGTCCGTTACGGCGCCTATTTTTAAATCCGGAATGAATATAGAGGCTCCTGAAATAGGCGCTCCGGTCTTTTTATCCGTAATAACGCCTTCCAGCGTTCCTTCCGTAAAGACATCCTCTCCAGATGATGCAGTAAAAGCATGACCGCTCACTGAATCAGTGCCTAGCAGGCTTTTGGGTGTTTTAGCATTCAGCTGCCCCGTGCTGCCCAGCACCAACAACAGGACCAGGAAGATAGTAACAGAAAAAAAAGAAGAAGGAGAAAAGGAAAGGGATAAAGGATACTTTGCCGTTCTATACTGCATTGTGTTTTATTTATTTCCGGGTAATGGAGGAGACCCTGATTTTCGGCCTTTGCCACTTCATTACCGGGCGTTGACTGAATTGTTTAATTGCTACAATGACACCGTATTAACGCAATTGCAACGTCATTGCATTTTGCAAAATGACACAAATTGCAACACTGTAACAAATATCAACCCTTAAAGTTCTGCTAATTCCGCCTGGAAGACCTCCGCAAAATGTTTTTTCATCCGGGATTTCACTTCCTCCATATCCACAGGATGGCCGAGTTCCTGTTGAAGAGACGTTGCTCTCTTACCCTGGATACCACAGGGAATTATAAAATCAAAATAATGCATATCCGTATTGACATTAAAGGCGAAGCCATGCATGGTAACCCAGCGGCTGCAGCGGATACCCATGGCACAGATTTTTCTTTCAAAGCCTTTTTTGTCCGGATCCAGCCAGACACCTGTCTCTCCCGGGCTTCTGTCTCCTTTTAATCCATAATCGGCCAGGGTTAAGATCATCACCTCCTCCAAAGAGCGTAAATACCAGCCCAGATCTGTTTTGAACTGCTCCAGGTCGATGATGGGATACCCCACAATCTGTCCGGGTCCGTGATAGGTGATATCTCCTCCCCGGTTGATATGAAAATATTCTATCCCTCTTTTTTCCAGGTTTTCTTTTGAGATGAGTACATTTTCTTCATGACCGCTTTTTCCTAAGGTATAAACAGGGTTATGCTCTACAAAAAAGAGTTCATTTTGGATTTTATCTGCCTGCCCTTCTCTTTTGAGGGTGGTTTTCTCGAGCAGTTTCGCCTCTTGAAAATCCCAGGCATCCTTATAGGACATCCTGCCTAAATCCTTAAAAACAACATGTTTCATCCTCCAAAATTAAAGCAATTAAACATAAATCGGATTGTTTAAGTCCAGACGCTGACCATTCCACCGGGTTAAAAAGCGGATTATATGCAAAAAATCAAATGGTAACCAATAACTTACAGACTACAATGCGGATATTTGGCCACTGCCTTAACCCTGTTGTTGATTCTTTTGCCCCGTTCAATGCAGGGCACAACAAAAAACATGTCGCATCAATCCTAAATTTATTACCTTTACTTAGTATAAATTATAGCATTGATTATGGAAACCTTCATCATTGGAATCGTCTTTATGGCAGGTCTTATCCTGGGTGGCATTATCCTGTTTTTATGGATGCGAAGCAGCTGGGTAGCTAAGGCTGCCTACCAAAGGGAAACGCAGGAGCGTCAACTGGCAGCGCAGACCCTGGCTGTTGAAAAAGAGAAATTGATCCAGGCGCAACTGCAGATCCAGGCTTTAACGCAAAAAGAAAAGGAAGGTGAGGCGCGCTATCATGAACTGCGTGAAGAAAATAAAAATCTCCACCAAACGCTGGCCTCTTTAAGGGCCAGACTGGAAGCCGGTGAACTGCGCCATCAGGAGTTATCTACAGACGCGGACTACAAAAGTCAGCAGGTCAGTCGTCTGCAAGATGCCCTGATGGAACTACGCACGGAAAAAGCCGATTTAATGGCTCAGAACCGAAGCTTGCTGGAAAATGAGCGCAAACAACAAGCGCAAATTGAGCAACTCCATGAAAAGGCCCATCTGGAATTTGAAAAAATAGCCACCGATATATTAAAGGACCGCACCCAGCAATTTACCGAGGCCAATAAAACCAACCTGGACGCTATTTTGCAGCCTTTAACCGAAAATATCGCCGGCTTTAAAAAAGCCATTCAGGATACGCATTTGCAGGACATTAAAGACAGGACTCAGCTGGAGACGAAAATATCTGAATTAATCAAACAGACCAATCAGGTAAGTGAACAGGCTAACAATCTGGCCACGGCACTAAAAGGACAAGTAAAAAAGCAAGGTAACTGGGGCGAGATGATCCTTGAAAGCATTCTCGAACAGTCCGGTCTGGTAAGAGACCGGCAATACTTCTTACAAAATACCATCAGAGATGCTGTAGGTAAACAGTTAAGGCCCGATGTACTCATTAAACTTCCGGGTTCCAGAACCATAATCGTAGACTCTAAGGTTTCTTTACTGGCTTATGACAGATACGTTGCCGCTGAGACAAAGCAGCAGCAAGAACTGGCACTCAAAGAGCACTTGCAATCCATGTATCAGCACATAGATCAGCTGCATGGCAAAAACTATGACCAGATCGAAGAGGCCCTTGATTTTACCATGCTATTCGTACCCATTGAGCCGGCATATTTACTCGGCATCCATGAAGACCCTGCGCTCTGGGCACATGCCTATAGTAAAAGGATTCTGCTGATCAGTCCAACGAATCTGATCGCTTGTCTGAAACTGATGGATGACCTCTGGAAAAGAGAAATGCAGAGTCAGCATGCCCTGGAAATTGTAAAGCAAGGGGAACGCATCTATGAAAAACTGGTTGGGTTCAGCCAGTCAATGGAAGCAGTGGGGGATCAATTAGGCAAGGCCCAGTCTACCTACCAAAAAGCCATGGGGCAGATGATGACAGGCAAAGGTAACTTAGTGGATCAGGCTGTTAAATTAAAATCCATGGGCCTTAAATCCTCCAGAACATTCTCCAAAGAACTTATAGATGGTACAGGTGAAATGGAGGTTTCTGAAAAGGAGCAGCAGTCCGCCGCTTCCGAATCTCTTCCAAATTGATAACAACTAAAATTTAATCAGCATAACTCTATCAATAGGATAAGTGGATGTCGATATCATATTTCACTTGTATCTTGGTTAGATGCTTAGAATTTGGAAACTTCCGGTCTACGTCTCAAAATCACCAATTGGTAAGCGAGTTGACCTTTTGGAAAACGATATAAAAATGGCACAAAACACATCAAACTCAGTATCCCCTGTAAATTATATACAGTTAATAGGTTACTGGCCTTTTATTAAAGTACTTGCCGTAATGGCACAGGATGAATAGTTTTTGCTAAAACATACAGGTCATATGACATACATACAACCTTAAAAATACAATGCCTAAAAGTGCTGTCCTTTGTTTTTATACATCTTCCCTTTATCTGTAATGATTATATACTGATATCCCGGAAATTGTCCGATCAATGACAAACCTTGTTTTAAACCCATCACCATAACTGAAGTACTAATAGCATTACATATCTCCGCATTTGGTCCTAATATAGTAACACTAGCCAATCCTGTAACCGGATATCCGGTTACAGGATTAATTATATGGCTGTAGCGGACACCATTTAGCTCAATAAAATGTTCATAGCTTCCGGATGTGGTGATAGCCATATCACTTAAATTAAGTTTTTTTATAGTTTTCCTTTTCTTAAATGGATTTGTCAGCCCAACCGTCCATTGCTTCCCGTTAGGTTGTACACCCCAGGTCTGCATATCTCCGGCGGCATTGATAATACCTGCCTTGACTCCTTTTTTGCGCATTAGCTCCATGGCTTTATCGGCAGCGTACCCTTTTCCGATGGAGCCAAATCCTATTTTCATGCCCGATAACTGTAAATAAATAGTGGATTCAAGGGAGTCTAAAATAATATGTTGAAAACCTACTTTTTCAATTGATTTCAATACCTCTTCTTTGGAGGGAATAGTGGTAATAGAACCGTCAAACCGCCAGACTTTATTTAGTGAGGCAAAACTTATATCAAAAGCACCTCGACTCATAAGGGAATAATTCAACGCTCTTTTGGTTAAGTCAAATAATTCTTTACTTACTTTAACAGGTTTAATACCTGCATTTCTATTCACCATCGAGACTTCGGAATTTGATTTCCACTCAGAAATTAAAGATTCAATTCTGGAGATTTCTTCAATGGCACTATCTATCAGTCTCTGTGCAGTAATAGAATCTTTGGCAACTATGGTAATATCAAATTTACTGCCCATTAAAGTAGCGGTCCGCTTGACAGCCAATGAAGAACTATTGGCCTGCCCCGAAATAACCGGCGGCAGACCTGTAATAAGTATGGCCATAACGAAAACCAGACGAGTCATACGACCTTTATGGTGAGCCTTATTTTTCATTTTATATTACTTGATCCAGCTTTTAAATAGGATTCTTTTAATAACAATCAGAGAGAATTTGACCGCTATCAATGAGCGACTGGCAGTCAGGTAAATGATTATTCAAACATAAGGTATCAATAATCTGCAATACGTCTTTTTGCATGGCTAGTGAACCGCAAATCATAATAACAGCATTTTGCCTGATGCCTTCAATCAGTTCCGCGCCACTATCCACCAGCAGATGGCTGACATATTTTTGAAGTCCTATTTTATTATTTTCATTTATAAAATCCCTCACCTGCTGTCTCTCTCTGGAAAGCGCAACACAATAATTCTCCAAACGTCCTTGGGTTATGGCTTCCTCCACTGTATCTTTATATAAATTAAAGGTATCCCAGGTCCTGAAACCACAAAACAGCGTAATTGGAATCCCCCGCTTATTTTCATAAATATGGCCTAAAAAAGGAGCGATTCCTGTACCATTAGAAATCATAATGAGTCGCTTCGCCTTGTTTGGAAAATGAAAATGGCTGTTTTTCAGCACCTTTGCCTTTATTATGTCTCCCTTTTGGTGCGCATATAAATATCCTGAACCCAATCCTCCAGGCATTAATTTAACAGACAAAACAATCTTCTCTCCGACAAGGCCTATTGAGTACAGCCGCTCTCTATGGTCGCCTTTAGGATAAACAATTAGTAAATCACCTGATTGAATGTGCTTTTTATTAAAATTATTTTTTGCCGGACATAGCTGCATGGTAAAGTTCTGTTCCGTATTCAACCCGGAATTGTCCAGTACTTTAAATTCATTTAGATTAACGGATTGGGTTTTAAAGGCATTCTTATCCAACTCGATTAAAATACCTGCTTTTTCTGACCAGGCCCTCAACCACTCTTCAAAGTCCTGAAGTGAGACATCATTGACCGTCATAAAAGGCAGTAGATGCTCGCTCCACGCAGCACCCAAAAGCAGTTCATGGAGATCTGACCCATATTTACAATAATCCGGATAGGCCCTGGATCCAAATCCCACCACCGAACAAAAGACTTTTTGCGACGGCTGTAATTTCGGGTCTTTCAGCCTATCTATAAATTTAACCGCATTTGAAGGAGCTACTCCTTGACCATAGGTGCTTGTCATAATCAGCAAATGCTTCGCCTGATCAAACCTTTGATATTGAGATAAATTCGTGATATAAACTTTTTGATTTTGCCTTATTAATTGCTGATATACCATCTTCCCAAACCTAAAGGTGGAACCGTTTTCTGAGCCCACAAGGATTATGATGTCAGCTTGATTTGCTCTCCATTTATTTTTTAACCGCCCCTGCCTTCTATTTAGCGTGATTCGAAAACCTGAATAAATAAAAAACAGGATGTATCCGGAACTAATCGCTAATAGAATGGCCCAGATAATTGAATTCCTGCCTGTATGCCATCTCAAACTAAGCACTTGCAACTGATAGGCGGTGGAATAATAAACCTCCGAAAGGACTACTCCATTGAACTGATTGACGCAAAGCTCCCTATCCTTTAACTGCAGGTAATAATAATCTTCCGGGAAATCAGAAAAAGGAAACTGCAAAAGCTTTACATTCCTGAAAGGTTGTTTACGAAAAACCGAAAATTCCGCTGTATTTAAAACGGGGTCCTCCGTCAGTTTATTTTCATCAATATGCTGTGTGGCTTTGGGCTGGGGGGACTGATATCTGTAAACAGCCAGATAAGTTCCGGATATAGCTATAAACAGAATAAAAATAAGACAAAGCCGACCGAAGGTCGCATGATAATATGCCGCACCTGTCTTTTTTTCCATCCTTGCAAAAAAACGCATGAATCCGTTTTGCCTTTTAATAATTAATGCAATGCCTGACAGAGCGATCATTAATAATAAAAAAGCGGTAATACCCACAATCACCCTACCGGTTTCATGTAAAAACAAGGATCTGTGGGCAGCTGTCATCCATTGAAAAAATGGAGACTGCGTATGCACCGGGCCGAGCACTTTTCCATCCACCGGATTTATATAATCATGAACCTCCTTTTGCCGGGGGTTCGTGTAGCGTACACTAACAAAACCATTATCATCTAGTTCAATTGCAGTTGCATCGGGATAGGTTGATTTTACCACGCCTATAACCTGGCCTACATTCAACGTATCTAGTGCCGCACTTTTAAAGCCGGCCGTCTTTTGAATAACCGGCTCAAAGGCCAGGCATATACCCGTTACACAGGCCACTAACAAAACTAAAAAAGAAGAAATAGCCAATGCAAGATGGCTATTTCTCCAAATTGATACAATCATGCTGATGTTGATTTAATCCTATTTTGTGCTGAACCGAACATAACGGATATACCCTTTACCTTCTGTTTTTGCAGCCAATCCTTCTGGCGTCAAAGCCACTTCCGCATCAATCTGATGATAGTCCTTTCCCTCAACTGCGCTTTCAAAAACAATTTTATAACCGGTCCCGAATTTAGAAGGATCCACATCCAACGTGACCACACTTCTATCTCCACCTGAAATAGAGGCGCCTGTTATCGCACTGATATTTGTTTTTTTATTATTAAACGCCTTATGCCATTTTTTAAGATCAGGATACCACTTGGCATCTTCTCCTATGACATAGAGCGTCTTTTGGTATACATTATCCTTATCCACTAAATACACCGCGATATAAGCAGCAGGTCCTAAATAATTATTCATCTGAACCATGCATTTATATTTTACGGGACCCTGTGCCTGCGCATTTTTCTTTACGCCAGCCAGAAAAACCATCATTAGTAGAAGAAGCTTTATTTGATGTTTCATTTTACCTATTTTTTATTGTAAGAATTCCAAAGAAGCTCCGTTTGCCTTTAACTGCTCGTTCTCACTTGCAAGATCATAAGCAGACTCATCAAAACCTGTAAGAATGCGCTTATCTGCTCCCACCGACAATAAATATTCTAATATATCCGGGCTACTCACATGCATCGCCGCTTGATGCAGCGGCGTTAAACCTTCATTATTTTTAGCATTTACATCAATACCCAAACCTTGCATAGCCTTTAACAATTCCAAATTATTTTTTTCTATGGCCAAATGATAAAGCGTTCCACCTTCTTTTAGCGGTAGTGTAAAGTCAAGGCCGGCAGCTTTCAGTAAGTTCAATTTCCCTTTAAAATCTGCTATTGGGTTTACAGCCTTCCCATTTTGACCTGCACCAAATCCGGCATTCCCTCTACCGGCAAATCCGGCATTCGGTTTTCCATTTTGAGATGCCATCTGTGGCATTCCTTTATTACCTCTTGGCTTTTTAATAGACTCGATCAAATAATATCCTAGCGGATTTCCTTGTTTGTCAACAACGTCTATCTTCGCTCCCCCCTTTAAAAGAAGTTCCACACCTGCAGCATTGCCGTTTTGAACAGCATTCATCAGCGCAGTTTTTCCTTCCTTACTCGCCGCATTAATATCCTTTACTTTAGTTAGTAGGAAAGAAAGCGTTTTAGCATCTTTGATAGCGGCTGCGCCCATAAACGGAGTTGTACCTTCCCTGTCAGCCAGATTAATATCTGCTCCTTTATTAACAAAATACTTAATAATCTCTTCCTGATTCTGTTTAGTGACTATTTGATGTAATATATTCTGACCTTTGCCATTAACTGCTTTGGGATCCAGTTTCACATCCTCTACCAGATATCTATAAATCTCAATGGTATTCGCACTCCTGAAAGGACCCTGGGCTGCCATAAATAAGGCATTATTATCAATTTTGCTTCCTTTTTTAATAAGTGCTTTAACAACAGCCACATTCCCCAACTTAGCGCCATAATCAGCTACTGTATTTCCTTCATTATCCGTAGATTGCAGTGAGACACCTTTACTAACCAGATAATTTGTCATCAAAAGACCACTGTCAGCTGAAGCAGCCAACAATAAAATATTGGCATCAGACTTATTTTCATATTTTTTCTGAATATCCAGTCCGTTTGAGACAAAAGCTTCTAATACAGGCAGATTTATTTTACCCATAAAGGCAGCGAAGGTTAAAGCAGTCTGATTATGCACATCCTCATAATACATATCAGCACCTTGCTTCAGAAGAATATCTACAGCTTCCGCATTCCCCTTTGAGGCAGCAGAATGTAAATAGGTTCTACCCTCATGAATCCCTCTTTGTAAGTCGACACTTGGCCTGGTAGCCAGATATTTAATAATTGCCCCATCGGCATTATTATTGATAGCCAGATTCAACGGATCTTCCCCGGTTTTAATATCGGCAAAATTGAAATGCTCAGCCGTAAATTCTTGCTGAATAGTCTCTAGGTTCGGACTGGTACTCCAAAAAGAGCGATCCATTAGTTTTGCATCCTGGGCAAAAAGCTGACCAGCATATAAGGCTGCTGCCAGTATGAATATTTTTTTCATTTAAATAATAAATTTTAAACGATGATTATAAGCTTGGTAAGACCGTTGTCTTACCAAGCCTGTTTTATTTATTAAAGGCCGGATTGAGCGGTCAATTTACCCAAACCAGGTATTGCAGTTACATCAGAAATCGAAATACCCTTTGTCGCTACTGCAGTAGCAGGATCTACCACATATACAGTTGGATAACCGCTGGTAGTCACAACCGGGATATAGGCTTTCCCATCTGCCGTAAAGGGCCAACCTGTAGCCGTAATGTTATCGATACTTGGGAAACCTGTTGTAATCAAAGTGGCTGTTTTAGCCTGCATATTCGCTATTGCATAGTGAGTAGCGCTGGTATTAGACGTTACTCCGTCGGTTTCATTATAGAGTTCTAACAAGAAATAATCGCCTTTAATATTCCAGACTTTGCGCAATTTATAGCCACCTGTTGCGGACTCAATATCAAAATAATAGTCCTGATCAAAGCTATCTGCTCCTTTATTAATACGCAGCGCACCAGACTTCTTAGTGGTTTCATCATAACCAGTTGAGAAAACATAAGTATTGCCGTCTCCATCGTTGGCCAGTTGTCCATATCTGGCTGATTTGAATTTCCCTCCAGAGTAGCTAAGGCGATCGTCTTTATAAATTTGCTGTACCTGCATATCAGCCCCTATTCTTGCGACGTAAATACTATCCAAATTTACGGGATGCTCATCTGTCGTGGCCGTCAGCATAACGGATGTGAAAAAGTTATCACTTCCGGCGTCAGCGACTCCTACAAAATTCGCGGTCTGGTCTCCAATAAAGTTCTCAGCTAAAACTTGATAAGGAGTGATTAAATTATCATTATCCAGATCAAAGGCATAAAATACCGAGCCTGTTTTATCAGCATATGGCGAAGTAAGGGTTTCATTATTGGCCGCTGCTACAAGGTAATGACTAAAGGATCCAATTGTATTGAAGCCCTTATCCAGAATAAAATCATTGGTCTGAGTTAATGCACCTGCTGCACTTAACTGAAATACGGAGCCAGGAGCCGGATTGCCCTGTCTGTATTCGATCGCAAATAACGCGGTTGTTCCATTATACCCCCATTGAGTATATGTACCTTCATGCTCAATGGTTCCCGGATATTGGGTCGTAATAGTGGTATCTTTAGATAAATCATTGACAGCCATTACATAAGTAAACCCGTCAATGGTAGCTGCCACAAAATATTTACTACTGGATTCTGTTTCCGGAGTCGTGGAATCGCTTCCGCTAACATCACTTTTGCTACAACTGCTGTAGCCTGCCATTAAAATCACGGCCGCACAGTAACCCATTAACTTCGAGGAGAAATGTTTCATTTTATTAATTTTTAATTTTTACGATTATAGATTTGAAAAATTTGATCCGATTTTTAGGTTAGTTTTCAGGATTTTTAATTTCTTCATTCCCTGGAACGGCCATGCCTGTGTCTGCTGACGGGGCTATCGTCCTGTTGTTTTTTCCTTGACATTAAATAAACCCTGAATTTTCCATAAATGGCTCGCCCGGGTTTTAGTATACCAAAATTATCTGATAGTTCTGCTCCCGTAAGATTTTGCGCTTCTAAAGTAAGATTGTATTTACCCTGGTGCATGGTATAGGTAATACTCAGGTCATGAGAGATCTGGGTTGGCATTACTAATTTACTGGAGGCATTTCCAAGGCTTTCCCAGTTCAAATAAAATTTCCCTACATAATTAAGACTATATTCAATATTTAATACATTGCCTTTTCCTCCCAGCCCATGCCAATAATAAGCGGCATCCAGATTACCGAACCTATAAGGAACATTTGGCATATGATCCTTATAGGTTGCACTTGTGACATCTCCTAAGGCGTCTCTGTTGGGTTCATTATTATACAGGTCCATGGTCGTAAAAGTGCCCCCGATCATGGCTTTATCCTTGTAATAATAACGTGCCTCGATATCTACTCCAAGATTTCTGGTATTTCCGAAATTTACTGCAGAGTAAACTTCGGATCTCGGAAGGATAATTCTTTGGATATAATCCTTAGTATCGCGGTAATAGCCACTGACGTCCACGTATAGCACGTCTTTACCTGGTAGCTGCTTATTTAGGGTTATACCTAAATTATAATTTAAAGATTGCTCCGGTTTTAGGTCCGCATTACCTGCTTCTTCTGTTTCATCTCCGAAAAGCTCCTTATCAGAAGGTAACCTATAGGCTTTTTCCAAAGATGCTTTAAACTGCAGATCCTTAAAAAAATAAGTAGCCGCAAAACCATAACCTGTTGTATTACCACTTTCTGACCGGAGCGCATAATCAGGATGCGCCTCGTCACCTTTATTATAAGGGCCATCGACCTTTTGATAATAATTTTTCACAAATAGGTTGGTATTCCAATTATTATTGGGTCTAAATCGATAAGCCAGGCCTAAAACGTTCTTAAGACTTTTTCTGCGCATTTTCTCAAATTCACTCAGCTGCTCCTCAGGCAGATCTGATTCTATTTTTCTTGCATATCCTGTCTGGGCATCATTTACCGTAAAGGAGTGAACCTTATTGATCCGGTAACTAAGATTCAAGGACGTCGCATAGTTATTGTTATCATAATCGGCCAGCCCATCAATTCCTCTTTCCCCTTTACTCATGGCCATCACTCTCTGTCCAAGCCAGTTATATTTATAACTGGAGGTATCCACCGTATGATTATTGGTAAAATTATAATTGCCGGAAAACCTAACCGTTAATCCTTTGACAATCAAATCCCTTTTATAATATTCTACATTGGGCTGTATCCCCTTGGACTTAGCCAGGACATCCCCGTAAACGAGTTCTATATCACCTGGCGCATTTTGAATTTCCCGGTAATCCTGGCTTACAGTAGCACCGAAAAAGAGACGGTCTGCCCATTTTTTGCCTACCCACCCTAATTTGGCCACCATCCCTTCATTATGATAGGCTCCATGGAAGCGTTTAAACCATAAAGTATCTCGTCCGATATTACCGCCCGCAGTCATCAGACGGCTTTTTATTTTATAACTATTATCAGAATAATTCTGATAGGCGTTTACCTGAAAAGAAAAACCTTTGGGTGTGGTGTGTCCAAAAATAACATTGGTTTTATGTGTATTAAAGGAGCCATATGAATAGGAAGCATCCAAAAAGGTATTGGTGGTTCTGTTCGTTACAATATTAATGGCGCCCCCGATCGCATCAGAACCAAATTCTATTGGAACGACCCCTTTGTAGACTTCTATTCTTTCTGCAAAAGATACTGGAATATTATTCAGTTGAAAAGAAGAAGAATTTCCTTGCATAGCTACACCATCAATAAAAACTTTGATATTTCTGCCAGTAAATCCATTAATGGAAACGTTCAGTTCCGATCCCAGCCCTCCGGCTTCTCTTAATTTCACCCCTGAGGCTTTTCCCAGCAGATGCCCGAGATCCATCGTAGAGTTATATTTTGAAGTGGCATTCAGCGCTACCACATTAAATGGAGACTCTCTCACCGTCTGGATAGCAGATTTACTATTTACGGCAACATCATCTAACTGTCGGGTTTTCCCTTCAGTCATCCGGATGGATAAAACTTGTTCCTTATCAATAGGAAGTTCAATTTTTCTTTTTATATCACCATAGCCTATTTTACTGAAAATCAGGACAATTTCAGATTTGTCTTTTTTATCCATCATACCGTCACGCTTCGGTTTCGGGCTATTGTGAAAGTGCACACTGAAACACCCCATGCTATCGCTCTCTGCTTTTTTACCACTTCCTCCAATAAAAACATCCACCCCAGAAACCGGACGATCTTCACTGTCTAAAATTTTTCCCTGAATAACCGACACCCTGGAGTCCTTTGCATTCATCCGCTGCCCAAAACCTGAAAAATTGATGGACCCAAGCGTACATATAAGTAAACAAAGTAATACAGGTAAGAAATGGTAAAAAAGATTCTTTTTAAGCACGATTTAACTCCTTGAATGGTTATCAATTTTAAATTCTGCGCGAAAGTATATTAGCCTCAGGCCGTATCGTTTTCGAAATGCGGAAATTGATTGTTGATTTTGGGACTAATCGACAAACTATCAAAATCTATCGATATTCTTGATTATTAAACGCTTAGTTTTAATCAGCATTTAAGGGAAAAAATGATTTTCCCTTTTTCGACAACCCTAAGAAGTGTTTAGGATTAATTTTGCAACACGATTTTATAAAAGACAATGAAGGGACTATCTAAAGATTTATATCTAAAACTAATATTACATCTACTAATATGGATACTGGTAGCCATACTATTATTTATCTACCCATCCTACCGGTACAATGTCCCCGCTCTTCCCGGTGATTTTGTAATAAAACAGGTTGTCCACTTTTTACTAATGTTAGTGGCTTATTATTTGAATGCCTACTTATTAGTACCCAAACTATTGCTTAAACAACACTACAGTTTGTATACATTGACTATTGGCATTATAATGATTTCTGCAGGATTTTTTATGGCAGGGGTCGATAATATTCTTGATTTGCCCACCCAGATGCAAGGCATTTGGCTCAAAGGCATGGAAAAAAGTTATTTTGACCGTTTTGGTCTGGCAACAACGGTTATAACACTGGGAATTAGTACCAGCATCTCCCTGATAACAAAAGTAAATAAAGATAATAAGGCCTTGCTAAAGCTGGAAAGAGAAAATTTTAGTATGGAGCTCTCTACTTTAAAAGCACAAATCCATCCTCATTTTTTCTTTAATACCATCAACACCATTTATGCATTGAGTTATAAAGAGGCAGATAAATCCCGCAGCGCCCTTTCCATGCTGTCAAAAATAATGCGCTATAGCCTTTATGAAACGGCGCAACCTAAGACAAATCTGGACAAAGAACTGACTTTTATCCTAAATTATATTGAGGTAATGCGGCTTAGGCTACCTACAGATACCCAGATAGATTTTAAGTACCCTTCACCCGTAAAACCCATGGACCTGGCGCCCATGCTGCTGATCCCTTTTATAGAAAATACTTTTAAGCATGGCCTGCATGAAGAAAGTGGCGGCCGGATAAGCATTCATGTCGAACAGTTTGATGATGGCATCGGGCTAAAGACAATCAATTCGTATAAAGAGCCATCAGATCCAATGGAAGATAACCCCAAAAAACATGGCGGTATTGGCATACAAAATACCATCAGAAGATTAGACTTACTATATAATGGGAAATATGACCTGCAAATAAAAAAGCACCAGGACAGGCATTTATTTGAATTAAATTTTAAGTTACAATTGTCATGATACTCAACTGCATCACTATTGATGACGAACCATTAGCACTGGAGCTGATCAATTCTTTCGTGCAACAAACCGGTTTCTTAAGACTTATTGGCTCCTACCAGAAAGCATCTTTAGGACTGCAGGCTATCCTCACAGAAAATGTCGATATTGTTTTCATGGATATACATATGCCGGGCAGTTCAGGAATAGAACTGGCTCAGGCCTTAAAAAAGAGTAAAACGGCGTCTCCTCCTAAAATTATATTCACGACTGCCTTCAACCAATATGCTTATGAAAGTTATCAGGTAAATGCTTTGGATTATTTATTAAAGCCCTTCGAATATGAGGAATTCCTTAAAGCCGCATTAAAAGCAAAAACAAATTTAACCCCGAAAACGCTTAATGATTCTTCCGATGACTACGAGTCCCTTATTGTAAAAAGCGGCTACAAACAGGTCCGCGTTGCCATCCCTGATATAAAATATATTCAGGGATTGAAAGATTACGCAGCTATTCATTTAAAGACACCTGGCTTAAAGCCAATAATTACCCTGAGTACTCAAAAATCATTACTGGCTAAACTTCCACCAGAAAAGTTTATGCGGATACAACGATCCTTTATCGCAGCAATGGATGTTATTTCTTCTTTTTCACTCAGTAGTATCTGGATCGGTGATCTGGAGATTAAAATTGGTGAGAAATATAAACAAAGCGTACAGGAGCAATTAAGTAAAAATAATTAATGCACCCAAAATCACACTAGTGGATTATTTTTAATGAAGAGAATCTTTATTTCCTCTTTATAAATATTGCTAGGATACAATCTTAATCTGATAAATGGATAATAAGCCCTCTAGTCCATCCCTAGAGAAAACTGCACCTTTTATCTGATTTTGTTCAGGATTGATCTGATAATGTATGGCACCGCTAAAATCAGCTTTCTGTAATAGCGTATGATCAAATTTAGCCTCCCATAAGTCAGAGCCTGTAAACCGGGCATCCTTCAATTGGGCACCGGTAAAATCTACCCCCCGAAGCGAACAGTTCAGAAAATTCGCCTTGCTCATTTTAAGGGCATAAAAACTGCTGTGATCCAGCTTAGAATCAGCAAAGGATATTTCCAGGGCAAACGGGTGACAACTATCAAATAAAACACCGCTAAGCTTACATCCTTCAAACTGCACCTGTTGAAATATAGTCTGTTCCACCTTAGCCAAGCTCAGATCACAGTTTTCAAACCGGCACTCGTAGAATTTTAGGGTTGAAAAATCAGCTTCCTTGAAATTACAGTTAGAAAACATGCAGTTTTCGAATTCATTTACCTCCGATGGCCACCCCTGCGACTGCTGAGACAGGTATTCAAATTGCTGATCCAGAATTATCTTTTCTGACATGTTTATTATTTTACTACATAACTTACTAATATTCAATATGCAAATCATAAAAACATATTAATAATAAATGTTAATTATGAATTATTTTTTACATCATCGACTCTTTGGCATAATAATTAATGCTAATTTAGCATAAATTCCATGGGAAACTAAATTCCAGGTGTCGATTGAAAAAGAGTAATAAGCTTTTCCTTAGGAACCAATTAGATCTCATCACCTTTGTAGCCTTTTTATATCAACTGGCTACAAAACATTAGAAAATATATGGATTTACCCCTAGAAGGGCTACAGGTAAAATCATTTACGAGCGTTTTACAAGGTAGTAATAAGGAGGACAGGACCGCATTAAAACTCTTGAAACAAATCCAAGGAGTCGCAGAAGCAACCACTCCAGAAAACACAAACAAGAAGATGATAGAACTCGTCATTGATGAAAAAGAAAATACCATGATTGTCAGCGGCGCATCTGGTCCGGTTAAAGTCTTCAGTCATGCCAGAAAATTATTACTCATCCAAACAGCAAAGGATAACCAGGCGCATTTTAAAATCAGTCAACTGAAAAAAGGCCGGTACTTCCTGGAAGCAGAACACCAATTTTTTGAATTTGTCAGATAGTTGATAGATTTTTTATACATGCTAAACAGAAGAACTGACATTAAATAATTAATAATTTGATGTCAGTTTTTTTATTGCTCCTCCTCCTTTAAGAAACTACATTGACAGTTAATTAATGCAGCTTCTTAAAGGAGTTATACTTTTTTGCCATACGTTTCCAATATCAAAACATTTTCTCTATTATTTTTATTTTATCGGCCAACATGTAACATAATCCCTTAACTTTATAATTGAAAAGAAAACACTTACGGGGTTTTGCCCAGTTTTCTTTTGAAATACAAACAGACGCGGACTGGCATTAAACAACATTAGACACCAGAATAAAGGCTAGCACAAAATTAAAAGGGGAGGCAAAATGAGGAAAATTCAACTAAACAGGCTTTGCATTCACGATTTATACATTACAGATAATTATATTGTCAGATTCTGACAATCGTCGATCTATTTTCGTGGTGTAAAACGAAGTCAAAATAACCGTTTGAATATCAATATGTCTATACCCTTAGCTTGATATTAGATTAAATAACCCTACCAACCGGTTATTTTGAACAAATACTCCACTGACGCACAACCTAACAAGCAACATGAAAGGGCCTATTGTTCCCATACCTGAACAATAGACCTAATAGGGAAGGTATATTTTTTAATCTGATGAATTAGAAATATATATTATTTGCATGCTTGACAAATTGAGTGCGATAACAAGGATAATTGAAAAGATCAAAAGATTTCCCGTGACTTTCGAGAGTATGCGGGACTGGATTCGGTATGAAAATATCGAAATCTCTGATCGTACCTTATATCGGTACCTAGAAGAAATTAAGAACCTTCCATTAAATGATGGCAGGATTATTACTATTGACGGAGATTATAACAAAAAGACCTGGAAATTTGAATATGACAAAAGCGCCCATGAATTTGGCGAAAGTGACATTAAAAGCTTTTTGTTATTAAAAAACCTTGCGCCCTGCGCCTTAACACAGAAAAGGCAGGGATCAATTGAGAAAATAGAAGAAGTTTTATTTAAGGCCCAAAGTAAGAGTAAGTTTGAATACCACATGCAGTCCATGCCACAGGCTCAGATAAAAACATCCAGTTTTAACGAGTATGTGTATAGTGAAACGGAACAGCATAATCTGGACACCTTAATCTGGGCCATGCAGCATAGTCGGAAATTAAAGATTATGCAGGTAGACGTCAATACGAAGACTACCAATTCTCAAATGAAGTTACCCGTTATCATGATGCCCATGCAAATTCTCTATCATAATGGGAGCATCTATATTCTTCTACTAATAGAAAGTTCACTTGAGCTCATGATTTACGATTTATCCGCCATCAAACAGTTTGATATACTTGAAAATATATTCAGCATCCAGAAATATATGGATCACTTTTATGCTGAAGCCAATAAACGTTTTGGAGTGGCTCCCAATTTTGATCATGAGCTTTATGAGATAAAATTAGAGTTTAATAACTCTGCAGGATCCTATATCAGTAACAGGTTCTGGCATTGCACGCAAAGGTTTGGTCAAATGTCAAGCGGGAAATGGGAAATGTGTATGAATCTTGGTATTAATGCAGAGTTGGTAGACTGGATTTTTGGCTGGGGCAATCAGGTAAAAGTACTGGGCCCTGAATTACTACAGCAAAAGCTAAAAGAGAAACTGGTGACCATGATGGATACCTACCTCAATCTGACCCAGTGATTATATGATTTTTATTTAAAGCACAAAGCCTGAAAATAATAAAAGGAGAAAGAATAAAAACACAATAAAATAGATAAGTAAATAAAAAGAGTACGACATACATTAAACTGATATCTATCGCCTTTTTAAACTAACAATTAAAAATTCTTTATCAGTACTTTGGACATTTTTCAAGAATATAAGCAAGCCAAAGCAGAACATATAATTAAGAAAGCAATTTTCTAACATATAGTAATTCAATTCATTATCACCTGAGTTATGAAATCCCTTCATAGTTCCGGTGATTTTTTATTTAAAACCTGCCATAATTATCTTGCTGTAAGTCCCTTACTACCAATCGCATTGTCAGCAATTGACAATACCAAAAATAACTTTACACTTCAATCATATTCATAACAGCAAAATTCAATTGTACCATGAAAACATTTTTACTTAGAAATCCAAAACGAATACTGGCTCTTGCTAGCCTCGCCGGTGTTTGCGGACTAATCGGAACGGCTAGTGCACAGACACATTTAGTTAGGGAATATGCCAACTTCCAATCTACTGATGCGACACTATTATTAGCTAGTGTAACTAACCCTGAGAATGCAATAGATGGAAACACGCAAACATATTCAACGTTAGATCTTACAGCAGAAGTATTAGGATTAACCCATAGTACCCAATATCTTGGGTTTTCTACTGATGGAACCCGAGATAATTTAGAAACAATCTCTGCTGGAAAAACCATTTATATAAAATTCTCTACTAGCTCAGATTTAGTTTCGGCACTTGGAAATATTGAAATAGGGACATTTACAATGGCCCCCACAGGCTTTTTGGGAGCATGGGTCACAACACCTACTTCCGTTTACACTTCTACGAATTTAGTAACCCTTTTAAATGGCTCAGGAACTAATGAATTAGCTATAGTAGCTCCTTCTAATTGCAATGGAGTGTATATTAAATTGTCTGCAGCCGTAAGTCTATTATCGACTACGGATTTATTCCATGCCTATGTTTTAAATTCAGAAGCTGGAAATGCTGGCTGCCCAACAAATATTGATTATCTATCTGGAGTTGAAGCCGCAAGCGGTGTCGCATTGGCCAATGTGACATCTACAGTAGCTGATGAAGCCAATGCCTTTGACAATGATGATAATACAGCAGCCACTCTTAGCACTGGGGTAAATGCCTTAAGTGAAGCTTATCTAACAGATATTTTAAGCACTCCTGGTAAAGCTGGAGATAGTGTACGTGTGGTATTTAATAATCCGTCTGGAGGAGTTTTAAACTTAGATTTGCTATCAGGTTTTACCATACAAGCCTATAATGGCACTACCGCAGTAGGAGATCCAGTTGCAGTAAATTCAAGTTTAATTAATCTAGCTCTACTCCCTGGTTCAACTACCAAGACAATCATTACAGCTCCAGTTCAAGGAACAAGTGCTGGTGATTTTGACCGAATTAAAATAACTTATGGCGGGATTGCCCAAACGTCATCTCTACTTGGGAATGGCACTCTAGCCATTTACTCAATGGGTGTACTAGTTCCGGCCCCACAAACGAATAATGTAGCACATTCTACAATTTATACTTATGTAGGGAAAAGTGTAACTCTAACTGCAGCTCAGAATGCAAATAATGACGCAATTTTATGGTACGATAATCCAAATGGCACAGGCTCTACTGTTTCTACCACTCAAACAGGATTAACGGCTGGCACACATAATTTCTACGCCAGATCATCTAGAGATGGTTGTACTGAAGGATCTGCCAATGACACAATAACTGTAAATGTTGCATCCATTTTACATAATTCTTTAACTAATGCAGCAGTCGGTTCTCCATATACTGGAAAATTGGATATAACTGTTGAAACTGACCCGAATTTACCCTTCACTCCAGTTTACAAATTGTCCAATATTGTTGGAACATTAGATGACGGCACAACCATCAACCTTAGTGGAATTAAAAGCTTCAACAATATTGCTATGGCAAACATTCCTGCAATGTACGGATCTGGACCAATGAGCAGTCTTAATGCGAATTTATTCGCAGCTGATCCTCTTGACGGCGGTTTACAAATGGATGAAGATGGTAACATTTCTGGCACCCCCACACAAGAAGGGACTCTTCATATTACTGCCACAGTAACCGACGTTGCCAATAGTCTGGATGCCGGACCTATCGCAACAGATTTAGTTATTGGACAGGCCCTTCCCGTTACACTCACCAACTTTGATGTTAAACTGGACGATAACAAAAATGCAGTGTTAAGCTGGACAACAGAATCTGAACAAGGTAGCATCCGTTTTGACATATTGCGTTCTAATGATGGATCCAATTTTGCAACGATCGGTTCTGTAGATGCAGCAGGCGTTTCAACACATACCAAAAACTATAGCTTTACCGATCAGAACCCAGGAGCTAAGAGCTACTATAAATTAAGCATCGTTAAAGCAGATGGCATTGAAACCTCTAAAACTGTAAGTATTGCAGGTGGTAAAGTAGCTGGCTTCTCTATTACTCCTAATCCGGCAAGCAATAACTTAACCATCACGGGAATCAGCAACATTAAATCTGTTAGCATTTATGATGCAAGTGGACGACTGGTCCAAACCGCAACCAATAGTTCTATAAGTGTTCGCAATCTGTCCGCAGGTATTTACTATGTAACAGTAATAACTACGGATGGTAATAAGACAAACGGTAAGTTCATTAAAAAATAAAGAATAAACCTGTTATGAAAAGGGGCTCTTCAATTGAAGAGCCCTTTTTTATTTTTAGCTGTAATCTTAATGCTTGCTTTGATTTTCTTGTATCCCGTCTAAAGATTTCCAGCGATTATTTGTATAAAACTTACATTTCGTATTTATAACCTATACGTCTGCTTTTTTAATAATATAAATGACGGAGCTGAATTTTTTGGGATCCCCGGCGGCTTTTCGGTTAGAATTAAGCCCTTCCAGGAAGGCTCTGAACAGATTGCCTTTCCCATGCCGGTATCCTTCACTGAGCATGCTGACATAATAACTGTCAAATTTCATGGGTAGCATCTGGATGACTCTAAGTCCATGCTTTTTCATCAGCACTTCCATACTTTTCGGGGAAAAATGCCATAGATGTCTAGGCACGTCCCAGGCGGCCCAGTCTCTTCCATAGTATTGTGCATCAAAACTGGTATAATTGGGTACCGCAATAATCAGTGAACCATCAGGTGTCAAAATCCGCTTGAAGGTATCAAGATACTCATGCAACTGATGCACATGTTCAAGAACATGCCATAGGGTTATTCCATCATAAGTATCACCATTCAAGTCAAATAAGTGACTCAGATCTTCTAGTTTCATCTGATAGTCGCGCAGCGCATTATGCCTGGCATCCTGGTCCGGCTCCAGACCGGTGACTTTCCAGCCTGCTGCCTGCATGACACTGGCAAATGCACCTGTCCCCGCTCCTACGTCCAGTAAATTCCCCTCCATCTGACCGGTAGCCTGACGAACAAGCGCCAACTTTTGCTTTAATGTTCTTTTACGAACTGCATGGTATAGTCGGTTGACCAGTCCCTTTTTCGTATTACTATGGGAGACGTATGTATCTGACTTATAGTATTTTCCAATATTTTCGGGAGACGGTACGGCTTGCGTGAACCTAAATGAACAGTCCTGGCAGCCCCAGATTTCAAAAGTCTGCTTAGAAACCGTATGATCTTTTGCTTCCAGTGCTCTTGAAACTGCATTACTGCCACAAACCGGACAAACCCTATGCACAATTGTATTTTCCATAAAATGCTAGACGGTCTAGGCCGCCCTTGCGGCAAAATAACAAATTTAAAATGATATATTTTGTGATAATCCCAAGACAAACCTAGTAATTTTGCAAAATATAAGGCACTTTATAGGTGATTGATTTTTAATCAACTAACTTCACGTTAGATTTATGCAGCAAAAAGTCTCCATAAGAAAGACCATCAAGCAGCTGGGTTTTTATGCCCCTATCACAGGATATTTCTGCCTATTTCTCATAGGCTCAGCACTTTGTTTTGTCTGGTTGAAGGCGCAGCCTAAATTGCCGGATACACCATTTCAGGACGTCTTTGTGCTCTTATTAAAGATAACCTTATATGTAAGTCTCACTTTTCTGTCTCTTTCTTTAATAAGCGTTCTGCTTTCCTGGATTTTCTTTTACTTCAATAAAAAAAGAGGAAAAGTCCAGTTTCATATTAAAACCAGGCCCTTTGACACTCCTTATCAGCCCATTGAGCTAAAGCTCCATCCTATCCTTCGTCCCATTTTGGGATATATCAAACTGCGATTTGTATATGATAACGGTACTTTTTCTGATAAGATTCAGCTGGTTGAGGATGAGCATGCCAACTGGTTTAATCAACAGTTAGAAGGCTTTTATGACTGGAAAATAGAAAATATCAGGGAATACCGTATCTCCAGCGTTATTGTTTATTTTGAGGACTTTCTGCAGTTCTTTTCCATGGCCATTAACCTGGCCAGCTCAGAGAGATTCTATACTCCTCCGGTAAACGGACCGTTAAACAGCATTTCGGCCGATCACCGCAATACGGAAAAAAGAGTCCACCGCATAGAACGCATGCGGCGGGTAAAAGGCGATTTATTTAATTATAAGAAGTTTGAGAATCAGGATGATATAAGAAGAATTGTCTGGAAAATCTATGCAAAAAACAGAGAGCTGGTCATCCGTACTCCTGAAATTTTGGAGCCATATGCCTCTCATATGCACTTATATGTCTCCTTCTATTCCGATTACATAGAAGCGCATAATGAGATTACGGATGAGCCCATGCTTAATTTCTATAAAAATACCGTCTGGAATATCTATCAGTCTATTAAAAAAGAACACACTGATCTTAGATGGGTGTCTGACCAACCGGAAAAAGCCGTCACCTTTGACGGACATCCCATCAAAGAAGAAGAAATTAAGCACTTAATCGCTTTAAGTACCTGGCAACATAATAAAGATTTACTGAATTTTGTCAATACCAAACAGGCGGCTATCGTTGTCATCTCTTCCCTAACGGGAGTAGAACAGGTGCAGCAGCTAGTGGCAGAATATGGCAAAGAAATCACTTTTATCCTTGTTCCTTTATCCAACTGCATCGGCAAACAGAAATTCTCCAGTTGGATTTCCTGGTTCTTTTTACAGGCAGAAAAGGACAAAAGAGCAAGGTATCAATCCAGATGGTCACTTTCTCCTTTAAGAAAGCAACTTATCTTAAATGAAAGAGCCTTAAAAGAAACAATCAACTCCATTCCACAAATAAATTAAGCGAACAACGAAGTCATCATTATGTTCATAGAAAGAGCACATAGCTGGAAAAAATTGGGCGTGCAATGCATACTTTTAGCATTGCCCACCATTTTTTTTGCCTTCGTCGTGCTGCTTAAGTTAAATGCCAATTACGTCATCCTGCAAAATCAATGGATTTACCAGGGCGTATATTTTTCTCTCGGCATTTTGCTGTCTCTTATTTTTTACAGCTGGCGCTTTAGATTTATCAGTACCGCCCTTATGCTGGCACTCTTTTATTATATTGGTTACCAGATTTTAAAACAAATTGCTGTCGGGGAGTTTGACATGTTCTTTTTCTCTGTACAATACCTGATATTCATTTTTATTTTCTCCATAGGCTGGCTCGTAGGCTTTGGATTTAGCCGGTGGCGATTTTTTACGGTTATCTGGGTGTTATTCTTACTGGCAATCGAGATTATCATTATCAGTAAGATCACCACTGTCACCGCAGGAGCCATTGCCCTGGGTTTTATACCTGTATTGCTGTACACATTTTATATCATTTACGCCTCTGAATTAATCCGTAACCTGAATGAACATCAGTCATCCTTCAGGTGGTATCTGACCAAAAGAGTCTGCGGATTTTTTGGTGTGGTGATATTGATATTCGCAGTCATTTTCTATGTATTCCGTAAAGATTTTACCGCCATTGAAACTGCCTGGAAGAAGGTAGAATCTCATTATAACAATGAGAAATCCAATAGCCAGCGCATGACCAAGGTAAACCGCGACGGGACCATCAGCAATACCGGCAAAATGCCTTTAAGCGGTTCATTAAGTAAAACCAAGCAACTTGTATTTGTAGCCCATCTCAATAATTTCTTCGCAGATGGCACTACACAGAATCCCTTATATTTTACAGCAGATTATTACACCAAGTTTGATTCTGTTACGCAGACCTTTGCCACAGACACCACCAGACCTTTCAATGACCTTTTTAGCCCTGATCCCTCACAGATATCGCTGTTTTTCACAAAATCTGACAGTAACGCCATTAAAAATTCCCTGGCCACACTGAACAGAAAAGTCGTAGAAACAGATGTCTATAAGGTTGCCTTATCTCCTAAAGACTATCTGGCGCCTAGCACCGCCTTCTCCATACAACCCATATCGGTTCCATATGAATATGCCAGTCAGTACAGCTCTGCGTACCATGCCAAAATGTGGGTCAGCAGCCTGAACAGTGCCTACTTTGTATACAATCCGGCTGGCAATACCATGTTGGAAGATTTTCAGAAGACCAGATATGATATATTAAGACAGGATAGCGGATATAATGGGGTCGATAGTGCTTTTCTGGCATACTATACCCAAATGCCACAGGGCAAATCCTATCAGCGGATAATAGATCTGGCCGATACCATCACCAGCGGGGACTCCACCACCATAGATAAAATGCTGGCCATCCGGGATTATTTTTTAAGTAAAGATGAGTTTGGGCAACCGCTCTTTCAATATACAGATAATCCGGGTGAACCTGGCTTACCGGGCGCTAATAAACTAGACTATTTTCTATTTACCAACCGTAGGGGTTATTGTGCCTACTACGCAGGTGCAACCCTTTTTATGCTCAGAGCCCTGCACATTCCTTCCCGGATTGCCACCGGCTTTTTAACGGTGGACCGAAGTAGCAAGAATCCTGGCTGGTACTGGTTCTATGAAGATCAGGCACATGCCTGGGTACAGGTTTTCTTCAAAGGGTATGGCTGGATAGATTTCGATACGACCATTCCTGATGTCAACACCCAGCAGGCACCGCAACCAGACGGGACACCTCCGCTCGGAAGCCAAAAAGTGGCCTTTGTTGGCGACGGAACTATTCTTAAGGTAGATACACTAAAAAAACAGATTCTATTATCCGTAGAAAAGATATTATATAAGGATAGAAGCTTTACAACTGCCCAAAATCCTGACATGCGGCTATCTGTGGCTTTTGCCAAAGTGTTTGCCGACACAGGGGCGATAAATCTAACTGACCTGGAACAAGGTATGCATATTACGGCTGCCTCTTATGATGAAAAGCTCTCTCATCTGGATTTCCAAAAGGCAGCAGATACGGCCGTCAATATATTAAGCAGGCTGCCACAGCCTGTCTCCATTGATGAAATTAAAATCATTAAGGAAGCAAAAGTGGTTACCCCTAACAAAAATTCAGTCAGGAGTTATCTGCATGGATTTGACTGGCTGACGATTTTAATCAGCCTGGCAGTCATTGCACTGGTAATAATGATAATCATCATTTTACTTCCGTGGCTGATTTGGCGCTTTTTCAATTTCAGGGCACGTAAAAACCTGCATTTTAAGCAAAGAGCGATCTTATATTTATTAAATCAGATGGGGTATCCCAGAGACTTCCATAGTCCGGAAGATTTTGCACAGCAAATAGATCGGCAGTTCGGCACTCATTTAAGTCTTTTTACCAAGGTTTATCAGAAGGAAAAATACAGTCATACGCCACCGGGCAGACAGGAAATAACAGAGGCAGCCGCCACCTACAAACCTTTTGTCCAGGCAGTAAAAGCACATATTCCCTGGAAAAGAAGGGTCGTACTGTTTTTAAATTTTTATCATCCCTTACATTTTTTCATAAAAAATCACTAGGTTATCATGGAAAATGAAATGTCCAACATAGAGCAAAATGTACTGGCTACATCTGGTAGTGTACAAAATATTGAAAAACTGACGCAAAATATTGAGCAGGTTATTAAGGGTAAAACCAAACAGATCCGCCTTATTTTAACGGCACTCATAGCTGGAGGTCATATCCTGATGGAGGATAATCCCGGCACCGGAAAGACGGTAATGGCCAAGACCCTTGCCAAAAGTATTACGGGCGGGGAAAATGGTCAGGCCATATTTAAGAGAATCCAGTTTACACCTGATCTTTTACCTATGGACTTAATTGGCTCTTATATATTTGATGAGGCGAACAGAGATTTTGTCTTTAAAAAAGGGCCGCTTTTCTGTAATGTGTTATTGGCGGATGAAATCAACAGAGCTTCTCCTAAGGTACAATCCGCTTTACTTGAGTGTATGGCAGAAAAACAAATTACAGTGGGCGAAACGACCTTTCCACTGGAAGCCTTGTTTTTTACGATGGCCACACAGAACCCCATTGAAATGGAAGGTACCTATCCGTTACCCGCTGCTCAGCTGGACCGTTTTTATATAAAGATCCATTTTGGCTACGTAGATGACGATACGGAACTTGAAATCTATAAGGAGTACCTTGATATACAGCAAAATCAACAGGATATTCAACAAGTCCTGAGTATAAATGAAATTTTGGAACTACAGAAGGCTGCAGAAAAGGTTTATATACATGAGGAGCTCCTCAGTGCGGTGCGTAATATCATTTCTGCCACCAGAAACAATGACGAAATTATTCTGGGAGCTTCCACCCGAAGCGGTATTTCTTTTATTAAGTGCCTTAAAGCATACGCCTTAATAAATGGCAGAGATTATGTAACAGAAAATGACTTGCAGATTCTAACACACCCGGTACTGGATCATAGAATATTATATAGGAATAAAGAAGCCAGGGCTAAACTTCTGTATCAGATTCTGGATGCAGAAATGGACCGTTTAAGCAAACTTAACCTCACAAGGAAGCATCAGTGATAAAAAGGGCCTTATATATCAATTTACTTATCATGGGCTGGCTTTGTATAAGCTGCCTTTGTTTGCATGGGCAGCCGTTAGCCCGGGTGAACCAATCTGCCCGTTATGAAATTGATGCACAGCGCATGGATGCGCAACTGACCGATGATGATGCCCTGGCAAAAGGAAAATCGTTCCAGAAGCTGGACAGCACTTATTATGTCGGCTATCTGTATGAAGGTTATTTCAAATACAACCATAGTGCCGACTATCTGGGATATAAAAATGCCATTCCTACACTGGAAAAAGCACGTGTATTAATAGAAGCGCAATTTAATCCAGAGTTCAAAAAGCTGTTTTCAAGTCTTGAATATCTGACCCACTATTATGACAGGTTTCAGGATTATTATACCATCTGCAATGCCTTAAAAGAATGCTATGACAATATAGAAATGCCGGACTCTGTCATGAGTCTACTCAACCACCTGGCCTCCTATAATTTTAAAAAAGACTTCTTTGGTATTTACTATCACAGAGCGTGGACCTACCACAGAAACAGAATATTTACATCACAGGCACACCCGTTTCTAAAAAACACCGTAAAGGCCAATGAACAGATGGCCTTTAAATATTGTTATGACGGCCTGGCCTTTATTCATCAAAACCAAAAGGTAAATGATGAATGGTTTGGTCCGGACCAGAGTCTGGCCGATGAACTCCAGATATATCACTATCTGGCACTGCTTCACTGTTATAATAAAAACTATGACAGCTGCTTTCATTATTACCAGATCCTGGCCAAATATGGAATGATTTCCTGGAATAATTATGCCGGATTCCAGGCAGAAATCGGAAACTTCAATAATGCACAGCAGTTTTTCCAAAAGGACTTATCCATTAGTTATAGCGGGGAAAATGTACTTAAAGAACCTTACTATTATCTTCCGGAACTATATGTCTATGCGGGTCGTAGTAAAGATGCTATCAGCATGTGTGATCAGATTATCCAGCAAAACGGATCCAGGCCTGGCTTTGGCTGGTACAACCTGGCTCTTTGCCGTTCCTTTATTTATGATGCGCAGCTGGATAGTGCGGCCTACGTTCTGAATAAAGCAGCAGAGTTTAAAGAGTTGCATATAGGTACCACCCTCACGCAGGAGCAATATGATTTTACCATAAATCTGCTCAGGGTAAATTTGCTGGACCACCAGATAGAACAGATCAAATTCTTAAATAAAGGCTGGTGGTATTCTCCAATCCGGTTATACCAATTAGGGCAGCTTAAGGCAAAAAAACTAATGGCCGCCTACAACGTCTGTATAAACTTGGCGTATAATCCCGACCGTTTCAGGATGGTCTATGACCTGTTTTGTTCAGAAGCAACAACCACCTTTGATGAAGGCTGGTACCTAATGAAGGATTTTAGTCCCAAATATTTTGCCGAGAAATACCACGATTATCAGTCCACTGATAAACGAAAAAATATTCAGCGTTACTTTAAACTACTGGAAGCGAAGTTTGATATACAGGGAGGTCAATATTCAAAGGCCAGAACAATCCTGGAAAATCTGATTCAAACAACTAAGCTAGACACCCAAAATGAAAAATTATTCCTGGGCAGACTATATGAAGCCTTAGCATTTGTCTATGATAAAGCAGAAAATAAGGGCAATAGAAATTTCTACAATAACATGCTGTATGAGACCTATCCGCAACTGGTTCCCTTTAGCGGATTGCAATTAATGCTAAATTTAAAGATCTCCGGCAGTTCTGACCACATCGTAAGAAAAGTATTGGGTGATCTGGAGGATCTAAATATAAATTGGGTCTATAATCAGCAAGCGCCTACTGTTGAACTTAATTTTGAGAAAAGAGGAGAGAAATACCAGGTTACAATTAAAGTTACGTCCATAAATGGACAGACCATATTTGATAATGCAGGACTGATCTTTCAAAGGCCTGAAGGCGTCGCACAGGAATTAGGACTACGGATCTTTAATAAGGGAGGCAACCTGGTGTACCAGGCTGCTCCTCATGAGGATTAAAACACATTCCTGAGAAGGTCAGCACTCCAGGTACCATAGTCTTTTATCCGGTCATATGAAAAGCGCACAAAATCGCCATTTTACCTACCCCTAACCTCATTTTATCAGAATTCAATTTATACCCACAAAAGTGTCAAGTTTTGGCGGGGTATGCAGTCTATATACTCAGCCAGAACTTGATATTTTTTCCAACTTTTACCTGAGTATAAATCCATAGCTGACCAGAAGCATACTTATAAGGGCGAATCCGGCCCCCTGAACCATGATAATCGATAGTCTCCCGATAAATCAAAATCCTCAGGGCCTAAAAGTCGACAACTCTCCGACCTGCCAGAAGTTTATTTTTAAAGGCAATTTCAGAAACAGTCTATCTCCCAAAATAAACAATATCAGAAATCTACAGACCTTAATAGGCCCAATAACTTTATTAATACAGTGTATTACAACATATTAAATCATACCCGGCCAAAAGTATAAAATAATTAGAAGTTTTGGCTGAGTATAGATCTTTTATACTCAGCCAGAAATGTTGCTTTTTTTGTACTTTTGGCTGAGTATAGACCTTTTATACCTGGCCAAAAGTCTATTTTTAACAAGTGAACACAACTAAAAACCCATTATTCCAAAAAATATCAACATGAAAGATTTGGTAGGAAGAATAATTTTAAATTCCCTCAAGAGATAGCGGACGATGTAGCTGACAAATTTTTTCAAGAAAATAAAATTAAAACATTCACCATTCACAAAATATTCGACGGACAAAAGAAGATAGGGGTGGTTGAATTCGATTTGAGTAGAAATGAATCTATGGGTACTCAAGTTCTTTATGCTTTGGGAGGAAAACACTTCAAATATTGGAAACTGGTGGGCTCCTATAAATTAGCTACTGTACAACACAATCATCACCATCTAAAAAACCACTTCGCGTATGGAAATAAAATGGACCGTTAGAATACCAGATCCAAATCCACATTCGTTCGATCATGTATGTGAACCCATCATCTGGAATAACCTCCTCTATTATGCATTTATAACCGTTGATAAAACCAAAGTAGAAAGCGGCTATTATGGCAGCAAAATTATCGTCTTGGCCATAGAGCCAGATGGGACGAGTTGCATACAAAAGGAATATTTTATGTCTTACCGGCAACAAAAAGGTAAATTACTGGCTCCGCGAGATTGGAAATTTAGCGAAAATAATAATCAGTTACTACTGCATACCGGCCTTACTTTTATTATTTCGGAGCCAGATATCTTGAAATCAGAAAAACATATTCAGCTGGAAGAAAATCACGTTCAATCTGAATATCGATTTGGTGACAAAAAAATAAAATATAACCAAAGATCCAAATTAGCCTGTTTTGACCTGCCATCCGGGAAATTACTATGGGAGCAAGTCATTAAGGCTTATCTCTACACAGATGTAGAGGTAAAAGGAGATTTAATTTTTTTTGGTACCTCAGGCAAGGGAGGTGCCTTTTATTGCCTAAACCTGATAGATGGCTCCATCGTAACAGAATATAATAATGGAGGTGCATCGGACTACTGTTGGTTTGGTCAATGCGTATTTTTAAAAGATAAAAAAAGGAATCTGGTCAAAATAAATGCGACGAGCATGGAAGTAATGGATACCTTAGCCTTAAAAAATAAAATACCCTTTAACAGCAAAATATTTATCCATGGCAATAGTCTTTACGTTACAACCTTAAACAAAAAGGCAGACCAACTTGAACTCATTTGCGTAGCCATCTAAATATAGCATAAACGTAAAACAAGTTGACACCCCCTTAAGATACTTACATCTTCATTTAAGCTAAATTTACTCGATTTAATTTAATGGTATTTTATAGGCAACTCTAAGCCCCATATATCCCACCGTGGCATCCTGAACCATCCCTTCGTACCTAAGACTGATATCTAAACACTTTGCGGCAAAAACGCCAATGACCGCTGCATAGGTAAATGGCGTTATAGAGGATTCTCCAAAACCACCAAGAACAGTGTCTGGAACATTTCCCGATAAAGTACTAATACCAAATTCGGGCTCAAAATAAATACAGCCAGCATTTAATCTAAGACCTCCCTTTATAAAAAATTGCCCCGAATTAACCTTGGTTCCCCCAAGATTGTTGGCAAAAAAATGCAATCCCCCAATTTGCGTCGTGGTGGCCAGCACATCGTTAAGCTTATACACATATTTAAGTGAGAGTCCCACACCGAAGCTTGCACTCTTTGTATTTTTGGCATATAAATCCCACCCATTCAGCGGGAAGGCATTTTCAAGGCCGATACTCAATTCAGAGCGTCGCTGCAGGTCAAATCTGGCCTGTGCATTTACTGCACAGGACAGTAAACTGAATAGGGAAATAAATACAGTAATTTTTCTTTGCATAAACAATATCTCTATTTTAACAGAGCCAACAAGGCCTGCTAAAAAAATCAACAGCTCCCTTACACTATGCAGTTAAGGCAACTGTTGATCCCATTTACAAGTATATTATTGCGATTATCTGCCAAATGGCAAATTATAGGCAACTCTTAGAGCCAGAAAACTGGTAGTTCCGTCTTTGGACATAGCCTCATATCGCACACCAATATCAAAATTACGTCCCGCCATGGTTCCTATACCAATTGCGTAAGTAAATGCGGTATTAGTATTGGAATAAGAATAAACACTGTTATCTGCAACAACCTGCCCTTTTTCCATAAGGGAGCTCAAGCCAAACTGCGGTTCGATATAAAAATTGCTCATACTGAAGCGTACGCCGGCTTTGATGGGAATCTGACCAATATCATCTTTGGCTACTTCTAAATTATTACCTGGAAAAAATATATATCCAGTCTGGAAAGTTGCGGCCAGCGTTTCATTAAAATTATACGCATATTTAAGCGTAGCTCCGATACCAAAATTGGAAATCTTTTTACTGCTCCCGTCATTATAATAAACATCCCAGCCACTTAATGGCAAGGCACCTTCTACACCAATACTCAATTCTGAACCGGTAGACCGGTAATACTGTGCTTTAGAGATTGCAGAACACAATAGTCCTACACTCAATAGCAGAAATAGTTTTCTCATGATTAAAGTTTTGAAAATTAAGATATAAGACAAAGGTAATAGAAAATTTAATTGCCTTCCAAAAATTATTTCACCTAAGTGTATAATAAAAACACCCGGGAAATAAGGTAGTGAAAGCCTCCTATTCCCAGGTGAGTTATTTTAAGACTAATAAAATTATTTCAACTGATCACCGTAAAGATAGTACAGGATAGCCGCAATGGCTACTACTACCAAAATAAGCGCATATACCCACCAATAATCTTTTGATTTATTTTCCTGAAGTAAAGCTTTCATCTCTTCACTACTATGCACCTGCTCCCCTACCTTTACGTCATGTACATCCCCTTCATGCACGACTGCGCTGGCGGCAACTGGCGCCAGATAAGCGGCCGTCAGATCTTCACCAAAAATTTTATAAATATTATTTTCAATTTTCAGCGTACCGATTCCCTCTAGTACCACCTGCTTACTTTGAGACAACTGCTGTTTGATTTGCTCCGACAACTCTTTTACCTGATCAATTGTTCCTCCTTTTTTTACAACAAAACTTTCAAATTCCTGCTGTAATACATTATCGGTTTTAGGAGAGAACTGCAGTACTTCACTTGCAGGGCGGATAACAGAACTGGTATATTCATGGAAAGCCTGCTGCTCCTCTAAAATAACGGTACCCAGTTTACCTAATGGCAACCTTTTATGGCTGATCAAAAAGCGTTGTAATAAAGAAAAGTCAATGGGCATGATATTTATTTTTTCAGCTGACCAAAATTAAAGATGATCCCCCCCATGATATTGGCACCGATGGTCTGGTAGTTATAAAAGCGTTGGTATTTATTATTCAGCAGGTTATTAACCTGCAACCACAATCCTACATTTTTAATAATGTCCACTTCCGCACCAATATTCCAGTCAGCTGCGCCGCTTAATTTTTTATTACCGGCGGAAGGATCTTTATAATAACCTCCTGTCCATATATCTAAATCACTTTTCAACAGCACAGCAGGAATGACTCTCCAGCGTAAAGAGCCGTTCATTTCTATGGGAGATAATCCCCAGGCCTGATCGGTAGCCTTACTATAATTATTTAGCGTAATACCAGCCAGTAAAGAGAAGCTCTGTTTGGCATTAAACCCTAATTCTCCATGGAATTTTAAATTATTAATATCATCGCTGACAACGTCAAAAAGGTTATCCTCCGTTCTGTTTAAAAATAACGGTAAGTCTTTCTCATTTAAATAAGATACAGTCGCATTAAAAGTCAGATGATCTCCGGCTGTGCCTTTAAATCCGCCATATATTTCTGAGACGCGGGTATAATCAAAATCCGTTGGTGTGGCAATCCAGGGGTTAAAAGTCGTCAAAGAGCGGTAGGTATTTTTATTATAGTATCCTTTCCATCCTGCCATGGCAATGAACCTTTCATCTTTCATTTTAGCTTCTAAGGAGAGATTGGGCAATAAATGAAAGTCGCCGTTATAAAAAGAAGGGATAATCCCTACATTCATTTTGAAGTCCGGACGGTTGATTTCAACAGAAGGTCGGATGGTTACCAGGTTATTATTAATGGACAGTCCATCCTTTTTAAAACTGCTGACATCAATGCCCGCACCCAGCTTGGCTACAAAGGTTTCATTTAGGCGTTTACTGAATGGTGCGTCCAGAGAAAGCGTGGATTCCCTGCCATCGTGATTATCACCAAATGCATCAATTGCAATGGTGGGATGATAGTCAATGCCATTGGCATTTTTAAATTTATTGGAAAAACCTAGCTTTATGCCAACATCATGATAATTGCGTTTCAAAGAATCTTCATTATATGCCTGATCCGGTAAAAGGCCACCATAGGCGTAGGTTTTATCCCCGCTAAAATAAGCCCTGGCCTCTAATTCGTTCTTATCTGTGACCGCAAATACACCACTTGCCTCAATGCCCGTTTGCCCAAACTCCTGTAATGGCAAATCTCCTTTGGAAGAAGTGTGTTTGGCATGGATAGTCACGGCAGAGTGATATCCGTCTCCCAGTGAGAAACCACCCTCTAGATAAGGAGTGGAATAGTTTCCATAGCCCAGTTTTATAAAATGAGAATTACGCCATACTGAACCCGTATCGATATTTACCGCCAGTGGCCTTAAAAAAGCCGGATTATAGGTAAAGGTCAGGTTCTGCGCCGGAACATCATAATTCAAGGTAGCTTTTTCCGGAGTCGGTAAGGCGGTAGTAGAACTAAAATTTATTTTAGAAGCCGGTTTTAAAGACGGGGTAAAATCGGATGTTACCGTAAAATTCTTTCCACCTTCCAGCGGAACGGTATCTTTAGATGCAGCCTGTTTGGGAACTTGCGCAACAGTCTTTTTTCCGGTCGTCTTTTTGACGACAGTCTTCTTAGGAGTTGACTTTTTACGCCTGCGTTGCGCCTGGACATTACTTGTACCTGCCATCAGGGCCAAAAATACCAGAACGATCCAGATGGGTGCCTTAAGTTTCATTTTTGTATATCGATTTATGCTATCTTTCATGTGTTCAATGTAAAGTGTTCAACTTTTAATTTGCGATCCTGACTTCTTTCTGCGATGCGGGTACCTTTATTCCACCCGGCTCTTTTTCTTTTTCTGTGCCAGTACCTGATCCAGTTTTGTCTGCGCCTCTTTAGCGAGCGTCGAATCGGAGGCATTATCCACAACACTTTTCAGGGTAGCTTCTGCATTAAAGAGGTCATTTTCCTTAAAATAGATATCTCCCAGCAAAATATAAGATTTAGTAATCCAGTAATCGTAGGAACCTGATTTATTGATGACATCAAAGGCTGCTTTTTCTGCATCCTTATATTTATTCTGATCTGTCAGAATTTCTGCGACTCTGTATCTTGCCTCGGCTGCATATTCAGATTTGCCTAAAGCATACACTTTTTTATACGCCTCGGTTGCTCCATCCAAATCGCCTTGTTGCTGTAAGTTTTTAGCTATGATTGTATTAGAAATCTGCCTGTCATCATCTGCGATACCTTTTTGATTGAGCAGATCCTGCGCATTGGCCTCGGCAGCGGCCCACTGTTCAGTTTTATATTGACACCGTAGCAATCCTCTCATGCTCTCCAACTTATTCTCCTGGGAAGTAGCAATATCTTTAAGTTGTTGGTAATAAGTAGTAGCAGATGCATAGTCCTTTTTCTCAAAATAATACAACCTGGCAGCCTGTAATGCAGCGTCTTCAGCAAAATTATTGGGTGCTTTAGCGGCCACTACCTGATAATATTTTAGCGCATTATTGACATCCTTGCGCTGATTGTAGAGTCCAGCCAGATAATAGGCTGCATCAATATTATGTCCTCCTTCGGGGAAGGAATTTAAATAGCTCTGGAACCCATTAATCGCCGCATCAAACTGCTCATCGCCATAGGCCTTGAAAGCAGACATATAAGACAGAGAATCCTGTTCCGAATAGCTGACCTGCTTGCCATTTTGTTGCATAAAGGCCAGATATTTTTCTGGCTGATGCTCGTTGACAAAAATATTGCGTACATAGGAGATGGCGTCATTGCTTTGTTCCGCATTGGGATAACGTTTAATCAGTTGCTGGAAACTCTCCAGCGACTGTTGGTTATTGCCCATATTAAAATAGGTTACCCCAAGATTTAAATAAGCATCAGGCTTGAGTGCCTCCTGATTACTGTTCAGCACTTTTTGCAAAGGAGCTACTGCCTTAGAAAAATTTTCACTGGCCATATACGCTGATGCCATTTGCAGATTAGCCTCTGCTGCCAGCGATGAATTACCATACTGCTGATCAAAAGCCTGCAAATAGGCTACCTTGTCCGCCACACGACCATAAGCTCCGGCGATAACCGCCTTTTGATAATAGGCATAGTCTGCAGAAGGCAGATTTTGCTTAATGATATCATCATAGATAGTGGAAGCCTGACTATAATTTTTTTGCATGAAGTAACAATCCGCTGTTCTTAGATAGGCGTCTTTTTGAACATTGGTTGAACCGCTGTTTGCCGTTGTAGCCACCTTCCTGAATGCATTTAATGCCTTATTATAATCCTCAGAACGCAAATAGGCATAACCCAGCGTGTAATTGGCATCTGTTTCGTTTACTTCTCCATAATTAACCGGATTAAGTAAATATTTATTTAACGCATCAATCGCACCGCTATAATTCTGTGACCGGTAAGCCAGCTCCCCTTTCCAGAAATAGGCGGGCTGTACTTCCTTTTCACTATATGGTAAATTGAAAATCTTATTAATCATGGCAGAAGCCTGATCTATATTCTGATCATTAATCAACTCCACCGCGCGGCCATATAAAATCCTTGGATAAGCTCTTTGCACCACTTCACTTTGGGTTCCTCCCAAAGAAGATATCATGGCCAGTGCCTCTTTATAATTATTGGCATTGGATAATACGCTTACCAGTAATTCTTTTGCTTCCTGATTATAAGGAGATCCGGGATAGTCAGTGATGAATTTCTTCAGTTCGCTGAGTGCCACATCCTGATAGCCTAACTCATAAGAAAGTTTAGCGTAATTAAAGGTAGAAATAGCCTTTTGAGATTTATTGGAACTATTCAGCGAACAAAAAAGAAATGCATTTCTGGCACTGCTCTTATCGCCCGTGTGCAGATAAGCATCACCCAGTAAATACATACTATTTTGAGCCAGCGAATCTTCTTTGCCTCCCAATTCCTTCAGTCCTTCAATGGCTTTATTCCATTGTTTATCCTGATAATAACAATAAGAAAGCTCATATAAATCCTCTCTTTTGACCTTGGCGCTTTTGGTGATATAGGCCTCCAGATAAGGCAATGCCTTACTATAGGCTCCCTGTTCAAAATAAATATGACCCGCCAGCTGTTTTAATTCAGTTTCATAATACTGACCGCCTTCACTTATGGACTGTTCCGCATATCTGAGGGCTTTTGACTTCTGGTCCTGAAAATAGTAGATCTCCGCGATGTAATAAGGAACAATCTTATTATAGCTCGGATTATCCTTTACAATCTGCAGAGAACTGAGTGCTGCATCATAATCTTTCTTATAAAACTCGATAAAACCGTAATAATAATTGGCGTCTATATAATTAGGATTGGAAGGCATCTGACGAATCGCATTGAATAGGGGTTCCGCCTCCTCAAATTTTTGCATGGTAAATAAGCAATACCCTTGATGAAACTGCAATTTAGCCGTCTCTTCATTACTTAAATTAGCCGTTCCGGCACTTTTATAATAATTGAGGGCCTCCTGAAAATTTTCTTTTCTAAAATAATATTCTGCCAGTTGATAGCTAAGCATCTCAACCAGCGGTGTACTGTGTTCAAAGTGAATAAATTCCTTGGCAGGTTCCTCCGCAGAGGCCTGATTAAGCATGAGTGAACAGGAAAGCGTATAAAATTTTGCTTCCACCGCTCTTGTTTCAGGAATATTACTATTGTGATAAGGAGCTGAGTAATTAAGCGTTTTAAAAATCGGATAGGCAAGTGAATACTGCCCTCTAAAATAAAGGTCCTTGGCCTGTTTAAATTCGGCGTCTGGATCTGTATTAATTTTAGTGGCTTGTGCCTGCAGTTGGATTGAAAAGCCGGCAGTAGCGACCACCGCCAATCCAACAAATTTTATCGAACGACTCATATTAAAAATTTATTGCGAAAGTTAATCAAATAGTTTGCCTAAAACTATAAGAAAAATTTAAAAATCTATATAAAGATACTTGTAGTCCTGCAGCTACTGCAAATAATTGACCAATTGTGTATAACAATACTGCCAAAGCCTGATTTTACGCAGTTATCCACATTCATAGACCATATGTTCGCTAATCAGGTTTAATCCGGTTGAATCGTAAATCTCATTGTACTTATAATGCAGAAACTCTTCACCTGCAATCAGGACAGGTATTTTATTATTAATCCCTAATTTTACTGATTTTCAGTAGTCTGTTGATAGTTTTGAGCAATATGGCTGGCTGCTGCAAATCCGCTGGCCCAGGCATGCTGAAAGTTAAACCCTCCGGTAATACCATCTACATTCAGCACTTCTCCTGTAAAATATAATCCGGGGTGAACCCTGCTTTGCATATGCATCGGATCGACAGCTGCCAGATCTACCCCGCCGCAGGTTACAAATTCTTCTTTAAAGGTCGTTTTGCCATTAATGTTATAAACATCTGCCACCAGGGTCTGAATGAGTTTATTTTGAGGTCCGGCGGGCAATTTGGACCAATACAAGGACTCAATTATGCCTGCCGTCTTTAGAAGGTAAGACCAGAGTCTTTTAGGCAGACCAAATGGATTTTTATCCCCCATGGCATGGGCGGCGTTCTGATCCCTGATCTCTGCCCACTGTTCTCTTAATTTATTTTCGGGCCACTGCTCCCCTAACCAGTTAATCAGAATAGAAAACTGATACGTTTTTTCGGCCAGCCACTCAGCGCCCCATGCAGATAGTTTTAAGACAGCCGGGCCGCTAAATCCCCAATGCGTAATCAGTAAAGGGCCCGTTTGTTTTAATTTGGAGCCAACAATCCTAACAGCTGCGTTTTCAACGCTTACCCCCATCAGCCCCGTAATGGAATGTCTGCCCAGATTAAAAGTGAATAAGGAAGGCACAGGCGGCAATATTTCATGGCCCAGATTGGCAATAAACTGGTAGGCATCCCGCTTGATGAGTCCGCCCACGGCCACACAAATATAGTCTGCTTGTAAAGGATCTGATTGTCCCATCAACTGAATTTCCCATCTGCCTGGCTGCCCTGTGCCAGCCTGCGGGCTATTTTCGGGTGCCTTTAAAGCCATGACCGTCTGATGTAACTGAACATGTACGCCATATTTTCTGGCTTCCGCTTCTAAAGCATCGGTAATAGACTGAGAATTATTGCTGCAGGGAAAAACACGGCCATCTGCTTCTGTTTTAAGCTGAACGCCTCTGGATTCAAACCAATTCCAGGTGTCCGATGCCTGAAACTGATGCAAGGTTCTTTTTAATAACCTGGCGCCTCTGGGATAGTTACCGGTAAAAGCGGCAATAGGCAGCGCCCTGTGCGTCACATTACACCTGCCTCCTCCGCTTACTTTTACCTTGCTTAAGGTCTTGCCGGTCTTTTCAAGGATGGTCACGCTTAGTCCGGGACATAATCTGGCTGCATTTACGGCACAAAAATACCCAGAAGCGCCAGCTCCAATAACTACTAAATGTTGCGTAGATGAATCCTTAGTCAAGGGTTTAAAATTCTAAATATTGATTATCAATACGATATGCAAAAAGGATAAATTTTTTAATTTCAGAAGAATTGGTAACTTTGATATGCATGGTACAGCAATATTTAATTCCCTTTAAATTTTACAGTACCATTCTGGTGTCTGTTACAACCCAGTTTGCAGATTTCTTCTGAATTCTGTTTACACCTGTACCATGCATTTTATTTTAACTGCCGCTGCAGGTCAATAAAATGCTGATTTATTTATCCTCTGGTACATCATGATAGGAAGTATTCAGATTGCTGTTGGTACGTTCAGCAGCCTCAATAATAGAAAAATCAGATAAAATAAGCGCTTTGCCTTCTTTCACACACACATTGTGTTCAAAATGCACGGAGGGCATCCCGTCTTTTGTACGGATGGTCCAGCCGTCTTTTTCAGTATAAATATTACGTTTACCCAGATTAATCATAGGTTCAATGGCAATGGTCATATTGGTCTTCAGCTTTGCTCCGGTGCCTCTTTTACCATAATTAGGCACATTGGGCTCCTCATGCATGGTTTTACCCAGTCCATGCCCTACCAGTTCTCTTACGACTCCGTAACCGAATTTTCCTTCCGTATGGTTTTGAATGGCAAAAGCAATATCTCCGATCCGGTTGCCTGTCACAGCCTTTTCAATTCCTTTATACAGCGACTCTTTGGTAACGCGAACCAGTTGTAAATTTTCCGGTGTGCTTTCCCCCAGTACAAAACTGTATGCATGTTCTCCTACGTAGCCGTTTTTGGTTATACCCAGATCGAGTGAAACAATATCTCCGTCTTTCAGGGGTGCATTATTGGGAAACCCATGTACCACAACGTCATTGACTGATGTACACATATTATAGGGATAACCGTAATAATTATAAAATGTCGGAATACCACCCTCATCCAAAATCATATCCTTACACATTTTATCGATTTCTAATGTGGTCATACCTGGCTTTAATATTTTGGCCACTTCTGCTAAAATGCGGCTGATGGTGGTTGCATTTTCCTGCATGATTGCAACTTCCGCATTGGTCTTTGTCTGGATCATGGATTACACGTGTAATGGGTGATGTTTATGTACAGCCCTTCATTAGGAAGAACTGTTGTACAAGGCCTCTTTAATCAGCTAAATAGTTTACTATAAATCACTTAAAGATAGCTCAACATTTAAATATAGTGCAAAATTACTCAATAAAAGATAAAAATACGCACTTCGGATGGATACTATAACAATCTATAGGGATTTCAGGAGGCTTAAGCTCTTTAGAGCGGACTATACCTGCCATAACGCAAAACTGACCTGTCTGAAAAATAGACAGGTCAGTTTTATGAATGGTATTTGCTACCAATAATATTTAAATGCCACTACCTACATGACTACGGCCATGTACTCTGGCTCCGCCGCTCATCAGACCGTCATACTGACGCATGAGCAGGTGTGTTTCAATTTGTTGTAAAGTATCCAGAATTACTGCTACCATGATCAACAGAGAAGTTCCGCCAAAATAATAGCTGAAACTCTGTTGAACACCCAACATCTGGGCAAAACCTGGCAGGATACCAGCCACAGCCAGTGCAACGGCGCCCGGGAACGTGATACGGTCCATAATGGAACCTATATAATCTGCTGTAGGTTTACCTGGCTGAACACCCGGAATAAATCCATTGTTTCTTTTCAGGTCTTCACTCATTTCCTTAGGGTTAAAGATCAGCGCAGTATACAGGAAGGTAAAGGCAATGGTCATACCACCATAAATCAGCATATACCATACGTTTGTGTGGTCACCGAAGATTTTTACAATAGAACCACCTTTATCCAGATCTGTAAATGAAACCAAAGTAGGTAAGAACATAATTGCCTGGGCAAAGATAATCGGCATTACACCAGCAGCATTCACTTTCAAAGGCAAGAACTGACGGGCACCACCTACCTGTTTATTCCCCATTAACTGTTTTGCATAAATAACAGGTACTTTCCTAACACCTTCTACCAGTAAAACCAGTGCCATGTTAATACCAATATAGAATGCGATTTCAATTAAGAAAATCAACAGACCACCTCCGCCTTTTACTTGCTTAGACTGGAATTCCTGAATAACAGCCTGTGGCAGGCTGGACAGGATACCGATCATGATGATAATAGAGATACCGTTTCCAAGTCCCTTATCCTGAATCTTCTCACCCAGCCACATAACAAACAGAGAACCTGCCGTTAATACAAAAAGCGTAGATACGAAGAAATAAGGTTGATAAGAAGGAATCAAGGCCACTGCGTAAGTGGGGCTTTTAAGTAATGAAATATAAGCTACCGCCTGAAAAGCAGTCACAATTACAGTCAGATAACGTGTAATCTGATTGATTTTCTTCTGTCCGCTAGACCCTTCCTTCTGAATCTTCTGTAATTGAGGAACAAGGACGGTTGCGAGTTGCATAAAGATAGAAGCAGAGATATAAGGCATTACTCCTAAAGCCAGAATACCAGCCTGGGAAAACGCACCACCAGCAAAGGTGTCAAACATTCCTAATAAGCCATTATTTTGCGTCTGTGCGGCAGCAGCAGAGATCTTATTGGGATCAATTCCCGGGATCACCACATGCGCCCCAAACCTGAACACCAGAATGAGTAACAGGGTGAAGACAATCTTCTCCCGTAATTCATCAATGCTCCAAATATTTTTTAAGTTCTGGATTAACTTTTTCATTCCTTTTCGATAGTTAATTTTTAGTACGAGCTATTATTTATAACCAAGACTAAAAGAGTTGTGAGCGTCTAAAAGTTAGGACAACGCAATTTAAGACAAAAAGACGCATCACGAGGGATGCGTCCGGAATTTATTTTTAAATTAGTTTAAAACTTCAACCGTTCCGCCTGCAGCCTCAATCGCTGCTTTAGCTTTTGCACTCAGTGCGTGAACTTTGAAGGTCACTTTAGAGGCAATCTCACCGTTTCCAAGGATTTTAACTTTATCCGTTCTGGAAACTAGACCATTAACATACAGATTTTCTAAAGAGAATTCTTCTAATTTGTATTTTTCCACCAGTAATTCAACCTGAGCCAGGTTAAATACTTTATAAGTTACATGTCCTGGATTTTTAAAACCACGCTTTGGAACTCGGCGTTGAATCGGCATCTGACCACCTTCATGAGCGATTTTGCTCTTATAACCGGCACGGCTCTGACCTCCTTTGTTACCTTTTGTTGAAGTTCCACCTTTGCCGGAAGCTTCACCACGTCCTAAACGTTTTTCTTTGTGTACCGCACCTGCTGCGGGACGTAATTCATGTAATTTCATTATAATTGATTTTTATACTCAACGGGGAATCGCCCCTCGCTTTTTTATTAAAGTGCAGCAAAAATATACATTAATTTTAAACTGCAAAATCTTTTAATCCAATACCGATTAGAGCTTTTCAACTTTCACCAGGTGGCTAACAGTCTTAACCATTCCTTCGATCTGAGGAGTCGCTTCAACTTCACGAGAAGCGTTCAACTTTTTCAGACCTAAAGCCTTGAGCGTCAACTTTTGACGTTCCGGTCTGTCGATTGCACTCTTAATCTGTGTTATCTTTATCTTTGCCATCTTTTTGAGGTTAATGAAACGAACTTTCTAAAAGTAACGCCTCTTTCTTTAATAATATTCCTTGATTGGGAAACAGCTCCATCTATAAAAGCAGAGTCCCCATTCAAAACTTTGTTCCTATCCGTTGAACACTTTAGAAACCTTAACACCACGCTGACGAGCAACATCCAGTGGTTCACGCAGTAAAGTCAGTGCCTTTACAGTTGCTTTTACCACGTTCTGAGGGTTAGCGGAACCAAGATTCTTAGATAAAACGTCAGTCAGACCTGCACTTTCCAGAACGGCACGCATGCTACCTCCGGCGATTACACCGGTACCGGCTGCTGCTGGCTTAATCATAACTTTTGCAGCGCCAACTTTTGCATGTTGTTCGTGAGGAATAGTACCTTTATGGACAGGAACTTTTACCAGATTTTTCTTGGCATCTTCAATTCCTTTTACAATTGCTTCCTGAACTTCTTTTGCTTTACCTAAACCCTGTCCTACGATACCAGCACCGTTACCGACAACTACTAATGCGGAGAAACTGAAAGTACGTCCACCTTTAGTTGTTTTCACAACACGGTTAATAGTAACAACCTTTTCTTTTAAATCAGAATCAGTTGTAGGTTTTCCTCTTTGAATATTTGTATTAGACATTGAAATCTATTTACTGTAAACTAAATAATTAATTAAAATGTTAAGCCACCTTCTCTAGCACCTTCAGCTGCAGCTTTGACACGGCCATGGTAAAGATTACCACCACGATCAAATACAACTTCTTTAATACCGAGTTCCTGTGCTTTACGTGCAATAGCCTCTCCAGCTAATTTAGACTTTTCAGTCTTATTGCCGGACTGAGCAGCGATATCCTTATCTCTTGTTGAAGCTGCTGTAATGGTCACACCTTCATCGTCGTTGATTAACTGCAGATATAAAGAAGTATTGCTTCTGAATACAGACAGACGAGGTTTGCTGGCGGTGCCACTTACCTTCTTACGGATACGATAACGGATCTTTTGTTTTTTCTGTAATGTGTTGCTCATTTTTCTTATTTTATTATTCCCCGATACTGCCGGAGAACATACTATAATTATATGTAAAGTATGGGATAGTATAGCTATCCCATACAATTAAAATATTATTTACCTGCTGCTTTACCTGCCTTACGACGGATAACTTCACCAGCGTATTTAACACCCTTACCTTTGTACGGTTCTGGTTTACGCAGGCTGCGGATTTTAGCAGCTACCTGACCTAAAAGCTGTTTGTCATGGCTTTCCAGTTTAATGGTCGGGTTTTTACCTTTCAACATTTCTGTAGAAACTTTCAGTTCTTTAGGAACATCAAAAACGATGTTGTGAGAATAACCTAAAGAAAGATCCAGCAGATTACCCTGGTTAGTGGCTTTATAACCCACACCCACCAGTTCAAGATCTTTTACAAAGCCTTCGGATACACCTTTAACCAGGTTAGCCAGAATAGAACGATACAAGCCGTGTAACGCCTTGTGACGGATCTGATCTGTAGGACGAGCTACTTTAAGCTCAGTTCCTTCAACCTCAACAGTGATATCACGGTCGATGCTTTGTTTCAATTCACCTTTAGGTCCTTTAACTGTAACAATGTTTGCTTTGTCTACAGATACAGTTACGCCTGCAGGGATAACAATGGTTTTTTTACCAATACGAGACATACAATAAATTTTTAAGACGAATGACGGGCCCTGAACCGATCAGCTGTGTATGTCCAGCTTAATGTATTCAGGATCCAAAAATATTAATAAATGTGGCAAAGAACTTCACCACCTACATTCTCAGCTTTCGCTTGTTTGTCAGTCATAACACCTTTAGAAGTGCTGATGATTGCTACACCTAAACCATTGATAACTCTTTTGAAGTCAGCTGGTTTAGAATATTGACGCAGACCTGGACGGCTAACGCGTTCTAAAGCCTGGATAGCCGGACGCTTAGTTTCAGGATCATATTTCAGGGCGATTTTAATCACGCCTTGTTTATTATCATCCTCAAATTTGTACTTCAGGATATAACCTTGAGCGTACAGAATTTCTGTAATACGTTTTTTCAGGTTAGATGCAGGAATTTCTACAATTCTGTGACCTGCCATTTGAGCATTACGAATCCTTGTCAAGAAGTCTGCTATAGGATCTGTTACCATTTGTATCTAAATTAATACGATTGTAAAATTGATTAAAACTATGAAACGCTAATCGCGTCTCTTGATTACCAGCTGGCTTTTTTAACCCCTGGAATCTTGCCATCTAAAGCCATATCTCTGAAAATAACTCTGGATAGACCAAAGTAACGGATATAACCTCTTGGACGACCAGTCAGCTGACAACGGTTTTTAAGACGTACCGGAGAAGCATTTTTTGGAAGCTTGTCCAAAGCTGCATAATCACCAGCTTCTTTTAAAGCCGCGCGTTTAGCTGCATATTTAGCAACCAGTGCTTCGCGTTTTCTCTGTCTGGCTTTGATAGATTCTTTTGCCATAATACTTTTGATTTATTTATGAAACCGAGACTTGCGCCCCAGTTCCTAAATGGATTTAATTAATTGCTTTGCTCTTTTTTGATATTCTTGAAAGGAAGACCCAGTTCTTTCAGTAATTCGTAAGCTTCTTCATTGTTCTGAGCAGAAGTAACGAAAGTTATATCAAGACCAGTGATCTTATTTACTTTATCAATATCAATTTCTGGGAAAATGATTTGTTCAGTAACACCTAAAGTGTAGTTACCGCGACCATCAAATGCTTTATCGCTGATTCCTTTGAAGTCACGCACACGTGGCAGGGAAACAGAGATCAGACGATCCAAGAATTCATACATTTTCTCACCGCGAAGTGTTACTCTTGCTCCAATAGGCATTCCTTTTCTTAACTTGAAGTTGGAGATGTCTTTTTTGGAAAAAGTAGTCACAGCACGTTGACCGGAGATAAGCGTTAACTCATCCACAGCAACTTCAACTAATTTTTTATCAGCTACTGCTCCGTTTACACCGCGGTTTAAACAGATCTTTTCCAATTTAGGCGCCTGCATTACAGATTTGTAAGCAAACTTCTTAATCAGCGCGGGTACAACTTCTTTAGTGTACTTATCGGCCAATCTTGGTGTATATTTTTGTGTGCTCATTATTTAATTGCCTCCCCGGATTTTTTAGATATACGTACTAATTTACCATTGTCACGGGTGCGTTTGATTCTGGCAGGAGCGCCAGCTTTAGCATCCCACAACTGTACATTGCTGATGTGAATAGGTGCTTCAACTTTTACAATACCACCTTTGGTATTTGTAGCCGAAGGTTTGGTATGCTTGGAGACGATATTAACACCTTCTACCACAACACGACCTTTGTCGATAATTACTTGCAATACCGTGCGGGGTTTTTTAAGGTCTTTATCATCGCCAGCAATGACGACTACTTTGTCCCCTTTTTTGATATTGTATTTAGGTTTAAATCTATTGCTCATATTTGTATGCTTAGTGCTTCAAGCGAATCCGCTAAAAGCTAAACTAAAAAATTTTGTCATTATGTACCGGTAATTAATAGTCCGGTATGGGAGCCGAATTTGCTTAGAGAACTTCTGGTGCCAGGGAGATAATTTTCATATATCCTTTATCACGCAGTTCACGGGCAACTGGCCCAAAGATACGTGTACCACGAGGTTCGTCAGAGTTGTTTAATAAAACAACTGCATTGTCATCAAAACGGATATAAGAACCATCTTTACGACGTAATTTATTTTTGGTTCTTACGATAACGGCTTTAGAAACGGTACCTTTCTTAACACCACCTGCAGGAATCGCATCCTTTACAGTGATGACAATCTTGTCACCGATCTTTGCATAATCCTGACCAGAGTTACCCAGAACACGGATGCAAAGTACTTCTTTAGCTCCACTGTTATCAGCTACACGTAGCCTACTTTCTTGCTGAATCATTTTATTTAGCTTTTAGCTGAGATTAATAGTCAATTAATCACAATCAATTTTATTATTCAAAAGGAAACCTATAGATCCCAAAAGCTTATTTAGCTTTCTCAACGATCTCAACCAGTCTCCAACGTTTTGTTTTGCTCAGGGGACGAGTTTCCATGATCTTAACAACGTCACCGATCTGGGCTTCGTTCTTTTCATCATGTGCATGAAACTTGGTCGTCTTCTTTACAAATTTACCGTACATAGGGTGCTTAACCTTTCTTTCAACCGCAACCGTAATGGTCTTGGTCATCTTGTTGCTGCTAACCACACCTACTCTAGATTTACGCAAATTTCTTTCGGTCATTTTACTTAATTTTTTATTGTCCTGAGACAATATATTATTTTACGCTAAGTTCTCTTTTTCTCAATTCGGTTTTAATCCGAGCGATGTCTCTTCTGAATAGACGGATGCTCATTGGATTTTCTATCGGAGAAATAGCATGAGCGAATTCCATTTTTTTCAAACGAAGTTCATCTTCCTGAATGCGAGCCTTCAGATCTTCTACAGACATACTCTGAAGGTTTTTGTTAAATTCTACTGCTTTATTAGGCATTAGTGATGAATTTTATTTTTTGATAAATACTATCGGCTTGTAAAGCGGGGTTTCAATACCTTCCCTTAACTACCGACCGGACCTTTATGATTATAAATCTCTGCGCGATACAAACTTAGTTGCAATGGGCAGTTTGGCAGCAGCCAGCTTCATAGCGTGCTGTGCGATCTCCTGTGAAACACCGTCACATTCGAAAATAATACGTCCCGGTTCAACAACTGCAGCCCAATATTCAGGGTTACCTTTACCTTTACCCATACGTACCTCAGCAGGCTTCTTAGTGATGGGTTTATCAGGGAATATTCTGATCCAAACATTACCTTCACGTTTCATAGCACGTGTCATTGCCTGACGCGCTGCTTCTATCTGACGGTTGTTCAACCAAATAGGTTCAACCGCTTTAAGAGCGTAAGATCCGAAAGAGATGGTTGTCCCTCTTTTTGCAACATTTCTAATGCGCCCTTTCTGTGCTTTCCTGTGTTTTGCTCTTTTTGGCTGTAACATCTTATGTAATTTGATCTTTTATAATGTGCTAATAAGCTAATGGTTCATTTTGCTGTACTAGCACATTAGCTAAATAGCCTTATTAGCTAAATAATTAATTTCTTCTATCTCTTCTATCGCCACCGTGAGGTCTTCTGTCTCTTCTGTCACCTCTGTCGCCTCTTTCACCACCATGGCTTCTTCTGTCTTTAGAATCACCACCGGCTACGACGTTAGGATTAAGATCTCTCTTACCTAAAACTTCACCTTTACAAACCCATACTTTCAAACCGATCTTACCATATACAGTCTGTGCAAAAACACTTGCATAATCGATATCCATACGGAAGGTATGCAAAGGAACGCGACCCTGTTTGAATTCTTCAGAACGGGCGATTTCAGCGCCGCCTAAACGTCCGCTAGCTTTAACTTTGATACCTTCAGCACCCATACGTAATGCAGAAGCCACCGCCATTTTGATAGCGCGTTTGAAGTTGATACGGTTTTCAATCTGACGGGCGATAGTATCACCGATGATTGCTGCATCAATTTCAGGGCGACGGATTTCCAGAATATTAATCTGAACGTCCTCTTTATTTGTCAGTTTTTTCAATTCTTCCTTGATACGATCAACTTCACCGCCACCTTTACCGATGATGATACCTGGCTTAGAAGTATGGATAGTAACAATCAATTTACCTAAAGTGCGTTCGATTACGATTTTGGCTACACCGCCTTTATTAATACGTGCATTCAGATAGGTACGGATTTTATTATCTTCAATCAGACGATTTGCATAGTCTTTCTTGTTGCCATACCAGTTGCTGTCCCATCCACGGATGATTCCTAATCTGTTACCAATAGGATTTGCTTTTTGACCCATATTGTTGATTTGAAAATTCGAAAGTTTGATGCTGTCGCACTTTCAATGTTTATTTGTTTAATACGTAAGAACAGCGTTCTTACTAATTTCCTTTAATTATGCTTTAGTATCCACTACAATGGTTACATGATTGCTGCGTTTGCGGATCTTATGACCACGTCCCTGCGGTGCAGGACGCATTCTTTTGATCGAGCGGCCACCATCAACATAAATAGTTTTAACCACCAGGTTTGCATCAGCTGCGCTTTGACCATCATTTTTCTGTTCCCAGTTAGAGATGGCACTTTTCAGCAATTTAGCCAGTGGCTTTGCATTGTGCTGTGGATGAAATTCCAGGATAGAAAGTGATTTCTCTACTTCCATACCACGAATAACATCTGCTAACAAACGCATTTTACGCGGCCCTGTAGGATAATTTTTTAATTTAGCTACTGCTTCCATTTTCTTATATTTTTGTGTCAGCATCAAACTGACTCAATTTTTTATAATTATTTTTTGCTACCTGCGTGACCTCTGAAGTTTCTGGTTGGGGCAAACTCACCGAGTTTGTGTCCTACCATGAATTCTGTTACATAAACGGGAATGAATTTATTACCGTTATGAACTGCAAAAGTCTGTCCCACGAAATCAGGGATAATAGTGGAGCGACGGCTCCAGGTTTTGATTACAGACTTCTTTGCTTTGCCATCAATGATCGCCTGAACTTTCTGTTCCAGGTTAGCATCTACGTATGGGCCTTTTTTAATTGAACGAGCCATAATTTATAATTGTTTGTTTATTTGTCCCTGGTGTTACCCAGGGACCATTTTAACAGATTGAACTATTTGTTAGATAATTTTTTACCGTTGCTTCTCTGAATAATCAGTTTATCAGAACCTTTCTTCTTACGAGTAATTTCACCTTTAGCGTATTTACCGGTACGAGAACGTGGGTGTCCACCAGAAGCGCGACCTTCACCACCACCCATTGGGTGATCTACTGGGTTCATCGCAACACCTCTAACGCGAGGACGGATACCTTTCCAACGGTTAGCACCCGCTTTACCAGCACTCTGCAGGCTGTGGTCGCTGTTAGAAACAACACCTACAGTTGCATAACCATCAATCAATACTTTTCTTAATTCACCAGAAGGCATTTTAAGAACAGCGTATTTTTCTTCCTTATTGCTCAGCTGAGCAGAGGTACCGGCACTTCTTGCCAATTTAGCACCCTGACCAGGCTGTAATTCAATGTTGTGGATCGTAGTACCTAAAGGCATGTTTCTCAGTTTCAGCGCATTACCCAGTTCAGGGGCAACACTGTCACCAGAGATTACGCTAGCACCAACCTGCAGTCCATTAGGAGCAATGATATAGCGTTTTTCACCATCAGTATATTGTAACAGCGCGATAAAAGCAGTACGGTTTGGATCGTATTCGATAGATACTACTTTTGCTTCGATGTTAGCTTTATCACGTTTGAAATCAATGATACGGTAGTGTTTTTTATGTCCACCACCTCTGTAACGCATTACACGACGACCTTGAGAGTTACGACCAGCTTTCTGGTGTTTTTTGTCAAGTAAGCTCTTTTCAGGCTCATTTGTGGTAATTTCTGCGTAAGCATTTCCAATCTTCCAACGGGTACCCGCGGTCATTGGTTTAAACTTTTTTAATGCCATTTTTATCTACTTTTATGCGAAATTTTCAGCTTCGCTTACTATAATTGTGAATGTCTAAATTTTAAACTGTACCGTACAGATCAATTGTATCGCCTTCAGCTACGGTTACATAAGCTTTTTTGTAAGCAGGTTTTCTACCTTCTACATATCCGGCTTTAGTAAAACGTGTTTTGTTTTTAGCTGGGACAACGATTGTGTGAACTTCTTTTACAGTTACACCGTAGAAAGATTCAATCGCATCTTTGATCTCCAGTTTGTTAGCCCTACGATTTACACGGAACGCAAATTTGTTCAGCTTTTCGCTTTGTGCATTTGCCTTTTCGGTAAGGATGGGTTTTATTAAAACTTCTGTAAGTTTCATCTGTTTAATTTTTTATATCTGTCTGACAGACTTAATGCCCTTGGGCATATATGATTCAAATTCTATTAGATCCTTGTCTTAAGCTGCTGCTTCTTCTTTATCAGATAAAAGCTTTGCTGCATCTTCAGTAAATACGACAACATCAGCATTTACAACATCGTAAGTATTGATGTCAGCCAGTAAAGTACTTCCAACTCTTGGCAGGTTTCTCAGGCTCAGGTACACATTATCATTGTATTCTGGTAATACAAATAATACTTTTTTACCTGCAACGCTTAAATCAGCTAATAACTGAGCGAATTGTTTGGTTTTAGGAGCTTCGTACTGAAGGTCTTCTAAAACGACGATTGCATTATCTTTTGCTTTGTGAGAAAGCGCACTAACCTTAGCCAGGTCTTTTACTTTTCTGTTCAGCTTAAAAGTGTAAGCGTGAGGTTTAGGTCCGAAGATAGTACCACCACCCTTATATAATGGGTTACGGATATTACCTTTACGAGAACCACCGGTACCTTTTTGCTTATGTAATTTGCGGCTGGCACCTTGAACTTCTGCACGGGTTTTCACTTTGTGTGTTCCCTGACGTCTTGCAGCTAAGTACTGTTTAACAGCCAGATAAATCACGTGATTGTTCGGTTCAGCACCAAATATTTCATCAGGCAACTCAACGGATCTGCCTGTAGATTTTCCTGTTGTATTTAAAACTTCTAATTGCATTTTTAATCAATTTGGGTAAAGAATAGGTTTTTTCTGAATTCTTTACTTTTATTTTTGGATGAAAACTGTTGAGCCGATATGACCTGGAACAGAGCCGCTAATTAAGATATAGTTCTTGTCAGCGAAGATTTTAACGACTTTAAGGCCTTTCATTTTAACACGGTCATTACCCATGCGACCAGCCATTCTCATTCCTTTAAATACTCTGGAAGGATAAGAGGAACCACCTACAGATCCCGGTGCACGGGAACGGTCATGCTGACCATGGGATGCTTCACCCACACCGGCAAATCCATGACGTTTTACAACACCCTGGAAACCTTTACCTTTGGTAGTGCCGACAACGTCAACAGATTCACCTTCAGCGAAGATGTCAACTGTGACGGTATCACCTAAATTCTTTTCGATGGAGTAATCGCGAAACTCTTTAACGATTTTCTTAGCAGAAGTGCTTGCTTTCGCGAAGTGGTTAATGGCAGCTTTGGTTGAGTTCTTTTCTTTTTTGTCACCTACAGCTAACTGTAGTGCACTGTAACCATCAGTTTCCTGATTTTTGATTTGGGTTACAACATTGGGCTCTGCTTCAATGATAGTTACAGCGATCTGCTTGCCCTCTGGGCCGTAGACGCTGGTCATACCAATTTTCTTTCCAATAATTCCTTTCATTTTTGCGGTTTTTTGCCCCGCGTAGGTTTTGGAGACAATACTGAATGAAGCAGTATTTCAATCTCTGTCATCATCGACCTTTTCTGTTGCCGTTTAACTATTAAACTTGAGAAGTACCGATGACAAACAAACCTCGAAGGGCCTGTTTTATATTTTACAGTTCAAACAATTGTAGTTTGAATATCTTTCTATCAGAGCTCTTTTCTTACCAGGGGCAATTGAGAGATGACTAATTATTTATATAAGAACTAAACCATTACCCTATATTTATAGCAATAATGGTTAAATACGTAATCTTACGCTTTGATTTCAACCTCTACACCAGAGGGAAGATCCAATTTGCTGAGTGCGTCTACAGTTCTGGAAGAAGAAGTGTAGATATCCAGCAGACGTTTGTGCGTAGCTAACTGGAACTGTTCACGACTCTTCTTATTCACGTGCGGTGAACGCAGCACAGTGAAAATTCTCTTGTGCGTAGGCAAAGGAATAGGACCTGTAACAACAGCGCCTGTTCCACGTACGGTTTTAACTATCTTCTCAGCAGACTTGTCTACTAAGTTGTGATCGTAGGATTGTAATTTTATTCTGATGCGTTGAGACATAATATAACACCCAATTTTTTATTGGGATTGCAAAGGTATGTTTAGTTTTTGAATAGACAAACTTTTTTTTTGAAATTCTTGTCTGAAGGCGCAAAAATAGGCCATTTTAGGAGAAAAAGCCTTAAAAGTCACCCAAATACGGGCAGGAAATTCTTGGTTTCAGCATAGCAACCAGATACCGGTCAATTTAAATCTTTATACTTCCCTTCATCGGATAATTAAGATAACCATTTAATATTCAATTTCTTAATCAAGATTACGCCCTCTCCTCAATAGAGAACGGCTAAAATTTGACTTTTGCACCCATTTGTTCTGGCTAAGGCCATCTTTAAATAATTAGATTTTGCCAAACAGGTCTTGTAGTGGATTGTCCCATTGACATAGCTATAAATACGCTCAAAATCCTCGCTCCTTGTATCTTAATAACAGGCTTTAGATGAAGACCACTTTTATATCTTCCTTAAACTCAACCTAATGCGCCCTTGCATTACTCACTCTCCGCAACAATATTGAAAAGCGTTTCTTGCTTTTGCCCAAATATTTCGGAAGTATACCCAGCCTGATTAAACCCTTCTAATTCAAGTATCTAATGTTAATTATATAAGCAATGTTGTACTGCTGAATATTTTTATCCGCTGTTATTTTTCGGCTTTAGCCTGCTCCCTATACTTAGCCGGAGTCTGCCCGTAATACTTTTTAAAGACCCGGCTAAAGTAATTGGGGTCATTATATCCGCAGGCATAGGCCGCTTCATTAATGGGCATATCATTTTCCAGCATTACTGCGGCTCTTTTGAGCCGGTACTCATTTAAAAGTTCTGAGGCGCTTTTACCCATACTTTTCTTTAGGTGTAGATGCAAAGAAGTTCGGCTCATATTTAAGTCCCTGGCCATATTTTCAATGGTAAAATCGCTGTCCTGGAACCGCTTTTCCAGAAGATTACTCAAATTGGTCAAGAATTCCTGATTTTTATTATTCGTCGGAAGATGATCGATCGCTAGTTCACTGATACTGATGACATGTTCCCTTAATTTTACCCTCGATTTTATCATATTAGAGACTAGCAACTCTAACTCCTTCAAATTAAAAGGCTTACCCAAATAAGCGTCCGCACCTGTGTTTAATCCAGTCACTCTTTTCTCGTCTGACTCCCACTCAGAGAGCAAAATGACGGGCAGGTAACTCAATTTAGGGTTGTTTTTGATGTGCCGGCATAATTCTATGCCATCCATTTTAGGCATTTTCACATCACTGATAATAATATCCGGGGGTAATTTGGCAATCTTTCTTAAGGCTGACTGACCGTTTAAAGCACTGATTACATGGTAAAAATTGGCAAAATGATTAGACAAAAACACCATCAGCTCCTTATTGTCTTCCACAATAAGCAAGGTGTACCTTTTGGCCTCCGTGATAATAGCAGCAGGATTTTCGGGCGTTAATCGTTTTTCTGGTAAGGAAAGCTTATTGTTATCTGCTCTACTTGGGCCTTCTTTATGCGGTGCCATGTCCTTTTTGGGCTGCTTCTCCTCCAATTTCAATACCACCGGCAATTTAATAGAAATGGTCGTGCCTTTCTGGACCTCGCTTTCAATGGCTATCACTCCATTCAGGTATTGCACCAGGCTATGGACCAGAGAAAGGCCTATGCCACTCCCTAGCTCACTATCTGGTGCTTTATAAAAGGGATTGAATATATTTTTTAACTCCGAACGGGTCATTCCCTGCCCTGTATCTATTACACTGATCGCAATGGCAGCATCTCTCTTTGTTGTTATCTGGGTACTTGCCGGCTCTAAATCTTCTGTTTCTGTGCGGCCACTTAGGCAATCCACTCTGAGTGTTATTTTGCCCTTTTGCGTGTTTTTTATAGCATTGGACAGGATATTGAACAGGATTTTTTCGAGTTTATCCTTATCGAAATAGGCGAACAGCTCCGGGCAGGATGCACTAAACTGTAAATCAATACCTTTACTGATGGCCATGGTATCAAAATAAGCAGTGGCCTCTCTTAGAAAACCTACAATATCTGCCCGGCTCAGCTGTACACTGTTATGACCGGTTTCAACCTTTCGGAACTCCATGAGTTGCTGAATGAGCTTAAAGAGCACGGAAGCGCTATTTTTAATGCCGGCGAGTTCCTTATTATTTTTCAAGGCATCCCCTTTTTCGGAGATCAGCTTTTCAATGGAGGCCAGTATCAGGGTTAGAGGTGTCTTGAATTCATGAGAAATAAAGGTGAAAAAGTTTAATCTGTTCTGGGTTAATTCTTTCGTTTTTTCCTTTTCGATCCGCTCAATCAGCACTTCCATCTTTTTCTGATGCAAAAACCGGATAAAACGGGTATAGAGCCAAATAAGCAGTAACAGGAGTAAAAAATAGCCCAGATAGGCCAGCTTGGTTCTGTAAAAAGGAGGTCTTACAATAATATCAATGGACCTTTGTACACTTTGCAATGCTCCGTCCGCGCTGAGCGCCACCACGTAAAATGTATAGGATCCAGGCGATAGATTTGTGTAGGTGACGCTGTTTTTACCATCTACATAGTTCCATTTATCCTCAAATCCTTTTAAATAATAGGCGTAATGGGTGCTGCCCGGGTTCGCATAATCAATGGCCGCATAATTAATCGTAAAGACATTTTGATTATAGTTCAGATAGATATTGCGGGTATAATCAATCTGCCGGTGCAGCACGGCTCCTTCTGCAGGGACAACCGTCTTATTAAAAAGCTGAAAATCAGTAAAAATTAAAGGAACCAGGGGATGTCTGGCAGCTATTTTTTCAGGATGAAAAAATAGCAACCCATTAATACTGCCAAAATAAAGGGTTCCATCTTTGGTTTTCAGGTAGGATTTAAAATTAAACTGGTTGGAGGGTAGTCCGTATTTATTATTATAGTTGATAAACCGGTCTGTCTCAGGGCTGTATTTGGAAAGCCCTCTGTTGGTGGTCAGCCAGACGTACCCTGCGCCATCCTCCAAAATACCATATACGTTATTATTGGGTAATCCTTCGGCAGTCGTATAGCTTTTAAATGTATCCTTTTGAAAATCAAAACGCAGGATTCCGCCCCCCAGCGTGCCAAACCATAAATTGGATTTGCTGTCTTTATAAAAACTGATAATCTGATTACTGGTTAAAACCGGGTGTGGCCCTGTGGCCCCATAATGGTTCAGAGTGCCGCCCATTGGGTTATACCGGTAAATCCCATCAAAGCGGGTACAAAACCATATATCTCCATTTTGATCTTCCCCTATATCATAAATAAACTTATAACTAAAGACATCACTGCGAAAATGTTTAAACCTACCTTTTGGGTAATCAAATATATTAACCCCGTTTTGGGTACCAATCCAAAGCGTTCCGCGGCTATCCCTATACACTGCATAAACATTATCACTGGATAAGGAGGTGGAATCCCCCGGTTTATTCGTGTAAATAGTCGTGGTCTTGTTTTTCAAATCAAATCTGTGCAGCCCGCCTAAAAAGGTGCCCACCCAGATATCGCCCATGCCATCGCTATGAATGGCATGGACATTATTAATGCCCAGATAGAAAGGACGGGAGGTTTTATTAATATAGCTGTACTGATCTTTGAGGGGGTCATAAATCGTAATGCCGCCATCTTCTGTACCAATCCAGATTTGATGGCTACTATCTTCCATCATCTGACTGACGGCTTTACCAGATACTCCCCCGCCATTATCCTGGGGCATAATCCGCTCAAAGGCATAGGTATTGGAGGGGATATAATTAATTCCACCAAAATAGGTGCCCAACCATACAGAGCCATCCCGGGCAATAAAAGCGGAGTAAATGGCTTTATCATTGAGCTTTTTGGCATTATTATCGAAAGACTGGCCGTAATTTTCTGCCTGCCCGGTACTTCTGTGGTAAATATATAAGCCGTTTTCGGTACCAATATACAGTAAATCTTTACCGTCACTGGCAATCGCTCTTACGGTACTGATCTCCCGGGTATCCCTGGCCGAAAAATGCAGCCGGATAAAGGATTGTTGGTTTATATCATAATAATACAACCCATAATTAGTGCATAACCAAACGAACCCCGCCTGGTCTTTATACATATTATAAACATCAAAATTAGGGATGGACAGGGGGGTAAATGACTGGCCATCAAACATTTTAATGGTTTTACCTTGACCATCAATCACTCTGATCTGGTTACCTATGGAAATTAAAAAACGATCGGGGCCAAGTTGCTCCATGGCCCGGACAGTTAGATTGGGCTGCGTAATGGCTTCGCTTTTGCCTGCTTCCAGCTTAAATAAACCCGTTGTGCCTCCAACAAATAAAACCTTACCTGCCTTCAACAGGCAGAGTACCGACAATTTTTGCTTTAATGCCCGGCTTCTGGAAATCTGGTCGGATTGCTGGTTATAAATGTATAATCCGTCTTCGGTAGCAATATAAATGCTGTCATGATCACATAATAAGGCGCCAATTTTATCGGGAGAGATGCCTGGCAGGCTATCTTTTATATAATAGTTCTTGATCTGATAGCTGTCATAACGGTCCAGGCCCTCTCTGGTCGCAAACCACATCTGCCCCTTATCATCCTGACAGATTCCATACACCGTATTATGGGACAGCCCCTGGTTAGAGGTCAGCTTTCTAAATTGAATATCCTGGGCCCTGGCTACGGCTATCAGTCCAAACAATATCCACAAATAAAATAAGGATTTCATCTAAGGCGTGGTTTATCTATTTGTTGAATGCTAATTTCTGCATTATTGTCAAATGTGAAAGTAAATAGATAAATATAACTTCATTTATAAACAAAATTGCGGCTTATTTAAACATTTGTCCTGCTTTGGAAGGAATAATTACACCAAAACAGGTAAAAATACAGCTAAACATATTTGCTAAAGACAGCATAGTTAGGCTTTTATATCCCCGTTAAGCCCCAAAATCACCTTTTAGTTGTAGGACAGCCCGCCCGCACATATGTTGAAATTCCCCGTTTCCAGCATCCGATTTTTACTGCCAGACGCCTGTTTGACAATTTTTAAACAATTATCAAGATTTATTTAACAATACTGCTATTGATTGCTGTATTCTCTGACTAAAATTGCTCAGCAAAAAAGCCATCCATTTATTCACTGTTGGATTATTGATGACGCCACTTGCATTTATCCAGTAAGATGACACAAATTCAATAATATTAAAAACTAAATACATATGAAGTTTTTCTACACACACTGCCTTTTATGGTTACTACTGGCAGGTATCTACCTGGGATGCAGTGGTGAAAAAAGCCATGTCACCGTGGCCAAACCCTCTACGCCGGATTCGATTGATTATAGCTTTAAAATGGGCGTGAACCTGAATGAACAGGTGGACGTGGCCGATATGCAGGACATAGCAGACTCCAAAACCAAGTGGGTCAGGTGCTTTATAGAAGTCATTGACCTGTATAAAGCCGGTACTATAAATACCGATGCCAAAATTGCAGCGTATAACAGCCTAAAATCCAAAGGCTACAAAACTGTCCTGAGCCTTAAGTTCAACTTCTTAAAGAATGGATTTCCCGCCAAAGATGGCCAGGACTGGAATAACTATCTGAGTTTTATTAGCACACTGCTGGCCAAGGTAATGCCATATACCGATGTGCTGATTGTGGGCAATGAGCCATTTATTGAGGCGGCCCCTGCCACCTGGAATGAGCCGCTTAACAGCTTTTATAAGGAGGCCACGGATAAGGTACATACCTATTTTGAACAAAATAATATTGAAAAGCCTATTTTTCTGGGCGCCTTTGATAATATGTATCAAACCACCCAGCAGACCAACGCGGGCTATTTAAACCTCTTGGCCTTTGCCAAGGCTACTTCTTATCTGGCAGGTATCGACTTGCATATCCATCATAATAGTGAGGCAGAAATGACCAGTGCCCTGAATTTTGCGGCTTCAAAAATCAGGGCGGATCAAAAAATGCTAGTCACCGAATTTTCTTTGATGAAATACTGGCGTTCCTATAACGATTCTGCCATAGCGCCTGCGTTTATCAAAGCAGCTGAAGCCTCCGCTTCTGACAGCATTGAGCTTCCGCCCTCCAGTGTCACCAAAAACTATCAATATATCGATTATGCATTAAAAAATCCGAGGCCCGCCCAGGAATGGTATGCCTTCTGGGCTAATTCCCCGTATCTGGCTGCTAAAAGCAGTTATTTATGCACGGCCTATCAGTCCTTTCTGGCCACGGGGAACGTCTACTTAAGTTTTTATGCACTGCGCCAATCCTATCCCGACAATACGGACTTTACAGTTAGCACCGATCCCTGGGTATTAAACGGATTATTTCTTAACCGGTCCGTCCAGCAGGTCAACGGGCGCAACCAAAAGTCCTATAGCTTTTTAGATCAGTTTCAAAAAATTGCTGAAAACGAAAACCCTTGCCAATAAAAAATCACTAAAAACAAAACATTCACACTATGAACCCATTAAAGTTAAGGCAGAAGTATCCGCTACGAAGCCTGGTGCTGCTACTAACGCTACTGGTATTTAGCAACCTTGTTCAGGCCCAGTCCACTGAGGTCAGTGGCCAGATCACCAATACCCAGGGGCAACCCTTAAATGGTGCCACCATTTCTGTAAAAAACACGCAGATCCATACCCTATCCGACGCTGAGGGTCATTTTACCATACAGGTGCCTGATCAGAACACACAGCTCGTTATTGATTTTGTCGGCTATAATAGTCAGCAGATAGACCTCAATGGCCGTAGCCATCTTAGCATTGAGCTAACCCAGGGCGACCAATCCCTGTCTGATGTCGTGGTCATTGGGTATGGCACGGTTAAAAAAAGTGATCTAACTGGCTCTGTGGCCTCTATTGAATCCAAAGATCTGACAAAAGGCACCAATATAAATATGCAGCAGGCCTTACAAGGCCGGGTAGCCGGGGTGCAGATTTACCAGAAAAGCGGTGAACCAGGGGCTGCCATGAGTGTTCAGATTAGAGGCATTACCTCCATTACCGGTAATAATGCCCCTTTATATGTCATTGACGGGATGCCTGTTAATGATGCCGTCGCCATTGGCTCTGCCAGTCCGGGGGGAACGACCAGTAATCCCAATGACAGAAACCCGCTGAACACCTTAAATCCATCGGATATCGCCTCCATCGAAATTTTGAAAGATGCCTCCGCTACAGCTATTTACGGTTCCCGTGGCGCTAATGGTGTTGTTTTAATCACGACAAAAAAAGGCGGTGCCGGCAACTTGAAGGTCAGTTATGACGGATCCTATGGCAGGCAACAGGTGAGCCATACCCAAAAATATATGACGGGAGATCAGTATACGGAAGCACTCAATGGCATTATCAAAGATGGCAATCTTAATACCAGTAATTACCCCGAAGTAACCGGCGATAACTACAATACTGACTGGCAGCAGCTGCTTTTTAGAAAAGCCTCCATTCAATCTCATGACATCTCTTTTAGCGGCGGAAACCCCACCACCAAATATTATGTATCTGCCGGGTATTTTGGTCAGGATGGGGTCATGCTGAAATCAGGTACCCAGCGCTATAATGTCAATGTTCATTTAGATATTAACGTTCCTCAGAAATATAACGTAGGTGTCAGTCTGGCTACTTCTTATATGAAAGACCAGTATAACGCTACGGGAACAGGTCTTAATGACAACGGAAGCGCCTTATATATGGCACAAAATTATGACCCGACCGCACCTGCCTACAATGAAGACGGATCTTATTACAGATCTCCCCTGATGGCGCCTATGGATAACCCGCTGGCTGTCATTAACGGGCAGTATTCTACCGGAGAGACATACCGCACTTTCGGGAACCTGCATGGGGAATATTTCTTTGCCCCTACCTTTTCTGCCAAAGTAAGAGTCGGCGCCGACGTGAATGACGCACAGAGGTATTTCTGGATTGATCCATCTACGCTCACCGGTGCTTCTTATAATGGATATGCGGATGTCCGGGACGGGAAAAGAGGCTATTATCTGCTGGAAGGAACTTTTAATTACAATGAAAGCTTTGGAAAACATAAAATAAATGCGGTGGCTGGGGCTACTTATGAAAAATACACCTCCAGTTCTCTGGTGGCCAGTGCCCGGTCCTTCGCACTGGCAGATCTGACCTATTATGCCCTGGGAACCGGAGACCAGACCCTCAATGAGGTCGGCAATGGTAAACAGGAGAATATTTTAATTTCTTACCTGGGACGTGTCAATTATTCTTACCTGGACCGCTATTTACTGACCGCTTCCATCCGCGCGGATGGGTCCGCCAGGTTTGGCCCCCAGAACCGGTACGGCTATTTCCCTTCCGCCGCCCTTTCCTGGAAAATCAAACAGGAGTCCTTTATGAAAAATGTAGACGCGATTTCTGATTTAAAACTCAGGGCGAGCTATGGCGCTATCGGTAATCAGCCGAATTCCAATTACCTGTATTTATCGACCTATGCAGCAGGCAGAGATGCGGTCTTTGATGGACAGCGCGTCAGCTCTATCGCTCCATCCAGAAGCCCGAATGTTTACCTGCAATGGGAATCCGCCAGACAAACGGATATTGGACTTGACTTTAGCCTTTTCTCTTCTAAGCTGTCCGGCACCATCGACTATTATAACAGAAAAACGTTCAATCTGCTGTACGATATCCCATTACCGCTGAGTTCCGGATTTGGTTCACAGACCCAAAATGTAGGCTCTATGCGCAACCAAGGTATTGAATTTGCGCTCAATAGTACGCTTGTCGACCAAGGCGATTTTAAACTGGACGCCAGCTTCAATATTACGACCCTGAAAAATAAAATTCTCAGCCTGGGTGGCCAGGATCAGGTCATCGCCTCGGGGCCCGGCAGTATCGGAGATTATAGCATCTTAAAACCAGGAGAGTCCATGGGTTCTTATTACGGTTATGTGGTCACAGGAGTCTGGCAGACCAGTGATGACTTTACAAAGGCGCCAGCTGGTGTAAGACCCGGAGATCTTAAATACAAAGACCTGGACAGCAATCAGGTCATAGACGGTAGCGACCGGGTCATCTTAGGCAATTCCCTGCCCGACTTCTATTACGGCTTTAATGTAAACGCCAGTTATAAAGGCTTATCGCTCAATGTCTCTTTTGAAGGCTCTCATGGTGCTAAGATGCTTAATAGCAGTCTGGTAGATTCTTATTATCCGGTGGATTTCCGTAGAAATAAACTGGCCGATCTTTATTTAAATAGATGGACCCCGGAAAACCCTACCAATGAATATCCTTCCTTTATACCTGGAGATGTGCAAGGACTTAAGAATGTTACCAATAAGACTGTAGAAGGCGCGTCTTATTTGAGGCTGCAATCTGTCCAGCTTTCTTATAATGTTCCACTGGGGCGCCATAAGTTTATCAATAGTGCGACGGTTTATATTAGTGGTCAAAACCTTTGGACCATTACCAATTATTCTGGCGCTGATCCAGCCGCCAATGCCATTGGCAGCAACATCAATAAGGTAGACTATAACACTTATCCCATGACAAGAACCTTTACCGGTGGCCTAAATATCCAGTTTTAATTCCATAAAATTAATAAGATGAAAAAGATATTCATATATATAATCCCTGCCCTATTGCTTTTAGGGTCCAGCGCCTGTGAAAAGGACCTGGATGTAACACCTTATTCGGAATATGCACCGGGCAATGTGTTGACAACCGAGAGCGGCATTAAATCTTTACTATTCTCGGCTTATGCCCAGCAGCAGACCCAGCAGAACTCCCGCTTTGTCATTAATAATTCTGAGATGTGTACTGATATGGCCTTCAATTCCGGCGGAGCAGAAAACGGCCAGTTGGTGGAAATTATCAATTTTACCTGGGATGCAAACTTAGGCACGTTTCAGGCAGATATCTGGGCTCCTAATTACCGGTGTATCCGCGATGCTAATGGTGTTATTGAAAACATTGACAATGTCAACACCACAGATGACAATAAAAAACTCTATAAAGCGGAAGCGAGGGTGCTGAGAGCGTACAGTTATGCCACGCTCTATAGTTTCTTCGGGCCGGTTCCATTAAGAACCTCTACCAGCCAGCCAGGCGATCTGGCCAGAGCTACCGATCAGGAAATGAAAGATTTTATTGCCTCAGAAATCACGGCTTCCATTCCTGATTTGCCTGATCCTGGAAAGGAAGAAGCATTTGGCAGATTTAATAAGGGGGTTGCCTATGCTATATTAGCGAAATTCTATCTTAATACAAAGCAGTGGCAAAAATCGGCGGATGCCTGTCAGGCCATCATGGACTTTAATTATTATTCTACCACGCAATACGCTTTCAAAGACTTGTTCAGAGTAGAAAACGAAGGCATGAGCAATAAAGAAATGATTCTTGTGCTGCCCTGTAAAAACGAGGTCGATTTTGGAAACTGGTTTATGGCAGGGGCCCTGCCTGCCGGTTTTAAGCGCACAGATCAGGTTCCTGATTTTATTTACCAATCGACTATGTCCAACTTCGCCACCCAGTACCGGCTCAGGACTGCTTTTGTCAACACCATGGACCCTGCCGATAAACGCAGAAACCTTATCTGCACCAGCTACATCAACAATGCGGGCAATACAGTTAATATATTGGATGGGGACAATGCCCGTAGTTTCAAATACTGGGACAATACCACCATTGGCAACAACAGCGGTAATGACGTACCTATCTACCGTTATGCTGACATTTTACTTTCCAGGGCAGAGGCGCTTAATGAACTGAGCAGCACCCCACCCCAGGAATGCTTCACCTTGATTAATCAGATCAGAACAAGGGCTGGACTGCCCAATCTGAGTTCAACAGATGCACCTGACCAAAAAAGTTTCAGGGAGGCTATTTTCAAAGAGCGAGGTTGGGAGTTTATCTCTGAAGGCAAAAGAAGAGAGGATTTAATACGCCAGGGAACGTTTATTTCTTCCGCTTTAGCCAGGGGCATCCCTGCCGCCCAGGCCACAACCGATAGAGTTTTATTTCCGATTCCTCAATCAGAGATTCAGGCCAATAAGCTTTGTGAACAAAATCCGGGTTATTAATCATAGTCGGTCGTCAAGTTTTGGGATGGAAAATAGGGGTATCACGGACATACCTGCGCACGGGCAGGTATGTCTGACCCCAAAATTTCTCACCCCACACTAAACCCACTTAACAAAGACCCTTTTTAATGTGATTAATTTTCATTATCCTTTTAGCCAGGTTTTACTATTCTAATGCCGCCTATACCCCACAACCATCCTTTAACCCTTGCATTCAACCTGATCTGAATACAAGAAAAATTACGCGTAAAAACACATGCCTCATCCACAAATATATTCTGCAACGCCTTATTTTAAAAAGCGACCTTTTCCCTTCATGTTGTGTATCACATTTTTATTAATATTATGTAGCGCCTGTGGTACGAATACGCAAAGCAGGACAAAGCTGGCCTATAGCGACCCGGTTGCGCCCGTCGGTGATTCACTATTGACCGTTCCCCAATCTATTCACCCAATCATGAATGTCTGGATGCGGGACACTTATGTCATGCTGGGGCCTGACAGCAATTATTATATGACAGGAACCACGGCCAGCCCCAACCGAATATTTGAAGGCGCTACCCACTGCTGGGATTATAATGACGGCATTTATTTATGGCAATCCACTGATCTGAAACACTGGAAATCTCTGGGCAGAATCTGGTCCTTTGACAAGGATGCCGCCCCCTGGCAAAAAAAAGGGAAACCCATAAAAGAAGGTACAACATCACTGAATGGTGACCCACTGGACTCCATGTACAGAGCGGTCTGGGCCCCTGAAATTCATTATATTAAAAGCAGGCATCGATGGCTGATTGCCGCCTGCCTCAATGAAGGGCAAGGGTCTTTCGTATTAGAAAGCACGACGGGAAGCCCCACCGGACCTTATATCAATATCAAAGGCAATAAGGACAAACCCATTTTTGACAATATCGACTTAAGTATTTTTGAGGATACCGATGGGCAGGTTTATTTAGTAGGACATGATCACTATATCGCCCTTATGAACAGTGACCTCAGTGATATTGCTGAACCCTTTAGAAAACTAAAAGAAACCCCTTATCAACCAGAGCCGTATATTGAAGGCGTATGGCTGACAAAACACGATCATACCTATCAACTGGTACAGAGTGTATGGTCTGTATTAAAACCAGACAGTACCTATTCTTACATCAGAGACGGCCACAAAGACAAGGGACTGTACAGTTATGACGTTGTAGTCGCAGAAGCTGATAGCATTTACGGACCTTACGGTCCCAGGTATCCAGCCATTCTGGGGGGAGGCCATAATAACTTTTTCACCGATAAAGCAGGCAATTGGTGGTCAACAGCGTTCTTTAATCCCAGAGGTATGATGGCAGCGTCCTTCCCTATCACCTGCCGTCCGGCGCTCATTCCACTTCAATGGGTAAATGGCAGAGTCAGGCCAGACATTCAGGCCGCTACATCCTTCTATTCAAATTTAAAGACAAAATAATGCGCGTAAATAAAATCCTTGTGATCTCTGCTTTTTTTCTATTAAGCATCCATTCGCTATTTAGTCAGCAACTAGGGCTGAACTTTAACCATAATCCGGAAAATATAGATTTTAAATACCTGCAAAAGGTTCATCCAGACTGGATTAGAACCACTCCCAGAATTCTGGATTATGTAGACGGCCTACTCTGCGTCCAACATAACCCAGCCATTGAAAACGTAATAAAGGCAGCAAAAGCCGGCTATAAGATTGTCTTTGGATTCAGGTGGGACTTTAAAAAAAGAAAACTACGTCTGCCTGTCCCAGGATCAGCATCGGAACAGCAATATTTTAAAATGGTGGACAGCATTTTAAATGAGGTGGGGCCTTATATTAAAATATTTACGCTGGGCAATGAGCCCAATTTAGAAACCATGCGGGTTGATTTGCAATATAATCCGCAACACCAGGTGCCCTTAATTATATTTACCAATCGTCTTATGCAACACGTGATTGCTTTTTACAAAAGACAGCCCACTTGGACAATGCCCCAAATATATGCAGGTTCACTGCCTGCTCTTTTTGAACAGCAAATGCAAAAAACACCTGGTGTAATCGAGCTGATCCGTTTTGCACAAATGAATAAGGCCGTAACCGGTCTGGCCATTCATTTACATATAGAAGACACCCTAGACATACAAAAAGCTTTTACTTTCGCCCGCAACCTTATGCCTGAAAAGCCGATTATCGTACCCGAGTTCTCCTTATTCAGATTATACAATCGGCATTTTAAAGACAGCATTGGCATCAATGAAAAGGGCGCTGATTTTCTACAAAAAAATAATCTTCCGGCAGGTCTTACCGTATATCAGTGGCTTACCCTTGTCAATAATGGCAAAATCCCATACCCGCAATGGAATCAGCTATTTAATAGTCAGCCCTGGTATATCCCTCATTATTTAAAAATTTATTACCGATATTTCCAACAGTACGGTGTTGTTCTGGCGACTTATCCGTTACTGCAACAAGGTTACGCTAAAAATATAACCTCCCGTACCCCTTCCTGGTTCTTAAACCCTTTGTTCTTACAAAAATCATTTGGCAAAGGCCCTAAGGGAGATTACTATACCAACCCATTGGTATATAAAGATTTTATAGAATTATTAAAGCAGGGCAGACAAAAACAGCAATAATCTTTATGTGTTCTACAGCCCTGTAAATATACGAGCCGGTAATCAATACTATTGAAATATTAACCAATTCTAAATAGAGCTGTCTTACGCGCTATAATTGGTAACTTTAAAAGGATAAAATATCAGGCATCCGTATAACAGAAAAAAAACTGGTTTTGAAGCAATGGATATAAAATTACGCCTTTAAAAAGAACTTACTTGTTACCGGTTCCACAACCAGGTTCTCCATCATAAAAAATAAAATATCATGACTCAAACAATGCGCTTTCCCAAAAAAATGATGACCTATGGATTAGGATGGCTCCTTATGTTTTTTTGCGGCCTCAGTACAAAGGCCCAAAACAATACCAACAGGTCAAAGAGCTATACCAATCCCGTCTTAAATACCATTTTTGCAGATCCAGCCATCATAAAAGCGCCGGATGGATATTTTTACGCCTACGCTACCCGGACCTGGCATGAGCAAAAAGAAATGATCCATTTACAGATTGCCAAGTCAAAAGACTTGGTTCACTGGCAATATCTAGCAGACGGCATGCCGGTTAAACCCAGTTGGGCAGATAGAACAACCGAGTTTTGGGCACCGGATATCCATTATGACCCTAAAAGCAAAACCTATTATCTCTATTTTGCATCTGGTCAAAACGGCAGTAAAGAACATTGTATCGGCATTGCAACTTCCAGGTCACCTGAAGGGCCATTTACGGATATCGGCGCGCCACTCGTTTGTGGCAGATCCTATACCCATATAGACCCCATGGTATTTCATGACCCCAACACTAAAAAATCCTATCTTTTATGGGGTTCAGACAGAGCTCCCATTCAAATGCAACAGATGCAGGACTGGACACATCTCGCACCCGACAGCAACCCTATAGACCTTATCATACCAACAAATAAAAAAAACAATTACGACAATATGGTTGAAGCGCCCTGGCTCATTTATAGAAAGGGTTACTATTATTTATTCTTCTCAGGCGATAATTGCTGTGGTCCTAAGGCTCATTATGCAGTCATGGTAGCCAGATCAAAAAATGTAGCGGGTCCTTATACAAAATTTGAGGGCCTGGACGGTTCCGGCAATGGGGTTATTTTGGAACTTAATGACCATTGGGATGCTCCAGGACATAACGCTGTAATTACCACTAATAAGGGCAAAAAATATTGGATGTTATACCACGCCATTGATCCAAAAGACCGTTTCCAAAGCCAAAAAAGTCCGGTCGGATTAAAATTTGACAAAAGAGTCATGCTCCTGGATGAAATTTACTTCAAAGGTGGCTGGCCAAGGATCAAGGGCAATAGTCCTTCTTTTACGCAAAGGCCAGCACCGGCTATTAAGTAACACCGAATAAAGTAGTTTTTCCATCAATAAATACCTGTTATGCAATTAAAAAATTCAATCTCTTTACTGTTGGGTGCCCTGGTCGCCTTGGGCACGAGTTCCTGCAAAAATGCAACGAAGCAGACAGTAAATACGAAGCCTAATATCATCATTATCTATGCAGATGATTTGGGATACGGAGATTTAAGCTGCTATGGCGCTACGGGTGTACAGACACCCAACATCGATCATCTGGCCAAAAACGGTGTGCGTTTTACCGATGCGCACAGCACCGCTTCTACCTGTACCCCTTCCAGATTTTCGGTACTGACAGGCAGTTATGCCTTCCGTAATAATGCCGCCATATTGCCCGGCAGTGCTCCTTTATTAATCCGTCCCGGAACACCTACCCTGCCGGCCATGTTTCAAAAGAACGGGTATAATACAGCCGTTATTGGCAAATGGCATCTAGGCCTGGGTGATGGCACTCCCACCTGGAATGACCAGTTGCGGCCCGGCCCCTTAGAAATCGGCTTTAATTACTCCTTTATTGTACCGGCTACGCTCGACAGGGTACCTACCGTATTTGTAGAAAATCATCAGGTTGTAGGTCTTTCTACATCCGACAGCCTGTCTATCAGTTATGACCATAAGGTCGGGAATTTACCAACAGGTCTAGAACACCCTGAGATGACCAGAATGCTGGCTGATTCTCAGCATAGCGGTACCATCATTGACAGTATCAGCAGAATTGGGTTTATGACAGGCGGAAAATCCGCCTGGTGGAAAGATGAAGACATCACCGCTACAGTAGTCAGTAAAGTCAAAAACTATATTCACCAAAACAAGCAACATCCATTCTTTTTGTATTTTGCGCCTACCGATGTTCATGTTCCCAGGGCCCCGAATGCAAGGTTTAAAGGTGCCAGCAAGATGGGACCTCGTGGAGACGCTATCGCAGAACTAGACTGGTCGGTGGGGCAAGTGATAGATTATCTTAAAAAAGAAGGACTAGCAGACAATACCCTGATTATTTTCAGCAGTGACAACGGCCCTGTATTGGATGACGGTTACCAGGATCAGGCGGAAGCGCTTGTGGGATCAGACAGACCCTGGGGGCCATTTAACGGCGGCAAATACAGTGCTTTTGAAGCTGGGACCAGGATGCCAACCATTACCTACTGGCCGGGGCACATTCAACAGACAGTCAGCAGTACCCTATTTAGTCATGTTGATTTTTACGCCTCCCTGGCAGATTTAATTGGTTATAAACTAAACCCCGGCGAGGCACCAGACAGTTATGATATGTTACCCGTTATTATGGGCAAATCCAGTAAAGGCCGGGAGTCGATGCTGGAAGAATCCTATACCCTTTCTTTAAGAGCCGGCAATTATAAATACATTGCCCCTCAAACAGCCGCCATACCAGACTGGATGAAAAATAAAAAGATCCCTACCGGGCTTAGTAAGGCACCACAGCTATACGATTTGTCGACAGATACCGCCGAACATAAAAACCTGGCAGCCATCCATCCAGACATAGTCCAGTCCATGCAGCAAACAATAACCGGTATCCAGCAAAAAGCAACCCGGCCTGGTTACCAGAATCATTAAATGTTCCCGTACTTCCAATCTTTACCTAAATTCTTACTATGCAAAGAAGAAATTTTTTAAAAAACAGTGCATTAGCCTCCCTGGGACTGACGGCCTTGCCATTTGTCTCAAAATCACAGACAAACAGCCCATTAGCATCAAAAATAAAGGATAGTTTTACTCCCTTAGCACCACAGATAACGACACCGAGGGGTGCCATTTATATCCCGGCAAAAGCCTATAATACCTGGCAGCAATGGAAGGAATATAACCAAGATATTACCCTAAGAGATTTTGGCTATGCCAAAAGCATTGGTCTTAACTCCCTGAGAATCTGGCTTAGTTATGAATATTGGCTGGAGAATCCAAAAAGACATGAACAGTGCCTGGAAATGATGCTACAGGCAGCTGATAAAAGTGGCTTTAAAATACTGCTGGCCTTATTTGACAGCTGTGGCGTAGATAATACTGCAGAAGCCAGAAAAAATAAAGACCCCAAAACAGCAGTAGCCGTTATGTCTCCGGGACTTGCCATCAGCAGAGATCCGAAGCGCTGGCAGGAGCCTACTGCATTTGTTAACCGAATTATGGATCTACATGGAACGGACAACAGGTTACTGGCCATCGAAGTAATGAATGAGCCTGGGCTTGCGAACGGCAGGCTTTCCATGACCAGGCATTTGTTTAAAGCGGCCAAGGAGAAACAAAAATCTATTCCGCTTTCTGTGGGATCTTTACCTGGGATGGAAAACTGGGGGCATTTTATGGATCTGGGTATAGATATTTTACAGTTCCACAATAACTATCCAACAGCGCTTCCAGCCTTCAAAAGAGACCTCGCAATGGCAAAGGAAGTTGCCCAGGTACTAGGCAGGCCACTTTGGATTACAGAATGGCAACGGCTGCGACCGGCTGGCAACGGCTGGAACCAACATGCTTTACCCAAAGAGCAATTATACCCAAATTTTAAAAGCCTGGCCAGTCATGTCAGAGATGCAGCAATAGGCAATTATTTTTGGTCTCTTATGGTAAAACCAGCCTACCTGACACCACAAAGGAATATTGGTACCATTAATGGCCTGTTTTATGAAGATGGTTCCGTTTTTAGCCTGGCTGATGCCAGATCTATCTCCAATAATCCTGGCTTTAATGCAAAAGAGAAAGGCCAGATGTAGATAACTGGCGTATATCCTAAAGAAACGTAGCCATTGCTTTTGGAAAAAGAGTTGATACGTAGCGGATAAGGCCCTGTATTGGTTTTAAAAGAATAATCAATACAGGGCTTTTGATTAGGCGCCTTTTATTAAACAGAGTCCCGATAATCCTTTAAATTTACAGCGAGATACATGCATTTGCAAAACCTATTTTCGGTTATCCGTAGGTTCAATTCTAATCATTCATTATATGAATACAGATTCAAGAAGAGATTTTCTAAAGAAAGCGACCCTGGCTGGATCAGGCATATTCGCAGGGTCATTATTAGCCAATACCGGTAGCAATAATCAACTACCTGTTGCTAGTACCGTTCCAGCTAAGGATCCACTAATTATTGCTCACCCCAATGCCCTACCTATCAGCGGCACCTTTCTGGATGAAATCTCTCATGATATCCCTCACCAAAACTGGGGTGAAAAGCAGTGGGACCAGGATTTTAAACACATGAAGGCTATAGGTATTGATACGGTCATTATGATACGCAGCGGTTATAGAAAATTCATCACCTATCCATCTAAATACTTACTCTCTAAAGGCTGCTATATGCCTTCAGTAGACTTACTAGATTTATTTTTACAGTTAGCCGAAAAATATCAGATGAAATTTTATTTTGGCTTATATGACTCCGGCAAATACTGGGATACCGGAGATATGAGCTACGAGGTTCAGTCCAACCAATATGTAATTGACGAAGTGTGGGAAAATTATGGCCAGAAATACAAAAGTTTCCAAGGCTGGTATATCAGCGGCGAAATAAGCCGTCAAACCAAAGGAGCAATCAGCTCTTTTCATGCGATGGGTAAACAATGTAAAGATGTTTCCGGAGGGTTGCCTACTTTTATCTCTCCATGGATCGACGGGAAAAAAGCAGTTGCAGCCGCTTCTGATCAATTATCCAAAGCATCTGCTGTTTCCGTAGCGCAACATGAAAAAGAATGGGATGAGATTTTCAGTGGCATCCATGACGTGGTGGATGCCTGCGCATTCCAGGACGGTCATATCGATTACGATGAACTGGATGCTTTTTTTGCAGTTAACAAAAAACTGGCAGATAAATATAAAATGCAGTGCTGGACCAATGCAGAGACGATTGATCGAGACATGCCTATTAAATTTTTACCGATTAAATTCGATAAACTTAGGCTCAAGCTAGAGGCGGCCAAACGCCAACAATATGACAAAGCCATTACATTTGAGTTCTCTCATTTTATGAGCCCGCAATCGGCTTATTTGCAGGCAGGTCACTTATATGACAGATATAAAGAGTACTTTAAAATTTAAACCCTTACCTTTAGTAGTGAAAAATAAGCCGGCATAAGCTGGGGGTTAACTACATCATATAGTAAAAAATAAGTCATGGAAGACAATCAAATAACCGATCCTCTCGAAGTGATATATAGTTCACAATCAAATACTGATGTAATAGGTGCAAAAAATTTTCTGGAGTCAGAAGGCATTCCCACCTTTATGCAAAACGAAATCGCTGGCCAGCTTTACGGCAACATAGCAGACATCCCTAAATTACTCGTTAAACAAACTGATTTTGAAAAGGCCCATGCATTGCTGATAACTGGTGGGTATTTGCCTGGCTAAAATTTCATACATGTAGTTTCTAAAGCGCCCTACAGCATTAATGCGACTTGCTGATGGTAAATAAATGTTTGCAAACCTAATCAATTAGAGCTGATCAGAAAATAAACAGATAAACCAGTTACCCTTAAAACAAGTCTTCTAATTTTACTTCATTCTGAATCAATTCCAAATAGTTTTCATTATGATTAACCCCGAATGAGGTAATCATAACTATCATCACTGATTTTCTTGTTTTCGATTCTTCAATAAAGCGCGCCCTTTTGTTTCTGAGTTCATTTGCATACTTTTTATCAATGGTGAATACACTTTCTGAAAACTTTATTTCGCATAAATTAATGACAAAATCCCCTCTTTCTATCAATAAATCAATCTGAGCACCCTCAGCCTCCTTATTACCACTCTTCCAAGAAGAGGAATTTGTTTGAATAGCTCGCAATCCCAACGCTTCCTTTATTTTATGAAGATGTTTAAGACAAACCCGTTCAAAAGCCAGTCCACTCCAGCTCTTCCAGCTTGCTGTCGCTGCAATCTTATGCCAGCTTTCCATCCCACTATGTTTTTTATTTTCCATAAACTTCAAGTAGAATAAGGAGAATTCATCACCGACCTTATATAGATTGTTTGCCTTTTTTAAATGATAGGGCCTATATGAAGCAATAAAACCTGAGGCTTCCAATTCATCCAATAAAACACTTAACCCACCTCCAGATGACATATCTAATGATTTTGCAATTTCTGATCTTGAAAATCCGTTTGTGTTTTTTGCCAATAACTTAATAACACGTATGTATTTTCCCGAATCCTCAAATAAAGATTGGTAAAGGCTTTGAAATTCATCGATTAAAGGTCCGTCTGGGTCAAAACATAATCTATCAATAGCCTGAGCGACGCTTTCTCCCCTTTTCAGTAATTTAAGATAGGCTGCAATGCCCCCGAGTGCCATATAGATTTGGGCCATTTGAAAATGTCCTAACTTTATATTTCTTGACCTCAAAAAATCTTCCGTTTCCCCTAAAGTAAATGGCTTTAGATTGATTCTCTGGGTAATCCTATTGTGTAACCCCCCTCTGTTATAAACAATATTGCGAATCATCCATGCAGCGGCTGACCCACAAATGACCACGATAAGATAGTCTTGCTTATTTCCCCAACTATTCCACCAATGATCAAACGCTGACAAAAAGCCTGATCTAGGTGTGTTAAGCCAAGGGAACTCATCTAAAAAGACAACTTGTTTCCCATTGTGAGTCCTGGCCTTGAATTCGAGATGCTTGGATAGCTGAAAGAAAGCATCCGACCAAGAATTAGGTGGTGTGATTGCCATAGAGGAACCATACTGAATCAGTGCCCTGCTAAAATTGGTCAACTGAGTCTTTAATGCTCCTTTATGCTCTCCCACAATTTCAAAGGTCATTGCCTTATTCATCACTTCCCGAATAAGAAATGTTTTACCTATTCTTCTGCGACCATAAATCGCCACAAGTTCAGCCTCCTTAGATTCGAATAAGGCTTGCAAAATGTCAATCTCTTTTTCTCTTCCAACCAAATTATTCATACAAATCTATTTATCAATTCATTAGAAAAGAATATCTTCATATACCAATCTTCTCAAATTACAAAAATCAAGTATTTTGGCGAAGTATACGTTTATATATCTCGCCAAAATTACATATTATTCTTAATTTTGGCGAGATATAGTACTTTATATTTCGCCAAAACCTCAATTTTAAGTCAATTTTGGCGAGATATAGCACTTTATAATCCGCCAAAACTTCAAATTTTTAGCGATTTTGGCGAGATATAGTTTTTAATGAATCATTTTCGCCGGATATATTACCTCAATCAAGGGTCGCATTAATGTAGCAAGTAAAGTTCTATTTCAAATGAATAGATTTGATTCTTCGTCACTTAAAAGGGAATCGGGAATAGGAAAGTGAATCTAATGCCTAATTTTATTGGTGTCACCGGTATTACCTATAAAACTAAAAAAGAGGCAAATCTGCCTCTTTTACAATCGTTTTTGTTACCCGACCAGGACTCGAACCTAGACAAACAGAACCAGAATCTGTGGTACTACCATTATACTATCGGGCAATTCAGGAGGGCAAAATTAAGATCTTTTGGTAAAAAATCACAATCAAACCTCAAAAAAATTTCTAAAATTGAAACCTCACAAACCGTGTCCCCTTTTTCATTGCAAAACTCGTATCTCAACTCTCTAATAATCAACATGTAAAACAAATTCATTTTAGAAAACCTATTCTTTCAACCTTTACACATACCCACACAAAAACGAGCAGGATTCTTTATGTAAGGTATATCCTGCCCGCTTTTAGGACACATTTGTTATTGATGATAAAATTACTTCGCAGGAGTAATGGTTATATTTCTGAACATGATAGGCCCATGGTCACCCTGAAAATAAATAGGACCGGGTTCTCCTTCCTGGCTGTCCAGGGCACCGCCGGTAATACCCGGAATCTCCCGGTTGCAGATCACTGTTTTACCATTGGCTACCACCGTCACCATGCGCCCAACTAACGTGATGTCATAGCTCTGCCACTGATCCGGACCTTTGGTAGGCATTTCACTGGGTGGCAGAAAACCGTATACACCGGCAAATAAATGACTATTGGGTTCATCTGTTGGCGGATTATCTATGATCTGAACCTCATATCGGCCTCTTAAGTAAACACCGCTATTACTGCCTTTCGTGTATTTAAATTCCACGTGTAGTTTAAAGTCATTAAATTTCTGATCAGAGATCAGATTGGCGCCCGAATGCGGGCTGATCAGCGCTCCGTCTTTAACGATCCACTGATTCTTATTTCCGGATATATGCCAGCCATCCATATTTTTTCCATTAAATAAGGTTATTGTTTTACCCCACTGAACCTGTCCCTCTCTTTTCAAATCCGGTGCCCTGACACCGGTAAAATGATGCACGGCACCATTCGGTTCTTTAAAGGTTCCCTCCATATGATCTGCATACAATTTCCCTTTTACGACAAGGTCACTGCTGTCCTGCTCCCATTGGGGCGGAATATTAAAATCAAAATCACCTTGATTAAAATGCACTACAGAAACAGGGCGGGCACTTCCGCCAGCACCTACGAACCGACCAACAAGCGTCTTAACCCCTGAAACCTCCACTTCCAGCCAGCTGGCTCTGGTATGGCCCTGTTCTCCTACGCTCAGATCCCATCTGCCGGCTAAAGAAAACGGATGACTTGGGTCATTATCCGCAGGTTTTACCTGGGCATGTAACCCGGAACACCAAATAATACAAGCGGATACTAATGCGCTGAAAAAGAAAAGAGGATGTTTTTTCATAAAAAATTTTTTAAGCGTTGACAAAATGCAAAATAAAAGAAGGTAAAAGTCCTTATGGACTTCCGGGAAAATGCAAAGGCTGACTTCCTGATGCTTACACATTAAGAAAATGCTCATTAAAATTAAGGGAAATTTTATTCAAAGCCTACTTTCTTGCTGATTTTTAATTATAATCAATCCGGTTCAGGCGCTTTTTTAAAATGTGTTCCCTAATTTCTTTCAAAATTGTTTCTAAGACAGAAAACTTATTTATATATTTATATTTCGGAATTTATAATTAAATGTTTTTTTACTAAACAGTTGTTAACTGATATCAATTTCAGTGTAAGACACTATACATATTTAATTAATTATTAATTTTTAAACCTATGGCAGGCAATCCTCATTTTCAGGACATTAAAAATCTCTTGCATCACTTTTCCAAGGAAGGAAAAAAGGGATTACTTAAAGTCCGGATCATCCGTTTCGTTTTTGAATTAAAGGAGGTGTCAGTCGCTCAGATCTGTGATGCTTTTAACCTGAGTATCCCCAGTGTCACCAAACTGATTCAGGAGCTGACTGAAAGTGGCTGGATTGAACGAAAGGGTGAAGGAGAATCTAGGGGTGGCAGAAAGCCTGTTTTACTGGGACTGGTTTCGAGTCTGTTTTATGTACTTTGTATTGATATCTCCTTATATGAAACCAAAATAGCCTTATTTGACAACACCTTACAAATGGAAGCCAAAACCAGCTTTCCGTTCCAGGTGTCCAAGACCCGGGAAAATACCGATCTGATCAAACAAAAAGCGGATGAACTGTTAGCCGCCACGGGTATCCGCAATCAACAACTAATCGGGGTCAGTATCTGTATGCCGGGGTTAGTGAGCGAACAAAAAGGAGAAAGTCATTTTTATTTAAAAGATCCTAACAGCCATTTGAGTCTGGCTCATTATTTTGAGTCCATGTTCAGCCTGCCCACGATTATCCAAAATGATGTCAATGCTGCAGCGGAAGGAGAATTGCAGCGCGGCCGGGCAAAGGGTATTAAAGACGCCCTGGTGCTGATGATGGACTGGGGATTAGGGCTGGGCATCATTATGGACGGCAAAGTCAGAAAGGGGGCCGCCGGATTTTCCGGAGAGATCGGACATATGCCCTTTGATTACACAGGGGAACTCTGTTATTGCGGCAAGCAAGGCTGTCTGGAAACAGTGGCTTCCGGCAATGCACTGATCCGCCTGGCAAAAGAAGGCGTGCGTGCGGGTCAGCATTCTACCTTACTGGAACTCTGTAATGGAGAGATTGATCAGATCAACCCGGAAATGATTACCCTGGCTGCCAATAAAGGTGACTTGTTTGCGATTAAATTACTTTCCCAGGTAGGCAGCGCGCTTGGTAAAGGTATCTCTACCCTGATTCAAATTTTCAATCCTGCCTTAATTATACTGGAAGGCAAAATGGCAGCGGCAGAACAATATCTGACCCTTCCCATGCTGCAGTCCATTAATACTTATTGTATGACCCAGATCAGGGAACATACCAGCATAGCCGTTTCTGAACTCAAAGAAGAAGCAGGCCTGATAGGTTGCGCCGTGGAAGGCATCGAGCATTTTTTAATAGCCGAAAGAAATTAATATCTGCATACTACTGTACTAATATAAATCCCTGACACCACTTGGTGCCAGGGATTATACATTTCTAACTAAATATCGAAAAATTTTCAGGGGTTTACCACCTGGTGGCATATTCAAATATAAGTAAGATACTGTCCTGTTCCAGAGACTCCATCTGTACCTGATCCGTGTTCCAGAGCATCAGCCCGTCTCTGTCCTGTAACAGACGCCCCTCAATTTCAAAGGAGCCGCTGACAACATAAAACAGGGTTTTATTCGCATCCCTTTTATGGGGATAATAATTAAAATCTTCTCTGGCATTATAACGTCCCATACTGACCTTCTTAAAGGTCCCGGAAATAGAGGGATGCCCGATGGAATGGATTTCCATGAGCTTCTGGCGCATGCCTTCGGCCGTTGACAAATCAAAATAAACGAACTGTGTCATCTTGGAGAAGGTTGCCATGGACTCCGTTGACAGTACCAGGTAATTACTCAGTTCATCCCTTTGGGGATTGGTAATTTTAATGGCGTCCCCCGCGCTTAAATCCAGGATATAAAGCGTGCCGGGTTTAATAATATGAGGTTGCCCTTTATAATTGATATTCAGTCGTCCGCTGAGCGGAATCAGATAAGTCACTTGCGACTGCTTGGCCAGGTATTCTGTACTGTATTTGGCCGCCAGCGTTTCGTCATTAAAGTGGAGCAAAGGTTTGTTTAAGGCGGAGCTGTGTTCCGTAGGACCTTTAGAGAGTACCGGCAGGCTTCTGTAAAAAGAAGTCTGGGGGCCTTTTCTGAATGCTACAGGATAGAACTTACCGTTTGCAATTGTTAAAGGGAAAGACATACTATTCAAATTAAAAGTTAGGGTTTAGACTTACCTCTGATGGCGGATGTATCCTGCTTTTGCGATCAGTGTCTTTGAACAGACCATTATTAAAACACTTTCACGCTTTTGCTTCCAAATCATTCGCATCATTGTGCTATAAACGTACAAAGTCTTTTAAATCCCCATGGCAGAAATCGACAAATTAGAACCAAATATCGCCCAATGACCGCTTTTATAAGTTCGTTAAGAACTGTAAAAATGTTGCCATTTTATGAAAGTTTTAGCCTCGGTAAACCGAGACTAAAACTGTTATCAAACTCATTATGAAGTGGTTGCGATTTTCATGTATTATGCTTTAACGTGTAAGGTGATACTCAGCGCAAAGCCCTTAGCCAGCGTGCCGCTGACGACGGACATTTCCTGGGTGAACCCGTCACTGAACACATTATCTGCATTGTTATACGTATACCCACTCATGCCTTTTGTGTACCCATAATCTGAACCGTCCGTATTGACCGCCGTGGCCAGGCTATCCTGGAAAGCGATCTGGGTCACCAACAGGGAATTACCACTTTTGTCAAAGATATGGGCGTGAATATGCGTAGCCCTGCTCTGATACCAGCCTGGGAAAATAGAGGTAAACACCACCTGTCCATTGCTGTCTGTCAGTTGACGGCCGCGCAGCCAGTGCAGCTCCGTGTAATCCGTAGGCTGCATCTGAGAACCGCCATACTCTGAATAATCCCCGTTGACATCACAGTGCCAGATATCCACATAGACATTTTCCAGCGGGTTACAGCTGTTATTCACGTCCACTACCGTGATGGTGGAAACGAGAGTGGCTCCTACCCCGTCGCCCTTGCGCAGATCACTGCGCAGATAACTGGCCGGGTCATGCGTCGGGAACGGCCCCTCTGTTTCCGACGGGGTTACTTTACAATCCGTATCCGGTGTTACTTCCGTTGCAGATCCACTTCCACTGACACTGCCGCCACTCGTGTTATCGGGTTCCGTCACCGATCCGGTACTACAGGCCTGAATGAGTGGTGCCACCACCACAAAGCCCAATGCCGACAATGAATGTTTTAAAAATTCTTTTCTTTCCATGCTTCCCAAGGTTTTTTTAATAATGATTTTGATTAAAACTATCAATGGTTAACATTTTTTACAAGCCAAAATCGACCAAACGGGTAATAAAATCGCCTACCCAAAGGATTATGCAGATTCGCCGGATTTTGAAGACCGCATGCACATTGGCCCGGGTTCAGGGAATTCCAGAGAATATAAACAGTAAATTACCCTTGGTTTACAGTATCTTTATCATCATCCTTTATTTTCGATATCTTTTTTTAATGCATTAGCAGCAATTGGCAAAAAATGGCATCCACCGGAAAAATCAGTAAACGTTCTGCTCCGATAACAACAGGCAGGTATACGTCCACCTATCAAAGAGCTAAGGCCAAAGCCTATAGGTTGCATTGGCAGGACGCAGCCAGTCATGCAGAGATCCCCGTAAAAAACATCCTCAAAAAGCTGACTGCTGCACAAAAACGCCTGCCAGATACGGCCTTTGCTACCCTTCATAACAAGGAGTATTTGCAAAAAAAACCGGCTGATAACCAAGTGGGGGCTAAAAACAGCGACAAAACAGCACCGCTGCCTTTTAAATTAATATCTAAACGCAACCTAAGCCACCGGGGAGGTAAAAATAAACCTCCCTTTAGTCTGGTGCTTGCTTATCAGTTTGAGTTACCCAGGGCAAGGGGCACGATCATCCTAAGGGCTTTTTATTATCCGCGTATCCATACCTTTATGCTGAAGTTTTATAATAAAAACTTCAAGAGCCTGAATAAATATGCGGTCAGAACCCATAAAGGGGGGTTCCCAGAAATACTCAGGACTTGTTTTGCGATTTTAAAAGAGCTGACCGGGCAGTTTCCGGAGGCGAGTTTCGGGTTTATGGGAGAAAGGAGCTTTTTTAAAGACAAGGCCCGGCAAAATACCTTGCTGGAACCCATGGAGGGCAATCAGCGTTTCAGGATCTACCGTTTATTTCTGCAGGCCCCGCAAAGGGCTGAATGGCTGCATCAGTATTTTATCCCTTTTGAGGTACCGGCACTCAGCACCTGTCTGTTATTGTCCCACAGGGGCAGATCTGATCAAAAAACTTGGCTGAGCCTGCAGCAGATGCTGCGTTTTATGGCCACTGCCTATCCGCAATTAAATTATGCGGCCCTTTAGATATTCCGGTAATTTACCCTACGGGATCCATCCGTGTCATGACCGGTTTACCGCTACTAAAGGCTGAACCAAACGTTAATAATTTCAGGCATGCTAAAAGCCTGCTTATTTTTAGGAGCTTTTCAAAACCAAGTACAATTCAGATGGATACAAACAAACAAATCAAAAGCTATAAGGGAAAATGGAGCCGTACCATTGTCAGCACATGGCTGTGGCTGGGGGCTGTCAGCCTGCCAGGGTTCTTACATGCGCAGCACGCATCCGATAACCTGCAGTATCTCAAATCAGAAATAGGCGGTGTTGGCAGGCTGCTTGTTCCCACAAGACCCACCATCCAGCAACCCTATCAGATGATCCGTATGACCCCGGACCGGGATGATTATCTGGATGACCAGATCCGAAGTTTCCCTTTGCAACTGGTATCCCACAGACTGGGTCAGGTTTTTCCCATCCTGCCTAATGCAGATCAAAAAGTGACTAGGGATAGCTGGCAGCAAAAGCTGGCCTATGACCAGGACCTGGAAATCAGAAACCCCTGGCATTATCATAACTATTTTGCCGACCCGGAGATAGAAATGGATTTTGTTCCCGGCAAAAAAACCGGCATTTTCAGTTTTGCATTTCCTAAAAGCAGCCCCAGACAAGTATTGTTCGGATCCTATAATCATATGGATGACCAGTGGCATTTTAATCCAGACGGCTCTTTAGAAGGCATGCAGTATTTCCCGGCAGAAGCCGGCATGCAGTCGGTCAAAGTCTATATGTACGGACGCTTTAACGCCGACCCGGCTTACTTCAAACCGGACGGCACCGCCATTGCCAGGGGCAGCGACATCCAGGCAAAGGGCACCAGGTTTTATGCCAGCTTCACCCGGGACGCCGCACCGGTTGAATTCAGATACGCCATCTCCTATATCAGTATTGAGCAGGCTAAAGAAAACTTTGCACTTGAACTGCAGCAAAACCCGAGCCTGGAAGCCTTTGCCCGGACAGCCAGGGCACCCTGGGAAAAGGTACTAGGTCAGATTCAGGTGGAAGGCGGCACCGTAGAACAAAAAGAAAGTTTCTATACGGCACTTTACAGATGTTATGAGCGCATGGTCAATATCTCCGAGAACGGTAAATACTACAGCGGTTATGACCATCAGGTGCACACGGACAAAAGAGATTTCTATGTAGACGACTGGGCCTGGGATACCTATCTGGCCCTGCATCCTCTCAGAACCATCCTGCAGCCACAGATAGAGCAGGATATGCTGCAGTCTTACGTCAGGATGTACCAGCAAAGTGGCTGGATGCCCACTTTCCCGGTACTCTATGGCGACCATGCCTGCATGAACGGATTTCATAGCTCCGTTTCCATACTGGACGCCTACAACAAAGGCCTGAGAGATTTTGACGTAAACGCCGCCTATGAGGGCATGCGCAAAAATTCAGCGAGCGCCACGATACTGCCCTGGAGAAACGGCCCGGCTACCGCGCTGGATAGTTTTTATTATAAGCACGGATATTTCCCGGCCTTACATCCGGGCGAGAAAGAGCCCTATGACTATGTCAATGGATTTGAGAAAAGGCAGGCCGTAGCAGTTACTTTAGGCACCAGTTATGACGATTGGGCGGTAGCCCAGATGGCTAAAAGCCTGGGTAAAACACAGGACTATACTCACTTTATGGCCCGCAGTAAAAATTATAAAAACCTTTGGAATGCCGATAAACAATTCTTTTTACCCAAGGACAGTGCCGGCAACTGGATTGACATCAATCCGGCCTTTGACGGCGGTCCCGGCGGCAGGGATTATTATGATGAAAATAATGGCTGGACCTATATGTGGCAGGTACAGCAGGATATACCGGATCTGATTCAGTTAATGGGTGGCAAGCAGGGCTTTGAAAACAGACTGGATGAACTCTTCAGAGCCAGCCTGGGCATGGAAAAGAAACTTTTCTGGGTCAAATTCACCGACGCGACCGGTCTGGTAGGTCAGTTCTCCATGGGTAATGAACCCAGCTTTTTTATCCCTTACCTCTATAACTTCACAGATGCACCCTGGAAAACCCAAAAAAGAATCCGGGTACTTTTGAGCACCTGGTTTAATAACGGCATATTTGGTATCCCGGGCGATGAAGATGGCGGCGGCATGTCTGCCTTCGTCGTGTTTTCTTCTATGGGATTTTATCCGGTGGTACCAGGCAAACCCATCTATACCATTGGCAGCCCTTTGTTTACCAAGAGCACCATTCACCTGCAAAACGGCAAGGATTTTACCGTGCTGGCACCCGGTGCCTCCAAACTGGGTAAATATATCCAGTCGGCTACTTTAAACGGCCGGCCGCTGAATACGCCTTTTATTACCCATAAGGATATCATGGAAGGCGGGACACTCAAACTGGTGATGGGTGACAGACCCAATAAAAGCTGGGGCGTCAGTAAGTAAAGTTCGACCGGCAGACAGTATCATCATAAAAAGAGGGCGCAAGCTTCGGGAGAATAATAAACTCCGGAAGCTTGCGCCCTCTTTTCAATAGACCAGTAAACGGGCCGGTTGATCCTTGCCCCTTATGCTTATTTAATGGTTATCCGCTCCCGGATCAAAAATAGCCACGCCCACCATGGAATCAGCGCAACCGTAATACAGATACCATTTATCTGCGTAGTAAACCATTCCTTCTAAAAATACGGTACCATCCTTATACTGGCCTGTACGTTCAAAAGGCTCCGTAGGTACAAAAAACGGTTTATCCAGTCTTCCGATTAGCTTAGCCGGATGATGGATATCAAATAAGGCCTGGCCGCCGCAATAAGCGCCGCCAGGATAATGCGTATCCCCTTTTTCTCCCTTTTCATTTTTTCCGTTATATAACAGTAGTATCCCTTTATCCGTTATGATAGCCGGCGGACCGCATTCTGTCAACTGGCTATCAAAATGTCCGTCCCTGGGAGCAAATAACCGGACGAGTTCCCCCTTATCATCTACCATCGGTGTCCAGTCAATCAGGTTATCAGAAGTGGCTAGATTGACAAACTGCTCTCCCCAATACATCAGGTAATGACCATCAACTTTCTGGATATACTGTTTACCGTTGTCAAGACCCGTAACGATGGAAGCGCTTTTGGTGGCCACGCGGGCGAACTTACCGTCAAATGCTTTGTTAAAGGCTTCCCCGTGCTTTTTCCAGTGAATCAGATCCCTGGAAGTCGCCACCGATAACCTGGGCAGTTTATGATCCCACTCCGTATACATCATTACATACAGACCGTCTTTTGTCACGGCTACTCTGGGATCCTCACAACCTCCGGGCCAGTCATGGGGCTTTCTGTTATCATTTGCAGGATATAATACCGGTGTTGACTTTTTCTGAAGATGGATGCCGTCCGTAGAGGTGGCATAGCCAATTCTGGAAGTATGTCCGCCTATTTTCAGCTCTCCCGACAAATCTTCCGCCCGGTATAACACCACGATTTTTCCGTCTTTAACGGTGGCTGCCGGATTAAAGGCAGCGCCGGATTCCCAGTGCACGTTTTTACCCGTCATCGGATCTTTAAAAGTGGCAGTGGCCTCCGGCTGTAACAAAGGACTGGCGGGGCTCGGTCTTAAAAAAGGTCCCATAGCCCAGTCGGGTAAGGCTGTCCTAGCGCCGTGAGCACTATCAAAAGTACAGGTCACCAGTACTGGAAAATGATCCGAGAAAAGCATAGCCCTTGACTTTTGCTGATGTACCTGTCCCGGAAAATTATCCGAGGCCGCCTTTTGTGCATTCGCCCCCGGCTGCAGCCTGTAGGTTTCTGTCAGCACGCCGTATCTGGCGGCAGTAAAGCCACTGCCCAAAAAGACATGGTCGATCCTGCTATTAGTAAAGGCATTGGGGTTAAAGGCATTAAAGGTACCGTTAAAGGCTATTTTTATTGGAGCGGTCTCAAAAGCGTCCTGCATGATGCCGTTATCATGCATCACTTTATAGCTGGCACTGTTTTGATCGACATTAAAATCACCGGTAAGTACAAAGGGCGCCGCGCCGGCGATCTTCCTTATTTGTTCGGTAATCAGTCGTGCGCTCTCTGATCTGGCCCTGGTGCCTACGTGATCAAAATGCGTATTAAAATAATAAAAGACCAGCCCTGTATTTTTATCCTTAAAGGCAGCCCAGGTGCAGATCCTCGGCAAGACCGCATCCCAGCCTTTATTAGGATGATCGATATCCGTGCCGGACAGCCAGAAGGTGCCGCTATTTTCAACGGTAAACTTATCTTTTTTGTAGAAGATGGCGGCATATTCTCCTTTCTGATCGCCATCATCTCTGCCCACACCCACATAATTATATTCCGGCATCCTGTCGGTTAAATCCGTGAGCATATGATGCAGACCTTCCTGTGTGCCGATACAATCATAATCAAAAAAACGAATAAGCGTCGCGACCTTATCCTTACGATTGGGCCAGGCATTGACTGAATCTCCCTTATTATCATAGCGCAGGTTAAAAGAGCCAAAAGTATAGCCTCCCGCATAACTCTGTGCAGCCCCCAGACAAATCCCTGCCAACAACAGCAAGAGATAATAAAAACGTTTCCGCATGCATTAAATTTTTAATTAAATAAAAAATACAGCAACAAATACTGTCTGGTTTTACAGTATTTGTCAGGTGTATAAAGCATTCGTATCAAAGATATTTTTTTGCGTCGGTATCAAAAACTTATTAAGATTCTGTTTTGTATTTGTGCATTTTGCAAAACACCTGCAAATAAAGGCAGGCCTGTTATGAACCGCATAATAAAAATTTATCATTTTTTCTGATTGCGATAACAGGTTTCCCGATATCGACACCCTTCGTAAGATAAATGGAGTTATTTCGCTGCGCAATTAAGCAAAGGAATCTCAACTGCAGTTTTAACAGCGTATCTGGCTTTACATCTTTACTGCGCCATTAGGTTTCCGCAAAACAAAAAATATTATTTAAATGACTTCTCAGACAAGTAAAAAACTACGTCATCCATCTGCCATGCAACTTCGTCCCGGTATTTCCTTATTATTTCTAAGTATATTTTGTCACTGGCAGTTAAGCGCCCAGACAAGCCGGCCTGAGGCTATGGATACTGCAGCACTGCAGCAGACACAGCCCCATCATACTTATACGGCTTTAAACAGCGGCCCCGCTACCCTGAAAAACCGACAAAACCCGGCAAACGCCACCAGGCCCGGCCCCGCAGCCACCGGTGTGCTGGACGGCTATGTGCTGACCAGTGATGACAGCCCTGTACCTGGTGTGACCGTCCAACTGGCGGAGACAAGAGTTGTGCGCATCACGGATAAAAACGGTTATTTTCAATTAAAAGCACCGGCCGGTAAATATAAAATGCTGGTCTCTTACACCGGTTCCAGAACCTTTGAAAGCTATGTACAGATTATAGCAGCAGATACGGTACACCTGGAGCCTATTCATCTTCAGGAAGATATACACAGCCTGTCTGAGGTCACCGTCAAAGGACGGCGCAACCGATACGGAAGCAAGAATTCCATTTATGTGATGCGGCTTCCTATCTCTGATATGGAAAATCCGCAAGTCTATACCTCCATCAGCGGCCAGCTGCTGCAGGAACAGAACCTAACGTCCTATCAGGATGCCTTTAAAAATATTTCCGGATCGGGCGTTCCTTCCACGGCCAATAATGGCCGTGTTACCATGAGCTCCAGAGGCTTTAAGGTCCGCAGCCAGATTGTGGATGGCGTATCAGGTTATACCATGACCGACATTGATCCCGCCAATATTGAAAGAATCGAAGTCATCAAAGGCCCTTCCAGCACCCTGTTTGGCGCAGGTGCAGGTGGCAGCACGACTTCCTTCGGCGGCGTGGTAAATATTGTCACCAAAACGCCCTATGACGGTGTAGGCGGCTCTGCCAGTTATACCGGTGGCAGCTATGGACTTAACCGCATTACTTTTGACGGCAATACGCCGCTCAACAGTGACCACACTGTTTTATTTAGGATGACAGGTGCCCATAATGACAACAAAAGCAATCAGGACGCCGGCTTTTTAAAAAGTACGTTTCTGGCACCCAGCCTGTATGTCCAGGTAAACAACAGAGTCTCCGTCAATGTCAATACCGAGTTTTTCCATAGAGATGCCACCAGCCCTTACTGGTTTACCCCATCCAAAAAAACGGTGTACAAAACAGCACCGGATCTGCCGATTAACTACAACCTCTCTTTCATCAACAATGATGTGTATTTTACGGCCAGCCAGTTTAATGTCAACGCACAAATTAAAACCCAGATCAGTAAACAGTGGCTCAGCCAGACCAGCTTTGCCCATACGACCAATGATGTAAACGGCCCTACCGTCTCTCTGACGGGTGTCACCGATTCCACCCTGTACCGCTCTATATCCGCGGGACTTAATAACTATCAGAGCTTCCAGATCCAGCAAAATTTTATCGGAGACTTTAAAATTGCAGATAAGCGCAACCGCATCGTGCTGGGGCTTAACTACCTGGACTTTAACAGCAGTTCCAATACCACTTCCATAAAGATGGATACCGCCAATTTTTTACATCCGGATAACTCTTATTATAATTTCAATATGGCAGCCGTTAATAACCGGCTGGCTGATGCCACCTATAAGAAAAACGCGGGCGATCAGAAATCCTATAGCGCCTATGTAAGCGATGTGTTCAGCTTGCGGGAGAACCTGAACCTGATGGCCAGTGTCAGAGTCGACCGTTTTGAAGACGGAGGCACGGCTAATGATTTAACCGGTAAGCTCTCCGGTAAATACGGGCAGACGGCCCTTTCTCCTAAATTTGGCGTGGTCTATCAGCCTGTCTTAAACAGAGTATCCTTATTTGCCAATTATCAGGACGGTTTTAATAATGTCGCAGGCACAGATTATGAAGGCAATAGCTTTAAACCGGAAAACGGCAAACAGTTTGAAGCAGGAACAAAGCTCAACCTGCTGCACGGTTTATTAACCGGAACGCTGAGTTATTATTATATCAAAGTTGAAAACACCTTAAGAGACGACCTTGAGCATGACGGCTTCTCTATACAAAACGGCACCCAGCAGAGTAAGGGATTTGAGGCAGAGCTGACCAGTAATCCTTTGCCCGGACTGGATATCTTTGCCGGCTATGCTTATAACGACAGTAAGTACCTAAAGGCAGATGACGGTCTTGTAGGAACCAGACCCGATGGAGCCGGTCCGAAAAACACGGCTAATCTCTGGGCGAGCTATAAAGTGTTAAGTGGCTGGGCCAAAGGGCTGGGTATAGGCTTTGGGGGTATCTATGGCACCCAGTTAGATAATCTGAAAGGTTTCACCGGCTTTGTCGTACCTGATTATCTGATCACCGATGGCAGCCTTTTTTATGAAAGATCCATTTACCGGCTGACTTTAAAAGTCAACAACCTGGGCAATGAAAGATACTGGAATAACCGCCTGCAATTGCAACAGATGCGTAATGTCTCTGCCAGCATCATGATTCACTTCTGATGCAAAGACTGAAGCGTTGTATAAATTTTAAAATAAAGAACCGGGAGTCAGCCTGAATATATTAAGGGCTGGCTCTTTTTTTTAAGGATGGTGAGATCTTCTTAGGCGCCTCCGGTTCCCTGCTGCGGCAACTCTTCAATGCCCGTCTGCCGACTGGCGGCCTTTTTCCCCCAGGCAGCAATACTGGTCAACAGCGGAATTAAAGTTCTGCCAAATTCCGTGAGACCATACTCTACTCTTAAAGGCGGTTTTTCAGCATATACCGTTCTAAGCACCAGACCGTCCTGCTCCAGTTCCTTTAGCTGCAGGCTGATGGTGCGCTCTGTCACCATAGGGAGTTCCTTTCGGAGCTGATTATATCGCTTGGGTTTCATCAGGTGCATTAAGATCACGGCTTTCCATTTGCCTCCAATGTATTTCATGGTGAGGCTGGTACTGCAGGGATATTCTTTGTTGTCTATACGATACATCGGTTACTATACATTTTGACGGTTATTGCAAATATAAGATGCTATACTTAATTTTGCAGCATTAAAAAGTATAGTAACCATAAAAATTAAATTATATGAGCTTTTTGGAACTGGCAAAAAACAGGTATACCACCAAAAAATATGATGCAGCTAAGAAAATTGACCCGTCCGTTATCGCTGAATTACAGGAAATTCTGCGATTAACGCCGTCTTCCATCAATAGTCAGCCCTGGAAATTCGTTTTCGTCGGCGAGTCTCAGCTGAAGGCCAGACTGGCGGCGGTTTCTTACTTTAACGAGGAAAAAATTAATCAGGCGAGCCACCTGGTTGTCTTCAGCGGCCTGGATAATGTGGAGCAGTTTGAACAGCAGATCCACCGGCATCTGCCTGAGGGCGCAGTAGCCTATTACAATCAGATGTTAAAACCTCTTGGAGATTCCAGCATTAAAGCCTGGCTCAACAACCAGGTTTATATCGCTTTAGGCTTCTTTTTATCAGCTGCCGCCCACCTGGGCCTTGACAGCACACCAATGGAAGGCATCCAGGCTGCTGCCTACAGGGAAATACTGGGATTACCACACCATCAGCCTTTATTTGCCGTGGCGCTCGGTTACCGGCATCCGGAGGATAAAAATCAGCCCGGCCTGGCGGTCAAATCCCGCATTCAGCCTGCTGACATCATCGATACTTATTAGTAGTCAGCGGTTCTATTCTAAAACCCGGGTTGTCCTATGCTGTAATACAGCAATGGCCACCCGGGTTTTTATGCATGTTACCGGTTAATACGGTTTTCTATCTATCTAACCGCCATGAATCATTTTGGAGATAATGCCTTTATCCTTGCCAAGTTCCCCCAGCACAAGGCCTCCCAAATGCAGGACAATAAATGCCACCGAATAGTAAAGCGCTTGAATATGAATCAGTTTAGCTATATGGTGCGCTTCAATAAAGGCTTCCCCTCTGGGCAGCCAGACAATTAACATACCCGTCAGCAGGGTAAGGCCAAAACAGATATAAAACACCACATAGATCATGGATTTGAACCGTTCTTTTGCAGGCAGCTGTTTTTTAAACGGACTTTTAAAGGTGGACCCCTGCAGTCTGAATACCAGCATCCGGATAAGATATAACCCGATTAACACATAGCCTGCCCATACGTGGTAACGCCACATGGGATAGCGGACCGCCTTGCCGATGCTTTCGGCATCCTTTGGGGACAGCTTGATGCCTTTATCTGATAATTTCTGAGCAACGATTGCTCCCACCTGGGTTTTATTCATCCAGTTCTGGCGAAGCAGGACGGTTAAAAGGATAAATAAGAAAACACCTGCAATCAGCCAATGTAAGATCCGGTGCGCTTTTGTATAAGAAGTAGAAGCCACTTTAATAATGAAATGTTAAATTATAACGCTTTTGCTTTGATTTTATGAACCCTGCAAAGCTAATATCCGTCCCTTAAAGGGGATTTCGAGATACGGAATTTTTGAGGTTCCCCTAAAATGCAGGTTATGCACATACTCAATGCTTCTTTTTTCAAAAAAGCAGACTGATCTGCTCAAATCCTCATGACTGTTAGCTTTGCACAGAATAAGGGCTGCTTTTTCAAAAGCTTATACACATGCTATGCACAGGTTATCCACAAATTAGCAATGCTTATGCACAGTCTATGCACAGCTATTATTGTGAAATATCTCCAAAGCTACTACTGTAGCGGATTTGAGGGCTGTTTTACTTGTGGATAAAATAGCCCCTCCAATTTTTGGGTTAAAAGTGGGAAAAAGTGTTATTTTGTGGTAGAAAGTTCCAAAAAACAACTTTATTCAACCGTAATGGTGCATTTTTTAGGCGAATACGAAGTAACACTCGATGCAAAAGGAAGATTTCTTTTGCCCGCCGGATTTAAAAAACAAATCCCGGAGGAGTCATCCTTGCGTTTCATCGTCAACCGCGGTTTTGAAAAATGCCTCACACTCTACCCCATGCAGAGCTGGGAACCCATGTTCGCCAAAATTAGTACACTAAATGATTTTGACCCAAAAGTCAGGGCATTTAGACGTCAGTTTTTAGGAGGAGCAACGGAAGTGGAAGCGGATACCGCAGGCAGACTGCTGCTCCCCTCCACCCTTCGTGATTTTGCCGGGCTCACCAAAAACATCATTCTGGTAGCAGCGGTAGATAAAATTGAGATTTGGGATGCCCAGGCTTACAAACAGATCTTTGAAGATTTCTCAGCGGATAACTTTAGCCAGTTAGCTCAGGATGTCATGGTAAAACCAGCACCGAATAATGAGTAGCCAGTCCCCCGCATACGACTATCACCTGCCGGTGCTCTATAAAGAGACACTGGAAGGCCTTAATATACGTCCGGGCGGCATATACGTGGACTGCACTTTCGGCGGCGGCGGGCACAGCCGCGGTATTCTGGAAAAACTGGGGCCTGACGGAAGGCTGATCGCCTTTGATCAGGACAGTGACGCACAGGCCAACATCCCCAAGGATGACAGAATCTTATTCATTGCTCAGAATTTCCGGTACCTGCAGCGCTTTTTGCGCTTAAATGAAATTGAGGCGGTAGACGGCGTGCTGGCGGATTTAGGTGTCAGCAGTCATCAGTTCGACCAGGGAGAAAGAGGTTTCTCCATCCGTTTTGACGGTCCCTTGGACATGCGGATGGACAGAAGAGCCAGCCTCACCGCACAGCAGCTACTGGAGCAGTACTCCGAGCAGGAGCTGCTGCGTATTTTCAGCAACTACGGTGAAGTCTCCAATTCTAAAACCCTGGCCAAGTTTATCGTCACCAACCGGACAGCCGGTCATCTGAAAACAGTGCAGGCTTTTAAGGAGTTTATCCATCCGATGGTAAAGGGCAATCCCAATAAGTATTTTGCCCAGGTATTCCAGGCGCTCAGGATCCAGGTCAATGAAGAGCTGCTGGCCTTACAGGAATTACTGGAACAGATACCCGGTGTATTGGCAAAAGGCGGAAGGGCCGCCATCATCACCTTTCATTCGCTGGAGGACAGGATGGTGAAGAACTTTTTTAAAAACGGAAGACTGGAAGTGGAAGAGGAACATCCTTTTTTAAACTCCACTTTCAGGAGCCCTTTAAAAGTGATTACCCGTAAACCGGTCACGGCCCGGCCAGAAGAACTGAGGGCCAACAACAGAAGCAGAAGCGCAAAATTAAGAGTAGCAGAAAAAATAGCTTTATCACAAGAGTAAAACAGCAGAACCATTAACACCACCCATGATGCAACAACCAGAGGAGAAAAATAAATTTAAAGCATCATTTAAAAAAGTCGTCCGATATGACTGGATTACCAACAATATCGGCTACTTCCTGTTTTTGGCCATGCTGACGGTCCTGTATATCGCCAACGGTCATATGGCAGATAAAGCCATCCGCGATATCAGCCGTACGACAAGAGAGATCAAAGACCTTCAGTTTGAATACAAGACACTAAAAAGTGAGCTCATGTATCAGACCAGAGAGTCAGAATTAGTAAAGGCAGTAGAAGAGGCGGGGCTCAAAATCAGTGAGACGCCCCCCATACATATTAAATTAGAAACAAGAAAACCAAAGGATAATTAACAATGGAAATAAAACGCGACATACTCTGGCGTGTGTACCTCTGCTTTTTGCTGGTGGTACTTGTTTGCATTGTCATCGTTGGGAAAGCTTTCTACATCCAACAGGTACAGGGCGACTACTGGGAATCCATGAGTGACAGCCTGCACCAGAAAATCCAGGAAATCGCCGCAGACCGCGGTACGATCTACAGCGATAACGGGCAGATGCTCAGCACCAGTATTCCACAGTTTGACATCTATATTGATTTTGAGGCCGACGGCCTCAGAGAGAAAAACGGTAAAAGATTCACTGAAAACCTGGATTCGCTCAGCTACGGACTGGCGAGCCTCTTTAAAGACAGAACCGCTTCCGTCTACAAAGAACTCTTAAAGGAAGGATACAGAAAAGGCAACCGCTATTTCAGCCTCAAAAAAGGCATCTCTTACAGGAACTACCAGAAAATGCTGCAGTTACCCCTGATCAGAGAAGGCCGCAACAAGAGCGGCTTTATCGCCGAGACCCAGAATATCCGCCTGAACCCCTATCAGATCCTGGCCTACAGAACCATTGGCCTGAACCGCAGCAATTCTCAGAAAGTGGGGCTGGAAGGCACTTATGATTCTGTGCTCAAGGGCACGCCCGGTAAAAGACTGGTCCGCTTTATTGCAGGCGGCGTAGCCGTACCGGTGGATGAATCCGCTGATATTGATCCGGAGAATGGTAAAGATATCATTACCACCATCGATACGCATATACAGGAGATTGCCGAGAACGCACTGATGAAGATGATGGTATCCAATGAAGCCACCCACGGCTGCGCCATCGTCCTTGAAGTCAAGACCGGGAAGATTAAAGCCATCGCCAACCTGGGCAGAACACCCGAGGGCAATTACTGGGAAAACTTCAATTATGCGGTCACTCCTACCGAACCAGGTTCCATATTTAAGCTGGCCACCATGCTGGCACTTCTGGAAGACAAAAAAACATCGCTGGATGCGCCTATTGATTTACACGGCGGACACTGGGCCATTAACGGCCGGGTGGTCAATGACGCAGAGAACCATGGCAATGTCGCCAATGTAAAAGAAGCCTTTGAGGTCAGCTCCAATGTCGGGATGGCAGAACTCGTCTACAATGCCTATAAGAACAACCCGATGCAGTTTGTCAACCATCTGAAAAAAATCGGGCTGGGCAGCTTAACCGGTGTGGACATCACGGGCGAGAGACATCCTTTCCTATACACGCCGCAAAGTAAATTATGGAGCGCGACCACGCTACCCTGGATGGCTTTCGGTTATAACACCCTGATCTCCCCTTTGGGTATTGCCATGTTATACAATGCAGTGGCCAATAACGGCGTCATGATGAAGCCTTATCTGGTATCCGGTTTTGCCAAAGAGGGCCAGGTCATCAAACAAATCGAGCCTACAACGCTTAGAACAATAGCAGATTCTGCTGTCATCAAACAGCTACAGTCCCTGGTCTATGGGGTCTGTAATGAAAAGCACGGCACCGGTTATACACTGCTGAAAGATCTTCCCTTTCAGCTATGCGGTAAAACAGGTACGGCCCTGGTAGCAGAAGGGAAAAACGGATATAGCTCAAAAATCTATCAGTCCGCCTTTGCCGGTTATTTCCCGGCAGATGATCCGCAGTATACCTGCGTCGTGGAAATCGTCAATAAACCCCACGCTGCCCGTTATTACGGCGCTGCCGTGGCCGGTCCCGTCTTTAAGGAAATTGCGGAGAGACTCTATACTTTATATGTGAGACGCAATAACCCCAATCATTACGAAGGGCTGGACAGCCTGAAAAAAGTTGCCGGAGGATATAGTTTTAACGGCAAGCGCTCCTCTTTTCAGACGATCGCCGGCACCCTGGGCTGGAAATACCAGTTTGCCTCCAAAGATCAGGATGCCACCTGGGCCCGGTTTTATACCAATGACCAGTCAGAAAATTATATGGCCCCCCTCGGTACGATTCAGGACGGGTTTCAAAAAGGGCTGAAAGGCAATAAGATGCCGGATCTAAGCGGACTAGGCCTTAAAGACGCCTTATATATATGTGAAGGATTAGGGTTAAAGGTAGATGTACAGGGATTTGGCAGAGTAAGTGCGCAGTCGCTGGCAGCAGGTGCCAGCGTAGAGCGAGGACAGGCGATTCAGCTGTCGCTGGGCGACACGCCTAAACAGGGATAGCAGATCAGACAGATAAAGACAATATTCATCAGCAGCAATAATAGCATTTGAAACAGTTACGTGACATATTACATAAAGTAGCCCTGGTTGGTCTGTACGGATCCACGGATATCTCTTTACAGGACTTACAGCTGGATTCCAGAGCGGTACATGAAGGCAGTGTCTTTATTGCAGTGGTCGGCCTGCAGGCAGACGGTCATGCCTATATTGATAAAGCCATCGCTCTGGGGGCTGTGGCCGTTATCTGCGAAGACCTACCGGCCACGCTGCATGACAGCGTCACCTATGTTCAGGTTAAAAATGCGCATGAAGCCACCGGCGTCATGGCGCATAACTTTTATGATGAGCCTTCCACCAGGTTAAAACTGGTCGGCGTAACAGGTACCAATGGCAAGACTACGATCGCTACCTTATTATTTAATCTGTTTTCTGAACTGGGGTATCACTGCGGACTACTGAGTACCGTACAAAATAAAATCGGCACCGAGATCATACCAGCCACCCATACAACGCCGGACGCGATTCAGTTAAACGCCCTGCTCGCTGAAATGGTCTCAAGAGGCTGCACCCACGCCTTTATGGAATGCTCCAGTCATGCCATCGACCAAAGGCGTATCGCAGGACTGCACTTTAAAGGCGCCCTGTTCAGCAATATCACGCATGACCACCTGGACTATCATAAAACCTTTGATAATTATATCAAGGCCAAAAAGCGCTTTTTTGATGATCTGAGCTCTGATGCTTTTGCCCTTTCCAATGCCGATGATAAGAGAGGCACGGTAATGCTGCAGAACACCAAGGCCTCCAGGCATTATTACGGCCTGAAAAATATAGCAGAATTCAAGGGAAAGATTCTGGAAAATAACCTGACGGGACTGACCATGCTGGTAGGCGCCACCGAAGTGAATTTTGGACTGATCGGCACCTTTAACGCCTATAATCTGCTGGCCGTATACGGTGCCGCCACCTTACTTGGCGAAAGCAGCGAAGAAGTACTCCGGGTGCTGTCCATGATCAAGGGGGCGGAAGGCCGCTTTGATTACCTGGTCAGCAACACGCAGATCATAGCCATCGTGGACTATGCGCATACGCCGGACGCCCTGGAAAATGTCCTTGCCACCATTAATCAGCTTAGAAATAATGGCGGACAGATCATCAGCGTGGTGGGCTGCGGCGGAGACCGGGACCGGACCAAAAGACCGGAAATGGCAGCGGTCGCCGCTTCCTTAAGCGACCGGGTGATTCTGACCAGCGATAATCCCAGAAGCGAGGAGCCGGCGGAGATTATCCGGGAGATGGAAGCAGGCCTGGATAGCGCGGGACGCAAGAAATCCATCAGCATCGTCGACAGAAAAGAAGCGATAAAAACAGCCATCAGCCTGGCTCAAGCGGGAGACATTATCCTGGTTGCCGGCAAGGGCCACGAAAAGTATCAGGAAATAAAAGGAGTCAAAAATCATTTTGATGACCACGAAGTGGTCAGGGAGATGTTCAGCCTCCTGGATAAATAAATAAAAGAAGTAAAAACAAGGATCAAACACCGGGGCGCAGGGGTCTTTCAACAGGCAGCATCAGCATCCACATAACCATTAATACACAATAAATGTTATACAGTCTTTTTACATGGTTAAAACAGGAATTTAACATCGCCGGGGCAGGTGTATTTCAATTTATCACCTTCCGCGCAGCGATGGCCATTCTGCTGTCCTTATTTATTGCCACCGTTTACGGCAAACGGGTCATCAATTTACTCTCCCGTAAACAAATCGGGGAAACGGTCCGCGACCTGGGCCTGGCTGGCGAAGCCCAGAAAAAAGGCACCCCTACCATGGGTGGCATCATCATCTTACTGGCCATCATCATCCCCACGCTCCTGCTGGCTGATCTGGATAAAGTATATGTGCGCCTCATGCTGCTATGTACGGTCTGGCTGGGAGCCATTGGTTTTTTAGACGATTATCTGAAAATCAAATCCCGCAAAAAAGCACAGCAAAAAGGAGAACAGTATAAGAAAAAAGATTCTGACGGTCTGGCCGGCACAGCTAAAATCATCGGACAGGTTGGCCTGGGCATTATCATCGGGGCTACTTTATACTTTAACCACAACGTATCCATGGAAAGGGAGGTGATTCCTACGGGCAGTAACACCGCCGTTGAACTCACGCTCAACGGTCCTAATGAGTCCATCCGTAAGGTAGACGGCGTAGATAAGAAATATGTCAAGGTCAATGCACCCATTACGACCATTCCCTTTGTCAAAAATCATGAGTTTAACTATAGCAGGCTGATCAGCTGGATAGGTCCGGGCGCAGAAAAATATACCTGGGTTGTCTATATCCTGATTGTCACCTTTATCATTACCGCCGTTTCCAACGGCTCCAATATGACAGATGGCCTTGACGGACTGGCAGCAGGCGTCAGCGCCTTTATAGGCGTAGGCCTGGGCATACTGGTCTACGTATCGGGTAACATCAAGATGGCCGATTATCTGAATATCATGTATATCCCCAATCTGGGAGAGCTGACCATCTTTATCAGTGCCTTCGTGGGTGCCTGTATCGGATTTCTCTGGTACAACGCCTATCCGGCGCAGGTCTTTATGGGCGACACCGGTTCCCTGGCACTGGGAGGCATTATCGCCTCACTGGCCATTATTGTACGCAAGGAGCTGCTGCTGCCGATATTCTGCGGAATATTCTTTGTGGAGACCTTAAGCGTGATCATCCAGGTGAGTTATTTTAAATATACCAAGAAGAAATATGGCGAAGGCCGGCGTATTTTTCTGATGAGCCCTTTACACCACCATTATCAGAAAAAAGGGTTCCATGAAAGCAAAATCGCCATCCGGTTCTGGATTATCACCGTGCTGCTGGTCGTATTCTCTATCGCAACACTTAAAATTCGTTAGTCATCCATTATAACAAAGCATCCTCATACTCGTAATTATCCAATAAAAGTGGCAACAGAAAATCAACATACGGAACAACTTAAAAAATACGGGGTCGTTGTCCTGGGTGGCGGAGAGAGCGGTGTCGGCGCTGCTATCCTGGCACACACCAAAGGCCTGGACGTATTTTTAAGTGATGCAGGTCAGTTGGCTCCGCTTTACCAAAGAGAACTGGAAGACCATGGTATCGCCTTTGAACAGGGCGGCCATAGCGAACAGATCATCCTTAGCGCAACAGAAATTGTCAAAAGTCCAGGCATCCCGGAAAAAAACGAACTGGTTAAAAAAATAAGGGGCCGGAACATCCCGGTTATCAGCGAGATAGAGCTGGCCTACAGATATAAAGGCGACAGTAAGATTATAGGCATTACCGGCACCAACGGGAAAAGCACCACCACCAGCCTCATTTATCATATCTGTAAACAGGCGGGTAAGGATGCAGCCCTGGTGGGCAATATCGGTATTTCCATTGCCAGACAGGTAGCCCTCCAGCCCAAAGACATTTATGTCACGGAAATCAGCTCCTTCCAGCTGGATGACATACAGGATTTCAGGCCGGATATCGCCATCCTGCTCAATATCACGGAAGATCATCTGGACCGTTATGAATATAACATCCAGAACTATATTGAAAGCAAGTTCAAAATTGTACAAAATCAGACGTCCGATGATTATTTTATCTATAACATAGATGATTCACTGATCACCGGTCAATTAAAAAATATTTCCATCTCATCTAACTTATTACCTTTTTCTATGAAACAAGAATTATCCAAAGGCGCGTACATCAAGAACAATGAAATGCTGATTAAAGTCCAGGAAGAACAGGTCAGTATGAATATCTATGATTTTGTAGCATTAAAAGGTAAACATAATCAATATAATACTATGGCAGCTGGCATTACAGCCTCCGTTCTGGACATCCGTAAAGAAAAAATCCGCTCTGCCGTCCAGACTTTTGAAAGTCTGGCCCACCGCATGGAGTTTGTCGCCACCATCAGAGGCGTCGATTTTATCAATGACAGCAAGGGCACCAACTTAAATTCTGTCTGGTTCGCCCTGGAAAGCATGGAAAAGCCTACGGTCCTGATCATGGGGGGCGTAGACAAAGGCAATGATTATTCGCTGATCGCTGATCTGGTGGCAGAAAAGGTGAAAGCCATTGTCTGCATCGGTCTGGATAACCAGAAAATAGCCGACGCGTTCAAAGACGTGGTAAGCCCGATCGTGCAGACCGCCTCCATGAAAGATGCGGTGGACGAGGCCTATCACCTGGCAGAAAAAGGCGACTGCGTTTTACTGAGTCCCGGCTGTTCCAGCTTTGATCTGTTTAAAAATTATATGGACAGAGGCGATCAGTTCAAGGAAAACGTTAAAAACTTATAGTAGAAAAGCCGGGCCGTCAGCCCCCACAGGTCAGCATAAACAGCAATATTCAAGCAGTATAGGAGTCATAACAGCGATGATAAATGATTTATTAGAAATAGAGAACCCCTTTAAAGGCCTTTCCCAAAAGACCAAAGGCGACCGGTATATCTGGGCCTCCGTGGCCCTGCTGGCACTGGTATCCTTACTGGTCGTCTATAGCGCGACCGGCTCGCTGGCCTATAAAATGAATCATGGCAATACGGAAGTTTATTTATTCAAACAGATAGTCTTTATCATATTAGGGTTGGGTGTCATCTATTTTTTACACCGGGTGAATTATTCGCTGTATTCTAAAATAGCGCTGATCTGTTATGCCATTTCTATTCCTTTATTATTCTATACCCTGTTTTTCGGCGCGGAAATCAATGACGGGAGCAGATGGATCAAGCTGCCCATCATTAATATGACCTTTCAGACCAGTGATTTTGCCAAATTAGCCCTGTTTATGTTTATGAGCCGCCAGCTCAGCCGTAAGCAAAAGGTCATCAAAGACTTTAAAAAAGGCTTTCTGCCCGTCTTTATCCCGGCAGCACTTACCTGTCTGCTCATCTTCCCGGCCAACCTGTCCAACGGCCTGTTGACCGGTGCGACCGCCCTGATGCTGATGTTTATCGGAAGGGTCAGTTTAAAGCATATCGGTATGGTCATCCTGGTGGCTTTAATACCGGTTGCCCTGCTGATTGCCTCAGCCGTCATCCATCACAGTGCCACGACCGATAGCCAGGGGCATCAGATAGAGACCGTGGAAGGTTCCGGCGGCGGCATCTTTAAACGCTTCAGCACCTGGCGCTCCCGGGTTGAGAATTTTATTTATTCTGATAATACGGAAGTCCCTTATCAGGTAAAACAGGCTAAAATCGCCATTGCCAACGGCAATGTGCTCTTTGGTCTGGGTCCCGGCAACAGCAGACAACGCAATTACCTGCCTCAGGCCTATAATGACTTTATCTTTTCTATTATCATAGAAGAGTACGGGCTACTGGGCGGGGCCTTTATCATCTTTATATACCTGGTTTTTCTGTTCAGGTGTATCCGGATCTTCAGAAAATGTCCCTTTGCCTTCGGGGCTTTTCTGGCGCTGGCCTTAAGCTTTACCTTAATTATTCAGGCGCTGGCCAATATGGCCGTCAATGTCAACCTGATGCCGGTCACCGGAGTCACGCTGCCGCTGATCAGCATGGGGGGCAGTTCCTTTCTATTTACCTGCGCCTCCATCGGTATTATTCTCAGCGTGGCCTGTAACGTAGAAAAAATGGAAGGCAAACAGCTGGCGGTGCCCAGTGAGGCGACACCGGTGAAAGAGAAATTAAAAGCAGCAGCCCTTTAAAATCCTTAGGAGTTCTGAAAATGGAAAAAGAAAACAACATACCGACAAAGCCCAGACGCATCATCATAGCAGGTGGTGGTACCGGCGGTCATATATTCCCGGCCATCGCCATTGCCAATGCGCTGCGCAAGTCTGACCCCAGCATTGGACTGCTGTTCGTCGGCGCGAAGGGTAAAATGGAAATGGAAAAAGTACCGCAGGCGGGTTATGAAATCCGTGGGCTGAATATTGCCGGCTTTAACCGCAGCTCCATCTTTAAAAACCTCAGTCTGCCGTTTAAATTAATACAAAGTTTCTGTCAGGTAAAAGAGATCTTCAAACAATTTAAGCCGGATGCGGTGGTAGGCGTGGGCGGATACTCTACTTTCCCGGTGCTGAAGTATGCGCAAAAAAGAGACATCCCAACTTTCATACATGAGTCCAACAGCTTTGCCGGCAAAAGCAATATACTGCTCGGCAAGCATGCGGTGAAGATCTTTGTCGCTTCGGAAGGCATGGAAAAGTTCTTTCCAAAGGATAAAATACTGATTAGCGGCAATCCGGTCAGAAAAATCATTTCTGAATATACCGTCAGCAAGGCAGAAGGACTGAAGTTCTTCGGGCTGGATGAAAACAAAAAAACCATCCTTGCCGTCGGGGGGTCGCTGGGGGCCAGAAGCATCAATGAAGTCATGCTGACCCATTTAATTGACCTGCATCCTTTAAATATCCAGCTGATCTGGCAAACCGGGAAAAACAACTCTTCCCGTTATATCATGAGCGGCAAGACCCATAAAAGCAATGTCTGGGTCGATGAATTTATACAGGAAATCGACAAAGCCTATGCGGCGGCCGATATTGTGATCTCCAGAGCGGGCGCCATGTCTGTAGCGGAAATGTGTGTGGCGGGCAAACCCACCGTATTTGTCCCCTACCCCTACGCTTCAGAGGACCACCAGACAGAAAACGCCATGCGGCTGATCAGAAAAAATGCAGGGGCGATGGTACCAGACAGTGAAGCGCCTACCAAACTCTTTGGTACCGTAACGGATATATTATTTGATGAAGACAAACTGAAAGCCTTTGAGCAGAACATCAAAAAATTAGCCGTCACCAACGCCAATGAGATCATCGCGGAGGAAATTTTAAAAACGGTCAAGTAAACATACATCAATATTATAATAAATTATATCATCATCAGTGAGTCACCAAGCGGATTATATTACTAAGGCAGGCAAAAACCTGGCTGATTACCGTCAGGTCTATTTTATCGGCATAGGCGGCATCGGTATGAGTGCGCTGGCCCGGTTTTTCAAAAGCAAGGGCGCGGCCGTGGCAGGCTATGACCGCCACCCGACGACGCTTACAGATCAGCTGGCGGCAGAAGGCATTTTGATTCACTTTACAGAAGATACCAGCCAGATCCCTGCGGGTACCGATCTGGTGATCTATACGCCGGCCATCCCTAAGGACAGCCTGGAACTGGCCTATGTAAGAACACATTTTACCGGTATTGAAATCGTCAAAAGAAGCGATGTACTGGGCTGGATTACCCAGCAGAGCTTTAATATCTGCGTCGGGGGCAGCCATGGCAAGACTTCCATCTCTACGATGACAGCCCATATCCTGAGGCACTCAGGCTACGGGTGTAACGCTTTTTTAGGCGGCATCGCCGTCAACTATGACAGTAATTTCTGGAGCAGCGACCGTCAGGTAAGCGTAATTGAGGCCGATGAATATGACCGCTCCTTTTTAAAGCTATCTGCGGATATTGCGGTAATCACGGCTATGGACGCCGATCACCTGGATATCTACGGTACGCCCAGAGAAGTAGAAAATGCTTATATCGCCTTTTCTGAAAAAATCAAACCGGGCGGCCTGCTGATCAGTAAATACGGCCTTACCAGAGACAGCGAACTCAAAGCAGACCGGCACCTGCACTATAGCCGCTTCAACGAACAGGCGGATCTGTACGCCTCCAATCTCCAGGTTCAAAACGGCAGTTATGTATTTGATGTCCACCATAAGCAGCAGCTCATACCCGGCTTAACGCTTACAATCGGCGGTCTGCATAATGTGGAAAATATGGTGGCAGCCGTTGGGGTGGCCCTAGAGCTGGGCATCGCGGCAGACAAAATAAAAGCAGCAGTAGCTGATTTTAAAGGTGTCAAAAGAAGATTTGAATATCACCTCAGAGATGATCAGCATATATTAATTGATGATTATGCACATCACCCGGAAGAGCTCGCCGCCCTGATTGAAGGAGTCCGCAGTCTATATGCAAAAAAGCTGACCGTCGTCTTCCAGCCGCATCTGTATAGCCGGACCAAAGACCTGGCAACAGCATTTGCCGAGGCGCTGGACAAAGCAGACGAAGTGATCCTTTTGCCGATCTACCCGGCCAGGGAACTGCCCATGGAAGGCGTCAGCAGCCTTCTGATATTAAATAACATGCAATTGGAACAAAAAAGAATCCTGGAAAAACAGGCGCTTTTATCCACAATACAAAAAGAAAACCCGGAACTGTTGGTTCTTTGCGGTGCCGGTGACATCGCCGAACTCATAGAACCCGTTAAAGCGATATTATCGCCCGGCAAGCATACAAGTTAATGGTAAAAAAGAAACTCATATTAATCATCTGGCTACTACTGGGCTTTGGCGCAGCGGCCTTATTTTTTATCGGAGCCGGCTCCAAGGAAGATAAGCTGTGTCAGGGTATCAATGTAGAGATCAGCCGCAAAGCAAGGCAGGTCTTTACCGATATTCAGGGTGTCAAACAAAATATCGCAGAGGCAGGCGGCAAACCGGGCATACCCGTAGGTCAGATCAACCTGAGCCGCATTGAGAACAACCTGCAGCAGAACCCCTGGATCAGTCATATTAAATTATATTTTGATAATGACCAGGTTCTGCAGGCCGTGCTGGAGGAGACAGATCCCATTGCCCGCATATTTACCGTCAGCGGCAAATCCTTTTATCTGGACAGTGGTGCGCATTTTTTACCGACCAACAGAAATATTGTAGCGAGGATCCCGGTATTTACCGGTTTCCCGTCAGATAAGAAAGTACTGTCTCATCCGGACAGCCTTGTGCTGCAGGATATAAAAACCATTGCCTCCTTCGTTATACAGGATACTTTCTGGAACAGTTTTATTGCACAGGTCAATTACGATCCTGCCGGCGGTTTTGAATTACAACCCACGGTGGGCAATCAGGTTATCCGCATCGGTAATGCAGAGGCCCTGGACAGTAAATTTAACCGGCTGTACAGCTTTTACAGACAGGTCATCGCCCGCACCGGGCTGGATGCCTATAAAGAGATTGACGTACAGTATCAGGGACAGGTGGTAGCGATACCGGCCGGCAAATCCACCCAGGCGGCCACGGCCCAGCCCGCAGTAACGGCAGATAAGGCCACCGGGATCCCGCCGCCTGCGGTTATTACCCCTAAAAAAACAACGGCGCCGCCAAAAGCAAAAGCGATACTGGCACCCGCCAAAAAAACGATAAAAAAGACACCCCATACAAAAACAACTAAAACCAAATAAATAATGAACGAAAATCTAAACGCACAGCAAAGGAAAATTGCGGAAGAAATGGTTCAGATGACCCCAGACAGTGATGCCCCCATTATTGTAGGGCTGGATATCGGTACCACCAAAATCGCCGCCATCGCAGGTCGTAAAAACAAACAGGGCAAACTGGAGATTCTTGGCTTCGGTCATGCGCCCAGCAATGGTGTTCAGCACGGTCAGGTCTTAAATATCGATCAGACCATGCGTGCGATCAACGCTGCCCTGGAGAACTGCCGCACCAGCAATCCTGACCTGGATATCAATGAAGTCTATGTCGGTATCGCCGGACATCATATCAAAAGCCTGCAGACCCGCGGCGATATTGTCCGTCAGAATGCCGAACTGGAAATCCAGCGTGTGGAAATCGAGCAGCTCATCGACAACCAGCGTAAAACCTTTATTCCGGCAGGAGATCAGATCATCGATGTGATTCCGCAGGATTTTTATGTGGATAACTTTCAGTTCATTAAAGACCCCGTTGGGTTTAATGGCGTGAAAGTTGGTGCTAACTTTCACATTATTACAGGGGACAGGAATGCCATCCGCAATATCAACCGGGCTGTCGAAAGAAGCGGCCTGAAAACAAAAGATCTGGTATTGCAGCCACTGGCCTCCTCCTCTGCCGTTCTTTGCGACATGGACATGGAAGCGGGCGTAGCGGTACTGGACATCGGTGGTGGCACCTCGGATCTGGCCGTATTCTACGAAGGGGTGCTTAAACACACCGCCGTTATTCCATTTGGCGGTGAAAACATCACCCATGATATCCGTCTGGGTCTGGGCGTTTTAAAACAACAGGCTGAGGCCATGAAAAAGCAATTTGGCTCAGCCTTGACGGACGAAGCGAAAGCCAATGCTTTTATCACCATACCCGGATTACGTGGTTTACCACCCAGAGAAATCAGTGTTAAAAACCTGGCCAATATCATCCAGGCCAGAATGACAGAGATTTTGGAATTTGTTACCTATCACTTAAAACAAGTGGGTCTGGATAACAGAAAACTCAATGGCGGGATTATCCTGACCGGTGGTGGTGCGCAGTTAAAACATTTAAAACAATTAACCGAATTCGTGACGGGGCTGAATGCCAGAATCGGTTATCCTAATGAACACCTGGCTCCCAATCATATCGAGCAATTAAAAAGCCCGATATACTCCACCTGTCTTGGTTTAATCCTGAAAGGCTACAGTGATTACGAAACCCACACGAAGGTCTTTGCCGGATCTAACGTAGTCAAACATCCGACTACGCCGATTCTGACTACACAGGGACCGGACGGTCAGACGCAGACAACGGAGCCCGTTTCCACTCAGCAGCCTGAGCATACGCAGTCGACTGCAACGGACGATAAACCCGCGCCCACGCCACGTCCTGCGCGCAAGATCATGTTCTGGGAAAAATTCAAGAACAATCTGATTGACCTTTTTAAAGAAGAGGAAGATCAGGTCATCCGATAAAAAAATTACCTGCTTAAAGATTACAATTCTTTTTAGATTTTAATTGTAATCTTTAAGCCAGGAAAAACACTTATAACTACTAACCATTTAAATTGAAACGTTATGATCGACTTTGATATCCCCAAACAAAAGTCATCCATTATTAAAGTAATCGGTGTTGGCGGTGGCGGCGGTAATGCTGTCAACCACATGTTTGGGCAAAAAATTGAAAATGTAGACTTTATTATTTGTAATACAGATGCGCAGGCACTCGATAACAGTGCCATCCCCAACAGAATCCAGCTGGGGCCCCATCTGACGCAAGGCCTGGGCGCCGGCGCCAACCCGTCCATCGGACGCCAGGCCACGGAGGAATCCCTGGAAGAGATAAAAAGAATCCTGGAAGTAAACACCAAGATGGCTTTTGTCTGTGCAGGCATGGGCGGCGGAACCGGTACCGGCGGCGCTCCTATCATCGCCAAGATCTGCCAGGACCTGGGCATCCTGACCGTGGGCATCGTGACCACCCCCTTCAGCTTTGAAGGCCCCAGAAGAAGAGGCCAGGCTGAAAACGGTATTAAAGAATTAGAACCACATGTGGATACTTTACTGGTCATCAGTAATGACAAACTCCGCATGCAGCATAAGAATTTAAAAATGCGGGAAGCATTTGGCAAGGCAGATGACGTTTTATCTACCGCTGCTAAATGTATCACCGATATTATCAACTCCAACGGACAGATCAACGTAGACTTTGCTGATGTCTGCACCGTGATGCGTAAAGGGGGAGTGGCCATCCTGGGCAGCGCGGTAGCTGAAGGAGATGACAGAGCAAAGACCGCTATTGAAGACGCCATCAACTCTCCGCTTTTAAATGACAATGATATCAGCGGTGCCAAATGGATCCTTTTGAACATCAACACCAGTGAAGGAGAATTTGAATGCGGTACAGATGAGTTTGAACTCATCAATGACTTTGTCCGTGAAAAAGCGGGCGAGAACACCGATGTGATCGTCGGTATGGGCATTGATGAAAGCCTGGGCAAAGGCCTGGCGGTGACCCTCATTGCTACGGGCTTTGAGCACAAAGATCCATTTGATAAAACAGTCCGGGAAAAAGTAGCGCAAAAAGACAAAGAACTGTATGTACTCAATATCCAGGAAAATGCAGTAGCGGCGGAAGCAAAACCGGTCACCCCGGCTGAACTTGCAGGCAGCCCGGCTGCAGCACCTGCAGCAACTGTCACACCCGAGCCAGCTCCAGCTCCCAGCTTTCAACAGCCGGCAGCCGCTCAGCCAAGCGAAATGGAAAGCCTGACGCCTAGACTGATGGAAGAAACGCCCGCGGAAGCGCAGGCACCTGTACCTGTATACAGCGCACCTGCTCAGGAAGCACCTGCTGAAAATATAGCGCAGCCACAGGTCATACATTTTACCCTGGACCAGGAACAGAATCAGGAACAAATACCAGCACAGGTACAGCAGCCCGCTCAACAACCGCAGCCGCAGCCGCAGCCTCAGATGCCCGTACAGCAGCCGCAGATTCAGGTACAGCAGCCGCAGGCGCCGGAACTGGCCTTCGGATATACAGAAAAACAGAGCGCAGAAAATACCCAGCCGGAGCAGCCCTCCAGCGTACCCGGGTTTTTAAACAAACCTTCCAATATCTATGCACCTGAACCGGCTAAAGCACCGGCTCCTCAACCGCAGCCACAGCAGCCGCAGCACGCTTATGTGCAGCGACCTGAAGCGCCTGCTACTCAGTCGCAGCCGCAGCCTGTAGCGCAGCAGCCTGCTTATCAACCAGCTGCTCAACAGCCGGTTTATACACAAAGGCCACAGCCCGCTGAGCCGCAGCGCCCTATTATCAATAGCATCCCTGATTTTCAACAGGAAGAAGAGGAAATGCAGATTGTATATAAAGAATCAACCCCGCAGCCTGCAGCAAACCCATACGGGGCCGCTGCCCTGGGTGGCCAGCAGGATCTCTCAGAAGAAGAAATGAAAAGAAAGAAAGCAGAAGAGAGAATACAAAAGCTGCGCAATCTTTCCTACAATGTTCAAAGCGGTGACCCCAATGGTGATTTTGATGCGGTCCCTGCATACGTGCGCAGAAACCTGGAAATGCTGGGTGGTGCAGAGAGCAGTACTGCAGAAAATTATTACAGCAAATACACCGTTAATAAAGATGATAAAGACGGCGCTAATATCTCCAGCCTGAATGCCTTCTTAGAAGGTAAAAAGCCGGACTGATCAACAGCCGACCAGTCATCCGGCTGAACGGATGCACAATTTTTGGTTTAAATGGTTTTTAGTTGTAAGGCTCCTCTGACACGATCAGGGGAGCTTTTTTTTTAGCCACCTACCAATGCCTTACCATTATTTTCCCGACAAATTTAAAATACAAATAATTAACTATCATTAAGTTATAATTTATTTTATTTATTAGTCTACTAATTTAGTAGATTTATTTGGCCAGTTCATCATCTGCCCTTATTTTTGCATCAGTAAACAGCCGTCACAGCACTAGCGGCCTTTTAAACAGCCTCAAAAATAAAGGCTTTTTTATTAGACTTTTAGTCTATCATTTTAGTAGACTTTTAAAATAAAACACATGCGTAATTTCTATTATTATCTCCATATAAGTTCGACAAAGGCGCGATGTTGCTAACCTGAAGACACCCATCCTGCTGAGGCGGGAAGATAGGTCCCCAAAAAAGCAGCGTATCACCCCTTAGTCTTATAGCCTTTAAGAAAAACAAATTACCTGAAGGCCTTTACTTATAAAAAAATAATAGCAATGAGTCAGTCAACCGCAAAAGTCAATAAACACGTCCTTCCCTTTACCGAAGTACTGGAAGGCGCTCCTTCCATCAGTAATTACTACGGATTTTCTCCCCTTAAAAAAGGAGATCTGTTGCCCGTTATTACCCATCCTGGTAGTCATATCATCTATCCGGGGGTAAAGCCAGAGCAACAAACCGTAAAAGACATTACTCCCGTATCGCTCTTAGAGCTCAGTCATATTAATAAACCCCTGGTCATCGCCTTCAGGCCCTCCATCCAGCATACCCCCAAGGATGATATACATTTTCTGGATTCTTTTCAAAGGGATATCCAGATCATGGGCGGTTCTTTACTGGTCGTATCCAATGCCAATATCCGATATTTAAGAAGGCAGCTGGGACAGCATAATCACCTCTGGGTATTATCCGATCCGCACAATAGCCTGGCTGAACAGTTTGGTTTATATACGCCGGAAAACCCTATCGGCGACTGGCTCTCCGGCATTGATGACAATATCCCGCTGCCCGCCTTTTACGTAGTGCTGCCTTCGGGAGAAATCAGCTACCATTATGTAGACTATAATTTTAGGACCTACAGCCCTGAGAGCGGCGAGATATACCAGCAGGGATTTGTAAGGCAGATCCTGACCCGGATTTACCAGGACGCCCATTACCTGCGTCATGGCCAGAAAGCAGTTTTTAAGCATCCCTAGTCCGGCTTAACTACAAAGTACAATTACAGAAATAAAAGATATCCATTTGTTCCCGAGCTATCCTTAATCCTGATCTGAGATTTAGGGGTAGCTCTCTTTTAATGCAGCCGTTTACCTTAAACGATTTATGTATAGTTATGAATAGGCTAATGCTGGCGCTCCTGGTGAGCCTTATGGTGATAAAAAACGGGGCTGCACAAACCTTTCAGGCTCCGTCCTGTTCTCAGATAACGACCGGGCATCCTTTACTGATTGGCGATACGCTGTTAAGCCATAGCGCCGGACTCCAGGTACCGGTGGCAGCCGCCTATTTATCCGCTCAGGATCTATACCATATGGCGATAAAGGCAGCCCTTCGTAAAAAATATGCCATGGCCCTGCGTCTGTTTAGGGCCAGTATGGGAGGCAGTTTAAGGGGCGAACAAAAGCATATAGACGCCTCTTTTGTATTAAGTAGTTTTCGGGAGCTGGACGAGCCTGAGACCGTCGACAAGGTGCCCCCTTCCAGACCTGTTAAAATAAACCGGCTGCTGAGCAGCTTTCAGGATGGCAAAAAAGCCAGCGGTTACGGTCTGTATATACACGTCAAGCAACCCATACCGGGGAAAAGGAAAAGGTTCAAATGGTTTGGCACGGTAGGTCACAGTTTTATTACGCTGATTAAATACAACCAGGATGGCACGCTTGTGCAAAGAACCTTCGGGTATTATCCTAAAAAGCATTTTATGCTGGAAGCGACTCCTATTATACCCTTCGCTTCTTCTGATTTTAAAAATGACAGCCTGCACACCTGGGATGAGTCCGTCGGGCTGTTTATTACAAAAGTACAGTTCCATAAAATCATCCATTTATCCAGAAAATATGCCCGGCAGCACTATCATCTGTCCAGACGTAATTGTACGGATTTTGCCCTTGCCGTAGCGGATATATCCGGTTTAAAGATCATGCAGACCGCCGGACAGTGGCCCCTTGGCAGCGGTAATGACCCGGGAGATACAGGGCAGAGTTTACTGGAAGGCAAAATAGAGTTCGAATCCCTACAAAATGCAGCGGATATTTTACTGATTGATACCGCGGATAGCTCCCAGCAGACCAGTGCCATGATCAAAACGCCCTAAATAAACCGGCAGTTATTGTTTGCATTTTATTGTTTGCATGAGGTAATTTAACCTCTGCAAAGCGGGCGTCTGATCTTCTCAAAAAAAGGGGCAGCCTGTTATTTTTATCTGTTTCCCACGCGTTATAGGAGAATAAAAATAAAAACGGCTACCCCAACTGCAAACACTTATTTAATCCAGGTACAGGCTTCATTGTAAAGCTCTGGTATTCCTTGCTTTACTGTTCAAATCCATATCCATTTGATATCAGGCCATTAGACTGAGAGATCGTCTCCGTGGATAAAGGCAGTAAATATCTGGGCGGAACACCTGCCGCTAAATAAGCGTCCGGATATCCTTTAAATATGTCACTGGAATACTGAGAAGCGTTATTGACAATATTAATCCCCCAGGCTGTTTTTACATAACCGGACGCTTCCAGCGCCGTCGCTTCAGCGCTGCCGGGAGCGATATAATGAAACAGCCCCTCAATGGCCAGGTTCCTGTTACCGGAGGCGTCGGTAAAGCCACTGGAGGTCCATAGATCGCAGTTACCACGCCAGCCCGGGAAACGGACCGGATAGGTGGGATCCGTGGAATCCACCTCGCACTGCGTGGTCAGCATCTTGCTCATGCCCAGATCCGCTACATTCACCGCTTTGACCCAGATATAATTAGCAATCTGGTTACCATTGGCAAAGGTATAATAACCATTTGTCGTAAGGCCGCTGACCATGGCCGTCTCTCTGTCACGAATGGATTTGATGGCAGCCGGCAGCCTTCCTTCCCGGATCAGGTCATAGCGCAAGAGGCCCTCTCCGGCAAGCTCCAGCTTACGCTCCTCATAAATAGCATCTTTGAGGGCGTCACCGGAAAGCGTGCCAATATAAGCCGTTACTTTTGTGGCCTGGTCCTGCTGGTCAAAAGCTCTTGACCTGACTTTAGTGAGCTCCGTTTTTGCAGCACCTTCATCCCCCAGTTCAGCGTCCACTTCCGCCAGCATTAAGATCACATCCGACATCCGCATCTGCGGCCAGTTGATACCTGACTGCCTCTGGGAAGCGGTATAAGGGTTCGCCATGCGGCTGTCATCCCATTTATTATTAAACAAACCGCCCAGGTTGCGGGAACCGGGTGTAAAATCCACCAGTTTTTCGGAGCAGGATCCGGAATTGGCCGTCACCCCTACCGTCACGTCTCTTCTTTTATCCTTTGGATCATACTCTCCATAGTAAAAAGCAGGATAGATGCGGCTCTGCCCGTATGACTTACAGGGATAGGCATTAGAGCTGCCCCCGCCGGAAGGTCTGCCGAAGGCATAAGGTCTTTCCGAGAACTGCCCCTGGGTTTCTCCGATCTCATATAAAGACTCCGGACTCACTTCAAGGTTCATGTTATACTGAAAATTCAGCTGGAAGGGATTATCATAACCGGCCCCTCTGGTATCTGTAGTAATCAGATAAGCAGATCCGGGATTATCCACTACAGCCTGCAGATAAGTTTTCGCGATCTGATAATAGTCCTTGTAATTAGTCAGCCGTACGTACTTGGCATTCCATTTTTCTGTCCCGATCTGGGTAAAAGTAGCTGCGCCATAATCAAAATCTGTTCTGCGCAGCGAGTATCCACCTGCAAACAGCGCCATCTTACCAATCAAACCTTCGGCAAAGGTCCTGGAAAACCGTTCCGCTGTAATACCACCTGCTCCAAGCCGGTACATATTGGGTAATACCTTAATCAGGTTCGCGATTTCTCCGCTATAGATCTCGTCTCTGGAAGTAAGTCTGGCACTGTCCGTCTGGCTGGCAGTACGGATAGTGGTGGTAAAATAAGGCACATCCCCAAAATACCGCACCAGCTGAAAATAAGAGTAAGCCCTGAAAACAGCGGCCTCTCCATACATCTGGGTCCAGTCATTGGTGGTTCCGGCCGCTATGGCACTGGTATATTCACTTTTCTGGTCCAGGGCCTCCATGACGATATTAGCGCGGTTGGCAATCTGATACCATCCGGCCCAGGCACTGGTAAAATTGGTTTCATCGATATTGGGCTCACTGGGATAGAGTCCCTCCCAGACATGTCTTACCTGGGCGGCAAAGGCCTCAGGATGCGTTTCAGCATCGGATCCCGGCACATCCAGCGCATAGAATAAATTATTATTGACCCCGCGCCAGAGCTCATACATCCCGGCCAGCACCTTAAAGGTTTCTCCGGAAGAAGAGAAGACAAAGTCTTCATCGACCGCGGAGGGAGATTCTACATTTAAAAAATCTTTCTTACAGGAGATACCGGCTATAATCAGCACTCCCATGAATATATATAGTAGCTTTTTCATAATTTTTCTTTCTAAGGATTAAAATTGAACATTCAGCCCAAACGTATAGGACCTGGCTCTGGGATAAGAACCAAAATCCAGCCCCACAGTAGGATACTGCGCACCGCCCTGACTGGTATTGGTATTCACCTCCGGATCCAGACCGGAATAACCGGTTATGGTCAGCGCATTGTAGACGGCAGCATATAAGCGGAGCCTGCTGATGCCCATACGGCCCACCAGTTTCTCAGGAAGGCTGTAGCCCAGCGTCACAGTGTTGAGTCTCAGATAAGAGCCGTCCTCAATACCAAAGGAAGAAACGACCGGCGTCTCATGATAGGGTAAAAACATGGTCGCATTGGCATTTAAAGCCTGCAAAGCGGACGGATCCGTTACAAACTGTAACTGTCCGTTTTGGATGTCATAGATTTTATAGGCAGAAGATAAAGAGCTGTAACGGTTCCTGTACAGACCGTCCTCTTTTGCCCCGTAAGTACCCGCCAGATAATTGGCGTTATAGACATCATTGCCATAACTCCAGTTAAAATTAAGCGCCAGGTCAAATCCTTTATAGGTGGAGTTCAAAGAGAAGCCGCCGGTATGTTTAGGAGTCATGTGTCCGATAATACCCACATCATTGCCGTCAACAATACCGTCGCCATTAACATCCTTAAATTTAATTACCCCGGGATAGGCGACCTGACCGCTGGGTTTATTGGCGTCCGTGCCATGCACGTCGCCGATAATACCGGTAGCGATATCAGCAATACCTGATTTTAAGGTGTAGATGCCATTCTGATAGGTAAAGTCATCCACCGTGTACCAGCCCTCGTAGGTAAAGCCTCTGACCTGTCCCACCGGCTTGCCTACTTCCAGGATATAATCATAGGTAGGCTGCATCACATTGCCGGAACCCCAGGCGGTGGTATATAATCCGTTTACATTGGGCGCCAGTGCATCTACCCTGCTTTTATTGATATTCACGTTGATGCTGGCACTTAAAGAAAATTCTTTTTCTCTGAAGATGTCACCGCTCAATGAGACTTCAATACCCCGGTTACTGGTGCTCCCCACATTATCATACGTAGAGGTAAACCCGCTGATAGCAGAAATAGAAGTCAGCAAAAGCAGGTTCTTGGTCTTGTTTTTATAGACATCCACGGTACCGGATAAACGGTTATCAAATAAGGTAAAATCAAGACCAAGGTTCTTTGTAATCGTTGTCTCCCATTTTAAGTTCGGGTTGGCAATGGTAGAGGCCGGAGAATAAGCACTCAGCTGCTGTTCATCGATGGAGTACTTGGTCAGGCCGTCTGAAGACCACTGCGTCTTCCACAGGTTGGCACTGATGCCGTCATTACCCACCGCACCATATGAAAGACGCAGCTTTAAATTATTCACCCAGTTTACATTTTTCATGAAATCTTCCCGGTCAATGCGCCAGGCAACGGCACCTGCCGGAAAATAGCCGGACCTATGCGTAGGTGCAAACCTGGAGGACTGGTCCGCTCTGAAGGTTCCGGTAATCAGGTATCTTTCCAGATAAGAATAATTGACACGGCCAAAATAAGAGGTCAGCCTGTTGGGCGTACCGGTGGAAGAGCTAAAGCCGTAATTGACCGTTCCGTTCGGATCGTGATAATACTGATCCATCTGTGCAAAGGCACGATCCGCACTGAAGCCGGCCGGATATTTATACCCATACATGCTGGTCCCTTCAGAACCGCTGTTGTTGAGCTCCTGGCCAACCACGATATTCATGTTGTGCTTTTCAGGGAAGGGTACCTGGTAGCTTAAGGTGTTTACCCAGCGCAACCCCCAGCCTTCACTGGTCGCAATGGCAGCGTTCCCTGCGTAAGTCTGGTCACCGGCTGCATCTATATAATTATTATAGATGGCACCGGACCAGGTCTTGTCTTTATTCCAATATAAATTATATCCCAGCTCAGAACGGGCCGTCAGATCTTTGGTTACATTCCAGGTTATAGAAGCATTGGAAAATAAAGTCCTGGAATAGGAAACCGGCAGATAATCCTTCATCATATTGTAGGGATTATAAGCATCCTGTAATACCTGATCATATAATCCCAGCTGGGTATTGATCTGATCATTTAAAGTACCCAGGACATCCCCCGTAGCGATGGGTCTGAACTGATAGGCGGAAGAAAGAATAGATCCTTTTCCACTCGTCGTAGACTCATTGCCGGCCGTCTGATCACTGGTAAATCTGGAATTAAAGGAAAGGTTCAAACGATTGGAAACCTTTTGATTTAATTTAAAGGAAGCGTTGGCTCTTTTATACCAGGAGTTGACTTTCATACCGTCATTATCCAGATAACTGCCGGATAATATGTACTTAGTGCTGGCCGTTCCGCCACTGATACTCAGGTTGTGGTTATGGGAAAAAGAATTGCCATAGGTTTTCTTGGAAAAATTAGTGGCCGCTACTGACTTATAATGATCAATACCTGCACTGTTACCATACACGGATGCGGAGTCGCCGATGGCCCAGAGACTCTCCCAGGCTTTGGCATAGGCGGAAGAGATGGCGCTGGCATAGGCCCAGTTGTAGGCGATATAATCATAAGCGCCCAAGGTACCTAAATATTTAATCGGCCGGTTGAACTGGATATATCCGTCATAATCGATTTTAACCTTGCCTGCCTGCCCGCTTTTGGTCGTCACGATGACCACGCCGTTGGCTCCTCTGGAGCCGTAAATAGCGGTGGAGGCCGCATCTTTCAGCACATCTACGCTCTGAATCTGATCACCGGGGATGTCAGCGATGGAACTTACCGGAAAACCGTCCACGATATACAGGGGTTCATTACTCTGAGAGATGGACCCGCCGCCTCTGACCCGGATGGAAACGCTGGCACCCGGCCGGCCGTCCTGAGAAGTCACGCTGACACCTGGCAGTTTACCCTGCAGGGCTTGGGCGGCGTTTGCCACCGGCACTGCTGCGATATCTTTACCGGAAACAGAGGCCACCGATCCTGTCAGATCTTTTCTTTTGACCGTACCGTAGCCGATCACCACGATGTCATTTAAATTATTCTCACTGGGCACGAGGGTAATATTCACGGTCGTGTTACTACCCAGCGGCTGCGTCTTTTCCACATAGCCGGCATAATTAAAGATCAATACTGCATTTTTCAGCGTTGCAGCGGAAGCTTCCAGCGAAAAATCGCCGGAGCTGTTCGTCAGGGTCCCGATATTGGTGCCCTGTAATTTTACGGAGGCTCCAGAGAGTGGCGCCCCGCTCTCGTTACTAACATGCCCCTTGATGACCTGGCTTTGCGCCCAGGTCACAGAAGTCACCATTAGTAATAGCCATAACAACAGATTTTGTTTCATTGGAAATAGGTTAAATAGTGGGTTAATCAATACAACACATTAAGTTATATTTAACAACAAGTTAATCAATACTAAATGAATCCTCAAAGCAATGCCTATTCAAAATATGCGCAAACGATGCCGGCATCGTTTGCAGCTCCTGATTTTCAGACATTTTTATGAAATCGTTTTACTTTTTTGCCAAAAAAAACGCTGTTAAGAAGCGGGATTAAATCAAACACGCCGTTAATAGTACCCTACCTTACGGCAGCCTTCTTTTAAATCCCTGTCTTGTATTTTTAAATAGGTAGTCCGGGTCCGGTTACCGGCTTAAAGCAGAAAGGCTTCTTCTAAAACCCGACAGGAACAGCTCTATGACCCTCATCGTTTAAACGCCATGGATGATACATAAGACGGTAATCAAAATATAGCCGCTGTCGCCAATAAAAATATTTCATAGCTTGTCCACAAATATTTAAATTTACCTGAACGTATTACGAGAAGGGATAAAGTATCCTAATTATCATTATGACGAATCCGGCAATAAATGGAACAAATCAACTGTCGCCAGCTTCTTTATTACCACATACTTAGGTAAACCTTTAGCAGTACCATTAAAAAAAATTATAAACGAATTGGCGATAAAATAAAGCCGAATCTAAATCATATAACTACATATTCGTCAATGGCGGAATTTATGATTGGGATAAATTATTGAGCCTGGTGGCTGGAAAATATTATCAACAGAACAATGAATGACTCAACGGTGCGGTACACACTGCAAAAGGAATTCCTACAATAAACCGATAGGGTCAAAATATTTTAAGATTAAATAAATGAAAAAAATATCTTTTCTGCTTTTAGGTTTGGCATTTGCGACTAATTATGTGAATGCTCAAGTTTATAAATTACAAGACACAATCCTAAGCGTCTTTACCATTAACGACACACTTAAGTATTTTGAATTTTATACACCTGAATATCCTCATGGTAATGTCGGATGCGGAATAATATCAAAAGTCGATCAAAATGTGTTTGGATTAGCCTATGCTGACGCATCCAATTATAATAAATTCAAAATGGATTTTAGGGATAAAACTGTTGATATAATAAGAACATCGGAGCATGGATTTATACCGTACAGTTTGGAGAGAAACGCAAATCGATTTAAAATTATTAATGACAAACCTCAACAAAATGTTTCTCATTTTTATTTAAATTACCCTATTTTTTATAAAGCCAACAAAAAGGTTGTGATGAGGGTGTATGAATATCCTTGCAGTGAATCAAAGATTAAAAAAATTCCTTTCAACAAAGGAACTAAAATAGAACAAAGATGGACTGTAGGGCTTTACAACAAGCACAATTACATAAAAGATAAGACATGGATAGCGGCCGTTTGTGACAATAAGTTTATTGGCTGGCTATTATTATCGGATGTAGATGCATCTTTTGTAAATACATGAGCAAAAGCGCCCTTGCTATTTAATTTGGGTTCAAGACTTTTGTCATAAATTATTAAGTTATTGAACAGCGTTCATCAGCAAAGGAATCGTGTATTTATACGTTTTGAAGTAGTGGCTTTCCATCCGGTCAGGGTATTAAAGAGTTTTTCTACAGGTAAGTCTTACACTCACCATAAATAAGCTTATCCAATACGATGCGAGGGGGACTTCTGCCGAGTCCGGTACCGGGAGATTTATTCATTTTTTTCAATAAACGTCGGGGCCAGGTTAAGCTGCTGATCGGGGATATTGAGGGTTATTTAATTTTTCATGAGCGACTCGGGAAAGGCCGCTTGGAAATCCCGGCTTTCCTGAAAGAGCCTGAAGCCGTCATTTCTGATGATCAGCTATAATTGATCCACAAGGCACCCTGCTTAAAAGTGTGAAGCAATGTAAAAGATATCGATTTTCGGTCTATCTCGTCTCAATACATTTCAGCTCCTCAGTTATTGTTTTTATTGAATAAAATAGCTTCAGAACCACAACCAACGCCAGCGCCTTTTGGGTTCTTTTTTATCCAGTCGTATGAAAGTAAATTTCTCTCCAACGAAATATATTCCTCCTAACACTGCCAACTTAAAATCAATGGCTTCAGGACCTTTTTTTTCAGCATCCTGGTCCTTTTGGAAGTTGTTATCATAATAATAAGGGCTCATATTTGCTTTTTCCAGACATTCAAAATAATATTTCAAGATCGTCTTTGGTCCTTTTGCAAATAAGCCAAACGCTGATGTACAGATGTTCAGTAGATTATCGCCATTGATATATTTTTCTAAAACTATATGATCCTCCAAAACATATTTATGAATTTTATATATATCAGCTACAAGTGCTTCTGGATTTGCGGCAGGCTTTTTAAAATAAAGCTCAATGTTGGGGCCTAGTACGGCGGATATTAAATAGTGATCAGAATAAAAGTAAAAATCGCCTCCAATATTGTCCATATCAATTTTACAATCCGGGCAATTTTTTACTTGTAATTGCCAGACTTGGGTTTCAGTTTGTTCTCCATCTTCCAGTGTTATTAAAAAATCAAAATAGATGTCACTACCTGGAAATTTCATGGCGCAGACTGCCAGATCATCATAGCATGCGCTTTGAAAAACCTCCTGTAATTCAATGGGCATTACGTCAGTTAGTTGCTTCATATTAATAACTTTTCTATAAGGAAGATATGAAAAATTCAGCAGTTAAGTGATTTAGGCTAAATCTATTTTTGAGGTGACAGCCAGGGATTATTCGTATCTTCGCTGTATGTTAAGAAAATACCCTATTGGCATACAGAGTTTCCGGAAGATCCGGCAGGGCGGTTATGTTTATATTGATAAAACTAAGATTATCCACCAACTGGTTGAAACGGGACAATATTATTTTCTCAGTCGTCCGAGGCGTTTTGGCAAGAGCCTGCTTGTGGATACCATAGAAGAACTTTTCACTGGCAGCAAAGAACTATTTGAAGGCCTTTGGATCCATGATAAATGGGACTGGACGCAAACCAATCCGGTGATTCATTTTGATTTTGCCAAGTTGCCCTATAAAGAGGTTGGGCTCACCGAGGCAATTAATCGGGCCATTGCCATTAACGCAACAAATCTTGGTATTGAGGTTACAGGGGATAATATTAAAGATTGTTTTAGAGAATTAATTGAGAAAGCTTCGGCAAAAGGCCAGGTTGTCATCCTCATAGACGAATACGATAAGCCCATCATTGATTTCTTGGATGAACCGGAAGTGGTCGATATCCACCGCTCGATTTTGAAAAGCTTTTATTCCATCCTAAAACCAAGTGATGACTACATTCGTCTACTATTAATTACCGGCGTGAGTCAATTTAGTCAGGTGAGCATTTTTTCTGATCTGAATAACCTGAATAATATCACCCTGAACACGCATTATGGCGGAATTGTTGGCATTACCCAACAAGAACTGGAAGATAATTTTGCCCCGGAAATTATTGAATTAAAAAAAGAGAACCCGGATATTCTACCTCAGATAAAGCAGTGGTACAACGGGTATACCTGGAATATGAAAACCTGGGTATATAATCCATTTTCTGTTCTTAATTTCATGGATGATCCAATTTTTGACAATTATTGGTATGCAACAGGAACACCGACTTTTTTATTTAAGTTATTAAAGAAAAGTAAGCTATTTGATGTGGATGGGATGCGGATAGGGCGCTCGGATCTGGCCACCTTTGACATAAGCAATGCCGATCCTGGGCCGTTATTATTTCAGACGGGTTATTTAACCATTAAAAAGACATCGGCTGATCGTAAGGTTATTGAGCTGGGGTACCCCAATGAGGAGGTAAAAGAAAGTTTTCTTAATGGCCTCTTAAGCACTTACCGGGAAATTTACCCGACCGGTTCAATGCCTGTAATCAGTGATGTAAAAGAAGCGCTCAGAAATGGCGATGTGCCTGGGCTGATTACTCAGCTAAACAGTCTGATAGCCACTATTCCTTATGATCATTGGAATGCCGGCACGGAGTCCATTTTCAATGTAATTATATACTTAACATTTAAATTGACGGGCGTGGACGTTTATACGGAAGTACATAGCGCAAAAGGCAGATCTGATGTACTCGTCAAGACGGAACGGTTTATTTATGCATTGGAGTTAAAACTGGACGGAACGGCGGAAGAAGCCCTGCAGCAGATCAAAGACAAGGGGTATCTGCAGCCCTATGCAGCAGATAACAGGAAGAAACTTGCGGTAGGCATCACATTCTCATCTGAAAAACGGGAGGTAAGTACCTACATGGTAGAGCAGTGTTAGAGATGCGAGAGTCCGTGCGGGTGCCGGAGCTTTATTGGTAAACAGAGAATTTTGAGAGTAATTATCGGGACGCTCGGAATATTGCTACCGGCTACGTTCCTTAAAGAGGCTTTGAAGCAATCCAGGTGACCTGCCGGACATACTTATCTGTTCTTTTAGCTGTATGCAATAATATTTATCGTAAATCACTACTTGACTGGTATTGGCAATTTATTTAGTGAAGTTGGTTTTGGCAATTTTCCTGGCCCGGCTGGCACCCCAAAATAAGACTTAGCCTATTTTTGTCATGTCACACTAAATACGTACATTCCTTTAATATTAATTGAAACACATGTCTACCGATAACCCTAATTTCTACCTACTCCCCCATTCAAGTCAGCCAGTGGATGACCAGACGACCCGCACCCTGCTGGGCCGCGATGACACCCTGATGATGCTGACGATGGATTTTGCCCAGGGCGCCGTGGGAGCCATGCACCAGCATCTCCACACCCAGGCTACTTACGTATTAAAAGGCAGTTTTGAATTTACCATAGCAGACGAAAAGAAAATCATCCGGGAGGGCGAAGCCTGCTTTATGCCATCCAATGTAATGCACGGATGTATCTGTCTGGAGGCCGGCCGGTTACTGGATGTCTTTACCCCGGAGCGAAAGGATTTTTTATAGCCTTCATTCTCCAAAAAACAGCCCCTGTCCGACCCCCACCTCTTCATTACCTACCCTGAAAACAGGTTCAGTTAACTCTTTAGCAGCACCCCCATTGAATCCAAGCGAGATATATAATAAGTTATTGACAAAGGCAGCTTTATTTTTTTGTCTGCTTTTTGCCTGCATCGGGTCCGGCTATGCGGCCTATCCCGGTATTACTTATATCGGTATTGAAAACGGGCTCTCCAGTAATGATGTCACCTGCATCTATCAGGATCATAAAGGCTTCATGTGGTTTGGGACCTTTGAGGGACTCAATCAATATGACGGCAGTCATTTTACCATCTTTAAAAAAGCGCCCCTGGACAGCAACTCCCTTAGTGATAGCAGGATCTATGCTATTACGGAAGACAAGAGCAACAGACTGTGGATAGGCACCCGGGTGGGCGCCTCAATCTATAATCCGCTGCACTCGACTTTTATGCAGGTTAAATATCAGCTGCCCGGTCAAAAAGAGGTAAGCACCATTCAGAGTGCGGTTAAATCTCTATATGTCCTGGGTCAGCAAAAGATGCTGCTGGCAGCGGAAAAAGAAGGGCTACTGCTGTATAATCAGCCGGAAAAGTTGGCGCGTCCCGTTGCGCTGACTACGAAAACCGGACTAGTCACCTCCTATAACGCCATCTCCATAGAAGCAGACCCTAAGGGAAGAATCTGGGTGCTGGTCAGAGATATCGGCATCTGCCTGTATGACCCGGCCAAAGGGACGCTCAGGCTGCAAAACGACTTTTTAAAAAGCGGTAATTACTTAAAAGCAGACCGGGAAGGCAATTTATGGATAGGCACCGACGCCGGTCTCTATCAGTATCAACCGGCCACCGGCAGTCTTTCAGCAGTGCTGTCCGGCAATAAAGTGCTTTTTCTGAATATCGATCACCAAAACCAACTCTGGATCGCCACCGATGGCGGCGGATTATTTCTCATGCCGCTCAGCACTAAAAAGCCTTTTATTTTTAACCCGGGTGATCCCAAACTGTCGCTGTCCAGTAATGCCATCTGTTCCATTTATTTTGATAAGGAGAACAGGGATTGGATTGGTACCATCAGAGGGGGTATCAATATTTTTGACCAGAAACAGACCTTATTCAGGACTTTTAAACATATCAGTTATAAGCCGGGCGCCCTATCCAACGATTTTGTGCTTTGCTTTCTGGCCGCTGAAAATAACGGCATCTGGATCGGAACCGACGGAGGAGGGCTGAACTACTGGGACAGGACTACCGGCGTCTTTAAGCAATATTCCAGGCCTCAGCAAAAAGACAGCCTGAATAAAGGGCTCGCCATTACCAGCCTGCTTACAGGCGACGGGCAGCAGGTCTTAGCCAGCACCTGGGGCGAAGGCATCCTGGTGGTGGACAAAGCAAGAGGATACTTTGACCGGCTTCGCTGTTTTAATACCGTGACCCAGAAAGAAGACCGTTTTGTCTGGAAGCTATACCGGGATAAAACAGGTGTCATCTGGGCCTCTACCTGTAATGACGGCTCGCTCTACCGGTATAACGCTGCCACACGCCAGTTTGAACTCTTCGATCATCGCCTGACCAATATCATCAGTTTTGGGGAAGACCGGCAAGGCAACCTTTGGGTGGGAGATTTCAGTCACCTGATAAAAATAGACCGGCGACATAAAACAAATACGCGTTTTAAAATTGATTATCCGGTCAGATCCATTTTTCAGGATTCAGAAGGGAATTTCTGGATCGGAACGGAAGGCGGCGGCCTGCTGCTCTTTAATGAAAGCAAGGGACAGATTCAGCGCTACACGGAAAAACAGGGATTACCCAGTAATTCCATCCTCTCCATTATGGAAGATGAGGATAAGAATATCTGGCTGAGTTCCTATCATGGCCTTTGCCGGTTTTCCGTCATCACCCATAAAATAAAAAATTATACGCAGGCAGACGGACTCCAGAGCAATCAGTTCAGCTATAACGCGGCCCTCAAACTGCCTTCCGGTGAAATGCTTTTTGGCGGTATCCGCGGTTTTAATGTATTTCTGCCTACAGATGTCAACAGCACCAACCCCGATTTAAACACCAAGGAAGTCTATATCACTTCCCTGAAGATCAACAATATAGCACTTAACGGAGACAATGATTTTGTATCAGGGACCAGGGATGGCGCCGTGACCGCTCTTACCCTGCCTTATGGTACGGCTACCCTATCCATTAATTTTGTCAGCCCGGAATTCAGCTCCCCTGAAAAAATTCAATATGCCTACTATCTGGAAGGAATTGATAAAAAATGGAATTACGTCGGCAATGCCAGAACGGCTAATTATGCCCGCTTGCCGGCGGGCCAGTATATCTTCCACGTCAAGGCCAGCAACAGAGATGAGCTCTGGGGCGGTCCGGACCAGCAGATCCGGCTGACGATCCTGCCCCCCTGGTATGAAAGCTGGTGGGCCTGGTTATTATATATAGCCCTTGTGGTAACGGGTATTATTATCTTTAACCGGTTCAGGGCCAGACAGCGTTTAGCGGAATATAAAGTCAAACTGGCCCATCTGGAAAAAGAAAAGGAAAAAGAGATTCATGAAAAGCGGCTTACTTTTTTCACCCAGATATCGCATGAGCTCAGGACACCATTAACGCTTATCATCAACCCGTTAAAAGAGGTCTTGGATCATCCTGTCACCGACCAGGCCGCCCCGGAATTACAAATTGCCTACCGCAATGCCAGAAGACTGCTGGCACTGGTAGACCAGTTGCTGCTGTTTAGAAAAACAGAAAGTGAGCAGGACCAGCTGATGCTCACAAGACTGGATATGAACCTTTTAACCGAAGAAGTCTATCAGTTTTTTATTCATCAGGCCAAATCCAAGACCCTGAACTACCAGTTCAGCACCAGCGCCAGCCACTGCTTAATAGAGGCCGACAAGGAAAAACTGGAGATCTCCTTATTTAATATCATCTCCAATGCCATTAAGTATACGCCTGCCGGCGGTGAGGTTACCGTACTAATGGAAGAAGATGCTAAATATCTGTATATCCATGTCAGGGACAGCGGCCAGGGGATCGGTCCTGAGGTGGGCGATCAGCTTTTTGATAATTTCTACCAGGTAAAACCTGCTGGTAAACAAGAGTTTACGGGATTTGGGATTGGTCTATTTTTAACGCGTAAATTTATTGAACAGCATGGCGGGCAGATCTATTATCAGAGCAAACCAGGGGCCGGCACGACCTTTACCATCCGGCTAAAAGCAGGTCAATCCAGCTTCCATGCCCTTAGGGCCACGGGACAGGAACAAAGGCCGGAGGCCAGGCCCTCTCAGCTACTGCGTGAACTCAATACCGGACAGGAAGCGGAACAAAGCTCGCAGCAGCTGCAGGCAGCGCACGCTGCCATCGGCACTCATTTAAAAGCCGAAGAGCTGATCTCCGACAAGCGTACCCTGCTGATCGTGGAAGACAATGAAGAGATCAGACGTTATATAAAAGGTATCTTTTTACCGCAAATGCAGGTATATGAAGCAGGTGATGGCATCCTTGGCCTACAGATGGCCCATAGCTACACGCCGGATATCATCATCAGTGATATTAATATGGAAGGGCTCACCGGTATTGAGCTCTGCCAGAAAATCAAGGAAGATCCCGCCATCCGGCATATCCCGGTTATCCTGCTGACTGCCGTGATGAGTCAGGAGATTAAACTCAAAGGTATCCAGAGCGGGGCGGATGACTACATTATCAAACCCTTTGATAAGGAGCTGTTAGTGGCAAGAGTCACTAATCTGCTTACAAGCAGAAATAACCTGCAGCAATACTACCTGGATACCATTACCCTGAAAACCAACCCCGTGAAAGTACCGGCCGGTTATCAGGACTTTTTAAATGAATGCATCCAGGTAGTGGAAAACAATCTGGATGAGGAAGGCTTTAATGTCAAAACCATGGCTAAAAAGATGGGGATGAGCCATTCCAGCCTCTACACCCGTATCAAGGCCATCTCCGGGCAGTCCGTGAACGCCTTTATCCGCTCTATCAGACTTAGACGGGCCGCTGTACTGTTACTCAGTACAGAGCTAAATATCAATGAAGTAGCGTTTGAGATCGGCCTTGCCGACCTTAAATATTTCAGGGCCCAGTTCCATAAGCTCTATGGGATGAACCCCTCTGAGTATAAAAAAAGATACCGCATCTTCTTTAACCGGGAGTTGAGCGTCATAAAAATGGAAGACCCGGGTGCATCCAAAACGGATCCCCTCTCTTAACTCCTGGGACTTAATTTTCAGAGCTACTGGCGACAGCAAAAGGTGCCTGATATGCTGACTTTAAGAAAAAGATGACTATAAAATAATGTTGAACGCTCCATAAAGCAGCTTTATAAATGTTTAAACATTTATAAAGCTGCTTTAATTTTATACAATCCCGCCAAGATTTTATCAGTTCCTTATTAACAAGTTTGTTTAAAAAAATATTTTCAAGCAAAATAAAGTCATACATAATAACTTATTGTGAATGAGTAGGTTTTTATGATAATCAATGAATTATCACTTCAAATTCGTGAATATACCCCCCTTATTAAGTGATTTACCCCCCTTACACGGCCTGCTTAAGCTGTTAAATTGCAGGCAGTTTCTGTTGTTAATAAAAATCAATTTAGCCCATTTTTTAATTAGAACACATTTCTATTATGAAACCATTATTAGTCCTGTTGTTTTGCTTTAATGTATTGCTGGCGGCAGCGCAGCAACACATTACCGGTACGGTTACCGGGAGCAATACACCCCTGCAAGGGGTTTCCGTCCATCAGAAAGATGGCAAAGCAAGTACCCTCACAGATGCAGAGGGTAAGTATTCGATTGATGTTCCATCCGGAGCCACCTTAGCGTTTTCTTACGTTGGCTACCAGGATAAAGAAGTCGTTGTAGGTACCCAGACAACGATCGACGTGCAGCTGGAATCTACCGCTTCTGATCTTTCAGAAGTTGTGGTAGTGGGGTATGGTACCCAGAAGAAAAAAGATTTAACAGGGGCTATCGCCACTGTTTCCAGTAAAGCCTTCCAGGATCAGCCGGTTTTAAATGCGTCCACTGCCCTTCAGGGTCGTGCCACCGGGGTGGCTGTCAACAGCACTTCCGGTTCACCGGGATCTACCCCCAAGATCAGAATCCGCGGTGCCAACTCTATTAACACCACCAATGACCCTTTGTACGTTGTTGATGGTATTGCACTGGCATCCAATGACTTAAACAGCATCAACCCGGACGATATCGCTACCATGGATATCTTAAAAGACGCATCTGCTACCGCTATTTATGGTTCCAGAGGTGCCAATGGTGTCGTGATCATCACCACTAAAAAAGGAGCAAAAGGTGCTGCAAAAATCACGTATGATGGTTTTTTAAGCATGAATAAACCCATTAAGAAATACGATTTAATGGATGTGAAGACTTTTGGCAACATTGCCAATCTGATCTCTCCGGGCTTATTCAATACCGATACCTTAACGACCAGTACGGATATGCAGAGTCTGATTTTTGATGATGCCGTTATCCAGAATCATAACCTGTCCATTACCGGTGGTTCAGAAAATATCCATTATTATATTTCCGGTCAGTATCAGGACCAACCCGGTGTGATTATCAATAACGACATGAAAACCTATGGGTTAAGAGCCAATATCGGTGGTAATCTGACTAAAAAGCTCAGCTTTAACTTAAATATGGGGATTAAACGCGTCAACCGGCATAACCCGGATGCGGCCCTGTCTTACAATGCCTTCTTATGGCCTTTGACAGAACCGATCTATACTGATGCCGACCAGACCCAGTATAACCGTAAAGGATCCCGTATTATTACGGTAGCCTCTCAGGAATACATGACCTTAAAAGAAGCCAATGTCGACAATTTTGCCAATCAGGCCGTGATCACGGGTAATGCCACCTACAAGTTCACTGACTGGTTGAGCTTTACCACCAATATCGGTCTGGACGCCCTTACCAGCAAGACAGCCACGCTGAAAAATGACTGGATCAGCCAGGGTAATCCCAGCTCTTCTCAAAGCTATAGTGAGAACTATGCCATCCAGAACAGTAATGTACTGACCTTCCATAAAGCTTATGGACTCCATGATTTAACAGCTACCGCTGTCATGGAAAGTTCTTCCAGCAAAGGAAGCGGTTTTACCGCTACCGGTGCCGGACTCAGCAGCATGGTGGACGGATATAACAATCTGGCACTCAACAGTACGCAAAGCATCACTTCGACCTATTCCAACTGGTCTCAGCTGTCTTACGTTGGCAGGGTCATCTATAACTATGACAACCGTTACATGGTGACCGGAACCTTCAGAAGAGACGGCTCTTCTAAATTCCAGAACAACAAATGGGGTAGTTTTCCCTCCATTGGTCTTGGCTGGAATGTCTTAAACGAATCATTTGCTAAAAACTGGAAAGCATTCTCTCATCTGAAACTCAGAGGCGGCTGGGGTATTACCGGTAACGACCGCATTTCTCCCTATACCACCCTGGGTCTGCTGAGCCAGGATCAGTACGCTTATGGTTCCAGCGCTGCCTATATTGCTTACTACGTGGGCAATCCGGCTACGCCTAACCTTAAATGGGAAACCACCAAGCAGGCAGACGCGGGTCTGGACGTCGGATTCTTTAATGATCGCTTATCTATTACAGCGGATTACTATAACAAAAACACGACGGATCTGCTACTGGCCACAACGATTGCCAATTATAACGGAGGTGGCAGCCTGTACCAGAACGTCGGTAAAGTCAATAACAAAGGTTTTGAATTAGGTATTAATGCGACCCCTGTGACCACCGATAATTTTAACTGGTCCACTTATCTGAACCTGTCTTACAACAAAAATATGGTAGTAGATCTGGGAGAGGACAGTTTATTGTTGTTAGGCAGTACTGGCGGTATCCTGGGCGCTCAGGTGCAGGCCCTGCAGGTGGGTAAACCTATGGGATCCTTCTATCTGACCAAATGGGCAGGTATTTACCAGCAGGCAGACGCTGCTTTAGGTTACAGCGCAGGCGACAACCGTTTTGTAGATGCAAATGGCAATAATGTAAGTGGCGGTCTGGATGACCGTATGGTGATGGGCTCTGCCACGCCAAAATATCAGTTAGGGTTTGGCAATGACATCACCTATAAAGACTTTACTTTAAACATTTATATCCAGGGGTCTTATGGCAATGATATCTATAATGAAAACTACGCCATTATCAGCTCCAGCACCAGTGCCTCCAGCTACCCCACCCTGAAAACCGCGGCTAATTACTGGACCTCCACCAATACGGGAGCCGAGTTCCCGACCGTTGGCAGCAAGACCAATAATAACGGATTATATTCCAGCCACTTCTTACAAGATGGCAGCTATACCCGTCTTAAAAACTTAGGGCTTACCTACAGGCTGCCTAAGATCAAAAATATCAGCGCAGCTTCTCTGACTTTAAGCGCTCAGAACCTGTTTACGATTACAAAATACAAAGGGCTGGATCCTGAGGTAGCAGCCGGTAGCGGTGGTGACACACAGGCGGGAATCGACCTGAACACCTACCCCTCCGCTAAAACCTATACCCTTCGCTTAAACATCACTTTCTAACTAAAGCAAAATTTTAAAGCATGAAATATCTTGTTATCATAGGCATGGCGCTGCTCACCATGAGCTCCTGCAGTAAGGATTTTTTGAAGGAGGATCCCAAAAGCAGCATCACGCCTTCCAATTTCTACCAATCAGCCAGCGACCTTGACGCGGCTGTCCGAGGCATTATCGTCCTGAATAACCTGGCCTGGAACCAAACAGGCGGGCTGGCCTGCACCTTCGGATCGGATGACATCACCACCTGGAGAGGGGGTAATAAATTCGATATCTCCGATTTTGACACCTATCAGCCCAATTCTTCCAATGCCAAGATGATTATCTGGTGGGATTATTTCTATCAGGTGATCAAATCCTCCAATCAGCTGATTTTAAAGTATCAGGATGCCACTCAGGCAACTGAAACCGAGCGTAATAATGCAGCCGGTGCGGCTTATTTTTTCAGGGCCATGGATTATTTTTTCCTGACCAGAACCTGGGGTTCTGTTCCGATGCCCTTGGGTGTCACCACCGATACCACTTCTTTGTCCACTCCTGACGAGATCTATACACAGATTGTGTCTGATCTGAAAAACGCAGAAAGCATGCTGCCTGACGCCTGGACAGGCGAATCCGTTGTGAGCGGTTATCAGACCCTGCCAACTACGGGCTCTGCAAAAGCGCTGCTGGCAAATGTATATCTGACCATGGCCGGCTGGCCCCTTAAACAGACCGATAAATATGCGCTGGCTGCTGAAAAAGCGGGTGAGGTCATTGACAACGCTTCTAAATACGGTTATGGCCTGCTGGACAGCTGCTCTTACCTTTGGGACGGACTGCATCACGTCAATAAAGAAATCGTCTTTGGCGCATTTTATAATTATGTGTTCAGCTGGGCCAACCAAAACCAGATGGGCCCCATGAACACGGCAGCCGGAGAAGAAGGCGGCTGGGATGAACTATTCGGAGAAATTTCTTTTTATAATAAATTCCCCGCTGGTCCCAGAAAAGACGCTACCTATCAGACAGTATACTATCAGAATAATGACCATAGTAAAGCCGTGGATTATACCAAGCTGTTAAAAGCACACCCTTATTTTTGGAAATACAGGGAGACCGGCCTGCTGGTAGATCCTTTGACCCACGCAATGTCTAACTGGGAAAGCAGTGCCACCATGTATATTATCCGTTATCCGGAAGTATTACTGACCTACGCAGAGGCCAAAGCCATGTCTTCCGGTGTAGACCAGAGCGCCTATGACGCCATCAATCAGGTTCGTAAAAGAGCCGGCCTGGAGGACCTTCAGACAGGCCTCTCTCAAACAGCCTTCAGAGACTCCGTTATCGCGGAAAGAGGCTGGGAATTTGCGGGCCCGGAACCGGCAGCCAGATGGTTTGACCTGATCCGTACGGAAACGGTGGCCCAGGCCAATAAGGACCGCTCCTCCGCAGAGGAAACTATAGTAGGACAGCCTAATGATGAGACCCATAGTTTCTACTGGGCTCCGCTGCCTGCAATTATGTAAGGGCTCCATTCACCCAAATAGGTATAAGTCAACTATTTAGAGTCAGACTTCAAACAACCACCTGCCCGTAACCATTCATTTGGTTGCGGGCTTTTTGTGGTTTACCCTTACAACCGGCAAACCTCTATTGGCTGGTAAGCTACCTGTTCGTAACTTTGCGGAAGCATTATGAACTTACAAACCTTACTGGGTCAATACCTGGATGCATCCCACTTAAAACCTTTAGTGGACAGGTATGCTATGGCCGGCCCTCAAAAAATCTTTCTGAAAAACCTGCAGGGCTCCGCCTCAGAATTTGTGGCAGCCACTTTATTTAACCATAAGGATCTGGCCGCATTAAACCATGTGTTCGTCCTTAATGACAGTGAGGAGGCGGCGTATTTTCATAATACACTATCCGGGTTAACCAGTGCGCTGAATATTTATTATTTTCCCTCTTCTTTTAAAACCAGAAAGAACTTCCGGCTGCTGAACGCCTCTCATGTGATGCTCAGAACGGAAGCGCTGACCCGTTTTTCCGCCCCGACAGGGGAGCGGACCGGAGCGCTGGTCACCTACCCTGAGGCCTTATTTGAGAAAGTCGTCCTGCCTAAGACCTTAAGTGGTAATATTATCCATATCAAGGCCAATGACACCATAAAGCTGGATTCTCTGATGGGATTATTTGTGGATTATGGATTTGTACGGACAGACTTCGTTTATGAACCAGGGCAGTTTGCCTTAAGAGGCGGTATCCTGGATATCTACTCCTTTGGCAACGACAAGCCTTACCGGGTGGAGCTGTTTGGCGACGAGGTGGACAGTATCCGGCTTTTTGATCCCGAAACCCAGCTCAGCGAACGTAAATTGTTACAGATCTCCATTATACCGAATGTAGAGACGCAGTTTGAGCAGGAAGAAAAAGTCTCCTTACTGGAGTTTCTGCCGGACAACACTATTTACTGGATTAAAGACTGGGACGTTATCTCTGAGCAGATAACAAAGCAGTACCGGGACATGGAAGAGTTCCAGCAAAAATTAAAGGACGGACTACAGCAGGAGATTCAGGATGATCCGGATGAGACTAAAATACTCAAAGAGATCAGGGAGGAAGATTTTCAGGGGGCAACAAACATACAGGAGCAGTTTATCCAACAATCAATTATCGAATTTGGCTATCAGAGTCATTTTACTACAGAATCCCTGGAATTTCTGACTAGGCAGCAACCTGCCTTTAACCGCAATTTTAACCTGCTGATCCAGGATCTGAAGACCTTTGAAAAAAATAAATACCAGATTTACTTATTCTCTGAGCAGCCCAGACAGCTGGAAAGGCTGCACAGCATATTTGCTGATTTGCAGACGGAGATTCAGTTCACCCCTGTTGCAACCAGTATCCATGAAGGTTTTATCGATGACGACTTAAAAGTCGTCTGTTATACGGATCATCAGATATTTCAGCGGTACCATAAATACCATATAAAACAGGCCTTTAATAAAAATAAGGCGCTAACCTTAAAAACCCTTAGGGATTTACAGCCCGGAGACTACGTAACGCATATAGATCACGGTGTCGGCCGCTACAGCGGCCTGCAAAAACTGGAGGTAGGCGGCACCATTCAGGAGGCGGTCAGAATTATTTATAAGGATAACGACATTCTGTATGTCAACATCAACTCCCTGCATAAAATCTCTAAGTATACCGGTAAGGAAGGTACGCAGCCCAAGGCCAATAAGCTGGGCAGCGATTCCTGGAATAAGCTGAAAGAAAAAACCAAGACCAAGGTCAAAGAGATCGCCTTTGACCTGATTAAATTATATGCACAGAGAAAGGCACAGAGCGGCTTTGCCTTCTCCCCGGATAATTATATGCAGACCGAGCTGGAGGCCAGTTTTATTTATGAGGATACCCCGGACCAAAGTAAGGCAACAGCAGACGTTAAAAAAGATATGGAGAGCGCTGCCCCAATGGATAGACTTATTTGCGGGGATGTCGGCTTTGGAAAAACAGAAATTGCCGTCAGAGCCGCCTTTAAGGCGGTCATCGACGGCAAACAGGCGGCCATACTGGTACCTACGACCATCTTAGCTTACCAGCATTTTAAAACCTTTTCTGAAAGGCTGGCAGATTTTCCGGTCACGGTGGATTATATCAACCGCTTTAAATCTGCTAAGGAGAAAAAAGAAACCCTCCAGAAACTCTCAGAAGGTAAAGTTGATATTATTGTAGGTACGCATGCTCTGCTCGGCAAATCTGTTAAGTTCAAGGACCTCGGCCTGATGGTCATCGATGAGGAACAAAAATTCGGGGTGGGTCATAAAGAGAAACTAAAAACACTCAGAACCAATGTAGATTCTTTAACCCTCACGGCGACCCCCATCCCAAGAACCCTACAGTTCAGTATGATGGGAGCCCGGGATCTGAGTATCATTAATACAGCCCCACCCAACCGGCAGCCTATCCAGACGGAAGTCGTGACTTTTAATCAGGACTTTATCAGAGAAGCCATTTATTTTGAGGTTGAAAGGGGCGGTCAGGTCTTTTTTATCTTTAACCGCATCCAAGGGGTTAAAGAAATGTCAGCACTCATACAGACACTTTGCCCGGACTTAAGCGTTTCCTTTGCCCATGGCCAGATGGAGGGCAAGGAACTCGAAGAGAAAATCATGGATTTTGTAGAAAGGAAATATGATGTGCTGGTCTGTACCAATATAGTGGAAAGCGGTGTAGACATACCCAATGTCAATACCATTATCGTCAATAATGCCCATCATTTTGGATTAAGCGATCTGCATCAGTTAAGAGGCCGCGTAGGGCGGAGTAATAAAAAAGCATTTTGTTATTTGATGGCGCCACCGCTCAGTACGCTTCCCGCTGATTCCAGAAAAAGACTCCAGACCCTCGAACAATACAGTGATCTGGGAAGTGGTTTTCAGATTGCGATGCGCGATCTGGATATCAGAGGCGCCGGTAATCTGCTGGGAGGTGAACAAAGTGGATTTATGGCAGAAATCGGCTTTGAAATGTATCAGAAAGTCTTGCAGGAAGCCATCAGAGAACTCAAAAGAAGCGATTTTAAAGACCTGTTCAAAGAAGAGATCTCTCAGCAGGATGATTACGTCTCAGATTGTACAGTGGATACAGATCAGGAAATTTTAATTCCTGACGCTTATGTGGAAAGTATCACAGAAAGGCTGGCACTTTATACCAGACTTAATAACGCAGACAATGAAGCGGAACTACAGACTTTCTACCAGGAACTGATTGACCGTTTTGGGCCTATTCCAAGACAGGTAGATGATTTGTTTGCGGTAATCCGAAGCAGAAAACTGGCCATCAGTCTGGGTTTTGAGAAGATGACTTTAAAGGATAAGGTGCTACGCTGTTATTTTATTGGTAAAAACGATTCACCTTATTTTGACAGTGAACTATTCAAAAATATATTGAATTATCTGCAGACAGGCACTAATAAAGCAAAGCTCAAGCAGGCTGGCACCAACTTTCTACTAATCAATAACACAGTGGAAAATGTCGGTGTTATGCAGCAGTTTTTACAGCAGATGTGGACAGCAGTAAAGGCATCCTAAATCGAGGGGACTGGGGGAGAATTTTACGGGCAATCCCTATTTATTAATGAATCTCTATATTCTTGACTAATTGCAATGGTGCGAAATCTTAAAAATCCATTTTTGCCGCGAGGGTGTAATTTAAACGATATCAAATGAACATCTCTCCAAGTTTTTTGCTGCATCAATTTTCAAGAAATTCGGAAAACAGGTATTCCAAATATCAATAAATGCTCTACATTTTACGCTTGATTATCCTGATTTTTTCAGCCAAAATTGTCATTATGCTTTGTCCCAGAAGATATACTTCTGTATACCCTGATTCTAGAACATAATTGTTGTTTTTGTGAGCTGATTGGGCATTATTAATTGCATCTTCAATGAAAATCGGATGTCTTCTAGAGTCGAACCCTCCTGCAATAAGTTGATTTACCAGCGTTTTCCAACTATTACAGGTTTCTGGTATCGGGGTATTGGGAAGTTCATTTTCTTGATGATAGAATAACCAGACTTCGAAACAAGGATTACTTTCAACAACAAACCAATTTATCTTTTTACTGCATTCAGCCTTAATATTTACAATCTGTTCTAATCGACTATTGTCCTTATCTGGATCAGTATCAAGGTAAGCGTTCGGCTAGAACCGTCATTGCCTTTATGAGTAGCTAGATTAGATTTGCCGGCTAATTATTGGAATATGATCTCTTATTCAAATACTTGCCGCTACTACGTTTATCAAGACGCCTGCAATATGCGATACAGCTTCGATCGGCTCGGTGGCATTGTGAATGCCCATATGGAGGGAAATTTATTGTCGGGAGATATTTTTATATTTATCAACAAACGAAAAAATCAGTGTAAGTTGCTTCGGTGGTCAGAGGATGGCTTTGAGATTTTCCACAAACGCCTCGTAAAAGGTACATTTGCCGTACCGCCTAATGGACAGATAGAAGCATACGAGTTGCAATTAATGATCAGTGGTGTGGTGTTGGAACGCTATAGAAAAAAGAAGCGTTTTTCAATAAAAAATGTGGTATAATATTTTGATTAGATAATTTATATTACATATATTTGCAATATGAGTAAGGACCTCATAAATATTGTTCATGCGCTGATCAAAAGAGTAGATGAGCTGACCGCAGAAGTAAAGACGCTGCGGGCAGAGAATGCTGCTTTGCTGGACGAGAACAAAGGTCTTAAGCTTAAGGTAGAAGAACAGAAAAGAATTATTGACGAGCAGAACAGGGTGATCTATGGTTCCAAAACGGAACGGTTCATTCCTTTAGCCAACGCTGCTGGCCAGGTGCCTATTTTGTTTGCCTTAGAGGAGATTGGTAATATTGAAGTAAAAGGGGTGACGACTGTTGGTGAAAAGCAAAAGCCCGCACCTGTAAAGAAAATGTATGTCCGCCCTGGCCGCAACCCATTCCCGGCTCATTTAGAAAGAAATACCATTACGCAAGAGCCACAGATGGATCTGACCGGTTATGTTCAAATCGGCCAGGACGTAACAGAGCGGCTGGATTATCAACCCTCCAAACTGACCGTTAACAGGTATGTTTATCCAAAGTATATCCAGATAGACGAACAGACACGTGTACGTCATATTGTACAGGCAGAATCGGTGCAGGGACCCATTGAGAAAGGTATTCCTGAAGCAGGCCTGCTGGCAGCTATTGCTGTAGACAAGTTTCTGTATCATATGCCCATAGACAGGCAGTTGAAGCGCTTTGCTTATCTGGGCGTCGAACTGGCTGCCGGAACTGTCAACGGCTGGATGGACAGTATCCATGTAATGCTTGCGCCACTGATGGATGCACTGAAAACAGAAGTTTTATCCGGTCCAGTCCTTCAGGCGGATGAGAGCCATATACGGGTACTGGATAGCGACAAAAAAGGTAAAACACACCGCGGCTGGATGTGGGTCTACCGACACCCTCAGAAGCGTCTGGTACTGTTTGATTACCGGCGAGGCCGGGATAAATCGGGGCCGATAGAGATGCTGGAGGATTATCGGGGATTTTTGCAGGTAGATGGTTACACCTGTTATGAGGATGCGCGTGTAGGCGGCAGGGAAGATATTACCCTGGTGCATTGTCACGCCCATTCAAGAAGGTACTTCGAAAAAGCGTTACCATATGACCCGGTGAGGGCTAATCATTATATGACAGAGATCCAGAAGGTCTATCATATTGAGCGGGAGATCAAAGAACAGCAGTTAAATGATAAACAAATTGTGGAAGTGCGGGAGACCAGGGCTCTGCCTATCCTTAAAGAACTGAAACAATGGCTGATAGCCAATGCTTCGCAGGTGTTGCCGGACTCACCTATCGGTAAAGCTATACATTATGCATTGAGCCGTTGGGATAAGTTATTGACCTATACTCATTATACATTTATCCCCATAGATAATAATGGAATCGAATCCCTCATAAGAAGTTTAGCCTTAGGTCGCAAGAACTACCTGTTCGCCGGATCGCATCATGGCGCTGAACGGATCGCTTTGATGTATTCGCTAATGGCATGCTGTAAGGAATACAGCGTAGATCCCTATGAATATCTAAAGGATGTCATCAGTCGTATCAGTACACATAAACAGAAAAATATCAAAGAGCTTTTGCCGCATCACTGGAGCAGAGCTGATAAATCTGCAATCAGACAGTCTCCGGAGCACACGGCTATAAAATATGCATGAGCGCAGCTATAACTGTCGCATCATACACATGGATCACGGCTTTTCCCGGTAAATCAATACTCGCCAATAGGTGCCCGTTTTGAGAGATATCCTTAATACGAACGGGAATAAATCCGGCAGATACACTATCTGATTTACTCTTGTTTAATTTATTGCGCCAGTAGTAATAAAACGTTTCAGTGATTCCCTTTTCTGCGCAGAAATTCTTGACTCGCTGCCCATCAGGCTTGCTGTTGATTAACGCCATAACTTCTTCCCGATTTACCTTTGTCATAATTATCAATTTTAGATGGCAAAAGTAAATCCCGGGTATTTAATGACAATGACGGTTCTCGCCGAACGCTTAC
>NZ_FNQY01000036.1 GCF_900107765.1 Arachidicoccus rhizosphaerae | reverse complement strand
TTTTTTAGAAAATCATTAGCTATTTTAAGTCTTCCTATTTCTGCATATAGATTCTCTTTTAAGGCCTGATCCTCAGACTGATCAGCAGGTGCATCCTTCTCAAAAACGAGACTGGCTTTGGCTAAAAACTCTTTTTTCCACGTGTTTATTTGAGTGGGGTGTATGTCATATTTCTTACTTAGTGCTTCTATGGTCTGCTGCTCTTTAATGGCCTCCAAACAGACCTTGGTTTTGAATTCTGAGGTGAACTTCCTGCGACTTGTTTTACTCATTTTTGAAAGGTTTTACGTTATAAAGTTATATCTTATTAACCTGTCCAAAAAATGGGGTCCATTATATTCTTCCATAATTCGTCTTTCGATGATTCAACAATATTAATTATTGATACAATTGTCTATAGTCCTGTGCATAATAAGTTGGCTTTCATTTTGATATCAAAAAATCCCACGGCAAAGCAAATGATACCCAACAATGATGAATTTAAATGGTATTATAATGGGACAAGTTATATAGGTAGACAAAAAGATAGCGATTATTTGCTGGAAGAAATTGGCTCAATGTTTACGAATTCCCATGATTTTGGAGATCTATCAAATCGCATCCACGGAGATCGCTTTGAAAGATTTAATAAAAATAAAATAGATAATTATAAATATAACTTAAATGACATCCGATTCTGGAATAGTCCAATATGGAGAAAACTTGATAGTTTAGCTAGCCATTAATTGAATTAATTTGAGGAAAGGATTTAGGAATAGCTTTTGAAGCGGTAAAAGCAGTTGGTTTTGGTGCCTTAAGAGGCAGTATAGCTGATGGACTGGTGGGGGGCATAAATACCAACAAAAGCAGTTCGCTATTTCTGGAATAGAAAAATGGTTGAAAATACTAATAGCAATAATTGGATAATCCATGTGCCGGAATTTTCTTTCTTATTTTTTCTTTCCGAATAAAAGATAACAGGTGAAAATTATATAAAGGACGGTCAGATCATGAATTAGCATATGAGTCCAGTTTTGAATACCGGAGACTTTCCAGACCAGTATAAAATCAGTAACAGGGACAATAATGACCATCGCCAATACCCAGGCAACTGCACGCTTCATTCTGAAATAAAGTAGCGGCAATAAAACAATTCCTGAAAAAATATCACGAATTCCCTTTATATAACCAAACGGTATGTCACGGGAACTGTCAAAGGAAATACCAAAATCTGTGGCACTTTGTTCCGGAATAAAAAAGAATTTGAGTCCCACCATGATAATCATCAGAGCAATTAAAAGAGCCATCCAGAAAGACGGGTTTTGGTAACCCCAATTTTGCGTTGCATTTGTTGTTTTCATAAATAATTGTTTTTTTGAAAACACAAAGATCTAAAGGAGTCATTTTAATTTAATGCACCTGAGTTAACTAATGGCTGCTGGTGATGCGACGACGAATCCTGCTTAGGGACTGAGGCTTTACGCCTACATAGGATGCAATATAAAACTGAGCAATACGCTGTTGTAAATCCGGGTAAGTGTGGATAAAGTTAAGATATCTTATTTCCGGCGGATCTGTATAAAAAGACGCAACCTGTCCTATGGCCTGCAAATAGACCTGTTCAATGGCTAGCCTTCCCAGGCGCTCTCCATTTCTAATTTCTTGATAAAATCGCTGCAGGTTGTCATAATCAATGCTCCAAATAATGACATCTTCCAGTGCCTGAATATTGACTTTACTGGGAGACTTGGGTAGAAAACTCATATAATCACAAACAAATTCATTTTCTTTATTAAAGTAGGTGGTCTTTTCCTCCCCGTCTAAGTTGACGTAATAACGGACTAAGCCTTTTTCTATAAAATAGACTGAGCGGCAAATGTTACCTTCTTTCAGCAAAAAATCTTTTTTCCTGAATTCCTTTCTTTGAAATATTTGACCGACTAAATCTTCTTCTTCATTTGATAGCGGGATGTAAGTAGCAATGGCATTTATAAGTGCTTCCAAGGTTAAAAAGTTTAAGGAAATAAATATAATCATTTTAATGGCATGTGCGCATACACAATACACAGCAACCATTCAAAGCTTAAGTTGGTATTCCTATCCGTAAATGCTCCAGATTATGATGTGATTTACCACCCGAGAAATTTAAGGAGCGGCGGCAAGTCCTTTTCTTAAATATTTACTTTCATTCGATTTTGAGAAAATGGGGCCGATACAATTTTGAATCCATAGCTTGAATGGACAATTACATTAATAAATATAATTATACTAAATAATTAAATATAATCTTATTAATGTATTATTTCTCTTTTTTAATAATTGTTTTTAATTTTATCTAAATAATTATTTACAAATGACCTTTATTAATAAATACATGCTAATTAAAATATAATATATAAATTAAATTAATATAAATATCGGGTCATTAAAATTGCACATCTGAATAATTTCAATTATCTGGAACAGGTACCCTAATAACCCTTTAAACTTTTTCTATGCATTTACATTTTTATCAGCCGCTCCTTTAAAGCGCTTATTATTTAACAAGCACCAATGCTTATTAAATTTTGCCTGTAGCCTGTACTTTAAATTACAAGGGCTACCGCTAGACTATTGCCTGGACTATCCAAATGAATCCCTGGAAATGCTCCAACGGGACAGTCTATAATCCGATGACAGCATTTAACTGCTCCCTCTCACAATATTGACCTCAAAAAAACCACTATGGACAATTTTAAAAAATTTGATGACATAACAAGCCGTAGCCACATGGCAGGCTCATCGCTGCCACTCACCAAACTGAATATTTTTTCTTTGAAAGGCATACAGATGCGCACATTCCATATTACCTGGTTGATGTTTTTCATCTGCTTTTTTGGATGGTTCGGACTGGCGCCGCTCATGCCAACCATTCGGGAAGACCTGCACCTCAGTAAGGCACAGGTTGGTGTTTTAGTAATTGTATCTGTATCCACCACCATAATAGCAAGGCTTATTATCGGTGTACTATGTGATAAATGGGGGCCAAGAAAAACGGCCATCCGGTTATTACTAATAGGTTCTCTGCCTGTTATGCTGGTGGGTCTGGCTAAAACTTACACTGTATTTTTAATTTTCAGAGGTGCTATTGGCATTATCGGTGCAGCCTTTGTTATAACGCAGTACCATACCAGTCAAATGTTTGCACCCAACATCAAAGGCACGGCCAATGCTGTCACTGGTGGCTGGGGGAACCTGGGCGGAGGCATTACCAATATGGTCATGCCACTTATTTTTACTGCCATTATAGGTTTTGGTTATTCTCCGGCTCAGGCGTGGCGCTATGCTATGATTGTTCCAGGCTTGCTTATGTGGCTGGTGGCCTGGTTATACTATAAATACACGAAGGATACGCCTGCCGGTGATTTCGCTGAACTGCGAAAAGTATCCCCTGCAAAAGAAAAAATCGATTGGCGAATTTTACGTAACTGGAAAATTTGGGCACTGGCACTGGCGTATGCCATGTGTTTTGGGGTAGAAATAACTTTTGACAATGTTGCCTCCATCCATTTTGTAGATCAGTTTGGGCTCAGCCAATCCAGAGCTGGCTTCTGGGCTGGTGTTTTTGGCAGTATGAATCTTTTTGCCAGAGCGCTGGGCGGCATTTTTTCTGATAAAATCGGGGCGAAGTATGGCATGCGTGGCAAAGGTCGTTATCTGGCAGCCATGCTGGCTTTGGAAGGCATGGGTCTGATCATTTTTGCCCTGGCCGGTAATTTTTTAATGGCTATTATCTCCATGATAAGTTTTGCTCTGTTTTTGAAAATGGCCAATGGGGCTACCTATGGAATGGTTCCCTTTATTGATAAAAAAAATATGGGAGCTGTTGCAGGGGTAGTGGGAGCCGGAGGAAACCTGGGAGGTATGCTCTTTGGATTTTTATTTGCCAGCCAGATAAGTTACAGCCAGGCATTTATTTATATGGGCATTGTTATTTGTCTGATTTCAGTAGTTATTATATCAACAAAATTCCAGCCTGCCGTTGATGTGGGTGAGAATGAAGACCTGGATGAGGATAGCCTGTCAGACAATAAACCGTTAATAGATATTTTTGATCCCGAGACTGATCCGGCTAAACTGATGGGGAACGGTATTCCCAAGTTGATTTAATTTATTTATAATCTTGCGTTTTCCTTTTCTGAAAAAAGCCACCTCAAAATGAGGTGGCTTAACTATTCACTACTAAAAAACAATGTATACTGGTAAATTCGTTTAGGGTCTGATGTAATGGATAATAAATTTGTAGTTAGAACTATCCTTATAATAGGATGGACTCATATCTAAAGTTTCAGGTCCTATTTTAAAATAAAATATTGCGGGCTGGGGAGCGTCATTGGTCAGCATCCTGGAGGATTGATAGATAATACTATCATATGCCTGGATCCTGCCAAAGCCATTAACAGCCTCATTATGTCCTAAGGTAAATTCTCCAAAGTCCGTGGTATCACCCTGATTGATAAAATAATATTTTCCATCACTTCCCATTAGAATGGTATCTTGGTTTGGTTTATACCCTGCGGCAAATTCCACCGCTTCCAGTCCTTCAATATCCTTTATCGCCCATTTTCCGTACACTGTCGGCTCAACGGGACAAATGGTAATTTTATTCACTTGTTCTTTTGAACATCCTGCAAAAAAGAAAATTACTCCAAACAACAGACCGCCATATTTTCTCATAATTAAAGTGGTTTTTTAACAGAACGTCCATAAATCGGCATTCGCTACAAATTATGGTAAAATTTCATAAAATTGTTTCACTCCTTACCGCCGGGATTGAAGAATTCCTCCTCAGATCCATTTATTTTATAATACAAGCATTATTAATATAAATAATATGTAAATCCTGGTTTACACGTATTTCAGGGGCGTATGGCTCCATGCCTTATTTTTGGGAAAAAGACCGTTTCAGAAGTGACAATTTCCTTGCAGAAACCATAAATAGTAAAGTTAGAATTATATGTAAAACCATCTGATTCATAAGGAATATAATCGCAATAGTTTATTATGCACACCTGTTGATTACTTTAATTAAAAAATTTGCCATGAATGATGAACTTTGACTTTGTTCTGAAAAATCAGTTCAATCCCTTAGTCATTTGTTATTTTGTTTTGCATCATAATTTTAATGATACAGGAAGCTTATTCACACTTTAATTTTGTAATAATATGGGACTTTTTGATAAAAGAGTAGCGTATAAGCCTTTTGAGTATCCTGAAATACTTAAGTTTACGCAAGCGATCAATACTTCATTTTGGGTACACTCCGAAGTCGACTTTACGGCGGACACTCAGGATTTCCATTCCAGCTTAAATGATGCAGAGCAACATGCCATCAGAAACAGCCTGCTGTCCATCGCACAAATCGAAGTTGCCGTTAAATCATTCTGGGGTAATCTTTATCATCATTTTCCAAAACCGGAGATTAATGGCCTTGGCGCTACTTTCGCTGAATGCGAATTCAGACACTCTGAAGCCTACAGCCGTCTTCTGGAAGTATTGGGTTATAACAACTATTTTGAAAATCTGCTCAAAGTTCCCGTAATGCGGGAGCGTATCTCTTATCTGTCCGAGGCGCTGCAGACAGCCGGCTCTCACGATCAGAAAGAATATGTCACCTCTTTGATCATGTTTTCTATTCTGATTGAAAATGTCAGCCTGTTTAGTCAGTTTGCCGTTATCCTGGCATTTACCCGTTTTAAAGGGTTGATGAAAAACGTCAGCAATATCATTGCCTGGACCTCTGTTGACGAGCAGGTACATGCCAATGCCGGTATCTATCTGGTGAATCAGCTCCGGGAAGAATATCCTGAGATATTCACTGCAGAGCATCTGGACCATGTCCGCAACATGGTGAAAAAATCTATTGAAACCGAAGAGCGGATTCTGGATTGGATCTTCAGCGCGGGCGAAATTGACATTATCAATAAGCAAGATCTGGCTAATTTTATGAAAAAAAGAGCAGATGAAAGCCTGGTGAAAATTGGCGTTCCTGCTATTTTTAATGTAACAGCCGACGAAATTGCTCCTATGGTATGGTTTGAAGAAGAGGTCTTTTCCAATACACTGGATGACTTTTTTGCAAAACGTCCTGTAGATTATACAAAACACGACAAGAGTATCTCAGCTAATGATTTATTCTAATTAATTTGACACCATCACACCTATTTGTGTACCATATAAAACCGAATGCACATGACCAATTTATTTGAAACAGCGGCAGCCGCTAATGCCCAGTCCAACGGACCGGCGCTCATCCAAAACTACGAACATGAAAAACTCTGGTGGAAAAATGAGGAGAGTGAACGCATTCTTAATAGCGGCTATCTTTTAAAAGGAGAAACGGTAGAAGGAGCTATCGAAAGAATTTGTTCAGCAGTCGCTCAGCGTCTGTACAAACCCGAGTTAAAGGACGCTTTCAAAGAAATTGTGGAAAGAGGCTGGATGAGTCTGAGCTCTCCGATTTGGGCCAATATGGGAACCGAAAGAGGTCTGCCCATCTCTTGCTTTAATGTACATATTCCGGATAATATTGAAGGAATTACGCATAAACTGGGTGAAGTTATCATGCAGACGAAATTGGGAGGTGGTACTTCAGCTTACTTTGGAGGACTTCGCGAACGCGGCAGTTCCATTACAGATAACGGTAAAAGTACCGGGGCGGTTAGTTTTATGCGCCTGTTTGACACGGCAATGGACACCATTTCACAAGGAGGAGTGCGCAGGGGTGCCTTTGCTGCTTACATGGATATTGATCATGGTGACATCGAAGAATTCCTGTCCATTAAAGATATCGGTCACCCCATTCAGAATCTGTTTTACGGAGTCTGCATACCAGATTACTGGATGCAGGAAATGATTGATGGCGATATCCGTAAAAGAGAAATCTGGGCCAAAGTTCTGGAAAGCCGCCAGCAAAAAGGACTGCCTTATCTGTTCTTCTCCGATAATGTCAATAAAAACAGACCACAGGTCTATAAGGATAAAAACCTGACCATCCACGCATCCAATCTGTGTTCAGAAATCATGCTTCCTTCCACGGAAGATGAATCATTCATCTGCTGCCTGGCTTCTATGAATCTGGAACTTTATGATGAGTGGAAAGATACCGATGCGGTTAAACTGGCAATTTTCTTCCTGGACGCCGTACTTCAGGAGTTCATCGTTAAGTCTGAAGGTAATTTCTATTTAGAAGCTGCCCATAAATTTGCCAAGAGACACCGCGCCTTAGGTCTTGGTGTGCTGGGCTGGCATTCTTATCTTCAAAAAAATATGATTCCTTTTGAAGGCATGCAGGCCAAACAACTGACCAATGCCATTTTCAAGGACATCAGTGAAAAAGCTGTAAAGGCCAGTCGCGACCTGGCATGGATTTATGGTGAACCTGATTTGTTGCAGGGGTATAACCTTAGGAATACAACCCTCATGGCCATTGCACCGACTACTTCCTCATCAGCCATATTAGGACAGACTTCTCCCGGAATTGAGCCCTTCAGCAGTAACTACTATAAAGTAGGCCTTTCCAAAGGGAACTTCATGCGTAAAAACAAATACCTGAAGCAATTACTGGAACAAAAAGGAATTGACAATGAGGATACCTGGAGAAGCATTATGCTTAACCATGGATCTGTACAACACTTGGCAGAACTTAGTGAAGAGGAAAAAGAAGTATTTAAAACCTTCAAAGAAATCAGTCAGCTGGAAATTATTCAACAGGCTTCCATACGTCAGAAATACGTGGATCAGTCTCAGAGCCTGAATGTGAATATCCCGTCCAACCTTCCAATCAAAGAGGTGAACCGGTTATTTATCGAGGCCTGGAAACTGGGCGTAAAAACTATTTACTATCAACGCAGCCAGAGTGTCTCCAAAGAAATGGTTACTAATCTGGTGAGCTGTAAAAGTTGCGAAGCATAACTGAAGGCTCTAACTTGTTTTAATTTTTGATATTTAATTTTTTCAGATAGCCGTTTTGCTCGGGCAAAGCGGCTATCTGCTTTATATTATGCAATTTATTCCGGCAATTATTTTAATCAGTTTTCTGGCCAGTTTCATCAGGTCAGCTTTTGGATTTGGTGAAGCCCTGGTGGCGGTTCCCTTACTTGCCCTGTTATTACCTTTATCAGTGGCCGTCCCACTGGCCCTTATGCTCTCTGTTTCCATTGCCCTGTTAATCCTGATTCAGGATCATCAGCATATACACTTAAAGGATGCCAAGGCTCTCATCTTATCCGCCATTCCAGGTATTCCACTTGGATTGTTTTTAATGCTGCAGGTAGAAGAGCAGTGGACAAAATTGCTCTTAGGTTTATTTATCGCGGTTTTCGCCCTCTATAGTTTACAAAAACCTGTTGTGAAAAAGCAGCCACACCAAAAAAGAACGGTATTGCTCATACTGATGGGGTTTCTCTCCGGGGTATTAGGGGGCGCTTACGGACTAAATGGGCCGCCGCTGGTATTTTATGGAGACAGAGCGGGTTGGAATGCAACACAATTCAGAGCTACCTTGCAGGCTTACTTTTTACCGGCAAGCGGAATCGCATTATTATGCTTTTTTGCAAAATCTCTGGTTACGCCCATAGTCTGTTATGACTTTTTAGTTGCATTGCCTGCCGCCTTACCGGCTATTTATCTGGGACGCTGGTTAAATGCTAAATTGTCTACCCGGCTATTTTTTAAAGTCGTTTACCTTTTACTACTGTTAATAGGAATCTTATTATTGATCCATTCCCTTATTGGTAAGCTTGCCTGGTAGTGCTATCCACACCAACCGTCGCAGTGTCTTTCGTATTGCCACTGCCGGCCGGAGCATAACCATTTGGTTGGCCGGGCAATGGGCTGTCGCTTACGGTCGGGCTATCGGGCATTCCTAAATCATTGGGGTTATCGTTGAGATGTTGCCGGTCTCCACGTCCGCAGCCAAGTATTAGAGTGGTAGCCATAATGAGTATTGTGTATTTAATGGTAGGTATTTTCATGATATTACTTTTATATAATCTAGCCACAAAAAATGCTCCTAATGTAAAAAAGATCCAATTTTAACACCGCAACCTACTCCACAGTCCGGGCGGAAGTAATCAAAAAAGATAAAATTCAGGAATTTAATCCTGCTAATTTATTTGGAAAATTTAACGTTTTGCCGTCTTTTCTGCGAAAAAACATCGAAAACCAGGTAAGTTATCTATTAAATAACCTGCTTTTTTTATTCAGATTTCCTATCTTTAATCCAGATAATTACTTAATTATTTATAACGATTAATGTGGCTTTTATTACCTGATTTACCCTAGTTATTAACCACAGAACAAGTCCTGCATGCAGCAAATTTTTCAAAACCTCATTAAGGAATTTCAGCTACCATTGTCTAGCCCTGTGCTGATATTTTCCTTAATTCTGTTTATTATTCTTTTTGCGCCCATTGTCTTAAAAAGATTTAATCTGCCCGGCCTGATTGGGTTGATTATCTCAGGCATTATAATTGGTCCAAAAGGTCTGGATATCATTGCTAATGATTCTGCTATCCATTTATTTTCTACAATAGGTATTCTATATATCATGTTTATTGCCGGGTTGGAACTAGACCTGCAGCAATTTAAAAAACATCGTAATAAAAGCCTGGTATTTGGTTTTTTTACGTTTTTTTTGCCCCTGATTATAGGATACCCGGTATGTCGCTATATACTGGGGTATGATTTTGATGCCAGTTTTCTGACGGCCAGTATGTTTGCTACCCACACATTGGTTTCTTACCCCATTGTCAGTAAGCTTGGTGTTTCTAAAAACATATCCGTAGCACTGACGGTAGGAGGGACCATTCTGACGGATACAGCCGTATTGATTATACTGGCCATTATTTTGGGCAAATCCAGAGGGGGTTTGTCTGAAGAGTTTTTTATTAGTCTGGGGATTGCCATTATATTGTTTTCGGCCTTTATGTTCCTGGTCATTCCAAGAATCGCCAAATGGTTTTTCCAGAAAATGGAAAGTGAGAAACATGCGCACTATATTTTTGTATTAGCTGTGGTGTTTTTTGCAGCTTTTCTTTCTCAGGTTATTGGATTGGAGCCAATTATCGGGGCCTTTGTGGCAGGCCTCGCGCTCAATAAATTAATACCGGAGTCCTCGGCACTCATGAACCGCATAGAATTTATCGGAAATTCCCTTTTTATCCCCTTTTTTCTGGTTGCCGTCGGCATGCAGGTGAATATTCAGGTAATCACGGCAGGTCCGATGGCCTTGTTGGTAGCAGGCACCTTATCCATTGTGGCTATCAGTGGTAAATGGCTGGCTGCCTGGAGTACTCAGAAAATTTTTAAATTGTCCAAGGATCAAAGAGGCATCATCTTTGGCCTAAGCGGCTCGCATGCAGCCGCAACACTGGCCGTTATCCTGGTAGGGTATGAAGCAAAAATTCTGGATGAAAACATTTTAAACGGAACCATTATCCTGATTCTGATTACTTGTATTGTGTCCTCCTTGGTCACTGAACGGTCCGCTAAGGCCATTTTAATCGAAAATGAAACCAAGGGTATTGAGGCTGAACAAAAGGAGACCGGTAATAAAGAGAATATTATTGTGACCGCCTCTAAAGCCATTAAATTTGAAAAATTACTCGAATTGGCTGTCCTGATTAAAAATAAAAAATCACAGGCGCCCATTACCATATTATCAGTCGTTCCCAATAATCAGGAGGCAGAGGAAAATATCCTGAAATCCCGTAATAAGCTCCATGAATTTATTACGCTGGCATCTGCCACGGAAGTCAAGGCTAATATTGTAACCACATTAGACCACAACGCAGCTAGTGGTATAGCCAGGGTAGCTAAAGAATCCATGGCCGATTTAGTCATTACCAGTTGGCCGAACAGGGCCCGTATGTTGGATTTATTTATAGGAGAAAAAATGGAAGGTATTATTCGCAGTGTAGATAAAAATCTTTTTATTTGCCGCCTGCAAAGTCCGCTTGTTGCAAATAAGAGAATTGTCATTGCATCACCACCATTGGCTGAACTGGAAAGAGGGTTTGATCTATGGGTGCATAAAGTCATCCGGCTGGCAGAAGAACTCACGGTACCTGTATTTCATTATGGACATACGCATACCCATAGTGCCTTTAAACAGAAGCTTCATAAAATGGGCGTGAATATCTCTTATTTTTACCATGGCTTTGAAGATTGGGATAATTTTGTCAGCTTTACGCGGTTTGTCAAACCGGAAGACTTATTTGTCGTGGTATCCGCAAGAAATGGCTCAGTCTCTTATATGGGCGTACAAGACCACCTGCATTATAAATTGGACAAGTATTTTGAGCAAAACAATAAAATCATCATCTTCCCTAAACAGGAAGGCATGATCACAGGGGATGACAATTATGAAGAAATCAATTTAAGTCCGCTCAACCGCTCTTTAGATGCCTTTGAGCTGTTAGGAAAAGGGATTAAAGATTTCTTTAACAAAAAGCAGCCTTAAAATGGACCTGGAAATCAATCAGGAAAACTTAGCTTTTCTATATGCAAAATAATCTAAATATAAAGAATTCTTCCTCTGGGGTGAATCATGCCTTAAACACCATCCCTACGGCCGGTCTTCTGGTAATAGAAGATAACAAACTTTTACTGGCCTACAGTAAAAATAAAAAAGCCTGGTATTTGCCAGGCGGCAAGCTGGATCATACAGAAACGCCCATGCAGTCCTTAATTCGGGAAATAGAGGAGGAGTTAGGGGTGCTGCTAAGTGCGCGGGAGCTGGAATATTTTTATCATATCACCGCCCCTGCATTTGGCGAAAAGGCTGGAACCATGATGGAACAGGATTGTTTTATAGGCCCGGCTAATAGAAATTATCAGCCGACAAGTGAGATTGGAGCTATTCGCTATTTTTCCTTAGCGGAATATAAAGAACAGTCCCCTGTAGTGCCGGGTGTCATCATGGCTTTTGAAAAATTAACCTCGCAGGGACTCATCCGGTAAGCCGGCTATTCATTTTATGAAAATTTCTGTTTATTTTTACCCATACAATGACCCCTCATAAAGCTACGACCCTGGAAGAATTTTACCAGGAAATTGCAGGTAATTCATCTCAGATGCTGGAAGCCTTGTTACCGCCTGATTTTCAAAAAGAAGTGGGGCATTTTAATGTATTTGATATTCAACAGACCTATAAGCATGCTATTGAAAAGAAAATTATGCCCTATAATCGCAGGGCCTATTACAAAATAAGTTGCATGCGTGGCAAAAACAGGGCTGAGTATGCAGATAAGATTATTCAAATAGAGCAGTACGGATTGTTATTTGCAACGCCAAAGGTACCTTATCATTGGTTTCCGTTAGAGGGTGTACCGGATGGCCAGTTTTGTGTTTTTACGGAAGATTTTTTAGCCCCTGCTAAAACAGGATTACAAATAGACTCACTTCCCATATTTAACGCTACAGGCATACCCGTTTTTGAACTTTCCAAATCAAAATGGGAAGAGATCAGTCATATTTTTTTTAAAATGCAAAAAGAAATTATGGCGGATTATCCTTACAAATATGATCTGATCAGAAATTATGTGATGGAGCTGATTCATTATGGTCAGCAACTACAACCCAAAGAAAGTATCCGAATCCCACAAAACGCAGCAGAACGGATCCTCGGCTTATTTATAGAACTGCTGGAAAGACAATTTTCCGGTACAGAAACGCACAGGCTGACACTTAGAACCGCCAGCGATTATGCCAACCGGCTGGCTGTACATGTCAATCATCTCAATAAAACCATAAAAGAACTCACCGGTAAATCCACCACGGATATTATCAGCGGCCGCTTAATACAGGAGGCCAAAATTCTACTCAGACAGACTACCTTAAATGTTTCGGAGATTGCCTATACCCTGGGCTTTGAAGAAACCGCACATTTTTCAAATTTCTTTAAAAAGCATACGGGAACGAGTCCCAGCAATTTCAGAGTCTGATGGACCATCCATTTTTGATTGATTTAGCTTTCTTTTCTAACCGTAGGCCTCAACTCAATGGCAGGTAGTCGTATTTTCTTTAAGTCGTTATTAGGCCTAAAAAAGGTTCTGCCTCCATTTTTGAATTTGAAGGCAGAACCTGATCATGCATCATACAACCAAAGGATTTATGGTAATTGCCGCTGACCATTGGCCGCTGCTTCTTTCAACATTTCCTTAACTGCTGCTTCCAGTTGATCATCTTGTCCCTTTAAGAAATCCTCATAAGATAAGGGCACCTTAATATCTGGTTCGATTTGTAATCTTTCAGTAGGACGATTTTCTTTGCCAATAGTAGCTACCATCGGGATTCCAAAAATGAGAGTCGGATCTATTTGTCTTTCCCACCAAACGGCAGTCCCGGTTCCCGCTACAGGCATACCAATCAGTTTTCCGATTTTTAGTTCCTGATATGCGTAAGGGAAAATATATGCATCACTATAATTGCTTTCACTCATTAATACACAGCTAGGTTTTTGCCACTTATTTAAAGGTTCACCACCTTTCAATAAATTTCCCTGAGGCGCAAAACGCAGATAATTTTTTCCAGACAGGAAAGTTACCAGATCATCATGCAGCCATCCGCCTCCGTTAAAGCGGGTATCTACAATCAAGGCTTGTTTCTCTCTGTTTTTACCCATTACCTGGTCAAATGTCTCTCTAAAACTGCCATCATTCATTCCCTGAACATGTACATAACCGATTTTGCCTCCACTAAGTTTATCGACCATATTTTCCATAATCTTTGTCCAGCGCTTATACATGAGATCGGCTTCCTTACCTAGGCTGATGGGTCTGATCTTCTCCTCCCAGGTCTTTTTATCAGGACCCATGAGTGTTAAAAGAACATTCTTTCCTGCTTCATGATTCAAGAGAACCGCCCAGTCAATACTATCCGTAATGGGCTGGTGATTGATCTGCAACAAAATATCACCGGCTTTAATATTAGACTTGGTCCGATCAATGGGACCTCCAGCAATCACTTCCGTAATTTTAAGGCCTTTACCCATGTATGTTTCATCATATAAAAGCCCCAGCGAAGCGGTTTCATCCTGATTGGTGTGGTTAGGATAATAACGACCCCCTGTATGAGAAACATCCAGTTCTCCCAGCATCTCACTGAGCAGGAGGGCGAAATCATAATTATTATTTATATGTGGCAGGAATCTCTCATAAACTTTCTTATAACCGTCCCAATTCACCCCATTCATATCCGGTGCGTAGAGTTTTTTCTTTACCTGGCGCCATGCATGCTCAAAAATATACCTGCGCTCTGCGGTGGCATCCAGCATCATATTCCCGTCTATAGAAATAGGTGTTACTTTGCCAGACTCAACATCCACCTGGATCAATCCGCCATTTGAACTCATAAACAGGTTTTTCCCGTCTTTACTCATTTCCAAATTACTGGGAGATCCGCTTAATTTAGCCAAAATTTTGGTGTCATGTGATCTGGGCTCAGTCACCCAAAGGTCAAACCCCTTTTCAAAAGCCGTCAGGTAATAGAGTTTGGAACCATCATTGGACAGTGCATAATCGCTGATGGAAGAACTGTTTATCGTCAGCCTGACCTGCCTTTGCTCAAGATCGGTAAAATCAAGTTTCAGGATAGAATCCTTATTATCTTTGGCCGTACTATCTTTTTGTTTATTCGGGTCATGGGCAGTTAAGGCCGTGGTAACTTTATGGCCTTCTCCTTTGGCTGTATCGGGCTTGGCTTCTTTCTCTTTTAGCAGGGCATAATCTTCTTTGCTTAAAATAAATTGATCATAGGCCTCTTTATCAAAGAAAACACCATATACATCAACTTCCTGGCTTCCCTGGCTGGCCAGAGATTTTCTGCCTAGTTTGCTGCTTTCCCAGGTCAGCATCTTACCCCCTAAAGCCCATTTGGCATTATATTCTCCAAATCCGCTGTTGACGGGATAAGTAATCGTACCCGTACCATCTGCTGCTATGAGCGCTGTATTGCTGGAGGCGAAATACCCCATTTCATCATCTGTGATTATCCAGCGGCTATCCGGACTCCAGTTAAAATCCCAGTCACCGTCTGAATAGGAATGGTTATGACCCTCTGGCAATAGCGTAACCGTTTTCTTAGTGGCGATCGTGTATACTTTCAATACATTGCGCTCCTCCACGTAGGCAATCTTTTTACCATCGGGAGAAAGCTTGGGCTGATACTCATCCTTATCTGTTGCAATCAGTGGCTCTTCTTTAATAACTGTAGAAGCGTAAAAATAAGGTTCTTCCTTGCGGATTATCGATGCCTTATAAATATCCCAGCTATCGCCTCTTTCTGTAGCATAAATCAGGGACCTGCCATCCGGTGCCCACTGAACCATCCTTTCCTGTTCAGCAGTATTGGTTATACGTTTGGTTTCTCCGTCTTTTACAGCAGTCACAAAAACCTCTCCTCTGGAGACAAATGCAATTTCTTTCCCGTTAGGCGAGAGTGCAAATTCACTGATATTCCCGTTTACTTTTTTTTCTTTGGCAATTCCTGCATCTCCGTCATTGGATAGATTAATGATTACCTTATTGGGTTTGGCTCCCCCGCGCAGGGTATAAATTTCTCCGTTCCAGGTAAAACATAGTGTATTATCTGTGGACCGGCTTAAATAACGAACGGGATTGTCTTTAAAATCAGTGAGTAGAGTAGGGGCAGCATTCAGATCTGCCGTCTGTTGATACACATTTTGCGTTCCGTTTTTCTCACTCAGGTAATAAATACTATTATCGTCAGCTGCAAAAATCGGCTCCCGGTCTTCTCCTTTGAAGGCACTGATTTTTCTATAGGTATTCTTTGCAATATCCATGACCCAGATATCTCTGGTCACGGCAGAAGTCGCGTGCTTTCGCTGATCACTTTCATACCCTTTAATATCTTCAAAAACAATTTCATTGCCTTTAGCATTATAATGAGCAGTGGACATACCGGCAGCACTGACTAGCAAAGGGCGGCCTCCGGTAACCGCAACGGTATAGACCATCGGAAACAGCGAGGAGCTAAACCGGACACTCTTAGCCGGTGCATTTCTGGCAGATTTAAACAGTACCTTTTTATTATCTGGTGAAAAATCATAAGGATAATCACCTGCACTGTTCATCGTAAGCCTTTTGGGTGTTCCTCCGCTGGCCGGCATTACAAATACATCAAAATTACCGTATCTGTCGCTGGCAAAGGCGATTTGTTTTCCATCATGACTCCATACGGGCATCATATTATGTGCATCAAAAAGCGTTAGTGGAATGGCTGTCCCTCCCTGAGCACTGACTGTATACAGCGTACCCTTATATCCAAATGCAATGGTTTGCCCATCCGGAGAAATGGCTGGATTTTGCAGCCATAGCGGGGTGATCTGTGCCGACAAGGCTCCTGTCAGCAAAGTGCATATCCCCAAAAGCAGTTTTTTCATGTACTTGAAAAGATAAAAGTGGAAAAATTAGTTAGAGTGTAAATATAAGAAGATTATCGCAGTTTAGGCATCTCTTTTCATTTGAATAAATGGTTTGATGAAGATTAACCGAACTCATTATTAGCGTCTTAGGATAATCGGTATTATAAAATAGTAACCTATAAGCGCACCCGTCAAAATAGCGTTTTGCAACAAGGTTCCTAAGGACAATTTAAAAATTTGCCTGTCTTTTAAAAAGTTATGTAGTCCATTCAAAGTTTAGTTATCTTTGACCATATGAAGCTGATGGCATTTTTTTTATGTATAACGCTCATGGCACTTTCTGTAATGCCATGCAGTGATATACATGCACAGCCTGATCTTCATAGGCAAACCACCTTTCAGGAACCTAGTAGCAACCATGGCGATCATCAGGATCATTGTAGTCCTTTTTGCCTGTGCAGCTGCTGTGCCAGAACGCTCACACTGGAAGCCACCGGACTTATTGTCACCAATTTATCTTCTCTTGCTCCAATCAAAAAAAACAAATACTGGATTCAGAACGAATCTTTTGACGGCCAGTTTTTTGCCAGCATACTGCAGCCTCCTAAATTATAATGCTTTGATTTAATGCGGCCAGATAATCTTCCTTTTTTGTATAGTACTGATTAAAATTCAGGCGATAGGTTTTCCTGTAAATATTTAATATAGCCGAAACAAAGCAATGCCTCCCGGCTTTTGTGGGTAAATCCTCATGTGGTTGGCTAATCCATAATACCTATATCGTACTACCATAGACTGAAGCGTCCTGGTCTTACTGATAAAGGCTGAATAGCCTGCTATCAGTATTGAACGGCGGCCGCCTGTCAACTTTTCACTTTTTAGGAAAGAGACAGACCAAACAATTTTTAATGATCCCAAACCTTTACAAAAAGTGTTAGACCGAATTATAAAATTCAGCATTAATAATAAGCTGATTATTGGATTTTTGACCGTTGGTCTCATTATCTGGGGAACCTGGAGCGCTTTTAAATTACCTATTGACGCTGTTCCCGACATCACCAATAATCAGGTGCAAATCATTACCAACTGTCCTACACTGGCCAGCCAGGAAGTGGAACAACTGGTGACATCTCCAATAGAAACATCCATGTCCGGCCTGCCGGAAATGACAGAAATGCGCTCATTTTCAAGATTTGGCATTAGTGTCATCACCCTGGTATTTAAAGACGATGTGGATATTTATTTTGCCCGTCAATTGATTGCAGAAAGACTTAAGACTGCGGAAAAAAACATCCCACCTGACATCGCAACACCGGAACTTGCTCCCGTTACCACAGGCCTTGGTGAAATCTACCAATATGTGATACATCCCAAGAAAGGCAGCGAGGCCAATTATTCAGCCATGGATTTAAGAACCCTGCAGGACTGGGTCGTCGCCAGAAGGTTAAAAGGGATTGAAGGCGTAGCCGAAATAACAGGATTCGGCGGGATTTCAAAACAGTACGAGGTGGCGGTGAATCCGGACCGGTTAAAAGCCATGGGAGTTACCATCACAGAAATCTTAACTGCACTACAAAAAAATAATCAGAATACCGGTGGCGCATATATAGACAAAAAACCGAATGCGTATTTTATCAGAGGGGTCGGCATGGTAAAAACCCTGGAAGATATCGGGCAGATTCCCGTGAAGACGAGCCCGGGCGGCACAGCCATTTTAATCAGAGATGTTGCATCCATTGGTTACGGCGCCCCGCCCAGATACGGCGCTATGACTTATAACGGAGAAAAAGAGGTCGTCGGCGGAATTGTGCTGATGCTTAAAGGCGCCAATAGTAACGCGGTTGTACAAAACGTCAAACAAGAAATCAGCCAGATTCAAAAATCCCTGCCGGGCGATGTTATGATCGAGCCTTTTTTGGACCGCTCCAAACTGGTCCATAATGCAATCAGTACCGTTGAGCGCAATTTGATAGAAGGAGCATTGATTGTAATTTTTGTACTGGTTATATTTTTAGGCAATCTGAGAGCTGGCCTCATTGTAGCTTCTGCCATTCCGCTTTCCTTATTATTCGCCATGGGACTCATGCGGGCATTTGGCGTAAGTGCCAATCTGATGAGTCTGGGTGCCATCGACTTCGGACTTATCGTGGATGGTGCAGTCATTATCGTGGAAGCTACTTTACATCATCTCGGCCTTAGAAGATCCGACCAGTCATTAACAAAGGGTCAGATGGATACGGAAGTCTTCCAGGCGGCTTCTAAAATAAGGAGCAGTGCGGCCTTTGGAGAGATTATTATCCTGATTGTCTACATTCCGATATTAACATTAACCGGTATTGAAGGCAAAATGTTTATTCCCATGGCCAAAACGGTCAGCTTTGCTATTTTAGGCGCACTGATATTGTCTCTTACTTATATTCCCATGATGAGCGCATTATGTTTATCCAGGCGACCACGGGAAAAAGTTAGTTTTTCGGACAAAATGATGCATTATTACCAAAAACGCTACGAGCCGCTATTACAATTAGCGATACGGTTTAAATACAGTATTATTATCACCACCGTGGCACTGTTTGCCTTTTGCATACTATTATTTAAAAACATGGGCGGTGAGTTTATCCCACAACTTCAGGAGGGAGACTATGCCTTTGAATTTGTATTGCCTCAGGGTAGCTCGCTGTCGCAGACGGTAGAGACGACCCTGCAGGCAGAAAGAATAATCAAACAATTTGACGAAGTTAAAATGGTTGTCGGTAAAACCGGGGCGGCTGATGTAGCTACCGATCCAATGCCCATGAACCAATCAGATTTAATTGTTGTATTAAAACCCAAAAAAGAATGGAAGATCACCCAGGATTTTTACGCCCTGGCAGACAGTATTCAGAAAAAGCTAGAAGTCCTGCCTGGCGTTATCAGTTCGCCCAGTCAGCCCATTCAGATGCGCTTTAATGAGTTGATGACGGGCATTCGACAGGACGTTGCCATTAAGGTTTTTGGAGAGGATCTGGATACGCTTGCGCTTACAGCAGCTAATATAGCCAGGCTGATTCAGCATACCTCTGGTGTCAGCGAACCATTTGTGGAAAAAACAGTAGGATTACCGGGTATTACGGTTCAGTATGACAGGTCCCGTATGGCTGCATATGGTCTTAATATACAGGATGTCAATGAGGTACTGCAGACGGCCTTTGCCGGTAAGGCGGCCGGACAGGTTTTTGAAAATGAAAGAAGGTTTGACCTTGTTTTAAGGCTCGACAGTATGTCCAGGCAAGGGATTGAAAACGTGGCCGATCTGATGATTCCTATTGAGGGGGGCAGCCAGATACCGCTGTCCCAGCTGGCAACGATCTCTATTCAGGAGGGGCCTGCTCAGATCAGCAGAGAAGAAGGCAAAAGGCGGGTGGTCATTGGATTTAATGTGCATAACCGGGATGTGACTAATGTCGTCTCTGATATAAAGCAAGTCCTGCAGAAAAAACTTATACTCCCTACAGGGTATTATCTGACCTATGGAGGTCAGTTTGAAAACCTGCAAAGGGCCAGTCAGCGATTAATGATTGCAGTCCCCATATCCCTACTGCTGATTTTTTTGCTGTTATACCTGACTTTTAAATCCATCAAACAAGCGACGCTGATATTTATGGCTATACCCATGAGTGCTATCGGCGGCATTCTGGCCTTATGGATCAGGGGCATGCCTTTTTCCATCAGTGCGGGCGTAGGTTTTATCGCGCTGTTTGGCGTAGCCGTATTGAACGGCATCGTACTTATCGGCACTTTTAATCATTTGAAAAGGGAAGGAATGGATGATGTGATGCAACGTATCATAACAGGTACAAAACAAAGATTAAGACCTGTGCTGATGACGGCCACCGTTGCTTCACTTGGTTTTTTACCCATGGCCATCAGCACAGGGGCCGGGGCAGAGGTGCAAAAACCGCTGGCGACTGTTGTAATAGGCGGCCTTTTAACGGCCACTTTCTTAACCTTGTTTGTTTTACCTCTGCTTTATCTGATCAGTCATGTTAAAACCCGCTTTAAAATGAATCATCTACTTAAAAGCCTGATCATTCCACTTCTGGGATTAATCACTAATACGGCAAATGCCCAACAACGAATACCAGGCAATGACAAATCTGTCATAATCGGGCAGGCCAGTGAGGCCATTGAATTGGCATTAAAAAATAATGGAAGCCTGAAAGCGGCTGCACTGCAAAGCAAGGCGGCAGTCACCCTGGAGAATACGGCTACGGAGCTGCCAAAACTAAGTGCATCCTCCAACTTGGGGCAATACAGCAGTAACAGCTTTGACAATAGTGTACAGATCTCACAAACCATTCCTTTTCCCGCTTTATTTAAAGCCAGACGCCTGCTAGCACAGTCTGAAACTACATTCAGTCAAATACAAAAGGATCTGGCCTTACGTGATATAAAAAAAGCCGTCCGGTTGCAATACTATCAGATTGTCTATCTGCAGCAAATTCAAAAAGAACTTAATTTTCTGGATAGCCTATATCAGGATTTTATCAGAATTGCCGAACTGCGGTATCACTCGGGAGATACCAAAGGGCTGGATGTGACCACTGCTCGGATGCAAAAGAGCGAAATCACATTAATGGCAGATGATAATAAAGTGCAGTTGCAGTCCGCTGTATTGCGTTTACATGCCCTGATTAATCTACCAGAAGATACTTTCTTACAGATAGCACCCATAGGCGTATTTACCCCCATTACCCTAGAAGAATTATTGGATTCCAGCCAGATGACAAAACTGGACCGGTTGCCTCGGATAGCCGCATTAAGACAAAAGGCGGTCATTGCACAAAATGATGCGGCTGTGGAAAAGGCTAAAAATGGTCCCGATTTTACCCTGGGATATGCCAATCAATCGCTGATAGGCTTTCAAAATATTGGGGGGCAGGAGCATTGGATAAGCGGCAATAAAAGATTCAGCTACCTGAGTGTAGGAGTAGCGGTGCCTCTTAGTTTTGGTGCAGGCAAGGCCAGGGTTAATGCCGGTAAGCTGAAAGCAGCCGCCCTATCCAGCGAAGCCGAACAACAGGCAAAAGAGTTGTCTGCTGCGATTCAGGGCCAAATACTTCTCTACCAGCAAAATTTCGCGCTGTATCAATATTTTAAGAGCACGGCTATTGCTGGAGCGGACAGCCTGGTGCGTGCATCCGAAGCAGGTTATAAGGCAGGGGAGAGCAGTTATATGGAATATTTGTACAGCCTAAAAACAGCCACCGACACCCGGCTGAATTATTTAAGCAGCATACAAGCCCTAAACACACTTTCCATAGACATTTATTCCTTACTGAATCATTAAATCGTCATGAAACAAACATTGAAACAATTAAATATACAATTTATCTCAACCCTCCAAATCATGCATAAGATCACTGAAAAATCTTATAAAATACGGCGTTCCATGGCAAAAAATATGCTATGTGTGTTATTGCTCAGTATGGTCATTTCCTGTGGTGATCACAAGGCGGATACTACGGCCGTAAACAAGGATACCACATCCGCCATGGACACCCTCCATGAAACCACCGGTAACGACATCGTAAAATTAAGCGATGAACAGATGCAGGCGATCAACCTCCAACTGGGCAGAATTGAGCAAAAGGAGTTGACCGCCACTATAAAGGCAAATGGTACATTAAGAGTACCCAATGAGCATAGAGGCAAAGCCACTCCCTTATTCAGCGGTGTGATCAAAACCCTGCATATTCAATTAGGCAGCCAGGTGTCCAAAGGCCAGCTTATTGCCACAGTCAGTAATCCGGAATTTATTGAAATGCAGGAAGAATATATTGCGCTTGGCGGTAAAATAACCTTGGCGGAACAGGAATTAAACCGTCAACAGGCACTCCATGAGGGGCAGGCCGGAATTTTAAAAAACCTGCAGCAGGCAAAGGCTAATCTCAGCGCCCTTCAGACCCGCAAATCAGCGCTCGGGCAACAATTAATAATGATGGGGATTAACCCTGCAAGTCTAAAAAACGGCAATATGCGTTCTACGCTGACGCTAACCAGTCCTGTCACGGGAACCGTTAGTCAGGTGTATGCAGAAATAGGAAGTTATGTGAATCCCAACAGTCCGGTTGCTGAAATAGTCAATAACCATGCGCTCCACCTTGATTTACAGGTTTTTGAAAAAGATCTGCCGCTGATCAAAATTGGACAAATCATACATTTTACGCTGACCAATAATCCATCGGAGGAATACGACGCGGAAGTCTATAGTGTCGGAGCGGCCTTTGAGAAAGATAGCAAGACCATCCCAGTGCATTGCCGTGTCAATAGCGATAAATCCGCCATGATTGATCAGATGAATATTACGGGCATTGTAAGCCTGAATAAAACAGCTACTCCCGCTGTACCCAAAGATGCGATCATCCATGAAGGCGGCAAGGATTATGTATTTGTAGTCCTGGATAATACAGGTAATCCGGCTGCTGGCAGATCTTTCAAAAAGACACAGGTTTTTACCGGTGTTTCACAAATGGGTTATACTGCTGTTAATTTCATCGGACCTATTGATAAAAAGGCTTCTATTGTAACGAACGGCACCTATTTTTTAAATGCCAAACTCACAAATGTTGAGGAAGATTAGAATATATAGAGTATCCCTATTCATTTAATGGGAGAGAAGCTGGCTGCTTGGAGGGCTAGCCAGCTCTGCTTTGTGAAGGCGTGACAATTCTTAGAATAACGGCTCCTCTGATCCATTGAACCGAAAACTTCAATTATTTTCAGATAAAAGGAATGAAAAAAAGTTGAAAGTTTTACATTTTATTTGATAAACAATAGATTATGTTCTTTGTTTTTCGCGAATTTATATTATGGGCTTCATTGTTACCCTCCAATTGCGTCAGGTATCCGCTATGATAACAGAACTGCTTAGATGTTGAATAAGGAAGTATTTGGGAACAAGTTATAGGGTAGTTTTAAAGAAGCTGTAGGTGAATTTTCACTCTAAACTGGTCGTTTTCAAAAGGATATCTTAAATTTGCCATAGATAAAACCCCATTCAAACAATTCCAATATGAAACTTGCTGCTTTTTTGATTGGCCTGCTTATCACTTGCGTCAGCTTTAGTCAACAGCTGACCACCAGGGAGCTTATCCGGCTTTGGAATACCTCGGACACCTCCCAGACCACAAAAGCAGAATACAGTTATGCCGACTTAAAATATCACAAAGACCCAAAGGTGTTCAGACAACGATTATTAGAGTTATATAATTATTTAAGTCGCCACCAAAATGACAGAATACTAATCCGAACCTGGATTTATGAGGTGTTAGGCAAATATGAGCTTAAAATTAAATTCACCCCTTCAGACAAACGGCATTTACAAAAAGCATTAAAAATGGCTGGGCTGATGGGAGATGACCAGTTATTGTCCGAACTATTTTCATTATATCCAAGACTTACTAACGGACGGGATAATTCCTATTATGCGATGCGCGCTGTAGAAATGCAACAAAACATTGGTATTGAACATTTTCCCTTATTCTACCTGCGCCTGCTCAATTTTAGTATGAATATGTATGAGGCGGCAGAATACAGAGCTGCGATCATATATGGTAAGCAAGCGATTGCTTTAATGGCGGGTAAGACCGGACCGGAAATAGTACAAAGAAGGGTGCTGGCCCTGGATTATATAGGAGCCAGTTATAAACAGTTAGGTATAATAGACAGTGTTGGATACTATTATAAGGCATTACAAAACAATGCACTACAACTGTCACCAGGCTCTCAGATGCAACAAATATGGATAGGAATAGCCAAAGGCGGTCTGGGATATCAAAAACTAATGCAAAAAGATTACGTGGCAGCCAGGCCCTTGTTAGAAGATAATATTCAATCCAGTGTTCGTTTTAACCAATTACAAGATGCTGCAATTTCCAAAGATGCAATAGCCCTTATTGACTTTCAGACACATAATTATGGACAGGCGCTCCAAAACTGGCGGACTGCATATAGTTGGTATGGAAATAATAATCTAGGTAAAATGAGTGTCAGCCTACAGCTCAGTCACGTATTTTACCAACTGCATAATTATGACAGCGCTTTTTATTATTATCGGGAGTATTGTGATTTTAAAGTCAAACTGGACCAGCAATACAATAGCCAGAAAGCTGAAGCGCTGCAAAGTCGCATTGAATTTAATAAAATGGACAGTGCGCTTCAGGTGGCAAAAAAGGACATCCGTCAGGAAAAGAATATCAGGCTGGCTATTCTAATTGGGTTAGCATTATTATCAGTCATCGCCATTTTAGCCTATAACAGATACAGGATCAAGCATAGACTGGCCTTAGAACAGATCAGCAGTAAACAAAAATTAGCAGAGTTAGAAGTTCAGCGAGCTAAAGAACAAATCAAAACATTCACCGAAAGGATTCAAAAAAGCGAGGTTTTAATTGAGCACTTAAAAACGCTTAAGCCAACTGAAAAAGAGAATCATCTTCAACTTGAAAATAAATTGCTAGCGTATTCTCTTATTACAAATGAGGGCTGGGACCAGTTTAGAATTGAATTTATCCAGGTTTATCCTCATTTCTATCCCGCATTACAAAGATTAGCAGGCAGCCTTACGCCGGCAGAGGAGCGGTTAACGGCTTTAATTCATTTGCAACTAAATAATGCGCAAATCGCCAATGCGTTGGGCATTGCCAAAGAAAGCGTTTCCAGAAGCAAACGCAGACTAAAAGCCAGGCTTAGGTTATCAGATGAAGCGTCTTTGGAAGTATTTCTTATGCAGGTTAATGCTTAACAAGAAAGTACAAATCTGCTAATCAATGAATTGATTTTCTATTCGTTACTCATGTCCGTTTTTTGTCCGCCAGCAATTTTTAGATTATAAAGGACAATAGCTAGTTTTGGTTTATTATGCAACCAAATCAAAAGGACAAAAAGTGGGTTTATCTACTAATCACTATTTTAACCCTGGCAATAATGATTGCCGTATGGGTATTTTATGACCATAAGATTGACTCCATATCCAAATAAAGTATTGCCCAAAATCGCCCATCTTTTGCAATTAAATTAAAAACACCCAAAAACATACTTCAACAGTCAATGTCCTTGCCTGCTGGTAAGAATAAGTTGGCGCAGCTTCGATCAGGTCGATCTATTTTTCCAACCTAAAAGCACTTGGGTGTTTTAAGGTTCCTTTAAGCATGTGTACCTTTTAAATTTGATGCCCAACCATCCATGTATTTTTCAAAAATATCAAGCGGCATGACTCCTCCCTTTAAAATGGCATCATGAAAATCTTTTAACCTAAACTGCTCTGCGAGTTGTTCCTTATATTTATCCCGCAACTGTTTTATCTTTAATTCCCCGATTTTATACGAGAGTGCCTGACCCGGCCAGGACATATACCGTTCAATTTCTGCTATAGCGGAAACCTCGGTAATGGGTTCATGAGCCATATTATAAGCAATAGCCTCTTCGCGCGTCATTTTACCCATATGTAGTCCCGTATCCACAACCAAACGAACAGCCCGGTGCATTTCCGCGCCCAAAGCCCCTAATTTATGATAAGGGTCTGTCAAAACTCCTAGCATTTCTCCTAGTGATTCGCAGTAAAGCGCCCATCCTTCTCCAAAAGCGCTGCTCCAATATTTTTGTCTTAATAATGGTACTGCAATGTTTTCATATTGAAGGCTGATCTGATAGTGGTGCCCTGGAACCGCTTCGTGCAAAAACAGGCTTTCCATCTCATCATTGGTGACGTTTATTTCTTCGGGATTTAAAATAGGAACATAAAACACTCCGGGCCGTCCGCTATTGATATCGCCCGGAACATATTCTGCAGAGGCAGAAGCAGCCCTGAATTCTTCCGTCTTTCTGATTTCAAAAGGGCATAAAGGCGTTACCCCAAAATAATCGGATAAATAGGGCTTAATCCGGTCATAAACATTCTGATAAGCTTCCAGAACCGCTGCATCCGTTTTAAAGGGAAAAAACTGAGAATCGGATTTCATGAATTCAAATAGGTCACTTAGTGTCCCTTTGAACCCCAGTTGAGCTTTGATATTCTCCATCTCTCTGGTAATTCTGTTCACTTCCTGAAGACCTAACTGATAAACTGACTCAGGATCTTCATAGCTGGTAACTGAAGCAAAAATGAATTCCTGATATAACTGTTTCCCATTAGGCAATGCAGTGATACCGGAACTTGATCTTGCAGCGGCTAAATATTCATTTTGGAAAAATTTCAGCAGAGCCTGTAATGCGGGGTTCATTTGCTGCTCAATCATCTTTTTAAAACCTTCATCCATTTGTCCGCGATCTGACTCGCTAAAAGAATCAGGATAACTCCTGGTAGGTTCAAAGAAAACAGATTCATGAATGGGTTTAATTAAATCCTGTAACTGTCCAATCACTTTTTCAACCAGGATTTTAGGTAAAACCATTTTTGTTTTAATGCCTTTTCGCATATTCTGAATGGCAACTTCTGTCCATCTGACAAATGCATTACATCTTTTTAGCCAGGCATTATAGTCATTAAGGGTCTTAAATGGCTGTACGGAACTGCCAGAACCCAGCATTGCCATATACAGGTGCAATCCCGTAAATTGATTAATGGGCATATACTCCAGATGAAAAGGAGCCAGCTTTAAAACCGACTCAATTTGATTTTCCATAATGGAATAACATATTTCGTCGTCCATATTCAGCTTTGAAGTGTCAAACCCTTTTAATCTTTTCAAAAAATCGGCGTAAGTGTTGTGTAATTCGGCCAGATATGACTCATCTTCAGCAGGAAGCTGGTCATTATATCCGGGCACGCCATCGAAAGTCGCCTGCAAAGGATTTAGTCTATATACTTCTTTATAAAAATCGTCAAATAACTGATGTAAGGAGGACAACTTTTGCAATTCCATATTGAATAATTTGTTTGATTTTTGAATATTTATCCGGCTTTGATAACTGGTTAAAGATACTATTCGCCGTTCAAAAACCATATAAATTACATCCCTTTTCTTAATCTACTGATAGCGGCCTCCTTTATTATTTAACAAACTATATTATTTGGAATTATTTGAATTTTACAAAGATCTGTTTGATTACCGTAACCGTTATTTATGCCATGATGCCGAATTTTGTACCATCAATTTTTAATAAAATATACAAGATGAATACAGTTAAAAGAAAGGTAGCATTAGTTACAGGGGGTTCCAGGGGACTTGGCAAAAATATGGCACTTGCACTGGCAGATGACGGTAATGATTTAATTATCACTTATCACAGCAACCAAAAACAGGCAGAAGAAGTCGTTAATCAAGTGAAAGCAAAAGGGGTTATGGCTGCTGCTTTTCAGTTAGATACAAGTAAAACAGAACGCTTTGACAGTTTTTTTCAAACGCTCAGCGGGTATCTAAATAGCCAATATCAGGATCCAAAATTTGATTTTCTGATCAATAACGGCGGAACTGCTCTCTATTCTCCGTTTGATAAAACGACCGAAGAAGAGTTTGACAGCATTATTAACATCCATTTTAAAGGGGTATATTTTCTGACACAAAAAGCATTAGCTTTTCTGAATGATAATGGCGCCATTGTAAATGTCAGCTCCGGTCTGGCTAGATTTTCATTGCCGGGTTCTTCAGCCTATGGTGCTACAAAAGCAGCGGTTGATTCGCTGACGCGTTATATGGCAAAAGAACTTGGCTATCGAGGCATCAGAGCCAATACAATTGCCCCGGGTGCCATTGAAACCGATTTTGGCGGAGGACATGTCAGAGATAATAAAGAGATCAATCAATTTATTGCAAAAGAAACGCCATTGGGCAGGGTAGGACTACCGGATGATATCGGCGGAGTGGTTGCGTTCTTATGTTCTCCACGTGGAGGCTGGATTAATGGGCAAAGAATTGAAGTCTCTGGCGGGATTTATTAAATTAGTAGATTATTGTATTTAATGGCCCGGCTGAGCAGAACTATAGGGTCAGCCGAGCCATTATAATCAGAGACTGACATTTTTCATCACTTCAATTGATTATGTGCTTAATTCAATTTGGATTGACACGCCTTACAATCCATCAGAAATATAAAGAAAACCCACATATCTCCCCTCTAACTTTTGCCATTATTAAGTTCCAATTCTTATCCTTTATTACCTAACGAAATTTTTATATATGAATCCTGGCAGAACATTTTCATAAATGAGTTGCTCTGCCACCAACTTAATTCGGTTTGCAATCCCTATCAACAAATAGCGAAGTCGTTTCACAAGAATATAACAATTTTGCAAGTTGTATTATTTTTTATTTGAATATTTATTTAGGCTTCATTTTTTCTTACATTAAGAGTTAAACTTCAGCGAGCGCTCTAGAATAAAAATATCCCTAAAGAGCTAGATATTGAAAGCCAGTAAAGAATATTACAAACTTTTCTTTCGTTTAAATACATTTTGTCCAATGGTTCAACATAAGGGAAAAAATAATGAATGGGAATCGTGCCTGCTGGAGGAAGGCCTGTTCTTCTGCCGGATTTTAGATCTAAATGGTAATGAATACCCATTTTAACGATCCAAGAAACTGCCATTATTAATATTAATAAATTCCGCATAATTTTTATAATTCTCATATTTGAAAAAATAGGCCCTTTATTCCTTCCTTGTAAAATCAATCTTTGCCGAAATTTATCCATTAAACATATTCGTCTTGATTTGAAGAATCTTGTTTGATACATTTGCCGATTTGAGTGTCGTAAAACCTAGCTTCATAATCATGTTGGTCGGATTTTGATTTTCTTGGAATACTTATACGTTGCATATATTATGCAGCGCGTCTAATACCTCAGAACTCCCCATTCAATTATACCTATGCCGTGAATGGAAATATAGTCACCGGCCAGAATTAAAAAATAATCCAGATTACGTATAATATGCTAAATTTACCGGACGTTATCACGATAGTATGCAAGGGCGCTTTCTGGCATATCATGATACGGTGTGCAATAGATTAAAGAAGCGCACCACGGATATTACTGCTAGATCGGCAGGATCACTACTACCACTGATATCTTTGGTGTTGTCTATCAAAATGGCATTGACTGTCGCTTGCAACGAATTAACATGGGCAATTCGCCATGCCAATGTTGCATATACCGCAACAGTAAAATCGGATGGGATGGCAATAATATCCTATCATTTAACTGAATATAGATCTGATCTGACTCCCTGTGGTAGCTCTCTAACATATAATTGCATTACAAATGTATCTGGTTTTATATATCACACGCTTGCGGGAGGTAATCGCAATTTACAAGTTGGTGCAGATTGGCAAAGTACAATAAAATAGATAATCAAATGAAAATAATATCATCTTATACATGTTTATGCGTTTTTGCGGTTCTTCTATGTGCATGTTGGGGAAAAGAAAATCATACTCAAAACAAAGACCCATTCTACTTAAGCACTATGGCTTCCTGGGATGCAATTAGGGTACCTTTAATTAAACCCTACGAGATACTTCAATTAAACGGAGAAAAACAGTGGATATTGGGGTTAAAAGTACTGCCAATGGGAATCGGGAATATAAAAGAGGTAAATGTTTTACACAACATGATTTTTATTCATTCTGGTAAAACGAGCAGTATTGATATTCAAAATAATGTAGAATGGAATGAGGGCTGGTTCATAATTATTCCCCATAAACATATTGAAAAAGGCTTCGGCAATAAGACTGACTACGATAAATTCCTATTGTCTCAGAAAATAGATATTCCTAAGCTATATGACATTAATAAAGTGTATGCTAAATTTATTAAAAAAGGAGAAATCGGATGGGCAAAAGAATATAATTAATGTCAGTGGCCGTTCCAAAAGTAATCCATCAGGCGCAAGCATTTGAGTATTAGGTAAAAACGAAAAAATCGTTTCGGAATATTTACGACAAATTTCATGATTACACTGAGGGACGCGATGGGTATTACTTTGTCAGGGAATGGCACCATTTAAGCACAGGCACCTGAAAGAGAGGTGCTCTACCCCAAAGCAGCCAGAAGGATTTGCGATATTGTCAAGGATCAGGCTGCGAGGGAACGGTCCGGGCTAAAAAATATTCTTTGAAAACGCCCTTAGAAACGATTTTGTTGTAGATATGGCCATGGGAGAGAGCACGAATACGGTTTTACATATGCTGGCGATAGCCCGGGAAGCTCAGATAGATTTTCAATTAAAGGATGTAACTCGTGGTCTTTATATTGGCCACGTTTCTCCGGAAGCTGCAGAGAGAGGGATCTTCGGTCTCTTACAAAACGGAGACAAAGTTCATATTGACGTAGATAATTATTCAATATAGGTAAATCTGTCTGACGAGGAAATTCAAAAGCGTAAGCCAGCCTTCACGCCCCGCAAAAAGGATGTAAAATTAAGGTGGCTTAAACAATACCGCGTATTGGTAAAAAATGTCAGTGGCGGAGCTGTACTGGAAGCCGAATAATACTAATGCCAGGAGCTTGGACTGCATATACTTTACCACGTATAAAGTTATGTGTTTTTTTCCCGAAAAGCGTCAGGAGACTGTTAGTATTGTTAACTTCGAGATGGAAGAAATGGTACTTACTTTATCCAACTGCATTTAATGCTAATGATGCCTACCGTTGCCTTATTCACCTTCTGGTGGATAAACTTTGACTGTACAATAAAAAATAGACTGCATGGATAGAATAATAGTTACTTAGAAGCATGCGGTAGCTAAAATGATCAAAATCATTACTCTATGTGGTAAAATTTACGCACCTCATTGTAATTGGTAAGATCAACCTCGCTGGTTGCTGCATTCCCTTTTATAACAACTACCCGCCAGTCGATGCTTGGAGCTGTTGGAGGGGTATTGGTGGAATTGTGTGACCTTAGTGTAACAGTCCCAGCTTTTATGCCAAAGGTGAAATAGTTGGTCTTGCCGGCTTCATAAAAGGAAATAGGGAGAGCAGACCAAGGGCTTTCCCAGAAAAATCCGCCATATACCATAACAGCACCGCTGTTGATAATGTCTGTGGTGAGTTCCGGCACCGCGAGGGAGGCTTCAACATAATTGGTTCCAAATACAACACTCGCCTTCCAGGTGAGGCTACCGGCTTTAAAGGTTCTTGAAATGACATTGGCGTTTCCTGTACTGCCTTTGTCTCCTTTGGCGCCTTTATCCCCTTTTTCTCCTTTCTGACCTTGTTCACCTTGCGGACCGATGTCTCCTTTCCTGCAGGAAGGAGCGGTATTGACAATCAGCGTGACCATCATTAATACTGTGAGTAATTTTTTCATGACATTTAATTTTGACACTAAAATTAACACAGACATTTGCGGTTCATTTCGTAACTGTGTGAATCAGCAACTTAAATGAGTAAATGCGGCCTTTGAATGAGCAAACTTGAATAGATCTGCGCAATCAATTCAGATACAATATTGATAAAATGTCCATTGGTGTCTAAATTTTAATGATTGAGCATAAATCTGTTTGCTCTCTATGCCGAGTATCCGTAAGTTTATGGTTATCAATTGCATAAGGAATATCGGGAAAATGAGGAGCAGGTTAAATTACTGCTTAAACCTAAAGGCAGCATTATAAAGACAAACTGTTCCGCTCCCCTAAATAATCGGACATAATTACAAAAAAAAATTGTAACTATGGGTATGATTCAAACCGAGAAGGGGACAAAAAAGTTTACGGAAAAGGAAAAGCTCAGTATCTTAAAAGAGGCTGAAAAAGAGGGAGTTAAGAAAACGCTAGGTAAGTATAACCTTTATCCGGCAACTTATTATTACTGGAAAAAGAAATATTCGAGTCTAGGCTCAGATGGCAACCTACCCTCCAAGGGTACTTATGATGCGTCTGCTGTTCGCAAATTGGAAAAGGAAAATGCTGCGCTTAAGCAATTGCTGGCAGAAAAAGAGCTTGAATCCAAGCTAAAAGATGAGATGCTAAAAAAAAAGTATCCACATCTGAGAAAGTTACTTTAGCTCGCGAGTTCATTGGTAAAGGCCTGCTCAGAGATCGGGCATTGGAACTTCTTGGAATTACTAAGCACGCCTATTATTATCAGTCAAAAGAAGGCAGAAGAGGCCGTAAAAACTCCCATTATACAACGAAGATGACCTGCAAAAGCGGACTCAACGAAATAATAGACACAGATCAACTTGTAAAGGAGATTATTGCTGTTAAATCAAATCCGGAGACGGATTATGGCTATCGGGCAATGACTGCTGCTTTGCAGCTTCAGGGCTATGTCATTAATAAGAAAAAGGTTTACCGGATAATGGGCGACTATCAACTTCTACATGAAAAGAGAAAGAAGCCAGGCAAGGTTTACGTCAAGCATCGGCGGGTCGATCCACGGATGCCATTGGAAGTCATAGAAATGGATATCAAATTCCAGTGGGTTGTATCCCATCAATGTTATGCATTCATTCTAACAATCATTGATTGTTTCACCCGCATGGTGCTTCATTGGCAAGTAGCCTATTCAATTACGCAAAGCCAGGTGATTGACGCCTGGGAAGATGTTATTGTCAATTATCTACAGCCCCACCAGATGATGGAAAAGAAAATAACAATTGAAACAAGGAATGATAACGACTCTCGCTTTGCAGCACATTCAGTTCAAAAGTACCTGGCAGAAAATGGCTTGAACCAGGTCTTTACGCATCCATATACACCACAAGAGAATGGGCATATTGAATCCTTTCATTCGATTTTAGGTCGCTCCCTTGAACGCATAGGCATATTCAAGACATTGAAAGACTTAGAGCAGCATTTGAGAAGATTTTATAAGATCTACAATGAGGTCCGACTACATGGAAGTTTGGACCATTTACCACCCAAGCGATTCTGGAAACTATGGCAGGCAGGGCTGATTGAAAGCATAGCGCGAAAGAATAAGGCAAGCAGACATAGGCTACTGGTTTCTCACTATGAACTTTCGGGTAATGGGAGCCAGAAGGAGCATTCGGCTCGCCCCAAAGGGCGAATAAAAAATACCGCCA
>NZ_FNQY01000040.1 GCF_900107765.1 Arachidicoccus rhizosphaerae | reverse complement strand
CTTTTTTTTTAGAAAATCATTAGCTATTTTAAGTCTTCCTATTTCTGCATATAGATTCTCTTTTAAGGCCTGATCCTCAGACTGATCAGCAGGTGCATCCTTCTCAAAAACGAGACTAGCTTTGGCTAAAAACTCTTTTTTCCACGTGTTTATTTGAGTGGGGTGTATGTCATATTTCTTACTTAGTGTTTCTATGGTCTGTTGCTCTTTAATGGCTTCCAAACAGACCTTGGTTTTGAATTCTGAGGTGAACTTCCTGCGACTTGTTTTACTCATTTTTGAAAGGTTTTACGTTATAAAGTTATATCTTATTAACCTGTCCAAAAAATGGGGTCCATTATAGTGAATCTCCGGCCAAAGGGAGGAGTCTCCAAAATAAAAACAAATGGCGCCGATCAGCATACCTATAATCACCATAGGCTGTAATCTTTGTAACCTTCTTTTGAAAAAACCTCCTATAGTAAGCTTTTGCCAACGGTCATCATAAGCGTATCCAATGACAAATCCTGACAGGACAAAAAAGAAATCAACGGCCAGATAGCCATGGTTGATGATTTGCGTAAGTGGCCCCTCTGAATGTGCTTCAAATGTATGAAATAACACCACTATTACAGCGGCAACACCTCTCAATCCATCTAAAATGGCATAATGAGGTTTGGTAGGGATGGCACTGGCGTTTTGCGTCATATACTACTGGCGGATTTAAAAAGTAAGGAATTAATTTGTTAATTGTAAATATAACAAAGAAAAATGGATATTTAATCGGTGTCGTGAGAAAAGACACCGGTTATATCTAAGGACACGCCCCTTCTCCAGGATGCGAATTGTTGCCTTAAGGGATCAAATCCGACGATTGTCCATTTTAATTTGTTTTGAAAAAATGTAAGGAAGAATATTTTATCTATTCTGATAAGCCTGTTCAATTAATTCTATTACCTCGCAAGCTTCAGCGGTTGTTGGCAGTTCATTAGGCGCTCCATTAAAAAAATTAGCCAGTTGTTCATAGAATTGGTAATGACCGGCGGCAGCACCGTATTTTTCTTTTTGAGGATCTTCCATGAGCATTGTCTGTAACTGTGCTTGTTCGGGGAAATTATGGCCTACCGCGTATTGCAATTTTTCCATATACTGCCCACCGATTTTGACTGAACCTTTCTGCGCAATAATTGTAAGAGAGCTCTCCGCATTCTGGCTCCAGGCAGCGGTACTGAAGGTCATGGTAGCCATCGCATCCTTGGCTACTCCCTGGTCAAAGGAAAACTGAATCATACCGGAATCTTCAAAACTGGATAACTCCTGATGATTAAAATCATATAAGGCGGAGGATTTAACTACTGGTTTACCGAACAGCCAGTGAAGCATATCTATAAAATGAAGGAACTGGGTATAAAGGCTACCGCCATCGAGTGCTAAATCTCCATGCCAGCTTCCTTTTTGGTAATAGCGCTCATCTCTGTTCCATAAACAATTTATCTGAATAATATAGACTTTTCCCAATGCGTCCTCTTTTAGAAGAGAATATAACCATTTGGAAATCTTTGCATATCGGTTTTGAACAACTGGAAATAAATGTCGTCCTTTTTCTGACGCCTTTTTTTGCAGCTCTTTTAGCACCTGACTGTTTAATACCATGGGTTTTTCGGCCACTACATCCAGGCCGTTATTTAAACAGATATCAATTTGCGCCTGATGTAAACCGTTGGGGGTGGCAATGACTGCAAGTCGAACTTGCTCACCCATCGGCAACTTTTCATTGTCCGCGATAAAATCTTCTAGTTCATTAAAAAACTGAACCGATGGGGATAGGGAATCCGGACGATTTACATGATGCGGATCTATCAAGGCTTTTAACTCAAAATCATTACTTTCACTTATGACTCGTGCATGTCTTTTGCCTATATGACCATACCCGATTAGGACCACATTTATACGTCTGTCGCTCACTATTGTCTGATGTTTTTTTGGATGCTTATTATATTAGAGTTTCAGCAGGTATTCTCCATAACCGCTTTTCTTTAATGGCTCTGCAATTTTTTGAAGTTGTTCTTTATCGATAAACCCCATGCGGTAGGCAATTTCTTCAGGGCAACCGATTTTTAAACCCTGTCGGTTTTCAATGACCTGGACAAATTGGGATGCCTCCATCATGGAATCATGTGTACCTGTATCCAGCCAGGCGGTTCCCCTGCTCAGCACACCCACTGTTAAGGTGCCCTGTTCTAAGTAATACCGGTTGACATCCGTGATTTCATATTCACCTCTGGCAGAGGGTTGAATATGACGAGCGACTTCCACTACTGAATTATCATAAAAATAGAGTCCGGGAACGGCATAATTGGATTTTGGGCTACTTGGTTTTTCTTCAATAGAAATAGCCTGATTATTTGCATCAAACTCTACCACACCATATCTCTGTGGATCGCTAACCTGATAAGCATAGATAACGCCACCTTCTGGATTATTGTTTTGTTGCAGAAGTTTGGCCAGGCCGCTTCCATAAAAAATATTATCACCCAAAATCAGTGCTACTTTATCCGTGCCAATAAATTCTGCTCCCAGGACAAAAGCCTGTGCCAGTCCATTGGGTTCCGGTTGAATAACATATTCAAACCGGCATCCCCATTTATTGCCATCTCCCAGAAGCCGGATAAAGCCTGCCTGGTCCTCCGCAGTAGTTATGATCAAAATCTCCCTGATTCCTGCCATCATCAGCACCGACAGGGGATAATAAATCATTGGCTTGTCATAAATAGGCATAAGTTGTTTGCTGATGCCCAGAGTGATGGGATAAAGCCTTGTTCCGGAACCTCCGGCCAGTATGATTCCTTTCATGGGGGTAAATGATTTATGAGATTATACGTTAAAGTACGGCAACAATAAATCCTTTTCAGAAAGGATCATTTTATCCTTTGGTATTTGCCAGTCAATGCCCAGCGTCGGGTCGTCATATCGGATCCCTCCCTCCGAGGCCTTATGGTAGAAATTGTCACATTTATAGCTAAAGAGGGCTTTTTCGCTTAGCACTGAAAATCCATGCGCAAATCCTCTGGGTATAAAAAGCTGGAGATTATTCTGGCCGGATAATTCTACGCCAAACCATTGTCCATAGGTGGAGGAATCTTTTCTCAAGTCTACAGCTACGTCAAAGACACTGCCTTCAATTACACGGACCAGTTTAGCCTGCGCGTGGGCACCACTCTGATAATGAAGACCCCGGACAGTTCCAAAAGAGGATAAGGATTGATTGTCCTGGACGAATTCTGCACTATATCCTGTCAGCTCAGTAAAAGCTTTTTGGTTATAGCTTTCAAAAAAATATCCTCTGTCATCGGTGAAGACCCATGGTTGTAGGGTGTAGCACCCTTTTAAATATGTTTCTTTTATTTCCATAAATGATTCATGCAGATTTTATCTGCCACTATATTGCTGTTCGTAATATTTTTGATAATCCCCACTGGTGACATTATTTAACCAATCCTGATTGGATAAATACCAGTCTACGGTTTTTTCGAGGCCTTCTTCCAGACGCAGACTGGGCTTCCAGCCTAAGTCCTTTTCCAGTTTATCGGCATCGATGGCATACCTTAAATCATGTCCTGCCCTATCGGTCACAAAAGTGATTAATTGTGCTGAACTACCCGGTGTTCTATTTAATTTTTCGTCCATGATCTTGCATAAAAGCCTGATTAAATCGATATTGGTCCATTCATTATGTCCTCCGATATTATAGGTTGACCCCGACGCTGCCTGGTGATAAATAAGATCAATAGCGCGTGCATGGTCTTCCACAAATAACCAATCTCGGATATTTTCCCCTTTACCGTAAATAGGAACGGGTTTTTGATGCTGGATATTGTGGATGGCCAGGGGAATGAGTTTTTCCGGGAAATGATGTGAACCGTAATTATTACTACAATTTGAAATCACGGTATTCAAACCATATGTGTCATGATAAGCCCTGACAAAATGGTCCGAACTTGCTTTGGAAGCGGAATAAGGACTATGAGGGTCATATGCCGTCTGTTCCGTGAACATGCCTTCTTTACCAAGGGCGCCATAAACTTCATCCGTGGAGACATGGTAAAACCTGTGATTGTCATAATTATCTTTCCAGGTAGCTCTGGCGGCATTCAGTAAATTGACTGTTCCTACAACATTGGTCAGCACAAATTCCAGGGGACTACTGATGGAACGGTCTACATGGCTTTCTGCTGCCAGATGTATAATGCCATCTGGTTGCTCCTGGGTGAATATATCCAGCATCTGCTGGCTGTTGGTAATATCCGCTTTTATAAACCGGTAGTTCGGTTTATTTTCTATGTCTTTCAAATTAGCCAGATTGCCTGCATACGTCAATTTGTCTAAATTGATTATCTGGTAATCAGGGTATTGGTTGACGAACCGGCGAACTACATGAGATCCGATAAATCCGGCGCCTCCCGTTATTATAATGGTTTTATCTGCCATAGATATAAATAAATTGCTATTTCAAACAAATATAGTCCGCTTTGACTAAAAAAGCTGAAATACAATTATAAAAAACAAAAAGTTCAAACAGTTTTAAGGCCGTTTGAACTTTTGATAAAGATTTACCTAAAGAATTAATAATTAGGCGTTTTTGCCCAGGCAATTTAAATCGCCAAAAGCTTCTTCCAGGCGTTTAACAAAGGATTCCTCTCCCTTGCGTAACCATACGCGTGGATCGTAGTATTTTTTATTTGGCGCATCTTCGCCGCTAGGGTTACCTAACTGACCCTGAAGATAAGCTTCATTTTTTCTGTAATAGTCAAATACACCGTCAGCAAATGCCCACTGCATATCTGTATCCAGGTTCATTTTTACGACGCCATATCCCAAAGTTTCCGTAATCTGAGATTTTTCTGAACCGCTACCTCCATGGAATACGAAAGAAACAGGTTTGGCGTCTGCGGCCAAGCCAAGTTTTTCAGCAACATATACCTGACTGTTTTTCAGGATGGCTGGCGTTAATTCCACGTTGCCTGGCTTATATACACCGTGTACATTCCCAAATGCAGCTGCAATGGTGAATAAGTCCCCTACTTTAGCCAGGGCCTGATAGGCTTCAAATACTTCTTCAGGCTGTGTATATAATTTGGAGTTGTCTACATGTGAGTTATCAACACCATCTTCTTCCCCTCCGGTTACTCCCAGTTCAATTTCCAGGCACATACCTAATGGAGCCATTCTTTTGAAGAATTCAACGGAAGTGGCTATATTTTCCTCAATCGGCTCTTCGCTGAGATCCAGCATGTGAGAACTGAATAAGGGTTGTCCTTTCTCTTTGTTATATTGTTCACCCGCTGTAATTAAACCGTCAATCCAGGGCAACCATTTTTTAGCAGCATGGTCTGTATGAAGGATTACAGGTACGCCATAATATTTTGCTACATTATGCACGTGCAGAGCTCCACTGATGGCGCCACTGATATTGGCCTGCAATTTATCATTTGGCATGCCTTTACCGGCAAAAAACTGCGCACCACCATTGCTGAATTGAATAATAACTGGTGAATTAACTTTTGCGGCTGTTTCCAGCACGGCGTTAATGGTATTTGTACCGGTTACGTTAACTGCAGGAAGGGCGAAGTTGCCTGCCTTTGCATCGCTGAATACGGCAGCTACTTCTTCGCCATGTAAGACGCCTGCTCTGTACTTTGCCATTGTAAAATTTTAATTTGTAATGAATAATGTTTGAAATCTCGGCAATTTACTGATGTTTTGCCAAATGAACAACCTAACTTGTGTTAGGTGTTTGATGCTCAAAGCTTAAGATTCCATGACTTTCCATGGCCTCCTGTAGTCTTTTAATGACTATGAAGGAAAAAAGCTTTATATTTTATTAATACTCATTTGTTTAAATTTAATCAAAATTCCACTCACCCGTTAAAACCCTATGCCAAACAAAAAAATCGATGTAACTTACTGCTGAATTAAATTTATATAACAGGCGGTTGCCTAAAAACAACCTATGGAAGGCTTTAATTTCTCAAAATATAAACCGGAAGCAGAAAAATCCAAGTTTGAACAATTATTGGATTTATTTATGCAGCTACTCCCCTATACTAATGGAGATGCCGCAGAAACTTTGCGCTGGATGATGGAGCTGGACAAGCAGTTTCATTTAACAGGCAAAGATTATGGCATGGGTGATTTTATTCAGGACCTTAAGGATAATGGTTATCTGAAAGAAGATCCTGTCCAGGGGGATTTTACATTAACGTCAAAATCGGAGCAATCTTTAAGGCAAAGAAGTCTGGAAGAGATTTTTAGTAAACTTAAGAAATCCAAAAGCGGTGAACATCTGACAAAAAAACCAGGTCAGGGTGATGAAATCAGTCCTGATACGAGAAACTATCAGTTTGGAGATAAGCTGGAACAGATTGATTTTACGGAAAGCATTCGTAGTGCACAAATAAACCACGGGCTGGACCAGTTTAGCCTGGAAGAAAAGGACTTACAAATCAGGGAGACAGATTTTAAGGCCCAGACTTCCACCGTTTTAATGATTGATATATCGCATTCCATGATTTTATATGGAGAGGATAGAATTACACCGGCCAAGAAAGTGGCGATGGCGCTCAGTGAGCTGATCACCTCAAAATATCCGAAAGACACCCTGGATATAGTGGTATTCGGTAATGATGCCTGGACGGTGGAAATTAAGGATTTGCCTTACCTGAAGGTAGGTCCTTACCATACCAATACGGTAGCGGGTATTGAGCTGGCGATGGATATTTTGCGCAGAAGAAAAAATGCGAATAAAAAGATTTTTATGATTACGGACGGCAAGCCTACCTGCCTGAAAATTGGAGGCCGGTATTATAAAAATGCATTTGGGTTGGATAGAAAGATTACTAATCGTTGCATTAACCTGGCCGTTCAATGTAAAAAGCTAAAAATAGATATCACTACCTTTATGATTGCCTCGGACCCTTATTTACAACAGTTTGTTACAGAATTTACGGAAGCCAATAACGGCAAAGCTTATTTTGCCAGCCTTGATAATCTGGGGGCGTTTATATTTAAGGATTTTGAGAGTGGTAAGCAGCGCCGGATTTATGACTGAGGATGTTTGGAATTCCTTTACTATCTTTAAACCTGTATCAGCGGCATAATGCAGGTGGTTTATTGATTTTTAATTTTATAGAAAGGACGCTAACAAAAAGTCCTATTTGAATAATATGTTGTCATTTGTCTTAAAGAAAATGGGGTACGGTGTCCTGGTACTGGTGGGCGTGGTCATCGTAGTCTTTTTTTTATTTCAGGGTTTTGGTGATCCTGCAAGACTGGTACTCGGTCAGACGGGTGACAGTGCAACGCTCGCCAATGTGCGCAAAGAACTGGCCTTGGATCAGCCAAAATGGAAACAGTTTACGCTTTATCTCAATGACGTGTCCCCTATCGGTGTGGCCACCAAAGCGGATATTCAACAAAAGAGTCTGCATGGGCTTTTTGTCGGAGGCGATCTGAAATTGGGTATTAAAGTCCCTTATTTAAGACGTTCTTATCAGAACCGAAGGCCTGTTATGGACATTTTATTAGAGGCATTACCTGGGACCATGATTCTCGCTTTTTCGGCCATGATTTTTGCTACGATTATAGGTATTTTGCTGGGCGTAATCTCTGCCGTTAAACAAAATACTTGGATGGACAGTTCGGCCGTTTTTACCAGTGTGCTGGGTATTTCTGCCCCGTCCTTTTTTATGGGAATTGTGATTGCCTATGTTTTTGGTTTTTTACTCCATCGGTATACCGGCCTTTTTATGACAGGGAGTCTGTATGATTATGATGTTGTATCAGGAAAACACCTGGCTCTGAAAAACCTCTGGTTACCTGCCCTTACGTTGGGAATCCGGCCTTTAGCCATCATCGCCCAGTTAACCAGAAGTGCCATGTTGGATGTGCTGAGCAAGGATTATATCCGCACGGCCTATGCAAAAGGCCTTCCTAAAAAAATGGTAGTCTGGAAGCATGCTTTACCCAATGCCTTGAACCCCGTGGCCACTGCCATTACCGGTTGGTTTGCCGAGTTGTTGGCTGGTTCTTTTTTTGTGGAGTATATTTTTGGGTGGAAAGGAATTGGAAAAACCACGGTAGACGCCCTCGAAAATCTTGATTTCCCGGTGGTGATGGGCAGTGTCTTAATCACGGCCACTTTTTTTGTTATCGTAAATATATTATCAGATCTGTTATATACGGTGCTGGATCCTAGGGTAAAATTGCATTAAAGCTGAAGATCGGACCGTTTGCTTTTGCCAAATCTTCAGCTTTATGGTTAGTGATCCTGTTGTTCTTAATTTTTGGAGCGCTTCTGACGAATAAAAAAGAGCCGGTAGCCAATAACAATGACACTGATTAGCATAAGCACACCTATAATGGTGCTGGCATCCTTGGCGGATTTACCCGCCCAACTCATAAATTCATGTTTATGGAAAAAGGCGAAAATAAGCGCATCTGTCTGTTTGAAATGATCCGCTTTTTTCACCAGACTGCAGGTATTGACATCAATAAATACGGGATTGGAACCGGCGCTCTTCTTACTGATTTGCCAGACAGGCAGAATCTTATCTGAAAAATTGTACTGCTCGGTAAAATGCGTAAGGTAGTCCAGATTAAATGTTGATGTGTCGGGGGAAATAGCACTTTCTTTATTTTGCCAAAAAATCCTACCAGCCAAATCAGAGGCTATTTGCTTTTCCGGGACTGCTTCGAGAATACCTGTATGCAGGGCATTTTTTGAACAGTAAATCCGAAAAAATTGATTAGCTCCCGGACTGACGCTACGTGCCACCATCAGGTCTTTGGCTGCTGACCCCGGTTGGGTACGATTCGTTTTAATAAGGAACTGGCCATTTATACTAAATAACCTTAAGAATGTTAAAGGCCCGGACAGAAACTGTTGATTAATAAGATCGTTTAAATTATCCGGAAGAGCAGCAGTTTTCATAACTGGATCTCCGATGGCCTGAATGTAAAAGGGGGTTCTGGCGTTTTGAACCGCATGGACAAGGCCGCTGAATGCCCAGCTCAGAAAAAATACAGCCCCGAAAATGGCTGTCACCCGGTGCAGTTTCCTTGCCCGGACCAGCTTGTTTTTTGTGGCTTTTGCTGCTTTTGTTTTAAAGGATAGATATATACCAAGTCCCGCAGTCGTTAATGCCAGCAATAAAATTAAACCGATAATGACCGCTTTAAGTACCGCCATCCTATCCATCCAGGACCAGGTATGAAACCAGCCAAAAAACCGGTTAAAATTTCGGCGGTTATTATCTATTGCAAAGGCAAAACTTCCACTACGTGTATCCACATAAATGCCGATTTGATCCTCCCTGGCAAACTGTACCTGCCAGACCGGCAAAAGCCGGTTTACATAACTGTATTCGTCGGTAAAGTTTTTTATTTCCCGGACCGATAAAACAGCCGGCGAATGATCTGCAGGCTGAGCGGACAGAAAATGCCTGGCTAGAAAAACGGCGTAATGCTGGTCGCCATTTTTAAGTTCTACGCCGGTTTGCAGGTTAAAATAGCGGACATCGGTTTGTTTATTATTTTGGCCGTTTACAGTTTGCAGGACCTGATAATACCAAATACTGTCCAGCTGTATAATTCGGATTCCGGTCGTTTTATTAATTTCTACCTTTAATAAAAGCTGTTTGACAGGTATGGCCTTTTGGATTAATGAGACGGGTATAGGTGTACTTGGGCTTGCCTGGGTGGCTATGTGCGGCCTGACACTGGTCATAAGTGGGTGCATCAGGCCGCTTACTGCCCATAATAACATGGGTATTCCGATAAAAATACTCAGACACCGATGCAGCCGGTATAATTTTTTTAATTGCATGGCATCTTTTTTAAAAATGGAAGGCAAGTCCGACAGTTAAGGTAAAGGGCATACCCAGATTATAACTATAGCCATAGGACGATTTGGTCGCGACAGTGGCGTAATAATTATCAAGTAGATTAACGGCATTAACCCAGATTTCTGCTTTATGCCATTGGAAGCCTGTTCTGAGATTAACCAGATTAAAGCCATTGTATTTCGTGGTATTGGCGTCATCCATATAATAACTGCCCACTCTTTGATATTCGGGCTGAATATACAGTCCTTTTACAAAATCAGGTCTGTAAGTAATGGAGGCATTTGCTAAAAAACGGGGAGCGGCCTGCATCTGATTGCCGTCCAGCTGTATGCCATTTTGGGTTTCCGTTTGGAACTTATGTCGGGATAAGGTTGAGCTAAAGCGAACCTGAAACTGATGATCCGGTTGATAATTGAGTCCAAGTTCCAATCCGCTATGTGCGGTTTTACCGGCATTTTTGTTTTCAGAAGAGCCGTCTGAATTTCTGTACGAGATAATTTCATTAGTGCCGAGCATGTGGTACAGGCTCCAGTCAAGACCCCATGTGTTTTTATATAAATGTAACCAGCCTCCGATTTCGTAGTTATGAAATATCTGGGGTTTTAAAAAGGGGACTTTGACATTGTTGAACAACTCTGTAACCTGAGGGGGGACATATCCTTCTGCATAACTGGCATAAAAACCAAGCCGTTTCAGATTATAATTCAATCCTATTTTAGGGGTCCAATGATTATAGCTGACATCAGAGGAAGGCGCTCCGCTGACAGAGGTAACAGGCAGATGATTGGTGAAATCATAATCAAAACGGTCATAGCGGCCTGCCAGGGTGAGTCGGAGCCCTTGCAGTATATCCATTTGCCATTGTAAAAAAGCCGCATAATTATTAATATGGGTATTATAATCCGTCAATAAGGAATCAGGGTTATTAAAGCCAAAATAATCTCCGGCTGCGTTTTTATTCACTTCTATATAGTTAGCAGTATAATAACTGGGGCTGATGTCAGCGCTGATACCCATTATAAGGCTGCTGTTATGCCAGTTGAATTGTTGGCGGTGCTGCAGGAGTCCGACATAACTCTTAAAAGCATTCATGTTAATCTCGCCCGTGGCCTTAAGGGGATTGTTTTTGTCGTCTTTAATTCTGTAGGCAGGATTTTGCCCGGTCTGATTATCCCTGTACATAAAGGAAAGCTTGGTGGAACTATTGTTATTCCATTCTTTAGTCAGCACAGAGCTGGCTCTAAAGGCCCTTACTTTTCTATAGGTAAATTGATAATGGCTGGTAAAATTTTTGGCTGCAAAAGCAGTACTGTCCAGAGAGCCCGACATATCGGCGTAGTAATCCACATAAGTTGCTTTGTTCTGCCAGCTTAAGGAAGGGGTAATCTTGTAAACGGTATTGAGTGTAAAGGCGGTCTTATGGTAATCATTGAAATCAATTGGTCCGTTATGCCGATTGGCATAATAACCGCTCAAGTTCATCCCGAATTTCCCAAAAGTGTCTCCGATTTGCAAAGCAGTCTTTTTATAGCCATTGTTGTCAGCTTCAGCGGTAATTTTTCCCAATAAATTTTCAGGTGGTGCAACGGAGATTAAATTAACTGCACCTCCTACGGCTTCCGGTCCGTATTGCGCAGAAGCAGGTCCTTTTAACACTTCAATTCTTGAAGTGGCGGCAAGGTTCATTTCTAATAATGCATTGTGGTTATACAGCCCTGATGTTCTGATGGGAAGCCCGTCTTCAAGGTACAAAAAGAGGCTTTTTGTGGTAATGGGCTGGCGGATACTCATTTCATGCTGTTCATTGCCTAAATCAGCCATAAATACACCCGGGACTTTGTTGATCAGCTGGTCAATCTGTGTAGCCTTGCTCAAAGCGATTTGTAAGGAATCTATCACGCCAATGGCGGCCGGAATATCAGATCTGTTTTGCCGGAACCTGGCGGCGGTGACCAAAACCTCTGAAAGGTTATTTTCCAGCGGTGTCAGATAGGCTGTAAAGGGGTGGTCAATTTCCTTATGACTTCTAATGAGTTGAAAAGGAAGATAACTGGCTGCACTGATGTAAAGTGTATCCATTTGCAGTTGGTTTTCCTCCACAGGCATATTGCAGCCGGTACTACTGTTAAGGTATCCCATGGAAAAATTACCCGTTGTATCTGAAATACACTGGCATGTAGCGGCGTTGTCAGCGCAGCAGCAACTCGTCTGAAACCTGATGGTAACACCTGGTACTGGAAGGCCTGTAAACTGGTCCAGCACCTGACCTTTTATTTGTTGGAAACTACCAGTTTGTTGCCCGTATCCGCTGTTGAAGATGGAAGTGATACTTATAATGAGTAAGAATAAGATTTTGCATGTCCATCCGGCTCCCGGCCATTTTTTAGGGACATATAAAAAGCAGACGCGCAAACAGTAGGAATTCAATATATTGAAGAGCTTTTGCATAGTTGTATTTTTGTAAGTATACGCTGTGGCGTATTCTTCTCTTTTAAAGATTAGCATAGAAAGGCCGCTACCCTTAATGAGTCAATCTGCCCCATCAGGATATAATCATTTTATGGAAAAACAGTAAGGTCAGTACCCGGTATTACAGCGCTACAGACACTAAATTATCGCGTATGTCAGTAGTATAACTGCATGACTGCTCCAGGTATTGCTACCTGGTCTTTGCCTGCCGGACACAAGAAGTCCTTTGGTAATAGCACCATTCAGCCAAGGCCTGGCGCCATACGGACGTTGATTAAAATGAAAAATTGAAATTAACAGCTCGCAGGAGGATGTAGCAGTCTTTTTTGATAAGACTGACTGGTAAATATGGCCGGAATACCATATTGAGGGGTAATGGTAATAAATGAACCAATGTTGCCCACCGGATCTGAAGCGGTCTTTATAAAGACGGTTACCTCAAAACTGACTTTTTTATCAGGATTAGGCTGATTTTGTTTCTGGTCTTCGTGGAGTTTTTTATCCAGCTGGCAATGTCCATTACAATGCATTTCCGGATGATCTTTATTGACACAAAGGTTTGCGGCAATATAATTTTCATTGGCATAAAAAGTGGCCATCACCAGAAAGTTATTAAATATCTGGCAGTTAAGCAGTAATATCAAAAATATGGTAACGGCTGATTTTATAATCAATGATTTGCCCGCAAAGTTAAGGTTATACAGACTTTTGGCAAAATCATGTATCAATTTTATTTATGATCCTGATCAGTTTTTGAACTGTCGGCAGACATTTGCGGCTGTCTTGCTCCCTGCACCTTGAACACTTTATAACAGTCAATAATATACTGACCTAAAGATAAATCAACCATACCCTTTAGCTGGTCGTAGGATGGTCTGTATTTTTTCATAAATGTATGCAGTTCTACGTCATCTTCAATGCCGGTGAGGCTCGCGACCAGGGTTGGCGTAAACCTTGAGTCTATATAACCGTCCTGTTCACTGCTGACGGCAAATTCCTGATATCTTTTCTGCCGGTTTAAATAAGGTTGTCTGAATACGTTTATGGCAGAACTGACAGGATGCAGCGGACTGAATTTCGGTTTTGTATAATCGAAGATATCACCGTAAATCCTCCTTTTTTCCAGTGAATCTGTATGATAATTACGGGCGTTCACCTTTACATCTTCCAGCTGGTTAAAATAACTGTCATCATAAAAAGCGGGGTTTTGTAAATAAATATCAAATTTCTCCGGAGTGGTGATCATACTGATCGGATAGGCCATAATGCGCCTTCCTTTGTAAGACACATACAGGGTATCCTTATTAGGGTTTTCACTACTGATTTGATAAAAACCGGTTGCATCTGAAAATGTAACTACGCCCCTATAGGTACTGATTTGCATGGAATCCACCGGATCGGTGGTGGTACGGGCACCATAAACATGTCCGCGAATCAGGCGCTGTGCTTTGGCCCCTACTATTCCTATTGATATTAAAATTAAAACACATATAATCCGCTTCAAATGCATATATTTTCTTGTGTTCACAAATATGCATCCAATTTAAGGGATAATCTGCAAGCGGATGTTAAAAATTTTCCGGATATATCGTTTTTAGAATAGGTCTCGAATAAAAGGCTAACCATTGTTCATAAAATTGGGTTGTCTTTCTATTTCTCAGTCGGATAAATATAAATACCTATCTTTATTTGAGTGAAAAAATGGCGTAATATAATTTTGGTCCTGTTAGGCGGCTGCAGCTTTGGAATTTTATCCACTTTTGTCAAGCTTTCCTATGAAAAAGGTTTGTCGCTGGCTGATGTAACCAGTGCACAGGCTTATTTCGGAGCCGCCATTTTGTGGTTGTTTTTATTGATATATAAAGGCACAGCCTTGTTGAATGGCGGCGGTAGGATAAGGCGTGTCTCAGCAGCCGGTATTGAGCAGTTAAAAATTAAAAATAAGGTTTCGACTAGACTCAGGTTGATACTAACCGGGATGGCTTCTGGTGCGATTAGTATCTGTTATTACAAATGTGTGGAGCATATGGCGGCCTCCATTGCTATTATTTTGCTGATGCAATATACCTGGATGAGTATTTTGCTGGAGCGTTTCATTTTTAAAATCCCGGTTACCGGCCGTAAATGGTTGTTTGTTGGTATTGTACTTCTGGGGACTATTTTAGGTTCCGGGCTGATAGGTCAGCGGGGCACAGTAGACATTGCCTGGAGTAGTATTGCCTACGGATTACTGGCGGGTTTCTTTTATGCCGTTTTTATATTGGCGAATGGACATGTAGGCAATGAAATGCCTGCAGTCATTAAAAGCTCCTGGGTCGTCCTTGGAGTCGTCCTACTTATTATGGCTGTTTTTCCGCCATTTGGTAAGTTGGTGTCTTTGATGCATCATCAGGCGTTACCAAATTATTTGAAACAAGTCGCAGTGAGCGGATTACTGCTTGGATTTTTTGGTATGGTGCTTCCGCCCCTGCTTTTTGCTTCTGCCATCCCTAAGATAGGGGTCGCACTTAGTAGTATTCTAGGCAGCATTGAACTGCCGACAGCGGCACTTTGCGGATATTTTGTCTTGCAGGAAAATATCAGTCTCTGGCAATTGGCGGGTATTCTGTTTATATTAGGCGCCATAATTATTGTAAATATTGAACCTAAACCCAACGGACAGCATCGCACCTAGGATATGTATTTTGCGATTGAAATATTGCCCTTATACCGGATCAACATCAGCGGATAGAATGACTCTGGCATATTGTTTTGTAGATTGTAAAATAGCCATTTGCTGATCTATGATTTTTCTGCAGGCGCTCAGCATCCCATTTTGTTTGGGGATTTTAATAAGCATCTCCCAGTAATATTGTCCCCGGATGCGCTCTATGGGCGCTGCGGCCGGCCCCAATACGACAAGGGCCGGAAGTTGTTGTAATCCCTGGGCCATAATGACTGCGGCCTGCCTGGCCGTATGCGTATCTTTATGCTTAAAGGTCAGGCGTAGCAGCCTGGTAAATGGCGGATAATTAAAATCCTTTCGGTGGGTAATCTCCTGCGCATACATAGCCGGGTAATCATGTTGTTGAACGAACTGCAAAACAGGATGATGAATATTGAAGACCTGTATCAGCACTTTCCCCAATCCGTCCTTTCTGCCCGCTCTGCCACTCACTTGTTCCATAAGCTGGAAAGCTCGCTCTCCCACCCTGAAATCTGTAAAATTCAAAAGGCCGTCAGCGTCCAATATACCTACCAGACTGACCTGTTCAAAATCCAGCCCTTTTACGACCATCTGGGTACCAATCAGTATATCTATTTTCTGAGACTCAAATAATTGAATCATGGCATCATGCCCATATTTACCTTTGACACTGTCGTAATCCATTCTGGCCACCCTGGCTTTTGGGAATAAGGCGGCGACAGCCTCTTCAATTTGTTCGGTACCGAACTTTTTTCGCTGGAAATCGTGGCTGCCACAGGCAACGCAGGTGGTTATCAATGGATATTCTGTACCACAATAATGACAAAGCAGCTTGTTTTTACTTTTATGATAGGTGAGCGATACTGCGCAGTGTTTACACTGCGGTATCCAACCACAATTGTTACAGATCTGATAGGGAGAATAGCCTCTTCTGTTTTGAAATAATATAACCTGCTTATGTGCTTTTATGGCCAGATGGATTTCCTCCTCCAGTCTGGGAGATATTAATATAGGTCTGGGTATTTCTCTTGTAATCAGACTTAAATTATCCAGCTCAATGGCGGGCATCGCAACGTTCTCATACCGCTGGCTGAGTTCTACGAATCCATATTTGCCGGCCTGGGCATTATAATACGATTCCAGCGAAGGGGTGGCACTGCCAAGCAAAACCGGACAATTTTCAAATAAGGTACCATAATAAATGGCTGCGTCCCGTCCATGATACCTTGGGGCGGGATCTTGCTGTTTGTAGGAACTATCATGTTCTTCGTCCACCACGATCAACCCAAGGTCCTTAAAGGGCAAAAGCAAAGCAGACCTGGCGCCCAGGACGACCTGTACCTCGTTTCTTAAAACTTTTTCCCAGAGTTCCACTCTTTCATTGGGATTAAATCTGGAGTGATAAACCGCTACGTGGCCGCCAAAATGATGCTGGAGCCTGCGGATAATCTGAGAGGTCAGCGCTATTTCCGGTAAGAGATAAAGTACCTGTTTACCGCTCCTTAAGACCTGTTCGATCAGCTTAAAATACAATTGGGTCTTACCGCTGGCCGTCACCCCCTGCAGTAAACTGACATGTTTATCCTGCATTTGTTGCTGAAGCTGATTTAGGGCATGCTGTTGTGCGCTGCTCAGGGTGAAATCCATTTCAATAAATGGCGTTAGTTCCGGAAGACGGGTTATGGACCTGCTCTCGGCAACCAGTATTTGTTTATCCAATAACGTTTTTAAGGTGGTCGCGGATGCCTCTGCTTTTTTAAGCAAAGCGGTTTGTAAAACATCCCCTTCCCCTAAGGCCATATGCCTTAACAACATTAAAATCTTCAGCTGCGTAGGAGCCCCTTTCCAGTTATTGAGCAGGATCTCCAGGTTTTCCTCCTTTTGGTAATCAGGATGAAAGCTGATGAAAATGGCCTTTTTTTCTTTATACTTTTCTTTGAGCGATTCCTCTATATAACAGATACCTCTGTCAATGAGTTTTTTAACGACACTATAAATCCGCCTGCCTTCCAGTATCTGTTGAACTTCTGTGAATCTTAATTCTTTTCTGATCTGTAGCGCTTCTGCTAATAAATACTCTTCATCTGAATAGTCATTTTCCTGATCTAGTTCGATTGTTCTGTCCTGGCCGTCCATATCCTCTGCCAGTCTGATAATACTTTCACTGGAGAGTTTGAAATTGCTGGGGACGGCTGCCTGCATCACATCCCCTTCACTGGCCAGATAATAATTGGCCATCCATGTCCAAAATTTTAACTGGGTAGGTGTGACTATGGGGGTGCTGTCCAGTAAACTGTATACAGGCAGCGGTGTAAACGATTCGGGAGCCTTATTGAACAATCTTTTTATGATGCCGGTGTATTTTTTACCTCTTAGTGCAACCTCTACCCTGAGTCCGATGGCAGCTTCTGCAATAAGCTCTTCTGGTATTTCCCAGGTATAGTTTTTCGGCAGGTGTAGTGGAACAATGATTTCTGCATACAATCTAGGTTTACCTGTCTGGGCGCTCTCAAATAAGTTGCTCGTCTGGGCTGGCATATTTTGTTGATTATCTGTATGTTGAGTGTTCTTGTTGTCCTGTGTTACCATGCTTAATATTTCCTGTTTTTTGCTGTTGTTCTCCCGTGCTAAGACGAAGATAAACTATAGTTGGCTTGTAGGAAAACATTGCTGCAATTGTTGGATCCGACAACGGATTATATGTTAACTGATTCTAAACTCCTTTGTTAAAGCGGTAACTCTGCTTATATTTGATGAAGGGTAATTTGCTCTTATCATATTGTAAAAGAAAATATTATGAAGAAATTATGGTCTCTGGTGGTGATGGGTCTGATGGCCATTTCCCCTGCCTTTAGTCAGTCCAATGAATCTTTTAACGGAGAAATCGGGCATTTTTTACATGAAGACAGCCTGCATATGCCCCCAAAGGATGCCATTTTGTTTGTCGGGAGTTCTTCTTTTAGAAAGTGGACCGATGTTTCCAATTATTTTCCAGGATATACCATTATTAACCGGGGATTTGGTGGCTCTCAATTGCCCAATCTGATTTATTATGCGGATAAGATCATTTACCCCTACCAGCCCAAACAGGTGATTATTTATTGTGGCGAGAACGATTTTGATTATGATAAGACCATTAGCGCAGATTCTGTTTTTGAAAGGTTTCATCAGCTCTTTGATAAGATCCGGGAAAAACTTCCTCAGGCCAATATCGGTTATGTTTCCATTAAGTTCAGCCCTAGCCGCAAGTATGCCTGGGATCGTTTTGAAAAGACCAATAGTTTAATTGAAGATTTTTTGGAAGAGCAATCCAATGCTGAGTATATTGATATTACAAAAGCCATGGAAGACAGTAGCGGTAAGGTGGACACCACCCTGTTTTTAAATGACCAGCTACATATGAAGCCTGCCGGGTATAAGAAATGGCAAGAGGAGATTCAACCCTATCTGACCAAGTAAACGCTGGTCTGAAAGATTAAAAAATGGTTCGTCAGCAATGCTGACGGACCATTTTTTGAAAACGCTTATTAAGGAATAGGGAGTTAAAGGAAAGCCCTAAGATAAATCCGATCCAGATGCCTGTTACCCCGAAATGAAAGACAAAGGTGAGCAGGCAGCCGATGGGAACACCAAAAACCCAGTAAGCCGTTGCCATGTAAATAGTAGGCATTTTTACATCACCGATCCCTCGGAGGCTGCCAACACCGATGGCCTGAGTCGCATCGGAAATCTGAAAAACGGCCGCATAAAACATGAGCATGGAACTTAAGGCGATCACCTGGCCGTCGTCATTAAAAATCTGAGAGAGCGGTTTACGCAGTCCAATAAACAAAATAGCGCAGATTAATCCGTAAATAAGGCCAGAATAAAACGTGCTTTTCCCTATTGTTGAAATCTCGGGCCAGTTTTTTCGTCCAAACGCATTGCCTATTCTGATGGAACAGCCCTGTGCCAGACCCAGAGATACCATAAAGGTAAGGGAAGCGCATTGCAGGGCAATCTGATGGGCGGCCAGCTCAATAGCCCCCAGCGTACCTACAATAATACCAGAAACCGCAAAGGCGCCTGTCTCGATGCCTGCCTGCAGGCCACTCGGAATCCCAATATGTAAGAGCTCCTTCAGGGTTCGGAGCTTTAATTTCCACTGATTTTTACGCACGGCAACATATCTTCTGAAAAGTGGATGCGTGAATAATACCACAATCATAGCCATCAGTATAATGATACGGGTAATCAGTGTCCCGAGTCCGGCACCTACCAGCTCTAATCTGGGCATTCCCCAGTTGCCAAAAATCAACAGCCAGTTTAAAAATACATTCAGTGGCATGGCCAGTAAAGAAAGGATCATCGCGGTCTTTGTCTTTTCTAACCCGTCTGTAAACTGCTTTATGGACATGAACATAAGGGTTGGTATCACAGAAAAACCAACCAGTCTTAAAAAGGGAACAGAAAGCCTTGCTACTTCCGGATCCTGATCCAGATGAAATAAAATGTTTTTGCCCATTTCCAATAACCCGCTGATCAATAAGGCCGCAACTGAACAAAGAATAAAACCATTGTATAAATAATGGGAAACCTGTTGTCCGTCCTTTTTGCCATGAGCTGCAGCTACTTTTTGGGAGATGGACATGGTAAGGCCTATACCAAAAACAAATGGAATGACCAGTACACTGTTGACCAGAGCGGAGGCTGCCAGCTGTTTGTAACTTATGGAGCCAACCATGGCAGCATCTATCAGACCCAGAGACATCTGGGTCAGTTCACCAAAAATAATAGGTGTGGAAAGTTTCCAGGTTTTAATGGCCTGTTGCTTGAGCATAGTTATTACCGCCTGATTGATTTAGAATAAAAGGGGGAACAAAGCTAAAGTAATTTTTGGAACCAAAGGGTTAAAATTAAAAGGATTATCTCCTGTTAATAAGGACATTTATAGAAAAAACTACGGAAGTTATGCCTTATATTTAATTAATATTAAATATGTCTGCCTGAATCGTGACTGCGACCTAAAGTATAAGGTTTATCTAAGAATAAGCTGACATCCAATGCTTTTTTGTTTTTAATCAGTAAATTGCAGGCGAAACAATATTATATGTTTTCAGCATTTTTAACGGAGTTCGGTAAGTATCTGATCATGATTAAAACCATGTTCACCCGACCTGAGAATTTTAAAATGTACTGGAAGGAATTTGTCAGCCAGTGCTATGAAATCGGGTTCGGTGCCTTACCTATTGTATTAATTGTCTCTATATTTCTGGGGGCAGTTACCACTGTGCAGACCGCTTACCAGCTGGTCAGCCCATTGATTCCGCTTACGACGATTGCGCAAATTGTCCGAGACAGTATACTTTTGGAGCTCTCCCCTACGGTTCTAAGTATCGTACTGGCTGGTGTGATTGGCAGTAAAGTCGCATCAGAACTCGGTAATATGCGGGTGTCAGAGCAGATTGATGCGTTGGAAATCATGGGAATTAACCCCTATTCCTACCTGGTATTCCCTAAAATAGCCGCCTCTTTTATTATGATGCCTATTTTGATTTTGATTTCCTGCATTGTAGGGATTTGGGGAGGAAGGGTTGCCGGTGAATTTTCGGGAATCATATCTCCCAATGTATTTGACAGAGGTTTACGCATGGGCTTTAGTACGTTTAATGTGGTATTTGCCATGATCAAAGCCTATACTTTTGCTTTTTTAATCAGCAGTATTTCCGCATATTATGGATTTCATGTCAAAGGAGGCTCCTTGGAAATTGGTCGTGCCAGTACCAAGGCCGTTGTAACGAGCTGTATCACCATTCTTATCGCGGATTATATTTTGGCCGCTGTCTTGTTGTAAGCAGCCTTACAGCAAAGTCCTGTGATCCATTGTATTAACAGCTGCCGGTTGTTTTTAATGGCCGGTCAGCGCTAAAAGACAACACACATTGAAAACAGTAGATATTTTAATCGTTGGCGCCGGTCCAATTGGGCTAACCTGCGGCATAGAGGCGAAAAAAGCAGGCCTGGACTATCTGATTATAGAAAAAGGGGCCCTTGTAAACTCTCTTTTTAATTACCCTATTTTTATGACCTTTTTCTCCACGGCCGATCGTCTGGAGATTGGAGGCCTTCCTTTTATGTGTCTGACCCCCAAGCCTGGTCGCCAGGAAGCACTTGAATATTATCGGCAGGTAACGCAGTATTTTGACCTGAATGTGCAGTTATATGAAAAGGTGGATCAAATTACTAAGCCGGACGAACTATTTTTGGTGCAGACTGATAAAGGGAGCTATCAAGCCAAAAAAGTGGTAATTGCGACCGGTTTTTATGATGTGCCCATTTATATGGATATTCCGGGAGAAGATTTACCTAAAGTGCATCATTATTATAAAGAAGCACATCCCTATGTTATGGAAAAGACCCTGGTGGTGGGTGCCAATAATTCTGCCGTGGACGCTGCACTGGAAATCTGGCGTAAAGGCGGCGATGTAACGATGTTAATCCGGGGGACAGAAATCGGCAAGAGAGTTAAATATTGGGTGAAACCTGATATTGAAAACCGGATTGCAGAAGGTAGTATTAAGGCTTACTTTGAGTCAGAGCTATTAGAAATAAAAGAAAAGGAAGTCATTATTAAAAATAAAGAAGGAGCCATTATTACCTTACCTAATGATTACGTCCTTGCCATGACGGGGTTCAGGCCGGATTTTGATATGCTGGGTAGATTCGGGATTCAAATTGACCGGGAAAATGCCTGTTTGCCGGATCATAATGCAGATAGTATGGAGACAAATGTGCCGGGCTTATATCTGGCGGGCGTTGTCTGCGGAGGTCTAAATACCCATAAATGGTTTATAGAAAACTCTAGGATACACGCAGAGAAGATTGTGGGGCAAATTGCTACTGAATTGAAGGATGATAGCAATCTTGAACAATCAAAGACATAATTGAATTGTGTGCGATACAGGAAGAACCTAAAATTTGTTTAGGCTGAGGGTGTAATTTAAACTGTGTCATATCAAATTAATTATTAATTTTAAAACCTGATATGATGACAGAAATGAACGAAAAGATCGATTACAAGGCACTTCAGCAGAAAGCCCTTGAACAGTTTAAAGCAGGTAAAAGCCTTGTTGGTAAAAATGGCGCATTTGCACCGTTAATCAAACAGCTTCTCGAAGCAGCGTTGGAGGCAGAGCTGGAAGAGCATATAGCCAAAGAAGAAGAACCTAATAGGAAGAATGGTAAGGTGCGTAAAACCATTAAAACTGCTGATGGTCAATTTGAACTGGAGACAAGCCGTGACCGTAATGGTAGTTTTGAGCCTGAACTAATTAAAAAACGGGAGACTGTATTAGCCGAACAAATGTAGGAACGCATTATAGCCATGTATGGCATTGGAATGAGCCTGCGTGACATTTCAAAGCACATAGAGGAGCTTTATGATGTTCAGGTGTCCCACGACACATTAAGCAAAATAACTGACCGTATTTTGCCTGTCATCAAAGAATGGCAAAATAGGCCATTAGAGGAAGTCTATCCAATTGTATGGATGGATGCGATTCATTATAAGGTGCGCGAAAATGGCGAGGTAAAAAGCCGAGCTGTTTATAACATACTAGGAATCAATAAAGAAGGTCGGAAGGATTTGTTGGGTCTGTACGTATCAGAGAATGAAGGCGCTAAATTCTGGCTAACAGTGCTCACCAATCTGAAGATCCGTGGAGTGAAAGATATATTGATTGCCTGTATTGATGGCTTAAAAGGCTTTGAGGAGGCCATTCTTAGTATGTTTCCTGAAACAGAGGTGCAGAGCTGTGTTATTCATCAGATACGTAATTCGCTCAAGTATGTAGCGACTAAGGATCAAAAAGAGTTCATGGCAGAATTGAAGCTTGTTTATAAAGCTGAAACCAAAGATTTAGCAGAACTGCACCTGGAAAAACTTGCGGATAAATAGCAGAAAAAGTATCCAATCGTCATTAACTCCTGGCGTGATAACTGGCATAAGTTATCAACATATTTCAAGTATTCTCCCGATATCAGACGTATTATTTATACAACCAATACCGTGGAAGGATTTCATAGGCAGATACGGAAAGTGACCAAAACAAAGGGCGCTTTTCCCAACGATGACGCGTTATTAAAGCTGATATATTTAGCATAGGGTGTTCCTGTAAACTCTCCAAAGGAGTTGCCACATATTAAATATTAAACTAATAAGTCCTCTCTTTTTTCCATAAAACGGAATTTAAGAGAGGATTTTTTGTAGACGGGACATAGCAAGACCATCGGAGCTGTTATTTAGCCCGGTTGGATAAGATAAGCGTGCTAATTCTAGGCCGCTGTGCTTTTAATCTGTGCGGCCTGTTGCATTCTTTTGCTGATAATGGATGCGTTTGCTGTAAGGATGCCAAAGAAGATCCAGCAGGTCTCGGTAGACTGGTTCCTGGCTTTGATTTTATTTAAATGATAGTGATTTTTCTCATTGCCAAAACTTCCTTCCAGGACCGTGCCCCTTTGACGGTTCAGCGCTGCCCGCATCGTTTTAGATTGTTCAACCAAAGCAGGCTTCTGCCTTCCTTTAGGAATAAAGTTAGTGGTG
>NZ_FNQY01000055.1 GCF_900107765.1 Arachidicoccus rhizosphaerae | reverse complement strand
AGGAGCGCTACGTTCGGCTCCGCTACGCTGCGCCTCACTTCGCTCTCCTGCCTGGAATACCTTAAATCTGTTTACACAAAGTTCTTAACACTACCGGTCCGGTATTTGGGTGGTTAATTTGCAATCGGGCTTACCATTTATAGGCTCATTCAAAGCTCATCTCCCGTAAGCGTTGGCAACTTGGTTTATCATTACACTCATAATCAAATAATAAATTCATCTGATTGATTTCCCATAAAACCTTTTAAGAATAAATTTACACTTATGCTATCTTATATTCTACAAATAGTTATTGAACTTTATATATAAAAATTCAAAAAGATTATCCCAATAATTATTATACAAAATTAAATATGGATATGCACTTATTCCTGTATTGGCATAGGTGCATTTTTTATAAAGCCACCAGCTATATAAAAAGAATTCGCTTTGCTGCATGAAAAAAAGTTTCCCAGAAAATATCCCAACTAAAAACAACTCGCTCAGCATAGCAATTCAGCCCTATTCTTTTCACTCTTACAAATGCGCAATTATAAATATTCTGAGAATACTCATCAGGGAGAGCTACAAGGTTATTCTCTTAATAAAAATCGAGAGAAAAGAATTCTGTGACAAAGACCGACATCGATCTAGAATCATTCTCTAAGCTCGTCAAATCGTCATTGGTGGTTTCAAAATTTACATAAATCAAAACTCCAATCACGATTAATTATGTGGCAATTCTTTATAACCATTCACAGGTAAACTGTCATAATCGGCTTTAGTTGCTTCTATATACGTCATTCTATTGAAATAGGGAGCTGAAGGATAATATTCTATAAAATAATGTTTTAATTTTAAATATCTATCATCACACTCACCATCATAGTTTTTCCCATTAACCTGAAAATAATAACTGCGTGTATAATGATATTTACCGTGATAACGATAGCCTAAATTTGTTGTTATTCCGTATTTGCTCTCCTTTTTAAGGAAATGAGAAGTCAAAAGAGAATAAATAAAGAGTTGATAAAGCCCACCCACCACAATAAACACTGAAACTATTATAATTGCAATAAATTTAAAACCTGTGTTCAAGGAATAAGTGCAACGCTACCTTCGAATCGTAAAAATACTTCATTTGCGGTGGCATAGCCAAATTTTCTTATTGGTCTGTTATT
>NZ_FNQY01000034.1 GCF_900107765.1 Arachidicoccus rhizosphaerae | reverse complement strand
AAAACTTGTTGCGAAACCGCTAGGTCGTCCATCCGCAACGGCAGTGAAAAATCACATAAGACCGGGCGAAAGAAATCCAATAGAGGGAAAATTTGGCCAAGCAAAGACCAGATATGGCATGGACAATATAAAAGCCAAGCTGGCCAATACAAGTACTTCATGGATATCTACTATAGCCCTGGTGCTAAACCTGGTCCGGATGACCAGGCAGGCACCTGTATCCCTACTATTAAGGATACAAAATTGGCTAGCCTATCATGTAGTCAGGCTAGCCGGAAATTTCAGAATTAAAAATTATTATAATGTGTTAATGACCACCTAGCGGTGAGTTATTGAGCAGACTCTAATATAGTGTCCATTATGAAAATTTAGCGAACAGCCACTTAGCGCAAGCCGTGACTACTTCCGGGAAAGTCAATTGTGAATAACTCAACAAATTAATTTTAATACACCAGCCATGTTTAACAGGCATGGATTATTTTTGCAAATAGTAGGAGGGAACCCTGAAACTATGAGGATATTATTTTAGGCCGGCTCAATTAAAAATTACAGCAATTCAGAGTCAAATTTCTTTTTACTGATAGCGTAGCTTTCAGAGGTCGGTAAAAAATATTTTTCGCACTAATTTTATTTTGTTTCTTTGTATGGTCAGCAAATCGCAATGGCAGGGCTAGGCATTTAAATTATGCATTAAAATAAAATATTATATAATAGACACAGCATCGCCTAGGCGATGCCTCAATATTCTCCATAATTTTTATTGTTTATCAACATTCAGTTGACAGCCCGTTCCCTAGACGGGCTTTTTTACGTTAAGAGCTGCTACAAATATACGATTTATATAAATTATAAACAAATAATAATCATTTAATTGCAATTTTTCTTCACTGTTTTTGGCATTTTTTTGCATAGGAGAATTTTCAAGATTTAAGCCCCGCTGATCTGATTTATCAGCTAAATAAAGTGAGCAACCATTTCTTTCCAGAGTTGCCGGACTGGCTAGGCGAGGTAAAGGACCACCGGATTGATAACTGTTGTAAATATAGCATGTCCAACCTATTGACCCAGGTCATTCACATGTTTCAGGTTCAGGGTTCAACCCGTAATAACATGAACCAACTTAGGAAAGATGAGAGCTATTTTAAGGATAATTTTGAAGCATTACACGGCGACATGCAACTAGCGTACTTTGACACGGTGAACAATGTAATTAAAACAGTAGATGCTGGAGACCTGATATTGGTATTAGGCAAGATGATTAACGCTTTAATCCGATCCAAAGTGATTAATCCGGCAGAAGGTTATTATCATATTATAATGGATGCTACTGGAGTTGCGAGTTACCACAGCCCACCATTGGATGGAGCGCTTTCCAAGAAAAAAAATAATACAACTACTTATTATGCCAGTGTATTAGAAGCCAAAATCATAACGGATAATGGCCTTTGCCTGTCTGTGGCCAGTGAATTACTTAGTAATGAAGGAAAAGGGTTTTATGACAAGCAGGACTGTGAACTGGCTGCCTTCTCCAGGCTCGCAGACCAGTTACACAAACTGTTTCCCCGGCTGCCTATCTGTTTGCATTTAGATGGGCTCTATGCCAATGCAACGGTTATGAAAAAATGCGAGCAATATGGCTGGAAATATATAATTACTCGTAAAGACGGTAACCTTCCAAAACTGGACGAGCAGATTAAGGACACCCTAGAAAAAGTTAGTTTTGTGTACCCGGAAGTGCTGAATCCAGGGCAAAAGGAAGCAAACCTAGGAGATGTTCAATATCTATGGGCTGCTAACCTCCAACACCAAAACCACCAGTTAAACTATATGGAGGGGAGATTCCCAAAGCATAACAGTCAAGCAGTGACCAAGTTCGCCTATATTATCAACCTAAACATTAATTTAGATAGCCCACAGCTTCAATCAATTGTCAGACGTTTTATGTCTTCTGGCCGCAGCAGATGGCTAATAGAAAACAAAGGATTCAATGATCAGAAGAATAACGGGTTCAATATGGAGCACAAATTTGTTCGCAAAAGTATCATGAACCTGTATAAATACTATATACTGCTGCAGATAGCCCATATAATTCATCAATTAACTGTAAAGTCAAAGGCGGTAGTAGAGCTCGTCAAACAGTCAAAGGTTACCATAAAAATGCTGTGGGTCCGGCTTAAATCTGTTTTATTGGAACGGATCTTATGCAAAGAAACGATCATGCAAAACAGGCAACGGTGCCAAATCCGCCTGGAATAGATAAAGAGGCGGGAGGATAAGCCCATAAACCTTACGAAACCAATTTCTTAACTCCAACTAAAACCAAACCTAAACCTACTAACTACGCTACTAAATTGACTCAGCTTGCTGGACTGGCGGAGCTATGCCTAGTCTTGGAAATTAGCGCGGTAACTGAAATTTTACTTAAATTGACTCTGAATCGCTGAAAAATTAGCAAATATTTGCATTTATTTTGTTTTTGAACTATTTTTGTTGCTATAATTTAAGAAAATAGGGTACATCTTAAATTATGGACACCACGATAGTATTCGATAGATCTAGCATATTATATTATTATTTTATGACTTAAATATAATGATCTGACGAGGATGAATCTTAACAGATATAAAATATAATTCGTTTATTTTTTTAAGATTTCTTTCGTTGAATTATAAAAACCATTTTTGAGAGTGGACAGAAACAATATTAATTTGGGTTGACTTGTTAATATACGCCATTTAAAGTTGGATATATCTAATACGGCTTGGGTCACATCTGAATTCCCAGAACGAATGAGCTCATGAAAAATGATTATTACCTATAGGAACAAATTATCCCCCAACTTTCTAATTGTTGGAATCTTTCAATTGACTCTCATTAGTCATGGAATTTTTGTTTGGGCATCTGGTTTATTTTTTATTTTTTTATTTGTACAAGTTGAAAAAGAGCCTATAAAAAAAAGGGCCCTTTTTGAGTCGATTGTTTTTCTAATTTTGTTGGTTTTTTCTATAATTCGGTTTGGTTTTTTTTTAAGCGGTAAAATTTTGCCTTATTTTGTTTCAGCTTTTTGGGGTAATTTATCTTTATATATTCTCTGTATATTAGCTTGGCTTGTTTTAAGGAGTATTGAAATAGGGAAGTTTCGAAATTCCTTAAAAAATGTTTATGCTCCTATTTTAAAAATTCATGTGGCGATTTTTTATTTTCAGTTTATTGTCTATTTATTTTTTGCGCACTACATTGATTTTCTTGAACCATTTACAGGCCAGCAAAGCCGGTATAATGCAAATTTTGCCGTGATACAGGGTATTCATGTTGTAAGGTGTACAGGGTTGTTTGTAGAGCCATCAACTTATTCTGGAGTGGTTTTATTTCTTGTGTCACTTCTACTGATCTGCAATGGGTTTAAAAAAAATAGAAGATTACTTGTTTTTGCAATTATAAGTATATTTTTATCTTTTTCTACTGCCGCTGTGATAATTGCAAGTTTGTTTGTTGTCTATATACTGATTTCCGAACGATATTCTTTAAAAGCATATATTTATATTATAATTTCAACTCTACTTTTAGCTTTCTTTGCAGGTGGAAAGATAATCGATTTTTATAATGCTCAAGATTCTAGATATAATCAGGCTTCCGGATTGCGTTATCGTTTTATTGAAGTTGTTTTAAATAGGAATAATGATGAAGCTTTATTTGCCAAGGGGGCATTTGCACTTGAAAACAAACTGGCCCTTTCTACCACAGGTGACAACGGAAATAAATCAATTGCGTCATTAAATGATAGTGGATTATTGTTTTTTTTGTGGGCTAAGTTTGGTTTTTTAGGTATTTTTTATTTCGTTATTTTGTGTCTATGGCAGTTAAAATCGAGTAGGAAAAATTTGGTTTTCTTTTTATTTGTTTCTAGTACTAAAGTGACCATTTTTTGTCCTCTTTTTGTTCTCTATTTTAGTTTTACTGCGTTTAAAGATATAAACCTGTTAGACGTTTATTCCCGGTTGCGGCAGACTCAAGAGAGTTCAAAAGAAAAAAATAAGCTTGAAGTTTTATAAATCACTTTGACCTTTTGTTAATCATTCGATAAAAAGCAAATTGTTTTTTCTGTTTACTTAGGTTCTTTGTTAATATTAAGGTAGCATAATCTGAGGATTTTTTTAGCCTAATAATCAGTTGAATTCAAAACTCTGTTTAAGAAAATTGTTATTTTTAGAATTGAGTCTGAACCAATTTGTTGTTAAATATTTTTAATTAATTTCTATGAAGGGTTTTTTCATTTATTTATTTTCAGTCTTAACGTTCGTCCAATTCAGTTGTGCTCAAAAAGTAAATGGCTGGTATTACCCTTGGATGAATTCGCTTAATAATTTGGTTAAAGCTGGCCTTAATGACACTGTTCCTCTATTGAAAGGTGGTGTGAATTATAGAATTTTTAAAGTAAGTAATGAGAGTGATTTATACATTCAATTAAAAGAAAATAAAAATTTTGATAAGAATTTGAAAGTTGAATTATTTTCTGTTCCTGTAATAAAGAACTATAAAGGGCAGTCCATATTGGATGTTTTATATCCATTGTCTGACAGCACTATTGTTATCAAGCCTAAAACAACGTCGTATTTTTTGGTTAAATTTGCCTGTTCTGTACCCGGGTATTATAAATATTCTTTTCATTTAAGAGGAGGACGTTTAGGGTCTACCGAATACACCCAAAATATTTTTGTGGGCAATAGCACTTCTGTCTATCCTTTCCCATTAAATGTCTGGGCTTATTTTGATTACCCCTTGATCGCAAACCTTTCTGGTAAGGTGCTTGTGGATCTTCGTAATCATGGTGTAAATGTCCTTGTTATTCCACCTTCAAAACTTGGTGGTATTGAAAATCCTGATGGAATGCGTGATACGGAATTAAAGTTGTATTTAGATAAGGCAAATAATGATAAAAAATTTGATTATTATTTACTTTTTTTAAACTATAGGAATTTGTCAGGGGATAGTAAGGTACTTGGCGATACATGGAAGAAAAATTTTATTAAATGGTACAATAATATTATGAATTACCTTAAAGAGAAGGAAATTGATTTACAGGATGTTTATTTGTATCCGTATGATGAACCTTCAATTTTGGACGCTCAAAATTTTGTAAAAATAAAAGAATGGTGTGATTTAAACGGCGTTAAAGCTAAATTTTATACAACAATCGATAAAACAGAAACATTAGATTTAATTAATTATGCAGATATCGCACAGATAAAAAATAACGAACAGTTGTTGGCTACATTGTCAGAAAGAAAAAATGGTAAAAATAAAAGTAAGTTGTGGATCTACGATGTTTTTTCGGGGAGCAGAAATCAGGCACCGATAAATTATCTGTCTTTGGCTTGGAAATCTGTGTTTTACGAATTAAATGGATATGGAATATGGAATTATGCAGATGTTGCAAATGGATTTGAGAAAAAACAGCTTGAGTCCATTAAAAGTGAAAATTCACAATTGGGGTTTTGGAATCTTACTCCAACTCAGAATAATCGAGATTATTCATTGATTTATCGGCGTGGGAATTCGATTTTTCCGAGTTTAAGATGGGAAGCTGCCTATTATGCAAAGGAAGATTTTGCGTTTCTTTCTTTGTACTGTAGATATTACGGGATAAAGAATACGAGGGGATTAATTAACGCCTTAATTGAACGAAGAGAGTCCCTTTCCAAATGGGAAAAAATTAAGCTGTCATTGTTAAGATAGTAGGCCTGGCTGAATAATTGTTTATACGTAACTATATTTTAAATAAATTTATATTGATTATTTTTGTGGTATTAATTTGATTTGCGTTTAGGAAGGCGCTACACCTTCATTGATATTGTAGCCAGATGAGTAAAATATTTATTGCCAGAATGGCATAGTTTTAGCGAATAAAGGCTGATACTATACCAATTACTGCATTTTGTGATTGGGCTAATAATCACTTGAATTTTATAATCAGCAGTTGTTTATAATTTAAAAACAAATTACTTTTGCTCAAATTCCTATAATGAATAAGAAAATATTTGTAGTTTCTTTAACACTAATTTGCGGCGCAATGTTTTTGTTGCAATCTTGCGCTACTACCAAGCGCAACCTTGTTTATTTTAGTAATTTACCAGATAGCGTCGTTTACAATGAATTGATAACAAATAATGTTGAGCCTAAAATACAGCCAGGAGATGCGCTTGCAATTAAAGTTACCACTTTGAATCCCGATGCCAATATTTTATTTAATAGTGGTTCATTACCGATGGATAACCAAAGCACCGGGGTCTCAAGCAGTGTCTCTGCAACGGCTAGCTTGCCGGATGGTTATATTGTTGATGATGATGGTTTTATAGACTTTCCTCAACTGGGTAAAATAAAACTGGAGGGACTTACGAAAGAACAAGCGCAACAGAAAATAGCTGTTGAGGTGGCTAAAACAGCAAAAGAGCCAATAATAAACATTCGGATACTAAATTTTAAAATCAGCGTGTTAGGGGAGGTGCAGCGTTCTGGTAGTTTTACTATACCTAATAACAAGATTAATGTTTTAGAGGCTTTAAGTTTGGCTGGAGATATGACACCGTATGCTATTCGTGATGACGTTTTAGTCATTCGAGAACATAATGGTCATCGTATTGTAAAACATATCAATTTTAATGATAAGGCGTTATTGAATTCTCCTTTTTACAACTTACAGCAAAACGATATTGTCTATGTGCGCCCAGAAAATAAATTAAAGGCTGCGCAAGCTGCAAATCCTGCTCTAAATCGCTCCTTACCGATAATATCAGCTTCCGTTTCAGTAATCGCAATATTATTATCTAGATTGTGGTAGGCTTGATCAAAAATATAGTATTTAATTAACTTTTATTAGTAAAAAACATAAAGTCTTTATGGCGGAACAGAATGTATTTGAGAAGCGTGAAAATGCGATAAATCTTAAGGCTGAAATACAAAGATACACTCATAAATGGTACCTTTTTGTTTTAGGAGTTATAGTCTGTTTATTTTTAGCGTTTTTATACCTTCGATATGCAACTCCACAATATAATATAAGTACAGAATTATTAATTCGTGATGATAAGAAGGGGCCCAATATGGGGTCCATGGGAGATGCCGCAAGTGCATTCGCTGATTTGGATATTTTCAAATCTCATCAAAATATTGATAATGAGATAGAAGTGCTAAAAAGTAAAAGTTTGCTGCAGAGGGTATTTTCAGAGATGCCTCAATTACAAACGACAATCTTTGTTGAGGGAAATATAAAAACTTCGGAAGTATATGGGGCACAATCGCCCATTTCGGTAAAAGTTTTGTCTCTAGATTCGTCGGCATATAAATTAACTACACCTGTTAAGTTAACAATTAAAAGTAGAACACAATTTACTCTTATTCATGATGAGGAGCAAAAAGTTTATTCTTTTGGTCAGGTCATAACGTTACCTTTAGGTTCATTTATTATTTATAGTAATAAAACCAATTTTGATGTTGGACAAGACATTTCTTTGATATTTCGTGACTTAAGAAAGTATGCAGATGATTATAATGATAAAATCAATATCGTTGCAGTAAATCAAGATGCAAGTGCTTTGACCATTTCTATGCAAGACGCGGTTCCTGAAAAAGCAGTAGATATAATTAATAAGTTGGTAGATGTTTATAACAGGGAGGCAATTGAAGATAAAAATCAAGTGGCAGGTAATACCATTAAATTTATTGATAATCGCTTGATTGGATTAGTTGAGGAGCTAGGAGGAGTTGAACAGAAAGTAGCTACTTTTAAAAAAGAGAATCAGGTTACAGATGTATCGGTTGATGTTGATAATTATTTTAAGGAGGCTTCGGATCTTTATAGACAAGTTGAAGATGCTAAATTGAAGATGAATGTAATACGATCTATTCAGGATTATGTGAATCAACCTGGGAATGCGTATAGTCTAGTGCCAAGTTCCCTGGGAATTGAAGATCCGACCCTAAATAATTTGGTGGCGAATTTTAATGAATTACAACTCAAGAGAAAACAATTATTGTTGACCGTAGAACCTTCTAACATACTTGTTAAAGGAGTAGATGCAGATATAGATAACGTCCGAAAGAGCATTAAAGAGAATTTGGACAATATTGCACAAAGCATGCGGGTAACTCAAACTGCGTTAGACAAAAATTATCAAGAATTTCAAGGTAGAATAAAAAATACACCTGAAGTCGAAAGAAAGCTTTTAGAAATTAAACGCCAACAGGGAATAAAAGAAGGGCTGTATAGTTATTTGTTGCAAAAGAAAGAGGAGGCTTCTCTCTCTTTGGCAGCGACAATTGCTAATTCGCGAACAATCGTCGATACTATGGCGTCGGATAAACCCGTTAGTCCCAAAAGAAAGTTTGTTTATCTGGCTGCTGTTTTGCTAGGATTAATTGTTCCTTTCGTAACGATTTATGGCAAAAGTATTCTAGATGACAAAATTAGACTTCAAAAAGACATTACTGATCGAAGTGAAGTTCCCATTTTGGGTGAAATAGCACATTCTGATGAAAACAATAACAGTCATAGTTTAGTTATTCGTGATAAAGCACGAACGCCTATTGCTGAAATGTTTAGACTTATGAGGAGTAATCTTCAATTTGCGTCCCTGGGTAAGACTAATCAGGTAATTATTACGACATCAAGTATGTCTGGAGAAGGTAAAACATTTTTTTGTACAAATTTGGGGGCCAGCATTGCGCTTACTGGTAAAAGAGTTGTTGTTTTAGAATTCGATATCCGTAAACCGAAGCTTCTCAAGGGATTGCAGTTAAAAGTGAAAAATGGAATTTCTAATTTTGTAATTAGCCCTGAATTAACGGTAGATGATTTAGTAACGCCTGTGCCAGAAGTAGATGGACTGTATGTGATTGGAGCAGGACCTATTCCTCCTAATCCGGCGGAATTGATTTTAAGTCCACGCATTGGCCAACTGTTTACGGATCTAAGAGAGAAATTTGATTATATTGTTGTAGATACCTCACCTGTTGGGCAGGTTGCCGATGTTTTTTCTCTCAATCAAATGGCAGATGCTTGCTTATATGTAGTACGTTATAACTATACGTTTAAGGAGCAGCTCCATATTGTGAATGATATTTATATTAATAAAAAGTTGAAAAACCTAATGATTGTATTAAATGATTCTACCAAGCAAAATAGTTACGGTTATGGGTATGGCTACGGCTACGGCTATGGATACAGCGAGGATCGGGGAATAAGCTTTTGGCAAAAAATAAAAAATAAATTATTAAATAAATAAGTTGATATATAAACTTTCAATATTTCTTGCAAATTTTGTAGCTCTAACAAGAGCTTATCAGAGGAGGAAACTGAATTTCTTTAATATTATAATATACTCCAATGTACTAGGGGCGATTTGATTTTTGAAGAGTTGCTTTTAAGCAAATATTCTTGACGGATTGGTGATATTAAAAGATAGGAAAATATTAATAAATGGATACTTTATCTATAATTGGTCGTGACAGGGAATTGTTCGTTGATGATATATCAAAGCACGAAAGGGCATTGAGGGAGATAATTTCGTCGTCTCGTTTTTTGGTGCTTGGTGGCGCTGGTACAATTGGACAGGCAACGACAAAGGAAATCTTCAAAAGGAACCCGCTCAAATTACATGTAGTTGATATAAGTGAAAATAATTTGGTTGAACTGGTTCGGGATATTAGAAGTTCCTTTGGATATATTAGTGGAGATTTTAAAACTTATGCCCTTGATATCGGTTCAGATATTTATAATAGATTCATTGAGAATGATGGAGATTATGATTACGTGCTAAACCTGTCTGCATTAAAACACGTAAGGAGTGAAAAGGATCCATATACGTTAATGCGTATGATAGACGTAAATGTATTTAATACGGATAAAACAATTCGCCAGTCTATCATTAAAAAAAGTAAAAAATACTTTTGTGTATCCACAGATAAGGCAGCAAATCCCGTTAATATGATGGGGGCGTCGAAGAGAATCATGGAAATGTTTTTAATGCGTAGAAGTCTTGATATTTCCATTTCTACAGCACGTTTTGCTAACGTTGCGTTTTCAGATGGTTCTTTGTTATATGGATTTAATCAACGTATCCAAAAGCGCCAGCCGATTGTTGCCCCTAATGATGTTCGTCGATATTTTGTTGTCTCTAAAGAGGCTGGTGAACTTTGTTTGATGTCTGCTATATTTGGAGAAAATCGAGATATCTTTTTTCCAAAACTAAGCCAAAAGTTAAATCTCGTTAGCTTTTCTGATATTGCCGTAAAATTTTTGGCACAATTAGGTTATGAGCCTCATATCTGTGAAGATGAAAGCGAAGCGAGAGGTTTGGTTCAGGTATTGGCTAAGAAAAATAAATGGCCTTGTCTGTTCACCCCAAGTGATACCACTGGAGAGAAAGATTTTGAAGAGTTTTTTACAGAAAATGAAACAATTGATTTTGATCGTTTTAATAATTTAGGCGTTATCAAAAATGAATTAAATATTGATGAAGGCAAATTGCTGAGTTTTGAAACCACGATTCATAGGATGAAAAGTCAGGGACGGTGGGAAAAAAGCGAGATTGTTGATTTGTTTAATGAAATGATTCCCAATTTTAATCATTTAGAAACAGGTAAATATTTAGACTCAAAAATGTAATTATGGATGTAGAATGTATTATAGATTTTATAAGAGATATCTTTAAAACACAGGAGTTTATCCCGTTACATACTCCCACCTTCAATGGAAAGGAGAAGAAATATTTATTAGAAACTATTGATTCTACTTATGTCTCTTCCGTGGGAGCTTTTGTAAACAAATTTGAGGCGGATTTAGCGAATTATTGTGGCGCAAAATATGCAATTGCATGTGTTAATGGTACGAGTGCTTTACACATTGCGTTATTAGTGAGTGGAGTTGTGCAAAATGACGAGGTATTAACACAGGCAATTACATTTATTGCAACGGGGAATGCCATTTCTTATATTGGAGCCAGGCCTGTTTTTATAGATGTTGATAAGGATACAATGGGAATGTCTCCTGAATCATTAAAGTCATTCCTAGAGGCCTATGCTGAACAAAGGGCTGATGGCTTTACTTATAATAAGATTTCTGGAAAGCGAATTAAGGCTTGTGTGCCTATGCATACATTTGGGCTGCCGTTGAGAATTGACGAAATTTTGAATATATGTAATGCCTGGAATATAGTCTTGATTGAGGATGCCGCGGAGTCGATCGGAAGTTTTTTTAAGGGAAAACATACTGGTACATACGGCAAAGTTGGAACGTTTAGCTTTAACGGAAATAAAACAATAACTTGTGGCGGAGGGGGAGCCCTTATAACTGACGATGAGTATGTGGCCAAAGAACTAAAGCATTTGACTACACAAGCTAAAGTTCCGCACCCTTGGCGTTTTAGACATGATGCTGTTGGCTATAATTATCGAATGCCCAATCTTAATGCGGCTTTGGTATGTGCACAATTGGAGGAACTAGATGGGTTTATTGAAAATAAAAGAGAGTTGGCTCTAAGCTATCGTAATTTTTTTAAAAATGCGGACGTTCAATTTGTTAGCGAAATAAAACATGCAAAGTCTAATTATTGGCTTAATGCTATTTGTTTTCATGATAGAAGCGCGCAAGAAGATTTTTTAAAGGTTTCGAATGATCGCGGTGTCATGACACGGCCAATTTGGGATTTGATGAACACAATGCCAATGTTTAGTGATTGTTTGACTGATGGTTTGGAAAATAGTATTTGGTTATCAGATAGAATTGTAAATATTCCAAGTAGTGTGCGAATATAAGGAGAAGCTAAGCAGATGACCATTCTCTCAAATATAAGCAAAAATTTAATTCTCATTGGAGGCGGGGGGCATTGTCAATCTTGTATTGATGTAATCGAACAGGAGGGAAAGTATAAAATTTGGGGGATTTTAGACGAGCGGCATAAAATTGGTCAAAAAGTTTTAGATTATGAGATTATTGGGGATGATAATGATATTTTAGGATTTTGTAAAAAGGGGTGTTCATTTTTAATTACTGTGGGGCAAATTCAATCCGCTGCAGTTAGGAAAAGGATTTATTTACACCTGAAGAAATTTGAGGCAAAAATGGCGACCGTTGTTTCTCCTTTGGCCTACTTGTCAAGTTATGCAACTTTAAGTGAAGGAACTATTGTCATGCATAGGGCACTTATAAATGCTGGAGCAAATATAGGGGTGAATTGTATTTTGAATACAGGTTGTTTAATTGAACATAATGCTAGGATTGGTGATCATTCTCACATCTCCACTTTAGCGATTGTAAATGGAGATAGTACAATCGGAAATGAGACCTTTATTGGTAGCAATGGAATAATTTCGAATCAAATTGCTATAGGAAATCAAGTTATTATTGGTGCAGGCAGCACTGTGGTTACTTCAACCGGAAATGGAGAAACTTGGGTTGGTGTGCCAGCAAAAAAAAATAATAGATAATGCAAAAAACGATAATTATAGCAGAGGCTGGAGTTAACCATAACGGTGATTTAAACAAGGCGTTCCAACTGGTTGATGCTGCTGCCGATGCGCAAGTTGATTATGTAAAGTTTCAATTATTTGATTCGAAAAAACTGGTCTCTAAATTTGCTAAAAAGGCAAATTATCAAAATAGGAATACAGGGAATAATATTGAGAGTCAATTGGAGATGTTACAAAGACTTGAACTTTCGCATTCCGATTTTAGCAAGTTGCGGAATTATTGTGATAAAAAAGACATTCAATTTTTTGCCACAGCTTTTGATTTAGATTCTTTGTGTTACCTTAAGGAGATAGGATTAAACTTGGTGAAAATTCCTTCTGGAGAAATTACAAATTTACCCTATCTGCGGCTGGCCGCGCAACTGTTTAAAAAGGTGATACTTTCTACAGGGATGGCAGACATGGGTGAAATAGGCGAAGCCGTCGATGTGTTCTTAAAAAATGGTGTTGAGAAAAACGACATAACAATTTTACATTGCAACACCGAATATCCGACACCGATGATCGACGTTAATCTAAAGGCGATGTTGTCAATTCAAGCAGAGATGCAAACCCCAATAGGTTATTCGGACCATACAATGGGAATTGAGGTGCCAATTGCTGCGGTTGCTTTAGGAGCTGTAGTTATTGAAAAACATTTTACGTTAGACCGAAACCTACCAGGGCCAGATCACAAGGCTTCTTTAGAGCCTAACGAACTTAAAACCATGGTCGCTTCCATCCGAAATATAGAAAAAGCAATCTCTGGAAATGGTGCTAAAGTTCCGTCCTATTCTGAGGCAAGAAATAAAGATGTAGCCCGTAAAAGTATTGTGGCGAAGTATTTAATAAGAGAAGGAGAGATTTTTTCGGAGAATAATGTTACTATAAAAAGACCAGGAACTGGTTTGTCCCCCATGAAGTGGGACAGCGTATTAGGGAAAAAAGCAAAAAGAAATTTTGAAGAGGATGAATTAATTGAATTGTAAATGAAAATTTGTGTTATCACGGGAACTAGAGCAGAATATGGGTTATTGAGACCTTTAATGAAAGCTATCCAAGCGGAAAGGCAATGGCTACTACAAGTTGTTGTGACTGGCGCCCATTTGTCTCCTGAATTTGGCTTGACCTATAAAGCAATTGAAGCGGATGGGTTTCAAATAAATAAAAAGGTGGAAATGCTGCTTTCTGGTGATACTCCATCAGCAATAATTAAATCTATGGCTGTTGGGATGATTGGTTATTCGGACGCATTTACTGAACTTTCTCCTGATTTGATAGTTGTATTAGGTGATCGCTATGAAATGTTATCTGTAGCTAGCTCTGCATTAATTCTGAAGATCCCTATTGCTCATATACATGGTGGGGAAATAACCGAAGGGGCATATGATGACGCTATAAGACATTCGATTTCAAAGATGAGTCATTTGCATTTTGTTTCTACAGAGACGTATAAAAATAGGATAATACAGATGGGGGAGCAGCCGGACACTGTATTTAATGTAGGAGCCATTGGAATCGATAATATTAGAGAATTGAACTTGTTGACTCGAGATGAGTTAGAAAAGTCATTGAATGTAAAATTTCTAAAATTTAATTACCAAGTCACATTTCATCCGGCGACTATGGATAATGATTCAACTGGAGAACAATTTCAAATTTTGCTTAATGCTATTAAGGAGCAAAAAGATAGTTTTTTTGTCTTCACAAAAGCAAACGCGGATAGTAATGGACGAATAATTAATAAAATGATAGATGAATTCACTTTAGAATACGCCAATATGTCTATTGCATTTACCTCATTGGGAACATTGAAGTTTTTGTCCTTAATAAAAGTTGTAGATGCGGTTGTTGGAAATAGTTCAAGTGGAATCATCGAAGCTCCCTCCTTGCATACTGCGACGATTAATGTTGGTGACCGGCAGAAAGGCAGAATTCAGGCCGAGAGTGTTTTAAATACTAAAGTTAATGCCGCAGAGATATCAAGTGCAATTAAGTTAACACAAACAGCCGAGTTTAAAAATAGGCTTGAAAATATTACAAATCCGTATGGAGAAGGAAATACAACAGATCGTATTATGGAAGTGTTAAGAAATTTTTCTTTTGATAAATGTTTGACTAAAAAATTTTATGACATAATATGAGTTTGACAAATAGACATTTGATTAGATATAATTCGGAAGTTAGAGCAGCTTTGCAGCAACTAGATACTTTAGCTGCGGATGCAATTTTGATTGTCGTTGACGAAAATAATAGGTTGATCGGCTCCTTAACAGACGGAGATTTGCGTCGAGGGTTTATTAAAGGGCTAGGTTTTGAGGACGAGCTTCTTAAATTTGTGCAATCAGATCCCAAATTTATATATGAGAATGAGCATGACTTAGATTTATTGGAAGCTTTTAGAAAGGAAAATTTTAAAATAATTCCAATTTTAAATAAGGATAAGGTTGTTATTGATATATTGAATTTTAATATTCGAAGTACGATTTTACCAGTTGATGCTGTAATTATGGCAGGTGGAAGGGGGGCCCGTTTACGCCCTTTAACCGAGAAAACTCCCAAGCCTCTCTTAAAGGTTGGAGATAAACCAATCATTGAATATAATGTTGATCGGCTATCGAAAGTAGGAATAAAAAACCTATTTCTAAGTATAAATTATTTAGGTCAGCAACTTGAAGCTTACTTTAAGGACGGGGCAGATCGGAATTTAAGAATTCGGTATTTGCGTGAAGAAAAACCGTTAGGCACTATCGGATCTCTATTATTAACTCAGGATTATGAATATGATGAATTACTGATAATGAACAGTGATTTATTAACCAATATTGATTTTGTAGAGTTTTATAGGGCATTCAAAGACGCTGGGGCAGACATGGCAGTTGCCGCAACAACTTATTCTCTTGATGTTCCTTATGCGGTTTTGGAGACTGATGATAATCAGATAGTAAAATCGCTAAAAGAAAAACCCCGTTACACATATTTTTCTAATGCGGGAATCTATTTATTAAAGAAGGAATTATTAAGAATGATTCCTAATGATCAACTTTATGATGTTACAGACTTAATGGAAAAGGTTCTCGAAATGAAGAGAACTCTCATTACCTTTCCGATTAATGGCTATTGGTTAGATATTGGTAAACCAGAAGATTATAGAAAAGCGCAGGAAGATATTAAACATTTAAAATTGTAAGATCATGTTAGCCATTATTCCTGCTCGTGGAGGTTCTAAAGGGCTACCAGGCAAAAATATTAAATTATTAAAAGGAAAGCCACTTATAGCTTACACTATTGAGGCAGCTCTTAACGCCGATATGGTGACCAGAGTAATTGTGAGCACCGACGATTTGGGCATTGCCACAGTTGCACGTGAGTATGGGGCGGAAGTACCTTTTATGCGCCCAGTTGAACTTGCATCTGACTCTGCGAAAGCTGTTGATGTATTTAAATATACGTTGAAAAGGCTAGAGGAAGAAGGAGGGGGGCAGATAGATTCCTTTGTGGTACTTCAACCTACGAGTCCTCTACGAACCTCAGATGATATAGACCAGGCGATTTCCATGTTTGTCGATAAAAATGCGGATTCTGTGGTCAGCTATTGCCCTGAACAACATCCCATAGTCTGGCATAGATATATTGCAGATAACGGAAAACTGATTGATATTTTTGAGCCAAATAAGATTAGAAATCGTCAAGATGAAAAAATGACATATTATCCAAATGGTGCTATATATGTTATCCGTAAAGAGTTAATAAATAAAGACGCGTATTATACAGAGAATTCATACGCTTATATTATGGATAATAATCGCTCAATAGATATTGACACTTTAATGGATTTTAAATTTGCGGAATTCTTAATTACAAATAAGTCCTAATTGTTAATATTTAATGATAAATAAGTTTTTAAAGAGTTCCTTATTTAAATCGACTTTAATTTATACGGTCTCTGATGCGATAAATAAAGCCGTCCCTTTTTTCGTATTACCTATACTAAGTTATTATTTGACACCCAAGGATTACGGAATTGTGACGAATTTTAATATATTAGTTGGGATATTAAATATTTTAGCGGCATTAAGTATCGATGGAGTTATTAGCGTCCACTATTATAAGATCTCAAAAGAGGATCTGGCGAAATTTCTTTTTAATGGTATATCTTTAGTTATTTTAAGCACCGCCATACTCGCTGTTTTTTGTTCTTTGTTTAGAGATCGAATTTATGACGGACTTCAAGTGCCTATTGAGTATGTTTATTTAGCAATTTTTATGACATTTGCTAATACGATGTCGACCGTGAATTTGACAATTTGGAGATTAGAGGAGAAGCCATTTAAATTTGGTGGGTATAAAATTGCTTTGACAATTGTCAATACGTCTGTTTCATTACTTTTGGTTATAGCGGTTGGTTTAGGGTGGAAAGGAAGTGTTGATGGAACTTTAATTGCGACGATTCTATTCGGTTTCTTAAGTCTTTTCTTGCTTTGGAGGCGAGGATATTTTGTTCCGCAATTTGATAAGAAGATAAGACTTGCAATACTGTCTTTTGGTTTGCCTTTGATTCCTCATTCTTTAAGTATGTGGGTTCGTTCTGCTATCGACAGGATCTATATTAGCAATTTTTATTCAGTTGCTGATACCGGACTTTATGCTACAGGATTTCAATTTGGTATTCTTGTTTCGTTTGTTATGATGGCTTTTAATAACGCTTTTGTCCCATATCTTTATAAAAAGCTGAGTGTAACAGATGAGCATCAATTAAAGCAAAATGAAAATGGCCTTAAAAAGGTCACCTATATTGGAGTCGGCCTTTTAGTTATTGGTTCTGCGATATTTTATCTTATTTCAATTTTTGTATTAAATCGCTTTTATTCTGTTTCCTATCGTGGTGCCAAGCCATTTATATTGTGGGCGATTGTTGCACAATTTTTTCAAGGATTGTATTTGTTTGCGGTGAATTATATCTTCTTCGTAAAAAAAACGAAGTCGTTGGCTATCATCACTTTCTCGTGTTCTTTGGTTCAAGTATTGCTGAGCTATTTTTTAATAAAAGATTTGGGGCCGATTGGCGGAGCCTACTCAACAGTAATTGTTAGTGGCTTAAATTTTGTTTGTGTTGCCTGGTATAGTAATAAAGTCTACCCTATGGCGTGGTTTAAATTTAAGACAGTAATAAAAAACAATGAAGAACAACAATAACGCAAAGAGCATAATTATATGTTATACAATTATGCAAATGGTAATTGCTTGTAGTATAATTGAAAAGTCAAAGGATGATTTTTTAGTTGTAATTTTGTTTTCGCAATCTTCTGATAAAGGGAAATATTATTCAGAACGTTTAGCTAAATATGGTACTTCTATTTTTTTTCTTCCACGTACTAATCATCGGCCAGAGGCGTTACTAAATTTGTTAACAATTAAATATAAGTTGTGGATAGAAAAGCTTGGAAAATTTAAGAGTTGTTACGTTGCAAGTATCGATAATATCTACATTCATTATATATTAGGGAAAATAAAATTTAATGTTTTATATACATACGATGACGGAATGGCAAACATTGCGGATAACAGTATTTATTACAGACCCGAGTTTAATCCTCTACCTAGAAAGCTGTTAAGGAAAATTTTTAAGATTGGGTATAAGATGTCCACGATAAAAGATATGTCAAAATGCCATTTTACGATTTATAATGGATTGAAAAATATCATTGAAAATACATTTTATATATCCTTATTTGATTATTCTCGCGTTAGGCAAAACGGAGGTGCGGCGAAGTTCGACGCAGATACAATTATCCGTATTTTTGTTGGCCAGCCGCTATTTGTTGTCAGAAAAGATTATGATGTAAGAAATGTTGAAAAGAAAATTGCTCAATTAAATATAGACTTTTATTATCCACATCCATTTGAACGGGTAATGCCGACCAAGATACCGGTGATTGAGTCGCGATTAATTTTTGAGGAGTATCTAATGGCAACAATTCATGAAAATCCCACCACAAAATTTGAAATATATAGTTTTGGCAGTTCCGTTCTTTTAAATATAAAAGACTTTCCCAATGTGACATTATTTTATATATATGATATAAACTTGTCGGACAAATTACATACTATTTATAGTCTATACGAGCAAATTGGCGTCAACAAACTATCAATTTGATAATTATGGGGCTTTGTGTTTTGGTTAAGGAGATAGCATTTATAGACGAAAGAACTCGGTTTTTATTTATTTACATAGTATTATATATTATATATTTATACGTTATTTTCTTTCAGTTTTTAAAAGATGCGATTTTTAACGAATTCACTTTAATCGCCTTGCTTTTCTTTGATATAATTGGGTAATTTTGCCCTAAATCTTTAATTTTTAGGCGGGTAGGAAAGGGGGATATAAAAACACAAACAGATTAAATACAATAATATGATGTTATTAGAGAATAAAAAAATTGCAATTATTGGACTCGGGTATGTAGGGTTACCCTTAGCGATTGAGTTTTCTAGATATTTTCCGGTGTTTGGCTTCGATATTGATAAGTGTAGAGTGAAGGAATTGAACGAAGGGGTAGATAAAACTCAAGAAGCAGATTTAGATAGGTTAAATGAAGTCTTGACATTAGCGAAAAAAACTAATTTTGAAAGGGGGTTGGTTTGTTCGAACGACCTGAATGATCTTAACAATGCTAATATATTCATTGTCACTGTTCCAACACCTATAGATAAATATAATTCACCAGACTTGAATCCTTTACTAAAAGCTTCTGAAATGCTGGGGAGCGTGCTAAAAAAGGGTGACTGGGTGATTTATGAGTCGACGGTATATCCAGGATGTACTGAAGAAGAATGTGTACCTGTTTTGGAAAAGATATCGGGATTGTCGTTTAATAAGGATTTCTATTGCGGTTATTCTCCTGAAAGGATTAATCCTGGTGATAAGATACATACACTCACGAATACAATGAAAATAACATCAGGTTCGACTCCGGAAGTAGCCCTTCAAATTGATGAATTATATAAAACGATTATAAAGGCTGGAACACATTTGGCGCCTAGTATGAAAGTTGCAGAGGCTGGTAAGGCTATTGAAAATGCCCAACGAGATGTTAATATCTCGTTTGTAAATGAGTTGGCGTTAATTTTTGATAGGATCGGAATTGATACTAATGATGTTTTGGATGCAGCTGGTACGAAGTATAATTTTTTAAAGTACAAACCTGGTTTCGTAGGTGGGCATTGTATTAGTGTGGATCCCTATTATTTAGCACATAAAGCAACTATGTTAGGTTATCATCCTCAGGTTATCTTATCTGGCCGCCGCGTTAATGACATGGTTGCGCCATTTGTAGCTAATAAAGTAATTAAATTAATGATTCATAAAGGGCTCTCTATAAAAAAATCACGTATTTTAATTTTAGGTATTACTTTTAAGGAAAATTGCCCAGATATTCGGAATACCAAGGTTGTTGATATGTATAAGGAGTTGTTAGAATTTGGCTCGGATGTTGATATTTATGACCCCTGGGCCGATAATTCGGAGGTAAAGCGTGAATATGGCATTAATATATTAGAAAAAATTGATGAAGGTGTTAATTATAATTCCATAATTGTAGCCGTTGGTCATAGTAGCTTCCAAAGATTTGATTTTAGAAGATATAAAGAAAAAGGGGCAGTCATTTTTGATACGAAGGCTATTTTGGCGAGGGAGTTAGTTGATGGTAGGTTGTAATTCGGCTCTATTCAGCTGTTGGAGAAAAGTATCTAATTGGTTATTTTTTATTTAAATGCAGCCCGTGGGTGTATAAACATAAGTGATTTTAAATTTATAGAATTATTGTATGTATTGTTCTAGGTATTGACTGGTAATGATTTCATTAATTTAAGGTTAATAGTTTTAAGGCAATTTGTTCTTTCGAAGTAACAGAGGTTTATTGAATGTCAAAATATAAAAATCAATTTTCACATAAAAGTTATAATTTAGATTTGAGATACACAATATTTTCATGTTGTGTATTTGGATTAATATGTATATTCTTAACTTTAGTTTCCAATAGTTTTGTATTTTTATTTTCGTCGCTCCTGTTTCCTTCCCTAATTTTTTTAATAAGTTTTTTTATAAATAAAGAAATGAGGGTTAGGTTTACAAGACTTGTTATAACTGTTTTTATTATATATGTAGTTTATGCTATCTTTACTCAAGCGGTTTTCGTGCAGGATTGCTTTCGTGATTTTTATGTAGATTCAGACGAAGCAAAGTTCATACGACTTGCTGATGGTTTAGCTCATCGTTCCTATTCTAGCATATGGAAACAGTCCTTTGGTGCATTTAAATACTCTGATACTCCTCTTTTTTATGCCATTATTGGAACTATTCAGAAGGCCATTGATATGGATATATATTACAGCCTTCTGTTTCAAAAAATTGTCGTAGCATTTCTATCTAGTATAATTTCAGGCATTGTATATTTAATGGGATGCAATGTCACTGGCAGTAGAAAAATTGCTTTTAAGTCTGCAATGGTGTATTCTTTTTTTACTGCCATTGTATTTTATTCTATTAGTTTCATGCGGGATGTTCATATTGCGTTAATATTCTGTATAGGGCTATATTTAATTACAAATGAGAAATATAATATCAGTTGTTATTTATATTTAGTGATACTAGGTGTATTGGCTTATTTTATTAGGGTCGAGAATGGCTTATTTTTTCTTTCTTTTATAGGCGCGTGGATGATGAAGTCTACAGGGAAATACCGTCCTCTATTTATATTGATAGGCATTATTTTTTCGATTGTGGGGATTTATACTTTAGGAGGATTAAGTTCAATTATACAGACTGCGTCTGAAACCGCTGATATTTATCAAAATAGAGCTATCGAACTTTCCACCGCAGGTTCGCTGGGTGTGCAACTAAATAAGTTGCCGATACCCTTTAATTATATTGCAAAAACAATTTTCGGGCAATTAGATCCATTTCCATTTTGGGCGTATTTCAATGATAAGTTATCCGTTTTGGAAAACCTTCTTTATTTACCACGTGTTATAGCTGGGTTGTTTTGGTTTGTAGTTTGGCTTCGAATTTGCATGAATCTTAAAGTTAATAAATTGTTTTTTAGTCGCTATAAATGGGCGATTTTGGTTTCTTTATTGTATTTAGTTTTGGTTTCTACTGGTCAAACAAATCCGAGACGGTTGATGGCGGTATATCCAATTATTTTTATGGCTTATATTAGTATTGATAAAAAGCTTATAAGATATAAAGAAATTGTATTCGGAATTGCCAGCTATTTTTTATTAATATTAATTTATTTGGCTCTTAAAATCGGTTAACGTTAGTTGTAGTGTCTCGCAAAATTTTTTTGTGGGAAACTTTGGATAAAGATTAAATATAAATTTTGTGAAAGTTTTACAAATTATACCAAATTTGGCTGGTGGCGGGGCTGAGCGGTTTGTGGTAGATTTATGTAATGAATTAGTTAGAAATCATGAAGTGCATCTAGTGACACTTTATGACTTGGGAGATGATGACTTTTTTAAAGAGAAGATTGATTCAAAAGTGAAGACGATGTCTTTAAATAAAAAAGAATCATTCGATTTGAGTATTTTTGGCAAATTATATAGGTGCATTAACACAATTAGACCTGATATAATTCATTGCCATTTGCGGTCATTGAATTATTTGATGCCAATAATCTTTGCAATGCCTAAAATGGCCCTAATCCATACTGTCCACAATGATGCATTTATTGAATGTCCAAGTAGAGTAATAAGATTTGCAAGAAAAATATTTTTTCGAGGAAGAAAGCGCATGGCGGTTACAATTTCTCAGGAGAGTTCCAATAGTTTTGTGTCTGCATATGGTGATTTGCCTTATAAGCAAATATTTAATGGAAGCGAGATTCTAAAAAGGGAAGATATTAGGGAAGACTATATTTCATTAGTTGAAGCTGCTAAAAAGGGTCATTCTACGAAGGTTTTCGTGAATATAGGAAGGCTGGTGAAACAAAAAAATCAACTAATGCTTGTGCGGGCATTCGAGAAATTGATTAAAAATGATAAAGCCGACGCAATATTATTGATTATTGGTGGAAAAAGGTCGACACAAGAAAGTCTTTCGATTGAAAATGAACTGTTGGCAATTTCTGAAGTAAGTGGAAATATTCACTTATTAGGGGAGCGTAAAAATGCGGTTGATTTTTTGTTTTTGGCGGATTTCTTTTGTTTATCTTCAATATATGAGGGGATGCCTATTTCATTGATAGAGTCTTTTGGTGTAGGATTAATACCAGTTTGCACACCAGTCGGAGGTGTTCCGGAGATGATAACTTTATTGGATGGTACTTTATTGGCAAAAGGTGTTAATGAAGAGGATTATTATCAAGCTTTAAAGGCCGCGTTCCAAATACCAGCGGATAGGAAAAGATATTTACAGGAAAAGGCTATTCAAGTTTTCCGTCAATATTTTTCAATTGAACATTGTGCTGATAATTATCTCCAACTTTACAAGGAACTTCTAACTAACGCCAGCTTCAGGAGTTGATCAACATGTTAATTTTTTAACTAATTTTGAAGATATATTAAAAGGTATTTATATGAAGTCAAAATGCGTTTCTATTATAATAGGCATTCTAATATGTCTTACTTCCTGTTATTCTCAAGGAAGCGGTATAAAGACCTTTTGTTATAATGCTTGGAATAACGGCGTTAATCAATTAACGGAAGTCCCATCGGATGAAATAATACCTGTGCCACTGGGCAGCGATAATTATAGGATAATCAAGATCTTAAATAAATCTTCCGGCACGTTGGTAATCAATGGGGTAATGTGTGTTTCTAAAATTGCAAGTGTTAAAGTTTACGAGCTCCCCGTAATGAAAGATTTTGGTTTTCAGTCTGTATTAGATGTAATGATCCCATTTTCCGGAAACCCAATTATACTGAATAAAAATGGATCAAAATATTTTTTACTTAAAATTACAGGATTACAAAGCGGAGCTGCAGATCTCATTACCAACATTACTATTGGCGGCGTTAAAAGTATTGCCTTAACCAAAAAAATAAAAGTTGCTTCTCTAGGAAATTATAAGTTAAATTTAAACGTTTGGTCCTATTTTAATTATCCACTTTTGAAAGGTATTAGACAGACCGTGATTTACGATTTACAAAATCATAATGCTAATGTTCTTGTTATACCTCCAGCAGGTATGCCTTCTCCTTCTTCATTGAAACCAGATGGGGCTATACTAAAAACATATATTAAAGACGCTAACAAGTTTGATTATTACTTACTTTTTTTGAATTATAATACTTTAGTTAAGCCACCATTCTTGTTTAGTTCAGCGTGGCAAACAAGATTTTTAAATTGGTGTTCAACTATTAAAGATGTTTTCAAAGAAAAAGGAATACCCCTCTCAAAGGTTCTATTATATCCTTACGATGAGCCGACCCCGGCCCAAGCTGAATATTTTGTTCGTTTGTGGGAATTTTGTAATAAAAATAATGTTGGGCTGTCTTTTTACTCGACCATTGTAGATCCCAATTCAGCATTTATTGCCTATTATACCAAAGTTGTACAATCAAATATTAAGTCTGCTACGGTCGCTGCTGTTAAAAAGCATTTAGGGAAGCAGTCTCAATTATGGTTATATGACATTAAAGCACAAAGCCGCGATATTCGCCCTCAAAAATATTTGCAATGTGGTTGGCAGGCATATATTGATGGGGCTACGGGAATCGGAGTTTGGAATTATGGCGACGTAAGCAGTGCCTTTACAAGTCAAAATGTAGAAAAAATGCTTTCTCCTCAAAATGATATTGGTACTTGGCAATTGCCAGTACTGAATAAAGTTAAGGACTATTCTCTAGTCTATAGACAAGGGAATAATCTTTATTCTAGTATAAGATGGGAAGCTCTATCTTATTCGAAATGTGAATATGGTTTTTTAAAATTATATGAGAAAAAGTATGGCAGCAGTAGCGCAATGAAATTAGCGTCAGATTTGAAGAGCAATAAGGAATCTCTGTCGGATTGGGAGAAAGTTAAAGTAAGCTTATTAGAATAATGAGGCCTAAACAAGATATTTTGGTTTTGGGTACAGTTCCTCCTCCTATTGGAGGGGTTACTATTCACGTCAAAAGGTTGTGTGAACATTTGGACACCTTTGCTATTCCATTTGAGTTTGTAGATTTTAGAAAGGTAAACAAGGTTATATTGTTAAAAAAAATATGGAACTCTAAAATAATACATTTACATTCCTCTAGTCCTGTATTTAGATTTCTGATTGCGTTATTTTGCTTTTTTTGCTTAAATAAGAAGTTGCTTTTAACTATTCATGGAAATATAGGGCGATTTGGGAAAGCCAAAAATTTGTTGGATTTAATTGCGATAAGTCTTTCGACAGTTCCGATTGTCCTTAATGATAGTAGCTATGAGCTTTCGATGAGGTTTAATCGAAATACTGTGCTAATTAGTGCATTTATTCCGGCTATTGAAACAGTCGAATTGGGTGATGATCTGCTTCGAAGCATACAATTATTAAAGAAAAGCTTGGGTTGCGTATATGCCACTAACGCTTCTAATATTAATTTTGATAATGAAGGGAATGAAATTTATCAAATTTCAGCTTTGATTAATTTATTTAAGGAACGGCCTAAAGAAGGATTGATTATTTCTGATCCATCAGGCAATTATTTTAATTTTTGTGTAAAAAATGGAGCTATTGTTCCTGAAAATATACTATTTATCACTATTCCACATGATTTTAATTCAGTTATCAAAACTGTCGATTGTGTAATTCGTTTTACAACTACAGATGGGGATTCGTTATCTGTTAAAGAGAGCCTGTATTGGGGGAGGCCAGTTATTGCAACAAATGTTGTTTCAAGGCCATCGGGCACTATTCTTGTCGATAATGATATTGTAAGTTTAACCTATGTATTAGACAATAGAGAACTGACGGGAAATTATTGCACTCATGAAACGGAGAATGGAGCAGTTGCCATAATAGAATTATACAAGAAAATTTTAAAATTAATTAAAGAATGAAAATAACATTAGTTGCTGCAGCACGCCCCAATTTTATGAAAATTGCGCCAATTATAGAGGCGATTAATAATCATAATATCCATGAAGAAATTATTGACTATCGCTTAGTTCATACAGGTCAACATTATGATAAGAATATGAGTGATAGTTTTTTTGATGAATTGGGTATACCCCAGCCGAATGTTAATTTAAATTGTGGTGGCGGAACCCAAGCGGAACAAACGGCTCATATTATGATGGCGTTTGAGAATGAGTTAGCAGCCAATCCAGCAGATCTTGTCCTTGTCGTCGGGGATGTTACATCAACTATGGCTTGTTCAATTGTTGCCAAGAAAATGGCGATAAAAGTTGCACATGTGGAAGCTGGGATTCGGTCTGGTGATATGTTAATGCCAGAAGAAATAAATCGAATTGTTACCGACGCTATTACTGATTATTTTTTTACAACGTCTGATGTGGCGAATATTAATTTGAGGTCAATGGGTATTCCAGATGAGAGGATCTTTTATGTTGGAAATGTGATGATTGATACATTGTTGAAAAATCGGTCAAGATTTAGAAGGCCGGCTGTTTGGGAACAACTGAAGTTGAAAGAAAAAGAATATTTGGTTATGACTCTTCATCGTCCATCTAATGTAGACGAAGAGACTAAGCTAAAATATTATATTGATGAGTTGCTTGAGTCAAGTACCCCTTTGCCTTTAGTTTTTCCTGTCCATCCAAGAACTGCAAAAATTCTAAACAAGTTGGGAGTTAAACATAATCGGCTACATTTAATTGAGCCTCTCGGATATTTAGAGTTTAATTTTTTGGTTGAAAATTCCAAAGCTGTCATTACAGATTCCGGCGGAATTACTGAAGAGACCTCTATTATGAATATTCCATGCATGACGTTGCGAGATAACACAGAAAGGCCAGAGACTATATCGTTGGGAACTAATGAGTTGATAGGGGCTGATCCTCATTCTATAAGACCTACAATGGAAAAGCTATTTTCGGGCAATTGGAAGCAATCGAAAAGTATTCCCTTATGGGATGGGAATGCTGCTGAACGCATTAAAGATTGCATTCTCAAAATTTATGGAATAGATGCTTAATAAAGTTCACATAGTTGCACGTGTGCTACGGACGCTTAGATTTTTAAAATTCAAACAGATACAATATCAGATTATTTATCGGTTGAGTAAAGCTAAGGACCTATCTGCTTACAATGGGAAATATGACGAAAGCCGGATAACACTCTTGGATTTTAGTGTTCAACCCCCTGTTTATAAAACCGTTTTAGATGCAGATAGAAATCATTTTGTATTTTTAAATCTTGAAAAGAAGTTTGATAAATCGATTGAATGGGGTTTTGATGAATTCGGAAAATTATGGAATTATAATTTGCAGTATTGCCATTTTGTCTTTCAGGAAGATATTTCGAAATCAAAAAAGGAGAGTTGGCTTTCCGATCTATATTTTCTTTTAGATGACGGCCAGCTAGAACTGGAGTCGTATCCTGCGTCTTTACGTTCTATTAATGTAATTCGTTTGATAAACAGAGAACCTAGCATATTCAATGATAATCTTCTTCGTTATCTGCATGCCGAATTGGATTTTCTGAGCAATAGATTGGAATATCATTTGTTGGCAAATCATTTATTAGAGAATCTTTTTGCGCTATTAATGGGAGGCGCTTTTTTTGGAGAAATAAAGTGGATTAATAAAGCGACTCGCCTATTGAAAGCCCAGTTGGAAGAACAAATCTTACCAGATGGAGGGCATTTCGAACTAAGTCCTATGTATCACCAAATCATTCTGTTTCGTTTACTAGAATTAATAGATTGGTATAAGGAATGGCCAGACGGGGATGAGGTTTTTGAATATTATTTAAGGGACAAGGCCGAAAGAATGGTATCTTGGCTTAAGCAAATATCATTTGTAAACGGGGAAATCCCATATTTTAATGATAGCACTAGCGGTATTTCTTTTTCGACAGATTGGTTGTTGGATTATAGTGCAAAACTGGGTATTATTCTGAGGGCCGATTTTCAATTAAGAGAATCTGGTTATCGAGTTTATAATACAGTAAATTATGAATGTAGGGTAGATGTTGGGCAAATTGGCGCATCCTATCAGCCTGGTCATGCTCATGCAGACACATTGTCTTTTGTATTAAACGTTGCCGGTAGGCCGTTTTTAATTGACCCGGGTATTTCTACTTATATAAAGGGTAGGCAAAGGCTATTGGAGCGTTCAACTCATATGCATAATACCGTTGTGGTGGATGGGATTAATTCGAGTGAAGTTTATGGTGCTTTTCGCGTAGGAAGAAGGGCTATAGCCTGTGATGTGGAGGAATATTTGACACCGGGAATAGCTCATCTATCTGCTTATCATAACGGATATTTATTTAAAGGAATAAAACATAAAAGGGCTTGGGAATTTTCTGAAAACTTAATATTGATTCACGATATTGTGGAGTCAAGTAAAGAATCTGAAGCTAGGGTTAATCTCATTTTTAGTCATGAAATAGGCACGCGAATTTTAAAAATAAATGATGTTCTTTATTTTGATAATCTTAAAATTGAATTTAGTGAAAATTTAGGAATAGCTTTAATTGAGATTGATTGTCCAATTGGCTATAATCTATTTGAGAAAGCTATTAAAGCAGAAGTCATATTCAAAAAAGAACTACTCACGAAGATAGAATTAAAAAGATGAAATTACTAATTTTTACGAATTATTTTCCTCCTGAAATGGGTGCTGCATCAAATCGCATATTTTATCTTGCAAATGGTTTAAAAATGCTTGGTCATGATGTGGAAATTGTTGCACCTCTACCCAATTACCCTGAAGGTGAGATTTTTGATGACTACAAGAGAAAGTTTAGTCGAATAGAGAAGATACAAGGAATTATAGTAAATCGTTATTGGATTTATGCCACAATATCCAAGAAGCCTGTTCAAAGAGCCTTAGGAATGGTTTCGTTTGCGGCATCTTTTTGGGTTGGTCTTTTTAGGTTTCGGAAAAAGAAACCAGATGTTGTTATTATTCAGCATTCACCATTATTTGTATCTTTTTCGGCTTTGGTTTTGTCTAGATTTTTCAAAGGATGTAAGAAGGTGTTGAATGTTTCAGATTTGTGGCCTTTATCAGCATTGGAGTTAGGTGTGATGCAAGAGGGTAAAATGTTTAGCTTATTGGAGAAAATAGAAAATTATAATTATCTTCATTCTGATTTGATAATGGGACAGTCTAATGAGATACTGACACATGTTAGCTCGAGATGTAATAAATCAGTATTTTTATATCGTAATATAGGGCCCAATGAGGAAAATGACTCCAAGAATACTTTTAAATTCGAAGGTGTAAAAAAGATTATTTATGCCGGGTTGCTAGGTGTTGCACAAGGAGTTTATCAAATTTGTAAAAATGTAGATTTTAAGACGTTAGGAGTAGAGTTTCACATTTATGGAGGAGGCAATGAAGAGGCACTCATTAAAGAGTATTTGATGACGAATAAGGACAGCAATATATTTTTTCATGGGAGTCTTAGAAAGTCAGAGTTGCATAAGGTGTTGCCGAGATTTCACGCTTCGATTGTACCTTTGGCTAGTAGAATTTATGGAGCTGTCCCTTCGAAAATTTATGAATTAATTGCCTTAAGTGTGCCGGTTCTATTTTGCGGAGGAGGAGAGGGTGCTCAAATTATTAGTGAAAATGAGGTTGGATTTACTTCTGATCCGGGTAATTTTGAACAATTATCAAATAATATAATTAAATTAAAAGAGCTAAATGACGAAGCTTATGGGAAATTACTGGAAAATTGTATGAAGATGGCAAATAGTCAGTTGAATTTTCAGAATCAAATAGAACAGTTTAATTGTGAATTAAAAATATTAAAATCGAAATGAAAATAGCAATCATTGGTGGATCTGGTTTTGTTGGGACACGGCTTATTAATGAGCTCAAGGAACATGGCCATTCTGAGGTAATAAATATAGATAAGCAACCGAGTCATTTCTATCCTGAGATTACGACTCTCGCAAATGTTTTGGATCAGAACAAGTTGGATGAGTTATTAGCTGGTCAAGATTTAGTTGTTCTTTTAGCTGCCGAACATAGAGATGATGTGACTCCTAAAACTTTATATTATGATGTTAACGTTCAAGGAATGCGAAATGTACTTAATTCCATGGATACAAATGGTATAAAAAGAATTATATTTACAAGTTCTGTCGCAGTTTATGGATTAAATAAGGAAAATCCTAGTGAATTGAATCCTGTTGATCCATTTAATGAATATGGTAAAACAAAATATCAAGCTGAGGAAGTCCTGCAAAAATGGTATGCAAAGGATGGAAGTCGGAATGTGAATATTGTACGACCTACGGTTATTTTTGGTGAACGTAATAGAGGAAATGTTTTCAATTTGCTTCGGCAAATAAGTTCCGGTAAATTTATGATGGTCGGCAACGGCGATAATAAAAAGTCTATGGCCTATATTGGGAATATTGTGACGTTCTTGCGATTTTTTATTGAGAAGCTGTCGCATGGGTATAATGTTTTTAATTATGTTGACAAGCCTGATTTTACAATGAATGAACTGGTAACCCATATTGGTACCGTTTTGGAAAGAAATATTCCTACTACCAAAGTGCCCTACGCGATTGGAATGTTGGGTGGATTTGGCTTTGATTTTTTGGCTAAATTGTCTGGTAAGAAATTTAATATAAGTAGCGTGCGGGTCAAGAAATTTTGTGCGACGACACAGTTTGATGCGTCAGCTTTGATGACTTTGGGTTTTGTACCTCCTTATACTCTTGCCGAAGGGCTAGCAAATACGCTGCGGTATGAGTTTGTTGAAAAGAGAGATTCGAGTAGAGATATAACTTTTACAACTGAGTAATTTATTAACATGGAAATCCTAAACAACATACTGTTCATATTTATTGTATTTAAATTTAGGTCTCCTTTTGTTTAATAATAATAATGAAATTCACTATAACCCCTTCAGTCTCTGAACCAAATCGCCAAACCCTTTTTCAGAGTAATAGGCCTTTTGCAGGTCGCCGTTTTTGTTATAAAGCGCCATAAAAGGCAGGCTGGTAAGTTGATAATAGTTTTTTAAGAAAAACCTTTCGAGTTCGGTGCCGAGATAAAAATTGCTATATTTATTCAGCCCATACTTTCTGGCAAAATTTCCCACAGCAGTTACCGGGTAATAAGTGATCATTGCCATAGAGGCCTTATCAAATGCATGGATGTGCTGGATAATTTCTTCAGTGAGCTTCTGGCAATGATCACAGTCTGGGAGAAAATATACTAATACAATCGGTTTGCCATAAGGCAGCTCCTCTGCCTTAAACACCTTACCATTCACCTGCTCCATTCTAAATGGAGGCAGTTTTGTATGTTGTGCATACACTGAGGTTAACAGGGTCATGACCCCTAAAGTCAATATGGTGATGCGGCTGACGTGCTTCATGGTAGACGTATTGTATAATTTATTTCCTCCTGTTTTCTAAATTCCAGATCCTTAACTTCTCAAATTTGGCCTTTCCCTCAGCAAATACAGATAGACCGGTTTCTTTGTCGTCCGGGTATAACATTGTCGTAATTACCCGCTCTCCGTCATTACCAAAAACTTCCAGGGATGATTTGTCCAGTAATACCTGGATTTTAATTTGACCGTTGACAGGTTTTAATGGTGCGGTAAGCACCATTGTTTCCGGTGTCTTATATTTAATATTTGCTGCGCTAAAGTAAGCGTTCGGCGAGAACCGTCATTGTCATTAAATACCCGGGATTTACTTTTGCCATCTAAAATTGATAATTATGACAAAGGTAAATCGGGAAGAAGTTATGGCGTTAATCAACAGCAAGCCTGATGGGCAGCGAGTCAAGAATTTCTGCGCAGAAAAGGGAATCACTGAAACGTTTTATTACTACTGGCGCAATAAATTAAACAAGAGTAAATCAGATAGTGTATCTGCCGGATTTATTCCCGTTCGTATTAAGGATATCTCTCAAAACGGGCACCTATTGGCGAGTATTGATTTACCGGGAAAAGCCGTGATCCATGTGTATGATGCGACAGTTATAGCTGCGCTCATGCATATTTTATAGCCGTGTGCTCCGGAGACTGTCTGATTGCAGATTTATCAGCTCTGCTCCAGTGATGCGGCAAAAGCTCTTTGATATTTTTCTGTTTATGTGTACTGATACGACTGATGACATCCTTTAGATATTCATAGGGATCTACGCTGTATTCCTTACAGCATGCCATTAGCGAATACATCAAAGCGATCCGTTCAGCGCCATGATGCGATCCGGCGAACAGGTAGTTCTTGCGACCTAAGGCTAAACTTCTTATGAGGGATTCGATTCCATTATTATCTATGGGGATAAATGTATAATGAGTATAGGTCAATAACTTATCCCAACGGCTCAATGCATAATGTATAGCTTTACCGATAGGTGAGTCCGGCAACACCTGCGAAGCATTGGCTATCAGCCATTGTTTCAGTTCTTTAAGGATAGGCAGAGCCCTGGTCTCCCGCACTTCCACAATTTGTTTATCATTTAACTGCTGTTCTTTGATCTCCCGCTCAATATGATAGACCTTCTGGATCTCTGTCATATAATGATTAGCCCTCACCGGGTCATATGGTAACGCTTTTTCGAAGTACCTTCTTGAATGGGCGTGACAATGCACCAGGGTAATATCTTCCCTGCCGCCTACACGCGCATCCTCATAACAGGTGTAACCATCTACCTGCAAAAATCCCCGATAATCCTCCAGCATCTCTATCGGCCCCGATTTATCCCGGCCTCGCCGGTAATCAAACAGTACCAGACGCTTCTGAGGGTGTCGGTAGACCCACATCCAGCCGCGGTGTGTTTTACCTTTTTTGTCGCTATCCAGTACCCGTATATGGCTCTCATCCGCCTGAAGGACTGGACCGGATAAAACTTCTGTTTTCAGTGCATCCATCAGTGGCGCAAGCATTACATGGATACTGTCCATCCAGCCGTTGACAGTTCCGGCAGCCAGTTCGACGCCCAGATAAGCAAAGCGCTTCAACTGCCTGTCTATGGGCATATGATACAGAAACTTGTCTACAGCAATAGCTGCCAGCAGGCCTGCTTCAGGAATACCTTTCTCAATGGGTCCCTGCACCGATTCTGCCTGTACAATATGACGTACACGTGTCTGTTCGTCTATCTGGATATACTTTGGATAAACATACCTGTTAACGGTCAGTTTGGAGGGTTGATAATCCAGCCGCTCTGTTACGTCCTGGCCGATTTGAACATAACCGGTCAGATCCATCTGTGGCTCTTGCGTAATGGTATTTCTTTCTAAATGAGCCGGGAATGGGTTGCGGCCAGGGCGGACATACATTTTCTTTACAGGTGCGGGCTTTTGCTTTTCACCAACAGTCGTCACCCCTTTTACTTCAATATTACCAATCTCCTCTAAGGCAAACAAAATAGGCACCTGGCCAGCAGCGTTGGCTAAAGGAATGAACCGTTCCGTTTTGGAACCATAGATCACCCTGTTCTGCTCGTCAATAATTCTTTTCTGTTCTTCTACCTTAAGCTTAAGACCTTTGTTCTCGTCCAGCAAAGCAGCATTCTCTGCCCGCAGCGTCTTTACTTCTGCGGTCAGCTCATCTACTCTTTTGATCAGCGCATGAACAATATTTATGAGGTCCTTACTCATATTGCAAATATATGTAATATAAATTATCTAATCAAAATATTATACCACATTTTTTATTGAAAAACGCTTCTTTTTTCTATAGCGTTCCAACACCACACCACTGATCATTAATTGCAACTCGTATGCTTCTATCTGTCCATTAGGCGGTACGGCAAATGTACCTTTTACGAGGCGTTTGTGGAAAATCTCAAAGCCATCCTCTGACCACCGAAGCAACTTACACTGATTTTTTCGTTTGTTGATAAATATAAAAATATCTCCCGACAATAAATTTCCCTCCATATGGGCATTCACAATGCCACCGAGCCGATCGAAGCTGTATCGCATATTGCAGGCGTCTTGATAAACGTAGTAGCGGCAAGTATTTGAATAAGAGATCATATTCCAATAATTAGCCGGCAAATCTAATCTAGCTACTCATAAAGGCAATGACGGTTCTAGCCGAACGCTTAC
>NZ_FNQY01000043.1 GCF_900107765.1 Arachidicoccus rhizosphaerae | reverse complement strand
TTCCACGCATAAAACCTTGCACTTTTTTAATGAAAAATCCACTGAAACCTCAATTTACATATAATTTGGCAGTTGTTCAGCAGACTCTAATTAAATAGAACCAGGCTCATTTAAAACAAGGTCACATAACCAATATGGACTTTGGCCTGACTAAGTCCGAACTGATTGCCTCCTCCTTTACCTGTCGCCAGACTAAAATTAAATATGCCCGCCTTTGTTTCAAAGGCCATCCCAAGGCCAAAGCTCAGATAGCCATTATCCGTAGACCGGACATGGTTATGGTAACCTGCATACCCTAGGTCAGAGAACCCGAAAAAATAAGAATTCTGTCCGATCAGATACCGGTATTCAAAGGTACCTACTCCATAGGACGTTGCATAGATACTTTGTTCATCGAACCCACGCAAAATTGCATGCCCTCCTATCATAAACATTTCATTTACAAATATATGCGGGCTCTGGTATAAGCCTGCGTTCACGCCCAGTTTCAGTACTCCGAATTTACCCACCGGTATATACCTGGCAGCGGCCAGACTCAGTCTGACCTGATAACTGCTTAAGGGTACCGTATCATATAAGCTGGCATAATCAAATCCGCCTGTCGCAGTTATGCTGGTGATGGCATTATTTTTTTTGACCTTTTTGTTTCCGATTACTGCGTTTACATCCAACTCCGCTCCTTTTCTGGGATTAAACCGGTAATCTGTTGTATTGAGTTGGTAACCAAGACCAATATTCACCGAATGTACATCCATTACCTCCGGCAATGCTTTCTCAGCAATGATGGTTAAGGTGTCCACATCCAGTAATCTGGAAGAAGCCAGGTTCAGAAAAACCTTTCCGGATTGAAGCGCAGAAAACTGGTAGGTCGTTCCTATATTGGCAGCGGCATTTACATAAGCCGAGTCCTTTTTATACAAATTAAAACTCAGATCCAGGCCAAAGGGTGAATGCATAATATACGGCCGCTGAAATGCCAGTTCAATGTTGGGTGACTGTGGCTGGAGCTGCTCCCAATTGACATTGAGCGTTTCGCCGCTACCAAATGCATTTCTGAGTAACAGGGCTACTTGTCCTGTTATTTGTAATTTCCCGCCAGTTTCACCGTTAGCCGGCATAAACCCAATTAAGGCATCAATCTGATTGGTCGGTTGTTTATCCAGAGCCAGCTCAAGTGTTGCACCGGAAATCCCCATATTCACCTGTGTTGGCGCTTTCCATTTAACATAAGGCAGATTTTGCAATAACCGGTCAGCCCCTTCTATTTTGCTTTGATCAAAAGCATCCCCCGGATGAATATTTAAATACTGGCTTAAAAACCCTGGTTTCACCTGGGCATTTCCTTTTATCAAAAGCGTGTCAATCGTATACCGTACCCCTTTATCCACCTCCAGCCTTCCCTGTACACCCATCACTTTACCATTACCAGGCAAAGGTTTAAATTGGATACTATCCAGACGGCAGCTGACAAAAGGATAGCCCTGATCTAAATAATAGCCCACCAGTGCGTCCGATATTTTACGCACAGCATTTTCATTCATTAACTGGCCCTGTAATTCAGTATAATAGATTCTTTTCTCCTCTAATATCCTTTTGGATTCATCGGAGAGGTCAATCCCCAACCATTGGTAGCGTGCACCCAGGTAAAGGAGGGCACCTACTTTGTGATCGTTTATTTCCCAAACAGAATCAATGGACGCCCCCAGATAGCCTTCCAGCGCAAGTTTTTTAGGAAAAGCGGCCAGATAACGTCTGCAGGAATCAATTGTAGGAAAACTGGTAAGGAATTGTAAATGAACATCTAAAGCATTGCTATCTACCCGGAGGATTTGTAATTCTACACTATCTTGCACGCTATGTTTTGTAGCCTGTGCCTTGCCCTCCGGCACGCACAGGAGCAACAAAAAGACGACAGCCATCCTAAAACATAATGTTCTGATGAACTGTACAATTAATGAAATAACAGGGCCACAAATAGAATACATAAATAATACGGATGACCAGGCACCAAATCTTTTAGAAACCTGTAAAAATAGGTACCTTGGACCAGCAAACTTTCACAAATGATCATTAGGTTTGCCTGGAACTTAAAGATAACTTTACCTGTATTTAACGTGTACTCAATTTTATTATTATGGAACAAGCCATTTCCTTTACTGAAGAGAACTATTTAAAGACCATATATAGCCTGGCCAGACAAGATAAAGGCAAAATTGCCAATCTTTCTATTGCAGAAAAATTACATATCAATCCGGCCACTGTTACCGAAATGCTCAAAAAGCTGAACGAAAAGAACCTGATTGATTACAACAGAATAGATGGAGCAGCCTTAACCCCACAGGGAGAGGCACTAGCCTTAAAAGTCATTCGTAAACACAGGTTATGGGAGACCTTTTTAGTCAACCGTCTTTCTTTTACCTGGGATGAAGTCCATGAAATCGCGGAACAACTTGAGCATATTCAGAGCGACAAGCTGATTCGTCAATTGGATAAACTACTCGGGTTTCCAAAATTCGATCCGCATGGCGACCCCATTCCAGATAAAAACGGGCAGCTTCCACAATCCCAGACCTTCCCGCTGGTCAGTGTGGAAGAGCCGGGAACTATGGTTAAACTGGTAGGCGTAGCCAATCATACGACTGCCTTTCTGCAGTATCTGGATAAGATCAAACTTTCCTTAAACGATAAGATAGAAGTCAAAGAAATTCATGAGTTTGACCACTCTATGGGCATACGTATTGCCAACCGAACGGCAATAATGATCAGCAGTGAAGTGGCCAGGAACCTCTTGGTTAGCAATCAATAGAAATGAATGTCAATTAGTTATAAATAAAAAACCATGATAAAAAGTACAGTCAAAGGGCGAAGGGTGTTGGTATTATCTACTGCTATAGCCATAACCATGACCCAGTTGCAGGCACAAACAATTCCAACTGACCAAACACTTCCGCTGGTAAAATACGTAAAACCCATCATAGGTACAGAGCGCATGGGCCATACCTTCCCAGGGGCCACGGTACCCTTTGGTGCGGTCCAGCTAAGTCCGGAGACAGATACAATCCCTTATAGTGTGGATGGCAAATATGTACCCGATGTCTATAAATACTGTGCAGGTTATCAATATGACGATGCGACCATTGTGGGATTTGCCCATACTCATTTCAATGGAACCGGCCACTCAGACTTAGGAGACTTTTTAATCATGCCCACGGTAGGTAAACTTCAGTTAAACCCGGGAACCGCCGCAGACCCCGCTAGTGGGTTTAGAAGCAGATTTTCTCATACCACCGAGCAGGCTGCAGCCAATTATTATAAGGTTGATCTGGAGGACTACCATATTAAGGCAGAACTAACCACCACAACAAGGGTAGGCATGCATAAATATACGTTTCCGGCTACAGACAGTGCCCATATCATCCTGGACATGATGTACAATCTGTATAATTATCCCGGAAAAGACGTTTGGACTTATCTGAGAATTATCAATGACTCCACTGTAGTCGGTTATCGCCAAACGAACGGCTGGGCTAAAAACAGAACGGAATACTTTGCCATGCAGTTCTCCAAGCCTTTTAAGAGTTATGGTTATAAGAATTATTCAACGACCGAACCTTACATTGGCTTCTGGAGACGGTTTGATATGCGTAAAAACTTCCCGTTAATCCAGGGCCATGACATTAGAGCGTATTTTGATTTTGATGCCAAGGCCGGAGAATCCATTGAAATCAAAATGGCGCTTTCCCCTGTCAGCTATCAGGGAGCACTGGATAATATGCAGGAGGAAGCACGAGGATGGGACTTTAATCAGATTAAAAATGCCGGTCAGCTAGCCTGGGAGAAAGAACTGGAAAAAGTCAAAATAGAAACACTAAACGATTCTGATAAAGTGAACTTCTATACAGCCATGTATCATAGTTTTATAAATCCTACTATTTACATGGATGTAGATGGCAATTATAAAGGACTGGATCAGCAGATTCATAATGCAAATGACAGCCATTTTACGAATTACACGACCTTCTCTTTATGGGATACGCACAGAGCGCTCCACCCCTTATTTACCCTATTACAACCCAAAAGAGCCGGCGATATGGTAGAATCCATGCTCAAACATTTTGATCAGAGCATTATACATATGCTTCCGGTCTGGTCGACCTATGCTAATGAAGGTTGGTGTATGACCGGCTACCACGCAGTATCCGTTATTGCAGATGCCATAGCCAAAAACATTAATGGATTTGACCAGCAAAAAGCCCTGCAAGCGGTCATTACCACTGCGACCAATCCCTTATATGATAATATTCCCGCCTATGAAAAATATGGCTATATTCCGGATTCACTCAGTGGCACTTCCGTATCCACAACCCTGGAATATGCCTATGATGACTGGTGTATTGCCCAGATGGCAAAAAAACTGGGTAATGACTCTATATATGAGCAGTTTTCTAAAAGAGCCATGAATTATAAAAACGTCTATGATCCCTCTATCGGCTATATGCGTCCTAAGGATAAAAATGGTGTTTTCCGTAAAAACTTCGACCCGCTTGAGACCTCCGGAGAAGGTTTTATAGAAGGAAATGCCTGGAACTATACCTTATATGTACCGCATGATCCAAAGGGATTGATTCAATTAACCGGTGGTGATAAGGCATTTATTAAAAGACTGGATGCACTATTTACCACTTACTTACCAGATAAGTATTTTGAACATACTGAGGATATTACCAGGGACGGCTTAATCGGTAATTATGTCCATGGTAACGAGCCTTCTCATCATATTGCCTATTTATACAATTGGACCTCTGAACCCTGGAAAACCCAGAGCACCGTCAGAATGATTCTTAAATCCCAATACCACAATGGACCCGATGGCTTAGGTGGCAATGATGATACAGGTCAGATGAGTGCCTGGTATATTTTCAGTGCACTGGGTTTTTACCCAGTAGCTCCAGGAAGTGATTTGTACAACCTGGGTAGTCCACTCGTTAAATCAGCCACTATTCAACTGGAAAACGGCAAAACATTTGCTATAAAGGTCGTTGGGCAATCTGAGCAGAATGTTTATGTCTCCAAAGTAGAATTAGATGGTAAAACCCTGTCAGATAAAACCATCAGTCAATCAGATATTACCAGTGGCGGCAACCTAACCTTTTATATGAGCAATAAGCATAAAAAATAGGATGTTTTCAATGACACAAAAAGCCGGTTCAAATCAATGAACCGGCTTTTTGCTTATTATTAATTACCAAAAATTATAGGCTGTAATAATATCAGCTTTGTAACATAAAATCGATTAAGGAGCCACCAGACGGAAACCATTGCCGTGAATGTTCACGATCTCAATCTGATCATCTTCTTTCAGATATTTGCGCAGTTTAGCGATATACACGTCCATACTACGACCATTGAAATAAGTATCACTGCCCCAGATTTTCTTCAGTGCCTTTTCTCTTGGCAATAAATCATTTTTGTGTTCAGCGAGCATTTTCAACAGTTCATTCTCCTTAGGAGACAACGTATGTGTTTCGTCACCATGAATCAACTGACGAAGACGTGGGTTAAAATGGAACCCACCGAGGTCAAACTCAACATATTCGTTTTCTTTGTTGACTTCTTCGTTGCGTTTCAGGATGGCCTTAATTTTCAACAGTAATACCTCACTATCAAATGGCTTGGTAATATAATCATCGGCTCCGAGTTTATACCCCTGAATAATGTCTTCTTTCATGGTTTTGGCACTCAGGAAGAACAAAGGTACATCTGGATTGATATCCCGGATTTCCTCTGCCAGCGTAAAGCCATCCATATGTGGCATCATCACGTCCAATAAGCAAATATCAGCTCCTTCTCTTTGGAAAGCAGCCAGACCTAAACGGCCGTCACGTTCCAGGACAACTTCATAATCATTGAGTTCCAGGTAGTTCTTCAGAACCATTCCCAAATTTTGATCATCCTCACATAGAAGGATCTTGTATTTTTTGGTTACCATATACTACTATTTTTAAATTTGAATATAAAGGTAAGGCATGTTTTATAAAACATTTGCTAATATTTTATAATCTATTACAGCCTGAAAAACTTTAAAATGCCCATTTTTGGCATTGGTCCACACAATTTTGGGTTATGCCCACAGATTATTCGGATACGCACCAGCTGTTAAAAGTTCGTCAAGTTCTTTTTTCACGACAGGTGCATCTTCTTTATAGGTAACACCGAACCATTTTGCATCAGTAGGAATCACATCAATTATGCCATTTTTTTCCTTAATAAAGGTGTCTGCAACCTTTGGCATTAAGAATTCGCTTTTGATATCCTGAATATTTTTTTCCAGGAAAGGCTTAAATTCTGATTCACAAAGTGATATAAAAGATGGTGCAAAGCAGAAGAAGTTCATGGATACAAAGGTATCCGGCTGCATTTCAATTAAATTATCGCCGTCTTCATAAACGACTTTACCCTCTTTTTTGTAGATTTTCAGTCTTTCCTCGATACCGGTCATCTGTCCTTCGTTATTGGTAATAATCTCACCTCTGGAAACAGATCCGTTATCACTTAATGTATTTTTCAGTTTATACGCAATAGAACCATACACATTATCAGCAACTTTAGCATCCAGGAAAGCGTAAGCTTTCTGGAAAGCCTCAGCTCCGTAGAAGTCATCCGCATTGATAACAGCAAAGGGGCCATCAATTCTACCTTTACAGCAAAGAATAGCCTGAGCAGTACCAAAAGGCTTGGTTCTCTCTTCCGGAATCTCAAAACCTTCGGTAAAGGCGTTTAATTCCTGAAATACATAGTCTACTTCGATCCTGCCTTTCAGTTTTGGTTCAAATATTTCCTTGAACTCCTGGACAAAATCTTTTCTAATAATAAATACTACTTTTTTGAAGCCGGCGCGGATAGCGTCATAAATAGAATATTCAATAATGGTTTCTCCGGAAGGGCCAAATGATTGAATCTGTTTAAGACTTCCGTAACGGCTCGCCATACCCGCCGCTAAAATTACCAGCGTAGGTTGTTTCATAATTGGATAATTTGATTAAACTTTGGCGAAACTAAAATATTATCGTTTTAACTCCAATTTATTTTTTGCATGTTTTCATTAATTCCGATACAGCCACTTCAAAGCGATAAAAAGCCCCATTATAACCCGCCTGTAGACGTTTTACGGATGGACAAAATACATACAGTTGTTAGTGGAAATAAATGGTTTAAACTTTCCGGCTATCTGCGTGAGGCTAAGGAAAAGCAATATTCAACAATTGCCACCTTCGGTGGGGCCTATTCAAACCATATCGTCGCTACCGCCTGTGCAGCCAACCTGCAAGGCCTGAATTCCATGGGGATTATCCGGGGTGAAAGACCTGATGTATTATCCCATACCCTCCAAAATGCCCTGAATTATGGGATGGATCTATATTTTGTCTCCAGAGCGCAGTACAGGGATAAAACCGCCGTCCAGCAATTAACTGATCCGCTTGGGAAATATTACTGGATTCCGGAAGGTGGTTACGGCCAAGTGGGCGCAGCCGGTATCCGGGATATGCTCAAAGGGATCCCATTATGGGAGTATACGCATTTAGTAACCGCCGTAGGCACTGGCACCACCATGGCCGGATTAATTCAAGGAACTCTGCCCTATCAGCGGGTTATCGGCATACCTGTTTTGAATAACGACCAGTGTATCCTATCAGAAATAGAGGCGCTGCTAACAAAAGCCGATTTCGCCAAAAAATATGAGATTTTAACGGGCTACAGCTTCGGAGGCTATGCTAAAAAAACACAATCCCTGCTTGATTTCATGAACCAGACCTATCAAACTGTTAAGCTTCCGTTAGATTTTGTTTATACCGCCAAGGCCTTTTATGGCTTGTCTGACTACCTGCAAAGTGCTGAACTGGCCCGTGATTCCAAAATATTATTTTTACATACAGGCGGCCTGCAGGGAAACCTTTCTTTGCCTGAAGGAGCTCTTTGCTATTAGCACACAAAGACAGTCAGCGATAAATGGAGCATATTTTGCATTACATTTGTCCTCAATTTTACCAAAAACCAGCTGACCCTGTCATTTAGGAGTCGCTGGTCAGAAAGAATTATTATGATTCAAAAAAAATACGGAATACTGATATTTTTTTGCTGCATGACAGCAACACTATTCGCACAACCGGCACTCCCCGATTTCAATATCCTGAAGGGGCCTAAAAGCCAGACGGTACTTTCCTGGAAAAATAATTTCGGAGACAATTTAACCGTTCTCAATATTCAGCGGTCCACAGATAGCGTCAGGGGATTCAGAACCATCCATTCCGTGGAGAATATGTCGCTGGCCGCCAATGCTTATACAGATACTAAACCATTGCCCGGAGCGGATTATTACCGGTTTTATTATGTCATGAAAAACGGAAGCTACTTTTTCACAAAAGCTAAAAGAATTGCTACCGGATATGTAACAGACAATCTGCTTAGCCAGCTCAACAGCGGCAAAACGGTTACTATTGAAGGGGAGAACCCAAGAAAACTGGCATTTAATGCTTTATACCACTTAAAAGACTCTGTTGTCAATTTTACCAGTGACAGTCTGTTTTTTGTCAATGACAGCACTATTCAATATGTCAAATATAATGCGGTAGCAGCCATTGCCAGCACAACGACCAACCTGCAGCCCGTTTCAAAATTTTTGTATCTGAATGCAGACAGCTACATAGTATTAAAGTTCCCGGAAAAGGACCTGGATCAATACACCATGACCATTTTTAAAAGAGATGGGACTTCGGTATTATTTAAAATTAAAAAGTTTGATGAAAGTGAGCTGATTCTCAGTAAGAGCAGCTTTTTACATACGGGATGGTATCCCTATGAAATTTATAAAAACGGCAAGCTGGAAGAACGCAGCCGTCTGGAAATAAAATAAATTTTAACCTTTATAGCATGATTTTGAGGCGTTGGCTTCAAAAATCATGCGGCCAAAGATCTTACAGGCGTCAGGGCACCAGCTCTAACGCCTTTTTTGCGGGTGTCCATTTATCCTTAGGTTCAAAATAATGCCATAACAGGCTGGAAACAGCCCTTGCTAATACCCAGGGTTCCGCATCTTTTTCCCAACGCTGATCCTGATTATTCTTAGTGGCAATATAAAAAACATAATCGCCATGCGGCGCATTTACCATCACCAGCTCTGATCTGGAATCATCCACCATTCCCTGCTTTGAGGCTGTCTGTATATAAGGGGGGATCTGTGATAATGCATAACCGTCATAAAATATATGACTCATCTGCCGGTACATACAATCGCTGCTGGCCGGATCTACAATTTTTTGTTGCCGAATCAACTTCAACAGTGTCGCCATCTCCCTGGGGGTCGTCTGTCCCCAGCCAAATTCCTTATAGGCCTCCTCCCTGCCCGGTGTCCTGGAATTAACCCGGGTACTTTTAAAACCATAATCATTGAGTAATTGGTTGATCTGCGTGCCACCTCCTGCCAGTTGCTGACACCAAAGAGCGGCCACATTATCGCTATAGCTGATCATAAGAGATAGCAGAATATCCAGACTGGTTTTACTACTATCCTTGAAAAACTGCATTAGTCCGGAGCCGCCTCTGGTTCTGGAAGTGTCATAGGTCAGTTCCTGGTTATAGGAGAGCTTGCCGGCTTTAATCTGACTAAAAACGCCGGCCAAAATAGGCACTTTAATAATGCTGGCCGTTGGGAAAATGCTGTCGGCGTGAACGCCTGCAAATTTGCCTGTCCTTAGATTCTCTACGTATATGCCCGCAGTGCCGTGAAACTGATCTAATAACACGGATAATTTTTCCTGCAGGGCTTTGTCTTCTTTTAAATACTCCTGGCTCATTGTCATCTCCTGCGTTGTTTGCGCCTGTAGGTTTAGGCTGACCATTAAATGTGTGCTTAGTATCATTAAAAAGATTAAGAAAATGCGTCTGCGTTTAAAATAGCTGAAGGCTTTTTGTTCAGCAGTCTTTTTAGTAACCCTTATTTTCTCAACATCCGCATGTCCCAATAAAAGAGCCATCATATCATTTATTTTTAAATTAAAATTGCGATTTCGGTTATAAGGAAGTCTCCTTTGCTTATTTCGTAGATTACACAATAAAACTACGGTTTTTGCTTCACATTTATCCCCCATTTAATCGCTTAATTTCTTGCTTAACATTCAAATCTGAAGCCGTTCATACCTTGCTATCGGTTGTACCAAACAGGGAAGATTTAAATGTACAGCCGTCTTAATTTATGCTGATTATTAGGCGGATCGTAAAATTCTGATTAACTTTCCTTAGCCGTTCAGTAACATCTAACCTTTTCAATGCTAATATTTCATGGAACCAATTATCCCTCAAAAGCGCCAATGCCTTTCTTCGTTAAAAAGCCCAACTTTTAAGCGAATAGAAGGAAAGCTAATTATCCTTGTTTGTTTTTTCTCCATTCTTACCGCGCATAGCCAACAGTCACATACTATTGCCCCTACGGCTGTTACGATAAAGACAGCTGACTCCCTTAACCCGATACTGCAAATTGCCCGCGGTATTCAGGATCCAATATTCCAGCAAATTTTCCAAAGTCCTGACAAATACCGTCTGCAAATTCTCTATACTCAAATTAACCGGGATAAAAATAACCGGCCACATTTTACGACTTACAGCTACCACCTGAATCCAAGTAGCTATTTCAATCCGGCATCTACTGTTAAAATGCCCCTTAGCTTTCTAAGCCTGGAAAAATTACACCATTTGATTCGCTACGGCGTCAACAAGGACAGTTATATGCTGACCGACAGCAGTTATACAGCGCAGCAGAAAATTGACAAAGACAGCACTTCTGCCAGCGGGTATCCTTCCATTGCCGCCTATATTAAAAGGATCTTCCTGGTTAGTGATAATGACGCCTATAACCGTTTATATGAATTTTTAGGACAGCAGTATATTCAAAGAAGACTCAATGAACTGGGGTATACCCATACAAGAATCAATCGCAGGTTTTACCCCATGAACGAAGACCAGAACCGGCACACCAACCGCATCCGTTTTTTGCTTAATGCAGGTCAACCGCAGCTGCTTTATACGCAGCCTCCTGCTTATAACAAGGACAGCTTTTCCTATGGGCCTGCTGTATTAATCGGTAAAGGTCATATGGATGCTAGTGACAGTCTGATTCAGGGACCTTTTGATTTTACCAGAGGTAATGAAACGACCCTTACAGATCTCACTGAGATGTTAAAATCCGTCTTATTCCCGGAAGCCGTAACTCCTGGCAGGCGATTTAATTTATCCGCTGCAGACAGAAAGTTCCTGCTGCAATATATGAGTCAATACCCTTCAGAGACCAATTACCCAAAATATGACACCAGTAAATTCTTTGACAGCTTTACGAAGTTTTTCTTCAGAAATAAAGGTCCCCATCTTCCCTCCTATGTCCGGGCATTTAATAAACCCGGATGGTCTTACGGATTTTTAACCAATGTTTCTTATATAGCGGACTTTAAGCATCACGTTGAGTTTATGCTTAGCTGTACCTTATACGTAAATGAGGACGGGATTATAAATGATAACAAGTATGATTATGATACGCTCGGCTTCCCGTTTATGACTCAGCTGGGTCAGGGGATCTATCAATATGAGTTACACAGAATAAAAAAATATGACCCGAATTTATCTGCCTTCAGATTGAATTACGAGAAAAGAGATCCGTTAGACACCAGGGCTATGATTCAAGATATTGCGGATTAGCTAAAGTTAGAAACTAAAATGCAATATCGTCCAAATTCTAAATTTCAACTTTATTCGTAATTTTGAATAAATACGTCATTAAAATATGTTTAAATTAAAACTGTTAATTGCTAAAATACTCCCCAAAAAATTACTTAAAGTATCTAAATCAAATTATCGGAAATTCCGAGGGCTTGTATTTAATCAAATTTATAAAGGGAAAGAGGTATATTGCCCTTGTTGTAACAGAAATTTTAGCAGATTTATGCCCTTCAAATATGAAAAAGGGTTTAATAATGATGAACGATTCAAATATACCTTCAAAAACACGACATGTCCTTTTTGTTATTCAATGCCTCGACACCGAATTGTTTGTTTCTATTTTAATCAAATAAAGGGAACATTAAAACAATATTCTTTCCCTATTTTAATGATTGGAGCAGAACATGCTATAGAGTTATGGTTAAAACAAAATAATATTCCATTTACCACAGCTGATCTATATGACAAAACAGCCGATATCGAATTGGATATCCAACAAATGCCATTTCAAGATAAAACTTGGTCATTAATAATATGCAATCACGTCCTTGAGCATGTTCCAAATTTCGAAAAATCAATGAAAGAACTAAAAAGGGTATTAAAAGATGATGGAATTATTGAAATTTCATCTCCTACAGACAAAACATTATCTAGTATGATAGAAGATACTACCACTATCAGCCATGAAGAACGAATCCAAAAATTTGGTCAATTTGATCACATGAGAATTTTTGGAAAAGATTTCAATAAGCAGATTGAAAATACAGGTTTTTTGGCAGAATTAATTAAGGGAGATGAATTGCCGTTCAATATTGGCGGAGTCGTAGGACCAGCAAATTATGATGACAACACCATATATATTTGTCGAAAAAAAATATCATAAAGCTTTCTCACCGCTAACACCATACTCTATCTCTAACCTTTTTGGTACAAATAATAATGTCATACCCAAAATTAACAATTCAAAGAAAAAATGCCTAAAGACTATCTGGTTCGCTAAACAAAAGAACAAAAACAATAAAAATAGCCACTTATCATATTTTTTTGTAACAAATCCAATTAAAAAACTTAATTGTAAAATAATTACAAGAATCATACTTGTATAGGATATCCATAAATAAGTTGTGTAGAGCTTAAAAATAGGTGAATACCAACTTTCATTTTTAGCATGCCATAAATCCATTTGAACCAATAATATTTTTAAATGGCTCTTATCGAACACAATCCCTCTTAATATTTTCCATAATGCTGCACTACTAAATAAATACATAATATAAAATCTCACCATTTCCCATGCAGTTACAAAAAATGAAGTGAAATAAAAGCAAAAACAAATACCCATTATTATAAAACCATTATAACTATGAAAGTGCGAACCTATTGCAGCATTAGTAGTCATGACCCAAAATGAATAAAGAAATATCCAAATAATATTTGTCACTCGTCTAGGAGCAAAAATATTCCAAACAGTAACAACCGTTAAAATGATATCGAAGAATAATGACAATTTATAAGTTGACAACAAAAACTGAGGTATTCCGGATAAAATTAAAAGCCAATATGAAAAATCTGTTCCAATATAATAAAATGGCATTCCAACAAAATTATGCAGCCATGTATTCTGGAAAAATTTAGCTATCCAATCTATCAGGAATAAACTAAAAAACATGGAGCACAAAAAACGCTCATTTTGTAAAATTTTTCCAGTTTTCTTATTCATAAAGAGAAAATAAATAATGGATTTGTTTTGGGTTCTCTAAATCATCCAAAGAATAAATAAATTGATATACAGATAATTTAGAGTATTTAATTGAAATGTATTGGGCAAAATATTTTTTATACCAATCTTTAAATACAGCCAGGTCAACTGATTTTTTATATAATATATTTTTAAATCTCCAAATGGCATCATTTGAAAAAAAATAGGAAAAATAATTAATTCTTTTATTTGTTATCGGATCTTCTCCTTTATTTTCTTTAAAACGAAAATACCTTTCAACAGGACCCGATATCCGGCCTTGTACAAACATATTCTTGACATGGATGGGTTTATCATCTGCGTAAAAAACATAGCGATCTGTCGTAGTTGGCATTGAATATTGAGGCTCAGAATACATACTATAAATAAATACAGGAAAGATATTTGACTTAATCAAATTTGCACCTGCATGAAATACAAAAACCAATAATATAATAAAGAAAGCAAGGCGACTCCTTTTAAATTCTGTCTTTAAAAATTTAAAAATAAGGGCGTTCTTTAAAAATAAAACTAATCTCATAACCAACACTTAAGTTTATTTCTTTTAAAATTCTGCCATTTTCAATTTCCAGTATGTTTTAATTTGCAGAAAGTTATTTATACTTAAAATTAATCAAATATACGATCAAAACCCAAACGCACACTGAAATTCAGACCATTATAATTAGAGTCTGCTCAATAACTCACCGCTAGGTGGTCATTAACACATTATAATAATTTTTAATTCTGAAATTTCCGGCTAGCCTGACTACATGATAGGCTAGCCAATTTTGTATCCTTAATAGTAGGGATACAGGTGCCTGCCTGGTCATCCGGACCAGGTTTAGCACCAGGGCTATAGTAGATATCCATGAAGTACTTGTATTGGCCAGCTTGGCTTTTATATTGTCCATGCCATATCTGGTCTTTGCTTGGCCAAATTTTCCCTCTATTGGATTTCTTTCGCCCGGTCTTATGTGATTTTTCACTGCCGTTG
>NZ_FNQY01000042.1 GCF_900107765.1 Arachidicoccus rhizosphaerae | reverse complement strand
AACAAATTAAAATCAGCATGGATAGCAGGGGGCGCGCAATTGACAACATCTTCATCGAAAGGCTATGGCGTTCAATCAAATACGAATGTATATACTTAAGCCCGTGTGAGGACGGTCGAACTTTGCACTATCAAATCGATAACTATATGAGTTTCTACAATTATCACAGGCCCCACCAATCTCTTAATAATTCATGTCCCAGCAAGTTATATAAACATGCAGCATAAAAGTAAGTATATTTGCACCAGGTCACCGCCTAACCCAGAAGAGGTATCCCTATTGCCTCTATCTTAGAACCCAAAGAAATCTGTCTAAAGAATAGGGTCCACTTCATAATTCAAGCTGTAAGAATTGCCCAAAGCGTTTTTTTGTTAGATCATTCTGGGAGTGAATTAGTTTTAATAGCAGAATTGGAAAATGGGGAAATAATTTGGGAAATTGAAAAATCTCTTATGCCGAATTGGTATTTAGAGTATGTCGTAAATAAAATGTGAAATTTAGGCTAATATTATTTAATTTTCGAATTTAATTGAAAATGTTTTTATACTTAATTTGTAACTGATGGAGATAAAAGATCTTAATCATGCTAAGCCATAAAAAAGGTGCAAACTTGAGGGCCATTAAGCTAAATTTTTAGCTCACCTGGATTATGCTCTAATCAATAATTGTGTTTTAATTATTAAAGACGTCTTTAGGGTTTATAGAAGATCCTATAACATTTCAAATGACAACTTGCTATATGGTTCAGACTCAAATTGGGCTTGGTTAATTGACATTTAGCCAATGGATGATGAAATTATGTTCTTTATTTTCTTCATTGTAAAGATAATCAAGAGTCATCGAAAGATTTTTATGGTATGATGCTATTCGGCTAGCGATCGAAAGCCCCAGCCCATTGCCGCCATTATGTAATCCGGATTTGTTTTGCCCCTTACTTTTTTTACCAGTTCGCACAAACCGTGTAAAAAGCTTCGATTTTGGAATATTCAAGGGCGATCCGGGGTTGGCAATTATTAGAGAGTCCTCCTTTAGGTCGATTTTTATCGTGGCACCGCTTGAACTATACTGAATAGCATTGGTTAATAGGTTGGCTATCATTATTTTAAACAGCATGGGGTTGGCTCTTTTAAGAAGTAGCGGTTTAGGGTGTGGGTATTTTTGTTCTATGAACAGAAGTATTTGGCCTTTGGCTTCTGCTAACAGGCTTAAGTTATCAATCAATTCAGCAATTGATGCTTCAACATCAATGTCTTCATCACTGATAAACTGTCCATTTTCAATTTTGCTGAGTAGGAGTAAATTGCTGTTTAGTTCCTGCATTTGTTCAATTTCACGATACATATCACCAACGAGTTCTCCCTGTTCACCCGTGAGGTCTTTGGTCTGTAAGAGCAATTCTAATTTAAATTTTAATACTGTCAGCGGGGTTTGTAATTCATGAGAAGCGTTTTCAATAAATTCTTTCTGAGAAAAATAAGTCTGACGAACCCTGACAGATAACTGTTCAATGGATTGATTGAGTTGTGTGAATTCTTGTATTTTTAACGGAGCGGGAAGGGGGCTAATCTCTGATTCTATATTAAACTGTCTTAAATAATCAAGTGAGTTATAAAATGGTTTCCAGATGCGTTTATGAACAAAATAATTGATTCCTACAGTTCCAATAAGCAGCAGGATGAGTATGCCAAACTGAATGGTAAGGATCGTTCTTATTAAATCTTCTTTTTCAAATAAGGAGGCCTTTATACTTACCACATAAGGCTGCCCCATAATCTGTAGTTTTTTTTGCAGGATCCTGAAATCTTCATCTCCTTTATGATTAGGCAGTGATTCTTGTCTGGTAAACGGACGTTCATGAAACTGGACACTATCTAGGGGAAGCACTTCAAGGTCATTGTCAAGCTCTTTCCAAAGTTCAAGATCTTTTTGATTTTGAATAATACTTACCATAGTTGGAATCTGGGCGGCTTGCATTTTAAGATCCCTGTCTATGGATCTGACAAAAATGTCATTGAGCAGCACATAGAATACCGGAATGCTGATAAGGGTCAGCAGAGAGGCAAATAAAAGATGCCTTAATGAAGTATAGTTTAAAAGTTTCATCAGGAGAACTTATAACCTGTTCCGTAAATCGTTTTAATTGCCGCACCCATGCCTAGCAGTTTTTTTTTCAGGTTTTTGACATGGGCATAGATGATATCGAAATTATCCAGATACAATGCGGAACGACCTAAGAGGTGTTCAGCAATCGCGTTTTTAGTGACAACTCGACCTTTATTAATGATTAAAAACAATAACAGCTCATATTCAGTTTTAGTCAGGGTGATCGGTTGGTCTTGAACGCTGACGGATCTGGCAAGCGTATCAATGACGATGTCCTCATAACTAAGTTTGGACTCGCCTTGCATATACCGTCTACGGATAACTGCTTCTATTCTGGCACTTAGCTCCGCCAGATGAAAAGGTTTGGCAAGGTAGTCATCTGCACCGAGCTTTAAAGATAACACCTTGTCTTCAAGGGCTCCTCTGGCTGATATAATGATTACTCCGTCTGTTTTTTTATCCTGCTTTAATTCTTTTAGTAAAGTAAGTCCGCTGCCTTCCGGTAGATTAATATCCAGTAAAATGCAGTCATAAGTAAAATCCTCTATCATTTGCCTGGCCGGTGTAATATCGCTGGCAATTTCACAAAGGTAGTTTTCCCGTTGCAGATATTGTTGAATGCTTCCTGCCAGGGATTGTTCGTCTTCTATGATTAGTATTTTCATACTATTAATAAGGGGTTATGTATCAGCCAGTCCCTTCTGTGTTTATCTGTTAATGAATAACTGGCAGATACTATGATAAAACTAATGTTTCTTCTACAAAGAACCCAATCAAATTTGAATTAATTCTGAATATTTTCTGATGATTATTGGTTGTTTTATTGACTCGGAGGACAGGGGAGCTGTTTTTACTAGTTTTGGTAAATATTTTGGAGTAAATAAAGGAACAGAATTAAGACAGAGAAATAAGATCCTGATAAAGTATGTATGGTCTGTTTTGATTTGTGCATGATTTTTTAAAACTATTCTAATTTTTTATTTATGTGGTGGATTTTTGCTTTATTGGCGGCATTGTTTGCAGCTTTAACCGCCATTTTTGCCAAACTTGGGATAAAAGGTGTTTCCGCTGATTTGGCTACTGCTATCAGAACTGTCATTATCTTAATTATGGCCTGGGCAATTGTAATCTATAAAGATGAATGGAAAGGGTGGCAGGGGCTTAACCGCCAAAATTTACTTTTTTTATTACTCTCTGGTATTGCTACGGGGCTTAGTTGGATCTTTTATTTTAAAGCGCTGAGCCTAGGTAAGGTATCCCAGGTGGCTCCGGTGGACAAACTAAGTGTAGCGCTGGCCATATTGCTCTCCATAGTTTTTTTAGGGGAATCCCCTGATTTGAAAACCTTAATTGGTGCAGGATTGATAATTGTCGGAACTTTTGTAATGATTCTTTAAGGTAATGCCTGGTATTGGTGAGTCTTCAATAACCAGGAAGTTGTTTGATAGTAACTGATAGCTGTGGTTTCTAACTTTTTATCAATGTGCTCAGGTTGAATCTCAGTCTGGTTAAACTTTATCTGAATGGCCTGATTTTGTTTATTATCTTTATTTAGATTAATTGAATTATTTGCGGATGTGGAACCTTCAGGCGTTTCATTTATTGGGCTGATTTTATATTGTGCGACAGCCCTTAATGGAGCCAGAACCGTTAAAATACTGTCTTCTAAATATCCCATGTCCTGGTAAGTTGCCATAAAGGCTCTTGGTTTATAGTTCTTTTTTAAAACATCCTGTCCAATAAACTTAGAGCGGTAGCTGAAATGTAATAAACCGAATACAGTAGGCATAATATCAATCTGGCTCATGAGTGTGCTGATTTTTTGGGGCTTTATAAAGCCAGGACTGAAAACAATACATGGTATTCTATATTTATCCAAGGGCAGCGCAACTTTACCTGCAGAACTGGCACAGTGATCCGCAACAATAATAAATACAGTGTTGTTATACCAGTTCTGTCCTTTAGCCATAAGAAAGAATTGATGCAATGCGTAATCAGTGTATAATACTCCTCCTTTTCTTTGATGGGCATCACCAGGTATCCTTACGCGCCCATTAGGATAGGTAAATGGACGGTGGTTAGATACTGTCATCCAATGAGCAAAGAAGGGTTTGTTCAACCGACTGTCCTGATTGAGTACCTGAACCATCTTACGGGCCATATCTTCATCCGCAACCCCCCATATATTGGCAAAACTAATTTCATTTGGTTTGAAATTGTTTCTATCTATTATCTGATAATCATTTGTGGAGAAAAAGTCCTGCATATTATCAAAATAGCTATAACCGCCATAGAGAAACTGAACTGTATACCCTCTTTTTTTAAGTAAGTTGCCAGTGCTGAACTTTTGTTGATTATCCTTTCTTTTTATAACACTTTCTCCAGGTGATGGCGGTATGCAGAGCGTAAGAGCTTCAAGACCTCTTACCGTCCTATTGCCTGCTGCATAAAGGTTCGTAAAAACTAGACTTTCATTATAAAGAGAATCCAAAAATGGCGTTAGATTTTCAATATTGCCATAATGAGCCAGATAATCTGCACTCAAACTTTCCACTGTTATAAGCACTATGTTTTTATGTAATTCGGTCGTGTCTGCCTGGATAGGTGTGGGGCTGACTTGTAGATTATTTAAAGGAGCCCAGCCAATTCTTGATGCGAGTGTTTGAAGCGCTAATTTTTGTGGTATTCTTAGATAAAATTTATTATAGTCTAAATCATTATCCAAAAATGCAATTGTAAATTTTTGAATACCATCACTGGCTAACTCACTGACATATATATTTTGGGTTAGTTCCTTATTTCTTTGGTTATTTGCCTTCATATCTCCAAAATACGGAAGTATGATAATTGCCAATAAAATAGAAAGGGCGACACTTATAAATATTAAAAACTTGGTACCTATGTTGGGCAGTGGCTGGAAATACTTTTTTGTTTTGCGGGCTATCCACCATGTTAATGTCAGAGAAATCAATCCTAAGCCCAAAAAAATAGGAATTACCGGATAGGATTCCATAATATTCCCAATTACTTCATTGGTATAGATCAGATAGTCTACAGCAATAAAGTTATAGCGTACTCCAAATTCTTTAAAGAAAAAGTACTCACTTAAAGCATTAAGTAAAATGATAGTTGTATAGATAAAAATGGTAATATGGAAAGTCCACTCTCGGATTAGTACCCTTTTGGTTGGGAAGATATACAGCAGCGTGTTCAGTAATAATTTTATGCAAACGAAAATAACGACAATTTCTAAAAGAACACTGCCGTAAGCTTTAATGGGATTCTTTGTGAACAATAAAATGAGTAACAAGAGCATTAAACCTGCCAGTATTATCCATCCGTATGGTTTTTTTAGTTTTTTATTTGAAATTGTAAGTAGGTATAGCCATAAAGGGATGGCTGCTAAACAAAAGAAGAGAAGATTGGGTAATAGCCCAACGAATAGTATTTGGACATAATCCATAATAGTAAGTCCATTATGAACCTTGGGGTCTATTAGTAGTATAATTCTTAATAATGTACAAACGAACAGGTAAAGTCCACCCAAATAATAAAATGGTTTACTATATTGTTTATAAGCTTCCATAGAGAAAATAATGAATATTAAGATTAATTTTTCCGAAGGCCTTATTCTTTTCTCTGGACATACATCTGGTGAGGAAATCCTTGTGGAAGTCTGTAATGAACAGGACATGATTTCTGTCATTCCTTAAAAGGCAGATTGAATTTAATCACCTGAATATCATTCCCAGTTTCCCTTTAGCCCATGATACTATAAGTTGTAATTGTTCCTTTCGATAAAAAAAGCAAAATTCAGATGCTATTCTGAAGTAATTCTGAATCTGTTGAATTTGTGAAGGAATCAATTGTCATGTTATGACAACAAAAGAAAGCCCTGAAATTGTCCATATTATTAATTTCATGGGGTTGTTGGAGTCCAGAGGCCCTGAAATTACGGGAGATGTGCTTTATCAGACGGTTGTTAGCCAGGTGAGGTTAATGCGTAAGTTTAACTTGAATGGAACCTTTTTGTTTCCTTGCGACGCTTTATTGGATAGCCGCTGTCAAAGTTTGCTTAAAAATCTACCAAAAAATAAATTTGAGATAGGAGGCTGGCCGGAATCGCCTGAGCCACTGTAAGGTGCAGATTGTGGCAGATGGTTACACGCTTTGGGCATGATATTGGAGCCAGGCTTATTACCCACGCAGACATAATGCCTATATGCCAGCCCAGAGCACAGAAGGACAGATTCCTGTACCTGTATTCAGAATGCTGGGTAGTGACCCTATTGGTCAATATGATGACGGGATAGCAGATAGTCATCAAGGGGTGATTACCTTGGAACCGGTTTATAAATTTGGAGAGGGGGATGCTGTTTGGGTGAATTGGCTTTTAAAAACACTGACCGTTTTGGGATTCGGTAGCGAATATTTAATCAGATCGAAATAAACAATGGTTACCTTTTAGATATTATAAATAGTTTCAATAGCAGTTGGTGGCAACATCTTTGCCCAAACTGCTATTGGAACTATTCGGTTTTTATTGCTTGATTAGTTCAATAAGACGGCTTTTGGGTTTATTGATGGAATAAATCTCATCCACATAGGCCTTCATCTGATTTTTAAGCGCCTGTCTTTGGGTACGTACCGCCGTATAATCGTCGTATTTGACTTTAAGCCAGCCGTTCTTTTCTAAATTAGCCTTAATGGTGTCTTCGGCTACCTGGGTGTTATTAAACAGGAGACCTTTGTCATAGAGGAAATCATATTGTACCCAGTAATAATTTCTGAACTTAGCCTCTATATCTTTACGTTTGGCATTGAGATCCATAATTTTCAAGGACTGTTGATACTGAGGGGTATTGTGCAGACTGGCCAGATTTATCCCTGCTTTCAAGGCAGCCGCTGAAAACTCCGCGATTTGCTGGCCATCTATTTTTAATAGATAGTTGCCCGGTTGTAAGCCTGTGACCTGCATATTTTCCTGATTAAACTCCTTCATAAACGGAATGACCGGTAAGGCTTCGGTTTCTATTTGCTGATTGCCCCAGACACGAGCCACTGAATCCAGCGGAAAAGGGAGTGATTTTGCCTGGTATTGGAAGCTCAGGCCCTCTTTTGTGCTTTTAACGGTATTGATCTGGCAATTCTGCTGTTTAGCCACCAACCGCTTGTCAGCCTTAATGGCAAAATCAGCCACAGGTTTCCCGGCCAGTCTCTGGCTTTTCAAAAAAATATAGGCCATAATCAAATGACCTGCGCTACCCGGATGGATTCTATCCGGCCCGGTAGAGGTATAGGCTGGATTCTTTTTTTGCTCTTTCAGGTTAATGGCGGTCATGGGGTGGAATAGATCTACATAATCCCAACCCTGATCTTTTGCTGCTTTTTTCTGGAAGCTGACAATCTCGTCCATGGTCTTCCATTTCCCTTTAAATAGGCTGCCCTCTTGCTTAACCGTCTCATCGTAAGGGGAGGAGCTCATGATGATTTTATGGATGGCGGGGTGAGCACGTAAGGTATCCTGAATTTTTAAATAGCTATTATAGGACTCTTGAACAATTGCCTTTCTCTTTTCTTCAGTGACTGGATGCAGCGAATCGTTATACTCAAAATATTTACTGTCGTTCATCCCGAAGCTCACAACAAGCGTAGTGGGGTTTTTAGGCAGTAAATCACCAGGAAGCCTGCGGTAGATTTGCTCTGCGACATCTCCGCCGACGCCGCCGTTTAATACACTGATTCGCCGGTCTGGAAAATGTGTCATATAATATAACCAGATATAGGTCTCATAAAACCCTGCTTCTGTAATGCTATTGCCAGCAAATACGACTCTCTCTGCTGCCTTAAAGGGCGCTGGCTTTGATTGACCGTAACTGTTATTGGTTAGGGTACTGAAGGTGAATATCCCACCTGCCAGTATCATAAATACGCTTTTTTTCATGGATTTAGACATTTTAGCTACTGTAACTTAACTTGATGAACCTTTGATTTTACTTATAGACACATATCTGTCAAGGTATCCGCTATCCTTTGGCGCGTTTTTTCTTCAGCTTAAATGTATAAAATTTTCTAAAATATTAAAAATTAAAGCGCTATGACTGGCGGAATGGCTTTTAAAATGTTTCTTATCTAAGGAGCTGTTCCTGTATTATATTTAGAAAGAGATGGATGTGTTTAAATCTTTTTAATCATTTTTATTTTTTGGAGATATTAGGAGTGCTTCATGTTTCCCAAAATAATCTTATTTGTAAAGTATGTCAAAAATTATGTATAGCGCGTGTCAATTACCCGGGGTAAATATGCCTTTGCTTTGTATTGGGAGCAGCCGAACTGAAGCGCATAACGCGTTACAAAATTGGGCGTTAATTAAATATCGAATACGTATTTTAATGGTTTTACTAGCTCTATTACAATCAGTCGCAGGCCGGTCCACTTGTTTAACCCCTGTTATGGAGGATACTGCACACCAATTATTAGCATTTAGCACAGTATTACAGGATCACATGGTGATTCAGCAAAATAAACCCTTCACCGTATGGGGCCGGGCAGAAAAGTTTGCCAAAGTCCTGATTGAAGCGGATTGGATGGTTGACGGACAAAAAGCCTGGGTAGCGGTAAGGGCAGACGCTGATGGGCGTTTCAGGGGCATTTTAGCGGTCCCCAAAGCGACCGCCCATGATTACCGCCCGCATCAATTGAAAATAAGTTCGCACAATGAAACCAGGACTATAAAAGATCTACTAATAGGTGACCTGTGGTTTTTATCGGGCCAGTCTAATATGCAGTTTGCCGTTCATGAAATGCTGGATTCTACAGAAATTATTAATAATGCCAATGCCCATATTCGGCTACTGAACGTAGCGCTGAACTTTAGTGCTACCCCTATGGAAGATATTCAGGGCAACTGGCAGATCTGTACACCTGTGAGTGTCCGGGATTTTAGCGCGGTTGGTTATAGCTTTGGGAACCATTTACAGCAACGTCTGGACATTCCTGTTGGTTTAATTTTTTCTGGCATAGGCGCTTCCACTGTTCAGGCTTTTGTACCTGAAAAAGCACTCGCGGCTGACGCCGTATTAAATAAAACCTATTTGACGCCGTACGTGCAGGACCCTAAATCCAGGCAGGAGATTACTGCTGGATTCAGTTTTGAAAAAGTAACCCGACCATTTTTACTCTATAATGCCTTGATTCATCCATTTATTCCACTGTCTATTAAGGGATTTTGCTGGTATCAGGGGGAAACAAATTATAAGGACCGGGCTGCTTTTGCAAGGGCTACGATTACGCTGATCAAAAGTTGGCGTGCAGCTTTTAAACAAGGCTGTCTGCCGTTTGAATTTGTTCAGATTGCGCCTTATGCACATGAAAAACTAGATTCAACCTTAACGGGCGATGCTTATTTCAGGGAAGTACAGGCAAGCGTTCGGTACTTAAATAATACGTATATGGCGCTTACCTTAGATGTGGGCAATCCATCAAACCTACATCCTAAAAATAAACGTCCGGTTGGTGAACGCCTGGCCGCCATTGCCTTAAACAGAACCTATAATCAACTACAGGTCCCTTATCTGGGACCACAGTTTCAGTATGTGGCTTTTAATCACCATAAGGCAATTATTCATTTTGAACCCGAAACCGTTTCCAGCGGATTAATGACCCATGATGGCAGACCGCCCAGAGATTTTTATCTGGCAGGCAGTGATAGCGTGTTTTATCCTGCCCAAGCGGTTATTGTGGGAAATACGGTAGAATTAATGGCACCAAAAGTTGCCACGCCACTATTTGTCAGGTATGCCTTTTATAATTACCCGGTAACCAACCTGCAAAATAAAGCCGGTTTGCCGGCCGAGTCTTTCAGAACGGACAATTTTTTGGAAAAGAAGGCTGATTATTAATCGGTCACCTTAAATAACTACCGTTTTTTTCGGGAAGAGGCTCTTATCGTAATACCTGTTGGAATAATTACCTGCTGAAAATTCCCCAGGACTGGCTTGGAGCTTGATTTCGCAGCGGATTTGGCAGCCGGTGCGCCAGGTGTTTTCTTTTTTAATCGCTTTAATAGCAAATCAATGGTGGCTTCTGCAATCTGGTCAATGGGCTGATAAATGGCGGTAATGGAAGGGGCATATAATGCAAATACATCGCAATCGTCAAAGGCAATGACAGCCAGATCTCCAGGGACTTTAAGATTCAGTTCATGGAAAGCCTTCAGTCCATTGGTTCCTGCCTGTATGGCGCTAAAGAAGACCGCATCCAGTTTTGTATGTTTAGTTAAAAATGCCTTGATGGGTTCTATAATAAGTCTCTCATTTTGATCAAACTTAATTTCCAGGACATACTCCTTTAAATGAGCATGATGCACCGCAGCCTGATATCCTGCGAGTCTTCCTTGCATCTGAGTCTGCGTGGAGGAAAAAGTGATAAAGCCGATATCTTTAAACCCTTCCTGAATCAATAAATTGGTTGCCTCCAGGCAACTTTCATAATTATTGATCTCTACCTGATCGGTCACAATACCTTCTAAATGCCGGTCAAAAAAGATAACGGGCATACCGGAGTCTAATAACGCTTTAATCTCTGCTTCCACACCAATGGGGGGCGCTATAATACACCCATCTACATTGCGTTCCTGAAACATCTCCAGTAATTCTTTGGTCTTGAGGGTGTTATTATCCGTGGAACAATAAATGATTTTATAGCCGTTTTGATAGGCTTTATTTTCAATATGGCGGGCAACGGCTGCAAAAAAGGGGTCTGCAATATTTTCCACCATAAGCCCGATGATATTGGTCTTTCCTGTTCTCAGGCTCTTGGCAATGGGATTGGGTTTATAGCCCACTTCCTTTACAAATTGTTGTACACGTTCTACTAGTTGAGGGCTGATGCGCTTTTCTTCGGCCCGGTTATTCAGGATAAAGGAAACGGTCGTTTTTGAGATGTTCAGCGCCTGTGCGATATCACTGATGGAATATTTTTTCAAGTGGGTCTGTATTTTGCGGGAAATTATAAATAAATGATTGAGAAAAGATTTAAATAGGCGTCTGTTCTATTTTTCGGCTTGCATGCAGAAGCGCGTTTTTATTCAATCTAGGGTATTTAATCCCAAATAAAAAGATCACTGCATAGCAGATAACGGGCAATAAATAGGCCGCTGCTATATGCTGATTAGCAATCAGGCCCATTAGTGGTGGGAACAAGGCTCCTCCTATAAAACCCATCACGATATAAGAAGAGGCCTGTTGTGTTAAAGGGCCCAGGTCTTTCAAGCCTAAACTGAAAATAGTGGGATACATGATACTGAAAAAGAAATTAATCATTAATAGGGCAATAAAGGAACCCCATCCAGCCCCTCTGGCCACTAAAAGGCACATCAATATATTACAGAAAGCAAATATGCTTAATAGCAGATAAGGTTTAATATAACGCATTAAAAATGTTCCGGTAAACCGGCCGATAACCAGCAGTAAAATACTCAGGGAGAAAAAGTAGCCTGCATGTTCAGCCGAGAAATGCATGATTTCTTCCCCGTAATTGATAAAATAGGCCCAGGTCCCTGCCTGGGCGGCTACATTAAAAAACTGGGCCAACACCGCAAATATAAAATGCGGTTGATGTAAAAGATCCTTTAGCCGGTGCACGTCAACGTTTGTATATCCTTGTGCCCGTACTGCCGAGCCTGCTGCCGGGTGGAAACTGCTAGTCGTTACCCTGGAAAAAGGGGAACAGGCGAAGATCAGTCCCATCAAAGCTATAACGCAACCTATAGAGACATATAGCGTTTTAACGGTTGACAACCCGTTCAGGCTATCTTGTTCGGCCTTCAATAGAAAAAAACTGCCGATAGCCGGCCCGATTACGCCACCCAGGCCATTAAAGGACTGTGCAAAATTAATACGCTGATCACTGGTGCGTTGATCCCCAAGTGCGGCTACATAGGGATGGGCTACGGTTTCCAGGGATGCCATACCACTAGCCAGTACAAATAAGGCCATTAAAAACAGCGTAAAAGAGCTTTGATTGGCTGCCGGAATAAATAAAAAAGCGCCTGCAGCAAATAAAAACAAGCCGCCTAAAATGGCTTTACGATAACCAAATTTTTTCATGTAAATCCCTGCTGGCAGGGCAATGAGACTATAAGCTCCAAAAGTAGCCAACTGAATCAAAGAAGACTTGGATTTTGTCAGGTGTAGCTCTGTCTGGAAATGCTTATTGAGCACATCCATTAAGGTGAGCGCCAGACCCCACATCAAAAAGATCGTTGTCAAAAATGCAAATAATATATAATATTTTTTAGTCGTCAATGGGACGCGGTTTTTAGTCATGTGTCAGCTATGGGCTATTATTTACGTAAATATAGCGCAAAAATGGACGACTACTTATTGGGTTCTGCTACTTTCTTGTTGTCACATAAAGAGACCGCATCCGCTATTATTATAAAAATATTTATATGTGGATTTTAAAATCATTAATAGCGGCATTTTAGGGTTTGTGTTTCTTATGTATGCATCCCAGTCGTTTGTGCTAACTGACTGGTAATAACTATCTATCTGTCACATATCTAAAAAATTAACGAATAAATCAGTCCGTCTATGCGTAACAGTATCCTTAGAAAATATATCAATAGACCCATTATTTTGTGCCTATCCATGCTCATTGTCATATTATTGGTCAGTTCTCAAGGGCAAGCTGCTAGTGTAGACACGATTGCTTTTTATAGTATGGCAATGCACCGGGACATGAAGACGGTTGTTATTTTGCCAAAAGACTATGAAAATGTAAAGGCCGTTTCAGAAGCTCCAGCTTTGCCAGTTGTGTATTTACTTCATGGATACTCAGGGGATTATAGTGATTGGATCAAAAAGGTGCCGGCAGTGGCCAGTTATGCAGATCAATATCATTTGATGATTGTCTGCCCGGATGGCGGTTTTGCAGGCTGGTATTTTGATAGCCCGGTCAAAAAATACAGTAATTACGAGACCTTTATAACAACTGAGCTGGTTCAGTGGGTGGATAAACATTATAAAACGATAAAAAATAAAAAGGGCCGGGCCATTATGGGACTCAGTATGGGAGGCTATGGAGCGCTTTATTTAGCTATTTTACATCAAAATATATTTGGCGCTGCCGGCAGTATGAGCGGGGCTGTGGATATCACCGGCCTTGCGGGTTCTTTTGGCATTCAGGACCTTTTAGGCTCCTACAGCGAATATCCAAAAAGATGGGAGCAGCATAGTGTTTTATACCTGACACATAAACTGATAAACGATTCGCTTAAAATGATTATTGACTGCGGATCTGATGACTTCTTATACCAGCAGAATCTTGCCTTGCATAAAAAGCTCTTATATGATAAAATTGATCATGATTTTATCACCAGGCCGGGAGCCCATACCTGGGACTATTGGGCCAACTCGATTCAATTTGAGCTGTTATTTATGGATCACTTTTTTAAACAAGGCAAAAATTAATGATCTTTACCACGAAAGAAGTAAAAACAATGATGGGTAAAAAAGTAAGATGGAGCTATTATCTGCGCGCAATATGTATTGGCGCATTAGGGGCACAAATGGTTGGTCATGTATTTGGGCAGTCAGAAAGGCACCCATCGCCTGCCAGTTTTGTAAACCCCATGATTGGCGCTTCTACCAGTGTGGGGGAGGCGGGAATTTATCATGGGCTGGGTAAGACCTTCCCAGGGGCTACCACTCCATATGGAATGGTGCAGGTGAGTCCTAACACAATTACAGGAGGGGATAATGGATCTGGTTATAGCGATGAACACACGAGTATTGAGGGGTTTGCCTTTACGCAGATGAGTGGCATCGGTTGGTATGGAGATCTGGGTAATTTTCTGGTCATGCCAACTACAGGGCCATTACAATCCTTCAGCAGTACGCTGGAGCACCCTGAAAAAGGCTACCGGTCGATGTATACAAAATCCTCCGAAAAGGCAGCAGTTGCCTATTACAGCGTTTTTCTGGGAAAATATAAGGTGAAGGCAGAAATGACGGCTGCTGCCCACAGCGGTATGTTACGCTTTACTTACCCTGAAAATAAGAGCTCCAGGATCCAGATTGATTTGGCCAGGAGAGTAGGGGGCACTTCTACTAAACAATATGTTGAGGTAGTGGATGACCACAGTATCCAAGGCTGGATGCGGTGCTCCCCTGATGGCGGGGGTTGGGGCAACGGAGACGGCAAGGCCGATTACACGGTGTATTTTTATGCCAGTTTCAGTAAGCCTTTAAAGGACTATGGGGTCTGGTCGGCTAATATCCCTGACACAGCCAATAGAAAAAGAGATGCAGTAACCAGTGATTATTACCAAAAATGGCTGGAGGATGCTAAGCGGATTTCTAAACCAGCTTCCTATGAAGGCAAGCATCTTGGCTTTTATACTGATTTTGAAACCAAAGAAGGAGAACAGGTATTCATGAAAGCTGGTATTTCCTTTGTCAGTATGCAAGGGGCTAAACGCAACCTGCAAACAGAGATGAAAGACTGGGATTTTGACGGGTTGCATCAAAGGGCTGTAGATAGCTGGAATCAGGCACTCAATAAAATTAAGGTACAAGGCGGCTCTTTGGAACAGAAGACCGTTTTTTATACAGCACTTTATCATACCATGATTGACCCTAGAATAGTCACTGATGTGGATGGGCAGTACATGGGCGGAGACGATAAAGCGCATAAAGCCACCGGCTTTAATAAAAGAACAATTTTTAGTGGCTGGGACGTATTTAGAAGCCAGATGCCGCTTCAGACAATCATAAATCCTGGGCTGGTTAATGATATGATTACTTCTTTAATTACACTGGCACAGGAGTCTGGACATAACTATTTACCCAGGTGGGAGCTGTTAAATGCGTATTCGGGTTGTATGATTGGCAATCCTGCTGTATCTATGATTGCGGACGCCTATGTAAAGGGTATCAGAAATTATGATGTGCAGAAAGCTTATCAGTATGCTTTAGGGACAGTTAAAAAGTTTGATAACGGCAAACAGGGCTATACGCCTGGCGGTCTGAGCATCTCATTAACGCTGGAATATGCGTATGCGGATTATTGTATGTCCGTATTAGCCAACGCCTTAGGGCATCCAGCTATGGCGAAGCTATACGCACACAAGGCCATGGACTATAAAAACATCTTTGATCCCGAAAAAGGCTGGTTCAGGCCCAGAAATGAGGATGGCTCCTGGCAAGACTGGCCGGCGAAGGGGAGGCTCGTGCAAAATTACGGCACCATTGAAAGTAATCCTTATCAGCAGGGATGGTTTGTGCCCCAGGACGTGGACGGCATGATCCAACTGATGGGCGGTACAGAAAAAGTAAAAACCGATCTGGAAAGCTTTTTTGAAAAGACGCCCAAAAACTTTATGTGGAATGACTATTACAATCATGCCAATGAACCGGTACATCACGTACCCTTTTTGTTCAACCGCCTGGGAGCGCCCTGGCTGACCCAGAAATGGACCCGCAGAATATGTGCAGACGCTTATCATAACCGGGTTGATGGTTTAGTAGGAAATGAGGATGTGGGGCAAATGTCTGCCTGGTATGTGCTGGCTGCCGCGGGCCTGCATCCCATTTGCCCTGGGGATCCCCGCTATGAAATAACTTCTCCGGTATTTAACAGGATAGCGCTTCATTTAACGCAGCCTTTTGCCAGTGGCCAAAGCTTTACAATTATTGCTCGTAATAACAGTCCCCAAAATATTTATATCCAAAGTGCAAAACTTAATGGCAACCCTTATAATAAAGCTTATTTAATGCATGCGGACATCGTAAAAGGAGGCACACTGGAACTCGTTATGGGGGCAGTACCCAATAAAAACTGGGGGCTGGAAAAATAACCTTTAATCCTAAACAGAGGCTACAAGTAAAAGTCGCGAAAAGATAAATTAAACGCTGGATTTAAATATACGTAGGGTGTTCCTGAAAAGCTGTAATAGTTATCCCCATTGAGTTTCAGGGTGTGGATTATAATAAAATTGCCCTGTTTTGGCACAAAAAGTGTTCAAAGTAGGGCATAACTTTTTTTATAATCCATGACAAATCTACTTTTTTTTCACGAGAATCTACTGGATGAGCATTTTAGCCAAACAGATTTAGGAATTCTTTATAAAGCCATCCCTTTTGAGCAGTTATCCGCTACTATTCCGAGTCCCCGGGGTCTGGTTACCGGCCAGGGACGCAAGAGCTGGTTTGATGTCAGGGGAGGTATTGGACTGATGATCCTTAAGCACGTTATGGGCGTCAGTGACCGGAT
>NZ_FNQY01000012.1 GCF_900107765.1 Arachidicoccus rhizosphaerae | reverse complement strand
GATGACGTTGATAGGCTATAGATGTAAAGGTGGTAACATCAAAGTCGAGTAGTACTAATTGCCCGTAAGCTTTATTTTTTAAATCTATATTTACTTCTGAAATGGTAGGTATAGTTGCTCTTATGAGCTTTTCCAATATGACCTTATTTAAGTGTGTGATACCAAGAAGTATCCGAAGACAGCACACGACCTTTTTATGGTGGTTATTCCGAGGGTCTTCACCTCTTCCCATACCGAACAGAGTAGTTAAACCCCTCATGGCCGATGGTACTTGGGTATTATCCCTGGGAGAGTAGGTAGCTGCCATATTTATTTTAAAAGTCTCAATAAGCAATTATTGAGACTTTTTTTATGCACATAGATAAGACGCTAATTTGTAGTCAGTTGGCGTATAGTTTACCCAATGTTTATTATTTCAAGGGAATCAGCGGGCACAGCTAATTTTTTAAACAACCTATTGGGACAACCAGAACACCGTCCTCGCGTTTAAAAGCATATTGTCCACCAGTTACGACCATTAGAAAAGAAGGCTCACGCATTTTTTCGGTATCGATCTTTGCTTTGAGTGTCAATAAATTTTCTGCCGCTTCCTCAATTTGTTTGTTGCCCAATTTTACTTCAATTGCACCCCAACGTCCATCACGCAAGGCAACAATCATATCTGCTTCCAGCCCGGTTTTGTCACGGTAGTGGAAGACATCGCCATCACTATTTTGTGCATATATCCGCATGTCACGGACGCACAATGCTTCAAATAGAAACCCGGAGTATTCAAAATCTTGTAAAATCCCTGAGGGGTTGACACGCATTACTGCGGTGGCTATGCAAGGATCCACAAAATGATGCTTATTTGAAGTTCGAATAGCGGTTTTGGAACGTAGAGAAGGTGACCATGCAGGCAAGGGCTCAGCTACATAAATACGTTGAAGCGCATTATAATATACGGCAAGGGTCTTGTCTGAAATTGTGGTTTCTGTACTTTCAATATCTTTTAAAATAGTGGGTGCCGTAGCTACTGTGGCAATGTTTCGGGCGAGGGAACGTAATAGTAGCCTAACTCGGTTGGGGTTTTTATCCACGCCGTCAACATCAGAAATGTCATGGTTGATAATTGCTTCGACATAATCTATTGGCATTTGCAACGCTATTTTTTCCTGCTTGTCTATGGTGGCCGGGAATCCGCCTCTACATATAGCATAAGCTATTTGCTGTATGCTTAACGTGGAGACGGCCTCAATATCATGATCCTGTTCGAACAACGCAGCAAGCGAAATGCTACCATTTGATTCATACAAACTCATAGGGCGCATTAAAATACGGGCAAAACGCCCGGTGCCTGTATGGGCAGTCACGTTATCTGCTGGACGGGTGGACCCAGTCAATATAAACTGCCCGGTTTTCTGTCGTTTATCGACTTCAAAACGTACTGCATCCCAAAGGCCGGGAGACATTTGCCATTCATCTATCAAGCGTGGCGTTTCGCCTTTGAGTAAAAGCGAAGGCTTGGTATCCGCCAGTTGTTGGTATGAGTTGGTGTTGTCGGGATCTTGCAAGTCAAGGGTACTGCCTGCTACATTTGCAGCGGTGCTGGTTTTACCGCACCATTTTGCGCCTTCAATCAATACCGCGCCCATTCTCTCAAGAGCATTTTGAAGTGCTGTATCGCAGATTCTAGGTATATACTTATTTTTAGGCATTTATGCTTGCTTGTTTGTATAACGGTACACAAAGTTCGTGATTTGGCGTTGTTTTACTTCCCGATTTGGCGTTGTTTTACTTCGTGATTTGGCAGCATTTTACTTCCCGATTTGGCGCTGTTTTACTTCGTGATTTGGCAGCATGATTGAATTTAATTATAAAAGCCTGGTTACGTTATACTTAATGTTGTTAGTCTAGGTGAAGTGGAGCCGGTACAAGCTTCTTTTATTGCAAGGAGCATGCGTTGTGGATTCACCTTTTTGCATAATTGACCACTTTACTTGGATGTTTTCAGTTTTGTAAGAGCATTAATGGGCCTTTAAAATATTCTTCCGGAATGCCAGTTTGGCCCTGCGACAAGAATAGCTGGGGCATTACCTGGTGCCAGGATGTCTGTCAGAATTCCAGGCTTCCAGCCAAATTGCTGCCTATATCTGGCAAGCGGAAAGTCGGGTACGGTACCTAAAATGTAGATAAGATAGTAATCGGTCGAAAGTGTAATGAATGCCTGCTGGTGCTGGCTTACAAATTTTTGGATAGCAGCACTGTCCGTTAAGTTCAAAACGTCCTGTAATAATTGCCGTTATGATGCGGTAAGTGGTTGGGTGGTTATTCCAAGGGTCTTCACCTCTTCCCATACCGAACAGAGTAGTTAAAACCCCTCATGGCCGATGGTACTTGGGTATTATCCCTGGGAGAGTAGGTAGTTGCCATATTTATTTTAAAAGTCTCAATAAGTAATTATTGAGACTTTTTTTATGCACACAAGGCAAGGATGGGATAACTTTATCTTATTCTTTTAAAAATGAATGCTGAATTCATTTGTTGTTCTTTTTTAAAGCTTTATTTAAGTTATTTGCAATGTCAGTTACTTCTCTTAAAGTTCCAATCCCATTAACCAGGATTTGATCGCTATCAATAGCTGAGTTTATAAAAGGGACGGATACTATTTTCCCTTGTAGGACAATGGCCAGTGGTTTGTTTATGTTTGCTTTAGTAAGTTCATAAAATTTTTTTCGGCCCATATTATTCAAGTCAATTTCTAAAGTAGGTTGACCTGTCTGATCCATTACAGTTTTTGCAGTGGAAAAGTCTTTCAGATTTATTGATGGCTTTGTGGCAAGAATAGAGGTGTTTATATCTTCTTTATGGAGTGATTTGATCTTGTATATTCCATCTATGCGGCTCTTGGGAATCGTATCTCGAATTGTGTACGGATAATTGTGTTGTAGATCCTTTTGATGATGATTTAAAGTATTTGCCATTAAAGCTGCGTTACCGGTTAACAAAAAAGCCGGAATCTGAACAGCTACTACAACTAGTATAATATAAAATTTTCTATTCATAGATCATATTTTGATGGCTGAATTCTAACAGAATAACGTTGCTCATTGATCAAATCCAGCTAAAAGGTACAAATTTTAGTGGTTTTGGCCAGTTATAAATAATTTTAATTATGCAGAAGTTTTAAATTTTGATTCATAATCGGAAAGTTTAAGAAATCGCCCTAATACGAATGTAACTGTTGTAAATCGATTTGCGGGTTTTCTGTATATGCCGACCATAACTGATCCAGTTCCTTGCCTGTGCGCTCCTGCCAGACAGCGCTTGAATATGAGTCGTCCCTCAGCATTTTGTCCACAACTCTTACAAAATCCTTATCCTTGTGCTCAGTTATCCAATATAAAAATCTGGCGGTAATCCGGTAACTGTTGGTATAATGCATGCCGTTAATCAGTGGAGGCATACTCCAGTTGGCATCAACGTTATGGAGACCATAAATCTGCCTTACATAATCAGCGATGCCTTCTGAAAGCCACCTGGGACTGTAATTGTTCTTTTGATAGTGCTGTATGATATGCATCACCTCATGAGTCACAACGTCATAATCCTTTGGGTTGGTATTAAACCATTTTGGCTGAAACCGGACTACATTGTGTACCGTGGCAGCAAGTAAAGGACAGGCAGAATCCATCACAAATATGACTTTTTTAGCCGCCTCCTTGTTATAAGCCTGCATCTGCTTAGGATAGACGGCAAAGAAAGTTTTAATCATGCTGTCTTTTATTTGCTGGCTAAACCCAATTTGATTAATCGCAAAAATAAGGGTAAGGCCGTTGCGGCGGATCGTGTCACAACTGATAAATTGTTCAGGATGTATATCCATCCACTCCGCCTCACTGTTATAATTTATAGCGTGTTGATTTGTTTGCATTGCTTGGGCAGCGGATATTTGTGTGCTGGTATTTTTTATCTCTTGCAATCTTTCTAAAAGTGTGGCTGCAATAAATGGATTACTAAACTTCTGGTTAGGGCCTTTAAAATATTCTTCCGGAATGCCTGTTTGGCCCTGTGACAAGAACTGCTGTGTCAGATTACCTGGTGCCAGGATGTCTGTCAGAATTCCAGGCTTCCAGCCAAACTGCTGCCTACACCGGGCAAGTAGAAAGTTCGGTACGGTATCTAAAATGTAGATAAGATAGTAATCGGTCGAAAGCGTAATGAATTCCTGCTGGTGCTGGCTTACGAATTTTTGGATAGCAGCACTGTCTGTTAAGTTCAAAACGTCCTGTAATAATTGCCGTTGTGAGGCGGTAAGTGGTGGGTCTAAGTGCTGCAGTGGTAAAAGATCCTTTGCCAGCGTTTGCGGGGCAATATGACCTATGGTGTCCATCCCGATATTATCGAGCGGCGGATAATCAGTATGCTGATTGGGATTGCGGATCGATTCAACAAAATCTCTGAAGGCGGGCGAAATGATAGCCTCGTCATTGTCGAGGCCTTTTAAAAAATCAAAATAATCGGAGGGAAGCGCCGCATTGATAGAATTGACATCATTTGTATGTTCACTGTTTTCTGCATACCAGCCGTCTTTGGTTTTCTCGGTATAATGTAATAGCGCATCTGCGACAGCATAAATGATATTGTAACGGCCAATCTGATAGCTGAGTGGGCTGATTTGTCCGGCAGATTTAACACTGTCCAGGTGCTTCAGCAAGTCTTCCCGGATGGTTAAAAATTGTTGCTTATACTGGGCCGGCGTGGGTTTTTGGTTGGCTTGTAGCTTCCCCTTAATCAGGCTTAAAATATCTAGGCCAGAACCGTAATGCTGTTTTTCAAATAATGGTTGCATTTCAAGGGCAAGTAACGAACCAGCGCCTCCATAATGCAACTGACCATTCGTTTCCAGTAAGGTGATTTCTGATCCCGGAACCATCATAATTTTGACCGGTTCCTTATTGTAAGTTGAAGAAAGGGTAACTTCAAGCAGGGTGGGACGTTTCACGGGAATGGCCACATGTACCATGCCGTTATTTTGAATCTGAAGGTAATAGTTTGTGCCTATTGATAAAATAAGGGACTTCACTCCAACAGATATCTGCCCGCCGACGGCATTTTGTGAATAATAGTTGAAATATACGGTATCCTTTGAAAATCCCGGCCGGGCAATAGCAGGTAGGTTATGTTTGATGCTGCATTGTTCACGGAACCTAAAATATGAAACTTTGGGTAAATTTTTTTCACTGCTGGTACTGAGCTTCAGTTTGTCGTTACTGAGGCTGCACTCAAGTACTGCCTTTTGGCCATATTCGCTGGTAAGATACAGATGAATGGATTTTTTACTTTTTTGCAGGCTATCATACTGCCAGAAGCGTCCTTCAAAAACTGCGCCCCTGTCATAAAATCCAAATGTACAGCTACCGGTGGCAGGATGATACCACTCACCCTTTAAGGTGGCGGGCAGCTCTGAAGCCCAATTTGCGGAGGATGACTGACTCTTTACGTTAGTTATAGCTATAAGAGAAATCAATAAAAAATTAAAGCAGCGCAAGTAACGTGTTTTAAGAAAACGATAATTGTGTGGTAATGGATAAAACAATTTTACCTTCTTTTTCAGGGCAGGTAATACGTTTAAATGGGCATAGTTTGGTTGAGACATCTCCTTAAATTATACCTTAAGGTAGGAGTATTTATTCTATATAACGTATTGTTAACAAATTGTTTGAATTTTAAACGGGCTCCTGCTAGTCAAAGATCACTTAGGAGAAGTCTGGTGATTGGCTCACCGAAGCGCTAGGTATCAGCCAGCAGATCAAAATATATTTTACTTCCAGATTTGGCACTGTTTTACTTCGTGATTTGGCAATATGATGGAATTTAATTAAAAAAAACAGGTTGTCGTTACACGTATAGTTGTTAATCAAGGTGAAGATGGGAGTTGGTACAGGCTTCTTTAATAAACAGGGCGGATTTAATGGTTTGGCTACCCGGACCTGCCGTGTTTTTAGGCATTATAGCGTTCTTTTGTTCCAACATCCGATACCCTGGCCGGCACCATATCGACCTCGTCAAATGAACAAAAAGGACGTCGGGTTTATCAGTCTTAATGTGTTTTACGGTTGATCATCAGTCAGGGTTGTCTTCGGTGGTATGGTGGTGGTGGTTGCCCGCCTGTTTAGCAAATAGATATCTGATTCCACCCCACTATTCCATTCGGCAAACCCCTGCAGTTCAGGCCCTGCTCTCATCACTATAGAAGCCTATTTATCGGCTCTTGATGAAGAAAATACGCAGCGAGCATGAATCGTGGAAGCACCTCTTTTTGGATGATTGACCGTATTACTGGGGTATTTCAAGCCTTGAGCATTCAGAGCTAACCGTCATTGTTATGTGAAACTACCGATATAATTTTTTCGGCAAATAAAATGAGAATTTTATGGGCTAAAGTAATGTAGAGATGATGATAGAACATCTAGGACTGAAGGCTTCTGATCAGCCCGTAAAGGAATACCATTGTTCGTGTTTTTGATATCAGCGTGTTGGCTGGGCTTCGGCACATTGTTTAATAATGCTATTCTCCTGGATATCCTGGCTTAGTGGTTTCCAATTTTCAGGCAAGAGCCTTTATTATTTCATGATATATGGGTTGAATGCAATAGGTAAAAAGTACCCAATTAAACCTGCATCTATAAATCTGCAGTTTTTTCCAGAATAGCCGTCAGATTTTCGGGGGCTTCTCTCATAACATTATGCCCGCAATGTATTGTTTCAAGATGCCACTCGGGATTATTTTTCAGGGCCTCATATTGTTTTTTAAATGGCGTTGCGGCCCAACCACTGGCGTAAACGAAAACGCGGTTACGGATTTGTTTATATCGGCCTGTCAAATGTAAAGCCTGCATAAACGTGGCTACCGGATGGGGTACTCTGCGTTTTTCAGTACCAGGAGGAACGGCGACGGTATAACCGTCGTGAGCAACGCCTTCAATAAATAAATCTCTGTAAACTTCGCTGGTGAGTTTCCAGCAGGAATCTCCGTTTTCTGGGATATAGGCATCAATATAGACAAGCGAGTGGATTTTTTCCGGGATTTGATCAGCAACTCCCGTTATAACAAGTCCTCCATAGCTGTGGGCGCATAATATAACCTGACTGAAATCTTGTTCGACAAGCTGGTCTACAACGTACCGGATATGGGTATCCAGATTTATTACTTTTTTATGAGGCAGGCTAGGATGTTCAAGGCCGGGCAGGGTAAGCGCAAGGAAGTCATGGCCTGTTTTTATAAGCCGGTCTTTTATGGGATCAAAAGACCATCCGCCATGCCAACCACCGGGAATCATTATGTAGATTTTTTTTGCCGCCTGCTTCATTCGCTCATTCGTTTTCGAAAAATTAGATAAACAAAGTTGACTAAAGATAAGGTAATTGAGAGGATTTACTTTTTTCATAATGTAGTGTATGGCTGAACCGGATATGGTGGATGTAGTCTTTGGTGATTTTTTTTGGAAGTTTATAGTATTTGAAGGTATATTATTCAATCATAGTGTATGATTCGCTGTGATTTTGACCCGTTATAATGGTTTATATCTAGCCAAAAGTTGCCTTTTTTGTTGATTTTGGCTGGTTATAAGAAATTATATCTGGCCAAAAGTTGCTTTTTTTTATGGTTTTGGCGCTAGGTATCAGCCAGCAGATCAAAATATTCATCATCCTCATTTTTGCCACCATATCCTTTCCCAACATCTGTATGGGATGCTACAAATTCAATATAATCGATCCATTTTACCATTTTGTAGCCGAGCTGGTTTTCAATTCTGAGTCTGAGAGGAGCCCCATGTTCAATGGACAAGGGTTTGTAATTCATCTCCCAGGCCAGAAGACTTAATGGTTTTTTACAGTTATCCAGGGTATGCGTATCGTAATAAACTCCGCCATATAACCCGGTCCCGAATGAATAAAAAGCTACCGTAGTGACATTGTCATGCGGTTTTACCAGCTCAATGAGTTTGTGCAAGGGTAATCCACCCCACTCCGCGATTCCGGACCATCCCTGTATACAATGGTGCATGGTGATATTCTGATCCATGGCAATCTTTTTAAGTTCCTCTAAAGAAAGTTCCATGGGATTTTCTACCAGTCCTGTAATTTTTAATTTGTAGTCTTTAAAATTATTTTTTGCCAGTTCCACCCACTTTTCAGAGTCTTCCGGTATTTTGCCATTGGGCCAGAAAAAAGGAGAAATGTCCTTTTTGGTATAATACCTGGCAGGTTTAAAAGTATTGATGCTCCTGCGCCACAGATTGCCATTGACGGCTGCCTGAGCCCTTTGTAATTGTCTGGGACGATGCCAGCTTAGCCATAAGGCCACAAAGCAACAGATGACGACAAACAGTACGATCCCAATACCGATATAAAGGCCCATGTTACTGGTGGTGCTGTCCGTTCCCATAACAATATGATTCAGATTGCGGGAAAGGCCTGTCGCTACCACAAGTCCTACGTGAATAACAATAAAGACCAGGTAACAGACCATGACCATAAAATGCCCCGAGCGGGCACATTGTCGGTTGCCGAATAATTTAGGGTACCAGGGGAAGCGGTTGGAGATGGCCGGAGACATCGCAAGTCCGGTCAGGATGGCCAGCGGTGCCAGTAGGAAGACGACGGCAAAATAAGCCAGCTGTTGCAAGGCATTATAATGATAAAATCCGTTGGGTTCCACCGGAAAATTGAAAGTGGCATAATGGACAAAGACATGCCAGGCATCAGGCAGTATCTGCCAGGAAGTCGGTACCAGTCTGAGCCAGTGATTGGTGAATAATAAATAACAGATAAAAATAATGCCATTGAGTACAAAAAACGGCACTGTGAGAAAATGCCATACCCGGGCAAGCCCTATGCTGTGCCGATATCCTGGCAGACCCAGCACCGGACTGATGTATCTGGCATCCTCTTTGGCGGTCCACAACCTGTCCTTGGGTACCTGTACAGGTGTAAAGCGCACCCATTCGGATTCCGGAGCGCAGCCATTATTAAAATAGAGTCTGGGGTGATCGACCAAAATAGAAAGACCGCTGCGGATGATCAGGGATAAAAATAAAAAATTTACCCAGTGACTTAATCTTGCCCAGAGGGGGAAGCCCGGATCTGCTTTTGATGGCAGGGTGACCAGTACGGCCGAGGGGTCAGAAGGGAGGCCGAAAAAGAGATACTGAATCCAGGCCGCTGCAATAGGAATGACAATGATGGCCCCGAAAATAACCCACATATAGGGTTTAATGACCATGACCAGTTTTCTGTCCTTTGGGTAAAGTACGGCCTGTTCTGCCTGACTTAAATGACCTATCATGATAATCCGGTTTTATAGATTTCAGATAAAAGCAGACTGCCCTATTTTGACTTGCCAGTCCCGGTTAATCAGTCATGAAAAGCGGTAACTGAGACTAATCGTTAAAGCAGTTGATGAAAAACCCTACACAATTTACAAAACCGGCCCCGCATCACAAAAAAATCATTGGTTATGCCCTGTAAACAGTAATTTTAAAAAAAATAGAAAAGACATTTGTTCTCCCATCCTAAGTATTCTCTTATGAAAATTACCCATACAGAAATCTACGGTTTTAGTATTTCGATGGTGCCCTTTGCCATCGCAACGGGCACAATGGATTATGCCCAGAATGTCCTGATCCGGATCTATACGGATGAAGGACTGATAGGGACAGGGGAATGCTCCGCCTTTCCCATGATTGTTGGAGAAACCCAGGGAACCTGTCTTGCAGTCGGCAGGGATCTGGCTGCCATCATAAAAGATAAAGATCCCCTGCAGATCCAGCAGCACCTGGAAGACTTTGACAGGTATATCGCAGGCAATACGACCATTAAGAGTGCCTTTGATATGGCGCTCGTGGATATTGCGGCCCAGGCAGACAATAAGCCTTTATTTGCTTATCTGGGCGGACAGCTAAAACCCATTACCACGGATATAACCGTAGGGATTGGCACTGCGGAACAAATGGCCAGCCAGGCATTGACGTTTAAGGAAAATAAAGCACAAATCATTAAGGTGAAGGTGGGAAAAGACCCGAAGGAGGATATCAGGCGTATTGAACTAATCAGAGCGGCCATTGGACCGGATATACAAATACAGTTGGATGCCAATCAGGGATGGAGCCTTCAGGCAGCTAAAACGGCTCTTGGAGGAATGCAGGCTTTAGGTCTGGATATTGCATTTTGTGAGCAGCCGCTGCCCAGTTATCTGGATCACGAGATTTTAGCCTTAAAGGCGGAAGTAGGCATTCCTATTATGGCAGACGAGAGCTGTTATCACCTGCGGGATGTAGAAAAGTGCCACAGGGCCGGGTTTGATTATATTAATATCAAGCTCGCTAAATCGGGCGGGATTACCCGTGGACTTGAAATCGCGAGCGCCGCAGCTGCTTACGCAATACCCTGCATGATGGGAGGTATGCTGGAATCCAGAGTGGCACTGACCGCTATGACGCATATGGTGATGGCTTCCGGTAATATCCGGTTTTTTGATATGGATACCTGTCTATTGGGGCATCTGGAAGACCCTGTAACCAGGGGCGTACATATCCAAGACTACCGTCTGAGCTTACCGGAGCCTTTGCTCCCCGGTATCGGCATCCAGACGGATGCGGCCTTTTTGGAAAAATGTGACCGCTGGGTGGTTTAGCTGACGGAATGGGTCTCCTGATACCTGTGCCTTGTGGAAATGATAATACGGGTTATTTTTTTCCATTAATCTGGAATATTATTGATTAATTCATAGTTTATTGGTATATTCGTTGAACGCTTTACCCGAAGTCTTTTACAGTCAGCCCGGGTAAAACGCTAATTACATCCTGGCTCATCTTTATTTACCCCTACACCTTGTATAAAGGATGGGCTTTCAACGTCTAAAAATATACCTATGAACCGCCTTACTGCACTTTTTTGGAATTCAAACCGGCCAATACGATTAACCGTTGTGTCAGGTCTCTTTTTGGGGATCTTACTCATCGTTTCCTGTAGTAAGAGCGGAACGCCCGGCCCGCCTCCCGTAATCCCGCCTACGGATTCCAGTACCGGTAATCCGGATCATCCGGGTGACGACACCGGTAGTAATGAGCCGGCACCCATTACAAAAAACTACCAGTTTAGCAAAGTGCCCGTTTTATATCCTGAAACCAGAAACAGCCTGTATTTAGGGGCCGTGCTCACAAAAACAGACAGCAAAAGCCTTTTAAAGCCGACTTTCATCTCCATCCGTCAGGATCTGCGCAATCCTGTAACAATTTATACCAACCTGCCAATAGATGATTTTGCCTTGGAAAATGTTCAGGCTTCCGGATCTAATGACCATAAGCTGCTAAGTACTATTCAGGCGAATTTTGACAAAGGCGTCCAGCAGACGCCTTCCATATACAGCGCTTCACCGACTGCATTTAAAGACCGGTTTAATTATCTGCGCGGAATGCTGGGGATTTATCAGGACTTAAATCAATTATTTGACCTGGGTTTTAAGGATACAACCCGGCTGGATGCAGATAAAGGAAGAGTGGTTATGACTTTTCAGGTGATAAAGGCAAATCTGATTTTGCAGCCGCCTATTTATGCGCCTTTTTTGAAAATAGACACTACTGATGACAAGTGGCTGGAGCTGTTTGGTCAAAATACGCCGGGAATTGTTTCCAGTCTTGCTTTCGGAGAAGAGGTTTATCTGGTTATGGAGTCTGACAGTAGTGCTGAGGAGCTTCGTCTGGCACTTAACCGCTTATTTCAGGCGTCCACGGATGCCATAGCCTCCGGCGATGCATTTAACGGCCTCAGTAGTGCTGATCAGCAGTTATTGGCAGCCACCAGGGCTTACGGCTATGCCCTGGGTAAAGATCCGCTGCCTCACGACGGGCTAAAGGCCCTAAAGGCCTATGCCACTCTATATGGGCAGGCGTTGGATCCACATCATATGGGGCAGCTGATTTACTATACGATCAGTGATCTGCAGACATTTGCCTCAACCAACTACTCATTTGAGCTCACGGAGTATCCACAAAAGCTCAGGGAATAGGGGGCCGCAGCCAACACCACTGTCCAGGTGTTATTTTATATAATGTTACAACGCTCCCATACCTGGCTTATGGGCATAAAAAAGCTGTCGGACACGGTCCGACAGCTAAAGAGTTGCTATTATTAACCTAAATAGTAGTTGTATTCGTAGCCTTTAGAGCCTACCCCGCTTAAAAACTAAGCTTCTGCAGGAGCTTCAGAAGGAATTACAGAAACCTTAGTGATATCACCTTTGGTTTTTCTGAATTCAACGATACCGTCAGTCAGTGCGAATAAAGTAAAGTCTTTACCAACACCAACGTTTTTACCAGAATGGAATTTGGTACCACGCTGACGTACAATGATGTTTCCGGAGATAGCTGGCTGACCACCGAAGATCTTAACGCCTAAACGTTTGCTGCGGGAGTCCCGACCGTTCTTTACACTACCTTCACCTTTCTTATGTGCCATGGTATTATATAATTAAAAAGTTTGTAAATAGTTAAGTATCAATAATTATGCGATAGCATCAATCTTGATATGTGTATACTGCGTTCTGTGACCGTGCTTCTTACGGAAGCCTTTTCTTCTTTTTTGTTTGTAAGCAATTACTTTATCGCCTTGTACCAGACTATTTAAGACTTCAGCTTTTACAACTTTAGTCACATCGGTACCTACAGATAAAGCTCCATCGGCGCTTACCAGCAGAACGTCTTTAAACTCAACTTTATCACCATTATTTGCAGACAGGTGTGGTACGAAAAGGGTATCACCTTCCTGTACTCTAAATTGTTGGCCTGCGATTTTTACAACTGCGAACATAACATTAAAAAATTAGGACTGCAAAGGTAGGTATAAAAAGCATATGTCGCAAGATTATTCCAAAATAATTTTTTTGATGCGCCTTTATGACCTCCAAAATAGCCTTTTGACTCCTTAAGTGTCGAAGATAACTGCTTTGATCTGAATAGTGTCAGCATCAAAAATCTCCCTGTAAAATTACGCGTTCTAATGAATAAACAAATCTTTAGTATTGCCTTGTGAGGATGGTGCAGCAGGCCTGCAAATCGGTTAATACCGGTTATTTTGCCGAAATGTGCTATTACCCAGTCCGTTAACAGGAACCCTGCCATAAAAAGAGGGGGCATCTGCCCCCTCTTCACTGTCAGTTATCTGACTTTTTTATTTTTCAGATCTTGAAAAGCTATTTCATATCCAAGGCTTTGTTTACCCTGAATAGCAGATCCTGCAGATGGTATTTACTCATGGGATCCTGATAGCTGCCCGCTGCAGCAGCTAATTTAGATTGCAGGGCAATCAGGTGGCCTCTGACCAGAGAAGGTACGTCGGACTCGGCGTAAGCGCCACCCAGGATGGCTTGCAGCTGGTCATTTACGGCGGATTTATCCGGACTCAGATCCTGAATCAAGCCGTCAACATAGGCTTTCTGAAGGGCTCTTCTGCTAAATGAAATGACCTGATTACCAGATAGTTCCTTAAACAGGTTGCCTTCAACACTGCTTAGTAACGCCTCTGGCTGATAGGTGTTGTCACGGCCGTAACGTTCACTGCAAAAGCTAAGCCGCTGGAGCCTGGTAGCTGAGATCAGACTACCCAGGATGCCTTTTTGTAAGCGGTACAGGGTTTCTTCGGTAGCCGGGGTGCTGATTTTGTCCAGTACGGCAGTATCCAGCAACCAGGTAGGGGTAGTGAATAACTGGTCATTCAGGAAGGCTACGGCCTTCTGTTGCATGGCGGTAGGGGTTGGGGAATACACGTCCCCCTGCTGCTCGATACTTTTTGGCGTGCTTTCTATGCCGCCCACATTTTTAAGTACATGGCCCATATAACGGTTGAACTGACCGATGACCTGGTTGTACATTTCATCCAGGTTTTCATACAGGTTCCCCTCTTCATAGGTCCACTCAGGCAGATTTTTCAGTACAACTTTCAGATTTTTGATACCGTATTCACTGGCAAGGACATTATCATCTCCCAGACATTCACTCTGGCTTCTCGGATCATAAGGATCTGTTTCTGTACCAAACCAGAGTCTGGGATTCTTAGAGAGGTTTTCCACGATCCATTTATTGGTTATCTTCTGGTCTTCTTTAGGACTGGTTGCGCCGCTATAGGAATACCCCCACCGGATGGCCCAGTCGTCATATTCTCCGATTCTGGGATAAATGCCCTTGGGTCCGATATTATCTTCCGGTTGGGCAACATAGTTAAAACGGGCGTAATCCATAATGGAAGGCGTGTGGCCATGGGCTTCTACCCATTTTTTATTACGGAGCAGCTCTACGGGCACCGTACTGCTGCTGCCAAAATTATGACGCAGCCCAAGCGTATGGCCGATTTCATGAGAGGAGACAAAACGGATCAGATCGCCCATCAGTTCGTCATCATAGACCATTTTTCGGGCTCTTTTATCGATCGGGCCTGCCTGAATCATATACCAGTCATGCACCAGTTTCATGACATTATGGTACCAGCCGATATGACTTTCCAGTATCTGCCCGCTTCTGGGGTCATGGACGTTGGGGCCATAGGCATTTTCGATGTCAGAGGCAAAATACCGGATTACAGAATACCTGGCATCCTCCATACTCATGGTCGTGTCGTTTTCAGGCCAGGGCTTAGCTACAATGGCATCTTTAAATCCGGCTTTCTCGAAGGCTTTTGCCCAGTCGTTGACGCCGGCAATCAGGTAAGGACGCCATTTTTTAGGGGTGGCCGGATCTATATAATATACAATCTGATTGGCCGGGGTGACCAACTGCCCGCTCTTCCATTTCTGATAGTCTTCCGGTCTGGGTTGCAGATTCCAGCGAACAATAAATCGTTCATCTTTAACACGCTGCTGATCATCGCCGTAACGGGTAAAACCGTCTGCAAAATAGCCGACTCTGGGATCAAATAGCCGGGGCTGCATAGGGGTTTTCGGCAGTAACAGAAAAGAGTGGTTAAAGCCGACCGTAATCAGCCCTACGTCGCTGGCGGCATCAAAGCTCCGGCTGCGGTTAAAAGGCTGTCCCGGCTGCGGAGGCGCCGGCTGACTGACATAGGTTTTAACCGTTTTAATTTCGGTATTGATCGGATAGGTATGAATGGATTGAATATAAGAGCGGTCCTTCATTAAGCCACCGATACTCAGGCTTTTGCGAGTGGATGACCGGAAGGAAAGGGCCGGATTGTCATCTAAAAATAAATTCTCCACTTCAACTACCACCGAATGGTGCGGGCCGTAGGCTTTGATCGGGAAGGAGGCCAGGTAAGGATCCGCGTTGGAATTGAGTACTGCACGGTAGATGGCGTTGGTAGAATCTGCCTGCGCGATCGTCATTTTAAGCTGCAGATAGATATTTTTATCGGGTCCTTTGACAAAACGAACCATTTGCTGGTTAACAATTTCTCCGGCATAAATGCCGGCACCGCCAGGTACTTTGTCGAAGCGGGTTACCACCAGAATGTCCCTGTTAAACAGGGAATCCGGTATTTCAAAATACCATTTATCATCTACTTTGTGTACCGTAAATAAACCGGTTTTGCTGATGGCAGAATCGTTGATTACTTCCTTATAAGGCTTAATCGGATCTGGTTTTTCAGGCTTTCTGGGCTCAGGTTTATGGGTAGAATCCTTCTTAACTGTTGCTACTGAGTCAATTGGGGATTTAGGCAGACTGTCTGGTTTTTGGGCAAATGAAAAAGCCGAAAACAGCACGAGTCCTGCCAGCATGGGTAGTTTTTTGTGCATTTTGGTTAAAATTAGTTAGAACATGAAGCGTAAAGATAATGGTTGTTTGTTTATGAAATACTATTTTCCAAAAACGGTCAAAAGGCGTTAGGGGCGGCTTTAAAGGCCTATAAATGACCCCAAAAAAAAGTTAAACAAAAAAAACAAAATCAAAATTTTTTTAAAAAAATCGAAAAAAGAATTTGGTCAGTAAAAATAAATATATAATTTGCTCTGCCTTTCTATGGAGTATTTTGACGTACAGGGCTAGTTTATAATAATGTAACAAACTAATGTTCCTTATTTAAGAATTTCTTCCTAGTATTGGGGTTATTTAAAAATCATTAAACACAGTTATTCATTAAAAAACAATTTCATCATGGCTGAAATTAAACCAACTGCTCAAGCAGCAGCAAAACACGTTTCTAACGTAAAACCTAAAAAAAGCTCTAATGCAATTTCTTGGGTGGCCCCTGTGCTGGGCATTGTAATCGGTTACATTATTTGGAGATTTGTATTAGGTAATCCGGCTAACTTCAACAAACCGGATCTGAGCGGTGGCTTTTGGCCTAAACACGAGGACGCTAAGACAGGCTTATCAAGAATGTATGATGGTGGTATCATCGTACCGGTTTTGATCGGTTTATTATTAATCGTTATCACTTTCTGTATTGAAAGAATGCTGACAATCGCTAAAGCAAGCGGTAAAGGCAATATCGGCGAATTTATCCGTAACGTACAGTTCAACCTGGCCAACAAAGATGTTGACAAGGCCCTGGCACTGTGCGACAAACAAAAAGGCTCTGTCGGTAATGTAATGAAAGCCGGTCTGGGCAAATACAAAGAAATGATCACTAACACTGAGTTAGATACTGATCAGAAAGTACTGAACATTCAAAAGGAAATTGAAGAAGCAACTGCACTGGAACTGCCAATGCTGGAAAAGAACCTGGTGTTCTTATCAACGATCGCCTCTATCGCCACACTGGTTGGTCTGTTAGGTACGGTTGTGGGTATGATTACCGCGTTTGCCGCCCTGGCTGCCAGTGAAGGTGGTAGCGCTTCCACACAGTTATCCAAAGGTATCGCTGAGGCCCTGTATAACACTGCCTTAGGTATCGGTACTTCTGCGATTTCTATCATCATGTACAACATTTTTACAACCAGAATCGATGGTATCACTTACGGTATCGATGAATCTGGCTTCACTTTGACTCAGAGCTTCGCTTCTATCTATAAATAACCTACTGCCAGTCAGCAGGTTAAGCAAGCCACGCCATGCGGGCAGCCACCTAAGCAGTGGTGGCTGCACCGGGCAAGGGCGGTTACCTTTTTAGAAATTATCTGAAAAAGGTTTGTGGAAATTAGGTGCAGTCTGCATCTATTAATTAAAGAAGCATTTAAAATAAATTAAAATGGGAAGAGCCAAAGTAAAACGCAAAAGTACGACCGTAGATATGACGGCGATGTGTGACGTTGCGTTTCTTTTGTTGACTTTCTTCATCTTAACGACGAAGTTTAAGCCCGACGAAAAGATTCCTATCACAACGCCTTCTTCTGTAGCGTCTAAAATAGCTCCGGAGAAGAACTTTATTATGATCTCTCTGGACAAAAATGGCCATGCTTTCTTAAACAGTGACATGGTTCCTGTCAAAGAACAGGCACTGGATCTGATCAACCAGGAACAGAACCTGGGTCTTACTCCCGGTGAAATCCATAAATTGGCGGTCATGCCGATCATTGGAACCAGTTTCAATAACCTGAAAGCATACAGCCAGTTACCGGTCGCAGCACTCAATGACAAGTTGCCGGGTATTCCGATTCAGGATACGGCCAACAATCAGCTGAAAGTCTGGATGAAAGCATTTGTTTCTGTACAACGGGATCTGATTTCAGATGATCCTAATGCAAAAATGGCTGTTATCCTCAAAGGGGATAATGTAGCTAAATTCCCTGAGTTCAAAAACGTAATCGCTGCCTTAACAGAGAATAGCATCCTGGAATTCCAGATGGTGACTAATCCGGAAGGGGTGCCAAGCGGTACGGAACTTTGGAAAAAAGCACAGAGCGAAGGGGCTAAATTGGAGCCTGTAAACGGTTAAATTAATTATTAAAAAACTTTAAAAGCAATATCCTATGGCAGAAATGGATACCTCGTCGAAAGACACGGGGAAGAAAGGTCCTGGGGTCAAGAAAGGGAAGAAGATGTCCACGAGGGTGGACTTGACCCCCATGGTGGATTTAGGATTTTTGTTGATTACATTTTTCATGTTTACAACAACAATGAGTCAGCCTACTTCCATGAATCTTAAAATGCCGGACGACAATGCGAATACAAAAGAACAAAATGTAAAGCAGTCCGGTGCAATGACCATCTGGTTAGGGGATAAAAACAGACTCTATTACTATGATGGTGAATTGAAAGCTGATTTGTCCAATGTTCAGATGTCGGATTTTAAAGCAATCCGTCAGGTGATCCTGGATAAAAAAGCAGTGACACCTCCAGATGATCTGTTTATGATCGTTATGCCAGGTAACAACAGTACTTACAAAAATATCATTGATATTCTGGATGAATTCTCCATCGATGTGGTTGAAAGATACGCCTTGGTAAACAAGGTAGATACTGGTTACTCTGCAAACATCAACAAAATGGATGCGATCGCGGATCAGGCTGGAAAATAATAAGCGGACACTATTTTAGGATAGGGAAGGCTTACAACATTTAAATAAAATTTTAAAATGGACGCAAATAAAATATTAAGTTCAAGTGCTCTGGATATCCTGTTTGATGGCAGGAATAAGGAGTATGGGGCTTATGACTTGCGCAGCACATACTCCAAAAGAATACGTATCGCCCTTATCGGGACCTTAGCGTTAGTGGTACTATTTGTGGCAGCTATGTTGATCAAACCCAAAAAGGATGATGCTGCGGTCAAGAAGTATGAAGTGCAGGATGTGAAGATTGAGAAATTAAATCAACCTCCTCCACCAAAGAAAGCCCCACCTCCACCGCCTCCACCAAAGGCAGAGCCTCCTAAGATCGAAATGAAACAGTTTACTGTTCCTAAAGTCGTAAAGGATGAGTTGGTGAAACCTGATGAGAAACCTCCTAAACAAGATGAAAAAATCACGGTAGGTCCGGTAACTCAGCATGGTTTGAAAATGGATGGTGCATTAGCTGCTCCTCCGGAAGTTAAAGGTATCGGTGGAACCGGTAAAGGCCCTGGTGCCGGCGGTTCCGGTGATGGTGACTATAACAAAGAGTTTACCTCTGTACAGGTGGAAGCTAAGTACCCTGGTGGTCCTGAAGCCTGGAAAAAATACCTGGAAAGAAACCTGCGTCAGCAGACACCAGTAGATAACGGAGCGCCTCCGGGCACCTATACTGTGGTGGTATCCTTCCTGGTAGCAAAAGATGGTACTACATCTGAAGTTAAAGCCATCTCTGCTCCTGATCCTGATTATGGTACTTCTGCTGAAGCTGTACGTGTAATCGAAAGAAGTGGTAAATGGAATCCAGCCATCCAGAATGGCCGTTCTGTAATTTACCGTGAAAAACAAAAAATCATCTTCCAGGTAGCTGAATAAGAATAATCCGCCTGACGGAAATGAAATAAAACAAAAGCCCCGGGCTTGGTCGGATAAGTAATTATCCCATCAAGCCGGGGCTTTTTTGCTTAAATAAACTGCATACGGTCTCTTTTATGGTAGAGTGCCCTTATCTTCTTTAGGTGAATATATAAGTCTGCTGTCTGGTTTATAGGTTTATCCCGCCGGCCTTTTTGGAAGATTTTATGGAAATAGATGCATTGATGCATCTATAATATGAGGGGTTAAGGAGCTGGATGGGGCTGGATATAGCCATTAAGGGCGCAGTTTTAATAGGATATTTTAGTGGCGTTCTTTTTTAAGCCCCTTTAGCTAAATGCAGGGCTATTTATTTAAGTTAATCTGCAATTACAGTGCTTTCAGACAGAGGTCTTGAAAGCTGCTTTTGATTGATTCTTTTTCGTGTCATGGCCATGACCGGTTATTGGTATAGTCATTAAGTGAAGATATTCCCGTAGGCTTTTTGGGGGCTGTGCCGTGGTAATAGCCACGGTATAGCTCATAAGCAGCCTGTGGCAAGCGCTTATTTTTTAACTACTTTAAAATCTATAGTCATGGCAGAATTAATAACTAAATCAGACAGCGGTAATACTAAAGGAAAAGGTGCCGGCGTAAGAAAAAGTAAAAAAATGTCTACCCGCGTTGATTTAACGCCCATGGTGGATTTGGGCTTTTTGCTGATTACTTTTTTTATGTTGACCACCTCAATGTCTCATCTGACATCCATGCATCTTAAAATGCCGGATGATAACAATACCCCTAATCAGGCTATTAAGCAATCAGGAGCGTTAACGCTCTGGCTTGGCGGAGAGAACCGCCTCTATGTTTATGAAGGGAAGCTCGCACCAGGATTAGTGAATGTACAAAGAACCAATTTTAATGATATCCGTCATTTGATTCTTCAGAAGAAAAATGCATTGAATAATCCGGATGATCTGTTTGTGACCATTATGCCCGGAGAGGACTGTACCTATAAAAATATCATTGATATTTTGGATGAACTTTCTATTGACAGGATTTTAAGTTATGCCCTGGTCAACAAGGTTGATCCGGCCTATACAGGCTTTATTCGTGAGTTGGATCAAAAGATAAATTAACCTGTAAATGTTTAGGATTGAATAATCGCTTTTAAAGCCTGTTATGCACCACAAAGTAGTGGAATAATCGGCCTTTTATAGACTAGCCTTGACTCTAGCCACACCAGGAAATTATTTTACCAGGGTACTGGCTTTATATTTGCCAGACGGGCAACTGTTAACTAATTCATATTATATTGTATAAAATTATCCGGCTTATGGAATTATAGAGAAAGCCGCATCTTACAATGGAAGAGGATCATTTTTTGGTGCAATAGGCAGGATAAAAACAGGATGATTTTTTCAGGTTTTATCCGTCAGTAGTATCCAATAAAATGAAAGCGTTTCCGGTTCATTGTTTTTTGTCATGGCCATGGCATTTATCGGACGTTTATGTCGCTATAAAAGTCCCCCCTTAGATTCAGTCGGTCGTAAGTAAGGTGCGAATGTACATCACGGCGGATGTGCGTAGATAGCCACTTTTCGTATTTTAAGCAATGTGGCAGCATTAAAAGCCCTAATAAATGATGCAGTCTCTTACTATTATCACTGTTTTAAGGTTATCTGTTTTAATCACTTTAAAAAATCAGAAAAATGGATGCCAAAGAAATTTTAAATGCCAGTCAACTGGATATCCTGTTTGAGGGCAAAAACAAAGCCTATGGAGCTTATGCGCTGAGAAAAAATTATAACAGGCGTATAGAGCTTGCAATGTTTGGAACAGGTATTATCGTACTGCTTTTTGTCGGTAGCACCCTAATGACAAAATCCAGGAATATAGAACCGCCAAGGCTGATGCAGACCCAGCCTGTTCATCTGACCAATTATAAAAAACCGCTTGAAAAGCCAAGAAAGATCCCGCCGGCACCGTCTAGCGAGCCCCCTAAGATGGAGATGGCAAAACTGACTGTTCCCCGCGTTACGGATGACAACCTGGTAAAGCCGGATGAGAAACCTCCCAAACAGACCGATGCACTAAGGGTAGGACCTGTGACCCAACACGGTCTTCATGCAGACGGGCTGCTGACGGCTCCCCCTGAAGTAACCGGCGTAGGGGATCATGGGAAGGGGAATGGTGTCGGCGGGGCGGGTAACGGACAGGAGGATTATAATAAGATCTTTCCAACCGTTCAGGTAGAAGCCAGGTATCCTGGCGGACCCGAAGCCTGGAAGAAATACCTGGAAAGAAGTCTGCGAAGTCAGATCGCGGTAGAAAACGGAGCGGCAACAGGTATTTATAAAGTTGTTGTTTCCTTTTTAGTCGCCAAAGACGGAACGACCTCAGAAGTACAGGTGGTGTCAGCGCCCGATCCGGATTTTGGTACGGCGGGGGAAGCGGTCCGGGTGATAGAGCGCAGCGGAAAATGGAATCCCGCCATACAAAACGGCAGAGTGGTTAAATACCGGGAAAAACAGACCATCATCTTTCAGGTAGAATAGCGTGACTGCCCTCTCTGGTACATGCATTAGTGGAGAAGCATTATACGGATAAATAAATGTATCGTTCAGGCGGTCTGGTCGTAACCAAAACCAGGTTTTTAACGGGCCTTGAGATGCTGCCGGGATACATAATGACCGTAGCTATCATGGACAGCCTTTGAAAGGAGAAAAAGCAGCGGTTATGGGCGGGGCTTCGAGAAAGTACCCGCCTTTTTTAAGTTTTTAAGGGAGTGGCTGAAGTAAGCACCGGCCGCTTTTTTTGACCAGCCAGGCTCCATTTTTATATTTGCTCCTCTTGCCATACAGATCCCTTTTGCAGAGGCCGTCATCACCAATTTATAGGCAAATATTATGATAAATGGGGTTCCGGGAGTTTCTGCGGGCTGGGTGGTCTCAGAAAAGTGTGTTATTTTTGGAAACTATAACACGCCTTCTGCATGAAAAATATGGATAAAAAATCGCTGGTAGATCAAATTGAAAAATCGCTGGTCGAATTACTCTCCAGTAAAGAGTATTCTGTCGGAGCGGTTATTCCAAAAGAACTGGAGCTCTCCACACAACTTGGGGTCAGCCGGACGGTGGTCCGGGAAGCCCTTTCCAGGCTCAGGACCCGGGGGATGATAGAATCCCGTAAGAAAAGAGGGGCTGTGGTGACCAGCCCGGATATTGTTTCGGTTATTGAAAAGGGCATGAACCCCGATATATTGGATCAGAACACTTTAAAGGAGATTTTTGAGATGCGGCTTTCGCTGGAAGTCGGAATGGCCGATTTTATCATTAAAAGGGTAACTGAACAGGATATTAAGGAGTTAAGAGCCATTGTGTCTAAGGAAACACCCAATAAGATGCCTAATCTGTTTGCAATTGATGAGGAAATCGCCTTTCACAGTAAACTATATGAGATCTGTGATAACAATACCATGAAGGGGTTCCAGAAAATGCTGCTTCCCATTTTCAATTATGTACACAGCAGCGGCATGTTAAATGATATGCCGGTATTCAAGAAGGTGGTAACGCACAGTGATTTAATTGATTTGATTGAATCAAGGTCTGCTGATAAACTACGCAAAGGTATTCGTCAACATTTGAACGGGCATTTTAAGCGGGTCTTTTAAACCGTTTTTTATCGTTTTAAAGTTTTTAATTTATTGTCTACATGTTACTCTCTCCCCGTCACGCGTTTAATCTGGAATTTAACGAAGCGAAATACCAGGACTATCTGAACCAAATTAAAGCAGATTTTCCGGGGGCGCTTGATTTTAGGGTAGCGGAAACCCCTGTTTTTGTAGCCACCTCATTTTTGCAAAAAATGAGGCAAACCTGTGATTATATTATTAGTCAGGTCAAAGCAGCGGATTTTATGGCTAAAACAGACCAGGCGATCCCAAAAGGACGCCGGGTGTCAGGCAGTGAAGGCCGGCCGCATTTTCTGATTTTTGATTTTGGTATTTGTGAGGACGGGGCAAATCCCGGAGACTTTTTTCCTCAGCTGGTAGAGATGCAGGGATTCCCCACATTATTCGCCTATCAGTTAAAACAATATAAAGCCGCCGCCGCAGCTTATAATCTGCCGCCGGGTTTTACACCTTTTATCGGCGGTTTTGATGATCAAAGTGTAAAACAGGTATTGGGTGAGTTGTTACTCGGTCCTGATAATCAGGACAATAAAAATCCACATACCATTTTACTGGAACTCTTTCCTGAAAAGCAAAAAACCAGGATTGATTTTTTGTACACGGAGAAATATTTTGGGATACCTGCCGTCTGTCTAACGGAAATTAAAAAAGTGGGCAATGCATTGTATTACCAGAGAGACGGTAAAGATATACGGATCGACAGGATTTATAACCGGTTGATATTTGATGAGTTAGATCATCAGGAGGAGGACGTAAAAGCACAGGCGGCCCTGCTTACGGAGCAGTTGGATGTTCAGTGGCTGACCCATCCCAACTGGTTTTACCGACTGAGTAAGTTTACCCTGCCTTTATTATCCGATCCGGGGATCCCGGAAACTAAGTTTCTCTCTGATTATGAAACTTTTCCGGAGGATCTGGAAAATTATGTCCTGAAGCCCTTATTTTCCTTTGCCGGAAATGGAGTTATTATAGATGTCACGCCAGCTGATATAGCCCGGGTGCCCAAAAGCGCTTACGGGGATTATATTTTACAAAGAAAAGTGCATTACGCCCCTGCCATTCAGACGCCGGACGGCCTGGCTAAGGCTGAAATCCGCCTTTTTTATGTCTGGCCTGATAATGCAGACAGCCCCATACCGATCTGTAACCTGGCCCGGCTGACCAAGGGCAATATGGTCGGCGTGTCCCAAAATAAGAATCAGACCTGGGTCGGAGGCAGTTTTGCCCTATTTGGAACAGAAAATAGTCACAAATCCTAAGAATTGTTTAAATTTACCTGCCTTTAGTGGGTAATTTACGCTTAGAATATTTGGATGGAAAATACATTTTGCCAGTATCAATACAATTCGTACCTTTGTTGCCCTTTAAAATTGGGTAAATAGACAGATAAAATAGGAAAATGGCCAATTTCTTCCTGTTTTGTTTTGCTGTTTGCCTCAACTTAATTAAGTAAAACCGGTTAAAATCAGATATGTCATCAACTAAAGTTACCAACAGGATCAGCTTCGGTAAAACCAAACACCTGGCTGAGACCCCTGACCTATTAGACATTCAGCTTGAATCTTTCCGTGAATTTTTCCAATTAGAAACAACGCCCGACAAACGTAATAACGAAGGTCTGTTCCGTGTATTTAAGGAGAACTTTCCTATTACGGATACGCGTAATATCTTCATGTTGGAGTTCCTGGATTATTTTGTGGATCCCCCAAGATATTCTATTGAAGAATGTATGGAGCGCGGACTCACCTACGCTGTACCTTTAAAAGCCAAATTACGGTTAAGTTGTAATGATGAAGAACACGTAGATTTCCAGACCATTGTTCAGGATGTGTTCTTAGGCAACATCCCTTACATGACCCCAAGAGGTACCTTTGTGATTAATGGTGCTGAGCGCGTAATCGTTTCTCAGCTGCACCGTTCTCCTGGTGTATTCTTTGGACAGTCTACTCACCCGAATGGTACCAAGATTTATTCTGCCAGAGTGATTCCTTTCAAAGGCGCCTGGATGGAATTTGCTACAGACATTAACAATGTCATGTATGCTTATATCGACCGTAAAAAGAAATTCCCGGTTACTACTTTACTGCGTTCTATCGGATTTGAAACAGATAAGGACATCCTGACCCTGTTTGGTATGGCTACAGAAGTGCCTGCTGATAAAAAATCCCTGGAAAAACATGAAGGCCAGAAACTGGCTGCCCGTGTGCTGAAAGCCTGGGTGGAAGATTTCGTGGATGAGGATACCGGTGAAGTTGTTTCTCTGGAAAGAAATGAAGTGGTACTGGAACGCGATACCGTCCTTGACGAGGAAAGCATCCAGTTGATCGCTGATCTGGAAGTGAAAAGCGTATTTATCCAGCGTGAAGACGTAGGAGGAGATTACGCAATCATCTACAATACCTTAAATAAAGATACCACCAACTCAGAATTGGAAGCTGTTCAGTTTATCTACCGCCAGCTGCGCGGTGCGGACGCTCCGGATAATGAGACGGCTCGTGGTATTATCGATAAATTATTCTTTAGTGACAAGCGTTATGATCTGGGAGAAGTCGGCCGTTACAAAATCAACCGTAAGCTGGACGTCAAACAGAAATTACAGAACAAAGTCCTGACGAAAGAAGATATCATTGAAATCATCAAATACCTGGTTCGTTTGACCAACGGTAAGGCTGAAATTGATGATATCGATCACCTGAGCAACCGCCGTGTGAGAACCGTAGGTGAGCAGTTATATGCACAGTTCGGTGTGGGGCTTGCCCGTATGGCCAGAACCATCCGCGAAAGAATGAACGTACGTGACAATGAGGTGTTTACACCGGTTGATCTGATCAACGCCCGTACGCTGTCCTCTGTGATTAACTCATTTTTCGGTACTTCCCAGCTGTCTCAGTTCTTAGACCAGACCAACCCCTTGTCTGAGATTACGCATAAACGTCGTATCTCTGCCCTCGGACCCGGCGGTCTGAGCCGTGAACGTGCCGGATTTGAGGTACGTGACGTACACTACTCTCACTATGGCCGTCTGTGTACCATTGAAACACCCGAAGGTCCGAACATTGGTTTGATCTCTACGCTTTGCGTACATGCGAAAATCAATGATATGGGATTCATCGAAACGCCATATCATGAAGTGCATGAAGGTAAGGTGGATCTGAAACACCTGAAATTCCTGAGTGCGGAAGAAGAAGATGAAGCAAAAATTGCCCAGAGCAGTGCGCCTTTAGATGAAAAGGGTGTATTTGTGGATGAGCGTATCATCAGCCGTGAAACCGGTGATTTCCCTGTCCTGGACAGAGATGATGTTCAGTTCATGGATGTGGCTCCTAACCAGATTGTGGGTCTGAGTGCGTCTCTGATTCCTTTCCTGGAGCATGATGATGCCAACCGTGCGCTGATGGGATCAAACATGCAGCGTCAGGCAGTACCTTTATTATTACCACAGGCCCCCATCGTAGGTACAGGTCTGGAAGGCAAAGCAGCCCGTGATGCCCGTATCCAGATTCATGCTGAAGGCGACGGCGTCGTTGAATTTGTCGACGCTAAAGAGGTGCATGTAAGATATAACAGAAATGATTCTGACAGACTGGTAAGCTTTGAGGATGATCTGATTGTCTACAAGCTGACTAAGTTTATCAAAACCAACCAGGCCACTTCCATTAACCTGCGTCCTGCCGTTAAGAAAGGGCAGCACGTGAAAAAAGGAGACTTCCTGACAGAAGGTTACGCTACTAAAGACGGGGAACTGGCTTTAGGTCGTAACATGCAGGTAGCCTTCATGCCTTGGAAAGGGTACAACTTTGAAGATGCTATCGTAATCAATGAAAAAGTTGTCCGTGAAGACCTGTTCACTTCTATTCATATTGAAGAATATGAACTGGAAGTACGTGATACCAAACTGGGTGAAGAAGAACTGACTTCTGACATTCCTAACGTTTCTGAAGAAGCTACCAAAGACCTGGATGAACATGGTATTATCCGTATCGGTGCTACCGTTCGTGAAGGGGATATCCTGATTGGTAAAATCACACCAAAAGGTGAAAGCGATCCTACACCGGAAGAAAAACTCTTAAGAGCTATCTTCGGAGATAAAGCAGGTGATGCCAAGGATGCTTCTCTGAAAGCTCCGAATGGTACCGAAGGTGTTGTCATCGATAAAAAACTCTTCCAGAGAGCGAAAAAAGATAAAAACGGTAAGATCCGTGAAAAAGCACAGCTGGAAAAGATCGAGAAAATTCATAATGAAAACGCAGCCGGCTTAAAAACGCTGCTCTTGGAAAAATTACAGACCCTGTTGAAAGAAAAGACTTCTGCGGGTGTAAGTAATAACTTCGGTGAGATGCTGATCGGCAAAGGTGCTAAATTCAATCAGAAAAATCTGGGAGCTGTTGATTATCAGAACGTAAATCCGCTGGGTTGGACCAGCGACGAAACGGTGGATAATCAGATTAACGTATTACTGCATAACTACAATATTAAGTACAACGAAGAGCTGGGTCGTTATAAGAGAGAGAAATTCAACATCTCTATCGGTGACGAACTGCCTGCAGGTGTACTGAAGCTGGCCAAGGTTTACTTAGCTGTTAAGCGTAAGCTGAAGGTAGGGGATAAGATGGCCGGTCGCCACGGTAACAAAGGTATTGTGGCTAAGATTGTAAGAGCAGAAGATATGCCGTTCATGGAAGATGGTACACCGGTAGATATCGTACTGAACCCACTAGGGGTGCCGTCCCGTATGAATATCGGACAGATCTATGAAACCATCCTTGGATGGTGTGGTAAGAACCTGGGTGTAAACTTTGCAACACCGATCTTTGATGGTGCAGAGCCTGAAGAAATTGCACAGTATTGTGAAAAAGCAGGCATTCCATCCATGGGTCATACTTACCTGTATGACGGAGAAACCGGTGAACGTTTTGACCAGAAGGCTACCGTTGGTGTGATCTATATGATCAAACTGCACCACATGGTTGATGATAAGATGCACGCCCGTTCTATCGGACCATACTCTTTAATTACCCAACAGCCACTGGGCGGTAAAGCTCAATTTGGTGGTCAGCGTTTCGGGGAAATGGAAGTATGGGCTCTGGAAGCCTACGGTGCTGCCAATATCCTGCAGGAGCTGTTAACCATTAAATCTGATGATATCATCGGACGTGCGAAGACATACGAAGCCATCGTGAAGGGCGATAACCTGCCTAAGGCCGGTATCCCTGAATCCTTCAATGTATTAGTACATGAGTTGAGAGGTCTGGGTCTGGATCTTAAGTTTGATTAATCGTAACAGGTCACTGACCTGATACCATAAAAAAATCCCGCAGTACTTGTAAAAAAAGTATTTGCGGGATTTTTTATTATGACTCCTCAGGTCGTATTTACTCCTGCTGTATTTTAGAAAATAAAGGGATTGTATTAAGTCCGGTTACTGGTTGTATTCTTTAAATTGCCTGAATGGACGTATTCAGTGTTAAGTCAACCTTTTTATTTTGTGATAATGCTCTTTTTGATAATGGGATTGATGTAAGGAATGAATCTGTGACTCGTTAGTTCGGGGTATTTACAGATACGCTCGTTATGCCATCAGGTCTGCCAATAGGTATCCGGCGGATTTCTTTTCTGGTAGCCAGATCCACCACGCTTACATAGTTATTGGGCGTGCAGGAAAGGAACATTCTGTTTTTTTGCTCATCCATGTAAATGCCGGCTCCCTGACCGGTTTTAACGGTCTGCTCTAATTGCTGCGTTTGCCTGTTGTAATATAGCAGTTCTCCGGTTTTGACACTGACAATGCAGACCGTCTTGTCGTCAGGCGTGATCTTTAAGCGGTGTAATCCTAAAACATCCGAATGAATGCGGCTTTTGAGCCGTTTATTTTCTAAGTCAATGACAAATATATTACCGGCGGGGCTGGCTGTCCATAACTCTTTGCCGTCTTTGGAAACATCAAAGCCTTCACAACCCGGTTCCACCTGTATCAGGGTCTGGCGCCACTCCTGCCTGGGTTTGGCACCTTGTGGTAACACGCCTGTGGGGGGCATATAGGGAGGCAGCTCTTCCAGTTCATAAATACTGACTGTACCTGATTCAACATTGGTCGTATAAAAAGCTTTGCCATCCGGTCGAAGCTGAATCAGATGTGTAAAATCCTGACCGGTCCCAAATACCTGTGTCACCTTTTTGACGTTTAAGTCATAGACCGCGACCGCCTTGGATCCTTGCGCTGTAAACCAAAGCCGGTTGCTTTGCAGGGCAAGTCCATGTGGTATGTAAAAAGGCCGGGTATCGATGGTCTGTTCTTTTTGCAGGCTTTGTAAGTTTAGTATCGTTATGTGATGGCCACTGTCATTCATCTCAGGGCGGGAAATATAAGCCTTGCTGCCGTCAGGACTTGTAATAACCTCATGAGGATCCGCTCCGACAGGGATACTTGTGATGCTATCCAGTGTGTTATAATCTAAAACCACGACTGACTGGCTGCTTTTGGAGAGAATCAGCACATATTTTTTTGCCACAGAAGTCAAAGGCAAAGATACATGTGGTGTATAGCCCACATTTGCTTTTGCCGCATTGCTCCGCACCTGCAGAAGCGCAATAAGAATAATTATGAACGGGCGTACTTTTTTCATTGCACTCATGTCGTTTTGGCGTCTACAGAGGGGATGTTTATAGCGGCCTTTGAGTCTTAATAAGTTTATATGCATGACGTGGGAGTAATAGTTGAAAAAGTAGTGGTGACGGTTGAGTAATATTGTCCTGATTGTATGGATTTAAAAATCTGCAAAGCTTAAACCGTCAGGCCGGCCCCCAATATCAATACGCCTGGTAACCTTCCAGTTGGAGAGATCGACCACAGCAATATAATTGTCGGGTGTGCAGGCGACGAATGCATGGGTGTCTTGTTTGTCGATCAGCACTTCAGATGCCCCCGTGCCGACATGGATTTTTCTGAGCAGCTTATGGGTGGCGTAATCAAATACATAGAGGTCTCCGGTTCTGAGACTACTAATCAGGACGTACTTATTGTTTTGCGTCATACGCACTCTGTTGGCGCCCAGGATATTGGCATCTATGGAATCGAGTATGGATTCTTTACGGGTATCCATAATATAGACTTTCCCATTCTCCGGACTAGCGGTCCATACCTGCGTTTGATCATCAGACAGGTCAAGACCTTCTATACCGGCCGCGACGGACAAAATCTTAGCGTGCCAGTCCCAGTAGGGCTTTGCTGTCGGCAAAGCATAGCCCATGGGCGTGACGGTAGGAGGATACTGGATATAATCCAGTACGATAAGGCTGCCGGATCCCACATTGGTCGCATAGATATGTTTACCATCCCTGGATACTTTTAGCATATGTGTACGATCCTGTCCGGTTCCGATGACTCCGTCAATTTGTTTGGATTTGATATTGTATCTGCCAATGGTTTTTGTTCCCTGTGTAGTAAAATACAGATGATTCTGTATATAGGCCAGACCGTGTGGCCCCAATAAAGGTCTGGTATCTATAGGAGGTAATGGAATAAGTCTGGTCAGATCCACCACCCCTATAGTATGATAAAGGCCGCTGCCTGTATTGGAAATATAGGCGGTGGTGCCATCCTGAGAAACGGTGATTTCATGAGGGTCCTGGCCTGCCGGCAATTTTTTAATGATTTTAAAATCGGAAGCGTCCATTATGACCAGCCGCTTGTCCGTTTTGGATAAGGCCAGCAAATAGTGATGCGAAGCCGGGGCGATTACAGGTGTCTGTTGACTAAGGACAGTACCTGTATTAAAAATGGTCTGCAATATAAAGAAGCTGCAAAAAATGAGAACGGATGCTTTCATGTGATGATTTAAAACGCCAGTGTTAAAACCGGCTGTATTGAGTGAATGGTCCTGAGCCTGATCATTTTCTTCGCAAAATTATGGATGTATCTGAAATACCCCCTTAAAGAAGCTTTAAAAAAACCCTCCATTAAGCGAAGTCTAATCTGTTACACTTTCAAATGGATGGGTATATAATCTTGGTATATCCATTGGGAGTCTGGTCAGCAGTTCATAGTTGAGCTGACTGGACAGTTCTCCAAATGAGGCTACGGAGATCTCCAGGGCGCCGGCAGATCCGATCAGTATAACTTCGTCGCCGATTTTAGCCGTACCAATTTGTTGCAGGGAGATGGCAAAACTATTCATGTTGATATTACCAATAACGCTGGTACGGACCCCGTCAATCAGCACCCTGCCTGAGTTACTGAGCATCCGGCTATAGCCATTACTATAGCCAACCGGTACAATACCGATTAAAATTTCTTCAGAAGCCTGATAGCTGGTACCGTAGCCGATAAACTCGCCCATCTGTACTTTTTTGATGGACATAAGACGGCTTCGCCAGGTAATGACGCGGTGTAAATTAAAATTGGCCAGCTTGTGTTTTCTGAGGTATTCTATTTTGATTTCAGGGGATGGCCAGAACCCATATTGAAGGATGCCAATTCTGACCATGTTAAATCGCATTTTAGGCAGACGTATGGCTGCTGCACTACAGCAGCTATGCGTGCGCTCCGGATACAGACCTGCCTGGATGAAATGCTTTCTTCCCCTTAAAAATCTTCGCTGTTGCTGATCGATACGCAGGTAGTTGGCGATACTTTCTGCACCCGCAAAGTGCGTACACAGACCGCTTAACTGAAAGTATTCCGTATGGCTTAATAAATAGGGTATGACTTCTTTTAGTATAGCGGTGGTACTAAAGCCTGTACGGTTCATCCCGGTTTCCAGTTCGATATGAATTTTCGCGGGTATGCCGGCAGACTGAGCCGTCATTATAGCGGCTTTTAAACGCTGCATGTCAAATACAAAAAAAGAAAACCCGGCCTGAATGACGCCCCGAAGCTCTCCCGGCGCTATATCGCCCATGATCATGATGGCTGTTTCAGGCTGCCGGATTACCCTGGCTACCCGGTAAGCCTCCCCGGTACTGAATACGGAAAAGTGCCGGATGCCCAGTTGCTCCGCCATAGGGACAAAAGCTTCTATACCGTGGCCATAGGCATTGCCTTTAACAACGGAGGAAATAAGCACTTCCGGCCCCATTTCTTTACGTAAAAATTCCAGATTGTATTGTAAGGCGGTGGGGTTTAAAATGATTTCGCTGGTGTTTTCCATAAATAAGGGCGTATTTTTTTTAAATCAGGTGTCTAAAAAATCCCGGATAAGCTGCTCAAATAGATTACTGGCCGGCTCAATTAAAATATCGGGAAAGTCGTAATCCGGATTATGAAGTGCCGGCTGTTTTTCACCTGCACCAATACCGAACATGGCACCCTTAAATTGCCGGGTGAATAACCCGAAATCTTCGCCCCATTTCATGGGATGGCTGAGTGTTTGTATAGGCAGATCAAGTGTTTTTGCCGCATTTTTTATCTGAAGGATAACAGCTGCATCGTTCTCATTGGCCGCAAACTGTTCGGTCCAGCTAATACGGGTTTGCAGCCCATACTCCTTACCGATGGCTGTTGCCATATGCTCCAGCTCATGGGCTCTTTTATCCAGTAACTGGTTTTCCCAACTGCGGATAGTAAGATGAATCTCTCCATCTCCTGCGGTTACTCCGTAGGACTTTTCTCCCATATGCATATAAATAGGAGAGACCAGAAAGAAGCCGGCTGTATTAGGATCGGCACTGGCCATATTGAGTGCTTTTTGTAAAAACTCGGCTAAGGCAGGGGCGGAAGAAAGGCCGTTCTCAGGTTCTGCCGCGTGACTGGTCTTGCCTTTGTACCGGACGATGATGGACCGGACAGCCGGTGTAAAATTGCCTTCTTTAATAAGTATCTGACCTATGGGGAAGCCCGGTATATTATGCAGGGCGATCACCTCATCCAGGCTGCCGTCATGGCTGGTAACGATGCGCTTAAATTCCGGGTCCTGCAATACGGATCTGGCTCCCTGGCCGTTTTCCTCTGCCGGTTGAAATAGTAAATAAACGGCGCCTTTGTCCAGCGGCTTGCGGTGCAGCAGCCAGGCCAGTCTCGTGAGAATGGCCATGTGGCCGTCATGTCCGCATTTGTGGCTTTTCCCGGGATAGGTGGACTTGTATAAAAAATTATTGGATTCTTCAATAGGCAGGGCATCGAGCTCCGACCGGATAAGAATGGATTTGCCGGCTGTGTTACCTTTATAGGTGAGAAGCAGCCCTTTTGCATCAGCGCCCACTTCATGAATCTCGTCCGGGTTAAAAGGCAGAGTAAAGGCCCGGACGAGTTCACGGGTAGCCGTCTCGCTGCCTGAGAGATCCGGAAACCGGTGTAACATCTGCCTGAAATCAATAAAATGCTGAAGTTCCATGTCCTGATATTTTTATGTGTGTAACAAAAAGATTGGACCGCTTAATACTTAACCGGATAATGGAGAAGTATGTCAGAGAAAGTGGGACGTTAAAGATTGAACAAATTGTCATGCATGCTTGGATGCATCTGTGAAACGCCCTGACTGGCAGGACAAATATAATGAAAAAAGCCTGGCAGGCTCCTTGACAAAAGGTTAAAGCTAGGCGCTGTCTGAATGACATTTGGCTATGTTTTGCCAAATGCAAAAAGGCTTAAGCGCCTGCCAGCTGATTGAACTGCATTTGCTTAAGCCTGAATGTTATAAAAACCACAACTTATAAAACCTATATGTCAGACGGAGCTATCTGATCATATGCTGGTCAGAGCCCCCTTCGAAGCGTTTGGCTACAGGTGAATACCCGCCAGCTCCAGACTGCGTCTTTTAGCATTACGGGAATCTATTTCCTCTATAATGCCGTCTGCGGCCAGAATCAGCGAAACGCCGTTTTCTTTCCACCAGTCGTCCTTTTGTAATTTGGAAAAATGAATCACTCCGGTCAGATAGCTTCTTTCCAGACCTGCATGCCATTCTTCTATCCATTCAAAATCGTCCTTTTTGATTTTCTTAATATCATCAAAACTGATATACACTCTTACGTAAAAATCACTGGTGAGTTCTCTGGGGGTATGATGATAAAGCTTTTTGTATTCATATTTATACCCATAACGCAGTGCAGAAACATCACTCATGACGGCTGAACCGGTGGCCAGGCTCCCTGCACCTTTGCCGTAAAAGAATTGCCTGTCTGCAAATCCACTTTCAATGACAACACCATTGAACTCATTTTTTACGAAGGCCAGCTGGTCGTCCAGCTTCACGAACTCTGGTAGTACATAGGCGGCCACCTTGCCATTAAGGAGTGTCTTTGCCTGAGCGACTAATTTAATATCAAATCCTTTCTCTTTGGCGACCATGGCATCAGAGAGCTGGATATTCTGAATACCGGAAAAGAGCACATGGTCAATCGTCTCGACAATGCCATAAGCATGATTGAGCAGGATGACCCATTTATTTACGGCGTCATAACCTTCGATATCAAGCGTTGGGTCACTTTCTGCAAAGCCCAGTTGCTGGGCCAGGATCAAAGCGTCCTGGAATCCTATTTTATCATCAAACATCTTGGTCAGGATAAAATTAGTGGATCCGTTGACAATGGCTCTGATGGAGTGCAGCAGGTCGTTGTCATAGTATTCTTCCAGATTGCGGATAACGGGAATAGAGGCACAGGCAGCCGCTTCGCATAAGAAAGGCTGTCCGGTCTGTTTTTGCAATTCTAACAGTTCCTGCAGGTGTTCTGCTACCATTTTTTTACTGGCACTGACAACGGCTTTGCCGTTTTTAAGTGCCGTGCTTACGATGTCAAAGGCGGCCACTGAATCATCAATCACCTCTACAATAACATTAATCTCCGGGTCATTGAGCAGCTCGTCCTTGTCTGTTGTAAAGAGTTCCTCGGGCGCATTTCTTTTTTTGCCCGGATGCTTGATACAGGATTTTTTGATTTTGGCATTTAATGAGGGGGTCTGTTGCAGGATTTTGTATAATCCTTCACCCACTACACCAAATCCAAACATACCTATGGTTATTTCTTTATGCCTGGTCATGGTCTTTAAAATTTTGGGGTTAGAAAACGCGTAATGAGCTTTTCGATTGCCTCGAACTCCAGTAAGAAGCCGTCGTGTCCATACATTGAATTAATGATGTGAACTTCAGCGTCTTTGATATGTTGAGAAAGAAAAAGCTGTTCATCCGGAGGAAATAATATATCTGTAAAAATGCCAATGATCAGGGTTCGGGCTTCAATGGTCTGTAATGCCTTTTCAACGCCGCCTCTGTTTCTGCCGACGTCATGGCTGTCCATGGAACGGCTCAGGGCGTAATAGCTGAATGCATTAAAACGCTTGGCGAGCTTTTCTCCCTGATAGCGCTGATAGGTCTCTGCTCTGAACACCTGTTGATCTACCGGCTTGCCTTCTGATTCCGGGCTAAACCCTTTTTGGGTTTTGTTATAGGCGGTATAATCCCTATAAGACAGCAGTGCTATGGAGCGGGCGACTTTCATGCCGTTATGTCCGGCATCCGCAGTTCTGGAAGCCCAGGTGCAGTCGCTTTCAATAGCCATTCTTTGAGAGGCATTCAGGGCTACACCCCAGGGGGAGTGCTTGGCATTGGTTCCGATGGGAATGATATTTTCAAAGCGGGCAGGTTCCATAATGGCCCATTCCAGCAGCTGCATGCCACCCATAGATCCTCCGATGCCTAACCAAATTTTATCAATACCCAGATGGGCACGTAACTTTTGATAAGTAAGTACCATGTCTCTCAGCGTAAATAATGGAAAATCATGGTAATAGGGAGCACCGGTATCAGGATCTGTGTCTAATGGATAGCTGCTACCATAATGGCTGCCTGGCATATTGGCACAGATAATAAAGTGATTTTGGGGGTCAAAGACTTTTTGATCTCCGACAAGGCCTGGCCACCAGTCAGCAGCTTCGCTGCTGGCTGTCAGGGCATGGAAAACCCATACGACGTTGTCCTTCCGTTCATTTAAAGTACCATAGGTCGTGTATTGTAAATGAAAGCTCGGCAGCACCACTCCGCTTTCCAGCGTAATAGGTTCCGAGTGTTGGTAAATAAGTTGATCCACTTGTATTGTTTGTTCCATTTGTATGTAAATAAGCGTAGTGTCTGTTGGAAGACACTACGCATTATATCTTTAGTCCAGTGCGGCTATAGCTCTACTGAAATCTTCAATAATATCATCTATATGTTCTATACCCACGCTAACACGAATCAGATTGGGCAACACGCCTGCTGCTTTTTGCTCTTCTTCGCTTAATTGTTCATGAGTAGTAGAGGCCGGATGGATAACCAGGGTCTTGGCATCTCCGACATTGGCCAATAAAGAAGCCAGTTTAAGGTTGTTGATGACTTTCTGGGCTTGTTCATTGCCTCCTTTTACCCCGAAATTGAGAACGCCGCCGGCGCCATTGGGCAGGTATTTTCGCGATAGCTCATAATAAGGGCTGCTTTCAAGTCCCGGATACCATACAAACTCTACCTGGTCATTCGCTTCCAGCCATTTGGCCAGGGCCAGGGCATTGGAGACAGTTCTCTCCATTCTAAGAGAGAGGGTTTCCAGGCCCTGAGTCAGTAAGAAGGAGTTAAAAGGGCTGGGTGCAGGTCCGAAATCTCTGAGACCTTCCACTCTGGCCCGGATGGCAAAGGCGATATTGGGGAGGCCCAGTGGGTTGTTTACCCCAAAAATCTCAGCGAACTTAAGACCGTGATAGCCTTCAGAAGGTTCTGAGAATGCCGGGAATTTACCATTCCCCCAGTCGTAGTTTCCGCCATCAATCAGCACCCCGCCAATGGAAGTGCCATGGCCGCCAATCCATTTGGTGGCAGCATGGGTAATGACATTAGCGCCCCATTCGAACGGGCGGAACAGATACCCGCCAGCTCCGAAGGTGTTGTCCACGATAAAGGGCAGGTTATGCTTTTGAGCTACAGCGGCTATTTTTTCAAAATCCGGAATATTAAGCCTCGGATTACCCAGGGTTTCCAGATAGATAGCTTTTGTGTTCTCGTCGATCTGGGCTTCAAATGCTTCCGGGCTGTCGCCGTCAGAGAATTTAACCTTAATGCCGAATCTTTTAAAGGAGACATTAAACTGATTAAAAGTGCCTCCGTATAGATATGGGGAGGAAACAAAATTATCTCCTGCCTGTAATATGTTCGTAAGTGCAAGAAACTGGGCTGACATACCGGAGGCTGTGGCCACAGCGGCAACGCCGCCTTCCAGCGCAGCAATCCGCTGCTCAAATACATCAGTTGTCGGGTTCATGATACGGGTGTAGATATTCCCGAATTCTTTCAGGCCGAATAAATTGGCTGCATGTGCAACATCATTGAATACAAAAGAAGTTGTTTGGTAAATTGGCACCGCGCGTGAAAGCGTTGTAGCTTCAACGGGTTGACCTGCATGCACTTGCAGGGTTTCAAATTTAAGTTTACTCATCGAAAGTAAAATTTAGAAGTTTAGCAAAAGAAAAACAGAAAAATTCTATGAAAGGCTTGAATATGCCCAATGGTGGAGATAGCGCAGCTACAAAAGCTTATGCGCCCATACACATACAACAACAGCACATTACTGGCATAATGTACTTCATACGAATGGATTGTATATTTGTTGTTATTTGCATCTTTTACACCACAAATTTAATAGATTAATTTTCTAATTACCAAATAAAATACGCAAAGAACTTATCCGTAAAACTTACAACTAGTTGTAAATCTGTTATAAATGCTTGTTAAGCAATTATAAAGGGTATTCTGATGACCGTTTATTACTAGCCTGAAGTAAACCAATTAGAAAAGAGAAGAGTAGGTAGGCTAACTTGAAAAGTTGCCCAAATTGCATAAAAAAAGCCTGCCAAGTCAGGCAAGCTCAAGTATGATTAATTGAAACCAATTTTAAGTTTAACGCTGACTTATCTACCCGTCGGGTGTTCGCACACCCTGTTCGGTTGGATTTGGCACCTTTCACCTGAGTGAGGTTGCCAAGGCTTCATCGGGCCAATCCCTCTGCCTTTCTTGATAAGATTCTTTAAAGAACTGCTGCAAAGGTAATAGGAAATCGGTGACCAAAAAAATATTTTACAATTCCTGATGGGCCGGGGGAATAATCAGGCCGTGAAAAAACTAATTATAAATATCTGAAAGCCTTATAAACAGTGGAATTTACCCTGAACCCCCTGATAAATTTTAATCTGGTATTTGGAATAAAGAAAATATTTACTGAAATTGCAGCCTCAATTGACTCCGTAGCTCAGTTGGTAGAGCAGCTGACTCTTAATCAGCGGGCCCAGAGTTCGAGTCTCTGCGGGGTCACTTAGAATGAACCACTTACACATTAAAAAACGTAAGTGGTTTTTTATTTGATACACATTTTCAGTTTTGTCAATAAAATTGGCACCCGGTAATTGATTAATTGGATAAAATAATGCAACAACAGGGCTTTCCGGCGGCATTAATTACAGCCGGTATGAGGAAGCTCTCCATTGGACTTACACTGCCTGTTACGGATGAAAGCCTGGGACGTTTATTCTAAACTGTACAAATTATTATGAAACCGTAAATTTTATGGATGGATATTCTTTTGTAAGCTTTGCCAAGATCTCATTTTTCTAATGCTCTAAATCAGGGAATAGACAATTTTCCTTATTTAAAAGCAAGGTCTTTATTTCTTTCTTTTTAGATAATTCATTTTTCAAATCTATTGCCTCCGCTTCGGATAATGGTTTCCAACCCTGCCGGATAGCTTTAATCTTGACCTTTTGGGCCTTGATTTTCTTAATGATATTTTTATTTTCCATTTCTTACATACTTTGTCTAAAAAAAGAGGAAATCTAAATGACCTTTACTTTTGAGTAAAAATAATCTTAGACAATTTCCCTTATGTAGTGGTTGAGGCAAGATTTCAAGAATTAACCATCCGTAAACCATTAAGATTTTAAAAATCATCCAAATTACGTGTGACAAGAATCAGATTATTGGCAACGGGGTGGCGATATAATGGCATCAGACAACTTAGTCTTCTTTCTAATTTTCAATTGCTTTAAGTATAGTCGGTTCCTTTAGTTTATGAATATTGCAATTATTTATATAATTTTCAAGTACAGCGATTTGTTCACTTGTTGCGCCAAGCTAACAACTCCATTCTTGTTATTGTTAGGATACTAAGTGGCGCTCCTTCTAATTTGGAGGCCGCAGTTGAAGGAAGCCTGTTTCCCAAATAGTCAATTACTACATTGGTATCTATTAAATACTCTTCGGCCATTCGCCACGTATATTTTTTGAATGTGTCTGAAAGTCTTTGTATTGCTCATCTGAAAGGTTTAATTCGCCTCTGAACTGGCCGGCATTGCCTGCTGGTTGCTCATCTTTTTGATCTCTACCTCGTCGAAGAATCTTGATTATGTTTAAATCTTCCAGATCTTTTAAGAGCCGGCAAGCATTATTATTTGTCAGTTCTATTAAGCAGGTATCCATGGTAATATTTTTGAATGGTTTACCCAATTTTATGCCTGGTCTATTTTTTTGTCCCTTGGACTTTGTCGAATTTTGCTTTTTCTATTTTAATAAGTTCTTCAAATAGTTTAACGGCCTGTTCTATTGAAAAAGAATTAATATTTTCTACATGACCATTTAGCCCACTTTCAATTTTGGCGTTTGAATTTTCATAGAAATTGTTTGTAAAATATAAAACTCTTTCACTATTGTATTTTTTAAGTCCATCTTCAGTAACACCCAGAGCCTCAGCGATTTTTTTTAAACGCTTTTCATCTATATTTTCAGTCTGTTCCAATTTAGAAACGGCTTGTTTTGTCATTCCCAGCCTTTCTCCCAGAGCAGTTTGAGACAACCCTACAAGACGTCTAACACTACCTATTTTTCGTCCAATATGTTTCGATGGCTCAGTCATTTGTAAATCATCCATAATTTAAATTTTTGAAGTTTGATTAGTTTTTTCTATTCAATAAAATTTCTAATTTTTCCCTTTCACTTTTTAATAATCTTTCGTATAGATCAATAACAATATCTGGTGGGTTATTCTGTTGCGAAATTGCATAAGTATTAGCACCTTCATTAATAGTTGCCTCTTTATAATTATTGCTACTAATATTATAAATTGCTTTTTCTACATTAAATTTCTTAATTAATTCAGGAGAAACACCTAATACAGTGGATATCTTCTGTAAAGTTTCATCGTCAATTTCCTTTTGTTGTTCTAAAAGTGATATTTGGGGTTGGGTTAAATTAAGTTCATGGGCCAGTGTGTCTTGTTTAATACCCATATAAACTCTTATTCGTTGAATATTATGGCCTACATGATTTTCATCATTCAACAATTGTGTTGCTTCCTCCTTGCTACTCATTTGATTAATATTTTGATCGAAGATAATATAATTGTCAACCAAATTGGCATAAAAGTCAAACAAATTTATTGAAAAAAATTAATATTTCTGTTTTTCTTTGAAGAAACAGAACAGATTGTTAATAACTGGCCTCATATTGCTTCCAGTCTCCATTATAAAGCGGGCTATTATGGCGGATTTAGTGTCTTACTGGATCTTATTTGCTATTAAGCCCAAAAACCCGATCTAGCTTTTGCTGGGCTGGGCGGGCTGTTTTTTTTCTCATGTACTTTGCAGCCTGCCAATCCTGGCTTTTATTTCATCATATTCTTAACTGATTAATTATCAATGCCAAATGAAAAAGCTTTTATGCTTGTTGGGCGGAGCCTTGTTTTTTTCGAACATTTTCTCGCAGAAAATTACCCCGCTAACGATCGGAGATACCATCCCCAATTTAACGCTTAGTCGTATTGTTAATTACAAAGCAAAGTCGGCTAGGCTTTCCGACTTTAAAGACCGACTAATTATTTTTGATTTCTGGGCAACTTGGTGTACCAGCTGCTTGGCAGCCATTCCACATTCTCAGACATTGCAAAAGCAGTTCGGCGATAGTATTATGGTCATGCTGGTCAACTCCAAAGAAACGAGGGATACCTATGAGAAGATTATTAAACTATTTCAAAAACAGTCCCGTCTTATAATGCCCTCAATTACAGGAGATACTGTACTGACGCACTTATTCCCACATCGAGAGATACCACACTATGTATGGGTTTATAACCAAGTCGTTAGGGCAATTACCTCTCCAAAAGAATTGACTCCAGTTAATATTCGATCAATCATTTCCGATAGTAATAAGCGCTTACCAACGAAAAATGATTTCCCCAATTTTAATTCGAAGGGCCCATTTTTTACGGATACAGCTGCACTAGGTAACATTCTAGAACATTCTATTCTTACCCGATACACAGATAACTTCCAGGCAGTTACTGAAGGCAGCGTCAGGAATTCTGATGGGTTAATGACGTGTTTTTATTGTGCCAATAAAAAATTATCCATTTTGTATTCCAAAGCATATCCGGTTTTGAAAAAGTACAGTCATAACAGAATCATTAAGTCGTCTCCGTTATTGGATAGTATTTATTGTTATGATCTACAACTCCCTGCGTCGCAGGACTGGGAATTCTTTAGCAGAATGCGTGAAGATTTAGATAAGGCTTTTCATTTATCCGTAGAAGAGCAGATTCTGCCTATCAATTGCTTGGTACTTACAAAGAAGTACACCACTAAAGCTTTGTTTGATACATTAATGGCTTCTGAATCAACTCTTTTTGATTATTATGACAACCGGTACATTCATAACTTTCCTATGCGATTTTTTTATAATGCACTGAACGAAAAGTCATCCGTACCTATAATTGATGAAACCGGTATTACCGGTCACATCACGATAGACGGCCTCCCGACCGATCTCACAGATGTTCCTAAATTGAAAAAAGCGCTAGCTCCATATGGCCTTGATATTTCTTTTGCAAGAAGAATGCTTAAGGTTTGTGTAATAAAGCCCAAATCGAAAATAGCACCACTGTCTACTAACCAAACAAAAATCAATGAGTAAAAGTATTTTATTTATTTTCCTGTGTTTGAATATGTATAATATGGTAAACGGACAGGATTTAACCATTAAGGTAAAAGATGTTTCTACTGGTCAGCCAATTCCCGGAGTATCATTAGAGCTTCGTAATAGTGGTATTCATAGGATGACTGACGACAATGGTACAGCCCTTATACCGATGAAATTCAAAGAAGACACGCTCGTCGCCCAAATGGTAGGCTATAAGATTTTATTTAGAAAAATTGATAGTACTAGTCCCCACAATTTGATAGAATATCTAGAAGCTACCGACTATTCATTAGAAAATGTGACTGTCCAAACTGGTTATCAGCATATTTCAAAAGAAAGAGCGACTGGATCCTATGAATACCTGGATAGTAAGATTTTAAATCAACAGACAGGATCGAATATACTTGACAGATTGAACGGTGTTGCAAACAATGTCGTCTTTGATAATGACGGTAATAGGCAACAACCAATTACTATCAGAGGACTTAGTACAATCAACGGCTTGCGATCGCCATTGATTGTAGTTGATAATTTTACATATGAAGGTAGTGTCAGCAATATAAACCCTAATGATGTCGAGAGTGTTACTGTGTTAAAAGATGCTGCTGCCACTAGTATTTGGGGGGTTAGGGCTGGGAACGGAGTAATTGTTATCACTACTAAAAAGGGAAGCCAATCCGGTAAACAGAGTGTCAGTTTTAATGCTGACATGATTACTTCAGGAAAACCGAACCTGTTTTACCTAAGACCTATTGCATCCTCTGATCTTATTGATGTGGAACAGATGCTTTTTGAGAAAGGTTATTACAATGATAAAGAGAGTGCCTCATCTTTTCCCGCTCTATCACCAGTTGTAGAACTATTGATCAAAAAGCGGGATGGGCTGATTTCCGCTGTTGATTTTGATCAACAGATAAATGATCTAAGACTGCACGATGTGCGGAACGACCTAGAAAAGTATATGTACAGAAAACCCTTCACGCAGCAATATGCACTTAACTTCAGTGGAGGTACGCAAAATGTGTCATACTATTTTTCAGGCGGATACGATAGGAATATGGATAATTTGGGAGGCATCAATAATCGGACGACACTTCGGTCTGAGCTATCGATTAGGCTAGCACCGCGACTATCAGTAAACTCTTCTGTGGCAATAAACCTCATTTCCTCCAAAACAGGTGCGCACGGATATAGCTATTTGACTAATAACACGGGAGGCCCAATTTATACTTATACACGGTTAGCCGACAATTTAGGCCAACCTTTGTCCTTTGCGAAGAATTACCGGCAAAGCTTTATCGATACTGCTGGTGGTGGTAAATTGCTTGACTGGAACTATTATCCACTACAAGATTATAAACATGATTTTACAAAGACCTTCATAAGTGACATTGTGGCGAACTCCTCGTGGAAATATTCAATTAATAAGATGCTGTCGCTGAACTTCTATTATCAATATGAACGGCAGTCGACGCAAAATAAAAACCTTTCTGACATTCAGAGTTTTGCCGCCAGGGATATGATTAATTTATTTACTCAGTTCGACGCATTCGGCGAATTGGTGTACAACGTTCCCAATGGCGGAATATTGAATAGATCAGATGCTACCATCGAAAGCAACAACGGACGCTTACAAGTAAACTTTGATCATTCTTGGGGTAACAGCGACCTAACTGCTATCGCTGGAGCCGAAATTCGACAGGTGCATACCTTTAGTGGAAGTGCTACGACTTATGGCTATGACGACGATTTTCTAAGCTATAAATCAGTGGACTACGTGGACTATTTTACCACTTACTTAGGCGGATACCAAAACATTGCCGATGGCACCTCATTTGCTGACCGGACGAATCGATACTTATCGGGATATATCAATGCGGCCTACAGCTATAAAGGAAGATATTCTGTTTCAGGTAGCATGAGAAAAGACCAGTCCAACCTTTTTGGAGTAAAAGCCAACGACAAAGGAATACCACTTTGGTCAGGTGGACTGGCATGGGAGCTGTCTAAAGAAGGATTTTATAATTTTAATGCCATACCTTATCTGAAGTTTCGAGCCACATATGGTTTTAGCGGCAACGTTGATCCGTCAAGGTCTGCCGTTACCACGGAACAATACCTGGATTTACCGGCTTCCTATAGTGGCTTCCAGCAGGCGAGGATACTGCAATATGGCAATCCTGATCTTAGGTGGGAAAAAATTGCTATGACTAATATCGCTGTTGATTTCGCTTCTCGAAATCATACAATAAGTGGAAGCTTTGAATATTATCTGAAACACGGAACCGATCTCTATGGCATAACGCCAATAGACCCCACAGCCGGAATTAGTGATGGAACTTCGATTATGAAAAATGTTGCCTCTATGATAGGGCGGGGATGGGAATTATCATTAACAACACGTAACTTGAAAGGTGAACTTGGGTGGCATACAACCCTACTTTTTAGCCATTCGGTTAGTAAAACGGAAGCTTACTATTTAAATCCGGCGCTTCCTTCCTCATTTATTAGTAATGGTAATACAATTAATCCAATGAACGGATTTGATTTGTATTCAATTATCAGTTATAAATGGGGGGGATTAGACCCCATGACAGGAGATCCCATCGGTTATTTGAATGGAGAGAAAAGTAAAGATTATCAAGCAATCTATAATGCAAAAGATAAAGATGACTTGATTTATGACGGTTCAGCCATTCCGAAATATACCGGCGCTTTACGAAACACATTTGATTGGAAAGGCTTTGAATTGGACGTTAATATAACTAGTGCTTTTGGTTTTTATTTCAGGAGGTCATCCATTGATTATGGCGGCCTTTTCAGTATGGATGCGGGTAACGCAGACTATGCAGGGCGGTGGCAGAAACCCGGAGATGAGAAGCATACAAATATTCCATCGATGATATATCCCGACAATAGTTATAGAGATCTTTTTTATTTGTACTCCGAAGCGAATGTAGAAAAAGGCGACTACATTAGGATTCAATACATTAATCTTACCTATACATTTCCAAAGGTCAGTAAAAGACCTAATATCCTGAATAGCTTACAAATTTATTTGAATGCCGCAAACCTCGGTCTTCTGTGGCGTTCGAACGATGTCGGTATAGACCCACAATATATAGATGTGACGCCACAGCCAAAAACTTATACTATCGGAATCAAATGCAATTTTTAAAACTAAGCGCATGAACAAATCAATTCTATTTATAATTTTCGTTGCAGCATTATTGAATAGCGGATGTCAGAAATACCTGGACAAGAAACCAGACAAACAGTTAGTAGTACCTTCAACGCTTAAGGATGTCCAGGCATTGTACGACCAAAACAATATTATGAACGAAAAGGGCAGCATAATTGGAGAAGCGAGTGCAGACAATTACTACCTTCCAGAAGACGCATATAACGCTTTAGCCGATGAACATTTTAAGGAATTATATACATGGGGCGGAGATATAGTGCGGGGAGCATCAAACAATGAGTGGTCTAGACTCTATGATGTAGTGTATCAAGCCAATATTGGGCTTGAAACGTTGAACAATGTTAGCAAGAATAGCCAAAACATCGATGATTGGGACAATCTAGAAGGAAGCGGTCTTTTTTTTCGAAGCTATGCGTATCAGCAGGCATTGTTTAATTGGTCTTTGGCTTACGACAGCCTAACTGCCGAGCAGGATTTAGGGATTCCATTGCGGGGGAACAGTAATTTTAATGAAGTCTCCAGAAGAGCTAGCGTTCAGCAATCGTATCAGCAGATAATCGATGATTTAAAAATAGCATTGAGACTATTGCCGATTCACCCCTCCTTTGTTACCCGGCCGTCTAAGGCCGCGACCTATGGCTTGCTTGCCAGAATATACCTGACAATGCGGGAGTATAAGAAAGCTGGGGCATATGCAGATTCATGTATCAAAATCTTTGAAGGTAACCTGTTGGACTATAATCTAATTGATTCTTCAAGAACCTACCCGATAACAGCTTTTAATATGGAAGTGATATTTTATGATGTGGCAACGACTGCTGGATCATTAAATTCCACCATGGCCAAAGTGGATTCAAACTTATATGCGACTTATAGGGAAAATGACCTTAGGCGAATTCTTTTTTTTAAGCCTAATAATGATGGCACTGTATCCTTTCGAGGTTCTTATACAGGGAAAAGTAGTTATTTCATTGGGATTGCCTTAGATGAGATTTACCTGATTCGGTCAGAGTGTCAAGCTCGGTTAGGGAATGTAGATCAGGCGATGGAAGATTTGAATGCTTTATTACTAAAAAGATATAAATCTGGAACCTTCGAGGAGTTAACGGCATCAAATAAGCAAGAGGCAATAACCTATATTCTGACCGAAAGGCGAAAAGAATTGTTGCTGAGGGACCTACGATGGATGGATATCAAACGGCTTAACAAGGAAGGAGCAGATATATCATTACAACGTGTTATTGGGGAGCAACATTTCATGCTGAATGCTGGAAGTAGCGGTTTCGCATTACCTCTGCCCATTGATGTAGTTACTTTGACCGGCATGCAACAAAATCCAAAATAGAGCGCCATATTAAAGGAAAGAAGGGCGTAATGAGCCCTTCCTTCCATCAAGTTGGCGACTCAATTGATTAATTGTCTTTGTTGTTCACCACACTGACATGCGTACCAGTTTGAGGCGTTTCATTCGTTGTGTTGTCAACATATACCTCTACTGGGTGATTGTCTGATGCATTCAAATCACCAATCATACTACAGCCCTTTAATGAGCCTGGACAATCTAGCGCATCATACTGGGCTTGCGTGATTTGTGTCCATTCTAACCGGTTGTCTTCCTGATTATGTGTGCCAGTGAATTGGAAATAAGCCTGAGCAAAATTATTTCCATTTGTTTTTGGCGCATCTTTAAAAGCGCTGGTGATGCCTACCAGGGCTACCGCGATCACGAATCCGCAAGCCGGGAGTACTTTAGATAACTGTACCATAGTGTTACAATTTTGTTGTTAAAAAATAAATTCCATGCTTTCGCCCGTCGCTCGATTTTACAGCGGCGCAGTTACTGGGTTAGAAAATGAAACCTACTCTTTTGGTTACAGGTTTTCGGTTACTTGCCTGTTTTATCCGGCCAGATAAACAATAAATTATACAGGGATAGGGTTATGCTTAGTGAAACTATTTACTTGATGTATTTGATGATATATACCATAAAAGCTGAGGAGCGTAAAAAGGATGTTGAAGATTAAATGCACTTGCCAATGCAGCGCCGTAATTAATCCGGCGCAGGAACACGGAATTTTTCCGTATGTACTTGTTAATACGAATAGGACATAAATAGTAAATATGGTCATCAAAACTGCTGAAAGGATGAACCCTTTCTTGTGAGTTCCTTGAAAATACAGAAGAGTCGTAATTCCAAATTCAAATATGTGGAATCTCAATTGTTTAGGCGTAATTGACCATTTGGGAAGTGGCTGTAATTTAAGCAGGGAAGCAAATGTAGTAAATTCACATAATTTACTTAGTGCTGGGTATGTCCCTAAATTTATCAATAGAGCACTAATGGTTGATATGATTTGCTTGTGATTCATTTTTCCCTTTTGTGAAATATTCAATTTGAGCGTACTTAAGGAGTTGCGTGCTTTTTTATTTAGGTGGGGTTTCAGATCGATTAATTATCCCTTATTTTCTTCTCTACTTCAAAGGTGAGGGAAATTTTACATTTGAGGACTGTCAAAACGGACGTATTTTGAAACTAAAGTTATTTTTCATATGTATTATAATTTAAAATAAATGCTTTATATTGGATCGAGTACCTTTTGTTATTCAAATTTTTTTACCTGTCCAAAGAAACGTGGTGAATTTTTGTATATTTTTTGGAAATACAATATAAATAGTTGTGTAATTTAATGTCAATTAAATTGTACTGGAATGAGGATATGCTTATATAGGATCCTTTTCTCGAAAAATGGAACAAGGATTGAAAATTTACTTAGAAAGTCATCCAAAGATTTGACCCTTCGGTTATTTGGTATCAATTTCAGGGTTCTTTAGAAGGGATTAGAAGTCCTAAGCATAAGCCTCTGCTAAGGATAGTTTATTTTCTCCTACGAATAATATAGTTTATTTTTTTTATTCTGGGCTATCTTCCTGTTTTTTTCAAACATTAATATGATGATGTAACATTGGAGTCCTGTTAGGTGTAGTTGGGGAATTTTTCTGGAATTTAGGGACTGAATATTGTGACGGTAAAATTATTTGATTTTTGATAGGCCTTGCTAAAATAGCATTTCATGGATTTAAAGAATGTTTGGTACTATTGGAGATAGGCAACGCGTCTGCCTGATTTCGCTTACTTATGTTAAGCAACTTGTTCTAATTGCAAGACGATTGAACAATAATTATCGAAATAGGGTTTCGTCGGTTCAAAAGATTTTTTACCGCATAGTGGCACGCGATTTAATCTTGTTTACATCTATAATTATGCTGCATCAAAAGATATCAGGATTCACTCCCCGCGATATTTATTTACGTGATGACCAAACTGTTGTTCGAAAAAAGGATAAGGAATGCCTAAAATAAAGATTTCAAAATAGTCCTGGTCCATTCCTTCTATATTTACACTTTGACCTTTAATTTCTATGCCTTCAGGACTGACAACGCTCAGAGGAGCCATGGCAGAGGTGGCAATTAATTGCTGATCCGGATTTTCTGTAATGATTTCAATGCAGTGCTCTTCACAATAGGCTTTTAAAAACCCATAACCAGAATCTATATCAATAAAATATATTCGGCCTGTAACGACGCCCATTGGAGCATCCGCATTTTCAAGGAAGGTCCAGCCGATCTTTTTATCATCTAGTAACACATCAAATCGTCTTGTTGACATGGTTGTTCTTTTTATTAAAGGTGGATCAGCAGTTACGCTGAGAAATAAAAGTCTAGTCCTGCTACGGGGTTTGTTTTAAAATATTGCTTGGTTTCATGTGTTTCAAACACATATTGAAACACTTTGTTCGCTCTTTCAAGGTCTTTTGACGTAGGTTTAGTATACATGTTTGTGGCCCTTTTTTGCCAGACTAGGAGGTAATTACATGATAATAAGCGCAGATTTTCCTCTTCACTAATTGTTCCAAGCATTAAGTCCGGAAGGGCTACCCAGTTTCCAATCAAACTAAAAAGATTAAGCATTGATGCTTTTAGATGATTGTCTCCATTCTGGAAGGATGCCCTGGCTTTTTCAAGTACCTCCTGACGGGGTATGGTAGATAAATAATCAATGATCCTACGTCTTAGCCCAATGTAATCTGTCCCCAGGTTGGCAATCGCATACGGATATGCCTTTTCTCTATCCACTTTGCAAAGTGCAATAAAGGCTGCTTTTCTGACTTTTTGAACAGGATAATCCAGATAGTGTTCCACAATTTCTGGAAACTTACTGGATTGTATCTCTGCCAATCCGCATAAAGATCCAATGATTTGTTTGCCCTCATTTAGATTTTTTAAATATCTAGCCTCAAAATGAATGGGGAACTGACTAAGTGCTGCTCTTGCGTAACTTCTTATGGTCCCTGAGGGGTCTGCTAAAAATAATTGAATAGTATCCGTAAACTCAATGCTGTTTTTTAAATGATATAAAGTCTCCAGTCGAATAGTGGAGGATTTGTCCAGTAGTAATTGATGGATCTCATTTTTACCAAGTTTATCGAAATGATGGAGGGTGAGTTTGCGGATCAGAAAATTTTTATCTGCCAAAAGAAGACCTAATTCTATTGAATTGTTATTAAGTGTGGAGGAAATATGTTTGGCTAATATTAATCGGAGCTTCTCCGGGTATTTTTTATAATTTGATATTATATAGTTTCTATTGCTTTTAACTATAAAATCAATTATCTCGTGATATATGGGACCTATGTCTGTTCTTTCGGTTCTTCTGACCCATTCGAATAGAGGTAGGTGATGGATAAGGCTGTCGATATAGGAGATATTTAGATAGTTTTTAATACCGTCCATGGCAGCCTGTCTGACAGGTGCCACCCAATCCGCTAACCGGTAGATTAAAAAAGGGACGGCCCTTATATGTTTTGCCTGTGCCAGCTTTTTTACGGCTTCTTCTCTAATGTGGCCATTGCCGTTTAATGAACTAATTGCCAGCAATTCTATGGATACCTCTTTTGAAAATTCCGCCTCAAAATAGTGAAGGTCGCTTTTAAAAATATTGCAATTTTTTAGCGTATTATAATACTCGTTTTTATGCTTAATTTGCTTGAATAAATGAATGATAGTCCGGCTGATGGCTTCTCTTACCTCCTTGTTATTAGATTTTAATAAATCAATTAAATAGTAGATGAAGGCGGGTTCATCCCTGGCAGCAATTATGGCTAAGGCATTAATTTTTTCTGCCGTCCTTTCCCTTGAGAATAACCAGAGTTTATCTGGCTTGCGTAAAATGTTTAAATATTCGGTGATGTTCATCTTTCGGGAAATTTTTATTATTGTTCTTTTTTACTGTGACAGAGATTATCGGTTTTTTTATTTTTTCCTGCTTCCTGCAATGATACGCTACAAGTTACTGGTTTTCTGTGAATATTTTTTTAAGGATTACGGAAAATACGGGAACCGGTGTCCCGGAATTCAGGATGACTGGAATGCAGTTTTCATGACCTGCCTTTATCCGTGTCCTATTAATGAGACAATCTGCCTATTTTTTGAGACGAATTGCCCGGTCAATTGCTTGGGATTTAAATAAATTTACCCTTTTATAATTATTGTATAATCAGTCCGGTAATAAAAGCATGAATCAGAAATCCATTACAACGAAACCCCATTATCAGATTTTAGACGGATTAAGAGGTGTGGCAGCCATCATTGTGGTGACTTTTCACCTGACTGAACCTTTGGGCACGGGGCATCTGGATATTCTGGTCAATCATGGTTATCTGGCAGTAGATTTTTTTTTTTACTTTCCGGTTTCGTCATTGGCTATGCTTATGACGACCGCTGGCCTAAGATGACAGTAGGAACGTTTTTTAAGCGCAGGGTTGAAAGATTGCAGCCCATGGTTATACTTGGGATGACCCTTGGGGCCATTGGTTTTTATTATACAGATTCCGCCTTATGGCCGCTCATTCATACAGTCCCGCTCTGGAAGTTACTGTTAGTATTGTTCATTGGTTATACGGTGCTCCCCGTACCACTCTCCCTTGATATTAGAGGCTGGGAAGAAATGCATCCGCTCAACAGCGTCGGCTGGTCCTTATTTTTTGAATACATCGCCAATATCATGTATGCGCTGTTTATTCGTAAATTTTCCAAAAAGTCTTTGAGCATTTTTGTCGTGATTGCCGCCATTGCGCTGGCTCATATGGCAATTACCAGTTCCAACGGGGATGTCAGTGGTGGATGGACCTTAAATACAGAGCAGGTTTATATCGGTTTTATCAGAACCATGTATCCTTTTTTTGCCGGACTCTTAATGTCCAGAGTGGCTAAACCCACCCGAATAAAAAATGCCTTTTTATGGTGCAGCTTACTGGTTATAGTGGTACTTTATATGCCCAGAATTGGGGGAGCGGAGCATCTTTGGTTAAACGGCCTTTATGAATCCTTTTGTATCATCATTGTTTTTCCTTTGATTGTATATCTGGGAGCCAGCGGTGTTATCCAGGGAAAGGCGGAAAGCAAAATATGCAAGTTTCTGGGTGATATCTCCTATCCATTATATCTGGTACATTACCCGTTTGTTTATTTCTATGTGGCCTGGATCAGCAACAATAAAGGAGTCACCTTTCTGGAGGCCTTGCCCTATGCGCTGTTGATTTTATTTGGAAGCATCCTTTTTGCCTATATCAGCCTCAAATGGTATGATGAGCCAATTCGTAAATGGCTTCGCAGACGCTTTGCCTGATTAATCAATTAAATAATTGATTAATTTATAAGCTGTTTGAATACTATAGTTGGTGAAGCCCTGCTTTTATCCTGGAGCTTGGGCAATTAGGAATAAAACAGTATCTTAGTTGTCTGTACCTATGGGGGATTACATCTAATATCTGAAAAGGATATTTATAAAGCTGGTATGGAAGCCTGGCTTTTAAATATGCTCTTTACCCCTGTGAATACAATAAAGTACAATCGTCTTTAACATCTTACATTCAGTATTCTATGAAAAAGCTTAGCGTGGACTTTAAATTGTTGTTACTGGTGCTTTGCAGTGCCGCAATATTTGGCAGTTGCAGTAAAGATAATGTGGGTACGGATCCAGGCGGAGGAGGTGCTGATTCCAGTTATGAGCATATTCCGGTTTTGGATATTACCAGTAAGGCCAGCCTCTCTGTAAGCAAGGATAATCCGGATGGCTCTGACGGGTCGGAAGGATCCAAAAAGCTGGTGGATAATGACACGACGACTAAGTTTCTGATAAAGGATTTTTCTCAGGTAAATATTGATTTTAAGTTTGATTCTGCTAAACTGGTCGCTTCCTACAGATTCACTACGGGTAATGATTTTGATGGAAGAGATCCGCTGGACTGGAAATTCTATGGTTCTAATGACGGTAAACAGTGGACATTGCTGGATGAGAGAATGGGGATGCAGTTTCGAGTGAGGAGAACGAATTACCGTTTTTATTTTAAAAATGACAAAGCCTATACTTATTACCGCTGGCAGGTACTAAAGCTATATGGAGCTGATATGTTCCAGGCATCGGAGTTCAGGCTGTTTCAGATGCCGCCCTCAGCCCAGAAGGCAGAACCTGTCCAGTGGGTAGATAGTACCACTAAGGATAATCTAAAGCTCATTTTTGTCAACCATACTGATAAAAAAAGCTTATCCTATCAGTCAGTTCTGACCAATACTTTTTTTACGGTCTATCCTGAATTATTAAAAGAATATAATCCGGATGCAGTAAAAAGGGTGTATTTTATTATTGATCCGACTTATGATGGCGTAGCTTATTCTTTTGGGGATGTCCTGGTATTTAGCTATGATTATATGGAAGGCCATCCGAAGGAAGGAGATGTTGCTGTTCATGAAATCATGCATAAAATACAAAATGGCTACCAGGGAGATATCCCCAGCTGGCTGACAGAGGGGATAGCTGATTATGTCCGCTATCGTTACGGTATAGATAACCCGGACTCCTGGGAGTTACCGGATTATTCCAGTGATCAGAACTATGATGACAGTTACAGGGTGACCGCCAGATTCCTGGTCTGGATTGAAAACCACAAGGAAAAGAACTTTGTTAAACAATTGGATCAGGCGCTCAGGAAGGGAACTAATTATAAAGACTTTTTTGTTAGCACTTTAGGTAAGTCCATTGATCAAACCTGGTCCGAATACGGTAAAAATCCGGCGTTGTAATGCATTAGGTTGAATTCTCCGGGACTTGCTTTGAACAGTAGATCGTCATAAGCCAATCCTTTCGCAACGGTTCATTTGCTTCAGGAAAATGAAAGTGGCTGATATTTGTTGAATTTCTGATTATGAATATACTCTCTTCTCTGATTTTTTTTTTGCAAATTGCAGGTATAAGTGCAGCTTCAGGGTTGTATTATCAGGCAGGCCAGCAACTGTATGTGGTGGCAGACAACAGCCCTTATTTATACCACTATGACATAGGCACCCGTATATTGCATAAAATACTGCTGGACAGTACGCAAGGTGGTGAGACCATAAGCGATCTGTCCGGCAGGAGATGGCCTGGTTGCCGTTGGTTCAGGTTCTACCGCCAATCGCAGAAAAGCATTTATATATCATAAAAGGAGTCATCGCGTTCAGTTTATAGCACTTGACAGCCTGTACCGGGCTTTGGCTGTAAAGGGTGGACTCGACGGGGAAAACTTTAATATTGAGGGTATTGCCTTTAGAGAAGGCACCTGGTATTTTTTGAATCGAGGCAATGGCCCCCTGCGGCAAAACATTGTTTTTACTTTTAAAGGAGATACGGCACTGGGTTTTGATCAAAAGACCATTGAGGTGCACCGGACTTCGTTACCTCCGATAGAGGGGTACCCGTCCGGTTTTTCGGATGGTGTGCTGTCGGGTAACCGGCTTTGGTTTTTAGCTACGGCCGAGGACAAAGCGAGTAATTTCGAGGATGGTGCCAATAAGGGTAGTTTTTTGAGTTATCTGGATCTGGATAGCTGGTCATTAGGCCCCGTACGGCGACTCTCTGATCAAAAGAAACTGGAAGGGCTTACTGTATATAAGGATAGTATTTTTGCACCTCAGGCAAAATCAGGTCAGATGAATTTTCTGTTTTGTGAGGATCCGGACGACGTTTCTAATATGATTTGTCCTATTTATCAGTTCGCAGCTGTTGATTAGCAAATTGTTGAATGGTGAAAGGACAAAGCCCTGAAACCCGGCATTATCCTTAATATTCCAATTCAAAAATAAAATAGGTAGAGATCCCATTCATGTGGGTAGCGACTTTATAGGAATGGTCACTTTTTTCTAAGATCTGATAGTGATAGATGTCTCCCGGAATACTGGCCAGTCGTTTAATTTTATTGTTGCTTTTTATAAACGTACTTTGAAAGGTTTGGTTGTTTAGCTTTTGAACGGTAAGTTTTGAATAGGTATTGTCTGCCATGGAATCTATCCAGAAGTTCTGATCCAGTGTCAGGTGAACGATGGAAGTGTCCGTATCATGATAAATGAATTTTTTATGCGTCCAGAAACTTGCCAGATCGGCCTCACTGATAGAGGATGCAGGCATCTCGTCTGAATGAGTCCAATATTTACTGCCTTCTACTTTATTTGTCAGATAAGCCGTCACCAGATTACTATGGTGTAATACCCTGAAAATGATTAAGGCAGGTAAGTCCCTGCGTTGATCGGCGGTCAAAGTATCCAGACTTCCGGTTATATTTTTGGCCGTCTGTGTAAAATATTGCATAAAACCGGCGCTATCCATGCCAGAAGATGCATGACTCTCAATGTAATCACTAACAACTATGCCTAAGGAATCCACAAAAAGTTGATACCTCGACTGAGCAAATCCAGATAAGGACAGGGTGATAAATAGCAGACATAAAATCTTCTTCATAATGAAAGCTTGGGGGATGGCGGTTATTGTTTTTGATTTATTTTCATAATGCCTTTATAATCAATAGTTTTTTCTACGAATATTTGCTTTTATTAAAAACGAATTCCAGTTGTTTTTATTTTCAGGATCCCTGAATTTAATTCAAAAAGATGTGCCCGTAAGATAGCATATTTAAGCCGGAGGGGACAGGATAGTTTTTATTATTTAAAGGCTCCGCCTGTTATTTGCTGAGTAGTTTAGCGTAATCAGTCGGACGGATACCGGCAACTTTGTAAAAGACATTACTAAAACTGGCCAGAGAGCCATAGCCAACCATCATGGCAATTTCATAGATATTATATTTTTGCTCAGCAAGTAGTTCCAGGGCCTGGGTAATCCGTAAGGATCTAAGAAAACGGACGTAATTCATGCCCAGATTCTCTTTGAATTTTCTGGAAAGACTTCTGGTACTCATACCGAATTTTTCTGCAATCTCCTCGATGGTATAATTGGTGTCCAGGTTATTTCTCAGGTAATGCGCGATCTCAAAGAGCTTCGGATCCGTAGGAAAGGGATGTTGCGTGACAATCGGGTGTTTGGTGCTTTCCACGACAGGCAGGTTTTCCTGGATCGCTTTAATAAAATAATATTTGGCGGGTTCCTGTTTGGTGATATTGCCAAACCAGTCCCTGGTAAAAAGAATCATTTCCCGAAGCAGATCATTGGCGAAGTAGATATTGGGTTGTTGAAAAAAGGCGACTTCGGATTTTCCGGGTTTAAAATAAAGATTATAGAGTTCTACATTTTTACTGGAAATCATAAAATAATGCTCCATATGGGCCGGAATCCAAAGAAAGCACCTGGCCGCCAGATACCAGTGCTTGTTTTCTATAAAAACATGTACAATTCCCCCTTCAGCATAGACCAGTTGCCCCTTATTATGTTTTTGAATAGGGGTCTCAGCCGCACCTATATGCATGTTATTGACGAAAAACGCAATATCTGGCCGGTCTATCTCATTTAAAATTTCTTGTATATCCATCTGCCTGTCTGCTAACGATTATTTGTTATATGCAAGGTAAATCAAAAATGGCGTAAATGGACAAATTTAATTCCTATTTTATCAAAAAATCGAATAAAGGTCGCGGTAATTTTGCATTGTCAATTAAAAATTAGGACATCAAAATGAAATCGAACTTAGTTAAATATGCATTACTGATTTGCTTTTTATTAGCATGCTTTGCCGGGATTTCTCAGCAAGCTGCTGATTATCAAGATTTAAAATTAAGCGATGCGATTAATCTGGCCCTGGAGCAGAATAAAAAGCTGAAAATACAAACGGTTAAGCACTCCATTGCAGCCTTAGATGTAGCGGATACTAAAAATGACAGACTGCCTGATGTTGAATTTCATACGAGCTATGCCATCCTCAGCAATTTAAATCAATTTGAAAACGGGCTGACCCATAAAGCAACCAGTTACGAAGTGCCCAGAGAGCAATATGATTTTACCCTGAAAGCAGAAATGCCCATATATGAAGGCGGTAAGCTGAAACTGGAAGATGAAAAGGCCAATGTGGCCCTGGAAGTGGAAGGGCTTAAGTCCAGACAAGAAGAAAGAAAGGTAAAATTAGAAGTCATTACAGATTATCTGCAGGCGCTGAATCTGCATAGACAACAAAAACTGATTTTTGATAAAATGCACGAGGATTCTGCGGTGATCAGGCAATCAGAAACCCTGAAAAAAAATGGAGCCGTTACCTATAATGACGTATTGAGAACGAAGCTGCAATTGTCAAAACACAGAATGACCGCTTCTGAATTAGAACAGGAAATCGCCATATTGGAACATAAGGTAAAAACCCTGTTAGCGATTGATGAAGAGGTGGATCTGCATATAAATACAGACAGTCTTTTTACTGAGACCACCCTTATAGCCGGTATGGATCAGATGGTAACGGAGGCTTATAACAATAATGAAACGGTCGCTATTGCGAAAAAAAATGCCGAAAGCTCTGAGATAGCCAAAAAAATTACAAAAACAAATGTCCTACCCCGGATAACGGCAGGGGGAGAATATGGTTATAGCTATCCCAATTTTATGTTTTTCCCTCCGGAAGAATATTTATACCGGTTTGGTAAGGTCGGCGTAAATCTTACGATGCCTTTATCCGGATTATTTAAAAACAAGGTAAAGGTGAAAAAGGCGAATCAAAATGTTTATATGGCTCAACTACAGGTAGAGGATCAGAAAGACCAGCTGAGGCACGATGTGTATGCTGCTGAGAAGAGACTGGTGGAAGCAGACAAGAAAATCGGCATTGCCAAAGAAGCGATTGATCAGGCAAAGGAAAACTACCGGATTGTCCGTTTAAAATATGCCAACCAGCTGAGTCTGATAACGGAGCTGATGGATGCGGACAATGCCAATCTGGAGGCGCAGTCAGAATACATCTCACTGCTTATCGATAAACAATTAAAATACTATCAATTAGGTTACGTATTAGGAAAATTATAATAAAATGACAGCAAAGCAATTGACAAAAAAAGAAAAAATTACCAATAGGGTATTAAGTGTTATCGCCTGGGTATTTGTAGGGATTGGCGTGCTTACGGTGGGCTGGTTCTACCTGTTTTCCTCCTCTCATGTGAATACCAATAATGCACAGGTCCGTCAATACATCACCCCGGTGGCCAGCAAGGTATCCGGCTTTATTCAGGAAGTCAGATTTAAGGAAAATCAGTTTGTACATAAGGGCGATACCCTGGTGGTGATTGATGACAGGGAATTTATCAATCAGGTGAAAATTGCCCAGGCGAATCTGACCAGTACTGCGCAGTCTGTTGCGACCTATGAGACCACCGTTAAGGCCAAACAAAACGATACGCAGATTATTGAAGCGAACATAGAAGCCGCCAAAATAGATGTATGGAAGACGCAGCAGGATTATCAAAGGTTTAAAAACCTGGTAGACCAGGAGGCCGCAACACTGCAACAATTTGAAACGATGGAGGCTAATTATAAACAGGCGAAGGCGAAGCTGGCAGCGCTTCAACAGCAATTAAAGGTAGCCCAGATTAATGCTACTGCGGAACAGACCAAAATTGCACCGGTCAGAGCCGAGGTTGATCTGGATCAGGCGCAGTTAAATAATGCAAAACTCAATTTATCCTATACCTATATTGTGGCTCCTTACGACGGCTGGGTGGGCGCCAGAAATATCCAGGCCGGTCAGTTAATAAAAACAGGACAAGCCTTGGTCCAGGTTGTTTCGGAAGAAAAATGGGTAGTAGCTAACTATAAAGAAACTCAACTCGGAGAAATTGATATGAATAAGGATGTTCAGATTAAAGCGGATGCTTATCCTGATCTGGTATTTACCGGAAAGGTACAGTCTTTGTCTCCTGCTGCCGGTTCCGAGTTTTCACTGATTAAGCCCGATAATGCGACCGGGAACTTTGTAAAAATTGAACAGCGCTTTCCGGTGAAAATAATTTTAAACCCGAGTAAAGACCTAAGTAAGTTAATGACAGGTATGAATGTAACGGTTGCTGCTGAAAAAGTTGAAAAATAAAGGAGTAAAAAATGACGCGCGAAAATTCTGTTATAAAAAGTTGGATTCCTGAAAAATTAATCGTGCCGCTACTGGCGATTTCCTTATTGCCGCATCTGATGCTGCTAAGTATGTTTAGTCTGAACAGTACATTTACGGCTTCTTTTTTAGATGTAGAGGCGGATGATTTACAGTTTATGTTCTCCATGGCATACGGACTAATCGTTTGTGGATTGTTTTTACATAACAGATTATTTAGTGCTATTAATGTGAAGTCATATCTGCTGCTGATGACAATGCTCAATATCCTGATTTTGCTGGGTATGACCGTGACGACGAACCCTCAGGCTATATTGGTATTGCGTTTTTTGCAGGGGCCGATGACCTTATTTGAAGGAGCCATTATACTGCCTATTTTAATGTCTCATATTAAAAACCCTAACGCAAAATTTATAGGCTATTGTGTGCTGTACGGGCTGATGCTCACCAGTGATAAATTTACGACTTCCATTATAAAATTCGCCATCGAAAATTACAGTCATAATGTCATGGTTTATAGCCTTGTCGCATTACACGTTATGGCCCTGTTGATTTACCTGTTCATTTTTAATGCTAAAAGGATGTTTCCCAAAGTGCCACTGTATCAACTCAATTTATCCGGGGTGATGCTGATGGTGATTTGTCTGATTTCCGGAGCTTATTTTTTCATCTATGGGAAAAGATATGACTGGTTTGAATCTCCAAGGATCGTCATTGCTTTAGGTCTTTGTATTTTATGTGGCGCCTTATTTGTGCTCTTTCAAATGACAAGCAAAAGACCATTATTCCATTTCTCTGTGCTTAAATCTAAAAGAGTGGTCTTCGGGATTTTCATCTTTTTCATCTTTTATATTTTGCGTTCAAGTATGGGCAATATCTACCAGGTAATGTCCGTGGTCTGGAAATGGCCCTGGGAATATATTTTAAAAATACAGTATATTAACGTGGCCGGTTCTGTTATCGGGGTGGTCATTTCCTATTTACTTTTTGCCCGGCAATTGAGTTTCAGAAAGATTTTTGTCATTGGCTTTTTACTACTGGCCGCAAGTATGCTTTGGTTTAGTTTTCTGTTTTATCCGGATACTACAGTAGGTGCAATTGGCATTCCCTTGTTTTTGGAAGGGGTGGGGCAGGGGATTATTTTTACGCCGCTGGTGTTTTTTATGATCGGTAGTGTCCACGCTTCTATTTCCAGCCATGCTTCGCAGACGGGTACAGCCATCAGGTTCTGGTCGACGACCATAGGTTTTGCGCTTATGCAAAACCTGGTGCTCTATTTAAGTACCAAATATCAGTTTTTATTAACCAGGAACCTGGACCAGACGCACCCGGTCTTTCAGCAGGAGTGGTCCAGCCTGATGGATAAGCTAAGCGCCACCCATCTGGAAAATGACGCGGTGCATTTATCAGTAATGGCGCTGAAAGCTAAACTGGCCAGCCAGGCTTTGCTGATTGCCAATACGGAGATATTCAGGTGGCTGGCTGTACTGGGGTTTGCGGCTTTTATACTGATTTTGCTGTATCGTCCGCTTTTATTTGTCTGGAAAAAAAGACCCGGCCGGGCGAGGTGTTAATTGAGATTTTAAAGCTTGAAAATGGGTGCTGAAAAGGGAGAGACTGGCCTTACCGGCAAAAGTCGTAACTTACCTGGCAAAACTTAATCCCATTTTTTCAAAGCTAATAACGACTAAAATGGAATACATGAACATTCTAATTGAGGTAAAGGGCAAGGTGCAGATTATTACCATTAATCGGCCACAAAGTTTAAACGCCCTGAATAAAGATACTTTGCAGGAGTTAAGTGATGCTTTGGATCATGCAGCCCAAAATCCTGCCGTTCGTTGTATTGTCCTTACCGGTGCCGGACAAAAGGCTTTTGTTGCCGGCGCGGATATTAAGGAGTTTGCAGATTATAACAGCCGGCAAGGTCGCGATATGGCACTTGCCGGTCAAAAAAGCGTGTTTGATAAGATTGCCCATTTATCCGTGCCTGTTATAGCGGCTATAAATGGGTTTGCTTTAGGCGGAGGTCTGGAACTGGCAATGGCCTGTCATATTCGTTATGCGGCACAGACGGCTCAACTGGGACTGCCGGAAACCACACTGGGATTAATCCCCGGTTATGGCGGGACACAAAGATTGCCGGCGCTGGTGGGCCTGGGACATGCCTTTGAATTGATTTTATCTGCCAAATACATCAGCGCTGAATATGCAAAACAGATCGGTCTGGTCAATGAGGTTTTTGCTCCCATTGAATTACTGGGCAAAGCAGTGGAACTGGCGGAGTTGATTGCAAAAAATTCTCCTCAGGCCATTGAGCAGGCCATCGCCGTGATCAATAAATCCGGTCAGCAGGACGGGTTTCAAAGTGAAATAGAAGCTTTCGGGAAATTATTTGACGGCACTGACAAAAAAGAAGGGGTAAGTGCATTTCTGCAACGACGTAAACCTGTTTTCTGATAGCTTGAACCGGATTTTATAGGAGCTTCACCCGGATGATAATATTTTGTTCTAGTCCGGATTGCCTGTCCTGGGATCCGGGTGTTTACAACGCGGTTGCTTCAAGGATTCTTTTGGATATTTTAAGAATTTAGTGCGTACATTTGTTAGTATTCGGCTCGCTGGCCGAATGATTCTTTCCTGTATTTAAAAGATATACTATATGATGCATTCTCAGGGGCTTGCCTTTAAAGAAGCCCTTAAAAAAGAAAATCCTTTACAAATCGTCGGAGCGATCAATGCCAACCATGCATTACTGGCCAGGCAGGCTGGTTTTAATGCTGTGTATTTGTCGGGCGGAGGTGTCGCTGCAGGCTCTTTGGGGATTCCTGATCTGGGAATCACCAATTTGCAGGATGTACTCATTGATGCAGACAGGATTACAAATGTCTGCGATTTACCCTTAATGGTGGATATTGATACCGGATTCGGAGCTTCCGCTTTTAACGTGGCACGTACCATAAAATCTCTGATTAAAGCAGGTGTGGCAGCAGTTCATATGGAAGATCAGGTCGGCGCCAAAAGATGCGGACACAGGCCGGGTAAAGAACTGGTCTCCGCCGCAGAAATGGTGGACCGTATCAAGGCAGCCGTGGATGCTAAAACGGATCCTGATTTTGTGATAGGTGCCAGAACGGATGCCCTAGCCTCAGAAGGGTTGGACAGAGCGCTGGAAAGAGCGGTAGCTTATAAAGAGGCCGGTGCTGATTTTATTTTTGCGGAAGCCGTGCGCAGCCTGGATGAATATACCCGTTTTAGTGAAGCGACCGGCCTGCCTGTACTGGCTAATATTACAGAATTTGGTCAAACGCCTTTATTCACAGTGGAGGAGCTAAAGACTGCGGGAGTCTCCCTAGTGCTTTACCCTTTATCAGCCTTCAGGGCGGCCAATAAGGCTGCTTTAAATGTGTATGCACATATCAGAAAAGAGGGCACACAAAAGGCTGCGCTTGATTCCATGCAGACAAGGGATGAACTGTATAAAAGCATCGATTATTACGACTATGAGCAGCATTTAGACGCGTTGTTTAGTAAATCTAAAAAATAATCCTATGAGCGATTCTCCATCTAATACCTTTAAGCCCAAAAAAAGTGTGGCACTCTCTGGTGTTGCTGCAGGTAATACGGCGCTAAGCACGGTAGGCAAAAGCGGCAATGATCTGCATTACAGAGGCTATGATATTTTAGAGCTTGCCAGCCAGGCCAGTTTTGAGGAAGTAGCCTATCTACTGATTTATGGAAGTTTACCGACTAAAGCGCAGCTAAATACCTATCAGAATAGTTTAATGGCTTCCAGAGGCTTACCTGCTGCTGCCAAGGTCGTGCTGAAAATGCTGCCTTTGGGCACACACCCGATGGATGTGCTGCGCAGTTATGTGTCTGTTCTGGGTAGCATTCAGCCGGAAAAGGAGGGACATCCCCTGGCAGGCGCCAAAGGCATTGCAGACCGGTTGATGGCATCTATGGGTTCTGCCTTATTGTATTGGTATCATTACTGCAGAGATGGCCGGGAAATAGAAGTAGAAACAAATGAACTGACCCTTGGGGCGCATTTCCTTCATTTGCTGCATGGGAAACCTCCGGCCGCTTCCTGGATTACTGCGATGCAGGTTTCTTTAAATCTGTATGCGGAACATGAATTTAATGCCTCCACTTTTACTGCCAGGGTCATTGCCGGGACAGGTTCGGATATCTATTCCAGTATAACGGGCGCAATAGGCGCTTTAAGGGGGCCTAAGCACGGGGGCGCCAATGAAGTAGCTTTTGAGATTCAGTCCAGATATGCAACCGCTGATGAGGCGGAGGCCGATATTAAAAAAAGACTGGAGAATAAGGAAGTGATCATAGGTTTTGGGCATCCGGTTTATACGATTGCTGATCCTCGTAATAAAGTCATTAAAGAGGTGGCCCGCCAATTATCTGTGGAGGCAGGGGATATGACCCTTTTTTCTGTGGCGGAAAGAATTGAGCAGGTGATGTGGGAGGAAAAGAAAATGTTTCCCAATCTGGATTGGTTTTCCGCCGTGTCCTACCATTTAATGGGTATTCCGACCGATATGTTTACCCCGCTTTTTGTCATCTCCAGAATTACAGGCTGGTCTGCTCATGTTTTTGAACAGCGTAAGGACGGTAAGATCATCCGTCCCAGCGCTAATTATAATGGTCCTGAGAACAGGGCTTATGTACCGCTTAAAAATCGTTAATTCGTCTGTTATAAATAAAAATTAATACTATACCTATTTTATATGAGTGCTTCTATTTCAAATGAAAGGCCACAGGCCGATCAGGTCTTGGTGGATATCGTGGATTATGTGCTGAACTATAAAGTTGAAAGTAAAAAGGCTTTGGATACCGCATTTTATTGTTTTATCGATACGCTGGGCTGTGGGTTTGAAGCCTTAACCTATCCGGCATGTACCAAGCTGATGGGGCCTGTTGTTGCCGGAACCTATGTGCCAAATGGCGCAAAAGTTCCCGGAACGAATTATCAGCTGGATCCCGTTCAGGCGGCTTTTAATATCGGAGCCATGATCAGATGGCTTGATTTTAATGATACCTGGCTGGCAGCAGAATGGGGTCATCCTTCCGATAATCTGGGCGCAATTCTGGCCGTGGCGGATTGGATCAGCAGGGAGAATATCGCCAAAGGGAAACCTGCTATGACCGCACTGAAAGTGCTGGAAGCCATGGTCATGGCGCATGAAATTCAGGGGGTCATCGCCCTGGAAAATTCTTTTAACAGGGTGGGGCTGGATCATGTATTACTTGTGAAAGTGGCTTCAACGGCCGTAGCCGGTAAATTGCTGGGCTTATCCAAGGAGGAACTGATCAATGCCGTATCTCTGGCCTTTGTAGACGGTCAGTCGCTGCGTACCTACAGACATGCGCCTAATACGGGAAGCCGCAAGTCCTGGGCTGCCGGTGATGCGACCTCCCGGGCCGTCCGGCTGGCCCTTATGGCCAGAAGCGGAGAAATGGGCTATCCTTCTGCATTGACGGCTCCGGTCTGGGGATTTTATGACGTTTCCTTTAAGGGGAAAGCTTTCAGCTTCCAGCGGCCTTATGGCAGTTATGTCATGGAAAATATTCTTTTTAAAATCTCTTTTCCGGCAGAATTCCATGCGCAGACGGCAGCGGAAGCGGCCATGACCCTTCATGGCCAGTTAAAAGAAGTCAATAAGTCAGTGGAAGACATAGAAAAAATAACGATCAGAACGCATGAAGCAGCCATCCGTATTATTGATAAACAGGGGCCGCTTAATAATCCCGCGGACAGGGATCATTGTATTGAGTATATGATTGCGGTGCCGCTGATTTTTGGAAGATTAACCGCTGAGGATTATGAACAGCAGGTGGCCAGTGATCCCAGAATAGATATTTTAAGGGCTAAGATGACCTGTGTGGAAGATACGGCCTTTACAAAAGATTATCATGATCCGGATAAAAGAGCGATTTCCAATGCTTTAACCGTCATCTTCAAGGACGGCAGCAGCCTGCCGGAAGTGGTAGTGGAATATCCGATCGGACATCCCAGAAGAAGGGAAGAGGGGATCCCCAAATTAATTGAAAAGTATAAAATTAATCTGGCCAGAATATTCCCTGCAAAACAACAACAGGAGATTTTGTCAGCTACGCTGAGTTATGACCGGTTTATCAATACTCCTGTAAATGAAATTGTCGATCTGATGATAAGGCCATAATCCGGAAAGTGGACGGATAAATAATTAATGCCGGGTCCCTCATCTTGAAAAAAGGAGGGACCTGGCATTCTTGTTGGAAGGTCTTATACTTTTTACTTAAGATACGGCTATACAGAAGGCCAGTTGCTATCAAAGCCCTTATAAAAGCTGTATTGCTGACTCGCCAGTTTTCTAAGGGCGTCCGGTACCTCCCATTGTTCGCCCTTGTCTTTGAAGGCGTCGCAATCCTGAATAAAATTCTCAAGGCCGACCTGATCCATATGGGAGAAGACGCCACCGGTATGAGCGGCATATCCGACACCCAATATGGAGCCCAGGTCGCCGTCAATGGGCTTGCTTAATATGTTTGATGCCAGACAGCGGTAGCTGTCCAGCGCCATCACATGAAGTAGCCTGGTCTGGATATGTGAGGAGGGCACAAGGAGGCTATTATTATGCTGAATATCAGGGGCCAATATTTTTTTCCCTGTAGCCGTGTCGTACAGATAAAATCCTTTGCCGGCTTTTCTGCCAAGGTGCTCTTTTGCCGTGAGCTTTTGAATATAATCATAACAGCGCTTTTGACTGGCTGTTAATTCAGGGAGCTGGTCGTATACATGAAGCAGTAAGGGGAGTGAGATTTCATCCAGGACTGAAAGCGGACTGACGGCGAAACCGGCCCGGATGGCCGATGTCTCGATGGCTTCAGCATCTATGCCTTCCAGCAGCATGGTGACGGCTTCCAGCAGGTAGTTAAAAAATATCCGGGATGTGAAAAAAGCGGGACCGTCATGAACGCTGATGGGGGTTTTACCTAATTTCAATACGAGTGCCTCAGCTGCAGCGAGGGTCGCCTCACTGGTCCCTCTGCCGCTGATGATTTCTACAAGCGGCATCCGGTCGACCGGAGAAAAAAAGTGAAGGCCGATGAACCTTTCGGGGTGTCGGCTGTTTTGGGCTAATGCTGTAATGGGTAAAGAGGTGGTATTGGAAGCAAAAATGCCGTCAGGTCGCAGAAAACCTTCGGACTCCCGGATAATCGCAGCTTTTAAAGACTGCTGTTCGAATACGGCTTCGATAATGATATCTGCATCCTGTAATTGGGTGTAATCACTGGCAGGCGTGATCAAGGACAGCATCGTCTCTTTTTTTGCCTGGGTCATTTTACCCATGGCGATGAGTTTGTCACAGCATTTTGCCGTGTATTGCTTACCTTTTTCTGCCAGCTCAAGAGAGGAGTCCTTTAAAGCAGTCCGGAGGCCTGCTCTCGCCATTTCAAAAGCGATACCTGACCCCATAATACCGGCTCCTATAATGCCTATTTTTTGTAGGTTCATTCCGGGGGCATTATCCCGGGGTGTTGTGGCATTTCGGATACCATAGTAAAAGGTGCGTACCAGGGCTAAGGCATGGCCGTTATGAAAGACCTTATTATAGTGTTCGGCTTCTAATAGCATGGCCCCTTCAACAGGTAATTGACCGGCAGCTTTCATTAATTCAAAGCAGCTGTATATACCGGGAAATTTAAGGTTGGCTTTTTGTTTTAATTTTTCAGGCGCTGCTTCAGCCGTCTCGTTTTTTATGGCATGCGGAAGATACAGATGAGTAGGATGCTCGGTTATCCATTCAACTGCTTTTTGTACCAGCTGCTCATTTTCTGATGTCACCAGATCGATAAGATGGGCTTCCAATGCCTGCTGGCTGTTAAAAGATTTTCCTTTTATCAGTAGCTCAAAGCATACGGGTCGAGATAATCTTAAGATACTGGGGACGGTGGCTCCCATGGCGGGCAGCACGCCCAGGGTCGCTTCGGGGAACTGAATCAGCGTCTGTTCGGCTGCAATAATATAATGTCCCCAAAGCGCGGGCGCCAGTGTCTGACTGTTCTGTTTGCCACTGATAATGCTGACAATCGGGATTTTTGCCTGTTTGATAACGGGGACCCATTCAGCCAGTGTCTGGAGCCGGGGATAAAAATGACTATGGGTAGCCGCCTGAAAGAGATTGGAATAATTTGCGGGTTCAGTGCTGCCTGTGCTTTGATAAATGATGCCCCTGACTTTTTTTACCGGATCCAGTAAGGTAATCAACAACGTGGCCAGTTTTTCCAGCCATAAGACGGGATCTGAGACAATAGAAGCATCGGACTCCTTGGGCGTTACCCGGATGATACCATTGGCGTCAAGGGCTATATGGAAGGAACTGTCTGATTGTACGGGGCTGTTTTGCATTCGTTTAAATAAAGTTGAATTAAAAAGTAAGGATATATAAATTTATTTATTTTTATAATGGACACCGTCAATTTCCATTTTTGCAATTATCTCCAGCATAATTTCCGAGGTGCCCCCGATAATGGTACCTGCCCGCACATCCCGGTACATACGGGCTATTTTATATTCTTCCGTAAATCCGTAGCCCCCGAATAATTGCAGGCATTGATGTACAATGCTGATGGCCAGTTCATTGGCTTGTAATTTGGCTATGGAGCAGTCTTCTACTGCATAAATGTTATCATTTTGGAGATCGCAGCAATAGTTTACAAACGCTTTGGTCGTTTTAATATCAGCGACCATCTGGGCAATTCTATGTCGGATGACCTGAAACTCCTGGAGCTTTTTCCCGAATGCTTCCCGGACATTGATATAATCCATGGTGTATTGTAGGGTGAACTCAGCGGTGGCTATGCTTTGTATGGCGGCCGTTAACCTTTCCAGTTGCAGCCCGTCCATCAGGTAGCCAAATCCGGCGCCTTCCTCTCCCAGCAGGTTTGTGGCGGGCACTTGTACCTGATCAAATCGCAGTTCAGCCGTATCGGACGCGTGCCAGCCCATCTTATCTATTTTATGGGCACTGACACCCGGAGCATGCCGGTCAATCAGGATCAGGCTGATGCCCTTGCTGCCGGCACCGGGGTCCGTTTTGACTGCCGTGATAAAAAAGTCGCCATAATAACCATTGGTGATAAATGTCTTTGACCCGTTAATGATATAATGATCACCCTGCCTAACGGCCGTAGTTCTTATATTTTTGACATCGGAGCCTGCGCCGGGTTCTGTTATGGCAACGGCACTGATCAGATCCCCCATTATAACCGGTTTCAAATATTTCTCTTTAAGATCTTCAGTGCCGTATTTTAATAAGTAAGGAGCGCTCATGAACTGAATAACGAGCGCAGAGATGGTAAAGCCTCCGGAAAAGCAATGGGACAATTCCTCACATAAAATCATCGCGTAGTAAAAGTCCAGATTGAGACCGCCATACTGCTCCGGGAAATTAATGCCCATAAAGCCCATTTCTCCCATCTTCTTCCAGATATCACGATCAATTTGCTGGTTTCTTTCCCATTTATCTATATGAGGATGTACTTCTTTTTCCATGAAAATTCTAAGAGAATCTCTGAACATCTGATGGTCTTCGGATAACCTGGTTGCACGTATCATATTGCTAATGTGTTATTTAATATTAATACTATCAATTGTTAGTAAAGGTAGAGAAAAAAATGAATAGTCTTTATTGCCGGGATAAAAATTTATTCGGGTTAAAGAACCTGCGCTTTTTAATTGGGAAAGAAGCACCCTAACCGGACGCTTCCACTCCTGGAGTCCGTACAATTAACGCATTGATATTATGCCTTAGCCCGGGATGTAAAGGGAAAGTCATAATTTTACCTGTACATTTATTGCATCTTTTTATTGAAACAAGTACCCAAATATCGATTCCAGGCACCTGAGCAAGCACTTCAACCCTATGTAGATGGCTTTTGGTCCTTACAATATGAGGGGGAGGCGCCGATGGATGTTGTTTTATTACCGGATGGTAAAATCGATTTATTGTTTTCAAGCGCTAAGCAACAGCCTTATCATGTGGTGCTTGTTGGCTTGTCTACGCTGCCCGAGAAACTAAAGCTTTTGCCCGGGCTCGTGATGTTTGGAATAAGTTTTCATCCATTGGGGTTGGAATATATTCTTCGAAAATCTATGGCAGGTTTTGTAAATAAAGCGCTTCTGCTACCGAGCGGGTTTTGGGGAATGGAGAACCTGGATTTGGATGATTTTAAGGGTTGCGTTCAGCAGGCCGTCTTAAAAATAACTGCTTTGGTTCCCAAAATGCCGGATAACAGGAAACTGTTGATGCAGCGGGTGTTAAATGAGACGGGAGGCAACATGACGGTACAGGCGATGGAGAAGCGTTGCTTTATAAGTGCCAGACAGCTGAACCGTTACTGGGAACAGCAACTGGGGCTGCCCTTAAAAACGTATATGCAGATTTTACGATTCAGGCAATCTTTTAACCATATTAAAAACGGTAAGCTCTATCCCGAGGGGAATTACGCCGACCAGTCTCATTTTATCAAAGAAGTAAAAAGACTTTCCGGGCATCTGCCTAAGGAACTGCTCCAAAACCAAAATGACCGATTTTTACAATTTACTGTAATGCCATCCAGATAATTTTGCATTTGTATACAAAATACAGATGTATGATAGCACAAAATAAAACAATCGCCATTATTGGCGGTGGCCCCGGCGGATTATTGCTGGCCAGACTTTTACAAAACCAGGGATTGCAGGTTAAGGTCTATGAAAGAGACGTCTCAGAAGGGGTGAGGCAGCAAGGGGCGACCCTGGACCTGCACGAGCAGTCCGGATTGAAAGCCTTAAAAGAGGCGGGGCTTATGGCAGCCTTTAAACAGCATTACCGGCCGGATGCCGGTAAAATGCGTGTCGCGGATAAAAATCTGAATTTTTTCATTGATGACCATCATTCCGGTGCCGGATATACGGAAACCCGTCCGGAAATTGACCGCGGCCCACTAAGAGATTTATTAATTCAATCGTTACTTCCGGGAACCATCGTGTGGGATAGTCAGTTTGTATCCATGGAAAGAAGACTTGTGGGTGGTGGCTGGAAAGTCGCATTTAAAAACGGAACTAAAGCTGAGGCGGATCTGGTTATAGGAGCCGATGGTGCTAATTCTAAAGTCCGCCCTTATCTAAGTGATGTGAAACCGGTCTATTCGGATATTACCATGGTGGAGCTTAATATTTATCAGGCAGCTAAACATGCACCAAAGATGTGGGCAACGGTTAAGGGAGGTAAACTATTTATTTTGGATGAACAAAAATCCATTATTATGTCTGCCAAAGCAGATGGAACCCTGACTATTTATACCGGGTGCAAGGTTGCAGAAACCTGGGTGAAACAAAGCGGGATCAATTTTCAGCAACACCAAAGTGTGGCTGATTGGTTTAAAGCCACATATGCGGGTTGGGATGAACAATTAAGTGAATGGACGGATGGCGCTTTTACAGCCATTCCAAGACCGATGTATCATTATGTGGATCAGAACTGGGTATCCACAGGAGATCTGACTTTAATTGGAGACGCCGCACACCGGATGCCGCCGTATGCAGGTGAGGGTGTCAACATGGCTTTACTGGACGCGCTGGTATTATCCGGGACACTCTGTTCTGACAAACAGGGCAGTGTAAAAGATGCTCTGGAAGCCTATGAAAAGGAAATGATTGCAAGGGCCGCCGCTGTAACTGAGGACAGTTTAAATAATACGGTCATGCTGCATGGTGAAAATGCGCTGAGCGATATGATGGCACTCATGCGTTAAAGACGCCTGCATTTTAATAATCAAAGCGGATGATCTCTGCTGTTTTAACCGCTTTGTCACAGGCTAATGCGATTTCCAGACTGATCATTGCATGCTGCGTCTGTTCGTGCAGATCCAGGTCTTCCAGTATGGCTTTTAATAAAAAGCTTTGTTCCCGCATACAAAGTTCCAGATGATCCGGCTCATCTTTTAGTGAAATCCATTCATCTGGTCTGATAAATTCGCCCTGTTCGTTCAGGTCGCTATAATGTATTTTGATATGCTCTGTTTTAGTATGTGCATCTATATTATCGGAATTTCCTGAACTGGAGGCCTGATCGGCTACGATGGAGACCGCACCTTTAGGACCCCAGACATCTTTAATGAAAAAGGCCGTTTCACTGGCCATAGGCCCCCATCCGGCCTCATACCATCCTACAGATCCATCCTCGAATTTAATCTGTAGTTGCCCATAATTATAGTTCCAGTCAGGTATCTGATCCGTAAGGCGGACTCCAATGGCGGAAACCTGAATGGGTCTCACCTTTGTCATCTGGCACATAACATCAATATAGTGTACCGCGCAGTCAACAATGGGACTTAAACTCTGCATCAGGTTTTTATGTACCCTCCATTTATGGCCATGGCTTTGCTGGTTTAGATTCATGCGCATGACCAGGGGCCTGCCCAATGCTTCCGTGCATTTTATAAACTGTTGCCAGGAAGGATGATATCTTAATATGTATCCCACCACAAGCTTTTTGCCTGCTTTTTTAGCTGTCTCAGCAACACTGCGGGCCCCCGCTGCCGAGGTGGCGATCGGTTTTTCTATAAAGACATGGCAGCCGGCTTCAAAAGCTGTAATGGCATAGCTTTCGTGGGTGTCCGGATAAGTGGAGATACAGACGATATCCGGTTTTGTCAGCCGGAGTGCCTGGCTGTAGTTATCATATAACGGGTAATCGCTTTCTAAGTACTGATTGAGTTTTACTTTACTGTCGCCTCTGGATACCAGTCCGCATATAGAAAAGCTTTCCATGTCATGGTAGGCCTTGGCATGGGATTTTCCCATATTGCCGCAGCCTACAACCAATACACGTAGCGGAAGATGTGGTGCATTATTCATTTTTTGGATTTGACCTGAAATCAGGATGGTATATAAATTAATTGACTTGATTTATGATCCGGGGTCCCATCAGATTCCTAAGGACCAGCCCTGGCGGTACTCTCTTTTGATGTATTGATTGACAAGGTCAAAATTGGTGACACGCATCGCTTCTTTATCCCAGAGCAGTTTAATGTCTGTTCCCGGATAATTGTAGCCTTTTCCGTCTTTTTGAGGCGTTCGGATATTAGTTCCCCGAATGGACAGATTGGCGATTAATAAGGTTTCCGTTAATGGACCTGCTATGGAAAAGTCTGAAGCCAAAGGGATTTTGCCAAAGCCCGCTCTGGAGGCCAGCGCCCATTGCCAGTAATGACCGTCCACCCCACCCGGGACCAGCGGTGTAGTTCGGGGGGTATTATCCTCCTTATTACGGGACAGGGGAAGCAGCTGAGGATCCTGACCATAAATTCCACACATCATTTTGCCTTTGGTACCTTCAAAAAGAACGCCGTTATCGCCGAATTTTTCATTGGCTCCTAATTCCTGCGGACGCATCGGTTTGATGCCGCCGTCCATCCAGTGCAATACTAAATTTCCCTGCGTGCTAGCCGTCTGTTTAAAAGTCATGATGATATGGCTGCTAGGTGGACAGCTTTCCGGGAAATATCCTTTTTTAAATTCTCCGATATAATGGGTGCCGACGCTGCACTGTACATCCACTGGATGATCTAAGCCCAGTACGCTTACCGGCGGCTCGATTAAATGGGCCCCCATATCGCCAATCGCTCCTGTGCCGTAATCCCACCAGCCCCTCCAGTTAAATGGGACCAGATTGTCTATATAATCCGTATATGGAGCACTGCCAAGCCAGAGATCCCAGTCCAAAGGCCTCGGTACAGCGGCTTTCTGCTCAGGCCATCCAATTCCCTGCGGCCAAACCGGCCGGTCGGTCCAACAGTAGACCGTATGTACCTTGCCTATCAGACCCGCATCCATCCAGTCTTTCAGTCTGCGGACACCATCACCGGATGCGCCCTGATTGCCCATCTGCGTTACTACTTTATAGCGCTTTGCCGCTTCCGTCAGCATGCGGGCTTCATAGATGTCATGGGTTAAGGGCTTCTGGACGTATACATGTTTACCCAGCTGCATGGCAGCCATGGCAATCATGGCATGATTGTGATCGGGCGTAGAAACTGTTACCCCGTCAATATATTTATGTTCTTTTTCCAGAAGTTCCCGGTAGTCTTTATAGTATTTGGCTTTTGGGAACGCCTTACGGGAATAAGCGGCTCTTCTATCATCCACGTCGCATAGATAGGCAATCTCCGTAATACCTCCCTTGTGGATTATTTCAAGATCGCTTTGCCCCTTTCCTCCGACGCCAATACCTGCGACCATCAGTTTGTCACTGGGGGCAATATAACCACGTCCTCCCAGTACATGTCGCGGTATGATCAGGGCGCCGGTGGCAGCTATTGCGGTTGTTCTGATAAATTCTCTTCTGGAATTTGATACGTGCTTTTCCTTTTTCATTCAAACAAAGAATTTTTATGTAAGAAAAAAATAATACCAAAATGGGAGAGATGGAAGATACAATTTTTTTCTAAAAAAATTGGAGGAATTAAAAAGGAGCATTAATTAATAACCTGAGTGTGATAACAGTAAGCAGGCCTTGATCTGCCTTGGAATTTCCATATAAAAGCGCATTTTTCAAGGGAAGCATTACTTATGCTCCGGCCCCCTAAATCCCTGAAAAGGCACATTTTCCTCGATCGAGAACTGTTTTTTGCCAAGTATCGTGTTTAAAATAATGGCATTTCTGTAGGGTCCCATACCCAGATCCGGGGTGTTATATCCATGGGAGTGCATTTCTGCATTCTGAACGAACAGCGTGGCTTCTCGGTCGATATGGTAATTGGCGGACACCGCAAACTGGCCGTTACTGGTCCACTGAATTTTGTCTCTGATGGGGTGCAGGAATTTAGGGGTGGCATATTTATACCCCGTTGCCATAATCAGGTGCATGGTATTGTGTCGGATGGTTTCCATGGTCTCCTGATGGAGAAAACTGCAGTTAAGCCAGCCGTTTAATTCCTTAATATCCGTCAGTGCGCAATTGGGGAATAAAAAAGAATGTTTCTCATTTTTGACACTTAGATCTCTTTCATATAGTTTATCATAAATGCCCGATATGAGCTCTTTGTTGATGCCTTTGTATAGCGGTGCCTGTTCCTTGAGTACTTTTTGTTTGGTATTCGCATTGAGCTGGTAAAAATGCTGGATATAATCTGGAGAGGTCATCTCTAAAGCGAACTTTGAGTAATCCATGGGGAAGAATCTGGGTGATCTGGTGAACCAATAGGGTGTTTTACCTTCATTAAGCAGGTCGTCAAAAATCTCTGCGGCGCTTTGCCCTGAGCCAATTAAAGTGATCCGTTGGCTGTCGAGCAGCTCCTGTTTATGAAATTTATATTGGCTGGAATGTAAAATGCCTTTAAAATTCTTGTCAATAAAGGAAGGCAGATATGGAGAAGTGCCAATCCCGATAACCAGGCGCCTGGCTTTTAATAAGATATTGTGTCCCCAGGGTAGTTTGATACAGGAAACGATATAATAGCCCTTGGCTTCATTATAATCAATATCCAGGCAGCGCAAGTTGAATCTTAAATTGGTTAATTGATCGGCAACCCACTTGCAATAATCATCATATTCGGATCTGAGTGGAAAATATTCTTCACGGATGGTAAATCTGAAAAGGCGTTTTTTGGCCTGCAGGTAGGATAGAAAACTAAATTTATTTCTGGGATCAACCAGGGTTACCAGGTCGGCATGAAACGGCACCTGTAGTTTGGCTCCCTTGAGCATCATGCCGGTGTGCCAGTTAAAACCCTCATTTTGATCGATGAAAAGACTGCTTAATGTTGTATTGGTTTGTGCTAGTGCGGCCAGGCCAAGATTGAAAGGGCCAATGCCGATGCCGATAAGGTCATAAATATGGTCCATAGGTATTTTTTTTGAGTTGTTGAAATCATTAGAAGAGTCATCTTTTTCTGGCAAACATCGGTAGCTGACCAAAACCCCCAATGGTATCCGCTGGAAAGGTGAGTAGCAAATAATATGAGATCTATAGGTGTTTTTCTTTTGGTGTGCTATTTTGATCTATATAAGGTTGCAAGACTCTACCTGTCCCTTGGAATGACCAAAGGGGGGGCATGGTATATAAAAAAATTGAATGATAAGGGCAGGCCGTAATTTATTTAGGCGCTGGTCATGTAAAGACGGTCCGGAATTTTGCTGAGGAATCTAAGAACAGACCATCATTTCTCTGTCTGAATCAAGGTGGCCGATTCAGGGGGCGATCGTTTTTCATTTTTGTAATTAGGTAGGTATGGTGAAATAGGGGGCTATTGCTATACTAAAAAATTATCTTTATCCATGTGCATTAAAGCAGCGGTCTTGTCGGGTAGCTGAACGCTTTTTAATTTTTTAAAGCCTGCTAACTTAGCTAAAGTGATGGCATGATTATTTTCAATGTCTGGTTCTGCATATATATTCTCAAAGGAGGCTTCTTTATAGAGGTTCCGCAGTGCCTGATTAAACGTAAAGTAGGTAAGTGGCAAGGAACTTATTTCATAGTTTTCCAGGATGGATCTTGGCGGAGCCATTAAAAAATGAATGCCATAATCCTTTTCAGAGATCTCAGCAATGTGCTGCTGTAGTTCACTGCCGATTATGGGGTATGTTTCCGCAAAAGCCAATGGTTGGTCATTGATAAAAAAAATGGTATGGTTTACAGCTGTGCAGGTCTGTCTTTCTTGGAAGTACTGTTCTAGTTGCTGATAGCTTCCTGTCATATTCCAGAATTTGGCACTGTAAGGCTTGTTGCACCAGGTATGAAGAATGCGTCCATGCTCATTTAGCGTAAAAGGTTTGTAAGTTAGCACTTCTGTCTCATTGAACGTCCCTAAAATGCCTTTTGCTTTGCGGATGTTTTCTGCCGATGGGTTAAAGTTGTTGATTTGAATCCGTGGCTTGCTTTCCATATTTTAAGATTTAATATTTTTAAATGTTTTGCATAGGTGCAAAATGATTACAGGCGCAAACTAGTTTAATGAATAATAGAACAAAGTACTTCTAAGTCGTAATTTTTTGAAAAATGAACCTTTTGATAAATGGCTATTAAAAAGTATATGTATAGACAGTCTACATAAATATTTATGTTTTGCCATAGAGATAGGTATTTTAAAAAAAGATTCCTGAAATTTGAACTATTGGTATAAATAATCTCTTGCTTTTGTCGTAAATACTATTGAAAAATATTTTCGTCTGTTTGTGTATTAGGAAATGTGTGCTTGATCTTCAGAGGTTATAATTCAAAGATTTTGATTCATTTGGCCACCTGATAGGGCTTTAGGGTATATGCCCTCATCTGTATAGTCTGTGGTCTAAGATGCCAACTAAATAAACCTGTTTAATTATGAATGATAAGCCTTTATTTGACTTTTCCAATGATAAAAATCATGATAGCTGTTGGAGCTTTACCTTGCCGGAAGCTTATACCGGGATACGCTTGCCTGGAGCCGGTATTTATACATTAAATGGCGGTTTTGGTTATTTTACTTTTCAGGGGCGAGTTTTCAAAAATGTATCTATTTGGCTGAATAACTATCTGGTGTTTTCAAGAATGAAGGGCCGGGCTTTACTAGACCTTCCAATGATTGAAATGAGTTTTGTTTTAGGAACAAAGACTGATTTTGAAATGAACTCTTTAGGAAAGATGATGGCCAGAGGATGGCAATTTAATATTGTCTATGATACACACATGGATGCTGAAACTCAATTTGAGAAAGGTGCGAAGATCGTAACCGTGGATATCCATTATCAGCTGGATGTTCTGGAGGGGATGAATGAGTACTATCCGGATTTATTCGGACCTTTACTGGATGCCATACATGCCGGAAGACCTATGAAGTATTTTCATAAATATATTTATGCAAGCCCTGATATGGTAAAAATGTTTAAACGGTTATTTCATGCATTAAGTAACGAGTACGGTTCTGCATCAGGCATAGAAGTGCTGGCAGTAACGCTTTTATTGGAAGGTTTAAAACTGAAGCGTCATAATAAGTATATGAATACACGTTTTGATTATGTACTTCATGATAAAAGAGTGGCCACAGAGGCTATTAAACTGCTTAAGGCAGATGCTATGGACTTCAGAGGCAATCAATTCTACGCAGAGAAATTTGCGATGGGACAAACGCGTTTTAAAACCTGCTTTTTTGATCATACCGGGACAACCTTAAAAGCAAACTGGTTGGAGAATAGAATTGTGGAAGCTGTTGATCTTTTAGTGAATACCAATGAACGGATAACGCAAATTGCCTTAGAATGCGGATTTGCTTCCGTTTTTAAATTCAACGAAGCGATTCGGAAATATTTGCATATGGAAGCCTGGCAAGTGAGGCGCCTGGCCCAGGGGGAAAGCTGGATAGCCAAAAAAGACAGGTGTTAAAAATTTATATTATTTTGTTGATAATCATGCTTATATTCATTATTAAATGAGCTGTTTTTCTTTAATTCTTTAATTGTGTTTGATACAATTAAGACTTGTTTTTCTTATATTTGTTGCATTAATTATTTTAAATCAAAGTTACATATGAGACTGCACAGGGATCATCTGGTTATTTCAGCTGGGAAAGGGCAACCAGGTAGAAAGTGGAATAAACATGCTTTACCTTTCAATAGCCTTGCTTTATTATTCGCTGCCGTTGTAATGGTGCTTTCAGTAGGTCGTGTAATCGCACAGTCTAAAAGTGATCATTCAACCAAAGGGTACGGTTATCTGTATTGCCATATGAATAAAAATGGGGAATATACCTGCTATGCGCTCAGTCGTGACGGCATTGAATTTCATGAATTATTAGGTGGCGGTCCTGTCTATAATCCCGAAAAACTTTCCGCTATTGAAGGGGGCAGCAGAGATGCCTTTATCGCCAGGGCAGGCGGTCACAAGGGGTATGTCATGGTGGTAACGGATATGAGTAATCATAAAAGCCATAGTTGGTTTAACTACGGCATAGATTTATTAAAGAGTGATGACTTAATTCATTGGAGATCAGTTAGTTTTGATTTCAGAAAAGGCCCGGGTATATTTTGTCACTCAGGCTCCGCTGATTTTTATAAAGATTATGGAGCAATATGCAGAGTATGGGCACCGCAAATCATCTGGGATCCTGGCTATAAATGGGAAGACGGACAAACCGGAGGCTATTTTATTTATTATTCACTGCTAAATGCTAAAGAAGATAAATATGACAGGATCTTTTATTCCTATGCGGACAAGAGCTTTACAAAACTGACTAAACCAAAATTGTTGATTGACTGGGGATATGCTACTATTGATGCCGATATTAATTATGTTCCAGCTGATGGTAAATATCATCTGTTGATTAAAAAAGAGGGCGGGACACCCGGTATTTACACCTCGCAGGCGGATGAACTGACCGGGCCCTACAGTAAACCTGATGATAAGGATTATATTCGTTTTGAAGGGAACCGCAAAGTGGAAGGTCCTTCTGCTTTCCAGTTAATTGGAGATTCAGCCTGGCAGGTGGCTTATGTGGAGTATTCCTCAAGACCGACAAAATACAGGATATGTCAGGCAGATAAGTATTTGAAAAATTTTAAAAATCCGAAAGATATAGCAGGTGACGCCGCTCAGTATGCCCAGCATGGTTCCTTCCTTGTTTTGAATAAGAAGGAATATCAGAAACTTGAAAAATGGTCTGAAAATTATATGAAAAAAAAGGCGCAAACGGAAAAATAAGTGAATGATTTCATGAAGGCGCTTTATCCTGATTTGGATATAGGATCCCCTTGATAATATGGACGGCAAATTCTATTTTTGTATAGGGCCGTCCATTTTTTTTAATTTTATCCGGAATCTGAGCGGTACACAACTTTTTTATCTGCACTTCTAAAAGCTTTAAATTTTAATTATGAATCAGGTTGTTCTTTGGCGTTATGGTGTTCTGAATAGTTTTAAAAGACCTTACTGTCTTATCGCAATTATTTTATTATCTGTGGCAAGTCATGTAAGCTTTGCGGCAGGAAATAAAGATGGTGCTAAAGAGCGGAAGTATCTGGTGAATAGTTTGGTTAAAATTGCTGATCCCTTACTGAGTGCATTAAGTCAAAATCAATTAGTAGCGCGCATGCCTGTGGAGGCCGTAGAAAATGGCCGTGAACAATATACTTATCTGGAGGCTTTTGGCAGACTGCTTGCCGGTATGGCTCCCTGGCTGGCCCTGGGGCCTGATGCATCTAAAGAAGGCCGTTTAAGAGAAAAATATATTCTTCTTGCCAGAAAGTGTCTGCATAATGCCACTGACCCTGCCGGTGCGGATTTTATGAATTTTAATAAGGGAGGACAGCCTGTGGTAGATGCAGCATTTTTAGTACAGGCCTTACTCAGGGCACCCAAGCAGCTGTGGGATCCGCTTGACCTGACCACCAAAGATAATATTATCCAGGCTTTAAAATCTACAAGGGTGATTACACCTGGAAATAACAACTGGCTTTTATTCAGTGCGATAGTTGAAGCAGGAATTTTAAAATTTACCGGAACCTGCCAAATGGCAGCGATTAATAAAGCGGTGGACGCTCACATGAAATGGTACGTAGGAGACGGAACGTACGGGGATGGCCCGAATTATCATTGGGATTATTACAATTCATATGTCATTCAGCCGATGTTCCTTGAAGTCTTACAAGAGCTTTTGGCAGCAAATGTGCAGACTGAGAGATTTGAGAAGATCTATGGCGAGGTCCTTAAAAGGGCGACCCGTTATGCCTATATTCAGGAGTCTTTAATCTCGCCCGAGGGAACCTATCCGCCGCTTGGACGTTCATTAGCTTATAGGTTCGGAGCATTTCAGCTGCTCTCTCAGATGGCACTGATGCAGCATTTGCCTGCAGATGTTGCTCCTCAGGAAGTAAGGGCTGCCTTGTATACGGTGATTAAAAGGCAACTTTCTTTTAAAGGTACCTTTGATTCAAAAGGTTGGTTGCAAATAGGTATGGTGGGGCATCAAAGGAAGATCGCGCAAGGGTACATTTCTACCGGAAGTCTTTATTTATGTTCTGAAGCCTTTTTGATTCTTGGACTGGCTCCGGACAATCAACTCTGGCAAGGCCCTGATCAGGACTGGATTGGTAAAAAAGTCTGGGAGGGAGAGGATATTTCCATTCATCACTCCATTTAAATCTCAGGATGTCAGTCATTTATACAATAAATGAAGGGCGGATTCCCGTTTTTAGCACAATTTTTTTTAAAAATAATTTGGGTTTGAAATATCTGTATTACCTTTGTACTGTAATAAAAAATATTACAGTATAAATTTCCGAAGGTAAATGAATGGAAGATTTCCTATAGCAATACACATTATGACCCTGCTTTGTTACGCAAAGGAGCAATTATCTTCTGATTATATTGCCGGCAGTCTGAATATAAATCCGGTTCAGGTAAGAAAAGCGCTTAAGGAGCTGATTGATCAGGGACTTGTTTTAAGCAGAGAAGGCAAAAATGGCGGTTATCAATTAGCCCGATCAGCAGACATCATTACACTTGCTGAAATTTACCGATCGCTTAAACCGGAAGCACTGTTAGGAATATCGAAAAATACCCCTAATCCGGATTGTCCGGTAGGTCGTCAGATTAAAGGTCATTTGGATCAGCTTTACGAACAGATCGATTTGAAGTTGGAACGTCAGTTGTCTGCGACTACATTAAAGGCATTTTGCCAACAGTTTCAATAATGTTTTTTACCTTTAACTGTAATAAATTTAATTACAATTAAGGTGTTCGTTAAAAAGGGTCAGTGAGAATGTCAAGATTAGCCTAGTGGAAAACCTATTAAATTATAAATAAAAAATAAAACAATGAAAGTAGTAGTTATCGGAGCAACAGGGTTTGTAGGAAAAGCCATTTTAAAAGAAGCCAGTGACAAAGGGCTTACTGTAACGGCCATTGCAAGAGATGTAACTATGGCGCCTGCATTGCCGAATGTGACAGCTGTAGCAGCTGACGTCAATAAAACAGAAGAGCTGACAGCAATTTTTAAAGATCAGGATGCAATTATCAGCGCATATAATGCGGGTTGGGCAAATCCCAATATCTATGATGATTTTATAAAAGGATCTAAGGCTATTCAGGCTGCAGCAAAGGCCGCCGGCGTAAAGCGCCTTTTAGTCATTGGGGGTGCAGGAAGTCTGTATATAGGGGAGAACCAGCTGGTAGATAGTGATGAGTTTCCAAAAGAGTGGAAACCAGGAGCTACTGCGGCAAGAGATTATCTGAGCAGTCTCAGACAGGAAAAAGAGCTGGACTGGACCTTTTTGAGTCCTGCAATTGAGCTGGTTCCCGGTGAGAGAACAGGTGTATTTAGACTAGGTTTGGAAAACCCTGTTTTTGATGAGGCTGGTAAAAGTAAAATTTCAGTGGAAGATTTAGCGGTAGCGGTTGTCGGTGAAATTCTTCAGCCACAACATATCCAAAAAAGATTTACATTAGGGTATTAATTTAAGCAGAACAGCTTTGTTTATAATAATAAAAGAGGGCCGTGCGATTACTTAGGTAATGCACGGCCCTGCTGCGTTGCAAAGCATTTTCATAATAACAGGGTCACAACCGAATCAAAGCAAAAAATTATCATCTAAAAATTGTTCAAACATTCAAAATCAGGCAGGCCGGCAGAAGCTATGGGAACCGGGTAACAGATTAAGCCGGATCCTGCCTTATTTTGAAAAACCATTATTAATGCAAAGATGAAGCTTATCCTTAAGTCCTTGTTTATCAAATTGGGAAATTGATTGTCGTAAATTGGAAAATATCCAAACAGTGCTTAACCTTTCTGACCTATAACAGGAAAAGGGAGAAATATAGTTGGTTATTAAAGGTTTTCGATTAATTTTGAATAAATACAATGCGAAATGAGAAAATTTATCTGCGGATTATTTTGCACCATCTTATTTTCTTTTGGTATGGTCCTGCTGGCTAAAGGACAAAGTAACGATGCCATCAGTCCCCGAAAAAAGGCCCTTATTATGGAAATGGTGGATCTTGTTGGTACCAGAAAATATATCGAATTAATGGTGGATGCTGTAAGGGATAAACTCAAACAACAGGATCCGGTGTATGGAGATATGATAGTTGAAGAGTTCAGCAATTACCTCAGTTATGATTCGATGGCCGCGATTATATTGCCCATTTATGCCAAACACTATTCTGAGGAAGATTTACAGGGAATCATTGCTTTTTACAAAAGTCCTGTAGGTAAAAAAATGCTGGGGGAAATGCCGGCTATATTAAAAGAATCCATAGAAGTGAATAAGGCAAGGGCTGAATTGCTGGAAGAAAAAGTAACTCACCGTATTCAGGAATTGCAGGAAAAAAAGCAGGAAGAATCTGAGCAGCCGGCTGATTCGTCGGATTCAACGCCGCCGACCATTGTGGAGGGGGCAGAAAATTCTGCACTTCCTCACATTTGAATTGGATGATTAAAGTTAGGTATCCCTAAGTTTATTTTCCCTGTTTTAACTGAAAAAGGCTAAATTTGAAGTATAAATCAACGTCCTTAATTGCTGCCTTTAAATTTGTAAAATATGAATACAAAATTAGCCGCATCTGTACCTGCATCCCAAAACAAAACCCTGGCTGCACCCATTACGGTCTGCAGGATTGATACGCCCCTCGGTACCATGGTGGCGGCAGCTACTGATAAAGGGCTGGCGATTTTGGAATTCGGGAGCCTGGATCAGATTAAAAAAGAGGTGGATGATATAGCCATTAAATTAAATACCAGCTGGAATATACAGCAGCATTCTATTACCCACCCTATATTACTACAGACAATCAGGGAGTTGGAGGCTTATTTTGCAGGTTCTCTGAAAATATTTACCGTACCGCTTGATTTGGATATTTTAGGGAATGAATTTGCACGTACCGTATGGCAAACCCTGCTTCAGATTCCCTATGGAGTGACCTGGACTTATAAACAACAGGCTGAAATCATGAATAACCCGCTGGCCATCCGGGCTATCGCATCGGCCAATGGCCGTAATCCAATTGCGGTTATTATTCCCTGTCATAGAGTTATCGGCTCCAATGGCAGCCTAACCGGTTATGCAGGAGGTGTTGAAAAGAAAAGATGGTTATTGCTCATGGAAAAAAATAATAGCCCGGTTCAGGCTGGCAGACTTTTTTAATCGGGTTAAATATTGATATTCAACTACCTGCTCTGAAATTTATAAAAATAAAAAAAATCACCACACAATGGGGGTTATCGGCTCATTAGGGTACTTATAGTTGTCCTCTTTCTTAAGGATGATCGTCATTAAATTATTTCGTTAACCTAAATAATGGAAGATACCCCGAAATATAAATCAGCTAAACTCTTCTAGTTAGTTGATTATCTTTATTTTATAGGTATCTTCTTCTGTAAAAGAAGTCGCAAAATGAAAAGGAATGAGCAGTCGTTTTCAAAGTATACGATTTTGTGGTTGATTGCGGGATATTTCCTGATATGGGCCATCGCCTTTGCGTGGCTTGCTGGCTTATTGCGTTTTTTATAGTCCGGCTACATGAATAAATTCTTATTTTTCCCTATTTATTTTGGTTTGCCCAAGTTATTTCTTAACTTCGGTATACAAAATTGAGGTGCACTTTTTAGTCTTGGGTATCGCACTGCTTTTAATGATTTAATCACCTGTGTACTTGCAAAACTAATAAGCATGAAACTACTGTACTATTACCTGCAGATTCTGTTACCAATGGCAATCATGGTCTATTTGTATGAATGTGAACTGTACGAAACAACCTTGTTTTTGATTTTAGCGTATGTGTTGATCTATCGACCCATTGTAGACGGTTATAGGTTGATCCGGTTGGGACAATTACCTAAAAAAGAATTTTGGAAAATGTTTATTCCTTTTTATGGGGCTAAGTATTTTGGGGCTTTATATTTTGGATCTGTGTCTTAGTTTTAAAAAGTGACTTTATTCGAACTTCTTGAAGTTCAGATATGGGTATTGTTTGTATATTAATGCTTATCTTTGAAAAGACGGTTGCGGCCTGCCCTCAATGATTTTTGAGGAATTTTTTAGGGTCCTTTCGTAGCGTTTTTTGAGCTTGTTGAGTTTCTGTATATAGAAAGTCTGACAATTTGATTTTCTTTATCAACCTTTAAACGAAACAAAATGAAAATCACCACTTATTTTTCTGGCAAATATGCTAACCAGCTTTTATACTGCGCCATGCCGTTACTTATCTCAATAGGTATCCAAAGTTGTAAGAACGTTCAACAAACTAACGGAATCAATTCACAGGCACAGATAAACAGTGGCCATAACAGCCAAAACAGTCTGGATTGGGCCGGTGTATATCAGGGACAATTGCCATGTGCTGATTGCTCAGCCATCCAGACTGTGATAACTTTGAATGCTGACGGTACCTTTACAAAGCAATATAAATATGAAGGGAAGGGGGATTCAACCTATAAAGAAAATGGCACCTTTAGTTGGGATAACCATGGTGGGATAATTGCCCTGAAGTCTTCAGCCGGCCAGCAAAGTTATAAGGTTATAGAAAACGGGTTATTACAATTAGATCAGTCCGGGAATGCCGTTCAGGGCCCGTCGGCCGGTTCTTATAAATTAACCAAGCTGGATCAACAGTCCATTGAGGAGAAATACTGGAAACTGACCCAATTAAACGGACAACAGATTAGTTATAGCGGAAGTAAAGAACCTTATATGATTTTAAAAACAGGTGACAGTACTGTAAGGGGTTTTGCCGGATGTAATGGCTTTGGCGGTCATTTTGAATTAAAGCCAGGTAACAGGATCCTGTTCTCAAAAATGATTTCTACCATGATGGCTTGCTCGGATCTGGCTTTAGAAAAACAGTTTATGCAAGTGTTGAATAAGGCGGACAATTATAGCCAGCATGGTGATACACTTTATTTAAATAAAGCTAGAATGGCTCCTTTGGCACAGTTTGTAGCTGTCTATCTGAGATAATTGTAAATATAAAAAACAAGTTATTATTTGGGTTTGGACCGGATTAGTACAATGACGTAATCATCGTTTAGCCATGATTTATCAGTTCCAAATCCAAAATGTTATAAATGTCCCCCGATACCCTGCTTTCTTCTGTTTGCACATGAATCAATAAGGTTACGGGATGTCCCAGTAAATTAAACTCGGCCTGTTCACCGTCTTCATAAATATTACCAGCAGCAATATGTTCATTGACTCTGGCTTCTAAAGCCTGCATTTGATCGGGATGGTTTTCCCAGTAAGGATGCTTGTTAATATTGATAATCTGTTCCATGACTTGCCGACAGTTGTTTAACCAAATTTAAACCTTTATCTTCATAGTTGCGTTTTTATGGTGGCAAGCGCGTGCTTATTCTTTTTATGCAATGTGTAATAATTGATTAAACCGTTGCATTTCAAAGGAATAACGGACTTGCCTTCCGCTCTGAAAGACAAAGTCGTGTAAAGCAGTACCGCTGAAAAAATTGATTAAAAGACGGGATTTATCTCAAGTGCCGGTATATTAAAGAGTTATAAGAATCCCTGGATAATAAGAACCTAAGTTATAATCTATTATGAAAAACATCGATTGTGTGGTAATACCTCTTAAGTGGGTATGGAAAAGATATGAACCTATTTGCAGGCTGTCAATTTATTGGTTATTCATTATTTTGATACCAGGGGTATCCTGCAATTCTTCTCGCAATACCTTTATAGATCAGGAAGTATTTATTCCGGTAAAAGCAAATAGTTTATACCTGCGCCTTGCAGGTAATAAAAACGGACCTATTGTGCTGCTATTGCATGGAGGGCCGGGAGGATGTTCTGGTTTTGACAGGTATTTTTATAAAGATGTACTGGAAGAGGATTATTTATTGGGGTATTTGGATCAGCGGGGTTGTGGGAAATCTCCCAGGGAATCTGCGGACAGTCTCATTACAATGGAGCAGTTTGTAGCGGATCTGGATGCCGTGGTAGATACCTTGAAACAACGGTTTGCGAATCGTCCTATTCATTTACTGGGAGGCTCTTGGGGCGGCACACTTGGGTTTTTATATTTATTGGATCATCAACAAAAGATTCAGTCTTTTGTTTCAGTGAGTGGCAAGATTAGCGGACCCTATCAGAATAAGGTTTTATTGGACCATGAGAAAGCATTAGCCAATAGCGAGTTAAACGTATTAGGTGGGCATGAATCTGCCAGGTCCGACTCTCTGCATTATGTACTACGGGAAATTAACCGTATAGAGAAAGGGAATTTTAATCAATTTTTTGAGGATATGGAACTCATAAAATTTACATTCCCGGAAATTCTCGGATTTGACCCTTATTGGTGTGATACGGCTGCTCATAACAGAATCATGAAATTAGGGAAAGATTCAGTTTTTTATCAACTGGCCCACTACGATCTGGAAAGTTATGATAGCGTAGCTGAAAAAGGTGCATATGTCAATAAGATTTTTAGAAATACGCCAGCCTATAATCATTTAGAATTAAATAATCTGTTGGCCTCCATTCATATCCCGGTGGCGGTCATTGGCGGAGCAGAGGATTATGCCGTAGGTCCGGGGCAGGCGAAGCTGATATATGACTGTCTGAGCGGCGTTCCTAATGATAAAAAACAGCTACATGTTTTGCCGGGAGCGGCGCATAATGTAAATGTTGAAGTTCCAGAGTTATATTATCCGATTGTACAGAAGTTCCTGGATAAACACGATTAATGATTAAGCCATAACAGGAGTTTGGTTGCGTGACGGGTTAAAATCTACATAACTTTAGCTAAAATCCGGATGGCTTTGGTTAAAAAACCCTAATACCTTTACTGGGAGTCTGCTTTCTCCCCACTGGAGCGATGGCAGGTAAAATCTGAACCTTAATGTATGCAACAGTCACCTTCTGAACACGTAATAATGAGAGAAACAGCCGTCCAGCACAGCATAAGCGGTCGACTTAAAAAGATATTCGTCTTAACCGGATTTTTGGGGTTATTCATTTTCTTAAAGCAAGAAGTGCATGCTCAGCGTAGCCCTAATGAATCGTACTTTCCAACTGCGCAACAGGTTGCTGATGGGTATTTGAAAAGCCAGCTTATGGATAGCCTGACTAAAAATAAAATATATAACGCAGCTGTAAATGGACACTGGATCCAGAATGAAAAAAATAGCCCGGGATTCTGGTATATCCATCAGATGGCTCAGGGGAAAATGGATTATCGGTTGGTGGAGGCCGAAACCGGAAGGCAAAGACCGGCATTTAATGAAAGCCGTCTTGCCGCCTTGTTAACGGATAAAACCGGGAAATCATTCATTGCTGACAGTCTGCCTTTAAACGGTTTACAATGGCATAAAACATTTGAGAAGGGAGCCGGGACCCTTAATAATATCTGGACTTTTGATGTAGAAGGGAAAAAATTCGGGTACAATGATGCGCAAGGGGACTTATGGACGCTTCAGGGCGGACATGAAAAGAAAGGGTCACTTCCCTGGTGGCGGCAACAAGGGTATGACTTTGTACCCCGGCCGAGCCGTTATGATAGTTTTCAAACAGATACGATCTCGGGGGATGGCCGTTTTGCTGTTGCCATTCAAAAAGGGAATGTTTTTGTAACGGATACAAGGACAGGCAAGGTGCAAGAGTTGACCACAGACGGGACGGACGAAAATCCTTACGGGTCTATTGCATGGTCAGAGGATAATAATTATTTTGTGGCTTATCATATTTTCCCGGTGATTGACTCTAATGTTTATTATGTGTTGAGTTCAGTTCCCGGTACCACGCGGGGACAACTGAAATCACATCCTTATAAACAGCCAGGAGATCCGTTTACGGCTTATGTGATGCATGTTTTTAATCCATTAACGGGTAGGGATATTAAAGTACATACGGACACCATTGATTATTTTCCGGCACCCATGATTCACTGGGACAGTAAAGACCCATCTAAGTTTATGTATGAAAGAATGGACAGAGGTAATCAGAGGTTCAGAATAATCCAGGTAGATGCCCTTTCCGGGGACACTTCTGAAGTGTACGATGAACGTGCAAAAACATTTATTTACGAGTCCAGATTAATGACTTATTATCTTCCTGAGTCGCATGAAATTATTTATTCCTCTGAGAAGGATGGATGGCAGCACCTTTTTCTATTGGATACCAAAAATAAAAGGGAAACAAAAATTACGCGCGGAGATTGGATAGTAAGAGAGGTGGATAGTGTGGATACCCAAAAAAGGGAGATCTGGTTCAGGGCCAGCGGCATGAATCCAGGTGAAGATCCATACTATATTCATTATTACCGAATTCGTTTTGACGGGACCCATCTAATTGACTTGACACCTGAAGCTGGTAATCACACGGTTCGTTTTAGTCCTGATAAAAGATTTATGCTGGATACTTATTCTGAGGTGAATATTGCCCCCGTCACCAAATTAAAAAAAGTGTCTGATGCCAGGGAAATTGCTGTCATCGAAAAGGCCAATATTGAGGATCTGCTGGCAACCGGCGTGCATTTGCCTACTTCATTTGTGGCAAAAGGCAGGGACGGTAAAACAGATATTTACGGTATATATTGTGTGCCATCCTCTTATGATCCGGCTAAAAAATATCCGGTCATAGAAAATATTTACGCCGGACCTCAGGATGCTTTTGTTCCTAAAAGTTTTTTAGGCTATAGTGAAATGCAAAGTATTGCTGAATTGGGTTTTATTGTCGTACAGATTGATGGAATGGGAACAGCCAATCGTTCAAAAGCTTTTCACGATGTTTGTTGGAAAAACCTGCAGGATGCGGGATTACCTGATCGCATTGCCTGGATTAAAGCACTGGCTGCGAAGTTGCCGATTGTCGATGACAGTAGGGTGGGTATTTATGGTACATCCGCAGGTGGTCAGGATGCCCTGGATGCGCTGTTGAGTCATCCTGAATTTTATAAAGCTGGTGTTGCAGCCTGTGGATGTCATGATAACCGCATTGATAAGCAATGGTGGAATGAACAGTGGATGGGATATCCAGTGGATGCTGAATATGCTGCTGCCTCCAATGTTGATAATGCTTACAAATTAAAGGGCAGTCTGTTGCTGATCGTAGGAGAGGCGGATACGAATGTGCCACCGGAAAGTACCTATAGAGTAGCCGACGCGCTGATTAAAGCCGGGAAGGCCTTTGATTTTCTGCCGGTACCAGGATCTGACCATACAGATGGCGGACCTTATGGAAGAGCCAGGAAGAAGGACTTCTTTGTAAGGCATTTATTAAATGCTGTTCCGCCGGATCATAACGGGAATGAAAAGTTTACTTTGCCCAAGACGGGAATCAGATAGCGTGCGGCGGATAATTGACTGAATGACTACATCATAAAATTTAAAGGTCCCTGTAATGCAAATTAGCATATTCAGGGACCTTTTTAAATATAAAATCAAACTTACAATAAATGATCTGGATTTGGAATAAACTTCAAAAATGAATGGAAGTTCTCGGTATATTGCTTTTTATTGAGTTTATAGTAAAATGCGCCCTTCTTAGAGGTAGACATGTCCTTGTCATTTAATTTAACCAATAAAGAAGTGGAAAGCACCTTTCTTGAGAAGTTACGTTTATCAAAGGAAGTGTCATATACATCCTCGTAAAGGTTTTGTAATTGAGGCATTGTGAATTTCTCAGGCAAAAGTTCAAATAGGATTGGATGTAAAGAGGCTTTATAACGTAGTCTTCCTTTGGCGAGCTCAATCATTTTGTCATGGTCGAAAATCAGTTTAGGATATTTTTTAAGCGGGAACCATTCTGCTGCATATGTATCGCTGATTTTTTCCTTATACTGGTTGATGTCTATCAGTGCAAAATAGGAGATACTGATGGTTCTTTCTTCCGGATCTCTTTTGGGCTGACCAAATGCTTTTAATTGTTCCAGATAGACTCCTTTTAATCCGGTCAGCTGGTGTAAAATACGTTTGGCTGCGCCATCCAGGTCTTCGGTAGGTTGAACGAAGCCGCCCATAAGGGACCATTTGTTTTTCTTAGGTTCAAAACCTCTTTTAATGAGTAGGAGGTTTAAGTGTTCTCCATCAAAGCCGAATATTATACAATCCACGGCTACCAGGTAGTGTTCTTGTCCTTTGTATTGCGTCATTTAAAAACAGTTTGAATTTCGATTTAAATTTCAATCGATAAATAATAAAGGGTTATTATGTATAAAGGTATCATATTCTAACTAATTCTATATTGTTTTGTGATTGTTAAATGTTAAAGTTCCCTTTAATTTGAGTTGGGGGGCAGCTCCGGCCGTACATGCGCTATGAAAGTTTTCAATTTGAAGACTGAAATGAGAAAAATTTCAGAACTTTAAAGCATGTAAAAAACGTTTATATAAATTGTCATATATACAATAAAATACGTACTTTTAATGGTCTTTTAAATTTAAAAATGAATACATTATGAATAGAAAATGGTATTTGAGCTTTTGCTCACTGGCACTAGCTGCCGGTCTTGTTTCCTGTGGTGGTTCTGGAACTCAGAAGCAAAATCAAACAGACAGCACTAAGAAGGCGGTTACAGTTTCCAGCTGGGGTACTTATGATGGTAGCCCGGTTTTGCTCTACCACCTGGATAATGGTCATGGAACAAAGATGGCCATATCCAATTATGGAGGTACGATCACCTCCTGGCGTTTTCCGGATAGAAATGCAGATACCAGTGAAATTATTGTTGGGTTTGACAGTCTAAGTGGCTATTTGGCTCATCCGCCCTACTTTGGCGCCCTCATCGGGCGTTATGCCAATCGTATTGCTAAAGGTAAATTTACACTAGATGGAAAGACCTATCAATTGGCAGTAAATGACGGGCATAATCATCTTCATGGTGGAATTAAAGGATTTGATAAAGTGCTATGGAACGTTGAGGTGCCTGATAGTAACAAAACGGAGCTTGTTCTGCATTATACCTCTAAGGATGGGGAAGAAGGCTATCCAGGCACATTAGATGTGACGGTTCATTATGAATTGACAAGTGATAATAAACTAAATATTACTTATGATGCAACAACAGATAAACCTACCCCGGTTAATCTGACCAATCACAGTTATTTTAATCTGTCAGGTAATCTGGCCAGAACCGTTCTGGATGAAAAACTGACCATTAAGGCTCCTAATTATTCTCCGGTAGAAGATCAGATACCGGTTGGGTTGCCCGTGAGTGTCAAGGGAACTCCGTTTGATTTTAATACCGCCACCGCTATAGGGGCCAGAATTGACCAGGTTCCCGGAGGTTATGATCATAACTGGGCTCTGGACACGACTGTTGGAGCAAATGCACCTGTCGCCACTCTTTATGACAGTGCTTCCGGCAGACAATTGGAGGTATTTACATCCCAACCAGGCCTGCAATTCTATTCAGGCAATTTCCTGGATGGTTCGATTACAGCCAGAGGCCACAAAGTCGTTAAATACGATGGGTTAGCACTCGAAACACAGCATTTTCCTGATAGCCCTAATGAACCTAAATTCCCTAATACGATTTTGAGACCGGGAGAACATTATCATGAACAAACCACCTATGCTTTGTCTATAAAATAGATACTTTACAGAGTCGGTTTAGTGAAAAGAGCGCTAAGTAGTTTTTTAAATAGAAACTGCTTAGCGCTCTTTTCATTATTTATTATTGTTTTGATTTTGGGCTTAATTTTCGGAGATAACAGTTTCCACCAATAACCTGTTATCTTTTGTATTAAAGTTCTTCTCCTCTTCTTATAGTATTTATAAGTCAACATCGGCAAAAAAAAAGTGTTTATTAATGAGCATTAGATGTGAGGATACCTAGGTCTCAGATTGGAAGTCTATTTTTTATGGATGAAAAATAAATGATATACTAAAATAAAAAAGTATAGGCATTTAAGTTTTCCCTAAAGATTGCATTGTCATATACTGACAAACGTTAACGAAAATCACGTTTTTTTTCTAAGTCAGATTATTATTTCACCCTTTTATGTTTCATCTGCTATTTACTGGGAATGAAATAGTTTGCTTAATGATTATTTTCTGTTTTGTAGCTGCAAAGCTACAAATGAAATTATTTGCCTAAGGTACTTTTGTTAATGTTAAGGTGCTAGCCTATGCAGTATTAATTTAAAACTGGCACCCATCCTTTAAAGTACATCTTTTGTAGAACAGTGTACAACAATAAAGATGTGGAGGATTCTTTAAAGACAGTTTTTTATATTTTTTAATCAATAATTTAATTTCATGAAAAAGATTTTTACACTCTTTATCGCTGTCTTTGCGATAGCCCTTGCAAAGGCAGGAACCTTTGGTATGGGGGATTATGTATGGAAAGATGATGCCAGCCAAAGTGTATTAAAAACAAATGGTTCATTTGTAAAAAATGATCGCCAACCTATTGACCTGGAAATGTCGCTCGGTATGTGGACATTTTTTAAAACGCAGGGAAATGGAACAATTGTACTTCAATATGCCAGAGGTAATGCCAATGGGCAGGCCTTTGTAGCAGGTGCTGGCGGAACCTCACAGGCTCAGAGCCCTAACTATCAATTGGCGTGGGTGACAATTAATACGGATTCAATCGGAAAGGACTGGGTTTTAGCGAGAAATTTCAGTTCTTTGACAGAAGGTGATTATACGCCTTCAGGCCTTACAGATTATTCCGGACTCGGTGCTTATGCAGGACCAACTGCAACAACCGCCTCTCATACAATTGATTTTGGCGGCAAAGTGGTTACTTCTAATGCGACCGGTATTACACTTGATGGTACAACCGTACCGGGATTTGTTTCAGGCGACTATAACTATATGAAAGGGGCACTTAAGTTTGCTATTATGCCTGGAAGCACTATACTTCCAGACTCAGTCTATTCTTTCAGGCTATTAACGACTACTGCTGCATGGGATGGACAAAGTCCAGGGACTATAGCTGAACAGACCATTAACTTCAATACTTTTGAAGGAGGACAGAATCGAATCAAGGATCATGCTTCAGAAGGGAACCCTGATCCAGTGGCTGTCAATGGAGGTAATCACTTTGATCACGGTATGCCTTTCATTGCTACTGGACCAGATATCGCTACTGCCAGCCTTCCTGTTAAATGGAGTCCAGCCGGTCTGCAGGTAACAGTTAATAAAGGTACAGTAGTTCTTTCGTGGGCAACTGAAACCGAGCTGAACAATAAAGAATTTACTATTGAAAGAAGTGTGAATGGTGGCAGCAGCTATCAGACACTGGGAACAGTAGCCAGCAAAGCTAATGGCGGCTACAGCACAACTACGCTGAATTATAGCTTTACTGACGTAACACCTGCTACTAAGGCTGTTTACCGAGTGGGTGAAGTCTCAAAAGAAGGGGCGGTTAGTTATTCCAATAGTGTGAATGTTACCTTGGCGGATGCCGCTTCATCATTATCCGTTTATCCAAATCCGGCCGCATCCAGATATTTAACTGTTAAGGGAGTAAAAGCTGGAAGTGCATACCGTATTGTTTCTCTCGGTGGAACAAACGTAGCAAAAGGCGTGGTTGATTCTTCCAATAAGGTAGATGTAACTAAACTAATCGCAGGCGTCTATATTTTACAGGTAATCACTGACAATGGAACCAGTCAATCAGTGACATTTGTTAAGAAGTAGTCGAATTTAGGAAATCATGGCTTAAATAGGGTGTTCGCTGAAATATGCGAACATCCTATTTATATAATGCAAAGGCATGGTGATGTTTAATTGATTTTATTTTTCTGCTGGTAAATTGGGATTATTTACTGTTTATAACATTTTTAAAGCTGCCCCAACTGAATTACGTAAAATGCACATAAAATTGAATAAAAAGTACTGGATATTATTATTGAGTGCCATTCCCATTACGATGTCCATTCAAATGACTGACACACCTTTGAATTGGATCGTTTATGCTTTGGTATTTTACGGGTTTATGGATATTGATAAGCCGGCGGAGGCTTTCAAAAGAGGAGCATTTGTTGGCGGAGTTACCGCTGTACTGAATTTTTTCTGGATTATAGGCGGTGCAGATAAATTTACGGGTAAAGGGGTTTTACTCGGTGTCGGTATCACATTGATATTTACTGTTATTTTTGCGCTATATGCCGGTATTTTGGGATGGATTATTTTGTTCCTTAAAAGAAAAAAACGATATAAACTGGAATGGCTTGTCAACGGAATCTATCTGTCTTCGTTCTGGGTGTTGGTTGATGCTTTTATGATCTATTTTGCCAAAGGATTTGCGCTTTGCTTGTTTGTTTCCTATATCTCTTTGGCGCAGAATCTATATCTTGCACAAATTACGACGATTACCGGACCGTTATTGCTGACTTTTTTAGTGGTCTTTTTAAGTTATTGTACTGCTTATTTCTTCTATTATAAAAAATGGAGGATGCTGATAGTTCCCGTGGGCATAATCCTGGGTAGCCTGTTACTCGGCGCTGTAATTTTAAATAACTATGAGGACCGGCTTCAGGAAGATATTGCCATAAAAAAAGAAAAGCCTTTCAAGGCCGCTATCTTATCTCAGAATCTGGACCCGCAATTTAAATGGAATCCTGCCAATGGCGATTTTCTGGCCAGGCAGCTGTTTGAAATGAACAGACAGATTTGTGGTACAGGAACAGCCCTGACTATCTGGTATGAGTCCGCTATTCCCTGGAATTATACACCGGATGACGACTTTTTAAAGGTATTGGACTCCATTACAACAGGGTATAACATCACTCATTTGATTGGTATGAATACCGATTTTGACCGTAAAAACAGAATTTTCTATAATTCCATCTATTGTATGGAGCCGCATCATAAAGTTATTGGTCGCTATGACAAACGGCTCGCGCTGAGTCTGATCGAAAAACCTTTTCTGGGGATGTTGATCCCCTTTTACAACAGTACCGGCTTCAGGGTTAAGGAGGGGACAAGTGATAAGCCCCTGCCGACCCCTGTTGGAAATGCCGGGATGTTGCTGTGTAATGAATCTACCATTCCCGATCTGGCCTACCGCACCGTCAGTCAGGGCGCAAATTTTCTGGTGAATCCGGGTAATGATGGTTGGTTCAGTGATACATATATTGCCAAACAGCACCAGTTTCATGCGCGGCTGCGGGCTATTGAAACAAGAAAAGACCTGGTTATTAATAATAATGACGGCTATTCAGGAATGATACAATCTACAGGCAAGATGCCGGACATGAATAAGAGTTCTGCTGCAATGATCGGCTATGTAATGATTACCCCCAATGATTATCAAACCTTTATTGTAGCGCATCCTCACTGGTTTGCTTATTTGTGCCTGTTGGTTTTTGTGACCTTTATTATTTATAATAGCATTTTTATAAAGGACAAAGATCAAAAACAAATAAAAAGTAAGAAGGGATAAGGGTAAAGTTAATATATTTTATTTTACTATATGAAGCATTAGTATTTTGGAGCAACAGCATTTAAAATGGTATCAGGAAGCGTTTTTGTGGGCCTATAATGCATATGCACTGGCGGGCATTGTTTTTATGATGGTTTTATTGTTCCCATTTGGTGTATTACTATTGAATAGAACGGTGGGCGTAAAACTGTTCTATAGAATCTGTGGCTGCATTGCCAGGTGCTGGTTATGGGCTGTGGCCGTTAAATTGGAATGGGAATATGAGGCCGAGCGGGATGATTGGACGGACGAGCCGGCAATATACATAGCAAACCATAGATCATATATTGATGTTTTTCTGATGCTGGCAAGTATGAAGGGCCCTTATAAACCGCTTGGAAAAGATGAGATGGGGCGTATTCCTTTATTTGGTTGGTTTTATCGCAGAATGACAGTAACCGTTGACAGAGGCAGCGCTGCTTCACGGGCAAAATGCTATATCGACCTGAACCGGGCATTGGAAGAGAAAACCTCGGTTTTTGTTTTCCCCGAAGGAACTTTTAATGAGAGCGAACTTCCGTTAAAAGCGTTTTACAAAGGTCCGTTCCAATTGGCGATTAAAAGAGGGGTGAGCATAAGGCCGGTTGTTTTTATTGACAGTGTAGACAGGATGCATTTTAACCGTGCTTTATCCCTGCGTCCAGGTGTTTGCAGGGTGATGTTTTTGAAAGAAATTCAGGCAGACGGATGTATGCATATGGATGCCAATTTTTTAAAAGAAACCGTATACAAAAGAATGGAGTCAGTGCTCCGGAAGTTGAATAAGAGGTATGCAGCGCTTATCTGAAGATGGGGCTGATGAGCATGACTCATACAGGAATTCCGGGAAGCCTGGTAATAGCTATAAAATAGCGCGATAAAATTTTGAGGTGATTAAAAAAGTTATAATATGGAAGTGACCAAAGAACTGATTATTGAACATTTTCCTTGCAAAAAACCCTATTGTTTTATAGAGGATATTGTGGAAGTTGACAGTACGCATATTTTGGCTACATATACCTTTAAAAAACAGGAGATGTTTTTCAAAGGGCATTTTCCCGGTAACCCGGTCGTGCCGGGTGCCATATTACAGGAGTCGGCGGCTCAAATCGGGCTACTTGCTTTTGGAATGTATTTATTAGGGAATGGCATTGAAACACTCAGCGAGTTGCCCATTGAACTGCCAGCCTCCCTAAGTTCAATGACGGTCATAGATCTTAGTGCTTTTGGTTATAAAGTGAACCATCTTTTTTATCTGACTTCAGCGAATATGGATTATAAATTTATAATACGCCCTCAGGAAAAGATATTCGTGAGAGCCGAAAAGGTCTTTTTCAGATTGAATAAACTGAAATGTAATGTCCGAATTGAAAATGAAGCAGGTCAACTCGTGGCTAAAGGGGTATTGTCTGGAGTTGTCGTTAATTCTAATTAATTATGAGTAAGAATACTAGAGTTGTTATAACGGGACTTGGGGTATGCAGCCCGATTGGCACCGGCCTGAAGGCATTTAAGGCCGGCCTGAAAAAAGGTATTTCCGGTATCCGTTATCATGAAATTCTTGAACAGCAGAACTATCGCTGTCATATAGGAGGATTGCCCCTGCTGGAGCAAAAGCAGATTGACGCTTTTACAAAGCAATACGGGTTGGTTAAAATGAAAGGGACGGGTATTATTTATGGATGCATGGCTGGTCTTGAAGCCTGGTATGATGCCGGTCTGGAATTGTTGCCCAGTAAGAGCAGTCAGGCGGCCTGGGATTATGGCTGCATTTTCGGAACCTGCACTAATGGTATTGATGCGATTGATTACGGTATCAGCCTGGTGGATACCGGCAATGTCCGTAAAATGGGAGGCCGGACAGCTCAGCAGGCGATGAATAGTGGTGTCAGTGCCTATTTGGGAGGTATAATAGGAATCGGTAATCAATTAACCACTAATTCTTCTTCCTGTATTACCGGAGTAGAGGCAGCGCTGGAGGGCTTCAACAGGATCAGGGAGGGGAAATCCAGTATCGTTTTAGTGGGATCTGCAGAAAGCAGTCATCATAACGTCTGGGGAGGGTATGATGGAATGACGCTCTATGATGATTTTTATGCGTTGGCAAAAGGATATAATGACAGACCGGAAAAAGGCAGTTGTCCTATGAGCACAGGGGCTAATGGGCTGGTGCCTGGAAGCGGCGGCGGTGCGATGGTACTTGAAAGTCTTCAATCTGCCCAAAAAAGAGGTGCCAGAATATATGGTGAACTGTTGGGTGGAAGCCTGATCTGTGGCGCCCAAAGGGCGGGGGGGACGATGACGATTAATAACCGGCAAAGTATGGAGGATGTTATCGGTTTTGCCCTGGAGGCGGCTAAGATCCGCCCTGATGAAATTGACCTTGTTTGCGGGCATCTGCCGTCCTATATCATGGATGTGTATGAAGTCCAAGCGCTTGCCGGTGCTTTGAAACGAAAAGGAAATGATTTTCCCTACATCAATGCTTTGAAATCAATGACTGGACACTGTTTTGCAGCGTCCTCCTCGTTGGAACTGGTTGCGACGGCTTTGCAGTTACAGGATCAGTTTATTCATCCGACCCTTAATGCGGAACAATTGGATCAAGAAATTGCCGCTATCGTGCCGAGATCAAAAGTGCCCTTAAAGTCGATAAAGAAAAGACTGAATATTGTTGCCAAAACCTCTTATGGTTTCGGGGATGTGGCCGGCTGTGTTATGGTAAGGCATTGGCCGGAAGGCGTAAAATAAGACCGGACAAATAGGTGACCCTGTCCATAAACTGAATTTTAATTAAAATGAATGATAGAATTGTAATTACCGGCCTGGGAGTATTAAGCCCAAATGGTATAGGCGTAAAGAAGTTTACATCGGCCATCAGAAAAGGGAAGTCGGGTATAAAATTTTATCCCGAACTGCGGGAGCATGCTTTTCGTTGTCAGATTGGCGGAGTTCCTGCATTAAGCGAAAAGGACCGGTTGGCTTTTTTGGAGAAGCATCAGATACAGGAGGTATTCAGTACCGGAATTACTTACGGTTGTATTGCAGCTGCGCAGGCCTGGAAGGATAGCGGACTGGCATTCCCTAAAGCCTCGGATGGGGCAGATTATACCAGTGGCTGTATATTTGGGACCGGTAGCAATGGCATTGAGGCCACCCACTATGGAATTGCGCTCAGAGAGAGCGGTCAGGATACCAGGAAAGGTAATCCCAGGGCTTTGCCTCAGGCGATAAATAGTGCGGTGAGTGCATATATTGCGAAAATACTCGGGCTGGGCAATCAGGTTACCAGTAATGCTTCGGCCTGTAATACAGGGACGGAAGCCATTTTAATGGCATTTGAGAAAATCAGGTCCGGTGCGGCTACAAGGATGCTTGTGGGTAGCTCAGAAAGTAACAGTCCTTATGTATGGGGCCCTTTTGACTCTATGTTTGCTACGGCCCACGGGTTTAATGACCGCCCCCAAAAAGCGTCCCGACCTATGGATAAAGATGCCGCCGGTTTTGTGCCCAGTTCGGGGGCGGGAGCCTTAGTGCTGGAAAACCTGAGCACGGCCCAGAAAAGAGGTGCCAGAATTTATGCAGAGATCCTCGGAGGCCATATTAATTCCGGAGGGCAGCGCGGCAAAGGCACGATGACTATTGGGAATGTCAACGGTATGGTTCGATGTATCAGAAACGGTCTTAAAAGTTGCGGGGTACTACCCGGTCAGATCGATCTGATTTCCGGGCATCTGTCCTCAACCATCGGAGATATTACCGAAATTAATGCCTGGGTAAAAGCACTGAATAGAAAAGGAACTGACTTTCCTTATATTAATTCTATGAAGTCTATGATTGGGCATTGTTTGAGCGCTTCAGGCTCAATCGAATCAGTTGCCGCCGTTCTTCAGCTCTATCATGGATTTATTCACCCGTCCATCAATGCTGATGAATTGCATCCCGAAATCGGCCAATTAATTGCACATGACTGTGTACCGCCCAAAGCTATTATGGATATAGCGCTGGATATTGTATGCAAAATCAGTTTTGGATTTGGAGATGTGAACTCCTGCCTGGTGTTGAAAAAGTTCAAAGCATAGGCAGAGGGCAAATAGTTTGAGTAATTAAAAACTAATATGACAAGTAAGATATTAAAAGGTAAAAAAGGAATCATTTTCGGCGCATTGAACGAACAGTCCATTGCCTGGCAAGTGGCGCTTAAATGTAGGCAGGAAGGAGCTGATATTGTACTTTCTAATTTACCAATCGCCATAAGGTTTAGTGATACGGAAAAGCTGGCAGCCGACATTCAGGCGCCTGTATTTGGGGCGGATCTTACAAAAATTGAAGATATTGAAAAATTATATGCCTTCTGCTCCAGGCATTTTAAAAAGAAAAAGATTGATTTTATCCTGCACAGTGTAGCCAATAGCCTGAATATACGTAAAAAACATCCCTATACGGAATTGAATTATGAATATTATCAGAAAACGCTGGATGTATCGGCAGTCAGCTTTCATAAAGTGTTACAAGTAGCATATCAAAAGGATGTACTGAATGAATGGGGGAGTGTCGTTGCGATGACTTATATCGCCGCACAAAGGATATTTCCTGAATATAATGAGATGTCCGATGCAAAAGCACTGCTGGAAGCCATTGCCAGGAACTTTGGTTATCATTATGCAATCCGGCGGAATGTCCGGGTTAATACCATTTCTCAGTCTCCTGTCGCCACAAGGGCCGGTACCGGTATTAACGGGTTTATGGAATTTATGGATTATGCGGATCATATGAGTCCCTTGGGTAATGCACCTGTAGCGGATCTCGCCTCTTTTTGTGCAATGTTATTTAGTGACTATACCCGATATATTACCATGCAGAATATTTTTCATGATGGCGGCTTTAGCGCAACGGGCCTCTCTGAGAAATTAATACATGAAATGAGGGGCGAAATTAAATAAAAATACTTTTAAATTATTAAATTGATTTATATGAAAGCGTCAAGCACCCATTCAAAGAAGCCGGCATCTCTTGCTGCTGCACCCGCGAAGGCTAATAAGACCGAAGGCGTGGCAAAGAAAAATCCTAAAGTAGTTGCCGCTCCCAGTCCAAAAACTGGGGCCACAAAGAAAACAACTTCGAAAACTGATTCCGAGGGGAAGACTACAGCGAAAAAGGCTGCTACACAGCCCGCCACGAAGAAGAGAATCCTGAAAAAGGCAATTTCTTTTGACAAAAAGATAACTGAGCGGTTAAAGAAAATCGTTGCTAATTATACGGAGCATCCGGAACTGCTGGATAATATCGAGCGAGATACCACCAAAAGTTTTATCGATGAATTAAATATTGATTCGGTGGACTTCGTGGAGATCATAGTGGATGTGGAGCAAGCCTTTAATATCACGATTGAAGACGAGGAAATATATGATCTCAAGAGCTTTGAGGATCTGTATCTGGCAATTGAAACAAAAATAAAAGTTGCAAAAAAATAAACCGATTGAACAATGGAACAGCTTAAGGGCAAAGTCGCGATTGTTACCGGTGGCTCCCGTGGGATAGGGTGTGCGATTGCAAAGAAGTTTGCGGATCAGGGAGCCAGGGTTATTATCACCTATAAAAGTAAATATAAAAAAGCGGAAATAAAGGATATTGAAAATGCCATTAGCGGAGACCGCGGGCTTGCAAGAGCTGTCAAGGTGGATGTTTCTGATTTTGGACAATGTGAAACCTTTGTAAACCGAATTATTGCAGAGTATGGACAAGTCGATATCTGTGTAAACAATGCGGGTATCTCAAAGGATAGTACGCTGTCCAGAACTTCTTACGAACTGTGGGATGAAGTTATTGTTAATAACCTTTATAGCGTTTTTAATATGACCAAGCTGGTGACCCGGCATATGGGGAAGGCTAAGCGAGGGAGTATTATAAATATCAGTTCCATTGTGGGAATATATGGTAACTCCTGGCAAAGCAGCTATGCCGCCTCTAAGGCCGGCATCATCGGATTCACCAAATCGGTTGCCAAAGAGCTGGGGGGTAAACAGATCCGGTGCAATGCAATTGCACCGGGATTCATACAAACAGATATGACCCAGCATCTAATTGATACAGATATCTCTGCTGGATTTTTAAAAAATATTTCTCTAGGCAGATACGGTCAGGTGGAAGATGTAGCCGGCCTTGCGTTATTTCTGGCCTCAGATGAGAGCACTTATATGACCGGACAGGTAATCTGCGTAGACGGTGGTATTGGCAAATAGCAGGGCGTAACAGACAGATCGCAAAATTTTCTCAATGGGCTATTGCGAACCAAGGTTACATGCTGTGGGGATATGAAACAAATTGACTTTCAATGATAATCACCTGCGTGAAAGTCACTCTTTTACAAGAGTGCGATTTCCGGAGAGGTGCTTTTGGACAGCATCGTTTTACGGGTGGCTGTATCCCATAGATCAAATAATGCCGTAACCGTTTTTTCTGTGGACTGCCATTTAAGGCCGGTCGCCTTATTAGGGCTGGTCAGCCAGTTTTCTACCTCCTGTTTAAACTGGTTCGGAACAATCGCATTGATTGTTTTTACACCTAACCTTTTCAGTGCGGCCGCATTGCATTTTTGTTCATACTGACCGCCGATGGGAATAGCCATGATCTTTTTACCCAAGTAGAGCGCTTCAGCTGGTGTCTCAAATCCGGCTCCCGTGATAATGCCCGTGCTATTAATCAGACTTTTATTGAAGGCCTCTTTTTCAACTGGAATAAGTTTAATATGTTGAAATGTCATGATCTCTTTGCAGTGCCTGGAAAAGATTTCAAACGGTACATTTTTGATTACGGAGAATAGCTGCAGTAATTCCTTGTCACAAAAAGAGGGAAGATAAACAGTTACATGGGATTCGGTTGAAGGAGTTGCTTCCCAGATTGAACGCTGGATAACGGGAGGAAGGATAAACTGGTCATACCGCTTAAAATGAAGCCCGAGATTCAAATGGCTATGCGCATAATTGCGCAGAATCCATTCGCCTATGATGCTTTTGTTGTCCGGTCTGGGAGTGGCATCTGAAACAAAACTTGCCTGATGTCCAAAATGTATCATCGGAACCGATTGTTTATTGCATGCAATGGAGGTTATGGCTTCAAAGTCATTGATGACCATGTCATAATCTTTGACCGGTAGGCTGGCGGCTTCTTTGAATGCCTTGCGCAGCTGGCAAGATTTAATTGTTTTGGCGAAATTCAGTTTGCCATTGCAACTGTACTGAAGGCTAAGCCCCTGACTTCTGAATTTTATAGGCAGGTCAGCCTGTAAGGTACTGTTGCTCCCACTGAGAAATACATCCACATGCCCATAGCGCTTCAGGTGAGGCATCAGCTCCATGGCTCTGCTGATATGACCGTTGCCGGTTGCCTGTATTGCATATAATATTTTCATAGTTATTGAGGTTGTAGATTATAGTCTATCTGTTCTGAAAAGACATTGAGAGAGGAGTTGACTGGCGGTTCTGGATGAAGGTCATTAAATTCTAATGGATCATAATGATATATTTTCCATTGATTGTTGTGGTATTCCAGTGCGGTAAGATTTTCTATCCAGTCTCCTGAATTTAAGTAAGTAACTGTTCCTTCGGCTGTTATAATTTGCTTCATGCAAGGTTGATGAATGTGCCCGCAAATAACATAATCATAGCCGTTTTCTATGGCCAGCCCCCCGATTGTCTGCTCAAATTTATTAATGAATTTGACGGCCTGCTTTACGCCGTTTTTGACCTTTTTTGAAAAGGAGACTTTTTCCCGACCCAGTTTTTTCATGCAATAATTGATCGCCCTGTTTAAAAGTATCAGTAAGTCATATCCTTTCGATCCGAACTTCGCCAGGATCCGTGCACTGCCCCGGGTTGTATTGTCAAAGACATCCCCATGGAATATCCATGCCTTTTTGCCATGGATGTCGATGCTGTATTTATCGGTTAATGTAAAAGTGCCGATATGAGTGTCTGTGTATTTACGCAAGACCTCATCATGGTTGCCGGTAATATATACGACCTGCGTACCCCGGCAGATTATATCCAGAATTTCTTTAATAACCGCAAAATGACTCTTCGGGAAATACCTCTTGGTAAACTGCCAGCCATCAATTATATCGCCGTTCAGGATCAGTAAAGTTGGCTCAATGGATCGCAGATATTGAAGTAGTTCTCTGGCGTGGCTGCCGTAGGTGCCTAGGTGTATATCTGAGAGAACAACGACGTCAAGCTTTCTTTTTGTCATATCAAATATTATTTTTGATATAGTAAAGTAAGTTGCATTGTGTTAATCAATTATGACTGAATTGTCAACTGAGTGTTAGCTTTTTGATCCGGGTTATATCAGTAACCAGGTTAGATGTGGGGGCCTTTGTTTTGCCGTTGTAGCTAAATTGTTACTTTTATAATGGCGCTGACGGACGACTTTTACAAAAGATTGGAGCTTAATGTCCCGGCAGGAAACAGCAGCGGGAACGCTGTTTGTTTTTTGCTGCGACATAATCAATTATGTTTTTTGCTGTTTAACGTATATAGAGACGCTGTGATTTCCTTAAAAGGAGGAATTCACGGCGTCCTTTTTTCAGGGAAATTCGGCATTAAGCATTAAACTTTATTGAACTAAACTAAGATAATATGGTCTTCAAAAACAGTGGATCCCACGGCTTTTTCCGAAAAGTTGCGACAGGTTGCGTGCGTGTTGACAAGCATGATGATAAAGCCTAAAGTCGGTATGTCTTAGTTGGGACTGCATTGCGGAGGCATTACAGGTGTGATGCCGCCCGTTTTTTCAGGCTAATGGTAAATGTCGTCCCCTTCTCAGATGTATTAATAGTTATCTGGCCATTGATTTTGAGCAGCATTTGGTAAATTACCTGGCTTCCGATATGCTTATTGGAGTGAGCCTCATTACCTCCATCGCCTGTTTGAAACATCTGGATTTGCTCCGGCAGCATACCGCTACCCTGGTCCGTTATGATAATGTGGTTTTGTTTTTGATCGGCAGTCGCCCTTAAGGATATAATGCCGCCAAAAGTATTTTTATTGGCGTTGTCCACCAGATTGCGCAAAATCAGCATTAAAATGTTTTTATCAGTATGGCAGATCAGGCTGGTAGCCTCTATTTGTAGCCTATTGTTATTGAGCATCACAATATCCATATAGAAGGAGGCTACAAGGTTAAAGACTTCCTGCAGTTCGAACTCAGATTCCTGTATTTTAAAGTCCTGTTTTTGAGTGACGGCCCAGGTAAAGAACCTGTCGGTGAACTCCCATAATGAGACAGCTGAGCCGTTGAGCTTTTGCAGGCTATCAGACAGGGATGTGGATATCTCTTCCTGAAACTTATGCATTATTCCGTTGGTGACGGTTTTGAGAAATCTTAAAGGAGACCGCAGATCATGAAGCACCATTGTGATGATCTGCTCTTTTTGTTTGTTACTTTGCTGGAGTGCTTTCTCTGAAATCTGTAGTTGTCTGGTTGTTTTCTCCAGGTCTTTTGTTCTTTGAATGACGATGGCTTCAATCCTTTGTTTGTCTTTTTCCAGCCGTCTCAGTCGCCATCTGAAAATCACAAAACATATCAGGATGATCAGTACAATAACCGATAAGTAAAATTCCCAGGTATTGTAAAAATGAGGAATAACATCAAAAGAAATATTAAGTTGCTGGTTTTCTGCATTCTGAGAACCCTCTTTATTTCTGAAATTAATAATATAGGATCCTGAGGGTAGATTGTTAACGGTTAATATCCCATCAACAGGCAAGGCTTCCCATTGTACCGGTGTTCCCGCCCGATGAATGGCATATTCCAAATGATTATTCTGGGGGTTGCCGTAATAAGGACTTCCTATCTTTAATTTCATTAAGTTAAAGTCGGGGGAAAGGCGGATAGGGTTTTTGAGGGATTTGGGCATTATTTTTACCGAATCCACCCAAAAATCATCAATGAAGATGTTATTACCCGGATAATTGGGGCGTAGTGATTTGGGTTTAAACTCTACGAGTCCGTTCATGGAGGCTAGTGCCAGTGTGCTGTCACTTAACCACTGGTAGGACGGGACAGCGCCGTTAAATTCGTTGGTTCTGAGGCCGTCCAGATTGTTGATCGTGTAGAGAAACAGATTATTGGTCTTTAATTGAATGTACGCTGCCAGCTTTTCTATCTCAACGCTATATAGGCCATTATTGGTGGGTAACCAGAAATTGCCTCTGCCGTCATCAATAAAGTCAATGACAGAGCTGAGTTTGTCGAATTTGCTTTTGGGTAGCGGAAAAATTTTATTATCAACATATAGAAAGATTCCATAACCGTCGCCCGAAAACCAATAACGGTTTTTTCTATCCCTATAAAAGCTGTACATGGCTATGGAGTCCAGTATCTGTTTCTCCGAAGTATTGTTCTGGATATTATACCATCTGATGCCACTAGTGGTCAGCAGCAAATAATGATTGCCGTTAAGCGGATACATTTTATTTACGCTCTCTGCATTATAGGGAATGGGAAGTTGTTTTTGCCATAAGATTTTAGGCTCTGGGCCGGATATGGATAGCTTGGTCAGTGATTGCCTGGTACACACCAGCAAGTCCTCCGAAGTGTTCTCTTTCAGGATACTGGCCAGGTTCTCATCCAGTTTCATGATTTTTGGCATTTGATGACTTACACTGTTATATCTATATAAATCAAATGCGTTTTGAAAATAGAACCAATCGGATTTGTCTACAAACGCGCGGAAGGTGTATTCTGAAAATTTTACGCCATAACTGGGTCCGTTTTTAGGAATTACGGTATTGTTGACAATAAGTTCATCTTTTGAGGTCTTCCCAATGGCATAGGTTGAATTATTTTTGTTGGTGCCGGATAATTGCGGATAGTGAAAAGGAGATACTTTGGCAATATATAGTCCGTCAGTTAGTGTGCCCAGATAATAAATATTACTTCGGGGTCGATAATTTACACAACTGACAGCTTTCATGGGCAGGTGGCTGAGTACTTTTTTTGCTGAAACGGTACTGTCTGATACCTGGATACGAAAGAGGTCTCCCTGAGCAAAAACGAAGGTGCCGGCCGGGCTCCAGTGCAGCTTAGAATCATTTTCAATGAAAGATGTATTTGCAGGGAGGTCACCCCTGATGGTCGTCTCAAATAATAATTTGCCCCCTTTCCAGACAGCTGCTTTATGACTTTCCCAGACCTGAAGCAGATAGGGGCCGACAGGAACGGTCTGTACGGGGGCCTGAGGCCAGTTTTTGAGCATTTGGCTGCCCTGGGGCAAGATCTGAAATAATTGACTCCGGAAAGTAAGATAAGTGTCGCCGGTTGACGTTGCATAGTGGCTTCTTATAAGCGGAACAGCCACTGTTTTTTTCAAAGAGTCCCACAAGATTTCAATCTGATCATTGGCCGTGGCATAGCCTGATTTTGGGAAATAGTATGGGCTGACCTTTGACAAGATCACAGGCCTGGATGCGAAGGCGCTGTTTTCTGTACTGATGGTAATTTCCTGCTCATGGAGATTTTTGGCGTACAGCTGGCCTTGCAGGGTAATACAGAGCCGACGGATCCTGTTGTCTTTCAGCCCTGGGATGTTGGTGGCATTATAACCGCTGAATTCTTTATTATCAAATCTGGTAAGTCCAGCTTCTGTGGCAATCCAACAATAACTATTGTGGTCGAATTCTATATGAAGAACACTATTTTGCAAAAGGCCATCATTGGTGGTATAATGTCTGATTATGTAATCAGAGGATTGGGCAAAGCTGGAGGAGATCACGAAGAAAAACAGTAGCGCTGCTAATACCCTTCGTCTTGTACGTGTACTACCAAAATGAATGGGAAAGGCCATGGTTAAAATGAGTCTGATGGCAAATATACTATATTGCTAGTGAGCGTAGCTATGAGGCTACAAAAAATGTGATATATTCTAAATTTATTTCATGTGTTCTGCTGCCTAATTGTCTCTGATTAAAAACGCTGGTTCCCCGGCAGTTTAGCGCATAGTTTTGTTTTCCGTGGGTTCTAAATTGACTTTTACAGAAAAAGCTAAACAGGTAAAGATCGTCTACTTGTTTAGCTTTTTGCAAGATGCAGAAGATAATCTTCGCTTTATATCTTCCTGATTTTTTTCAAATAATATCTGCCCGTCCGGAAATTAATAACCGGGATTTTGTTTCAGATTTGAATTGGAGTTTAAGACACTTTCCGGGATGCTGAATAAAGTCCTGTAAGTACCGACTGGCTTATGTTGGAACCACATTTTTGTTGAGTATACGCCGAAGCGGATCATATCCTGCCTTCTGTGTGCTTCGGCGGCAAATTCCCATCCAAGTTCATCATAAAATCTGCCGTATTGTATATCGGCTCCTCCCTCATCAGTTACAATTTTTCCGTTTTTGACATAACCATAATCGTATACGCTACCTTTTTGAAGATCTGCTCCTGTCACCGTTGCTTTTGCGGGATTTGATTTAAAATCTCTTTGTCTAACCTGAGTTACCAGGGTAGCTGCTTCATCGGCCTTCCCCGTTCTTAATAAACATTCTGCCTTCATCATCAGAATGTCGGCATATCTGAAAATCGGGAAATCGTTACTTAAGGATCCTTTAGCACCCATTTTTATTTCGTATTTGCCAATTGGGTAACCGTAATTAAAAGGATTGCCACCGGCCTGATCAATATTGATCAGGGAATCTATATAATCAATGGCTACTTCGCCCTCAGGTGTGATTTGTGGCCCGGAAATCCAGGAATCTGCAAGTCTGCTGTCATCCGGATCATATGTATGGATGAATTGAGGAACGGCACAGGAACCGCCCCAGGGCTGGGCCTGAAGATTGTATACTTTCTGATCCGCAGGCTTTAATGTTTTCATGTGAATAATAAAACCTGGAGCTTTTGTTTCATCATAGGGAACAGTAAAGATTAATTCCTGGGAATTTTCATTTTCTGTAATGAAATTTGATTTGTAATCAGACTCTAATATGTATTTTCCGCTATTAATCACTTTATCGCATGCATCTATGCAGTCTTGCCATGCGGCAGTCCCTGTATATACCTGTGCATTTAAATAGATTTTAGCTAGCAGGCTGTAACCAGCCCATTGATTAAATCTGCCATAGGTTTTCGAACTGACTTCATCGCTTAGTAAGGGGATGTTCTCCTTGAGTTCACTAATCAAAAAGTCGTATACCTCTTTACGTGTACTTTGCTGAGGCAGGTCATTACTAGTGAAATCTGTTACAATGGGGACATTCCCAAAATTGTCCATAAGTTCATAATAACAAAAATCCCTGGCTACTTTCATTTCTGCAACAATGGCTTCTTTGCCATCTGTTATAGGAAGCTCACCCGATTCTATCTGACTGAGTACCCTGTTTGCGGCATTTATACCATTGAAACAATTATACCAAAGCGTCTCTGGCTGGCCTTCTGTTGGTGTCCATAAGTGTTGATGCATACGGATATATGTTCCTCCGTCATACCATCCATTCGGGCGCACCGGCGTCACTATCGCATCCGCGCTTTCTTCCTGCAGGTCAAAATTACCATACCAGTCAGCCCACATTGGCCTGAAACTTATATAAACGGGAGCAATAATGGAGGCAACATCATCTGCCGTAGGATTAAAATTATCGCTGATGATTTCTGAATAGTCTGTGACATCTAGCTTTGTACAATTAGTGGTAACAGTTAATATACCAGCTAGAAGCAAACCTTTATATAAAATATTTAACGGTTTCATTCTATTTAAATTTATAAGGTTAGAAAGTAAGATTGACACCTAAGGTGAAAGTTCTGGTGGTTGGATATTTATCCCTGTCATCATTACCTGGTGCAAGTCCGCTTCGATTGACTTCCGGATCTATACCTTTATATCCTGTGAGCGTAACCAGGTTAAGGCCAGAGGCGTATATTCTGGCCGACGAAAATGTTTTTTTGTTCTTTAAAGGAAGCGTATATCCGAGGGTGATGTTATCTATTTTCCAGTAATCTCCGTTTTCCACGTAATAACTTACATAGGACAGGTCGTAATCAAGCTGTGCGGTATTGTATACTTTATTAAATGCTGATTTAAGCATATTGTATTGTGCATTTCTGGGATTTTCATAAAACAGACGTAGGAAATCCAAAACCTGGTAGTCAAATGCGCCATGCATATTAATACTTAAATCAAATTGTTTATACCTGAAGGTATTGTTCCAAGACAAATAATATTTTGGAAGACCATTACCTAAAACACGTTTGTCTTCCTCCGTAGCATCTTTAATGGAAATGACTTCGTTGTCTTTATTTAATATTTTCCAGACACCATCTTCGTCAATTCCTACTGATTTCCAGCCATAAAAATTGCCTATAGGCTGACCCACCTGAACACGGTGGGTATAGGTTTGAATAGGCTCTCCTGTATATCCTGCTGTAAACCAGTCTTGCGTCAGATTAAACTCGTCATTATTGATAGAGACTAAGGTGTTTTTATTGGTTGAAAAAGTGACCCCGGAGTTCCAGGCAAAGTCCTTGGTGGTAACGGGATTGAAATTTAAGAGGACTTCCAAACCTTCATTGCGCATCTGACCAACATTGGCGAGGATGGTGCTATATAGATAGGGAGGCACCGGAACAGGATAGTCGTATAGCATATCCTTGGTATTTCTCCGATAGGCATCGATACTTCCGGAGACAAAATGATTGAACAGCGAAAAGTCTACACCTATATTATATTCTTCCTTTTGTTCCCATCTTAGATTCGGATTAGGGTTCCTGGTTGGAGATAATCCTTGTACCCAATTCCCGTTATACAAAAAACGGTCGCCATAATTAAGGGTGGTTAACGCATCATAGTTATCTGAAGGAGCTGTTCCTGTTATCCCGAAACCTATACGCAGTTTTAAATCATCTATGACTTTGCTGCTTTTTAAGAAATCTTCCTGACTAATTCTCCAGCCTGCTGAAACAGCGGGAAACATACCCCATCTGTAATTTTTACCGAATTTGGAAGAACCTTCTCGGCGTAAAGAGGCCATAAACAGGTATTTTTCTGCATAATTGTAGTTAAGTCTTCCGAAAAATCCTATAAGTTTATATTCGCCTTTGCTGCTTCCCATGCCGGCACTTCCTTCTGAAAGCGCATCGCCGGCACCCATATTATTGTAACCGTATACATCGGTGGGGAAATACCAGTTATTTTCCCAGAAGCCTTCAGCCATAGCGTCCTGGTAACTGTAACCGCCCAGAATGTTTATATGGTGAGCTCCAAATGCCTTGTCATAATTAGCCGTGAATTCTAATAGATGATCCTCTGTGTTTGACTGTCCTCTGGAGGCGTATGATTTGCCCCATCCGTTGGCATCGTTGGAGGGATAAGAGCTGTTTGTCGCATAACCCCTTGTTTGCATCCAACTGTTGTCAGAAGCTAATAGTTTAAAAATCAATGATGTAATGGGCTGATAGGTAATGCTTCCATTTAGCCGTAGTTCCTTTTCCGTATTTTCTCCGTCAACACCTTCTAGTAAGGCAACCGGGTTGTCATAGAAATAACCATCTCTTGTAACGAAACTGCCGTCGGCGTGGCGGATGCTATCCGTTGGATTACGGATGAGTGCCTGACGGTAGATATAGGTATTAAAGCTATATCCATCCCCGCCTGTCCAGTATTTTCTTTTGGACATGATTGCATTTAAGTGGATTTTCACTTTGTCGTTAAACATAGCATGATTGATATCAAAATTTGCCCTGAGGTTTGCATTATTGGAGCGTTTTAAAAGCCCTTGCCAATTGCTGTAGTTAATATTGGCTGTATAGTTTGTCTGTGCGTTTCCTCCCTGAAGTAAAAAATTATGGGTATGGCTAACCGGTGTTCTGGAAATCGCACCAAACCAGTCTGTAGATGTTCCGTAATCCGTGTAGGCAACACCGTCCTTAATTAAACGACGGTAATCTGCTGCATCCAGAAATTCGGGTCTTTTGGCAATGGTCTGGACACTTACGTAACCGTCATATTGCAATTTTGACTGATTTTTATTGAATTGTTTGGTGGTAATTAAAATAACACCATTGGTTGCACGAGTTCCGTAAATAGCGGCTGCTGAACCATCTTTAAGTACGTCAACAGAAGCGATGTCTTCAGGTGCAACGGTTTTCAAATCCCCTGGAATGCCATCGATTAGAATTAATGGGGCAGTAGAAGACATGAGGGTAGAAATACCCCGAAGCATAATTTCTGTGCCTTCTGTCGGGTCGCCTGTGGAGGAAGACACGCTTAGGCCTGCCACTTTACCGGTAATCAATTGTGCAGCATCCTTTACGGCGCCTTTCACGAAGTCCTTAGACTTTACGGTTCCGATAGCCCCCGTGACCACTTCCTTTTTTTCAGTTCCATAACCTACAACGACAACGTCTCCAAGAAGGTTTGAAGCGTTCTGGAGTGCGATGTCCAGTGGTGAGTGATCGGCTGCGACATGTTGTTCGTGATAGCCGACAAAATGAAAAATAAGGGTGTCGGCAGATGTGGCTTTGATTTGGTAATGTCCATTTATATCCGTTGTGGTACCTTTACCCGTTTTCTGAACTGTAATGGATACACCAGGAAGAGGCTGGTCGTTTTCCTCAGATTTTACCGTACCTGTAATAGTTTGATTGTCTTGGGCCTGCAAGATGCCGATTTGGCAAAACAGCAGGGCAATTAAGGGCAATAGTAGAGTGGCCCTAATTTTTTTTGGGATTTTAGTATTCATTGCGGTTTCTTTTTGTGTGAAAATTTATAGCCTGTTTTTTGTCTGTTCGATAAAAAATATTTTATGCCAGTGATGTTAAATAATGATTGTAAGAAGGAGAATGTCTTCTGAAGTATTGATGATGTAATTTATCTCTATGGCCGGACCGTTAAAAAGGTCCTTAGTTGAAATTATTAAAATTTAAAAGTCCACTTGTATGTAATAATTGAATTTTATGCTATCTGGATTAAATAAGGGTAATTGATCTTTGGATACCTTTATTTTCTGCCATTGGGTGCTTGGATAGATTTTAATGGCGGTATTTGTTTTCGCTTCATGTAGTGCAATGGGTAGATTAAAGCTATCGATACAGTTTTTCCACCTGAATGATAAGATGCTGCTATCCTGATTAAAATGTAAGTCCAGTCTAGGGATTTCTGTTGTCGTCAGATATTGAGTAAAAACGGGTAAATAATTGAATCCGGCTTTTTTACAGATATAATTTTCTATTTGTTTACCTGTAACGGTTTTATGATAAAATTCTTTGTTAAGTCCCCTTAATATACTTCTGAAGAGTGAATCATTATCTAAACTGTGGCGAATGGCATGAATCATGTTGCTGCCTTTATAATACATGTCTCCGCTTCCTGACTCGTTTACGCCGAAACGTCCTAAAATAGGCCGGTCATTGCGAATATTCTGGCGGATTCCAAAATTGTATTCATTGCCCGCTTTTTTGCCCCATCTGTATTCAACGTAAAGGGTTTCTGAGTAATTGGTGAAGCTTTCATGAACCCACATATCAGCCACGTCTTTTGAGGTGATATTATTCCCAAACCATTCATGCCCGCTTTCATGGACAATGATAAAATCCCACTTGCTGCCCCATCCGTTTGCGGCCAGGTCCTTACCTCTGTAACCATGCGCAAACCAATTTCCATAAGCGACTGCACTCTGGTGCTCCATGCCAGTGTGTTGAACCTCTACTAATTGATAGCCGTCCTGATAGAAAGGATAAGGTCCAAACCAATATTCCATGCTTTGCAGCATATGGCGAACTTCAAATGGCATATAGTCTTTTGCTTTTTGAAGATCTTCTTTTAAAACGTGGTAAGTGATATCTAAAGGCCCCGCTTCTCCATGGAAAACTTCTGAAAAACTGGTATAGTCACCTATGTAAGGAATGATACAATAATTGCTGATAGGGCTTTTGACTCCCCATTTAGTGGTGGTTGTGCCGTCCTGATTTTTGACTTCGCTTATTTTCCTGCCATTGCTTACCGCAACCAGGTTACTAGGGGCAATCATCGTCAGTGTGGCTCCCTGATCAGGCTCATCACTTTGGTGGTCTTTACAGGGATACCAGATGGACGCTCCGTGTCCCTGACAACAGACGGTCATCCAGGGATGACCCGAACGGTCTTTGGTAAAGGTCCATCCACCATCCCAGGGTGGCCTTACGGCTATTTGCGGCTTGCCCTGAAAATAAATGCGGACCGTATGAATGCTGAATAAGGACTGTTTAGGTGTTTGAACATACCAGGCGTTTCCTTGCTGACTAAATTTTAAGCGCTCGTTATTATCTAATACAATACTGTCTATTTTCAATGGTTCCTGTAAATCAATTTGCATGGATGGCTGCTCATTACTTATAACCTGATAGGTAATGAGGTTGTTACCTACTGTAAAATGTGAGTCAAACACCGGTTTGATGGTTATATCATAACGCAGCACATCCCACCAGGCGCGCTCCGGAGTAATGCTGCCTCTAATCGTGTCAGCTTTGGTAAATACCTTGTTTTGGTATGCCAATGTTGCTGCCCGGACCATCCGGTCTCTTTGAGCGCGTACACTGTCTGCATTTGGCTGCAGGTTTACCTGAGCGGACAGAAAGCTATTATTAATAGCGCATAGAATAACCAACAGGAGGATGTGATATTTTTTAGGCATGGCTAAAAGGTTGAGGCATTCAAAACGTATTATCTATAATTTAAGTGATACCAATTGCTGGTTAAACACAGGTTTGAATTGTATAAAATACACATATTTAAAAAAGCCAAAAAAATCCTCTAATTGGGCAACAATTTGAATTGGCTCAAAATAAAATGGTAATATTTAAATAGAAAGTGAAGTTATGACTATAGATATGTAAATCTTTTACCAATATTGCTGCATGATTGCAGGATTTTAACCTTTTAAACTATCTGCGTTCTTTTTTGCTTTTCAAAAAAAAGGCAATTATTGAGTAATTAGGTAACATTACTCGATAATTGCCTTTAATAGACTGCTAATCATTGGACTGATCAGACGCCTTTATTTATTTGACGGACCATTCCAATACGCCGGAAGAATTATCCTTTGGAAGTTGAAGTTGTAATTTCAGTCCTGTTGTTTTTACAGGTTTAAAATGAACCTCATTGAATTTATCTTTTTCTGTGGTATAGCCGGACGTGTTTTCTACCGGTATCCAGTTGTCGCCTTTTTTGTAAAGTAATTGCCAGCTGGCAGGAACCCTGCAGCCTCCAAAAGGACCGTCATCAAAGAAATAGACCTTTGAGCTGGAAATAGTATATGGCTGATCAAATTCATATTGAACCCACTCCTGTTGATCTTTGGCAGGCCACCAATGCAGATTACCTGTACTTTGATCTTTTGAGTCTTCCGGTGTGACCTGATTATTAACTGCCCTGAGCATCAGTTTGGAAACATGAGATCCTGTTACTTTGCTTTTAGAGGCAATGGATGGTGCCGGGAGTGGTGTGCTACTGGACGCATCATAAGGAATCCAGACCTCCATTTCATCGGAGCCACGATTGTTCCAGCTATAATATGGGATGGCCGTTACCTGGGTGGGCGACTTTTCTACAGCTGTTCCTTCATTTGCATCTTTACGTTTTAGAAGGTAGCCCGGAATCTCAAGCTCTTCAATACCACCTAATTTATGAGTTGCATAACTGGTTCTGACCTGAGCCGCAGTGTCAATTACTAAATGCATCACACTGCTATCTTTTCTGTCGGCTCCTTCAATACAATAGACAATCGGGCCTCTTTGGAAGGCAAACCGCCCCGCATCTGCTTTTACCTCTGGGTTGGCAAGAATCTTTTTAACAGGCATAGGCAGGTCAAAACTAATCTGATCCCCTTTACTCCATTTTCTGTTAATCACTGCATATCCGTTGACCAGTTGATAGTCAACGTTTTTGCCATTGAGGAACAGATCGACCGGATGGGGGTTGATGTCCAGAAAATGGTATAAATCTCCAGGCAGGGCATCACCTTTGGCCCAGCCTGGTATGCGAATGTGTAAAGAAAAGTCTTTGGCTGTAATGGGTGTAACATTAATTTGAATCTTGCCATCCCAAGGGTAATTCGTAATCTGTTCTAACTGAACTTTTCCTGCTGCCAGTTCAAAACTGGCCTTGTTGGCGGCAAACAGATTCACAAATAAAGAGTTTTTGTCCTGTGCATAGATATATTCCGGCATGGAAGGCATGAATCTGGAGATGTTTGTGATACAACATGCACAGTCAAACCAGGCACTACGCGCATGTTGCCCCAGAGAGGCAAGCGGATTGGGATAGAAAAAATGGGTGCCATCCAGAGATACTCCTGATAGTAAACCGTTATATAAGGTTTTTTCAAGTACATCTATATATCGGGCATCACCATGTAATAAAAACATGCGTTCATTGAAATATACATTGGCGATGGCGGCACAGGTTTCTGCATATGCGGTCATATTGGGAAGGTCATATGCAGGTCCGAAGGCTTCCCCATTACCGGTGGCACCAATGCCTCCGGTAATATAGAGTTTGTGGTCTATAATGTCATTCCAGATGGCATCTATTGCGGTCAGATAAGCGGTGTCTTTTGTGAGTGCTGCAACATCAGCCATGCCGGAATACAGATAAGCTGCCCTTACGGCGTGGCCTTCGGCCTCTCTTTGATTAACCAGTTTGATATTAGACTGGTTATAGACATCCCCTTTATTATCTTTCTGAGGGCCTCTTACATCTAAAAAGAACTTGGCCAGGTCGAGGTATTTTTTCTGTCCGGTGACTCTGTAAAGTTTGGCCAGTCCCATTTCAACTACTGGATGGCCGGGGTATTTTTCAATTTTTCCCCAACCAAAATCCTTAACGAGTAAATCGGCATTTTTGGTGGCTATATCCAGGAGTGTTTTTTTGCCTGTGGCCTGATAATGCGCTACTGCTGCTTCATATAAATGACCGCAGTTATATAATTCATGACTTAATATTTCAGCATTTTCCCAACGGTGCTGACCAATCCATTCCTGTGGATGTTTCACTTTGGCGGTTCTGAAAGTATACAGATAGCCGTCAGGTTCCTGGGCCTCCCCAATAATCTGAATCAACGTGTCAAGTTGTCTGTCCAGTAGCGGGTTGGGTGTGGTTTGTAAACTATAGGAAGCGCCTTCGATGAGTTTATAAATATCTGTGTCGTCGAATGGATAGGCGGTTAACTTATCACCGGCAGGCTCCTTACCGGCAGCTTTCAGAAAGTTGTCGATTCGGCCATGTTCCTTACACATTTGTAAGATGTAGGGGATAGTGACGGTGGCATTTACTTCGATTTTAGGCTTCCAGAAATGATCTGTAAGCTGTACCTGAGTAAAGGCTACGGGCTTATAGGGGTAATCTTGTCCAAAGGCGGAAGGACTTGCCTGGAGCATCCCTGCCGCCAAAAGACCCAGTCCGATGGTCTTGCCTGATTTACGAATCAGCTGTTGCATTTTGCTTGCATGCTTGTTGAACGTGTACATAAGTTAAAAATAAGAAGGTAGTAAAATGTTTGTCTGTATTGTTAGGTTCTATTGGTGATTTTTAATGAGTGCTGTTTGCCCCGGGGCTATAATGTGTTTTATAATAGGCATCTGCTGGATTGTGATGACCGATATACACTTCAGATAGTATCTGGTAAAGTGTCGGGTCATATGTCTTTAATGAAGCCGGAGACCAGACTGTAATATTTCTGGAGGTATCTGTAAAAGGAAAATTTGACCAAAACCACCACTGTGTTCCTTCTGCCCAGTATTCATCAGCCGTATTGATGGCATACTGCCCTTTATACATGCCCTTTTGTTTGGCCACTTCATAAGCAGCCAGGATGCGGTTATAAAGGGGCTGGTCGATCTTTTCAATGGCACTCATCATGTTATGACTGAACTCATGAACAGTAATGTTTTCGCCATAATATCTGGTGCCCGGATAGCCCAACAGGTTTTCCTCGGCGCAGGATGTAATACGGCCCCCCATTCCTCGGGCTCTTTGATTCCAATAGCCTTTGTCTGTCTGGGAGGCTATGCCTCCTGGTTTATTGTAATTGGCTCTTTCTTTTGGTGTAAGCCTCGGGTCGTCATAAGCCGGTTTTTTCCAGTCACTCCGTTCCGGAAGATCAGTCTCCATTTCGGTTTCTGCCATTACCAAAACCCGGCTTTTTTCTTTTACCAGTTCTGCTCTGATGTCACTTCTGCCGGCCAGCATATAAGTAATAATATCTCTGGCGGTTAGCAGCGCTGTAGGGGGCACTTTCTTAGAGCCGACTACCGGGATGCCGGAAGCATTACAATATTGCTTGTAAAAAGGATTGAGGTGAAGGCTGTCTGGAGGAGCACTAATCATTTGGGCAAAATATTTCCCGACCAGAGACGCACTATCCTTTTTATGGATTGAGGACAGATTCGTTTTTTGGGCCATTGCCGAAAAACAGATTGTTCCTGCTAAAAATAACCCTGATACCATCTTTGCATTGATTTGTAAAAGCCTGTTTTTTATGGTCATAAGGTAGATTTTAAATAAATAGTGTAACCGTTTATTGATGCGCTGCTTTATGATATTATGGGCCTTTCAATTGTGGACAAATCAGCACTGTCACAGCTTGTTAAAGGACCGCAATTACTTTGTTTTCGTTAATCAATTTTGTCTGTTATCCGCGAGTGAATTCAGTATTTATATTGTAATATGTACAATTATAAAACATAAAGTTAACCATTTTCATGTAAAAATCATGGTAGCTTGCTGAGCATTTCTTAACCTTTATTAATTTGATATTAACCTGGAATTGGCCTGTTGGCGGCCTGATTGCCCATTGTGGCCTTTTGAACGTTTGATTTGCAATCTGTTGAGTAGGGTTGGGTGTAATAAAAAACCGGATGTTTTCACCCGGTTTTTTATTGAAACAAGCCTTTTAAGCAGTTTTTATTTTTATAGAAGTCCCTGGCGGTGCAGCGCCTCCATGTCTGCTACCGTTTTTGCTGCCATTCGGCTGCCCAGGATCCGGTAACCATTTTCTGTGATAACCAGATTGTCTTCAATGCGAATGCCACCAAAATCCTTGAACTTTTCAAGTTCCTGATAATTTATGTAATCCGCAAGTCTGTTTTCTGCTTTCCATAAATCTATCAAAGTAGGGATAAAATAAATGCCGGGTTCGACCGTAATGGTAAAGCCTGGTTCTAATGCCCTGCCTAAACGTAATGACTTCCATCCGAAATTCATGTTTTTGGGCGCATCGGCTGTATAACCCACATATTGTTCCCCAAGATTTTCCATGTCATGGACATCCAGGCCAATCATATGTCCCAGCCCACATTGGAAAAACAACGTATGGGCATCCTGAGCCAGCGCTTCCTGAACATTCCCTTTAATGATATTAAATGATTGTAATCCTTCCAGGAGTAACTGCCCACTTAATCGGTGTACCTCGCTGAAAGGAGTGCCCGGCTGACAGGCATCGATTGTTTTTAGTTGTATATCTAAAATCAATTGATACATATCTTTTTGTATATCAGTAAATTTTTCGCTGACCGGTGCTGTTCTGGTTAGGTCTCCCGCGTAATGCATAGGGGTTTCTGCTCCTGCGTCACATAAGGCCATAGCGCCTGCAGGCAGTTCCAGATTGCGGGCATGAATATGTAAGGTCTCCCCTCGGGAAGTTAAGATAGTCGGATAAGAAAGATCCCCTCCGGCAGCTATGGCGATGGCTCTTAACTGACCTGCAATGGCCATCTCGTTTTTCCCCGCTGCCACGGCCCGCATAAAATAGGTGTGCATGTCATTGGATATGTCCACCGCTTTTTCCATTTCTGCGATTTCTTCAGGTCCCTTATGGGAACGCATGGATACGACAGCTTTAATCAATGCTTCGGAGGCTGAAGATACGCTTTGGGAGGGGGGGACTTCAAGCCAGGCCTGAAGCTTAAGTGTGTGTTCCGGGCGATAAGCCGGTAAAAAATGAACCGTTTGTTGTTTGTTCTTTGCATTTTTTAGCACTGTTTCCAGTTCTTTATATGGACGAACATTTTCAATGCCTGCACTATTGGCCTGCTCCGTAAGGGTGGGAAGCGGGCCTGTCCACACAATATCATCAATGGTCAGATCATTGCCAAATAGGGTGGTGGAGCCTTGATCCAGATCTATGATGACTGCCAATTCCGCCAGATCAATGCCTGCATAATATAAAAAGGTGCTGTCTTGTCTAAATGGGTACCAATTATTTTTAAAATTCATACCTGCTTCATCGTTACCCAACAATAAAATCAGGCCTGAACCGACTTTTTGGGCCAGTTGATTTCTACGCTGGATATAGATCTCTTTGTTAAACATAATTTCTTATTTAGTTATTGAATCTATTAATCCCAAAGGTAGAAATATTTATGCTAGTTTGGACACCCCGGACCAGTTCGCTGACTAGCAGCCCCGTAGCCGCTCCCAGGCTGATGCCCAGTTGAGCATGGCCGGTTGCGATCACTAAATTGTCAATCTTAGGTGATTTGCCGATATAAGGCATGCCGTCCACAGAAACCGGCCTGAATCCAGACCAGATCTGGTGCTGTATTTGGTTAAAATCAAGTTGATAATCCGGAAAAAACTGGCCCACAGCCTGAATAATCCCTTTTACCCTGTTTAGCGCAAGCGGGGCGTCCAGTTTTCTGATTTCCATAGTGCCTCCGAAACGAAGCTGGTCTGCTAAAGGCGTAAAGGCTGCCCGTCCTTCGACCAGCAGGCCCGGACGATGAATCCTGTGTCCATTGCTGACAGGAACCATAAAAGAATAGCCTCTGCCGCCAACGACCGGAAGATTCAGGGATAATTGCCTAGCCAGTGGTTCACTCCAGGAGCCGGCAGCTAATACAACGGCATCTGCTTTGTAAATCTGATTATCTGTATGTACTTCACTGATCAGGTTGCCTTCCTTTTTTATACCAGTAACAGTCTGGCGCGGGATCAGTTGAACGCCAAGCGTACTTAATTGATCCTGCAGTCCTTCCATCAGCTTTCTGGGATTTAAATGACCGTCACATTTATAATAAACAGCTCCAATGGCATTCCATTTCGTGTCGGGCTCTAAATGTTCGAGTCCTTCTTTATCCAGCATTTCTATGTCCAGACCTAAATCCTGGCCCATTTTGGCGATATGAGTACATTCTTTACGGGCAGCAGTGCTCTGAAAGACTTCCAGCATTCCCTTATGCTGATAATCAAAATTGAGCTCCTTTTGCCAGACCTCTTCATATTCTCTTTGACTTAAAAGCCCGATATCCCTTAAAGGGACTCCATTGTGGTTTACATATTTTTGCTTGGCTCTTTTTAAAAATTGAATTCCCCATCTGATTAAGGCGCTGTCAAGTCTGGGTTGGATATAAAAAGGGCTGGTGTGGTTAAGCATCCATTTAAGCCCCTGTCTGGCAATACCGGGAGTGGCTAATTGAACATAATGGCTGGGACAGACAAATCCTGCATTACCGTATGAACAGCCGTCTTTAAAATCACCTTTTTCCAGAACGGTCACTTGCCAGCCTGCTTTTGCCAGGTAGCGAGCCGAGGATAGGCCGGAAATTCCGCCTCCAATAATTATCACCTTGTTTTGGCTCATATATTATTTGAATTATCTTGAATCGTATCGTTATTTTTATACATTTTTGAGCTGCGATGGTAAATGTTGGATTGCTGAAAAGACCGTGGCGTATAGTCAGATTTCACCATTTCCTTTATTTGAAGTATCTAGGAGGCAATTTCTGTATTTGAGCAGCAGCAGGCCGGACATTCAAAATGAGCTTAATATATCATCAGAGCGATGCATAAAAATGGGTTATGATTATTTTTTGTTTTGCTAAATCACCGAAAAACCGAGGGCCAGAGGGTCGTCTTCCGTATCTATTGTAATGGTATTATGACCAAATACACGTGCCCAGCCTTCTATTCCCGGAATAATTGCCTGAAAGTCTCCAATCTGGGTAGTTCCTTCAATGGTTCCTGTAAAAGTGGAGCCAATGATACTCTCATGAATAAACCGTTCACCTGCCTTTAATTTACCTCTGCCATATAACTGAGCCATACGAGCGGAAGTGCCGGTGCCACAAGGTGATCTGTCAATGGCTTTTTCTCCGTAAAAAACGGCATTACGGGCATTGCTTTTAGGGTCTAATGTGGTGCCGGTCCACATTACATGGTGCACACCATGAATAGCTGTGTCTACCGGGTGAACAAAATGGTCCGTTTTGGCCACTTCCTGGCGCATCTGACGAGACCAGCGGACAATATCAAGTGCCGTATAATTCTGCATGCCACTGAAGTTCTTTTGCGGGTCAATAATGGCATAAAAGTTACCGCCAAAGGCAACATCATAGGTTAAGGTTCCTAACTCCGGATGCTCGGCCACCAGGTCTTTTGCCGCTAAAAAAGAGGGGACATTAATCAGTTTAACAGATTTTACCTTTCCCGCTACCTCCTGATAGGAGGCTACTACAAGGCCGGCCGGTGTTTCCAGCCTCAGGGTGCCAGGGGTGGCCGGGGTGACCAGGCCGGCTTCTAAGGCGGCCGTTACGGTGCCGATTGTGCCATGGCCGCACATGGGCAGACAGCCACTGGTTTCAATAAATAAGACGCCAATATCGTAATCTTTACTGGAGGGGGCATAAAGTATGCTTCCGCTCATCATGTCATGGCCTCTGGGCTCAAACATCAGCCCTTTTCTGATCCAGTCATAATGCTCCAGAAAATAAAGCCTTTTTTCCCGCATGGTGGCGCCTTCTAATAAAGGACCGCCGCCGGCGACTAGCCTGACCGGATTGCCACAGGTGTGTGCATCAATACAGAAAAATGTTTTGCGCATATGTAAAATGATATACTTTTAAAAGTTTACAGGGAATCCCTGGTTAATTGCCCACTAATCAACCGCCAGATACCCAGAGGGTTATTATTTTGTAGGGCTGCAGGAAGCAGGGAGTCCGGGAAGTTCTGAAAACAGACGGGTCTGACCCACCGCAAAATAGCATCTGTACCTACGGAAGTATAACTACTGTTGGAAGTGGAAGGGAAAGGTCCGCCATGTACCATGGCGTGACAGACTTCCACGCCTGTTGGTACTTCATTGAAGATAACCCTGCCGGCGAAGTTGGACACAATGTCCAGCAAGGAAGTTAAATCGGCATTATTTGTAAAATCTTTTTGCGTGCCAAATATGCTGGCAGTCAATTGACCGTCCACGCTTTGGATGGCTGCCAACAATTCCTGCTGGTTTTCAGCTACTATCAGCAGGGAAAAGGGGCCAAAGACCTCTGTTTTCAGCGCAGCGTTATGAATAAAACTGTCAGCTGTTACGCTGGCCAGAGAAGGGGTAATAGAAAGGTCCTTAATCTCATCACTTCCTTCAATTAAGGTCTGGACGCCCGCCTGAGATAATACTATCTGAAGATTATTATGGTAGTTCTCAACGATGCCCGGGTGCAGCATTGGCGCGGCCGGGGTTGTTTGCAGTGCAGTAATTAATGCCTGTTGAAATTGTTCGAACTGTTGATCCTTGCGGATGAATATTAAGCCCGGATTAGTACAGAACTGACCCACGCCAAGGGCGATGGAGCCGGCCAGCTTCTGTGCTGTTTGTTCAGGCTGACTGTTGAGTAGATCGGGTAAAACCACTACGGGGTTGGTGCTGCTCATTTCAGCAAAAACCTCTATTGGCCTTTGTCTTTCGCTGGCTGCCTGCATGAGCGCCTGCCCGCCCTGAAACGAACCGGTGAACCCGACAGCGGCGGTTGCATCGGCCTGAACCAGATCAATACCAATCTGGTATCCATCCAGTGCCACGTGTTGAATGGTGTCTGCTGGAAGACCCAGGGCTTCAACGGCGGCCACGGCCGCTTCAAATACTGCTTTAGAAGTGCCCGGGTGTCCTGGATGCGCCTTAATAACAACCGGGCATCCTGCTGCCAAAGCGCTGGCGGTATCTCCGCCCATGGTAGAAAAGGCAAAAGGAAAATTGCTCGCGCCAAAAACAACAACCGGCCCCTTGGGACGCAGCATTTTTCGGATATCTGTTCTGGGGAATGGTTTTCTGTCGGGTAAAGCGGGGTCAATGGCAGCCTGAATCCAACTTCCTTCTCTGATCAGGCTTGCAAAGAGCTTTAATTGTCCCGTAGTGCGACTAAGCTCCCCGTTTAACCTTCCCTCTGGTAAATGAGACTCTGCCTGAGCCAGCGGGATTAACTTTGCTCTGTTATTTTCCAGATGTTCGGCGATGCGCTCCAGCAGCTCAGCCCTTTGCCCGGCTGTAGTATGCTGGTACTGTAAAAAAGCGGCCTGGGCCCGGTCCATGAAGGCTGCTGCCTGATTCATCGATTCTGTTATGTCGTGTTGCATCTTCGGTTATTTAAAGTGAAATCATTCAATTAGGTAATTTTTGCCATAGGTTGGTTTTGTGAAAAACCTATTACGCTTAATTGTCTAAGTTACGTATTTTACATGAGCTTGTCCTATTTGCCTTATGAAGGCTTTAGGGCTATTTTTACGGAAATATATTGCGTCTGCTTAACTGACTGCTATAAGGCAAGACCTTCCTCAACAAGCGTCAAAGGACGGTTTCTTAAGGCAGTTTCTATAATTTGAATAGCCTCCGTTCTTTGTGTTCCACTTAATTGTAAACGAGGTGCTCTGACAATCTCACTTCCCAGATCTGTGTATACCTCTGCCAGTTTGATATACTGGACCAGTTGCGGCGTAATATCAAATTCCAATAAAGGCATAAACCATCTGTAAATTGCAAGTGCTTTGTCGTGTTGGTTATTTTTAATAAATTTATATATGGCGACGGTTTCCCTCGGAAAGGCGCAAACAAGACCTGCTACCAGACCATCAGCGCCAGAGGAAAGTTCTTCAAAGGTCAGCGTGTCAACGCCGCACAAAATTGCAAAACGTTCTCCAAAATGATTGCGCATTCTGATTACATTAGAGACATCCCTGGTGGACTCTTTTACCGCCTGGATGTTCGGGATATCCTGAAGCTGTTCAAACATATCCAGCGTGATTTCTGTTTTATAATCCACCGGATTATTGTAGAGTAATATGGGTAAATCTGTTGACTCTGCGACGGTTCTGAAGAACTGCACGGTTTCGTTGTCGGTAGATTTATAGCGCATGGGAGGCAGTAGCATAATACCTTGTGCTCCCCAGGTTTTAATATTACCGGCCAGTGTTACGGCCTCTTTAGTTGAGCCGGTGGCAATATTTACGATAATAGGCACTTTGCCTGCCGCAACTTTTAATCCGCTTTCTACTAATTTTGATAATTCTTCCACACTTACCGTACTGGATTCTCCCAGTGACCCGCCAATGATAATTCCTGCCACCCCGGCACTAAGCTGAGCGGTGAGATTTTTTTCAAATAATGGCAGATCCAGCTCATCTTTTTCATTAAATTTTGTGGTTACTGCTGGAAATACACCCTTCCATTCTATTGCCATAGTTTAATATGATTTTAAGAGTAAATAAAGTCCCCTATCTAAGTAAGGTATTCACGATTGTAAAATTACCGGCTGGTTTTGAAGGTATATTCCCGCTTTTTGTTGTTTACTATTCAGATATTAACCAGGTAGAAGAATGGTATTAAATGCTAGTAAAAGCTTAAAATGGCACAAAATATCAGTCTCACTTATCGGATTTTAACCGAATATATGCAAAATTTGACTTTTTAGGGGTAATTTACGTGTTATCTAAAAAGAAGATGTTAATTTGGCATTAGCAAGTGATTGCAATAAGGTAATGATTCCTTCACATTAAATTTCCCTAATTATGAAAGTGCTGCAGTTTACCGTACCGGTCAGTCATGACAAGACCATCGTTACCAGAATGGATATTTTACCTCATTTTTACCCCTATCTGCACCGTCATAAGGAGATGCAGTTAACCTGGGTACAGCACGGTGAAGGTACCCTGATGGTGGACCATAATATCCATAGCTTTACTCATAATGATATTTTTATTATAGGGGGTGGACAGCCGCATTTATTTAAAAGCCCGGCCGCTTATTTTGAGGAAGGTTCAGAGAGAATTATTTGTTCTTTAGATGTATTTTTTGATCCTGAAGTCATTTGCAATACATTACTGGGAATTCCTGAACTCAAACATTTACGCAGCTTTATTGATCAGGCCCAATATGGTATTCAGGTTCCCGGTAGTCATGTTCCGGAAGTCTCCCGGATGATGGACGCTTTATATAAAACACAGGACGTTACTAAATCCACGATTTTATTTATTCAGCTATTGCAAAAGCTGAGCAGTATCAGTGATCATACTATTTTATCCAAGCAAGGTCCCAGAATGGTCAAAACGGAAACAGACGGCATTCGAATCAGCCATATTTATAATTATATCCTGCATAATTATGATAAACCGATTACCCTGGAGGATGTTGCCGCCCAGGCTTATATGACGCCACAGGCCTTTTGCAGGTTCTTTAAGAAACACACCCGGCATACTTTTGTCCAGTTTTTAAATGAGATTCGAATAGGGGAAGCCAGAAAACAATTCTCTTCAGGTTCATTTGAGAGTATTTCCAGCATTGCCTACAGTTCAGGTTTTAATAGTATTACTAATTTTAACCGGGTCTTTAAGACGGTCATGGGCCAGGCGCCAAGTGAATATATAGAGAGTTTAAGAGAATTGCAACAACCAAGCCTCGTAGCAGGAAAATAATTTAAATATTGGTAATCAATCAGATAGTTATATTGTTTTAAAAAAATTAGATATTTTTTTTGTGAGTTGGTAATAATAGTTAAATTTACAATTAAAAAATTTTACTCATAATTATATTTGTATGAATTACAATTATGTAATAGGTCTTGATTATGGAACCGATTCTGTCCGTGCCGTCCTGATGGATACGGCAGGTGGTAAAGAATTGGCTTCCAGTGTATTTTATTATCCCAGATGGGCGGCCGGCCAGTATTGTGATGCTGAAAATCAGCGGTTCAGACAACACCCTTTAGACTATGTTGAAGGATTGACTACCACGATTAAAGATGTCCTGGAAAAAGCAGGCCCTGATGCGGCTGGTTATGTAAGAGGTATTTCCGTGGACACCACAGGGTCCACTCCGGTTGCAGTAGATGAAACAGGTACGCCGCTGGCATTAAAGCCCGGTTTTGAGCAGAATCCTAATGCCATGTTTGTTTTATGGAAAGACCATACTTCCATCCAGGAAGCTGCCCGTATTAATGAAGTGGCCGCGCAACAGCAAATCAATTACCTGCAATATGTAGGGGGGATTTATAGTACAGAATGGTTCTGGGCTAAGTTATTACATGTGTTACGTACAGATGAACAAATCAGACCTTATATATATAGCTGGGTGGAGCATTGTGACTGGATTCCATTTTTACTCACCGGAGGAACAGATATAAAAAATCTGAAAAGAGGGGTCTGTTCTGCGGGGCATAAATCGTTATATGCGGCTGAGTTTGGCGGGTTACCTCCTAATAGTTTTTTTACAGCCATCGATCCTTTGCTGGATGGGTTCTCGGATCGTCTATTTGACCGGACTTATACGGCGTCAGAGGCCGTTGGTACCCTTAGCCAGCAATGGGCTGACAAATTAGGGCTTTCTACGGATGTCGTTATTGGCATTGGGGCATTTGATTGCCACATGGGAGCCGTAGGGGCGGAAATAGAACCTTATATGCTCAGTAAAATTATCGGAACTTCTACTTGCGATATTATGGTAGTACCGCAATCAGAGATGAATGGTATTCAGGTCAGTGGTATCTGTGGCCAGGTGCCAGGTTCCGTCATCCCAGGCATGGTTGGACTGGAAGCCGGACAAAGTGCATTCGGGGATGTGTATGCATGGTTTAAAAACCTGTTATTATGGCCCGCTAAAAATATGGGACTCCCGGAAGAGCAACTGGAAAAAATGGAAAAAGACTTACTGGTGAAATTATCCATTGAAGCCAGCAAAAGACCGGTGACAGAAAACAGTATCCTTGCTGTAGACTGGCTAAACGGCCGCAGAACGCCGGATGCAAATCAGGCACTCACGGCTGCCATCAGCGGGCTGCACCTGGGTACGGATGCCCCGGAAATTTTCAGGGCACTGGTAGAAGCTACCTGTTTTGGTGCTCGGGCAATTGTGGAAAGATTCGTATCAGAAGGTATTGCAGTAAAAGGACTCATTGCAATGGGCGGTGTTGCACAAAAATCTGCCTTTATTATGCAGACCATGGCGGATGTTATCGGGATGCCTATTAAAGTTCACCGCTCTGAACAGACTTGTGCGACCGGTGCTGCAATGTTTGCCGCCACGGCAGCGGGCATTTTTACGAAAGTTGAAGATGCCATGGCTGCAATGGGACAAGGCTTTGATCCGCCTTATATACCTGATCAGGGCAGGCATACATTATATAATAAGCGGTATGCGCAGTATCAGAGCCTTGGAGGCTGGGTGGAGGCGCAAACCGCCGGTCACTAGTTTTCCCGATGCTGATGAAGCTTTATTTAATCTTACTATTAAAATATTATTATGCAAAAATACTTATCCATTAAACAAGAAGCATACGAGGCCAATATGCAGCTACCTGCATTAGGTCTCGTTTTGTTTACTTTTGGTAACGTTAGTGTGGTGGACCGCGGCGAAGCTGTTTTTGCCATTAAGCCCAGCGGTGTTCCTTATGAAGAGCTGAGCCCGGATAAAATGGTCATCGTTGATTATGAAGGAAAAGTGGTGGAAGGAAACCTGCGGCCCTCTTCCGATACGAAAACGCATGGTGTATTATATCAGCACTGGGATAAAATCGGCAGTGTGGTACATACTCATTCTACATATGCAACTTCCTGGGCACAGTCAGGATTGGATATCCCTATTTTCGGGACTACGCATGCTGACCATAATACCATGGATATTCCTTGTGCCCCTCCGATGTCAGATGAAATGATACAAGGGGATTATGAGTATCAGACCGGTTTTCAGATTATGGATTGCTTTAAGGAACGGGGTCTGAGTTATGAAGAAATGGAAATGATTCTGGTGGGTAACCATGCTCCTTTTACCTGGGGTAAAAATGCAGCAAAAGCTGTTTATAACAGCGGGGTTTTAGAGCAGGTTGCTAAAATGGCATTATTCACCAGACAAATCAATGCTGACGCACCCAGATTAAAAGATGCCCTGATTAAGAAGCATTATGAAAGAAAACACGGTAGCGGTGCCTATTACGGCCAGTAGCACCAGGCCCGGATTTAATTTGAATCTATTTATAACTATAAAATATTATCATTAAACAAAAATCTATGCTTAACGATACAAACCGGGAAATATGGCTGGTGACCGGTAGCCAGCATTTATATGGAGAAGAAACGCTTAAAGAAGTGGCCAGCCATAGTCAGCAGATTGCTGCCGCCCTGGATGCAGCCAGTGTGATACCTGCCAAAATTGTCTGGCAGCCCACGGTGAAAACCACGGACGAGATCTATGAATTGATCCAAAAAGCCAATAATAATGAAAATGTGATAGGTCTTATTGCCTGGATGCACACATTTTCCCCAGCCAAGATGTGGATCAGGGGGCTTAATATTTTAGGTAAACCTTTACTCCATTTACATACGCAGTTTAATCAGGATATCCCATGGTCCACCATGGATATGGATTTTATGAACCTCAATCAGAGTGCGCACGGGGATAGGGAATTTGGTTTTATCGTCACCAGGCTTGGCATCAACCGTAAGGTTGTCGTAGGTCACTGGGCGAATGAAAGTGTACAGCAGCAAATTGGAGACTGGGCCAGGGTTGCGGCCGGATGGGCTGACTGGCAAGGGGCCAAATTTGCCAGATTTGGAGACAATATGCGCTATGTCGCCGTTACAGAAGGTGATAAAGTTGCTGCTGAAGCCAAACTTGGGTTTTCTGTAAATACATATGGGATCGGAGACCTGGTCGCTATTATGAATGAGATTTCTGATAAAGAAATAAACACACTGATTCAGGAATATGAGGATAGCTATGATTTGATGGCCTCCTTAGAAAATGGAGGTGCACAGCGTGCTGCCTTAAAAGAAGCGGCGAAAATTGAACTGGGGCTTCGTCAGTTCTTAAAAGCGGGTAATTTTAAAGGATTCACCGATACTTTTGAAGATCTGCATGGTATGCGGCAGCTGCCGGGTATTGCCGTTCAGCGCCTCATGGCGGACGGTTACGGCTTTGCAGGAGAAGGTGACTGGAAAACGGCTGCCCTGGTACGTGCCATGAAGGTAATGGGAGCAGGGCTTCCGGGGGCGAATGCTTTTATGGAAGATTATACCTATCACCTGGATCCAAAAGATGCAAAGATTATGGGGTCTCATATGCTGGAAGTAGACCCGACTTTAGCTAAGGGCCGAATCAGCTGTGAAATACATCCGCTGGGCATAGGCGGCAAAGAAGATCCGGTTCGGCTGGTATTTAACGGAGGCGGTGGCCCGGCCATCGCTTCCAGTTTGGTGGATATGGGAGGCAGATTCCGTCTTGTCGCAAATGCGGTGGAAGGCGTGGATGTTACAGAGGCTTTACCTAAATTGCCGGTTGCCCGTATTATCTGGAAACCCAAACCGGATTTTCAGACGGCCTGTGCTGCCTGGATACTTGCCGGTGGTGCGCACCATACCTGTTATAGCCAAAACCTCTCCATGGAACAGATTGAGGATTTTGCAGATATCGCCGGTATTGAGACAGTGGTTATTGACCAGGATACCACCATTCGTCAAATCAAGAAAGAACTTAAATTCGCTCAGGCATATTACCGTTAAATATTCATTCACCAGGGGGAAAGCCCTCAACTAACAAATTAGACACATGAAAAGTGGACTTATCCATATTGATTATATCATAATCGTTGCCTATTTTTTACTGATTACGTTTTATGGACTGTGGATTTATCGTAAAAGGAAAAATAAGGACCTAAGCAGCCATGATTATTTTCTGGCTGAGGGCTCGCTCACCTGGTGGGCAATCGGCGCTTCTATTATTGCCTCCAATATCTCAGCTGAGCAATTTATCGGTATGAGCGGAGATGGTTTTTTCGTGGGAATTGCCGTAGGGGTGTATGAGTGGGTGGGAGCCTTAGGGTTGATTATTATAGCCGTCTGGTTTTTACCGATTTACTTAAAAAATAAGATTTTTACCATGCCGCAGTTCCTTAAACGAAGGTTTAATGGAACGGTGGCTTTGATTATGGCCATATTCTGGCTGATGTTATACGTTTTTGTAAACATTACTTCCATTTTGTACCTGGGCGCCTTGGCTGTTAATACCCTGGTAGGGGGGCAGTCTTTGCATCTGATTATGGTGATTTTTGCAATTTGTTCTGTACTGATCGCTCTTGGGGGCATGAAGGTAATCGGTTATACGGATGCCATTCAGGTGGCCATGCTGTTAATCGGCGGTCTGGCCACCACTTACTTTGCTTTACAGGTAGTTAGTGAAAAGTTCGGGCTGGGAAAAGATGTTTTTGCGGGATTCAAGGCAATGATGGACGCTGCGCCGCAGCATTTCCACTTAATTTATTCTAAACCGACAGCCAGCTCCTCCCAGCATTACATTGATCAGTATCTGATTGTACCCGGCATCCTAATGTATATCGCTGGTCAGTGGATTGTGAACCTGGAATATTTCGGAACCAACCAATACATTACCCAAAGAGCGCTGGGCGCAAATCTGAAAACTGCACGCACGGGGCTGATGTTTGCGGGTATTTTAAAAATGTTTACCCCGATTGTGGTCATGCTTCCTGGTATTGCTGCTTATGTGCTGTACCAAAAAGGATTTTTACCGGATCTGGGTGGGCATAAGGATCATGCTTATTCTGCCGTATTAGGTTTTTTGCCTAATGGTTTAAAAGGGCTGTCTATTGCGGCACTTTCCGCAGCCATTATTGCCTCCCTGGCAGGAAAGGCCAATAGTATTTCCACAATTTATACGCTGGATATCTATAAAAACTATTTCCATAAAGAAGCGACTGATAAGAAAATGGTCTGGATAGGCCGTATTGCGGTGGTGATTTCTATGGCAATTGGCCTGTTCTTTACCTGGGATGATATCCTTGGCATCGGCGGTGCAGGCGGCTTTACCTTTATACAGAAATATACAGGATTTATCAGCCCGGGTGTACTGGCGGTATTCTTACTGGGGATGTTCTGGAAAAGAACGAATGGTCTTGCATCCATTGTAGGTATTGTCGGAGGATTTGTGCTTTGTGTATTCTTTAATGAGTTTGCACCGGCCATGCTTGGAAATAATACCTGGTTCTATACGGCATATCCTAACGGACATGGCGGCTATGAGATACCATTTCTGATTTGTATGGGCCTGGCCTTTGGATTTACCGTGGTGCTGATGGTGATCTGCAGCATGTTTAGTCCGAAAGTCAATCCTAAAGCCTTTGTTATTGACCGGAAAATGTATAAGGTTGAGCCTAGCGTTTTAGTGCTGATTGTAGTAATCATGATGTTATTCGCCGCTCTATATGCGAAGTTCTGGTAGTAGATAAGGTAATACTGTAATTAATTGAGATCAAATTATCCAAAATCAATACATTGGAAAAGGTAGAAAAGAGCCAGATCAAAAAAGACAACCCGAAGATAAAGGAAAAGAAAAGGAAATATAGCGGCAAGAAACTTCTGCTGGCTGTAGACTGTATCATATTCGGATTTGATGAGGAGGGACTTAAGCTCCTGGTCATTAAAAGAGGTTTTGAACCCTGCATGGGCAGACTGAGTCTGATGGGCGGATTTGTGGGAGAAACGGAAAGCAGCGAAGACGCTGCTATCCGGGTCCTGCATGAGCTCACCGGTCTGGAAGGGATTTATATGGAGCAGTTACATCTGTTCAGTAATCCGGCGCGAGATCCGGGGGCCAGAACTTCCGTAATGGCTTATTTTGCCTTAATTGATATTAAAAGCTATCAGAGCCAGATGAGTGCTGATTTTCAGGCCAGGTGGGTGCCTGCAGAAGAAGTGCCTAAACTGATTTTTGATCATAATGAAATGGTGGAGATGGCAAAAGAGCGGTTGCGCTATAAAGCGGCTCTTCACCCCTTACTCTTTGAATTGTTACCGGATAAATTTACGATCCCGCAACTTCAGATTCTTTATGAAAAGCTTTATGATACCAAATTTGATCCCGGGAACTTCTTTAAGAAAATTCGTTCCACCGGGTTACTCGTTCGTTTAAAGGAAAGGGATAAATTAAATTCAAAAAAGGGAGCCTATTTCTATAAACTGGATAATGAAAAATATGAAGAAGGATTTAATACCTTTTTGAATTTTGTCTATCGGCCAAAGTTTAAAAATAAAGTCAAGAAAAAAACGGACAAAAAAGAGAATACTGATGCGGACAAGGCCGTTAATAGAACGCCCAGAAAAAGCGCCTAATGTTGCAGACCGTCTTTGTGAATTAATACCGGGCCAACTACTGTTGTATTAATTATTTTGAATTGATTAACCTGCGATTGATTATCGCAATAACACAAGAACTGAAATGAAAAAACAATTGCTGACGATTTTGATGGGTTGTCTGGTATTAGGCGCCTCTGCTCAGAAAGCAGTCGTGAGTCTGGATGCCAGCCAGGCCAAAACAGAAATAGATCCCAATATCTACGGGATGTTCTCCGAGCATTTAGGAAGAGGCATTTATGGAGGTATCTGGGTGCCTAAGGATGCAAAAGTTAAAAAAGAAGGACGTATCCGTATGGATGTTGTCGAAGCGCTGCGAAAAATACAGATTCCCAATCTCAGGTGGCCGGGAGGCTGCTTTGCGGATGAATATCACTGGATGGACGGGATCGGAGATCCGGCACAGCGCCCTAAAATGATAAATACTAACTGGGGCGGCGTTACAGAAGATAATAGCTTTGGTACGAATGAATTTATGCAGTTATGCCATCTGTTGCATACCCAGCCTTATATATCCGGTAACATGGGGAGCGGCACTGTACAGGAGATGTCCAATTGGGTGGAGTATCTGAACTTTGACGGTGAGAGTCCGATGACTAAACTGCGCAAGCAGGATGGTGTAGATAAGCCTTACGGCGTTCAGTTTTTCGGCATTGGCAATGAAAGCTGGGGGTGTGGTGGAAATATGACGCCGGAATATTATGTGGATCAGTTCCGCAGGTATGCCACTTTTGCCAGAAGTTACCAGAATGCTCCTTTAAAAAGAATTGCCAGCGGCGCTAACTCAGATGATTACCACTGGACGGAAGTTCTGATGAAAGGTATTCCTCTCGGAATGATGTGGGGAATCAGTCTGCATTATTATACAATTCCGACAGGTAGCTGGGGCAAAAAAGGCTCTGCGACTGATTTTACGGAAGCAGAATACTTTAATACCATGAAAAACTGCCTGCATATGGAAGATCTGGTGACCAAACATTCTGCTATCATGGATAAATATGACCCTCAGAAGAAAGTAGCTCTGGTAGTGGATGAATGGGGTGTCTGGACTGATGCAGAACCTGGAACAAACCCTTCTTTCCTGTATCAGCAGAATTCCATGCGGGATGCGTTGATTGCAGCTACCACGCTTAATATCTTTAATAATCATGCAGATAGGGTAAAAATGGCCAATCTGGCTCAGACCGTGAATGTATTGCAGTCACTGATACTTACGAAAGGCGATGAAATGATTCTGACACCCACCTATTATGTGTTCGAGATGTATAAAAAACATCAGGGTGGTAAGCTGGTGCCGCTCCATTTAATCAGCCCGGCTTACACAGTCGATGGTAAATCCATTGACGCGATTAACGGATCAGCCTCCATTGATAAAGCAGGTGTGATGCACATCAGTCTGGTGAACCTGGACGCAGAAAAGGCTAGAACTGTTACCGTGGATCTGACAAATACCAAATATGGAAAAGTAAGCGGAGAACTTCTGGACGCAAAGACCGTGACGGCCATCAATACATTTGAACAGCCTGGGAATGTTAAAACAACCGGATTTGCAGATTATAAATTATCTGGTTCCCCGGAGAACCAGATTTTGACTGTAAATTTGCCTGCACATAGTGTGGTGATGCTGGACGCTCAGTAAAAAGCGACAAATAAATATTCATTTAAGTTTTGGATTTTAGATAAAAGGGTGAATGGGGCCGGTCTTAGGGAAATATTCCTGAAAGACGGCCCCTGTTCTATTAGGGATATTCTGTTGTCCAAGAATTATTTTTCCAAATGGGATAAGAATGTTAAGTTTGATGTTTAAAATACTGATTTTCAGTCATACATCATCTTATTGAACTGTTTATGCTTAAATATGGCCATTTGAAGGTATGGATACTTTCGATCTTTATTATGGGATTTTTAGCCTGTACGAAACATCATAATGCACCTGAACCGCCTGTTGTGACTCCTCCAGTAGATACCCTTCCGACAGTGCCCGTAGAGACTGATACGATTAAGGATGTTTTTATGGTGGGAACAGAGTATGAAATGTCCACCCAGAGAGATTATGCCACTTTCTGGCATAATGGGGTAGCCAGTCGGTTACCCGGTGGCGTATCTTCGAGTCCCACGGCTATTGCTTTAGATGGGGAAGATGTGTATATAGCAGGGGCTATTGAGCTGCAAAACGGAGATGCCCGCGCCGTTATCTGGAAAAACGGTCAATTAATTCCACTTGTGGATACGATGGATACCGAAGGCGAGTTTCGTACACCCTCAGTAGCGACGGATATTACCGTACATGATCATAAGGTATATGTAGCGGGTATGATGACAAGCACTGATCTGGAGCAATATGCGGCGTTGTGGGTGGACGGGAAATCAGAGAAACTGGACGAAGGACCCGAAGGAGGAGCTGCTCAGGCGATCGGTTTTACCACGAGTGGAGACATGTATATCATGGGGGCAGTTATTCAGGATCATTATGTGATTCCCTCGCTTTGGAAAAACGGAGTACGCTCGACATTGGATTATGCTATAACTGCATTCGATATGACTGTTAAAGGGGAAGATATCTATATTGTTTGTAGTTATAATAGCGATAGTTATTACGGCCTGCCTTGTGTAGTTAAAAATGGAGAATTATATGCACCTCTGAATGATTTTACTTCGGCGAATAAAATGGCGGTAACGGATACAGGGGTGTATGTGGCCGGCCAAACCTATATTGACTGGTCAGCCCTTAGCTGGCAAAATGGTCAGACAATCCATTTGCCAGGTTTTACGGCCAACGATATTGCAGTAAATGGTGAGGATATATATGTAGTGGGTAATTTTATGGATGGCGGTTTACAATATGGGAGACTGTGGAAAAATGGTATGGTCCAGCCCTTGTCTGATAGTCTGGCTTACAGCAATATAACTTCAATTGCACTTAGAAAATAGTTGGTAAAAATACTGTTTTCAGCATCTTACTGAAAAGGATGTCATATCTGGCCCTTTGTAAAAATATTGACGCTTTTTTTAATTAATATTTTGAGAATCAATTAAGTGTACTTTGTCTGCTGATCGGATGACTGTTTTGAGAGTTGATCATGATGTCGTATAAGGCCTTTTAGATTGCCGTAATTACCACCCTTGAATAAAGGGAAAAGCATTTATTTTTGTTGTAGCATCTATTTCCCATAGCGCCACCGGGTAAGTATTCAGACAGTGGTTATTTTCTATTGATTAAACAGGAGCAGTTATATTATGATAGCCAGCATTACACAAGAAAAAATATATCAGTTAGAAGTTCAACTTTTGGAGGCAGTAAGAAATTTTGTGGAAGTGCTGTATGATTTTGATGAAACAGTCTTTAATCAGCGGATAAATGCAGATAACTGGTCAGCAGCACAGGTGGGTTGCCATGTGGTGAAATCTTTGACCCTTATCCACCAGCTGGTAAATGGACCGGTTGAGGCGTGCCCAAGATCGGCAGATGAAAACATTGCAATATTAAAAAGAGGGATGGAGGATATGCATGTTAAGGGGAAGTCTGCAGAGATATTACGCCCTGGTACCGAATATATATCCAGGACCCTTATTCGGACCGCGACCACAGAAGCAGAGCAGGCTTTATTAAAAGATATCAGGGATTTGGATCTAACCTTGGTGTGTCAGGGTATGGATTTTCCGGAATTGGGCCGGTTAACCCGGTATGAACTGATTGGTTTTGCAGGATTTCATATGGACCGCCATAGAAAGCAATTATTAACTATTTGGCAATCATTGAATAAAAGGGCCTGACGGGGAATGGTTCGTCGTTGGGAAGCATTTTTCTATAATAGTATTTTTTTGTTTTATTAATCTTAAATCGAAATATGGAAACGACCTCAAAAAACAACAAGTCGGTCAAGATTACCTATTGGGTAACGACTTTGATCATTGCGCTATTTGAATTATCTGGCGCCTTTTTTATCAATAGTGAAATAGCCAAACAGGGAACCCAACATCTCCTACTGCCGGAATGGTTCAGGTGGGAAGTAAGTATAGGCCATATTATTGGCGGTATCCTGTTGATTGTCCCTGTTTCCCCGCGAATCAAGGAATGGACCTATGTTGCCTTCGGGATTGATTTTATCTCTGCTTTTATAGCCTATGCGGCCGTTGACGGGTGGACATCCAGTTTGTTATCTCCAGTCATCTTTATGGTCCTACTTGTCATCTCATACGTAAGCTATCATAGACTTCAGGATGTCAAGCGGTTCCCTGTAATAGTCGGCCCCAAATAATTGTACGGTATTGGAATGTATGTAGAAGGTTTTATCTCTATAAAATGTGTCCTCGTAACTCATAAAAGACCAGGGACACATTTTTTATGGACCATAACCTAACTACGGAAACGGTTGCGGAATTAATTAACTAACAACTGATCTTTTTGCTTTAGTTTTAGGGGGTAATTGATGTTAGTTTTATTTTTTGAAATCGTTTCCAATCGGACACAGCGGAGGCGGTCCGTTTCGATTTAAATTATTCAATCCCGTATATGAGGTACTTATTGGCTGTTTTATTTTTATTAGGTTACAACTTATCCTTCGGGCAGCAGTCTCGCAGGCTGAACACAGGCTGGTCATTTTTAAGGGAAGATTTAGGAGGCATCTGGGAGGCCGTGAGGCCGGCTAAGCAGGGTGACCCTGAAACGGTTCCATTATGGAGCCAGGTAAGTTTGCCGCATTGCGTGAATGCAAGAGATGCGGTAGATCCGGATGTAAATTATTATGAAGGTCCCATGTGGTATAAAACGCAGCTGAATATCAGTAATCCATATTCAGCAGGAAGAACCTTGCTGCATTTTGAAGGGGCCGGCCAGAAAACGGAAGTGTACGTATATACTACTAAAGTGGGGAGCCATGTCGGAGGGTATGATGAATGGACGGTAGATATTACGGACGCTGTAAATAGTTTTAAATCCAACGATAGTTTATTTAAGGCTTTTAAAGGCAAGATTCCTGTAGCAGTCAGATGTGATAACAGTCGTGATCTGGAAATGATGCCTTCTGACTTGTCAGATTTTAACTTGTATGGCGGGCTATATCGGTATGTTAACCTTGTGTATGAACCGGGTTTATATATTGATAAGATCTTTGCTGATCCGGTAATGACTGCCGGTTTAAAAAGTGCAAAATTGCCGGTAAAAGTAAGATTTGATAATCCCGGCAATATAGCAGCAGGTGATTTGTCTGTAAGCTTAAAGGACCCTGATGGAAAGGTTGTAGCTTCCTTCAATAAAACAATGAATCTGTTTAATGGTGATCAAGAGGTAACAACTTTGGATATTAAAAATCCAAAGCTTTGGTCTCCGGAGACTCCAAGGATGTATAGTCTGGAAACAAAGATCTCATCAAAGGCCGGTAGCCATATCAGTATCACTCCTGTTGGATTCAGAAGTTTTGAATTTGTAAAAAAAGGACCTTTTAAACTTAATGGTACAAGACTGCTTCTGAGAGGTACGCACAGACATGAAGATTTTGCAGGCCAGGGTGCCGCAATGACGGAAAGTCAAATGCGTGAGGAAATGGTATTGATGAAGGATATGGGTGTGAATTTTATCCGCCTGGCTCATTATCAGCAGTCTCCGATTATACTTCATTTATGTGACAGCCTGGGAATTTTGGTCTGGGAAGAAATTCCCTGGTGCCGGGGAGGTTTAGGGGGGGCTGTCTATCAGGCACAGGGCAAGCGTATGTTAACCAATATGATAGAACAGCATTATAATCATCCTGCTGTTATTATCTGGGGTCTAGGTAATGAAAATGACTGGCCAAATGATTTTGCTGAATTTGACAAACAAAAGATCAGAGCATATTTTACTGAGTTAAATAATCTGGCCCATCAATTAGATTCCTCCAGAAAAACCGCGATTCGTCGTTGTGAGTTTGCCAGTGATATTGTAGATGTGTATTCTCCTTCTATTTGGGCGGGCTGGTATAGGGGTATTTATACTGAATACAAAGAAATTACCAAAACAGAATTTGATAAAGTGGATCACTTTTTACACGTAGAATGGGGAGGTGACAGCCATGCCGGACGAAATTCTGAAAATCCAGATAAGGGACTGCAGAATATTAAAGCAACAGGCGCTGCTGATGAAAGGGCAGGAGATGCTTCCTTATACGGAGGTGCAGCCCGTGCCTCAAAGGATGGTGACTGGAGCGAAACCTATATCTGTAATTTATTTGACTGGCATCTAAAGGAACAGGAAACAATGCCATGGCTGACGGGTGCTGCCATGTGGGTGTTTAAAGATTTCTCAACACCCGTGAGACCGGACAATCCGATTCCTTATATGAATCAAAAAGGGGTTGTTGAAAGGGATCTGACTCCAAAAGAGTCTTATTATGTCTTCCAGTCATACTGGACTAATAAACTTATGGCACATATATACGGCCATCACTGGCCTGTCAGGTGGGGTAAAGACGGCGAGGAAAAAATGATCAAGGTCTATTCCAATTGTGATCAGGCGGAGCTTTTTGTGAATGGTAAATCTTATGGGAAGAGAAAGCGTAATAGTCAGAATTTTCCAGCTGCCGGCCTTAGATGGAATGTACCCATGCACAAAGGTAGTTACGAGGCCATTGTTAAAGCAAGTAAGGGAGGCGCTAGTATTTCAGATACGATTCATTTTGATTACCAGACAGACAACTGGGGTAAACCTGCAGTGGTGCAACTCAAAAAAATTAGTGAAAAAGATGGTATAGCCACTATTGAGGCAAAGGTATATGACGTAAATCAGGTTGAATGTCTGGATGCTAAGAACTGGATCCGGTTCGGACTTGCCGGTGATGGCACTTTAATAGATGATCTGGGTACTTCTTCCGGTTCCAGAAGGGTTCAGCTCTACAATGGCAGGGCCATCATCAGGATTCATACAAATAATGGGAAATCGGTAGCGAGTGCCAAAATAGACGGGTTGCCAGTTGCCTTTGTCTCCCTATAGTAATAACATTATAAACTTGATAAAGCCACAGATATGCGAAAGTTGATAATGCTGTTGTTTATCCTGATTTTAAGCAGCAAAATGATAGTGAGGGCGCAACATGTCACGCCGGATACTTCCGTATACCATTTAACAGAATCTGTACTCAGACAAGCTGTATTACAACGTGCGGGCAGGGCCTTGAAGGAAAAGCCTGTAACTGTTACATCCTATATCTGTAAACGAAGTGCAGGCGGAATACATGATTTTTATAGTGAAGGAGATTATTGGTGGCCTAATGCTGCAAGTCCTGATAGTCCTTATATTAAAAAAGATGGCCTGACCAATCCTGATAATTTTGTAAAACACCGACTTGCCATGGTCCGGCTGAGCCGTATTGTAGGCTCTTTAGCCTCAGCATGGCGAATTACCCATAATTCGGTTTATTTAAAAAAAGCGATGGAGCATTGCAGGGCATGGTTTGTAGATACGGCCACCATGATGCATCCCAATTTATTATATGCCCAGGCCATAAAGGGAAGGGTGACAGGCAGGGGGATAGGTATTATTGATGCCATTCAGTTAATGGAGGTGGCCGAGGGATTATATGTAATGGAAAAATCTCCTGATATGGATCAGGTGGCCCTGGGAAAAATAAAAGATTGGTTTAGCGCCTATCTGGATTGGGTAACAACCCATCCTTACGGTAAAGATGAAATGAATGCCGCTAATAATCACGGCACCTGCTGGGTGATGCAGGTAGCCTGCTTTGCCCGTTTTACCGGAAATGAAAAGTTGATGGATTTTTGCAGCAGTAGATATAAGACCGTTTTATTGCCAAATCAAATGGCGACTGGTGGAAGCTTCCCAATGGAGATGGCGAGAACCAAGCCCTACGGATATTCTTTGTTTAATCTGGATGCATTTGCCACTATATGCCAGCTACTTTCTACGCCACAAAACAATTTATGGATCTATAAAACGCCTGATGGTAAGTCAATTCGAAAAGGAATCGAATTTATGTACCCTTTTATAAAAGATAAATCCAAGTGGCCATTGAAACCGGATGTGATGTATTGGGATCAGTGGCCTGTTGCTCAGCCGTCCTTGCTTTTCGGGGCCAAAGAATTTGGACAGAGAGAATGGTTGGATTGCTGGAGCCATTTGGAACATTTTCCCACTGTGGAAGAAGTAATTAGAAATCTGCCGGTCAGAAATCCGCTTATATGGCTGTAATAGGTTTACGGTCTGTTATAGATTCTGACAGCGTCCAGTAGTTTTCCTTTCTTAACCTTTTCAAGAGCCTCTGGATTATCCTGGACGAAGTTCATGACATTTTCCTTGGATATTTCAACTGGCGGCATTTGAGGGTCTTTTTGGATGGCCGCAGGATAGGGTGTTCCCCATTCAGGGGCTACGGAATATTTATTGATTTTGCCTTCATAGGTTTTAAAAAGCCAACAGGAATCATTAAAAGCTGGAAGGCCAACCATTTTTCTGCCCATTTCTGTAATAGCGGTAATGGATTTGGTATCCTCCGGATTAAATAGTCTGAGCTTTTTCCCTTTATAAAATTGAATATAATATTTTCCTTTATATAAACGAAGTTTGCCTGTTCCTTTATAGATTTCTCCTGAATTTAAAACAACCGTATAGTCCAGCGCCTTCATCTTGGGGCTTCCACTACCTGATTTTAAAAATGGCAAAAAGGTCGTGCCTGTAGAAGGGTTAGGGATGTTAACCTTGCCATACGGTGTATGCATGCTACTATATTGTCCGAAAGAATTATAGCAGCATAAACATAACAATAAAGCCAAGGCGAGTAATACCGTATATCGTTTCATAAGCGGGTTCTCAATTAAAAAGATGTAATTTGCCAAAGGATGCATCCCTTGACAACCCTAAAATTACAGATATTCCAGCGAAATCGGTGCTAAAAATGACCATTATTTGAAATACGGCCGGGGCTATTGACTGAGCAATACGCTTTTTTGGGGAAAGAAGGGAATTAGGGAGTTTGTGATTTTAGTTTTGGCAGAATCTGGATTGAATATTTATTTTTCAGGCCCGTATAACTTTAAAAAATTAGAAGAAATATGATACATATTGAAAGGATACATCATATAGCAATAATCTGCCGGGATTATCAACTCTCTAAAGATTTTTATACCAAAATACTAGGTTTTAAAATAGAGCAGGAGATTTACCGAGAAGAACGGAATTCCTATAAGCTTGATCTTTCTTTAAACGGTCAGTATTTAATTGAGCTGTTTTCTTTTCCTGATCCGCCTGCGAGAATGACCAGGCCGGAGGCAGCTGGTCTCAGACATATAGCCTTTGCTGTAAAAAATATCGAAAAGGAAGTAACCAGTTTAGCGGATAAGCATGTGTTTACAGAGGCAATCAGAATTGATGAATGCACCGGAAAAAAGTATACATTTTTCAATGACCCCGATGGATTGCCTATTGAGCTTTATGAATTATAGCGGATACTGGAATAATAGGACAATATATAAAGGGCAATACTTTGAAAATATAATTTGAAATAATTATGATATTTTGGTGTAACGTTAATAGGGGTTAATCCCGTTCTAATAAACGGTTGTAAACTGTTTGTTTTTGTTTGAAAGTAAATGATGGTTTTTTTGGTAGCTGCTTAAGGTTATAAAGACACCAATGACTTAAAATAAAAAACTATGAATTCTTTAAAAACGTTCCCATTTATTGTATGTGTTTTTTTAAGTATTTGTTTAGGCTGTACCAAAACTACTGAAAGTTCTGTACCTCCTAAAGAATTGAGAGGGGAGTGGCATCTGATAGGGTATATCAGGCAGGATAGAGATACCACCCTATTGGATATAAACAAAACATGCGACTGCCTTGTATTGTTAATTTCGGATAGCAGGGAAAATAATTATGCTGCGAGGGTTGGAACCACTTACTATTTTATGCAACAAAAGGCTAAATTTAAAAATCACAGGATTATAATGCCTGAATTTGCCTCCGATTTGCCCTATTTTGGTCCTGAATTGGACAACTATGTTACTGGAGTCATGTATCCGGATGAGTGGGTTGTTACCGGTAATAATTTGAAATTGAGCTCAAAGAGATTATCTGACACATTATTTTTTAAACTAAATAAGTGATTATGGACACTGTCAATAATCACACAAAATTATTTTCGAACTTGTAATCGCGTGTCATTCGCATGAAAGTTTGCAATGACTTTTGTCGAATTATTTTGGATTACAACTAATGATACTGTATCAACTATAACAAGTTTATCGTACTCCTTTTTTGAAAATCTGGAATCGCTTTCAAAGCTAATATTGTATTTGATACTATCGTCGCAAACGTGTGATATACTCCTTTAGGAATTACCTAAGATAGAGGCGGGTTATTTCGAATATCAAAAAAGGCCATAAATCAGAGATTTATAGCCTTTCAGGGTTTTGTTGGTGCCCAGGACTGGATTCCTTAAGCACTAAACGTCAGTATGTTGTAGTTAAAGTCTGTCAAAATTCTGTTAGAGATCATTAAAATAGAATCAGGGCTTTTTCGGGTCAGGATATATACAGCGAATTTTAATTTTCAGCTAATGTCTTATTAAAAGAATTATATTTGGACTCGATTACGAAACAATAAACTGGACCTATGGATCTGAAGGACGTTAAATTATATCGAATAACTCATATTGATAATATTCCTCATGTTTTACGTTATGGTATTACTCATAAAAATTCTCCTAATGCCAGTCCAAATTTTGTGGCTATCGTAAATAAATAATGGTTACATTATTATTTAGGTGCATATTTGCGGGATGGAATTTGACATGTTTTTGCAGGAGATGTTGGGTATAACAGATGAGTTTGCGATTGTGCAGGTGGAGAAGATGACCTCGCCTGAGAAGATCACTCGAATTTATTTAAAATACCAGTTGACAGATTGTCTAGTTGATGGGAAATGGTATCCCATTTATGACTATGCCCCGGAAAGGGAGTGGCAGCATTTAGCTTGGTTTGAGTACAAATGCTACCTGATAGCCAAGCTTCCTAGATATAAAGATCATGATGGCAAGGTTAAGACCTATAAGCCCAATTTTACCCCTCCTAATAGAAGCTACACCTATCTATTTAGAAGTGAAGCGATTAGGTTGTTGCAAAAAATTAAAGTGCAAAATACAGTTGCAGAAATAATGAAAACCACCCCGTACATAATAAGAAGCATTATGGAAGATGCTGTTGAGCAAGGCATGCTAAATCGCGGGGAAGCTATATCCTTTAAGAATATTAGTATAGACGAGAAAGCGTTTACGAAAGGGCATAACTACGCAACAATTGTGCTTGACAGTGACAAGGAATACATTCTGGAGCTGCAGGAAGGCCAGAGTGAAAAGGACCTAAAAACATTGCTGTATCAGCTTTCTGGAAAAGAAGTGCTACCTGAACTAAATATTGTGAATATGGACATGTGGAAG
>NZ_FNQY01000029.1 GCF_900107765.1 Arachidicoccus rhizosphaerae | reverse complement strand
AAAACATAAAACTTGTTGCGAAACCGCTAGGTCGTCCATCCGCAACGGCAGTGAAAAATCACATAAGACCGGGCGAAAGAAATCCAATAGAGGGAAAATTTGGCCAAGCAAAGACCAGATATGGCATGGACAATATAAAAGCCAAGCTGGCCAATACAAGTACTTCATGGATATCTACTATAGCCCTGGTGCTAAACCTGGTCCGGATGACCAGGCAGGCACCTGTATCCCTACTATTAAGGATACAAAATTGGCTAGCCTATCATGTAGTCAGGCTAGCCGGAAATTTCAGAATTAAAAATTATTATAATGTGTTAATGATCACCTAGCGGTGAGTTATTGAGCAGACTTTACTTAACCAGCCCTAAGCACAAAATGGCTATAGGGATTAATTTTTCTAGTGAGACCCGGCAGATTGAAGATTTTAAAACTGAAGTGTATTAAACAGGCAATGCAGATGTCAGCGTTGTCATCAGATAAAGGCTTTTGCCTATTAATTATTGTATAACCCGGACCTGCATTTTTTTCTTTTTATCCAAAGGGCGGTGCAGCAACTAACCACCACCTGGAGTAAAACTGATGCAGCTATCCGTCGATATGATACTCCTTTAGTTTTCTGTATAGCGTTCTTTCACTGATACCCAGATCATAGGCGGCGTCCTTACGCTTACCTCTGTGTTTTTTAAGTGCTTTGGTGATGAGTTCCTTTTCCTTATCCATGATGTTTAAGGTCTCTTCCACTTCCTCATGGCTGTGGATCTGGTCCCGGTCGGGATCGGCGGCATTTAAAATCACCGGCTGTCCCTGATGTGGTGGATTAGCAGGGACGGTATGTGCATTTTGCGCATGCAGGTGCGGCGGATCCTCATGGAAAGCGCCCGGAAGGGCAGCATTTGCGTAATAAGGTTTTATAGCCGTAGCCGAAGCTTCCTGGTCATTTAAAGACTGGTAAATCTTTTCTTTGGTATAATCATTCAGAGAGTTCGCGATCACCGGGTTTTGCAGGATTTCCGCGAACATCTTTTTAAGCTCGCTGACATCTTTTTTCATGTCAAAAAAGAGTTTATACAGGATCTCTCTTTCATTCATGAATTCACCTGTGGCGTTGCCCCCATGTGGGCCGGGGGAGAGCACCGGCAGGCGGTTATTATGATATTCCGGCAAAAACTGCTGCATCTGCTCCGCTGAAATACTATTAGACTTACTCAGCACGGAGATCTGTTCTGCAATATTTTTAAGTTCACGCACATTACCGGGCCAGGGGTAGCTGACCAGCAGCTGCATGGCCTGTGGCTCTAATTGCAGGGGGGGCTTGCGGTATTTCTCGGCAAAATCCACAACAAATTTTCTGAACAGCAGACTGATATCGTCTTTTCTGTCTTTTAAGGCCGGCACCCGGATGGGCACCGTACTTAAACGGTAATATAAATCTTCTCTGAACTTGCCATTCTGTGTAAATTCATATAAGTCGCGGTTGGTGGCGGCAATCACCCGGACATCTGTTTTCTGCACTTTGGAAGACCCTACCCGGATATATTCGCCGGTCTCCAGGACACGCAGTAATCTGGCCTGGGTACCGATGGGCATTTCTCCGATTTCATCCAGAAAAATCGTACCGCCGTTTACGGTCTCAAAATATCCCTTTCTGCTGTCAACGGCGCCGGTGAAAGCTCCTTTTTCATGACCGAACAGTTCACTGTCTATCGTGCCCTCGGGGATGGCCCCGCAGTTAACCGCAATAAACTTATTGTGCTTTCTGGAAGAAAGCGCATGGATAATCTGAGAAAACACTTCTTTACCCACACCACTTTCCCCGACAATCAGCACGCTTAAGTCTGTGGCTGCCACCTGAACGGCCACATTCAGGGCATAGTTCAGGCCTTGGGAGTTCCCGATGATATTAAATCTGTTTTTGACAGTTTGTAAATCCATTGGTTCGAAGTTTCCGTTTGATGTTGTAATGTCTGCCCCCTCCAGGCCCTGAAGCCAGGCAGGATAACTCCTGTTGCGTCCGGCTCAGCGTTGATCCTTTCTTTGTCCTTCATGGCGGATGCAGGGGACAGCTGTAAATAGGTTAATACCGGGTAAACCGTCCTTTCGTTATCCTAATTCTTATTTATATATAGGTAATCAGGCCATTGCAGGGACCATCTGTCCCTTTAAAGTCGCTTTATTGCACTCCTCTACCTTCACCCATACATAATCACCCTTTTGCAGATCCTGATCGTTCTTAGGAAAAACGATCACTTTATTCTGAGAGTTTCTGCCCATCCACTGCTGTTCGCTTTTCTTACTTTCTCCCTCAATCAACACCTTGTAGGTCTTGCCTACATCTTTTTTATTGCTTTCAAAAGAGAGTTCATATTGAAGGTCCACGATCTCCTGTAAACGGCGTTTTTTGGTCTCCAGGGGAACGTCATCCTCAAAGCGGCGGGCGGCCAGGGTACCCGGACGTTCGCTGTAATAGAACATATAGGCATAGTCATACTGGCTATAGCGCATAATGGACAGGGTATCTTCGTGATCCTGGTCGGTTTCCGTACAAAAACCGGCAATCATATCGCTGGAGATGCCGCATTCCGGAATGATACGCCGGATCTGATCTACTTTGGACATATACCACTCTCTGGTATAGGTCCGGTTCATCAGCTGCAGGATTCTGGAGCTGCCGCTCTGCACAGGCAGATGAATATAATTACAGATATTCTCATATCTGGCCATGGTCAAAAGAACGTCTTCCGTTATATCCTTGGGATGAGAGGTGCTGAATCTTACTCTTAATTCCGGGCTGACCTGAGCCACCAGTTCCAACAGGCGGGCAAAGGTGATGGTCTGACCGGTCTCCTCTTGTATAAAATTATAACTGTCTACGTTCTGCCCCAGTAAGGTCACTTCTTTAAAACCGCGGCTGAAGAGATCTTCTGCCTCGGCTACAATGGATTTAGGCTCTCTGCTTCTTTCCCGGCCCCTGGTAAAAGGAACCACGCAAAAAGTACACATATTATTACAGCCGCGCATAATAGAGATAAAAGCGGTAACGCCGTTACTGTTAAGCCTTACCGGAGAGATATCGGCATAGGTCTCGTCCCGGCTCAATAGCACATTAATGGCTTTCTGGCCGCTCTGCGCTTCTTCCACCAGTGCCGGCAGACTCCGGTAGGCATCCGGTCCGACGACCAGGTCCACCAGTTTCTCCTCTTCCAGAAACTTGGATTTGAGTCTTTCTGCCATGCAACCCAGGACGCCTACCAGGGCCCCCGGGCGGTTGGTTTTGTATTTTTTAAACTCCGTCAGTCTTTTACGGACGGTCTGTTCTGCCTTTTCCCGGATAGAACAGGTATTGACAAAGATCAGGTCTGCTTCCTCTGCATTGCGGGTGGCGCCGAAGCCTTCTTTATTCAGGATCGAGGCCACGATTTCGCTGTCGCTGAAATTCATCTGACAGCCATAACTTTCTATATAAAACTTTTTACTATATTGCTGTTCTCCCGGCAGCGGCTCATAAGCCTCACCTTGCCTGAGCTCATTAATTTGCTTATTTTGCAGTTCTAAAGTCTCCATTCACGAAATTTTATCCTGCAAAAGTAATTAAAAAATCCCCAAATGTCATAATGGCAGATATTTTGGAAAATTTTGGCTATTGGAAACCCCAAAAAATAGCAGAGTCTTTTATTTTTGAGCCCATAACGAGGGAACTGTCGCATGCTTTTTAAACAGACGGCTGAATAGTTAGATAAAAATAACAGCAAAATTTAATTTGATCATAACAGGGGTGTTTATTAAACTATTGCAGTCCGGTTCAATCGAAAGCAGGGTAAAGCATAATAAAATACGACCAGCCTACAGTCATTAGGCAGTTTTTTTATTATTTTTAATTATTATATAAGGACAGGGTAAAAGCTGTCTCTGTAAAGCACTATATGCGTGTGCGGATTTCAGGGAACCTGAGGCAACACGTTTAAAATAAAAGATTTAATTGAGAACTAAAATAAAGCGGCATATTTATCTAATGGTGGTGATGACGGCAGTCGTCTCATCCTTGCATGCACAAAACGATATACCGGTACGCTCGCTGCCCTCAGAAATCTTTGTGACCGTAAAAAAAGGAGCCACCGATACCATTCCATGGAAATGGAAATACGGCGGCAGCGGTAATTTATCGCTCGCACAGAGCTCACTGCGTAACTGGGCGGCGGGAGGAGAGGACTTCTCCATGGCGCTCACCTCCTATGTCAACAGCTTTCTTTATTACCGCAAAGGCAAGCACTCCTGGGATACCAATGTAGATTTTAATTTCGGTTATGTCCAGACCACGTCCAACGGGGGCCGTAAAAATGACGACCGGATTGCCGGTACTTCTAAATACGGGATTAAACTGGACAGTGCCGGTAAGTTAAATGCCTCCATGCTGCTCAATGGCCGCTCTCAGTTTTTTGACGGGCGTTCTTATTATAGCAGGGACAGTTCGACCTTGATCTCTTCGTTTATGTCTCCGGCCTATGCCGTGATTTCACTGGGTCTTGACTATAAACCCAAACCGGAGCTCTCCATATTTGCCTCTCCGCTGACGACCAGGCTGACCGTCATACTGAACCGCAAACTGGCCAGTCTCGGGCTCTATGGCCTGGATAAGGGACACCGCTATAACCTGGCGCCGGGTTTTTTCGCCACGATTAACTATCAGAAAGATATCATTAAAAACGTCAATTACCGGGCGAACTTAAACCTGTTCTCTGATTACACGGATAATCCGCAAAATGTGGATCTGGATATGAGTAATAATTTGAATTTTAAGATTAACCGGTTTTTATCAGCCACCTACAGCCTGGATTTAATCTATGATGATGACGTTAAACTATTCGGCCCCAACTCCAACAGCCCTGCCCTGCAGTTAAAAAGCAATATAGGCATCGGCTTTAATATGTCCTTCAAAACAGGCTATGCACGCATGTAATTCATAATGATTACATTTGCATTAAGACCAATCTCCAATCGTCTATGCAAGTTGCTATTTATGCAAGAATTCTACCTGCCGAATATAGCCAGGATATCCACTCCTTACTGGAGGAACTGACCCTTAAAGGCATTGGCATTCTCATCTATAAAGGTTTGGTGGATCAGTTTGGTGAGATTACCAGCCGTTTTTCGGCTATCGGCGTATTTGAGGACGGAAAAAGCCTGAGCCCGGACACGGATTGTCTGATCAGTCTGGGCGGTGACGGCACAATCCTTGACGCCGTGACCCTGGTGGGTGATAAAAATATTCCGATTCTGGGCGTAAATTTCGGGCGACTGGGTTTTCTAACCGGTGCCAGCAGGGAGGAGTTCTCCCTGGTGCTGTCGGAGCTGATCAACCAGAATTATATTATAGATTCCAGAACCCTGATTCATCTGGATGCTGGCATCCCCTTATTTGGAGACACGCCCTTTGCCTTAAATGACTTTACCATTACCAAAAGAGACGCCGCCCCGATGATTAAGGTCAGAACCTATCTGAACGGGGAGTTTATCAATTCCTACTATGCAGACGGACTGATCGTGGCGACGGCCACCGGCAGTACCGGCTACTCCATGAGCTGTAGCGGCCCGATTGTGTTCCCTGACTCAGCTAGTCTGGTCATCACCCCCATTGCGCCTCATCATCTCAACACCCGCCCGATCATCGTACCGGATAACAATGTCATCTCCTTTGAGGTGGAGAGCCGGGCGGAGGACTTTCTCTGTACCCTGGATGCCAGAAGGGAAGTCGTCAATAACAGCGTACAGCTGGCCATCCGTAAGGAGCGGTTTTCCATTAAGCTGATCCGGTTTAAGGAAAACAGTTTTTTATCGACTTTAAGAACAAAACTATCCTGGGGTTTTGATAAAAGGAACTAACACCCTGGCATCAGATTGGGATCCATCAATTGATACGAATCATTTACTTCAACAAAGAAAACCGGCACTCTGCTTTCTTATGATGATACACCGTAGATTAAAAACATTACCACTTACCGGCCGCCTGAAAAGCGTGCTGCTGTTCATGGCGGGCCTTATGAGCTGGGGCGCCCTTAGCGCACAGTCCATGAATTACCTGCCGCAGGCAGAAATAGGTATCGGGCTTGGAACCGCCCATTATTTTGGAGATCTGAACCCGGAGGGCAGCCTGAGCCCGGTGCATTACAGTGCCCAGGCTTTTTATCAGCGCTATCTGGGCAGTTATATAGGCGTCCGGCTCAGCGGGTCTTATGTCCATCTGGCAGCCTCGGACAAAGACAATAAGGACGCTGCTTATCATAACAGAGGACTGGATTTTGCCAATAATATTATAGAGCTGAGCCTGAGCGGGAGTTTTAATTTCTTCAAATATGCCCCGGGTGTTCAGGGCCATAGCTTTACGCCCTATGTAGGCCTTGGCATCGGCGGGATATATAGCGATCCCTACACCCATACGGATCAGGGAGAGAAAGTGTCACTCAGAAAGCTGGGAACCGAAGGCCAGTTGAGCAGCACCCCTCATGACGGTCAGAAATACGGGGCACTGGCCATGATATTTCCCCTTTCTGTCGGTGTCAGGCAAGCGATTAGCCCCAAACTTAATATTTTTGCCGAGGCCACCTACCGGTTCACGACCTCGGATTATTTGGATGATGTCAGCACGACTTATGCCGGGACGACGGCCTTTGACGGGGCTAATTACAAGGGGTCTGCCGCTCAGGCGGCAAGGGCTTTGGCACTGCAGGACCGCAGTCTGGACGGCAAAGCCCGGGCGGCAGGCTGGCAGCGGGGCAACAGCCTGGCAAAGGACCGGTATATGACCCTGCAGATAGGTCTTTCTTTTAATTTTGGAACCTGTAATTGTCCCGAGGTGTATTAGGGAAGAGCCAGCGGCCGCCCAGGCAAATCCGCCGGCAGAGAAACCTGGCTGACATCCCCCTGAATGCTCGAATAATTTTTGTACTTTTGCCCCCTTATTTTTGATACAATCAATGGAAAAGTCGCAGCAATATCAGATCGACCCGCAAAAGCTACCCCGGCATGTAGCCATCATCATGGATGGAAACGGACGCTGGGCACAGCAAAAGGGGGAGGACAGGCTCTATGGACACTATCACGGTGTGCAGAGTGTGCGTACGGTAACAGAGGTCGCTACTGAACTGGGTATTGAGTATCTGACCCTGTATGCTTTCAGTACGGAGAACTGGGACCGGCCTTCTCAGGAAGTGGCGGGCCTGATGCAGCTGTTGATTCAGACTGTACGCAAAGAAGTGCCGGATTTGAATAAAAATAATGTAAGGCTGCATGTCATCGGAGATATGGAGATGTTGCCCGAAGATGCCAGACAGGAAATGCAGGAGGCCCTGGAAGAAACCGCCGCCAATACCGGCGTGCAGTTGATTTTAGCGCTCAGTTACAGCAGCCGTTGGGAGCTGACAAGAGCGGCCAGGTTAATCGCCCAGGATGTGCAGGCAGGGAAGCTGTCTGCTGAAAAGATCGGCAAAGACACCTTGGCGCAGTATCTGACCACGGCTCCTTATCCGGATCCGGAGCTGATGATCCGCACGGGCGGAGAGAACCGGATCAGTAATTTTCTGTTATATCAGCTGGCCTATGCGGAACTTTATTTTACGGACATTAAATGGCCGGATTTTAACAAAGACGCATTTTTGGAAGCCATCAGTGCTTTTCAGATGAGAGAAAGGCGTTTCGGCAAGACCGGAGAGCAGGTGAAAAACAGCTGAAAACCGCTGTGGGCAAAGGCTGAAGCTACCCGGGACAGGTTTTAGGCAGCAGGTGGCTATGGCAGCGCTTCCCTTTAATGGCGGACAAAAAAAAAGGCCGGAACCGGCACAAAAGCGCCGGGGCGTAAAATAAGTAGCTTTTTAACAAAGACTTTTAATTATTACAGCTAATTTGCCACGCTTATATACATGATTTACTGGCAGAAAGCCGGCCGGAAGCGGCCCGTCCGCCTTGCCTTAAGTAGTGATATATAAGGATAAAAAGGAAGGTAAAAGCTGTTTTTGAAAGTGAAAAATAGCCGGGCGTTACCTAAAGTAACGCGCAAAAACAAAATGATCTAAGACAGGGGGCAAGATGGCAAATGAGATCAGATAAAAAGTAACTCATTGATATCTAATTACCTGTAATAATAATATTAAAGCAAAGGAAACTTTAAAACAGCAATTTAAAATTTAATGCGAAAATCGAGTCAATTGATATGGGTGCTGGTACTGATATTACTAAGCGGTCAGCTACAGGCACAAATTAATACAGACAATACCGATACGACAAAAAAGGTGCTCTATTCCACCAATCCGGATTTGAAGTCCACCCTGGAAAACGGAACACCGGTCAGATATAAAGTGGCTGAACTTGCTGTTTCAGGAAATGCCAGCTTTGATACGAACCTATTGAAAGCCACCTCAGGAATCACCGTAGGAACTTTCATCACCCTGCCGGGTGGTGATGAACTGCCCAGAAGCATCCACCGTTTATGGTCTCAGGGATTTTTCAGTGATATCACTTATTATGTAACCAAAATCCAGGGCAATGAAATCTCTCTGGAACTGGCCGTTACAGAACGTCCCCGCGTGACTAAATTTTATTTTAAAGGTGTCAGTAAGACTCAGGCCGATGAGTTAAAAGGCAAAAGCGGCATTACGCCAGGTCATGCTCTGACGGAGAATATGAAAATGACAGCCGTGGATGCCATCCGCAGCTATTATGCCGAAAAAGGCTTCAGACGGGTAGCCATTGATATCATTGAGCGTAAGGATACGACTTTTGACAACTCCGTATTACTGTATTTTAATATTAATAAAGGGGCCAAGGTTAAAGTCAATCAGATTGATTTCTTTGGCAATACCGCCGTTGACGGTCTGAAACTGAAAAAACAGATGAAAGGGACCAAAGAAATGTCCCGCATGACCCTGTATCCGACCGTAGAGGCTTTTGATACCACCAGCTGGGGTACGCCTTATCAGTACAGCTGGCATGATTACTTATCAGACCACGGTTATCTGACCTATACCAAGACCCGCAACCTGGTCAGCCCTTACGTACATATTAACCCGCTGGTCTCAGCCAAGTTTAATGAGAAGAAGTATCAGGAAGACAAACAAAAAATCATTGACTATTATAACTCCAAAGGTTACAGAGACGCCAAGATCTTAAAAGACTCGGTCTATTATACCAAAAAAGGAAGCGTAAATGTCGATATCAAGCTCAGCGAAGGACATAAATATTATTTCGGGAATATCAAATGGGTAGGTAATACCGTGTATCCGGATTCGCTGCTCAATGTCCTGTTGGATATCCGTAAAGGAGATATCTATAATAAGGAACTGCTCAATGATAAACTGGGTATCGGCGGTGGCCAGGAGGCCATGAGTATCTCTAACCTGTATCTGGATAACGGTTATCTGTTTTTCCAGGTGGAGCCGGTAGAGGCTACCGTATATAATGATACCATTGATTTTGTCATGAGCATGCGTGAAGGACCGGAAGCGACCCTTACCCGTGTCAATATCGTGGGTAACGATAAAACCAATGAACACGTCATTCGCCGTGCACTCAGAACCCTGCCGGGAGATAAGTTCTCCAAAAGTGATATCATGATGTCGCTGCGTGAGTTGAGTGTACTTAAATTCTTTGATGAACAGAAAATGAATCCGGTCCCTGAACCTAATCCGGCAGATGGTACCGTGGAACTGACCTATAACCTGGTAGAGAAATCTGCAGACCAGCTGCAGTTAAGTGCGGGTTTTGGCGGTGGTATCGGTCTGACAGGTACCTTAGGGGTGACCTTCAATAACTTCTCGCTGCGTAACATCTTTAATAAAAAAGGATGGGATCCGCTGCCGACCGGGGATGGACAGATGCTGTCTTTGAACTTCCAGAGTAACGGTAAGGCCTTCCGTTCTTACAGTGTTCAGTTTGTGGAACCCTGGCTGGGTGGTAAACACCAAAACGCACTCAGCGTCAGCTTTGCCGACAGTAAGTTCAGAAACGGTTATAACTATTATACCGGTCAGTGGGATGATCAGGGGGATACCGCTTCCTTTAGGACCACCTCCATCAGCGTGGGACTCAGCAAAAGGCTGAACTGGCCTGATCCTTATTTCCAGATCGGTGCACAGATCAACTATACCCGTTATCAGTTGCATAACTATTATATTGACCAGTATAACCTGCCCAATTACCGCAACGGGGTCTCTAACAACATCAACCTGCGTGTGACTTTGTCCAGAAACTCTGTTAACAGTGCGCAGTATCCGACCGGTGGATCCAATATTACGGCCTATGCCCAGTTGACGCCGCCATTCTCTTATTTTGATAAGTCTATTGAAGACGCGACGGATCCGGCCAAGAAATATAAGTTCGTCGAATACCAGAAATACCGCTTTACCGGTGACTGGTATGTGCCGATCGGACCGCAGCACGGGGAGGATAAAAAGCAGTTTGTATTAAAGGCCTCGGTTAAAATGGGGTATTTAGGTAAATATAACCCGAATATGCCGATATCGCCTTTTGAACGCTTCCAGTTAGGGGACGCCGGGATGAGTAACAACTACGCCCTGTTAGGTTATGATATCATCTCTCAAAGAGGTTATCCGGTTTATGAAACTTCAAATCCAAGGTATAACCCCGATCAGTCAGGTGCCACGCAGTATTTTACGATCTTCAATAAATACTCTTTGGAACTGCGTTATCCTTTGTCACTGAGTCAGGCAAGTACGATTTTCGGGTTAGTCTTTGCGGAAGCTGCCAACGGGTGGTATTCCTTTAAAGATTACAATCCTTTCCAGTTGCGTCGTGACGTAGGGGTGGGTGCCCGTTTTTATCTGCCGATGTTTGGTCTGTTAGGCTTTGACTATGGTATCGGTATAGACCGTCTGCGCTCCGGACAAGGTCTGGGTAAGGCCGGCCGCTTTACCTTTATGTTAGGTTACGAGCCGGATTAATAGCGGGCTCAGACTGTGCTGTCTTATTTTGCTGATACAATACCCGGAACTTTAAGACGTTTTAAGGTATTATGACTGAAACAAGAAAAAAAGGCCTGTTATTTCGGCAATGGCTGTGCTGGCTGCTGACCCTAGCGGCCATCAGCAGTACAGAGACCCTCTTAGCGCAGCGCTATGCGGTGATAGATATGAACTATATGCTAAGCAAGATGCCGGAATATGCCAGAGTGGATACGACCCTGGAGTTATTGACGGCCAAATGGCAAAAAGAGGTCGACAGCGCCGGCCACTATGCAGATTCTCTCAGAAATGACTATAAAGCAGAGCAGTATATGCTGGCCGATGAGTTAAAAGCTAAAAGAATGTTGCAAATCCAAAACGCAGAAACTGAGGTACGCAATTTGCGAACTGGCTACTTTGGTTATCAGGGACAGCTCTTTAAAAAGCGCGCAGAACTGGTACAACCCATTCAAAATAAGATATATAGCATTATCCAACAGTTATCTGTCAAGTATGGCTGGGATTTTGTCTTAGATAAGAGCGCAGGTACCCAGGTTATTTTTTCTGATCCCAAACTCAACAAAAGTGATGTGATTTTGGAGGCCATGGGGATTAAGACAAAATAAAGTTGGCAAACTGATTTAAGTTACTATATTTACAATTATAATTTTTTGGTTTACCTGGGTTAGGTAAGCCTGAGGACAATAAAAACAAAAACTAAAAGAAAGAATGAAGAAGGTTATTTTCTCCTTATTGACGGTAATGGCACTAGGTTTCTTTACCAGCAATGCACAGGCACAGACACAGACGCCTGCTTTAAAAATTGGTGTGTTTGATTATGATATTATTGTTGGTCACTTACCTGAATACAAGGATGTACAACAAAAAATACAGGTATTTGAAAAGGATTCACTGGGACCTAGACGCGATGCGCTGGAGTATCAATATAACCGTGCAGACAGCAGCTACAAAGCTGACTCTACGGCCAAAAAGTCTAAACAGGTACTGGATATGATCAATCAACAGCGTCAGCAATACGCCTGGCAGTTAATCAACTGGCAACAAATCGTTCAGAACGCTGAACGTCAGAAATTTGCTGAGCTGTCTCAGCCTTTATATGAAAAGATTCAGAAAGTGCTGATGGAAGAAGTAAAAGCACAGAAAATCACGCTGGTTATCAAACCCGATGATGTAGTCTATGGAGATGATAAAACAGTTGTGAATCTGTTTGAACCGGTGGCCAAAAAACTGGGTATCGACCTGAATGCGGCAGATACAACAGGTGCAGGCGGCGGACAATAATCCAAAAGCTGAATCCGGTCATTGGATCAGCACCTGTCTTTGATCAAACAACGGGTTAAATCGACCGGGAAAACAGAAAACAGAACGCATTAATAAAAAGCGGCACTATGTCAAAATAGTGCCGCTTTTTAGTTTTTTCAAGGGTGCTTTTTTAAAGCACGCTGTTTTTAGCTGAACTATCCGGCGTAACTGTCCAGTTCAATATTAATCACCGTGCCTTCCGTATGGGTTGATTGAATATCTATTTTCCCTTTTAAAAAAGCCACACGGTTTTTGATATTACTGTATCCCAGTCCTTTTTTCTGCTGCAAAATTTCAGGATCAAAACCTTTTCCATTGTCTTCAACGGTAATTAAAAAAAGGCCTTCATTCTGGCTGCACTGGGCAAATATCTGACTGGCGCCGCTGTGTTTGGCAGCGTTGGAGATTAACTCCTGGATGATCCTGAAAATATGGGCCTGATTGGTAAGGGGGATGTCTTTTGCAATGCCGAAAGTCTGCATCCTTACGTCCAGTTTCTGGGTGTTATAGGAGGCGGCGAGATCCCTTAGCGCTTTTTCCAGCCCGAATCTTAATAAAGAATCCGGCATCATATTCTGAGCAATTCGTCGGAGTTCCGTGATGGAGTTGTCCAGCTGTTCAATCACGCCGGTAAGCGCGCTGTCGGCCATCTGAGCGTGCGGATCACCGGCCTCCTCCTGCTCCATTCCGGAGAGATTGAGCTTAACGGCTGCCAGCATGCCGCCCAGGCCGTCATGCAGGTCGCGGGCCACCCTTTTTCTCTCCTTTTCTTCCCCGTCCAGCATGGCCTGGGTGAGTTGTAACTGCTGCTGCCGTTTAAAGTCTGTCAGCTGATGCTGTAAATTGATCTCTTTTTGCCTGGATAGCTTTCTGTAATAAAGCCAGCTGGCCACCGCCAGGGCCAGTAAAAAAAGGCAGGTGATCGTTAATATCCGGTTCGTCCATTTCTGACTCTGGCTCTGAAGGGCCGCTTTGTCCTTTTCTGATTGTAAAGCCAGTATTTTTTTCTCCTTTTGGGCCGTCTGAAACTTAGCCTCCAGCTCAGTCATATTTTTCAGGGTGTTGCTCTGCGTAATAGAGTCATTTAAGGCGCTGTAACGCTCCATCCAGTGGTAGGCGTTATCCATATCCTTTAAATGGGCATAGGTGACCGCCAGCCCGTAATACATCTGTACCCGGTTGGTTTTAATGGCCATAAACTCTTTGCGGTCCAGTAAAGAAAGCATGACATCCCGGGCCTGACTATAGGATTGCTTATTGTAGAGCGCATAGAATTTTTGAAACAGGAGTCTTTGCTCCGGATAAGCTTTGTTTTTTTTACGGGCCAGCTCAATCCCCTTGTCGATATTAATGACAGCGTCGTCAAAACGTTCGGCTACGGTCAGATGCATGCCCTCAGCCGCATAATAGTCCAGCCAGCCTTCATAATCGGGGTATGGTGTCAACAGGCTTTTCATGGTATCCAGATAATGACCGGCCAGCTCATTATGACCAGAGAGGGCGGCATTCTCAGCAATGGTATGGTAGACCGCAATCAGGTACTGCGCAGGTGCTGCCTTAAGATGCAGTATATAGAGCGCCGTTTTCAGGTTTTTGTCGGCCGAGGTAAAATCCATCATGTTTTTAAAGCCGATGGCTACATTCATATAAAGAACGCCCAGGTAGATACTGTCATTGGCTTTAAGTGCCAGCGGGATGGATTGATTCAGCAGGATGTCGATATAGCGCTGATGCTGGTCTTTTTTCTTTTCCAACAAGGCTTTGCTGGCGGTGGCTTTGGACCTGTAGAGGTAGGCCATATTTTGATGAAATGCCCGCAGTTGCTGTTCGGCTGCCGTAAACAGCTGGTCTGCGCTGTCCGGCAACTGATCCATGATAAGCCGGCCGGCGTAATACGTGCTGACGGCAGATAATAAAGGAGAGCTTTTGGCATATTGCTCGGAGGTGGTAAAATATCGACGGGCGAGCGCGGTGTCTTTTTCAAGCCAGTATTCTGACAGTAAAAAGCCGGGCATTACTTTTTCACTGTCTGAACCAGGGGTGTGAAGGAGGGCCTTAAGACTGTCCGTATAGTTTTTTTCACCGGGCGGATAATACTGTGCACTTAGTTGCAGGGTCCAAAAATATAAAACCAGGAGTAGCAGATATCTTTTCATAGGATTAGGTTTACAGGTCGTAAGCAAACTACAAGTTACATCAAAGTGTAAACAAAATCACAGGGCTTTTTAAAAATACCTAATTATTGGTAGAAGGGGAACCCGGCCTGGCCAGGCACCGCAGCCAGCCCGGGGCGTAGCAGATGCAGTCTTTTTATACGGATCACGAAGCGTAAAAAGTTGTATAAGCAGTCTATAAAAGAAGCGCCTTTTACCGTAGTAGAAAACTGCGATAAAAGGCGCTCTTTGTATGATCTTTTAAGATCTCAAACCGGAGAGATAATTAAGAGATAATTATCTTAACTCCAGGTCAGACTAGTAGTTGTTTCTGTAACCACCACCGTTGTTGTTGCCACCACGGTAGCCACCGCCACCGCCGAAGCTTCTTTTTTTGTAACCACCATCAGCACTTTCTTGCTTTTGGTTTACAACGATTTTACGGCCATCAACTTCAGTTTCATGTAAACCGGAGATAGCAGCATTAGCAGCAGAATCATCTGCCATTTCAACGAAACCGAATCCTTTAGAACGGTTGTTGTTAAATCTGTCTGTAACAACTTTTGCTGAAATTACTTCACCATAAGGAGTGAATAATTCTTGCAAATCATCGCTGGTTAAGTTCCAGCTTAAGTTTCCTACGTAAATGTTCATTTTAATTTTTTGAACTAGTTAAAAATGTCAGAACAGTGCCCAAAGCCCAAAAACAATTACGTAAAAAACGTCCGTTAAAAGGATTGAAATAACTGTCGATTACTATACAAAGATATTGTTATTTCTGAAAACAGCAACTTTTCTGCTACTTTTTTTGGCCTACCCTAAAAAAAAGAGCCAACTGTTAATTCCCAATAGGTTATAACAGTTGGCGCAGTGGATATCTTTAAAAATCATCCGGGGATTCTCCCCGTTGGCTTACATATCCCAGTTCTTGCAATAATTAACCCCCCAGAGCTGATAACGTTGTAACTCAGTCTGTAAGCGTACTTTAAAGTCGTCATAATTCTTGGCAGAGGCCTTGGACCAGCCCACTTCACTTAAAGCGCTGATACGAGGGAAGATCATGTATTCTGCCTTAGCCGGGGAAGCGATGTACTCCGTCCATAAATTGGCCTGTACCCCCAGGATAAAGGAGTGCTGATCCGCTGGCAGCGCCGTTGGATAAGGCTGGAAACTATAGACTTTGCTGATGGGTAAAAATCCGCCAATGGTCAGAGAATCAGAGGGTTTATTCTGTGCATAGTCAAAATAAAGGTAGGTATTGGGGCTCATGATCACATGGTGATTTTGTTTGGCTGCTTCAATACCGCCTTTTTCGCCTCTCCAGCTCATAACGGTCGCCTGAGGGGCCAGACCGCCTTCCAGGATTTCATCCCAGCCGATTATCTGGTGACCTTTGCTGACCACGTATTTTTCGATGTTTTTGATAAAATAGCTCTGCAGTTCTTCTTCATTTTGAAGACCGGCGTTTTTCATGAGCTGCTGACAGTAATCTGATTTTTTCCAGTAGTCTTTAGGGCATTCATCGCCACCAATATGGATGTATTTAGAAGGAAATAAAGCCATGACCTCGTCTATGACATCCTGTAAAAATTTAAAGGTATTGTTGGAAGGGACAAATACATCCGGGAATACACCCCAGGTCTGCTGCACCTGTTTACCGGAAGTGCTGCCGGCCCAGGTGGTATGCTCAGGCACCACCGTAGATTGGTTGGGGAAGGTACTGAGCTCCGGATAGGCCGCAATCGCTGCGGAGGCATGCCCGGGCATTTCTATTTCAGGGATGATCGTGATATAGCGATCAGCCGCATACTGGATAATTTCCCTGATCTGATCCTGGGTATAATACCCGCCTGATTTCTGGTTGTCGTTACCAGTACCGGGATAATGGCCGATAATGGTACCGTTACGCCAGGCGCCCATCTGGGTCAGCTTAGGATATTTTTTGATTTCTATCCGCCAGCCCTGGTCATCGGTCAGGTGCCAGTGGAAGCGGTTTAATTTATGAAGTGCCAGATAATCAATGAATTTTTTGACAAAGTCTACCGGCATAAAATGACGGCAACAATCCAGCATCATCCCTCTGTAACCCAGTTGCGGTGCGTCCTGGATATCCACGCCCGGCAGGGTAAGGGTAGTGGCCACCGCGGTGGGCAGTAGCTGGATGAGTGTCTGCATCCCGTAGAAAAAACCTTCTTCATTGGCGGCTGAGATGATCACGGAATCCTTACCGACATGCAGGGTATAAGCACCGGTGGTATCTGCTGCCGAAGGAGCCTCCATCTGAAAATAGATCACATTGCCTTTGGCCGTGGCGGCACTGTCGCCCTGAACGGGCTGAAACTGATAGTAAGAAGACAGGTACTGATTAAAAAAATCAATGGAATGCTTTGCTTTCTCCGGCATGGAGCCCAGGATTTTTGTACCGGAAGACAGTACAAAACTTTGATTGTTAGGGGTTACTGATTCCGGTTCCGGAATAATGTGGATGTCCTGAGACATGGCCTGCCCGAGTATTAACAGACTCAGGGCACTTAATAGTAAATGCTTCATAGTGATAAATTGGGTGTGAACTTTCAAATATAAGGTGTATGGGGTGAAAATTTAGGACATAAAGCGGGTTTTTTACGCAAATTTTAATAATTACCTTTGGCGGCTAAGGTCAATAACCATTCCAAAAATTTATCTATTCCATGGAGCAAAGTGCACTTATCAAAGAGAACCTGTCTTTTGTACATAATGAGATCAAGGAAGCCTGCCAGAAGGCCGGCAGGGAAAGTTCAGCGGTCCGGCTGCTGCTGGCCACAAAGACCGTGGAGCCGGAGCGGATCATCCAGGCCATTGAAGCCGGAGAAACGCTGATTGGAGAAAATAAAGTACAGGAATACCACGACAAGGCCGAAGCCCTCAGTGATATTCACTGTGAAAGGCATTTTATCGGCCATCTGCAGTCCAATAAAATAAAAGAAATCCTGCAATATGTATCTTGTATTCAGTCTGTTGACAGCATTTCTCTGGCAGAAAAACTGTCAGCACAGCTGCTCAAGGCAAACAGGACCCTGGATATATATCTTCAGATCAATACATCGGGAGAGGCCAGTAAATTCGGGGCGGATCCCGGGGAGGCTTTTCAGCTGATGGAAAAAGTAAAGACCCTTGGCGGCCTGCAGGTAAAAGGGCTGATGACCATAGGTCTGTTCAGCGATCAGGAAGTGCCGGTGAGAAAAAGTTATGCTTTATTAAGAACACTCAAAGAAAAAGGTCAGCGGGAAGGCCTGCTGCCTGAAGGCCATCTGGAGCTTTCCATGGGCATGAGCGGCGACATCGAGTGGGCCGTACTGGAAGGCTCAACCATGGTGAGGGTCGGCTCTGCCGTCTTCGGTAAAAGAAATTATGCGTAAAACAGCAGGGGCCACCTCAAAAACGTTGATGAACTGCATTGCCGGCCTATCCCCTCGGATAGGCCGGGTCATTAAAAGCAGTGGATCTGATAACCATTCAACAATAAATACAAGCGGGTCCGCCGTATTAAATAAACTTTACGTATCTTACCTGCCCTAAAATTTTATGGATAAACGCTGGACAATATTACCCGAGGATCCCATGCATGAGAGAGCCTTACATGCGGTGCTGAAAATCAGCCCTGTACTGTGCAGACTGCTCGTTCAAAGGGGGTATCCCACCTTTGAAAAAGCAAAGGCTTTTTTCAGGCCCTCTTTATTAAATTTACATGACCCTTTTTTAATGAAGGATATGGATAAGGCCGTCAGTCGTATCCAGCAAGCGCTTGAAAAAGGAGAAAAGATCCTGGTATACGGGGATTATGATGTAGATGGAACGACTTCTGTTGCCAGCATGTATAGTTTTTTATCCGCTATCCATCAGGAGGTACTCTTTTATATCCCGCACCGCTACAAAGAAGGGTACGGGGTGTCTAAAACGGGGATAGATTTTGCCAAATCGGCAGGTGTTCAACTCATCATCTCGTTGGACTGCGGCATCAAAGCCACTGAACTGATTGGTTATGCAGCCTCTTTAGGGATTGATTTTATCGTCTGCGATCATCATTTGCCGGATCTTGAGCTGCCGCCGGCAGCAGCTATTTTAAATCCCAAACAACCGGACTGTCCTTATCCCTATAAAGAACTCTGCGGTTGCGGAGTGGGTTATAAATTAATGCAGGCACTCGCTGCAAAAAGACAGCTTCCTTGTGAGAGCTATGAGCAGTATCTGGATCTGGTGGTAACGGCCATCGCTGCCGACATTGTTCCCGTGACGGGTGAAAACAGAATTCTTGCCTATTACGGCCTTAAAAGAGTCAATGAGCAGCCATCTGTAGGCATCAAGGCCTTACTGGACCTCACTGAGCGGAAGGTGGAGGAGATTAACATGCAGAATCTGATTTTTATGGTGGCCCCAAGGATCAATGCGGCCGGCCGGATGGACGATGCCAGAAAGGCGGTCGAGCTTTTTACCGAAAAAGACAGTGAAAAAGCAGCAGCCATCGCCCAGCAGCTTCATGCAGATAACTCGGACCGTAAAGAAGCGGATAGCCAGATTACACAGGAGGCGCTTGAAATGCTGGCTACCACGCCCGCCATGACGCAACGCAAAACAACGGTTTTATATCAGTCCCACTGGCATAAAGGCGTACTGGGTATTGTAGCCTCCCGCCTGATTGAAACCTATTTTAAGCCCACGGTTGTGCTGACACGCTCTGATGCGGTGGTATGCGGGAGCGCCAGAAGCGTGCCCGGCTTTAATCTCTATGAAGCGATTCATGCATGCAGACAGTATTTGCTGGGCTATGGCGGCCATTTTGCCGCGGCCGGGCTCACCATGCTGCCCGAACATGTAGACCGCTTTACCGAGGCCTTTGAACAGGTGGTGGCAGCCAGTCTGCAACAGGCGCATTTAACCCCTGAAGTTCTCATTGACTCCACCATTCATTTCTCGGATATAAAATTCAGTTTTTATAATATCCTTCAGCAGATGCGTCCCTTTGGTCCGGAAAACAAGGAACCGGTATTTGTGGCCCGGGGGGTGGAGAACACCGGGCATTCCAAAATTGTCAAGGAGAAGCATATCCGTTTTGTACTGCAGCAGGGAAGGTATCATTTTACGGGTATCGGTTTTGGGCTGGCAGATAAATTTGCGTTGCTGGAAAACAGCAAAACCATCGATATTGTCTTTAAAATAGATGAAAACAGATGGAATAACAGCAAAACCCTGCAACTGAATGTCATTGATTTTGCCCCCGGTAAAACGAACTGTTGATAGTCTGATTTTAGTGGTGTCGGGGCAGAATTCTATAGAAATTAAATTCTGATTTTGAAATATCAGACTTACATTTGCTTTTTAATCAATTTAAACAAATAATGGTAGATGTTATTCTCGGCCTGCAATGGGGCGACGAAGGAAAAGGAAAGATAGTTGATTACTTTGCACCGAATTACGATATAGTAGCCAGATTTCAGGGAGGGCCTAATGCAGGCCATACGCTGTATGTAGAGGGCAAAAAAGTCGTATTGCATCAGATTCCATCCGGGATCTTTCATCAGGGCGCCCAAAATATCATTGGCGGCGGCGTGGTGCTGGATCCGGTAATTTTGCAAAAAGAATGTGCCACTGTTGAAAGCTTTGGCATTGATGTAAAGAAAAACCTGTTCTTATCCCATCGTACCAATTTAATTCTGCCTACCCACAGAGCCCTGGATAAGGCCTCTGAACTGCAAAAAGGGGAAGGCAAGATTGGTTCTACCTTAAAAGGTATCGGACCTGCTTATATGGATAAAACGGGTCGTAACGCACTGCGTGTCGGCGACCTGCTCAATAAAAATTTTACTTCCCAGTATATTAAGCTGCGCTTAAAGCATCAAAGACTGCTGGATTCTTTCAATTTTACGGAAGATATCTCCAGTTGGGAAGATGAGTTCTTTGAGGCCATTGAAAAACTGCGTGAATTTAAAATTATCAACTCTGAGTATTATGTCAATGATGCCATAAGCGCAGGGAAAAGAGTGCTGGCAGAAGGGGCGCAGGCCGCCATGCTGGATATCGATTTTGGTACCTACCCTTATGTTACTTCCTCTAATACCATTTCTGCGGGTGTCTGTACCGGGCTTGGTGTGGCACCACAGAAAATCAAGGAAGTATTGGGCGTGACAAAATCCTATTGTACACGAGTAGGCAGCGGACCGTTCCCGACTGAACTGGATGACGCAACAGGCGAACAGCTCAGAACCATCGGCGGTGAATTTGGGGCCACTACAGGCCGCCCACGCCGTTGCGGGTGGATTGACCTGGTTGCACTGAAATATGCCTGCATGATCAACGGCGTTACCCAGGTGGTGATGACCAAGGCCGATGTACTGGATAAATTTGACCATCTGGATGTATGTACCGCTTATAATATCGATGGACAAAGCACCAAAGAGGTGCCTCTGCAAATGGAGAGGCTGCCTTTAACTCCTGAATACCAAACCTTTAAGGGGTGGAATACAGATACTTCAGCCATCAGAGAAGCAGCCGGCCTTCCGGAGGATATGGATGCTTATATCCGGTTTATTAATGAGTATCTGGGTGCACCTATCAAGTATGTATCCAATGGTCCGGGCAGAGACCAGCTTATTTCCCTGTAGATATGAATGGTCCGAAAAAATAATTGAAAAAAAATTTGTTTGATTGGAAATCTGTTTGAAATTTTACGGTAGAAATCTTGATGAATTATGGCAACAAAATCTGACAAGGGCGCTAACAAAAAGCTGCCTGCTAAAAAAGTAGAAGAACCTTCTAAAAGCAAAGGCTCTAAAGCAAAAAAGGACCAGGATCTGGACGAGGATGATGATCTGGACGAGGATCTGGACTTTTTTGATCTGGACGAAAAGAAAAGTAAAAAGAAATCAGGGCCCAAAAAGTCTTCAAAGGCTTCCAGCGAGGAAGAAGAGGATGAGGATGAGGATGATTTTGATGAAGCGGATGACGACTGGAACAAAGCAGAGGATGATGACTGGGATCCTGACTTTGAGGAATTTGACATTCCTAAGTCTAAAAGCGGTAAAAAATCCTCCACAGGGCCAAAGAAAAAAGGCAAACTGGAAGAGGATGACGACTTTAAATTTGAAGATGACGACTTCGGTGATCTGGATCTGTTTAACGACGATTTTGATGAAGAAGATGACTTCTAGATAAGACCGTTTCCCTTAAAATATTAAAAGAGCATTAAGTTATATATTGAATATAATTTAATGCTCTTTAATTTTAATACGCCTGCCTGCCGGGGCTGGTGAAAGCAGCCCGTTTGAAAAGCAGCCGGCGCAAGCCATAGGTGTAGCCCTGTCAGGCTTTTATGCGTTTATATAAGCAGTTCACCAGAATTTATTAAATAATGAGAAACTTTACGCTGTCTGTACTCGGTTTTGTCATAATCAGCATAGGGGTTGGTTCCTGTAGCAAGAAAAATACACCCGGACCGGTAGTTGACTACTATACCTTTAGCGGTCTTCATGGAAAATGGGCACTCAGTCATTTCACGGACCCTAAGGGCAGCCAGCTGGAACTAGATACCCTGATCTTTGCGGATAATTTCACGTACGCCCTGATCAGGGTAAGCGATACGGTAGACAAGGGCTTCTTTAAGGTAGGATACGGGATCAGGGTAAATGGCTTTGGTCATAAGCAGGCCTATGACAGCATTGCGCTGAATACCGCCTACCTTACCCAGGCTGCCATCTATCCTAAAGTTTTATATTACAGGCAGACAACCCTGGATACTCTCTCCATCAGTACCTGGTATAGAGATAGCGCTTCCAGCCAGTCCGTCGCTTTTTATACAAGAATAGACCAATAGCTGCGGGGATTTATCATTACACAGCGGGCCATGGGCCATCGTCGTTTTTAAACCGGCAGTTCTTTATTGAATCAGAACCTGTATCCTAACAAAATACTGAAGCCGTTATTTTTTACGGACCCGTCTGAACCTAAATACGCCTTTTGGGCGACATTGATCAGCCCCTTCTGATACCTGGCAGATAACCCCAGCCCGTTTTGTAAATAATAGCCGCAGCCGACAATCCCCGAAAAATCATATTTGGTAGCATAACCGGCGACGCTAAGAGTGGTGCCCTCTTTATTTTCTGAAGAGGCGTTGAGCAGGTAAGCCACCTGTGGTCCCAGATAAACCGCCAGCCCGGACTTAGCCACCTGGTAATTTACCAATAAGGGTAGCGCAAGGTAGTTCTCCTTATAGGATAGCCTGGGAGTTTCTCCGGCCTGATATCTGGCTCCCATTTGAGCATAGTCGAGCCCTGGTTGTAACGAGAAATGGCTGCAAAGAGGTATCCAGACTTCAATACCTGCATTTAGGCCGGGTTTTATGGTGTATTTGGAAACGATGCCGCTATTTTCGCTATGCAGGTTGGACATATTTAAGCCGGCATGGAGGCCGTAGCTGATTTTGGCAGGTTGGGCATATCCGGCCGACAGCAGTGTAGCCAGCAGGGCAGTTAGTAATAGGCGTTTCATTTTGCGTTTTTAATTTAAAAGTTGTTGGGTACAAAGCGGTGGCTGTATTAAACAGCTAAATTGAATACAAGTTTAGGCATAAAAATTTTACGAGCGACAGGCTGCGCTCAGGTTTTTTATCTGCCAGCAGAAATCTTCCGCTTTTTCAGCGCTGATCCTTGTATCCCTTGGAACCATCCGACAGGATCATTTAAATTGGATGTACAGCAAAAAAATGGAAAAGCAGTGACCCTGAATTTTCTTATATATTATAAATAATTTTATGCTTGAACCCTTTTATGTAATCCCATACTTTTTTGCATCTCCCAAGAAAAGTTACCTTTATATACGTTAAACCAACTATAAGATGAAAAAAACAGTCGGTCAACTTCTTATTTTACTCGCCATCTCGATTGGCTTACCGAGTGCAGTGCTGCAGGCACAAAGTATAAATGCTCCGGGCATTCGCACCCTTCAGAGCAGTGCCCGCTCCATGCCAACGGGTAAGGATTCCGCCCTGCAAGAGCGCTGGAACCTGCTGCAGCGTATAATCATGATGGATCATAGTAAGAGAACGCTGGATCTGTTGGACAGTCTTGCCACCGTGGCCAGAAAGGACGGGCGCAGGGATTATCTGTTAAAAGCAGCCATCTTCAGGTTAATCTATCAAAGGTCGTCTACCGACGGCGCTGTAACGGAGGGCATCCCCTATCTGGATTCTTTAATTGGCAGCAGTAAAGAACCGGATGAAACCAGTATATTACTAGTGACCAAGGCGCGTCTGTTATTTAGTATCTACCAAAAGGATAAATATAAAATTGACGGCAGAACCGATATTCAGAATAGCGCGCGGGATGAGACCCATATGGATAGCTGGACCAAGGCGGATTTTTACGGACAGATTCATGCATTATATCAAAAGGCACTGGCTCCTGCTAAAGTTCTTCAAAACACTCCCAATAAGGATTATAATGCACTGGTTACTCCAAGTACCCCAGGGTTTTTACGCCCTACCTTGTATGATCTGATCGTGTCAGATGCGCTGGATCTGTGGAACAGTTATCAGATAACACCAGGTTCCTCAGAGCAGTCTTTTGTGTTAGATGATCCTATGCTGCTCTCAGCAAGGGACAGTTTCGTAAATGCCCGTTTCGTTTTACCGGACCCGGGTGATTCATTACATCCTAAATGGCTGTCTGTTCAGCTTTATCAGCAACTGCTGCGTTTTCATCTGTCAGCCACAGGAGGCCATACGGCTAGGGCCACCCTTGGTGATCTGGACATGCAACGTTTACAGTGGGTCTATGAAAACGCTCCGGCAACTTTTATCCCCGGTCATTTAACAAAGGGGACCGGGGCGCCAGATGGCATGAATCCTTTAAAAGAGACACTTTACAGGGATGCCCTTAAAAAAGCCATTGATCTGTATCAAGGAACCGACGCCAGTTTATTTGGGGGTTACCTGCTGGCCGCAACTTATCAAAACAGCGCCGCAGCATATGACCCTTCCAGGGGCTTGAATACCGATACGACCCACCGGTATGACAGGGTAAAAGCCCTGCAAATAATCAACAGTTTTCAGGGGCCGTTAAATAAGGCGGTGGCGGCGGCCACAGACTCCAAAAATAAATATCAGGTAAGTGAGGGCGCAGCCATGCTGCTCAATTTGAAAAATCAAATCCTGCAACCGGATTATAAGCTGCAGGTTGCAGCCTATAATATACCGGGAGAGCCGATGCTGGCCCGTCTGGAGTTTAGAAATACGCAAAAGCTGTATGGTAGGATTTTGCGTGTCCCCGCCTGGCAGGACAACCTGAATTACACGGACAGTCTCTGGCGGCAGCTGATCTCCCAGACACCGGTAAAAACCTTTACCCAGCGCTTACCTAATACGGGAGATTATCAGACGCACGCAACGGAGATCATGCTGCCGCAACTGGAAAAGGGCTATTATATATTACTGACCAGCAGAAGCCCGGATTTTAAGCTGGACAGCGGTCTGGCAGCCATTGATTTTGGTGTAACCAGCCTGGCTTATATCATCCACGGTAGCGATCAGTTTTTTCTGGACAGGAAAACAGGAGCGCCGCTCCCTCTTGTTCAACTGAGCCTCTTTCAAAGAAGCTGGAACGGTCACGGGTATACGAATATACTGGATACGACGCTTACTGCGGACAATAAGGGGCATGTCAGCTACCCTCAGGATTATCACAATCTTGCCTTACGCGCTACTTTGGCCGGCGATACACTTAAGGATGTGTTGAGTGTATTTGAGCCCTATCATGACGTGTCTTATGAGCAGGATGAAAACGGCCTGGATATAGAAGGACAAAAGGACCTTATTTTTTATCTGGACCGCAGTATATACAGGCCCGGTCAGCAGGTGCAATTTAAAGCAGTGGCCACTTTTATTTACCAGGATGCAAGGGGCAGAAAGTTATGGACGGATAAAAAAGAGCATCTTGTATATCTAAATGATGCGAATGGAGAAACGATTGATTCGCTTCGTTTGCACTTAAACGATTTTGGCGCTTTTGACGCAGCTTTTACTCTGCCGTCCGGACATTTACCAGGCACGTATTCTATTTTCTGTGATGATCTGGGCGGAGAACAAAGCTTCCGGGTAGAAGACTATAAAAGACCCACCTATTTTGTGCAGCTGGATACTTTAAAAGCCGCCATGGCCATTGGCGACAGCATGGCCATTGGCGACAGCGTGACCATTCAGGGGCAGGTGATGGCCTATAGCGGCTATCCGATCACCCAGGCAAAGGTAGAAATTGCAGTCACGCGCAGTGTATATTTTCCATACAGATGGTACGGTTATCTTCCGTCGGCTCATGCAGACGTTATTAGCCATGGTCAGGTAACCACCGATGAAAAAGGGAATTTTAGTTTTAGATTCAAGGCCGTCAAAGGCGAGGCCTCCTGGCTTAAGTACCTGCCTGACTACCGTTTTGACATCGACGTCACCAGTACGGACCCCAGCGGAGAGACCCGGACCGCAAAACAGCAGCTGACAATTGGTTCCCAGCCTTTTAATATGGAACTGCAGGTCGCTGAAAATTGGAGCGGGGACGGCTCCGGCAGTCTTTTGGACACCATAGGCCTGGCTACCCGCACGGCAGGCGGGCAGTTTACTGCTCAAAAAGTAAAGCTGACGCTGACCCGTTTAAAAGCGCCTCAGCGGTTGCTCCGGGAACGCACCTGGCAGGCACCGGATCTGTCTGTTATGGACAGCGCGACCTTTGTTCGGTTGTTCGCCCATGATCCCTACCTGCAGGAAAATGATAAAGCGAACTGGAAAAGAGCGCAAGTGGTGTATACACGCCAGGTGACCACGACCAGGGATGCTAAAGTGGCCATTCATCAACGTTTTGAACCGGGGTGGTATGAACTGACGGCGGAGGCTCCGGGAAATAACGGTTTTGTGATCAGAGATCAGCAGTATATTTATCTGTTTAACGGTTCGGATCCCCTGATAGCGCCTGCCTATAACTGGTCAGCGTCCGGTGCTGTCCGTGTACTGCCCGGAGAGAAAACAGGCTTACAAATAGCCAGCTCCGTAAAGGATCAGTATTTTGTGTATACGGTTTCCCGGATGCAGGCTGAGGACGCTTCCATGGCTGATGTATATGTAGGCGACAGCCTGTTGAAAGGACCGCTTATGGAGCTGCCCGTCAGGCTGACGAGTAAAGATGTTTACGGACAGCAGCTGGACTATAGTTTTATCAGAGACAACAGAACCTATAGCGGAAAAATGACGGTGCAGCTGAAAGATACCACCACACAACCTGTCATCGTTTATGAAAGCTACCGCGATAAAACAGAGCCGGGCAGTGAGGAGCACTGGACGATTCGTATAAATAAGGGCACCCAGCCGCAAAACCAGATGGAACTGCTAAGCGCCATGTATGACGCTTCTTTGGATCAGTTCTCGTCTCACTCCTGGAGGCTGCCCGCCAAGGGGGGCAGTGGCCGGTTGGCAGCGGCCAACTGGCAGTCCGGCAATAGCTTTGGCAATAGCTACCCAAGGGCCTATCGGGCGTATATTCCAGGTTACAGCTCTGGTAAATCTTACGGTTATCTGGCCATAAAAGACTGGTTCAGCCAGCTAAATAATTCGGGCAGAAGAATAATGATCCGTGGTATAAGCACCATGGCGGGCGTGAAGGTTACAGGCAGCGCGGATAGCCAGTTTGCAGACATGGCGGCTCCTGAATCGAAGGCCTTAAGCGGCGTGGTGGCGGGTTATATCAAAGAGAAAATAGAAAATCTCACCGCGGGCGTTAACATCGTGGTGGAAGGCCCCCAGGCCACACAGCCGGTTCGCAGTGATTTTAGGGAGACGGCTTTTTTCTTCCCGCATATCCATAGTGATGCAAAGGGAAATTATAACCTTACCTTTCAGATGCCGGATGCGCTCACCACCTGGAAATGGATGAACCTGGCCTATGATAAGGAGCTGAACGTGGTTCAGGACGTTAGAATGATCGTCTCTCAGAAAACCCTGATGGTGAGCCCTAACCTGCCCAGGTTTGTCAGAAACGGCGATCAGTGGACCTTACCGGTTAAAGTTGTCAATCTCTCCGGGCAGAAGATCAATACGGAGGTTACCATAGAACTGACGGATCCGGCTACCGGAAAGGCGCTGAACTGGGTCCTGGGAAATGCTGCCACCAGCCGGCAGGTGAGCGTGAACGCTGGCAGTAATCAAATGGTATATTTTGAGTTGCATACCCCTGAGGATTTTACGGGCCCTGCAGCGCTTACGGTTAAAGCCAGCGGCGGACAGTACAGTGATGCGGAAAAGAACCTGATACCTGTTATCACGAATAAAATACAGTTAACGGAAACCCTGCCTGTATATATGGATAGTGACGGCACCCGGCATTTTACACTGGAAAAACTGCTGAAAGAAGGGGCTCACAAAGACAATCAAAAACTGGTTTTTGAACTCACTACAAATCCTATCTGGCAAGTGGTACTGGCCCTTCCTGAGTTACGCGTTACGGAACATGCAGGTGCTGAAGATCTGATGGGCGGGCTATATGCAGAGGCGATGGGTCAATATGTGATGAAAACCTATCCCAGGATTAAGGAGGTCATTAAAGGCTGGGCATCTGATACCCTGACGGATAAAAATAATAACGCCCTGAGCAGTCAGCTGGACAAAAACCCGGATCTGAAATCTGTTTTATTAGAACAGACCCCCTGGGTGCTGGAAGCCAAAGGAGAGTCACAGCAAAGGGCTGCGCTGGTTCGTTTCTTCGAGGATAAAAAAGAGGATTCCCTCCAGCGTGCGCTTGTGAATCGTTTGTTGGGACTACAGCAACCTGACGGCGGTTTTGCCTGGTTCTCCGGCGGTAAGTCAAATGTGTTGACTACGCAGCGGGTCTTGCTGGGTATCAAGGAGCTGACCGGTGGCAAGATAAAAGACCAGTCCCTGGCGCTTCCTTTGCAGGTCATCGAACAAAACGCGACCCGCTATTTAGCCGCTTATTATCAGATGCGTTACCAGCAGTGGGAAGACTGGTTAAGGGAAGAGAAAATAAGACGGAGCAGTCATAAAGAGGCGTTGGATAACTTAGATACGGTTTATCCGGTCACCGGTATGGAAATTCAGTATTTATATGCGCTGAGTCTGGGTGGCAGCCAGGATAATAAGGCGGCATTGGAACGCCCTGAGCTCCAGTTTTTAGCTGCTGAAAAACACCACTGGGAAGACAAATCCGTTTATCTGAAGTTGCTGATGGCCGCAACGCAGTATAGAACGGGAGACAGGGGATTTGCCTTAGATTCTCTTTTAAGCAGCGCCATGAACAGCACGGTGACGAGTCCTGATTTGGGACGTTACTGGAAGCAGCCTGTCAGCTATTATAACTGGTATGAAAATCCCTTGCAGTCTGTGGCGATGGCCATCCGGCTTATCAGCGAAGTAAAGGACAGCCCTGAGGGCTATGGTAAGCATCCTGAGTTTAAAGATTATTTACCCGGTATGCAGCGTTATATGATCAGTCAGAAGCAGGTGAACCGTTGGCCCGCTTTGCAGACAACCGTAGACGCATGCCTGGCGATGATAGCCGCTGCCCCTGGCAATCTGGACAGTAAAAGGACGGTGGAAGTGCAGTTGGGATCTAAAAAGCTGGATCTGAAAGCAGAGCCCGCAACAGGATATATGCGCTATGAGGTATCTGCTAAGCAGATAACACCGGACATGGGTAATCTGACCCTTCAGATAAAGGGGATGGGAGAGAAAAGCGGTGTGCCGGTTTATGGAGGACTTTACTGGCAGTATCTGAGTGCGATTAAGGACGTATCTGCCGCCGAGAATAAGACCGGTATTGCCCTTGAAAAGGCCTTATACCGGGAAATCAATACCAGTAACGGAAAACAGCTCGTGGCCGTTAAAACTACGGATAGGCTTCAGGTAGGAGATAAGCTGGTTTCCAGATTAATCATTCAGACGGACCGGGATATGGATTATATACATCTAAGAGAAATGCGTGCAGCAGGTGTGCAGCCGGATCAGAATATCAGCGGTTACCAGTATCAGGATGGGATTAGCTTTTATCAGGCCATCAGCGATCTGACTACCGATCTGTATTTTGATCATCTCAGTAAAGGGACGCATGTGATCGAATATCCGGTTCATATCAGTCATGCAGGGAGTTTTGCTGCAGGAACGGCCCTTATCGAATCATTTTATGCGCCTGAGTTCGCCACCCATACCGAGGGGGTGCAGTTAGAAGTGAAGCAAACAGACAGGTAAAATCTGTTTTAGGTGTTGTTGTGTTATATATCGTTAAAACTGATAATGGATGCCGTAAAATTTGGATATTTGGTCATAAATTAAACAATGGGATATTCTATTAAAGATATTGCGGCGGTCCTTGACTTTTCTGATAAAGCGGACGTTGCCCGCCTGCAGGCGCTGTCCCCGGAAGTAACGCTGAAAGGCCACAGCCGGATACTCAGAGAAAATGATATGATCGAGCATCTGACAGTGGATAGCCGCAAAATAAGTTTTGCCGGCAGCTCTCTTTTCTTTGCGCTGAAAACGAGTAACAGGGACGGGCTGGACTATGCCCTGCAGGCTTATGAAGCGGGTATCAGAAATTTTGTGTTAAACATAGCTGCGCTGTCACTCGTTGAAGGGGAAAGTGCTTCTGTAAGCGCCTTTGACTGGGAGGCGCTACAGCAGGCTAATCTGATTTTTGTACCTGATACGCTGGAGGCTTTGCAATACCTGGTCAGCTGGCACCGTCAGCAGTTTCGGTATCCGGTCATCGGTATTACAGGCAGTAATGGCAAAACGATCGTCAAGGAATGGCTGAATTACTTACTAGAAAGTAACTATAAGGTTGTCCGCAGTCCCAGAAGTTTTAATTCTCAGATCGGTGTTCCCTTGAGTGTCTGGGAGATGACGGATGCGGATAACCTGGGAATATTTGAAGCCGGCATCTCAACCGTAGGTGAAATGGATAAATTACAATCCATTATCCTGCCTGAGATCGGTATCTTAACCGGTATCGGCGATGCGCATGACAGCGGCTTTGACAGTAAGCTGCAAAAGCTCCGGGAAAAACTATTGCTTTTTAAGCAGAGTAAAATCCTGTTTTACCATGCCGAGGATAACTGGATTGAAAAAGAGGTTAGATTAACTTTTAGCAAGACTGCTAATCAGCCGCAAGTGCGGCTGGTCAGAATCGGGGCAGATGAAAATGCGGATATCAGGCTCACGCAAATCAAAGTGGATGAAAAAAGACATACCACCATCATAAGCGCTGTTTACCAGGCGGAGGCCACTTGGTCAGATGCTTCCGGCCAGGGGCAGCAGGCCGATATCCGCCAGATGCAGTTCGAGATACCTTTTACGGATGCCGCTGCCTTGCAAAACGCCGGCACCTGTCTAGCCGTTTGTCTTTATTTAGGGCTGAGCACGGCGGGTTTTATTTCAAAGGTACAGGGGCTGCCGGCCATTGATATGCGCCTTCAGGTGCTTCCCGCTATAAACCGGTGCTCTGTTATCAATGACAGCTATAGTCTGGATCAAAGGTCATTACAGGTTGCCCTGGATCTGTTAAATCAGCAACTGCCGTCAAAAACGCTGATCCTTTCCGATATCCCAGGATTAAATCAGACGGATGCGCCTACTGCTTATCGGCAAATGGCTGATTTAATCCTCAATAAAAAAGTAAACCGGGTCATCACCGTGGGCGCCCAATGGAAACGCTATGCTGCTTTACTTAAGGTGCCGGTATTAGAGCAATATGACAGTACCGAGGCCTTAACCAGGACTTTTCAGCCGGGTCAGTTTAAGGACGAGGCCATACTGCTGAAAGGCGCCAGAAGTTTTCAGTTTGAAGAGATTTTCTATCTGTTGCAGGAAAAAGTACATCAGACCAGACTTGAAATCAATTTGACCGCCATCGTACACAACCAGAAGATGTACCGCTCCCTGTTACAGCCGGGCGTGAAAATGATGGCCATGGTGAAGGCTTTTGCCTATGGCAGCGGCCTGTTGGAAATGGCCAGCGTATTACAATACCATCATATAGATTATCTGACAGTCGCCTATGCAGATGAAGGGGTCGTGCTTAGAAACGGCGGGATCACCACACCGGTGATGGTGATGAATGTGGATCAATATGCTTTTGAAACATTGGTGGCCCACCAGTTAGAGCCGGAGATTTATTCCTTTAGAATATTAAAGGAATTTATGGCCTTTTTAAGTGCCCAAGGTTTAAGTCAATATCCGGTTCATATAAAACTGGATACCGGGATGCACCGCTTAGGTTTTGATCCGGATGAAGTGGATGCGCTGGGGGATTTATTAAGCCGTCAAAAGACCGTATACGTGAAATCCGCCTTCAGTCATTTTACCAGCAGTGAGGATGACGGGGATGATCAGTTTACCCACCAGCAGGCAAAGCTATTATTGCAGGGGTGTGCTATTTTGGAAAATAAATTAGGCTACGGGTTTATCCGTCATATCGCCAATACGGCAGCGATTGCCCGTTTTCCTGAGTATCAGTTGGATATGGTAAGGCTGGGTATTGGCTTGTATGGTATTAATACCACCAGTGAGTCTCTGCCTATCAGAACAGTAGCAACCTTAAAAGCAACCATTGCACAGATTAAAGAAATTGCACCCGGCCAGACGGTGGGCTATAATAGAATGGGAAAGGTAGCGGTGCCGACCAGAACCGCTACCATCAGAATTGGTTATGCAGACGGATTTTCCAGGATGCTCAGCAACGGCCGGGGAAAGGTATTGCTGCACGGTAAAATCTGTCCTGTTATCGGCAATGTCTGTATGGATATGACCATGATTAATATTAATGCGGTGCCCACAGCCATGGAAGGCGATGAAGTGGAGATCTTTGGCCCTGAACTGCCCGTTCAACAGATGGCTGCCGCCAGCGGCACCAGTAGCTACGAAATCTTTACCTCCATCGGGCAGCGGATCAATAGAATTTATGTGGAAGATTAGCCACCGTTAAAAGAAGCTGCTAATTCCGGCCTGCATTAAAACTGCCCGGTCAGGCCTCTGATCTGATATTATTAGAGGTAACCGGGCAGTGGATTTAAATTCCAATGGTAAGAATTATTCGAATATAAACCGGAAGCTAAAAACAAAAAATAAAAAATAAAAAAGTTGTGAGGGCTATGCCTTTATTTTAAAGGTGAGCGCAAATATTTTTAAATCCATTGAACAATTTTGATGGCCATATACATACCCAGCATCACAATAGCCGGAGATAAATACCAGGCGGTATTGGCTCTGATGTAAACACTGCGCAGACTCTGAAATACGATGGTAATCATCAGGAAAAATGCGTAAATGCTGACAATGGAAGACCAGCTGCCTGAAAAGAAAGACCCAAATCCGCCCATAAAGTTATAGCCGGAGAAAAACAGGTTTAGAATACTGATGACAATCAATAATACCAAAAGAGGCAATGCGCATAGCGCTCCCGTAAAAAGCTCATTTTGGAAATCTGTCTGCTTATGATGAATCTTTTTAATGCACCAGGTTAACAGCCCGATAAATATAAGACCTATCATAACGGCAATGCCGATTTGAACAAAGAAGCGGAAGCCTAAAAATCTTCTGGCGGCGCCGACCATCAAATAGGGCAAAAACGTATATAATATACCGGCTAAAAGAATCAGCACAACAGATTTTACCTGAGGGTCAGATTGTTTAAATTCCTGGTTCAGTTCCAAAGGCTGGAAAAATACTTTTTTAATTAAGGGGCCAATCCCTTCTGCCAGGAATTTTTTGGCAGCTTCTTTGGACTCCTTAAAATCTGTAGGCTGCTCCTTATGTGCATTTGTTTCCATGATGCCAGGTTTTAGGTGAATGATGGTGAAACAAAACTGTACTCCCGTGAAATTAATTCAATTTTGAAAAAATAGAGCAAGAGGTTTCGCACAGGATGTGGATTACTGTCTGATTTATAGCTATATCGACCTATCATTTTTACCCATTTGTGAAAGGTACAGTTTACGTGTTTTGAAATGATTAATATGTAATCATTTGTAAAATAGTAAATTGTGTTTTTTGTATGGGCTAAAATCTATCTTTTACATTGCGCGTCCCTGCCTCTTGTAAATATATTTCACCCAGGAGGCTACAAAAAAATAAGCGTTATGGCTGAGTAGGAACCAGGTTCCCTCAGCCATAACGCTCAAATACCAGGAGTCGCATTTTGGATCAGATGATTCATTTCCGGAATGCGAAATAGCCATTTAGAAAATAAGAGACATGGTCAACCACGGCTACCGCCGCCATAGCATGGCTATGAGATGCAGCTAAGACTCTCACCTTGCCGCTTCACTTTATGCTTTGCTTTATAGAGCTAAATGCAAACTGATAGTTGCCTTTTTCAGGGCTAAGCGGATAACAGCGGTTTAACAATGTCTTCTTCAACCTCAAATATGGCGGCTATTGAAGCGGCAGATTGTTTAAACTCTTTTGGACAATGTTCAATAAAATTTTTAATAGCTATAAGCATCCCTTCAGCTCTTCCCTCAGCTCTTGCTTCGGCTCTTGCTTCAGCTCTTCCCTCAGCTCTTCCTATTGCTCTGGCCATTTTTTCCCGATCTTCATTGTGGAGCTCTGTGAGAAAGTCCATTAATTCTTCCATTGTGTCTGTATTTAACAGGTTCCTGATTATATAATTTTTTCTATATAACCTTAAACCCAAGCTGATGATTGTCTTTTTCCGGGTTAAGCGGATATCAGCGGTTTAACAATGTCTTCTTCAACCCCAAATATGGCGGCTATTGAAGCGGCAGATTTCTCAAAATCCGTAGGAAAATTTTTGATAAAATTTTTAATTGCTGTAAGTTCCCCTTCGACTTTCCCTTCAGCTTTCCCTTCGACCTTACCTTCAGCTCTTCCTTCGGCTCTCCCTTCAACTCTTCCTTCAGACCTTCCTTTGTCTCTGGCTCTTTGTTCCCGGTCTCCATTGTGGAGTTCTGTAAAAAAGTCCATTAATTCTTCCATTTTACTTCTATTTAATTGTTCGGCAATTTCAATAACATTTTCAAAATATCCCTCTTTCATGAAATCTGGCATTTTGTCCAATTCGTGAAAGTTATTCAATAAAAAGGTCCATTTATAACGTTCAGATAAAGTATCCGGCCTTAATTTTTTTGCCTTTTTCAAATCCAGTAGCATTTTGAAGTCTTTACCCGTCAGTAAATCGCTGGGATCAGCTAAATTAACGGTAGCGTATTCATGTAAAAAATCCTCCGGTCCCTGCTTGTGTAATTGAAAATCTGCAATGCCAAGCACAAAGATGGCCACCTGGTCGAAATCCCATTTACTGCCGGGAACGGCAAGTGCCGTTCTGGCTTTAGCGTCATATAATGAAATCCGCTGGCTGTAAAACTGCTGGCGCTGTCTTTGCATTTCTGTCAGGAATACGGATCCGGTTTTAGGATCTTGCCAGACAACATCCGGATGGATACTTCTGGCGTCAAATGTACTTGGCGTTAACGGGGTGCTTAGCATCCTTAAATCGGTAAAGTTTATATGATGTCCCTAAAAGGCCTTGTGAAAGGGTATGACAACTTCATCTTTATACCGCGGATTACCCATTAGTAATTTGAAAATAAGATCTTTCTTGAGGTTTACAGGCTTCCCGTTCGCTAAGGACTGATCAGGGCTAAAAAGCTGGGCTCCTTTTTGCTTACCAGGTTGCCAACTTTCCCTGCTTTCCGCCACTTCGTGGCTGGTCAGGTTGCCCCACCGGTCCACAAACATCTCATATGGCTTGGATTTAGCCTGCAAATTTGAAAAAGGGAGGTGTTCCATTATTCAGGAAATTTGTCCAAATACTAATATACTGCTTTAGTATTCAGTGGTTAAAAAATGATATTCTGGCAATGGTAGGTTCAATACAAACAGCAGGTCATCAAAAATTTTAATTCTTAATACTTAGCTGCCAAGACAAAGGTAAATTTAAATTTTGATATAAAACTAAAAAATAGAAAATTATTTTAAAAAATAAATAAAATTATTAGCAACGCTTAAGCGTTATTATTCTAACTGCCCTTGTTTAGGTCGCAGTATGTTCTCAGCCAATAAAAAATCAGTCCCTAGAACAAGGCGATGGCGGTTCGTCATCCTCCCAATAATTACAATGATGACAGTAGCTTTTCGGGACATGACACGCTCTTTATCCGGTTTTTTGGAATTAAAAAGGGACTAACCATTTAATTAAATAGCCAGTCCCTTCGCTTGCATCGTAACTAAAACTGTATGTCGAATTGTACTTTTTTAAAACAAATATGGTAAGCGCTTAATGCATGCTTTGGCCGGTTGGATGGACATACAGGCTGATGTCCGTCGCGTCAATTAATCGCAGCCCGTCTTCAATAAGTTTAGTGAGACCGGGCTCGGTTGCCAACTTTTGCTCCAGATAAGTCCGTATTTCTTTTGCCTGCTCACCCAGCACTTCATGATGGGTCATGAGTTCTAATATTTCAAGGGGACCCAGCCAGTCTTCGGGATGGTTGTCGCGTAGCTCCACCCAGATGCCGGTTGATTGAGCTATACTGGCGTTTGTGGCTTCGTCTGCCCGCTCTGACAGATTATTTCTGATGGCTCTGATCTGACCGTAACAGTTTTGTTTGGCCTTTGTCTTTTCATCATACTGGATCTTGGGTTCCTCTGATGGAGCAGTAACATTCAATGGGTAATTCTTCTTATCTGCATGTCCATTAAATACAGAAATAATCTTTTCACCTATCGCCAAATCATAATTTCCCCAGGAGGGCTCAAAAATTATTTTATGATGCAGCCGGTCGGTAACTGTGCAGTTTTTAAAATGGATGAGCAGGTTTTTGCCTTCTTTGGTCGTAATACCCACCACCTCGCCTGAGACTTCGATACCCGATTCAAAACTAAGCGAAGTTTTATTTCCCGGAAAAACACCCATTTTTTTTAGCGTCAACGCATCCGCATTTTCCAAACCAGACTGCAGGTTCTTGAGCCTGCCGACAGGTGAACTAAACCCATCCGGATGATGGGAACGGTCATGGCCTGCCAGCTCGTTTTCCTGAAAGCTGAGTGATACGGGCCCTGTCAGCCGGATAAAAACCGGTTGCGGGGTATGCGACGCCTTATCAGTGGATGCCGGTAAATGCTGAGGGGCAGACCGGTCAGTATCGTCATGCCAGGCTTCACTGAAGATGCCACTGACCTGGAGGCCGGAACTGTAAACGGCCGTAGCGATGTTTTTGCTTTCAATGGCTTTATTCAGGCTAGGCAGACCGCCCACCCGGAAAGCCATCGTATCCGCAAAGGCTTCCAGGACGTCAATCAGGTTCTGAAAGGTAGGGGTGACAAATAGCTGCGGTTGCGCCTTCGTGATATCATAGGCCTGGTCGGCCGCCTGTAAGGTATACCATCTTTTTTCCACCTCGGGTTTCATACAGCTGACACTTTCTCCGATGGAGGAGAGCAGGCCCGCTCCATATATTTTCGGATCTTCCAAAGTGCCGATGAGCCCGTATTCAACGGACCACCAGTGGAGCCTGCTGAGTAAGGCCATCTCTGAGGGTGCGCCCAGATTTTTAAAACAAGCATCCAGATGTAGCTCCGCCTCCGCTATTTTCTGGGGCGCAGTTCCTGGCAGCTCCTTTAAAATAGACAGGGCTCTGATGGCATCATACAGCTCATAATCTTTGGCAGAGAACAAAGCCTTCGCACCGATGGCCCCAAAATAACTCAGGTAGTTATTGTAATCGGGATCCGCGATAATCGGAGCGTGCCCGGCGGATTCATGGATAATATCCGGGGTAGGGGTGTAGGCAATATGTTCCAGTTGCCTTATCTCTGCGGCAATCACAAGGACCTTGTATTCCTGGAACTCCATAAAGATGGCGGGCGGAATAAAACCGTCCACGGCCACAGCGCCCCAGCCGATGGCGGATAGATTATCATTCATGGTCTGCAGATCGGGAATATGCTCAATACTGAGACCTGCTCTTTCCAATCCTTTGATATAAGGATAATAAGCCACTTTTTTAAGATAACTGTAGTTCTGGCGCATGACATAGCGCCAGACAGCATGATCAATAGGCGTATACCTTTCATAATGCTGCGATACTATATATTGCCTTAAATGGGGCGGCAAACCAGCCACCTGGGGGTTATTAAAATCATTAAAAAGCATTCGGCTACCTTGTTTACGGATGGCAAGGTAATCATATTTTTATTAAATACGAACGTTTGTAAGTTAATAAATTTCCTTTATTTTTCAGGGAGGTATGGCATTTACGGAAAGCAGAGGGCTGGAGGGGATCCAAATAAAAAAGCAGGAGGCCTTTAAAGCGCTCCTGCTTGACTTAGTATTTTATAAATCGATGATCTATCCTTTAATCGCCTTGATGGCCTCTGTCAGCCGAGGTACCACTTCGAAGGCGTCCCCGATAATACCATAATCGGCTGCCTTAAAGAAGGGAGCTTCCGGATCTTTATTGATGACCACAATGGTTTTGCTTCTGTTGACACCGCCCAGGTGCTGGATGGCACCGGAGATGCCAATGGCAATATATAAATTAGGGGCAATCTGGATACCGGTTTGTCCCACATGCTCGTGGTGGGGTCTCCAGCCATCATCTGCCACAGGCCTGCTACAGGCGACAGCGCCATGTAATACATGTGCCAGATCCGTGATCAGGTTCCAGTTTTCAGGCCCTTTCAGACCGCGGCCGCCACTGACCACGATTTCTGCTTCCGTTAACGGAACTTCACCCTCTACTTTCTGTACACCGGTAATGGTTACCTTGCTTAGGTCAGGATGCAGGTCCAGCTGAGAGACGGTCGCCGTGCCGGCTGCTTTTTGGGCAGGATAGCTGTTACCGGTAAGCGTAATTACTTTTACAGGAGTATTGATTTTAACATGGGCAAAGGCCTTGCCGGAGAAGACAACTTTCTTAACAGTAAAGCCTGCCTCCGTATGTGTATCGGGCAGTGCTACCGCTGAACTCACCAGGCCGGCTTTTAGGCGAACGGCAACTCTGGGGGCCAGGGCAATTCCATTGGCATTGGCCGCGAAAATCACCACTTCTGCCGAAAGGGTGCCAGCGACTCCCGCTACGGTTTTGGCCAGCGCCTGTGCGTCTGCCTTATCAAAGGCTTCATCGGCTGCCTGATGGACAGCAGAAAGACCATAGGCACCCAGACCGGCTAAATCTTCATTGACTTTGCCTAAAACGATGGCTTCCGCCGTCGTGTTTAAATTTTTTGCAAGTGCAGCACCATAGCTGATGGCTTCCAGTGCTGATTTTTTAATCTGACCATCGGCGTGGTCAATATATATTAAAATTGACATGTTGTTTAATTCGTATTGATATTATGAATGTGCAATTATGCAAATCGGATCCCAAGGGAACGCGCTTGCAGTCAATAAAACCCAGGCTTAAAATACTTTTGCCTCTTCGTGGAGCAGACGGGCCAGTTCAGCTTCCTGTCCTGCTTCAATCATTTTGACACCGGTTTTAGCGGCCGGTAATTCAAAACTGACGGCTTCCGTTAACCGGTCAACGGCTACTGGTTCAACTACTTTAATGGTTTTAGAACGGGCCGCGATCACGTTACGGATACCAGCCATACGTTGTTTGGCCATTCCCTTCGCACAACTGATCAGTACCGGAAAGGCTACCTCTTCGGTCTGTTCACCGCCTTCGATTTCTTTTACCACAACGGCTTTGCCATTTTCTACAGTCAGCTTGGTGGCTACCGGGATACAGGGGATGTCCAGCAGTTCTGCCAGCATGCCCGGAACAGCGCCATCATTAAAATCAATGGTTTCTTTTCCTGTCAGGATCAGATCATAGGCGCCTTCTCTAGCCACAGCTGCCAGCTGGCTGGCAACGCTGAAACTGTCGGTAGGTTTTATATTCACCCGGATGGCTTCATCGCCGCCCAGTGCGAGGGCCTTGCGTAAAATAACATCGGCTCCGCTATCATCCACGCTTACCAGGTGAATGATGGTATCCGGAGCTGCTTCTTTCAATTCGATTGCACGCACCAGTGCATACCACTCATCGTATGGATTGACAATCCATTGAACGCCGTCTTCATTAAAAGCGGTGTTATTATCCTTAAAGGTTATTTTGGCGGTTGTATCGGGTGCCTTGCTTACCGCAACTAAAATTTTCATGTAGATAAAGAACTATTTATTAGAAAAAATGTTAAAATGATGGTTCCAAATATAGTACAAAACTACTATTTAGACTTACGAATTCCGCAAATATTCGCCCCGGCACGCTAATTTTGTCTCATGGACAGAATGGAACAACTCCGGGAGCTGTTAAATCAGAGCCCTAAAGACAGTTTTTTAAGACATGCTTTAGCGCTTGAGCAGGAAAAAGCAGGGGCGCTGCAAACCGCCATCCGGACCTTTGAGGAGCTGTTAGCGGATGATCCGGCCTATGTCGGTTCTTACTATCAGTTGGGTCGGCTGCTGGAAAAGATCGGGCAACCGGATCAGGCCATCGCGTGCTATGAAAACGGGCTGATGTATGCCCGAAAGGCAGGGGAAAAAAGGGCGCAAAACGAATTGCAAAGCGCGCTGGATGAGTTGTTGTACGATTAAGTCTTATCTTAAGTTGTTGATTTTTAAATATTTAATCAATTATTGTGGTTAGGCCGGCTATTTTTTGAATGTTTTATTGCTCAAAATTATTTGTTCATTAGAAATTATTGTAAATTGAGCATACATAAAATTCAATAGCTATGATTAAAATTCAGGAACTTAAACAGGGTGATTTTGTAATAGCCGTATATGAAGAAATGGAAAGAAGAGGCGTCGTTGCAGAAACCGCCCCTGATGAGAAAAAAGTGCGTGTTATTACAGAAAACGGAAAACAGGACTTTTGGTATGATGTGGAAAATGTATTTGGGATCGCGCTCTCAGACGCAGAAATGGGCCGGTTCGGTTTTGACCGGGAGCTTTTGTCTGACGGTGCGGTTAAATACAAGAAAAATGCTTTCAGGCTGGTTATTCCCAGAGAAAATGATTTCTCTGCCGTAGAAATGTGGTACAGGGAAGACATCCGTAAAAATCCGAATGTGCATTATGTGCATCAGTTGCAAAACCATTTTCATCAGATGACCAAGATCTATCTGGAGGAAGTGGTGAACGGGGCCGTGATTTAAGGACGGGGTCCTGCCCGCCGTCTGAACAGTTGCGCTACATAAAATAGTTGAAATGCTGTCTCTTAGAGACGGCATTTTTATTGACTCAAAGCGTTTGTTCCGTGCTGAGAGAGGAGCGCCAGTTCAGCCGCTGAGTATCCTTTTATTTGACCGTCCATCAAATATTAAAGGAAAATATCCTTATTTATCTGAACTTTAATGACCTAAGTTTTAATTTTTCTTCTATATAACGATCATTCATGAGTGAAAATGTATTAAGCATCCAACAACTGTCCAAAAGCTACGGGAGCCTGCAGGCACTAAGTGCCGTATCTTTTGATGTGCCCAAGGGGAGTATTTATGGTATATTAGGGCCTAACGGCAGCGGTAAAACGACCCTGCTGGGTATTTTGACCAATGTACTGCATGCGGATAGCGGTAAGTTTTCCTTATTTGATCAGGGGGATGCGGCCGACAACCGTAAACAGATCGGGACCTTACTGGAGACGCCTAATTTTTATCCCTATTTGTCTGCTTATAAAAATCTGGAAATCAGCGCAGCCATAAAAGGGGTTTCTACCATGCAGATCGATCCGGTATTAGACAGGGTAGGACTGCTGGCGCGCAAAAACAGCAAATTTAGTACCTTTTCCCTGGGCATGAAACAAAGGCTGGCCATTGGCGCCGCCTTACTAGGTGATCCCCAGATGCTGATTTTGGATGAACCGACCAATGGCCTGGATCCCAACGGGATTGCAGAGATCAGAAACCTGATTAAGGGGCTGGCCGTGGAGGGCAGGACCGTTGTAATGGCAAGTCATCTGTTGGATGAGGTAGAAAAGGTCTGTACCCATGTGGCCATTATTAAAAACGGCAAACTGCTGACCAGTGGCAGCGTATCGCAGGTGCTGGCCACAGGAGATGTTGTCGCACTGGGTGCGGCAGCTCTGGATAAACTCATGGGCATCTTAGGATTAATGCCCGGTTTTGTTTCTTATGAAAAAGCGGACAAACAAGTGCTCTTGCGTGCGGATCTGAGCGTCGTCAGTCTGGCGGACATCAATCAGTACTGCTTTGACCATGGGGTGGTGCTGGATCATCTGGTGCTGCAAAAAGCGTCACTGGAAGCCAGATTCCTGGAGATCACCCATTAGGGTAGCCGTTTTATTTCAAAGGTTTTACAAGGTACGCAATAGCGTTTTTACTTTAATTTTTACAACTTTTATATATGATGAAGAATCTGTCAATTGAATGGCTTAAATTAAAAAGTTACCGGACATTCTGGTGGCTGATGGGGCTGTTTATCCTTTGTCTGATCGGCAGCAATTACATTACCTATCAGTTAAAAATAGCCACTTCCTCCCAGAGTCACGGCACGCTGGATATTTTAATGGGCAGTCCCTTTGAATTTCCGGATGTATGGCAGACGGTCAGCTACGTCAGCAGTTATGTTTTGTTTTTGCCGGGCTTTCTGATGGTCATATTAATTACCAATGAATATAATTTCAGGACGCACCGTCAAAATATCATCGATGGGATGCGCAGGTCTGCATTCGCCCTGACTAAAATTCTGGTAGCCGTTCTGTTAAGTGTATTTGCCGCGGTACTGGTGTTTGCCATTACGGTTTTAACCGGACTTATTGCCGGCAGCAGCTTTAGCCTGACAGGATCCGTCTATCTGCTCTATTTTTTCTTACAGGCCCTGACCTATACGCTGGGCGGCCTCTTACTGGGTACCTTACTTAAAAAATCGGGCCTTTCCATTGCCCTTTATCTGATCTATATAGGCTTTATAAAAAATCTGCTGGCGCTGCTGCTGGATAAGTATGCCGGCGGAATCGGCAGTTACACGCCGGTAAAAAGTTCAGATGAGCTGATTCCCATGCCTTTTTTTAAAGCGGTGACCCATTCTCTGATCACACCACCAGACACCACCTGGCTGCTCATATTGACCCTTATTTATTTAGCCGGGTTTTACTGGCTTACGCTCTATCGCTATAAAACCCAGGATTTATAAAAACTGCTGTAAGGTTCTAAATAGGGAAGCTTTTTGATATTGTAGGACATATTTTGGTTGTTTTCTGAATGGAACAGCCAAAATATGCATAGTTTCTGCCAACTTTATTGCAGGTAAAATGAAGCAGGTGCTGTAATTTTATGCTTTGGCATTAAGGCCAATGTATGTACAGCAAATCTCAAACTATTACAGATCACTTATAATCCTATTATCATGGAACCGTCTACCCATTTGCGACAAAGCAACTGCAACCCAACCATAAAAAGAGGCCTCAGATGGCAGAAAAAAGCGGCCATAAAGCTGGGCCTGGGTGCATGCCTGTTGGCCGCTGCAGGCAGTGCGAGCGCGCAAAAAACAGTAACTACTGCGCCTCCTGCCCCGTACGGCGTGTTGCCCTCACAAAATCAACTCAACTGGCAGCAAAACAATCTGTATGCTTTTATTCACTTTGGCTTAAATACTTTTACGGACAAAGAATGGGGCTACGGGGATGAAGATCCGGCCTTATTTAATCCGCAGCATTTTGATGCGGACCAGATCGTGAAAAGCATCGCCCAGGGAGGGTTCAAGGCGGTGATACTGACCTGTAAGCATCACGACGGTTTTTGCCTGTGGCCTACTAAAACCACCACGCATAATATAACAAAAAGTCCATTCAGGAACGGTAAGGGAGATCTGGTCAGAGAAATTGAGCAGGCCTGCCGTAAATACGGCCTTAAGTTCGGTGTATATCTGTCACCCTGGGATAGAAATGCACCCAGTTATGGCTCGCAGCAGTATGTCGAGATGTACCGGGCACAGCTCACGGAACTGCTGACTCAGTATGGTGATATATTTGAGATCTGGCACGATGGCGCCAATGGCGGAGACGGGTATTATGGGGGTGCCAGAGAAAGGAGAAATATTGACCGGTCGACTTATTATAACTGGCCCAGCGTCTGGGCCCTGGAAAGAAAACTGCAGCCCAAGGCGCTTATATTCGGTGACATAGGAGCGGACCTGCGTTGGGTAGGTAATGAAAGAGGTTATGCGGGCGAGCCCTGCTGGCAGACCTTTACGCCGGTTTCCAACGAACCCGGTAAGGCGCCTTCCAATGGCACCATTAAAAGTGAACTCTCTACTAATGGCACCAGAAACGGCAAGTATTGGATGCCGGCCGAAGTGGACTTTTCTATCCGTCCGGGATGGTTCTGGCATGCCAGTCAGAATGATCAGGTCCGCACTGCGCTCAATCTCTGGGATCATTATTTTCTCTCTGCCGGCAGAGGAGCCTCCATGCTCTTAAATGTGCCTCCTGATAAGGATGGCCTGGTCTATAAAACGGATTCAATTGAACTTAAGTTATTCGGACAGCTATTAAAAGAAACCTTTGCAAAAGATCTGGCGAAAGGTGCCAGGGCTACCGCCACCAATATCCGCGGGGGTGATAAAAAGGATTTTGGTCCCCAGCATTTATTTGACGAGGATCAGTTTTCTTACTGGTCAACGGATGACAAGGTACATACGCCGGAAGTGACCGTGCAGTTAAAGGGAAAACAGACTTTTGATATTATCCGGCTGAAAGAAAATACCAAACTGGGACAGCGTATTGATTCCCTGCAGGTGGATGGCTGGCTGGACGGTAAATGGCAGCTAATAGCTGCCGCCAACTCCATTGGCTCCAATAAGCTGTTAAGGCTGCCGGCTAAGATCACCACGGACAAAATCAGGGTGCGGATAATCGCTGCTCCGGTTTGTCCTGCTTTGAGTGATATCAGTTTGTTTAACCAGTCTGCTTTGGTTGATCAGCTCCAACAACAGGCGCGCCAGCAGAAAAATACAGCTGCCGGCAATACCAAAGCTTCTGACTGGAAAGTAAGTAGTTTTCAGGATGCCAAAGCCTCTTTAGCCACGGATCTGGATCCTGCTACGGTCTGGCAGGCTGCGGATCAGACGGGTCAGCTGACCGTGGAGGCCGGTAAGGTAAGATCCGTATTAGGCATTCAGTATTTACCCGCTTCTAACAGTAAGGGTGCCATAGATAAATACAGCGTCTCGGTCAGTACGGATGGTAAAGACTGGCACCAGGTAGCCAGCGGAGAATTTTCCAATATTCTGGCGAGTCCGGTACTGCAATCCGTTCATTTTACAACGCCTGTGGCAGCCAGGTTTATCCGGCTGGAAGCCCTGCATACAGCGGACGGCAAACCGGCAGCTATCGCGGAACTTAGCGTACTGGAATAATCCTATTGTAATCTATCCAGGCAGCATAAGGCTTACCATAGGGGCCGGGTGAAGTCTTATGCTGCTTTTTGTTGAACCGGTTTGTGTGGAATTGAATAAGGGGCCTAGGTTGCTTAAAATATAAAACTTGAAATTGAGCCAGATACGTTTTTCCCGTCGCGCCGTTTGCATTTTCCTGCTGTTGATATCAGTCGCACGTACATCAGGCAGGAGTATGGACCCGCAAGAGGCATCCAGGCTGTCAATGACTATGGTTGCCGGCCCTAATATCGTTCCGGTGCCTTATAGGGTGCAGGTGGGCGAAGGATATTTTTTGACGCCTGATCATTACATAATTAAGACCAGTGGCATAAACCCTAAAGACCAAAGCAAAGCCGTGGCTGTGCTGGTAACTCAAATAGAGACGTTTATAAAGACCAGGCTTCATGCCACCCTTCGTAAAGCAACTAAAGGTCAGCCGGGGCTTACGAATACGGATAACACCGCAGCAATAATCTTACGCTTAGCGCCCCTGCTACCGGCAGAGCAGTCATCAGATACTTTGAAAAACAAGCGCATTGAACCAGGGCTTTTGCATTGGCAGGGTTACAGGCTGCGGATAAAAGGTCAGCAATTGCTGCTGGAAGCTGAGAGCGTGCAAGGGCTTTTCTATGGATGGCAGAGCCTGCAACAGTTGCTACTCCAAGCAAGTCTTACAGGAAGCAGGCAAATAGCAGCGGTAGACATACTGGATTATCCCAGATACGGCTTCAGGGCGCTGATGCTGGATCCGGCCCGGCATTTTTTACCGGTGGAGGATATAAAGCAGTATATCAGGACCATGGCTTTTTATAAATACAACTATCTGCATCTGCACCTGACCGATGATCAGGGCTGGCGGGTTCAGATTAAAGCCTTCCCCGGCCTCACCAGGCAGGGGGCCCTGGTTAAGACTGCTGACGGGCGCACGCAGCCGCTTTATTATACCCAGGATGAATTAAAAGATTTAGTGGCCTTCGCCGCTAAATATTATGTACAGCTGATCCCTGAAATCGATATACCGGGCCATAATACGGCCTTACTTACCGTCATGCCCCATCTGGCCTGTTTTCCAAGGACTTTTACCTTAAGGACAGAACCGGGCGTTTCCAAAGACATCCTGGACGCTTCCAACCCGAAGGTATATGCGGTGTACGAAAGGATTTTCAAAGAAGTCGCGGGCATTTTTCCCTGCACTTATTTCCATCTGGGGGGCGATGAAGCGCCGCTGGATACCTGGGAGCAGTCGGCCCGCTGCCAGACGCTCATTGCTCAAAAAGGGCTTAAAGATGCAAGAGGGTTAATGGCCTATTTTTTAAAGAGAAATGCGGCCGTGGTACAAAAGCTGGGTAAAACCCCGCTGTTCTGGTATGAACTGGATGTGCCCGGCTATCCGGAAAACAGCATCGCCTATTTTTGGCGCATGGGGTTGTCTAAGCAGGTCATCCGTAAAGCCGCCGGGCAGTCAAAGCGCCTGATAGGGGCTCCGGGAGAACATGCTTACTTTGATTATCCCATGAAGGCCTCTGAACATCCCTACGCGGACTGGATGCCGGTTACTTCTTTAAAGGATGTCTACCAGTTCAACCCCGGGTATGATTTTAATGATTCCATAAGTGCACTTGTCATGGGTGTGGAAGCTACCGTCTGGGGTGAATATGTCCCCAGCCTGGCTATTGCCAATCTCAGGACTTATCCGAGGGCCCTGGCCATGGCAGAAGCAGGCTGGTCTTTTATGGAAAACCGTGGCTGGGAGGCTTTTAAAAAAAGGGTGCAGGTGCAGTTGGGCCTGTTGAAAATACTGGGGGTAGATTTTGAAAATCCTGATCTGACCCTTTAAAAATAAATCTTTCAAAGGCATATAAATCCTAAGTGTCCGGAGCTGTAAGCCGGCAGTAACTTTTTAAGGCGGGGATCACTATTGCTATATCAATAAAATCCCCTAGCTTGCTGGTGGTAATTTAATGCGGCTGGGTCTTTGATGATGAATCCATCAGAGGCGGCAGTAAATTAAGACCAACCAATAAACGATCAGCATATCGATCATTCTTGTAATTTTGTTTTATGGAGATTACCCTAGATAAAATCATACCCATTCCGCTGAAGGAAAACCTGGAAAAGCGGCCTTCGGAGGTCTGGCACAGTAATATCCGGTTTAAGACCGGAGAAAAAGTAAAAATAAAGGCACCCAGTGGAACAGGCAAGACCACTTTGGTGCATTTTTTATATGGACTGCGTTCTGATTATACAGGCACGCTGAACTGGGACGGTAAGGCTTTAAACCATTTAAAGCCGGACCAGAAAGCCGGTTACCGACAAAAAGAAATCAGTGTTGTTTTTCAGGATCTACGGCTTTTTTCACAACTGACGGCCAGAGAAAATATTGAACTAAACCGCGTGCTGCAGGAACCCTATTATCCGGCCACGGTGATTGACGAGATGGCCGCCGCCCTGCAGGTGGATCATATTTTAGATCAGGCTGCCGGCATCTGCAGCTATGGGGAACAACAGCGTATTGCGATTATCAGAGCCCTGGTACAGCCTTTCAGTTTACTGATTATGGATGAGCCCTTCAGTCATCTGGATCTAAATAATACAAAAAAAGCGGCCGCTTTAATTGACAGGGAATGCGACAAGCGGGGCGCTGGATTTGTACTTACCGATCTGGATGAAGATCAGTTTTTTAATTACACCACTTATTTGACCCTTTAGTACGCTTCTTACTATGCTTAATATATTACTCAAAAAGATTATAAAAAAAGGTGCCGGAAGGGTTCGGTATGTACTGGCCATGGTGGGGCTGACAGTAGCACTGCTACTGATTCTGGCAGCCATTCAGTTGCAGGCCAATTATCAGCAGCTGCTGCATGGCAATAACGCGCAGGATAGTATTGCCAATTTTCTGGTGATCAATAAGGAAGTGACCGCGCAAAATGCCGGCAATACCAACCTGACGGATGAAGATATTGCGGATCTGAAAAAGCAGCCTTTTATACAGGGAGTAGGGGTGGTAACTCCCAGCCGCTTTAAGGTTGCTGCCAGCGGCGGCAGCGCACTGCCATTTTATACGGATATGTTTTTTGAAAGTGTGCCGGACCAGTTTTTGGACATATCGGATAAAGACTGGAAATGGGATGATAACAGCCAGTATATTCCCATTGTAATCCCCAACCAGTTTTTAGATATGTATAATTTTGGGTTTGCCAAATCCCAGAATCTGCCTCAGCTTTCTCATGACCTGGTTAAAAGCATCCCTATTCAGATTGACATACAGACGCCGCAGGGACAAAAGTCCTTTTTAGCGAAAGTGGCAGGATTTAGTGACCGGATCTCTTCCATTCTGGTTCCCCAGGCTTTTATGGAGTGGGCCAACCAGAATTTTGCCACGCAGCCGCCTAAAGGGGCTTCCAGGGTCATTATTCGAACAGACGATCCCAGCAATCCGGCCTTAATTGCTTATCTGGACAGCCATCATCTTTCCACAGATATGGAAAAGACCCGGTTTAGTAAATATCGCCAGATTGTAGGTTTTGTCGTGCAGGTATCGGGTTTTACCGGGCTGGCCATGTTTCTTTTTGCCTTACTGATCTTTAGCCTGTTTATCGAACTGACCATTGCCAGCTGCAGGGAGGAGATACGTTTACTCGTAACGCTGGGAGCCGCGCCCGGGCAGCTGAGCCGTTTTTTAATGAAGACCTTTTATCCCTCTAATATTATTATAGCAGCCGTTGTACTGATCGTTCTATCTGTACTTCAATGGCTCTTGTCCGGCGTGCTGGCGCATGAATCCATGGTTATCAGTCCTTTTATTTCCATTTATACGATCTCAGGGGCCGTGATTGTGCTGCTGATTCTATGGTGGGTGCATATACGCACGATTAAAAGGCAGATTGCGGGAACTTAGGATAATGCGTAAGTTTCTTTTGGATTGTTATGTATTGAATATCAATATCTTGATCTATGATCTGAAATAGGAACGCCCGTCTGTCCGTCTGGCGGACAGGTCGTCTGATGGCACGCACAGCGTAGATTTTGAATGGTAATTTTGTGCAGCCCGGTCATGGGTATCAGTGAATTGTAGGGCTTAAAAAGCTGCAGATTGAAAAATTAAATATTATATTTGACGGGTTGTTTTGTGAACGGGCGTTCGTTTGATCTAATACAAACATACAAGGAGCCTTATAAAATGACACCAAACTTATAAACAATACAATGGCTAAACAACTAACGTTAGAGCAGATCCAGAATTTCAAGGGCAAGTACCCTAAACAGATCTGGTATATGTTTTTGGTGGAAATGTGGGAGCGTTTCTGCTTTTATGGTATGCGTGGCGTACTGACTATTTTTATGGTTGACCAGGTGACTGGCGGATTAGGGCTTTCCGAAAGGAGCGCTAATTTACAATATGGAACCATTCAGGCCTTTGTATATGCCTTTACTTTTGTCGGAGGTTTATTTGCAGATAAAATACTGGGCTTTAAAAGATCCCTTGTATTCGGTGCCCTTGTGATGATTGCGGGAAACTTTATTATTGCCTTTAATCCGCATACTTTCTTTTATATAGGTATCACCTTTAGTGTTATCGGGACCGGTTTTTTTAAACCCAATATCACCTCCATGGTAGGTTATCTGTATAAAGACGGCGACCACAGGCGGGACGCCGGGTTTAGCCTTTTTTATTCCGGCATCAACCTGGGTGCCTTGTTAGGAGGAGCGCTTTGTGTGTATCTGGGTAAATCCCCTGAATACGGATGGGCGTATGCCTTTATGGCGGCCGGCACTGTGATGATTATCGGGCTGGTCACCTTCCTGCTCACAAAAAAATATATTCAACCCATTGGTAATAAACCCGGCACGGAAGAAAACCTGCATATCGTTGAAATGGAACAAACCCAGCAGGTGGTGGAAGCCGATGTAAAACCGGTTAAACCGCAGGGTTGGTGGAAAGAATATCTGGTCTATTTAGGCGCACTTGCCAGTATCCCGATTATTTTGGTGCTGATCAAAAATGAGAATTTTACGACAGTATTTATGTATAGTCTGGCAGCAGTCGCGGTACTGTATTTTCTTTTCGAGTTATTCCGCCAAAAAGAGGTAGGGGCTAAATCCAAACTGATCGCTGCTTTTATTTTTATTTTCTTCTATTTTGTATTTGAGACCTTTTTTGAACAGGCAGGGGGATCTCTAGCAATTTTTGCCGACAAGAACCTGCACCATAGGATGCTTGGATTTTTAACCATTGATCCAAATATTGTCAACAACTCCGCCAATTCTTTCTTTGTTTGTATTTTCGGAGCATTAATGGGGCTGTTCTGGTTATGGCTGGCTAAAGGAAAGAAAGAGCCCAATACCATCAACAAGTTTGGTATTGCGTTTCTGTTAATGGCCTTATCCTATTATTTATTTTATTATCTGCGTTACACGGCCGACGATAAAGGGCTGACCTCTCTTGGCATTTTTACCCTGGCTTATTTTGTTATATCCATCGCCGAACTTTGTTTATCACCGATTGGCATGTCAATTGTAACGAAGCTGTCACCCAAGAAATTACAGGGTGTCATGATTGGGATGTGGTTTCTGGCGAGCGCTTACGGGCAGTATGGCGCCGGGTTGCTAGGGGCCAGCATGTCTGCAGCAGAGCCGGCCAAGGCGGCTCACCAGGCCACCGCCGCTGAGATTATCAAGCAGAACTTTGATCGTTTATATAGCTATACGGATGGATATAAACAAATGGCTATTTACTGTCTGGTCGCCGGTCTGTTGCTAATTATATGCGCCTCCCTGATTAAAAAATTAATGCGTGGCGTGCGCTAAACAACATTGAATGGTATTTAAAAGCAAAGTCGTTTTTGTCTTCTTATTGGTTTTTTGCGGAATTTTTTTGTCGGCACCGGTCATGGGGCAGAAAAAACTTATGGATAAACTCATCCATAAGTTTTTATCAAATGAAAAGGATACAGTCAAAAAAAATACCTTTTTCCCTTTCCCGGTAGCCTCCATGTCTCCGGAAACGGGATTAGAATATGGCGTAGCTGCGCTCTATTCATTTTATCTGGAAAAAGAGGATACGGCGACCAGGGTATCTACGATCAATATCATGGCTACCCATACTACGCACAATCAGTCTAAGGCTAAAATCGTGTCTGATGTCTGGAGCCGGGATAATCAGTATCATTATAGCTCAGAGCTCAGGTATTGGGATTTTCCCTACAGCTTTTATGGTATTGGTGCCAACACCTGGAAGTCAGACAAAGAATCTATCAATGAAAAAAGAGCCAGACTTACCTTAGCTGTCGACAAGCAATTAGCCAAAAACTATTACGCTGGCCTGGAGACGGGTTTTGAATATTTTAAAAATTCAGGTACCGATCCGGATGGCATTTATTCTGCCAACCAGTATTTTGGCAAATCAGGGGGTAAAAGAATTTATTTTGGCGTCAGGCAAAGCTATGACAGCCGGGATAAAGTGACTTATACGACCAAGGGGCTGTATGGGAATCTTCGGGCGGATTATACGCCGGGCTTCTTTTCCGGGGAGCAGTATACGGGTTGGCAGATGGCTTTTGATGGCCGTTATTTTACGCCCTTGACGGATAAGGTTGTTCTCGCGCTGAATGGTGTTTATGAAGGAATCTATGGCAGTCAGGTGCCTTTTTATATGATGAGCCAGCTGGGAGGAGAAAACACCATGCGCGGTTATTACCAGGGACGGTTCCGGGACAAGAATATGGCCACCATGCAGGCGGAGATTAAATACAGGTTTGTACCCCGTTTTGCCCTGGTTGGATTTGGTGGTGCAGGAACCGTATTTGGAGATCAGCCGCTGACCATTCACCATTTTAAACCAAACTATGGTGCGGGTATCCGTTATTTCTTTGACCTGAACAAAGACCTCTCTTTAAGAATTGATTATGGCTTCGGAGAAAAGCGTGCCGGAGAGGGAAGATTATCTGGATTTTATTTCTCTATGGATGAAGCATTTTAATGGCCTTGTGCTTATCTATTACTCCTTATTTAATCTTTCTGATCGACCAGGTCAGATACCAGGCTGTTGGCAGCAACATACAAAGCAATATGATCAGCAGTGTATAACCGCTTAGTGCTTTCTACTCCAAGCGCCAATTCAGAAAGCCCCTACTTCTCTTTACCGCACGCGCCGTTTGTCATTAACACTCCACTACCTGGTATTGACTGACCTCCCGTTTTTCAGATGAAAATGTGATGCCTACGGCCAGTTTCTTCCTGGCATCTGCTGCGTAAGGCTGCAGATACCCCTTGTCTTTGATCTGCTGCAGGGCTTCCTCAGCCGTACCGTCCAGTTTTAGTTCTATGACATAAATATAACGATCTGTCATGGCCAGAACATCACACCGCCCTTTTGCGCTGTGAACTTCGGTATGGACATCAATGCCGGCTAGTTTGAATGCAAGAAAGGTGACTACGGTAAAAATAGATTCCGTTCCGGCATTCCAATGATCATAGGGAATCGTGGCAACCAGGCTGTTTAGCTGGTTGACCAAACCTCCTATATCTCCATTTCTTAGCGCTTCTTTTATATTACTAATAACAGGCATTGAACCGGTCGGGTAAATTTCCCGGTAAGTGCTTAAGAGGCCATTAAGAAAGCTTTCTTTTACCTCCTCATTGGGGTACCCCAGCTCAATAACCTTACGATCAGCCGATGTCTTTTTAATGGTTAGATAACCCGTCTGAAATAATAACGGCCCAGGATCGGCATTGCTTATGTCAAAGGTGGCCAGATCTGAGCGCCCTATCCGCATCCCATCCACATCAAATAGCTTACTTTTCTTTAATAACTTAAATAAAAAAGTCGGTGTTCCTGTTGCATACCAATAATTGTCAAAAATTGGATCATCCATGAAATTAAGAACAGAAAATGGATTATATACCCAGGTTTTCATATTCCAGGTATACCCATTGTACCACTG
>NZ_FNQY01000033.1 GCF_900107765.1 Arachidicoccus rhizosphaerae | reverse complement strand
AAAGAAACTATAATTAAATTAGTGCGAAAAATATTTTTTGTCATTCTCTGGAAGCTCCGTCAACAGTAAAAAGAAATTCTACTCTGAATTACTGTTATTTTTACGGTCTTCTAATTCACAGGTTTTTTAAAAATTTATCTCATATGGTTCTCGGTAACGGGATGATTGCATCCGCTTTAAAAAAAGTTGACAGGCCGGACGTTTTGTTTGCGGCATCCGGGCTCTCCAATCTGAAAGGGGCGGATCCTGTAGAACGTTTGCGTGAGCGTAATTTGCTGAAAGAGCAATTAGCCCAGCACCCTGACAAAATTTTTGTTTATATTAGCTCCTATAGTATTGATGATCAGTCTTCTGAAAACAATACGCCCTATTTAGCACATAAAGTTCAGATGGAAGAACTGGTTAAGGGGCTAGCCAATCGTTTTTTGATCTGCAGGACGTCCAATGTTGTAGGCAACAGTAAACAGCCCGGTAATCTGATGAATTTTATTTGTGAGCACCTCAAAACGGGCGCTTTTTTTGACATATGGACCAATACTTCCAGAAATCTGATTGATGTGTCAGATTTAGCTGAAATGGCCGCCGCGGCCATTGATATGGGCCATGTCAATGAAACACTGTATCTGATTCACCCTTCTGATATTGCTATTTATGACATAGTGCGTCATTTTGAGACTTTCTCAGCAATTGCGGGACATTACAGGCTGGTAGAAAAAGGCGTCTATTACCGGGCAGACAAAACCTTATCCAAAGCGTTGTTTGACAGACTGGGGTTTGAAAAAGATGCAGATTTATATACCAGAAAACTGATTGGTAAATATTTTGCCTCAAGATTTAGCTAGCTTTTGATCAGAATTCGGGGTGATAGATTCTTATAACTGCACCATCCAGGCTTTCATCTACCACAATCTGGCAGGAGAGGTGTATGTCCGGGTCTTCTATCCCTTCCTTAGAAAGAGTTACCCGTTCATTTCTATTAAACTGCGTAAGTGGGGTTTGGGAAGCTTCAATAGAAATGGCACAGGTAGCACACCTGCCCATTCCAAGACATTCCCCAAAATCTTCCAGATATATCTGGTCATAGAGCATCATCATCAGACTTCTGTATTGACCGGGATAAGCAGATATCGTATAAGTCTCGTCCATGTCAAGGACGGTAATATGTATAGAGGGCGAATCTTTTAGCATGTTTGTAATTGCAATTACAACTTTCCTGCGGGAGGATAAGTGGTACAAAGGTATAAAATTGAGACTGCAATTGATGTTGTGATTTACTAACGGGCTACTCCCTACCTATGGAGATGACGCTATCCGGTAAGTACGCAGTGCGAAGGACTGTTTAAATTCTATCAATTTCTTAACCTTACATCTTTGGCCGGGGTCTCTGGCTGGGCTAACTTTATGATAACAGCCAGCCTGAATACATCTATACAGAATGAAGGTTGACCCGCATTAAGGTGTATTTTGAGCCGTTTATGTTCTTGTAATCTTTTCCAATTCCTTTAAATGGCAATATCGCCTTTCTAAATAATTAAAAATCAAATATTATGAAAAACGGAAAACTCAAAGCTGCTACTGGGGCAGCCCTGAAGAAAACTAAAGTCGGCACAACGGTTGAAATTGGCATTACGCCCGCACATGCTCAGTCTGTGGCGAATAAACTGCAGCAATTGTTAGCAGATGAACAGGTACTCTATACCAAAACCCGCAATTACCATTGGAACGTGGAAGGGGCTAACTTTATGGAAATGCATCTTTTCTATGAAAGACTTTATAGTGAGCTGGCTGAAGTTATCGATCAGATAGCAGAAAGAATCCGTAAAATTGGTCATTATGCCCAGGGACGCCTGGAGGATTTTTTAAAACAGGCGCACCTGCTGGAAGGAGAGTATACCAATGATCAGACTGAACAACTAAAAAATCTGCTTAGCGATCATGAAACCATCATAAGGTATCTAAGGAATGATATTGATGATTTTGATGATAAGTTTAAAGATGCGGGAAGTGCGGATTTTATTACCGGCTTACTGCAGCGCCATGAAGAATGGGCCTGGTTTATTCGTAGTTATGTAGCTAATACAAAATAAACTTAATGCTTGAAAGGGGAGGACCAGATGCGTCTGAACTGCCCCAAAAAGAAAAACAGTCTGAGAAAGTATTACTTTTCAGACTGTTTTTTAATGCCGTATAGGCAGTTTGCTCTGGATCTAACGATATAAAAGCTTAATAATCAGTAATTATATAACTTTTTCTACCTGAACATAGCTCAGTTCCACAGGAGTGGAACGGCCGAATATTTTTACAGTTACCTTTAATTTCTTTTTCTCGTCATTGATTTCTTCAATAACACCGTTAAAGTCATTAAATGGTCCTTCAATAATCTTAATAGTTTCACCGACGATAAATGGTTCATTGATGATTTCACCTTGATCATTCATTTCGTCTACCTTACCCAGCATTTTATTGACTTCAGCGCGGCGCAGTGAGATGATATTGCCTTTGCTGCCTTTACCGTCAGTCAGGAAATGCATGATATTAGTTATGCCACTAATGTGTTGAACGATATCATCGGTCAATTTTCCCTTTGTAACTTCAATCATCACGTAACCAGGGTAATAGTTCTTTTCACGCATGACCTTTTTACCCTTCTGTACATACCAAATCTTTTCCATGGGTAAGAAAACCTGCTTAATGATTTCAGACCAGTCATTACGGATAATGTCTTTGTCCAAATATTCTTTGATTTTCTTTTCTTTTCCGCTCACCACCCGCAAAACGTACCATTTCGTGTTCTCATCATGAGTCTCTTCGCTGGCAGCGTTATTTTGTGGGTTTACATTTTCTTCGGTTACCATGGTTATTAAATTCCTTAAGGGTGAATATTACTTGAAGAGAGAATAGATGAATTTAAGCACTGAACTGCTGGCGGCATCCATTAACCAAACCACTGCGGTAATTAAAACGGTGGATACCAGCACGATAGCAGTAGATTGCTGTAACTCTGACCAGGTAGGCCAGGTCACTTTATGCATTAACTCTTCGTAAGATTCCTTGAAATAGGAGGATACTTTACTCATTCTATGTGATAATAATGAAGTGCAATTATATGAAAATAATTTGAACTGGTCGTGAAAACTCACTACTTAGTTCAAATTATTTACTAATTTTTGCACGGGCACTAGGATTCGAACCCAGATCAAAGGTTTTGGAGACCCGTATGCTACCGTTGCACCATGCCCGTAGAAACAATTAGCTAATCAGCGAGTTGGCCAATTAGCTAATTGGTTTTTATATTGTATCTAAACTAATGAACTAGTTAGAAACGTCTTATTTCAGGATTTCAGTAACCTGACCGGCACCAACTGTACGTCCACCTTCACGGATGGCGAATTTCAGACCTTTCTCCATAGCGATAGGCATGATCAGTTTAACGGTAAGGCTTACATTATCGCCTGGCATAACCATTTCAGTTCCTTCTGGCAGAGAAACTTCACCAGTTACGTCTGTAGTACGGAAGTAGAACTGAGGACGGTATTTAGTAAAGAAAGGAGTGTGACGTCCACCTTCTTCTTTGCTCAGTACGTAAACTTCGCATTTGAATTCAGTGTGTGGAGTGATGGATTTTGGTTTACAAATAACCATACCACGACGGATATCTTTCTTTTCAATACCACGAAGCAGGATACCGGCGTTGTCACCAGCCTGACCTTCGTCTAATAATTTTTTGAACATTTCAACACCAGTACAAGTAGACTGTAAAGGAGTTTCTACCAGACCAACGATTTCAACTGGTTCACCAACTTTGATGATACCACGTTCGATACGGCCAGTAGCAACAGTACCACGACCAGTGATAGTGAACACGTCTTCAACTGACATCAGGAACGGTAAATCTACCGGACGTGGAGGCAGAGGAATATATTCGTCAACAGCATCCATTAATTCATTGATAGCGGCAACCCATTTTTCTTCACCAGCCAGGGCACCGGTAGCGGAACCTTTGATGATTGGGGTGTTGTCACCGTCAAATCCATAAGAGCTTAATAATTCACGGATTTCCATTTCAACCAGGTCTAACAATTCAGGATCGTCAACCAAGTCAACTTTGTTCATGAAAACAACGATTCTAGGTACACCTACCTGACGAGCTAACAGGATGTGTTCTTTTGTTTGAGGCATTGGACCGTCTGTAGAAGCCACAACCAGGATAGCACCGTCCATCTGGGCAGCACCAGTAATCATGTTCTTTACATAGTCAGCGTGGCCTGGACAGTCAACGTGTGCATAGTGACGCGTTTTTGTCTGATACTCAACGTGAGCGGTGTTAATAGTGATACCGCGCTCTTTTTCTTCAGGAGCTCCGTCGATATCGTCATAGTTTCTAACCTGAGCCAGACCCTGTTGAGCCAGGATAGTAGTAATAGCTGCGGTTAAAGTGGTTTTACCGTGGTCAACGTGACCAATGGTACCAATGTTTACGTGGGGTTTCTCCCTCTTAAAGGTCTCTTTTGACATTTTAAATCGGTTTTTTGTTGTGGTTTTACAATGCAACGGTCCACAGTCGCATGACCACAGACCAGATTTTATAAAAAAATTTAAATTTCGTGCAAATGTATATTAATATTTGCTATTAAACATACAATAATAGCATAAAATCTTCTTTCCTATTATTGCAGGTGAGCTGTTGATGAGAATTGAACTCACGACCTCTTCCTTACCAAGGAAGTGCTCTACCCCTGAGCTACAACAGCTTTTTAATAATTGGAAAGTCATTGAGCCATGGGGCCAACCCCTGGCTTCTTTTTTAGATGGCCTGGAAGGATATGGCTTTTTGTACTCTTTTGAGCGGAAGACGAGGGTCGAACCCGCAACCTATAGCTTGGAAGGCTATCGCTCTACCAATTGAGCTACTTCCGCTTTTAAAAATAATAAGTCCTTAAACTTTTGGTGGGCAGGAGTGGATTCGAACCACTGAAGTCGAAAGACAGCGGATTTACAGTCCGCCCCATTTGGCCGCTCTGGAACCTGCCCAATAATTTGCTTGTTTAAAGACTCATTATTTTGAATAAAATGAGCCGCTTGCCGGAGTCGAACCAGCGACCTACTGATTACAAATCAGTTGCTCTACCAACTGAGCTAAAGCGGCTTGTGAAAGATCTATTCCCTTATTTTGGGATTGCAAAGTTAGGATAATCTTTTACTTTTCAAAATTTTTGTAATCTTTTTTTATGCCTATTTCAAAGAATTTATTGCAAGCCTTTATTTTCCTGTGTTTCAGGGCTATGAGAAAACGGGAAATTTAATTCGTTCCCTGTTTTTTTACGGTGGATGATGGCAGAAAAAACATTTTGTGTCGCCGGCTAAAAGAAGAAGGGTCGCAGCTGCGACCCTTCAGATTAATTTCGTTCCATATTTTTTAACTGCTCTATCGTTAGGATTTTAGGCCGCGGCCAGTTTTTCTTTGTGGCGCTTTACCTGGTTTGCCATTGAATCAAGGGCAATATCAAAAGATTCCTCAAATGACTTAGAGCAAGACTTAATAAAAAATTTATGTTTGGGTACATGTACGTTAATTTCGACAATTTTGTCCTTAATGTTGTGTACAACATTATCCAGCTTCAAAAAGACATCTACCTTGATGATTTTGTCGTGAAAAGTCGTTAGTTTTTCGACTTTCTTTGATACATAGTCTGTAAGTTTCTGGTCGGCGACAAAATGCACGGTCTGAATGTTTACGTTCATAGCATATGCGTTTAACTGTGATTAAATAAACCAAGGGGTACGGCGTGTAATACTGTCTTCAAATTACCGCTAATAATCCCGGTTTTCATTCTAAAGTTAAGGTACACTATTAATACGATTCGCCCTATTTTATTGCTTACTTTTTATAAAAAATTACAGAATATTTACCTTTTGATTTGGATGAGAATTATTAGCCTTCTAACCCGTAAGTTTCCACCCATTTCAGCATGCCTCCTTCCAGGTTTAAAACCTTATCAAAACCTGCCTGCCCAAGCATCATAGTGGCCAGACCACTGCGTTTTCCGCTTCGGCAGTACACAATGATCTGCTGGTCTTTCCAGTCCTGAAGATCATCGAGTTCAAATAACTGGATTTTGCCCAGCGGGATATGTCTGCCTCCGATATTAAACTCGGCTCTTTCATTGTCTTCCCTGACGTCCAGCAGGTTGACATTTTCACCATTTTCTAATTTTTGTTTTAAGTCCGTTACTGTTATCTGTTCCATAGTATTTTAATATGTTGTGTCAACTAATTTGTGGTTATCAATAGGCTAATATAAGCCGGATTATGTAAAAAAGGACTTTGTGCCTATATTTTTTGGGTACAAAGTCCTTTAAATGCTATTGTTTACCTGTAAAATCAGGTCTGTTTATTGGAATTGGACGCCTCCTTCCTTAATGGGCTCCGGCAGGTCCTGGTCCGGGAGGCTGAGCACCGGGAGCGGGCGGTTGACTGCTGACCCATACATCAATCGTGCCTCCGATTTTCATCCGTACATGGCCTGTCTGGCCTTGCTCATTGATAATAGTGGAGGAAGGGTCCTGTTTGTAGATATAAGCACTATCTGAATGCTGAACATCAATATCCGGAGTCACCGCACCGATTGAACAGTTCATGGAGCTGATATAATCTTTAGCCTCACTGAGTTGCATGCCAATGATATCCGGGACACTCATCATCTGACTGCCGGAACCGTCCCCAATGACCAGGTCAATGGTCGTGCCCATGGGAATGCGGGTACCAGCTACGATTTCGCTATCACCCAGCATTTGTTTAACGACGGCATCTTTTACCAGATTGGCAGTATAAGTATGGTTGCCAAGATGTAATCCGAAACTTTTCAACAGTAAGGAAGCACTGTTCAATGAATACCCGACCAGATTTGGCATCTGAATGGTTGGAGGAACTGCGCGGTTAATCGTAAGGTAGATAATATGGTTTTCCTTTACCTTGGAGGAGGCTGCAGGCGTCTGAGTGACAATGCTTAAGGGACTAAGTGTATCATAAAAAACGGTATCCAGCACGACCGGTTGGAGCCCCAGCGCACTGATTTTGGCCATAGCGGCGCTGGATGGCATGCCGGTAACATCAGGGACACTGATGGATTCACCATGCCTGGTTATACTCTTTAATGAAGAAAAGAATATAAACAGGATCAGCACCGACAATGCGATGATGATGACCAGATTCAGTAGTATGGATTTTATATTTTTTGTATTACCCACTGGTACAATTTTACGTTTTTTAATCTATTTTGCCAATAATAATTCCGTGTAGAAATCTTTCAGTGTCCAGCCTTTAGCGGCTACTTGTTTGGGCACCAGGCTTTCCTTGGTCTGACCAGGAATGGTATTGACTTCCAATAGATAGGGTTGGTGTTCTGTTGCATGCCAAATAAAATCAATGCGGACAATGCCGCTGCAGCCAAGTGCCTTATAGACCTTTTTGCCGACTTCGGCGACCCTTTCTGTCATTTCCGGCGTTGCCTCGGCAGGAGTGATTTCTGCGGTCTCTCCGTTATATTTAGCCTCAAAATCAAACATTTCCCGGCCTTTTTTCAAAATAATTTCTGTCATGGGAAGACTAATAACCGTGCCAGTTGCATCGCGCATGACACCAATGGTAAATTCTCTGCCGGGAATATAACTTTCAATCAGAACCTGGCTGCTCACCGCAAAACCCTTTTCCAGGGCTGCCAGGATGGCCGCATGGTCTGGTTCGTTTACTTTGGACATCGCAATACTGGATCCCTGATCATTGGGTTTGATAAATACCGGGAATTTCAATTGCCTTATTTTGTCCATATCCGGTGTCTCCCCTTTAAGTGCCAGATAGGATTTGGAGGTGGGGATACCCTGGGCACCTGCAATAAGCACCGTGTGGTATTTATTCATGGTCAGGGAAGCTACCGCACTGCTGCAGCCCGTATAAGGCAGGCCGATCAGTTCAAAATAGGCCGGAAGGCGTCCGTCCTCCCCGGGACTGCCATGAATACATAGAAATACCTTGTCAAAGCGGATGGTTTGACCTGACTGCCGGATAGAAAAGTCACTCCTGTCTATGGAACTAACTACTCCTGCTGAGTCGGTATAAGTCCAGTCCTTTTCTGTGATATCAATGGTGTAGACATTAAAAAGTGCGGAATCCAGGTTGTTGCGGACATTTTCTGCACTTTTATAACTGATAACGGATTCACCTGTAAAGCCACCGGTGACCAAGGCGATATTTTTTTTCAACGCTCGGTTATTAATAATTATGTTATAATGGACACCCGGCGGATGGCCGGCGTGTAGCGCCCATTGTTTCAGCAAATTAAGTACAAAATCTGAATGCTACAATGGATAACCGCCACGAAAATAAAAAACCTTGATTACCTTGCATCAAAATATTTTCTATTATGCGTATCATTTCATATAACCTTAACGGAATCAGGGCAGCAATAAAAAAGGGATTTTTAGACTGGCTGGCCACAGATCCGGCCGATATTATCTGCATCCAGGAAACCAAGGCGCTGAAAACAGATATTGATGTAGCCCTGATAGAGAAGCTGGGATATCATGTCTATTGGTTTTCTGCTCAGAAAAAAGGCTATAGCGGAGTAGCTGTATTTACTAAACAAGAACCTCTTGAGGTTTTTTACGGTAATGGTATTCAGCAAAGTGATTTTGAGGGGCGGTGTATCAGACTCGACTTTAAGGATTTTACCCTTATCAATGCCTATTTCCCCTCCGGGACATCCGGGGATGAAAGGCAAACCTATAAGTATCAATGGCTTGATGAACTTTTTGGGTATTTAAATGAGCTGCGAAGCATAAGGCCGAATCTGATACTAACCGGAGACTATAATATATGTCACAGAGAAATAGATATCCATGATCCAAAGGGCAATAAAAAATCTTCCGGTTTTCTGCCTGAAGAACGGGCCTGGATGGATAAATTCTTTGAAAACGGGTTCGTGGACAGTTTCCGCCATATCCATCCGGAACGTACGGGCGCTTATAGCTGGTGGAGTCAGCGTTTCCCTTCTGTCAGACTAAATAATAAAGGCTGGCGTATCGATTATATCAGTGTCACCCAGGGGCTGCATGAAAGAATTACAGGAGCGGAGATTTATCCCGATGTCAAACATAGCGATCATTGCCCGATTTTCATGGAAATTGCTGATCTGTCACTTAGTTAAATGCCACCACTGTTTTTATTAAAATAATTAGGGGTAAAAGCGGGCAGCAACCCGTTTTTACTTCCTTTCAAACCTGCACATTGTATGTTTATATATAATATTACGATTAAAATTGCCCCTGAGATTCATCAGCAGTGGCTGGCCTGGATGGGTGATGAACATATAACCGCTATGTTGGCTACCGGTAAGTTTACCCGGCATCAACTATTACGATTAAGGGAGGTAGACGACAGCGACGGTCCGACTTATGCCTTGCAGCTTTTCGCGGAGAGTAAGGCCGATTATAATGCTTTTAAAACAGTACACGAGGCTGCATTTTTACAGACACAGCGGGCCACCTGGGGGGAAAAAATGCTCAGTTTTTCGACCTTAATGGAGATTGTGCATTAAATGTGAACAATTAAAAAGAAATTTTGTAGTTTTTAAAAGAATTGTATATTGCTGAGTGCCCTATTATCAGCTAGTTTCAGGGGAATTAAAAGCTGGAATATTGATTAATAAAGGGTTTTAGCAGTTTGCTATGATTTTTTGCATGCTTAAAACGGTGGGCTATTTTTCCGGAACCTTTATCAGATGGGCAGTTGGGCCAGCCAGATAAATCATAAAAAGTCAAAAAAATATTTTGTTATATGAGAAAAGCTAATAAATTTGTTTCTGTTATTAACTCAAAAAATATAAAACTATGAACAAAGCTGAATTAGTAGCTAAAATCGCAGCAGACGCCGATATCACTAAAACACAGGCAAACGCAGCACTGGATTCTTTCACTACTACCGTACAGAAAACATTAAAATCTGGTGACAAAGTAACCTTAGTAGGTTTCGGTACTTTCTCTGTTACTAAACGTGCAGCTCGTACAGGACGTAACCCTCAGACTGGTGCTCCTTTGAAAATTAAAGCTAAAAAAGTAGCTCGTTTTAAAGCAGGTAAAGAACTGTCTGCAAAAATCTAATGATTTTTTAAGACCCTGCCTACTGGCAGATGAATGCAGGTAGTTGAATTATATTTTATATGGATTTAACGCCTAGGCCTTCAATGAACAAAGGCTGCGCTATTGTATAGAACACTCATTTATCCTTGAATGAGTGTGGATATATCATAGCGCAGCCTTTTGATTTTTTGGGAAAAAAGACGTGAAGGCCCCTGAAAAGGGGGTTAAATGTCAGTTTTTAAGCTTTATCCCTGAAATTTCTGGTGATTTTGCGGGATGCTAGCAAAATTTTATGCATTTTTGCAGCAGTTAAAAACATTTAAACCGATTTAAAAAATGGGAAGAGGCGATAAAAAATCAAAAAAAGGTAAAATCTTCTTGGGATCTTATGGTAAGGTACGACCTGCCAGACCTCAACAGGCAAAGAAAGCAGCCGCCAAAAAAGCGTAATTATATTTTTGGATACGCTTAAATGCATATAAAGCAACATCTCCTTTGTGGTATGTTGCTTTTTTTATACTTTCAATTCTCATTAAACAAAATAAGTCCTCATGAAAAAGCTGTTTGTGCTGGCCCTGAGCCTGGTGCTGGGTGTCAGCTTGAGCTATGCTGCTAAAGTCGATACTGTACTCATCCATAGCACAGTTATGAACAGAGATATAAAATGTGTCGTGGTATTACCGGATTCTTATGACAAGGGCGCTCAGCAATACCCTGTGTTATATCTTTTGCATGGTTACAGTGGCAATTATGCCAATTGGGTGAAAAACGCGCCCGATTTTTTAAAATGTGTAGATCAGTATAATATTATTGGTATCTGCCCGGATGGCAATTATAATAGCTGGTATTTTGATTCTCCCATAGATAGTACGGTTAAGTTTGAAACATACGTCAGTAAAGAAGTACCGGCTTATGTTGACAGCCACTACCGCACTAAAAAAGACCGGAAATTCCGGGCCTTCGGTGGACTTAGTATGGGAGGTCATGGCGCATTATATCTCGCTATCTTACACAAGGATTTCTTTGGTGCAGCGGTTTCTATGAGTGGGGGCGTGGATTTTACGCCTTTTGCTAAAAACTGGGATATCGCAAGAGTCCTGGGACCCTATGAACAAAACAAGGAACGTTGGCAACTGCATACGGCGCAGCATCTGGCCGGAACCTTAAATAACGGAGATCTGGCCATTAGTTTTGAATGCGGAACGGGAGATTTTTTCCTGGGGGTGAACAGGGCCCTGCATTTAAAATTGACCAACCTGAAAATTGACCATGATTATGCTGAGCGTCCCGGTCAGCATAACTGGGATTATTGGAATAACGCCATTAATTACCAGATGTTGTTTTTGCACCGTTTCTTTGAAAAAGGTGCAGGTACTTCCAAATCCTGACAGGATGCTAAAGGACTTATTTAAAGATTCTGTACAGGCTATATTTTTTTTGTGCTGGGAGCTGCCGTATTTAAAAAGTACTGCGTTCCCAGTGCATAGCCTTCCAGCCCTAAACCTGCAATGGTACCCTTACATTTAGCTGAAACATGGGAAATTTGCCGGAAGGCCTCCCTGCTATGAATATTACTGATATGGACTTCTATGACCGGAGTGGTAATAGAAGCGATACAATCGCCTAAGGCTACTGATGTATGCGTGTATCCTCCCGGATTGATTAAGATACCATCAAAGCTAAAGCCGACTCTTTGAAGCTCATTAATCAGCTCTCCTTCAACATTAGACTGATAATAATGGAATTGAATGCCTGGAAAACGCTCCGTTAAGGTTTTATAATAAGCCTCGAAGCTGGTATCTCCATAAATGGTAGGTTCACGGGTTCCTAAAAGGTTTAAGTTGGGCCCATTGATGATTGCGATCTGCATAATTAATCTATTTCTTTTGACGGTTCTTATTACCTGAATATGCGGTGAAATTATGCAAAAATGGCATTTACTTGTTCACTTCTGTATAATTGTTTGGGATGGATAGCAGCAGGGGCAGTAAAAATGTGCCTAATCTGTATAATGGACAGATCCGCTTCAATCGGCCATCTGCTTAAGCAAATCCGTCAAACTGCACTTCCTCAAAGAACTGTGTCAAAAAGTCCAGCATATACTGGTGTCTTTGCTGCGCCAGCGCCTTACCGGTATCCGTGTGCATCAGGTCTTTCAGTTTGAGTAATTTTTCATAAAAATGATTGATGGTCGGGGCGGTGCTGGCTTTATAGGCCTCCTTGGTGGCATAGGCTACCGGAGCAATGGAGGGGTCAAAGATTTTTCTGTTTTTAAATCCTCCATAATTAAAGGCCCGGGCAATGCCAATGGCGCCAATGGCGTCCAGACGGTCTGCGTCCCGTACAATAGCCAGTTCAGGGGAGTAAAAACTACTTTTCTGTCCCCCTTTATAGGAGATGTGCCGGACAATTTGTTCTACATGTTCTATTAAAGTTTCAGGGGCATTTTGGCTGATCAGAAACCGCCTTGCGGTTAACGGGCCTATTTCATCGTCACCGCCATGAAATTTACTGTCTGCAATATCATGAAGCAGGGCCCCGAGAAAAACAATTTCCTGATCACAGGCCTCTGATTGGGCAATTCGTTCACTGTTTACGACTACCCTTTGAATATGTTGCCAGTCATGTCCGCCCTCTGCCTGTTCAAGTGTTTGTTTTGCATATTCGGCGGCGGATGCCACCAGGGGAGAGCATTGTATGATTTGATCAAATAGCATAGTTATCAAAAATAACTCCTGTTTCTCATAAAAAAAAGCCCGTTCAGCTATTTAATTTAACTGCACGGGCTTGTTAAGTATTTTTTTATTTAAGCAGGCGGTGTTAAGCCGTTGGGGCTGCCTCTTTAAAGGATTTCATTGCATTGATAAAATCATCAAACAGATACCGGCTGTCATGCGGACCAGGGGTGGCTTCCGGGTGATACTGTACACTAAATACAGGTCTGCCCACCATTCTGAATCCTTCAATGGAACCGTCATTTAAGTTGATATGGGTAACTTCAAGTGCTTTATTCTCCTTGATCTTCTCCGGGTCTACTGCAAAACCATGGTTTTGAGTAGAGATTTCACTCAGACCGGTAATTGTATTTTTAACCGGATGGTTCAGGCCTCTGTGACCGGCATGCATTTTATAGGTAGGGACATCATTGGCGAGTGCCAGAAGCTGGTGACCCATGCAGATGCCAAAGACGGGCATTTGTTCTTCCAGTATGGCTTTTACGATTTTAACGGCATATTCTGTTGCTGCCGGATCGCCAGGTCCGTTGGAAAGAAAATAACCGGTAGGATTGAATTCCTTAAGTCTGTCTAAAGAGGTATGAGCCGGGTGTACTCTGACATAGGCGCCTCTGTCAGTCAGATTTTTCAGGATATTTCTTTTGATACCAAAATCCAGGACGGCAACTCTTAAGTCAGATGCCGGATCGCCCAGTTCGTATTCTTCCTTGGTGGTTACCTCAGAAGTCAGATCCAGCCCTTCCATGTCAGGGACGGCAGCCAGTTGCTTTTTCAGTTCTTCTACATTATCATTATCAGACGAAATGAGGCAGTTCATGGCTCCTTTATTCCGGATATGGGTAACTAAAGCACGGGTGTCAACATCCGCAATGGAGACAATATTATTTAAAATCAGGTATTCTTCCAGAGATTTATCGGCCTGATAACGGGAATAGTTATTTTCCAGGTTCCGGCCAATCAGTCCCTTGATTTTAATGGTATCGCTTTCCACGTCCTCGGCTTTAGTACCATAGTTACCAATATGGACATTATTCATAATCAGAATCTGACCATAATAACTGGGATCGGTAAATACTTCCTGGTAACCGGTCATTCCTGTATTAAAACAGATTTCACCGGTGGTCGTGCCAATTTTACCAAAAGCCTTTCCATGAAAAATTGTTCCGTCAGCTAATAATAATAGAGCGGATTGAGAAGTTGAAGACATGCTTAAAAATTTCGTTTTGCAAAAAAACATCATTTTGAGGACTTATCCTGCATTTTCTCGGCAAAATCCGTTTAAGGAAGGCATAAAAAAATACCGGAGGCTGATTATCAGACTTCCGGTATTTGCAAACGAATTGTTGTTAGTCTATGCTTTTACTATTTGACGGTGCCGTCTATGACCAGTAATACAGGGCGGTCGTATCCGGCAAATTTCACCGTGACCATTTTAGTAAAAGCGCCACTGGCTTCCGCGTTATAGGTAACGGATATTTCACCGGTTTTCCCAGGTAAAACGGGTTGCTTAGGGTAGGTAGGTGTTGTACAGCCACAGGAAGCAACAGCCGTTTCAATAATCAGGGGTTTTTTACCCTCATTATCAAAGGTGAATTTGGTAGTTACGGGTTTGCCTTGCTTGATATCGCCAAAATGGTGTTTTAATTCGTTGAATTTGGCCTCTTTAACAGCGGTCTGCTTGGTGGTATCCTGCGCCATACAGAAAGTAACGCCAATCATTAATAAGAATGCCAGTGACAATAGTTTTTTCATTTGTTTAATTTTAATATTATTTTTTCTGTGTATGTATTGTAGCTTGATTTCATTTAATACTTGATGCTGAGACCTGGATTTAGCTGTTTGTTTAGATACAATGTTCATCCCAAGGTTTAAAAGCGGGGCTTTATGTATTTGATCAAATTTAATATTAGTTTTTAACGATTCCCTTGCCTCTGAACCGTAGGATGGTAACAAACTGACCTTCGGGGGCCTGGAACAGTACGCTGAGCGTTTTGTTGAAATTGCCATCAGCATGGCCGTTAAAGCCTACTTTCATGGGAATCGTATCACCTGGAGCATATACGCCTTTCGTATATTCAGGTGTGGTACAGCCGCAGCTGACCACCACATTAGTAAGTCTTAAGCTGTCTTTACTGATGTTCACCATCTTTATCGGATACTGCACAGCTGTGCCGTAGGTGATATCCCCAAAGTCATGATCTGTGTCATCCGTCTTTATATATTTAAAGCCATCAATGGGTGGAGCATGTTTTACCATCTGTGCCTTTACGACGCAGGTGCCTCCTATAATAATAGCTAATATTGCTATAAATCGCTTCATGGTTATTCTTTGTTAATTGATTCCAAAAGTAGGGGATACAGTGCATTAGAAAAAATAGCCTCTTAAATTTAAATGGATATTTAACTTTGCCTGATGAAAACCTCCCTTGTATTAATCAACCAGCATGGATTGGAAAAGGTTCCCTACCTGCATTACATATATAATGCCATTATTGAGGCTTATGCCGCCCGGGGAAATACGAAAGTGCTGAGTTTTGCAGACGTCAGTTACCAGAAAATTGCCGCCGAGGGGAATAGTACGGCACTATTGGTGATTAAGGTGCCGGAAGGCGCTTCAATAAAGAAAAACCTTTGGGAGAAAATAAATTATCCCGCACTGGTCAGACAACTGGCCCCGGAAAATATTTTTTATCTGGGAGAAGCGTTACCTGTACTAAAGGAGACCAAAGGGGCTGTTCAATGGCAGTTTGTGTGGGATCTCAGTTCAATGATCCTGCCTGATGGAGCCAAGGAAGCATTGATTAAAAAAGCCAGGAAAAAAACGGAAAAACTACTATGGAGTGATAAAATAGTCAGTTATAGTAATACAGCGGTCGACAGCCTGAAATCGGTGCTCCCGCTGGCAGCTCATGAAAAACTGATCAGTTGGGTGCCTGCCCCTGATAAAAGTTTACTGAACCCGGCCTTATATACAGACGAACTTTTGGAGACATTTAAAAATCAGCATACGGATGGTGAAGCCTTTTTTATGCTGGACGCCAGATCTGCGGGGGAAGCGGAGGTGATTGAATACCTGAAAGCTTTCTCTCATTTTAAAAAATGGCAGCGCAGCTCCATGCGCCTGGGGCTGCTGTTATCCGGAGCGGTTGCGCAAGATGTTGATTTTCAAGAAAAATTAGATGCCTACTATTATAAAAAGGATGTCCATGTATTAACCGGTCTTGATAAGGCTACGCTTTATGGTTGGTTAAAATCCGCCTATGCGGTAATAACGCCCGGTTTATCGGACCAGGGGCTGGATTTGCAGCTGGCTACCGCTGGTTTAGGTAGCCTGATTGTGGCTCCCGCCACCCCGGCCGCGGCGTCTTTATTACCGGGTGCTGTTTTTGATCTGCCCGCAGTGGACAAAACGTCTTTAGGACAAGTATTGATTTCCTGTTATAAATCAGAGGTGTTACGCTCAAGACATATCCGTGCCGGTCAGGAGGCCAGCGAAAACTGGCAGGATGCTCGCCCTGTTTTTTAATCTGATGAGGGGAAGCGTATGTAGGGTTCTGTTATTTTGTAACCGGAGGGGAAAGGCTGATTGTATGCGCTACTTCATCCGGGTTTATAATGGAAAGGAATACGGAACCTCCGGCTGTAAATTTTATCCATAGGCCTGTATTGCCTGTGGTGGTATAGCCTTTCCCATATTTCTTGCTGACCTTAAAGCCCCATCCCCCAAAATCCCTTAACGGGTTATACGTTATAATCTGAATGGAATGAATTTCTGCCCATGGAATTTTCCTGAGCGCGCTTATGACGGGAAAATAATTATAAGATATTTCTTCCGGTCCTGTAATAAGTGTCATTTTTTGTAAAAGAAGCAGTAGCAGTACGGTCCCGGAAATGGTAAATGTTGATACGGCGCATATGATATTAATCGTGTCATCACGTCTAGCCCCGTCCCAGGCCAGGTAAATGCAGACCGCAAATACGGGCAGAAAACTGCAGATAAACCATGGATTAAAAATTTTGCGGGATTGCCGGTAATTTGTTTTTTCCATATATGGTCCGTTTTTGTCCATGCAAAAGAAGCAGTGAGGAGGACAACGACTCTTGCGGGAATAAAATCATGCTAGGGCTTCTTTTTCTGATAGGCCAACAGCCAGGCTGTAACCTGATCATAGGTGTCCAGTCCCTGAGGCTGCTGATTGGCCTTTAGAAAGAGTCCGTAGAGTTTTGTCGTAAACCTGCCTACGGGATTTTCATGCGCATCAAAAAAAGCTTTCAGATGGGCAAGGTCCTGTTTTACCAGTGTATCGAGTTGATTAAAATTACTGCGGGCCATATTTGAATCCCGGTACCAGAGTTCGCTATTGGCATATCTGAACAGCTCCAGGTGCGTGGAATACTGAAAAATCGGATCCATGCTGGAGGTTGCGGCTAAAAAACCGACAAAATTGGCCTCATCCTCCGTGGCATATCCTAATTGATGGGCCATCTCATGACAGGCTACATAGGGCAAAAGGATGCCGGGAAGGGCCGTATTCACCTGTGCTTCTCCGGTAAACGGATTGTAATACCCGGTGTACTGCAAATAACCGCCCAGTGCATTGTAAACAGGGACTTTTATACTACGATGATGATAGGCTAAAAAAGGGTATTGTTTCATCAGATGCTGATATGACTGGACAGCACCATTAAATAAGGTTTTATGATTGGGCAGCTCAATTGGATTGCCTAGCTGCAAACGGTCCCGGTTTGTTTTTTTTAATAAATTCTGGGTAAGGTTTTGCAGTTCCTCCGTGCTGTAATCCTTGGTAACGGTAAGGCCTAATTGATGAGCGATCCCCAGTCTGCTGTAGTTAAGCCCCCAGAAAAGATAAAAAAGTACATAAAGAACGGAGCCGACATATAAAGTAGTCATAAGGGACTTAAAGCCATAGCTACGGGTCCATCTTCTTTTTATGATGGTTCTGATAAAACGCAACAGCCGCCATACAATGAAAATTCCTAACAGGGTATAAAGGATATCGCCCAGGCTAAAGGGTACCCAGCCAAAGCTGATTCTGAGGGCGCCGGCAATAAATGGATAGAGGCCCAGGCTGTAATAGGATTCAATGAATGCAGGAAACCGGCCGGCAATGGACAGGCCTATACAGCATGAAAGCAGTATTATCAGACATTTGCCGGATCTTGTTTGAAAAAAAGCCTGATTAGTGGGGTGTTTCCCCTTGGTTTTTACCACTCTTTTGGCCTTTAACGGTTTTTTTGATGGTTTAGCTTTCATTGTGCCTGCAATTTAAGGGCAAAATTCCACAGTAAAAAGCCATCAATAGTGGGTATCTTCGCCCCGGAACTTTGAATTGAAAAATACGTGTATATGACGGCTGAACAACAACGGTTATTATCCAATGCCAAAACAGAAGTCCCACTTGAAAAGTGGGGCCCGTATCTGGCAGAAAGGCAATGGGGAACAGTTAGAGAAGATTATAGTGAGAATGGCGATGCCTGGAATTATTTCCCTTTCGAACACGCTGCCAGCAGGGCATACAGATGGGGAGAAGATGGTATTGCCGGTATATCCGATATGTTTCAGAATCTTTGTTTTGCCGTGGGAATGTGGAATGGCCAGGACAATATTGTGAAGGAGCGCTTATTTGGTCTGGGCAATTATGACGGGAACCACGGAGAAGATGTGAAGGAACTATATTATTATCTGGATAATATTCCTTCCCATTATTTTATGCGCTATTTGTATAAATATCCACAGGCCGCCTTCCCTTATGAGCAGTTATTGACGGAAAACAGAAAACGCTCAGCCCTGGATGAGGAATTTGAAATTCTGGATACCGGTGTCTTTAACGACAATCATTATTTTGATATTGATATAACTTATGCCAAATACGATAAGACAGATATTGGTATTAGGATTACAGTTAAAAACAGATCCGGCAGCGCTGCGCCACTGACGCTGCTGCCAACGCTATGGTTTTATAACCGCTGGCAGATGGAGCCTGAAAGCATAAAGCCCTCTATGATGCTGAAGAAACCGGGCGTGGTAAAAGCAACCCATAGCCGGCTGGGGGATTATTATCTGTATTATCCTGCCGCGGATGAACAGTATTTTACGGAAAACGAGACAAATTTTGAAAAGCTCTATGGTAAGCCGAATCTGACGGCTTTTACAAAGGACGCTATCCAACAGGCAGTTATTTATGGTGAAAATAAAACGGAACTGGCCTCTCTGGTTGCCGGTACAAAGTTTTCTCCTGTCTATCATTTGCAAATGCAGCCAGCAGAAGAAAAGGTATTGTTTTTACGGTTATCCAGTCATTATATGGAAGACCCTTTTGAACAGGGGGCTAATTATATTTTTAAATTAAGAGAACAGGAAGCTGATGCCTTTTACCAGGCCATATTACCCAAAGATCTTTCCAGCGATGCGATTAACATACAAAGACAGGCATTTGCCGGACTGCTCTGGAATAAACAATATTATCATTATGATATTGAAAAATGGATACAGTTTGGTGACGGAATTGCCCATAATAATGAAGTAAGGGCGCACGGCAGAAACTGGGATTGGCAACATATTAAAAATCAGGATATTATTCTGATGCCTGATAAATGGGAATATCCCTGGTACGCGGCATGGGATCTGGCGTTTCAGTGTATTGCACTGGCCAGAATTGATGTGGTATTTGCCAAACATCAACTGTCGCTGATCATGCGCGAATGGTATATGAAACCTGACGGGCAGTTACCGGCCTATGAATGGAGTTTCAGTGACGTGAATCCTCCGCTCCAGGCATGGTCTGCCCTGGAAATCTATCAGATTGAAAAAAAGCAAAAAGGCAATGGCCCGGGTGATATCAATTTTTTGAAAAAGGTCTTTCATAAACTGCTGATTAATTTTACCTGGTGGATCAACAGAAAGGATCCTAATGGCAAGAATATCTTTCAGGGCGGTTTTCTCGGGCTGGATAATATCGGGGCTTTTAACCGCAATATGCCGCTGCACAGTGAAATGAAACTTGAACAGGCCGACGGTACCAGTTGGATGGGGATGTATGCCTTAAATATGATGGATATCGCGCTTGAAATAGCGCTCTATGATCCCTCTTTTGAGGATACGGCCACCAAGTTTTTTGAGCACTTTGTGTTGATCGCGGAATCCCTCAATGAACTCGGAATGTGGAATGAAGAAGACCGGTTTTATTATGATGTTCTGGTATCCAAAAGTGGCGATCCGCTACACTTAAGAATCCAGAGTATCGTTGGACTGACTACCCTTTTTGCCGCATCTATCATCCGAAAACCTGCGCTCAAAAACCTGAAAGATTTTACCAAACGAATCTCCTGGTATGAAAACTACCGGAAGGAAAATGGCAAGTTCTGGCCCAATGAGGAAAAGCACGGCAGCGATAAAATATTGATTTCACTGATTCCGAAGGAAAGACTGGTTTTTCTTTTGGAAAGAATTTTAAGCGAGACGGAATTTTTAAGCGAAGGTGGTATCAGAGGACTTTCAAAATACCACAAGGAGCATCCCTATGAGGTTACCATGGATGGGGTGCTATATCGGATACAATATGATCCGGGAGATGCCACCTCTGATTTTTTCGGCGGCAACAGTAACTGGAGAGGACCTATCTGGATACCGATAAACTATTTACTGATTCGAAGCATACTGCAATATGGCCGGTTCTATCAGGATAGCCTGAAGGTGGAATATCCAACCGGTTCAGGCAATCAGTTGACGCTTCTGGAAGTGGCTACTGAACTCACCAAAAGAGTAATTAGCTTGTTTTTGAAAGATGAGCAGGGCAAAAGAAGGCTGAACGGTTCACAGTATGACTGGTTTTATGACCTGCCTGAAAATAATGATCTGGTATTGTTCTATGAATATTTCAACGGGGATACAGGCAGAGGGCTGGGCGCCAGCCATCAGACAGGCTGGACGGCACTGGTCGCTGAACTCATCAGTGAAATCCATAAAAAATTACCGGCAGAAGACCTCTGATCATCAGAGGTTGCTGCCGGTTTTGACCCTATGAAGAAATTGAACAATTAATCGTTTTTAAGACTTTTTACCGGATTTACCGTTGCACTTTGTCTGGTTTGCAGGTAGATCGTCAGAAAAGCAAGTAATATTACCAGTAAATCCGGGATGATGAAAAGCCGTACAGATAAAGGTATTCGGTATAGCATGGTCTCCAGGAATTTATGTGCAGCCATATAAGTTATAGGGGCCGCAATGATTAAAGACAGCAGTACCAGTTTCAGGTAATCTGTAGTCAAAAGGCGGATAATGCCGCCTACAGAGGCCCCATATACCTTGCGGATCCCGATTTCCTTTCTGCGCCGTTCTGATGACAGAACGGAAAGCCCAAATAGTCCCATAAAGGATATGATAATGGTGACCAGTCCGCCAAATAGCAGGATTTGCCGCCATTTGGCAATATCGCTGTACTGCATTTTATTGGACTGCTGGACAAAGTTGTAACTATAGGGGCTTAATGGGAAAAGCGCCTGATAGGTGGTTTTAATGTGATTAAGTGCTGCGCTGGACATCCCGGGCTGAATCTTTATATAAAACGCATTTAATTTATTGATATCCTGCCATCGGAAAACCTGGGGATTAATTGGTTCGTTCATGGATCCGTAATGATAATTTTTTACAACGCCTATGACTTCAACCACTTTGTTGTCTTCAGGAGTGATAGTGATTTTTTGTCCCAGAGGTGCAGTCCAGCCTGCTTCTTTGACAAAGGCCTCATTGACCAGGATTTTGTCAATGGAATCTGTTGGGTTAGTCGGGGAAAAGTTCCTGCCAGTCAGAATCGGAATCTTTAATTCATCCAGGAAATTGGGTGTAATCATATCACTCAGAAAATTAATGACGGCGCCACCTGAAGTTTTGGCAAGCGTGGAATGTAAGCCTCCGTTTTTTGCCGCCACTTCTTTAATGGCCGGGTTCTCTGAAAGCATTTTTTGAAATATGGCACCCTTGGGCTGCGCATTATATTGTTCTATTAAAACCAGATTATTGTCATCATAGCCCAGGTCTGCGCTGGTCAGAAATTTAAATTGCTGATACACCACAAAAGTGAGGATTACAAAAAAAGAAGCGATAGTGAACTGGACTACAACAAGAGATTTTTGCAGATAGTTCTTTCCTTGTACATCAAAGCGGTTATAAAGAATTTTTGTGGGTTCAAACCTGGTCAGTACGAGTGCAGGATAAAATCCGGCTATAAAGCTGGTCAGCGCAAACAGACCGGCAAGTGATGCTATCAGGCCTGCATCCAGCAGATAGGATAGCGATAATGACTTATTGGCCAAGGTATTGAATAAGGGTAATAACAGCTCGGTTAGTAGTAATGCCAGGCAAAAGGAAATCATGCATAAAATAATGGACTCTCCCATGAATTGAATGATAAGTTGCTTTTTGTTGCTTCCAACCACTTTACGGATCCCGATTTCCTTGGCCCTTTTCAAGGACCGGGCGATGGTTAAGTTTATAAAATTGATACAGGCGATAAGCAGGATAAACAGGGCGATGCCGGAAAGGATATAGGAGTAGACGGGGTTGCTGGTAGCACTTATGCCATTGCCGGAGCTGATGGCTTTGTCCAGGTGCATGGCAGCTATTGGCTGAAGGCGGTAATCTTCCATGGAGGCCTCGGAGGCAGAAAGGCCGTATTGTTGCAACAGGGATTTAAAAGTAACGGATGCGTCTTTGAAATAATAATTTTTCATTTGCCTTTCCACCTGACCCAGGTTCGCATGGTCATCCAGCATTACAAAAGTGTTAAGAAAGGAACTGAACCAGTTTTGCGGATTCGCTTCATCCGCCGCTGAAACCTTAATCGGGGACAGGGCATTGAATCTGATGGATGAATTCTGCGGACAATCTTTTGCGACAGCGGTTACGGTGTAGGGTTTGAAGGTGGTATCCTCTTTTAATAGAACGGTTTTACCCAATATGTCTGTAGACCCAAACTGACGAATCGCCTCTGTTTTAGACAGGACAATAGAGTACGGGTCTTTCAGGCAGGTTGCTGGATTGCCTGCAATGAGAGGAAAACTAAAAAATACGAAGAAATTTGAATCTGCCCTGAAGAAATTCATTGACTGGACTTCCGTTCCTTTTTTAAAATCCGTCCCGTCATATTCAATCCTTACAAAGGACCTTATCCCCGGAACATGCGCGGCAAACCGGGGTCCTTCCAGTAAGCCGGTATTACTGCTGATTTTGCTTTCGCCTTTAAAAGTACTCTGGCTGACGACTCGGTAAATCTGATGGCCATGTTCATGAAATTTATCAAAGCTGAGTTCATCTTTGACAAATAACAAAATCAGCATACTGCAGGTCAGACCAATGGTCAATCCTGTTATATTGATAAAGGAAAAGACGGAGGCTCTTTTAAAGCCCCGCCAGGCAACTTTTAGATAATGTCTGAACATAGTAATGGACCGTTTAACGGTGGATAAACAAAAGGACTGTTTAGTATGATTAGAATAAAACGAATTAAATGCCACTAAAATAATACACTGTAAATGAATTTGTTATGAAAATCCTTGCTTCTGTGGACTGTTCGCAATTGATACAAGTGTCCGTTTTTGGACAATAGGGTATATTTCCATGTATGTGTTTACCGGCTTTATTTGACAGGATTTAGCTGCTGCCAGTAATTTTTTAATGCAATTAAGCTATTTTAGAAATCAATCCTATTTGGTTGGCAGGCTTTTGCTATATGCGGAAGTGCCGGCATTCCGAATAATCAAAAGAATCTACATATCTTCGTTATATCATGCGCAAATATCCCATAGGCATACAAAGTTTCCGGAAAATCCGTCAGAGAGGCTATGTGTATATCGATAAAACGGAGATTATACACAACCTGGTTACAACAGGGGAGTATTATTTTCTTAGTCGTCCCAGGCGTTTTGGGAAGAGCTTACTTGTGGATACTATTGAAGAACTTTTTAGCGGAAACAAGGAACTTTTTGAAGGACTTTGGATCTATGACAAATGGGACTGGTCAAAGACGAGTCCTGTGATTCATATTAGTTTTGCCAATATTGGTGTTAAAACAAAGGGTTTAGAAGAGGCTATTAATGGAGCTTTGGAAGATAATGCAATTCGTTTGGGGGTTTCACTGACTAATAAAGAGTATGATCTTAAGTTTAAGGAGCTAATTCAAAAAGCTTCCGCAAAGGGGAGGTCGTAATTCTTATTGATGAATATGATAAGCCAATTATTGACTTTTTGGAAAATCCTGAACAAGTTGAGGCACATCGGTCTAAAATGAGCACCTTTTATTCTATCCTTAAAGATAGTGATAATTATATACGCTTGTTAATGATTACAGGGGTCAGTCAGTTTAGTAAAACAAGTATTTTTTCAGATCTTAATAATTTGCGTAATATCACTTTGGTCACTCCTTTTGGGGATATCGTTGGGATTTCACAAACTGAGCTGGAGGAAAACTTTGCTCAGGAGATATCCCAATTGCAAAAAACGAAGCCTGATATTTTAAATCAAATAAAGACTTGGTACAATGGTTATACCTGGAATATGCAGACCTGGGTCTATAATCCATTTTCCCTGCTTAATTTTATGGCTGATCCCGTTTTTCGAAATTATTGGTTTGAGACTGCCACGCCTACATTTTTATATAAGTTACTTAAAGACAATGCTGTTTATGATGTAGAAAAATATGAGATCGGAGGCCAAGAGTTATCTAACTTTAATACGAATGATCCTGATATAGCACCTTTGCTTTTTCAGACTGGATATCTGACTATAAAAAAATTCTCGGAGCAAGATAGTCTTTATGAGCTGGGCTTCCCAAATAGGGAAGTTAGGGCTAGTCTATTGGGAGGGTTATTAAGTGCATACCGGCTCAATGATGGACAATCTTCCATGGATTTATTGGTTGGGCTAAGGACTACTCTTATAAACGGAGATATCCCAGCAATGATTTTAAGGTTAAATGCAATTATTGCCAGTTTGCCCTATGACCATTGGAACCCTAAAACGGAGACCGCTTTTCATGCCTTGATTCATATAGGCTTTAAATTTGCAGGGCTTGATGTTGAATCAGAGGTACACAGTGCTAAGGGTAGGTGTGACATACTGGTTAAGACTGATTTGTATATTTATGCCATGGACTTAAAATTGGACGATGCCAGTACTAAAGCCTTGGCGCAAATTAAGGAAAAGGGCTATCTTAAGCCCTACGCTTCGGATCCAAGAAAGAAATTCGCTGTTGGCATCTCTTGCTGTTCTAAAAAAAGGGAAATCGGCAATTATCTGGTGGAAGAGCAGTAGCAGTATGGACAAAGGCCAATGGACGGTTGCATTCCGAAAGGCACTAAAGGAATAGTCAGGGGTAAATAAAAGTTTGATATTTAGCGAATAGATTATTGCAAATTTATCAGGTGCTTGATGCCTTCCCATAGAATCTGCAGGCCCACACACATGACCAGAAAGGCACTGATGCGGTTGACTACCTGCTGCCCACGGGAACCTATCCTTTTAAATAAAAATAAGGTATTAATTAAACAGATATAGATCAGTATCACCATCATGATGATGCCTACAATTAATGATCCTGTATTAAACAGGTATTGCTGCCAGTTCTGGTTGGCGCTCGATGCACTCAGTGTCAGTAGAACTGAAATAGTACCCGCCCCTGAGAGCATGGGAAAGGAGATTGGATAGAAAAGAATGTTCTCAACTTCTTTGTATTTGTCCTCGGGTTGTGTAAAGGTTTCAGGGCCTTTATTGGTTTCGTTTTTGGCGATGAGTAAATTCCATCCCATATGGAAGATGATAATGCCCCCCGCTATTTGTACAATAGGCAAGGAAAGCCCGAAAAGTTTCAGGACCCAACTGCCTAGTATAACAGACACCATACAGATTGCCAGGGAATAAAAAGAGATTTTTCTGGCAGCAATTAAGCGTTGTTTTTTAGTCAGCCCGCTTAATAGCGGATCGATCATAAAGGATGTGCCTACCGGATTTACGGCAGGAAACAGGGTAATAAAAGTAATAAAGGCCAGGTGCAAAAACGAGGACATGGATTCCATATTACATTGATTCTTTAGTCTACGGTTAATAATATTTAATTATACCAAACAGGGAAACTAATGAGAAAGTACCCTTCCGGTGTAAATACCATATAATAACGCTAAACCAAATATAATAAAAATAACGCCTGAAATCCGATTTACAATATGAATATTATGGGGTGTTAACCTGTTTCTGATTTTTCCGGCCAGAAAAACCTTGGAGATATCTAATGTGAAAGTAAAAATAAGACAGGTTAGAAAGACAATGATTCGGTATTGAATCTCATAAGGTAAATAGTTTTTGGCACTGACCATAATGGAAGCAGAGGTCGCTATCCAAAATAAAATGACGGCAGGGTTTAAGGTATTCATTAAAAAGCCTGAGAAAAAAATGGAGACGACATCCCTGTTACTTAATTTCTTTTGTAAAATCTCTTTATCCTCTGTTGTAATGGATTTTTTCAGAAAGAAATTATAAAAGCCAAGAGCTATTAAAAAGAAGCTCCCTCCGAATCCGATAACTTTTTCAAGCATACCGGTGGAGCTGAAAATCTGGGTGAAGAAATTACAGAGTATGACCAGCAAGGTGTCTGACATGGAGACTCCGAATATAAAAGCGACGCCACCTTTATGCCCGTTACTGATGCTTTGTTTGATAATCGCAAAAATAACCGGTCCGACAGAAATGCCGAGCATAAGTCCTATTGCCAGACCTTTTATAATTGCTGAAAATAACATTCAATAATATTGCTAAGGGATGTATGGACTATAAAAATCGTTATGGCCCATCCCGATTGCTTTAAAAAATTTAGTACAAAATGGTGATTTTTGATTGTTTTTTAATGTAAAACAATCAAAATGCCTTGTAAGCGTGAAAATATAGAAATAATAGAGGATTACAAACAATAAACCCTTAAAAAGAAAATTAATAGCCCTGTTCGCTTAAAAAATTCTTCCAGGCTTCCAGTAATCCACCCTTTAATACACGGGGGAATTTATGCTGTCCACCCATTTTTCCTCTGATTTCCAGAAATTTTAGAAAGGTCTCTTCCGGTAATACTTCAATAAAGATTTCCTTGAGCGCGCTTTTGCGTTCAACCGCATAATCATCATTGAGCTCTTTGAGATGTTTATCAATAGCTGTAACCAGTAATTTTTTATCTACTTGCTGATCGCAGGCAACAAACCATCTGTGAGCAAAGAAGCTGCCGTGAGGTTCTCCGGTGACGGTAAATTCAGTTATGGATACATCCAGCTCTTCTGCCGCCAACTGAATGGCCTTATTCATATTATCCACACTCAGGTGTTCACCAACCAGACTTAAAAAGTGTTTGGTTCTTCCTGAAATAATAATTTCTGATCTGGAAACATCGGTGAAACGGATGGTATCGCCCAGAAGGTACCTCCAGGCGCCGGCCGGCGTACTAATGAGTAATGCGTAGTCTTTAGCTTCACTGACCTGATGGGCCAATAATATTTCCGGGTTTTCCACTAAATCGCCTTCAGCAGTAAAATTTTTGTCATCAAAGGGCACAAACTCAAAAAATATATGATCTGAGACTACCAGGCGCATCCCGCCTTCAGCGTCCTGTCTATTTTGATAAGCAATAAAGCCTTCGCTGGCCAGATAAGTCTCTATATATGTCAGGGGTTTACCTAACAGTTTATTGAATCCTTTTTTATAGGGTTCAAAACTGACGCCTCCATGGACAAAATAGGAGAGGTTCGGCCAGATTTCATGGATATGTTTAAGATTGTATTTTTCAATCACCATTTCCATGCACATCTGAACCCAGGCAGGAACACCTACTATAAAACCAATGTCCCAGTCCGGGGCATTGTCTACGATGTCAGCGAGTTTTTTATTCCAGTCTTTTTCCCGGGCAATCTCCTTTGTGGGTTTATAAAATGGTTGGAACCAGAAAGGAGATTTTTTTACAGTAATGCCACTTAAATCACCCATATAATGGCCAAGCCCTTTTTGCAGATCGGTGCTGCCGCTGAGTAGCAACCAGCCCCTCCCAATGGATCGTACATTAATGTCCGTATAATTACGCAGGCTAAGCAGCTGTTTAATCATGACCAGTTTATTACCCTGGAGTAAATCATTGGTGATGGGCAGGTATTTGCTGGCAGCATCACTTGTACCACTGCTCAGCGCATAGTATTTCACTTTGCCCGGCCAGCAGACATCCGGTTTGTTTTCTAGGGAGCGGTGCCACCACTCCTTATAAATAGAGCTATAATTATAGATGGGTACGGTTTGCTGAAAGGCTTTAACCGGATCCGGCTGCATTAAAATATTATCAAAATGATATTTTTGGCCGAACTCCGTAAATCTTGCTTTATGCATCAGTTTTTTCAGGATTCTAAGCTGATGTTTACCTACATCCCCATTGGCCAGGCGCAAAGCCTTTGCCATCCTATTGGGGAGTTTAATATCAAAAATGGCCATTAACTAATAAATAAATTAAAAAATGGAAGTAAGTAAGGCTCCTGGTTATTTATTTATTTATTTATGGAACCTGCTCACTATCATACATTGCATCGTTAGCTGCAAAGATAGCCGAGTTTTTGTATATTTTCCAGGAAAATAAATCAGACTTATCAAAACTGTTAAAGGTGTTTTAATGCTTCGCTTAATAACAGGGATTTATTAATGGCGGCGGTGCCCACTTGTTCGCAAACCAGACCTCCGGCAATGTTGCCCAGTTCGGCCGCAAGGTTCATATCCTGCGTCAATGCATAGACCAGACTGATTACTGCTATAACCGTATCTCCCGCTCCGCTTACATCGGCAATATTTCTGATTTTTGCCGCTATTAATTTAGGATTATCACCCGATTTTTGATAAAAGACCCCTTTTTCTGATAGCGTAAACAGGGAATAAAGATGTCCTAATTCTTTAAATAGCCCTTCATGCATAGCAGAAAGAGTTTCTAAGTTTATGTCTTTCAGGTTATTGAGGTTCAGCGCCGCTTTGATTTCTCCAAGATTGGGCTTAAAGATGGTAACTCCTTTATATAAAAAGAAATTATCATGTTTGGGGTCAACAGCTGTAATAATATTATGCTGTGTAGCCAGCCGGATCGACTCCTGGATGATTCTGGGGGTCAGGACCCCCTTATTATAGTCTTCCAAAATCAAGAGCTGGGGCGTTTGCTCCTCAAAAAAGCCTTCAAGTCTTTCTAATACTTTGTCTTCTAGGTCTTTAGGTAGGTTTATGGAAAGCTCGTTGTCCAGCCGCATCACTTGTTGATTGCGTGCCATAATGCGGGTCTTTCGGGTCGTCGGCCGGTCGTGACTAAGAAGAATGTGTTGATGACTGATGGCACTTTGCTCCAGTAATTCCTTTAGCGCCGTACTATAACTATCATTGCCGGCCACAGAAAATAAATGCACACGGGCGCCTAAAGCAGCAAGGTTCAGAGCCACATTTGCGGCGCCGCCCAACCTGAGTTCTTCTTCTTGGATATGCACGATGGGTACAGGGGCCTCTGGAGAGATGCGGTCTACCTTACCCCATAAATAACTATCCAGCATCACATCTCCTAGGACGACGACGGATTTATCCTTCATTTGGTCAAAAACCTGCTCTATTTTGTCTGCTGCTGTACTATTTTCTGCCAATGTGTTATTATTTTAAACCCCGGGCCATCAGCAATCGCTGATCTTTTTAGGCTTATCCAGGACAGCCCAAAGATATAAAGATATTGTTTTGAAAGATCGAACGCAGGGCTTGTGTTGAAACATGCTTTTACAAAATACTCCGGGCAGATGGCATTAAAACAAGGCTTAAACCTGTTTTTTACCCATTTTGCCGGCTTTGAAATCACTAAAGGCCATAAAGACCATTTTCAGTGTCTGCCATTTTTTAGGACCATATAACACGTTATTTTTAACCCGGTGTAATAAAGCAGTAGACCTTATTTTGAAAACAGATTTAAGTGCTTCCGCTGCCTTATATTTTTGTTTGACATATAAAAAATTACGTACCATATAATATACCCTCAGTGGAGAATGAAAGCTGGTTGCTCTTTGTCCTCCTTGTATGGTTTTGACATTGACTGCTTCTCCCAACTGATGTTCCAGAAATATATGGGTAAACTGAATGATTTGGTAACCGCGTATAAAGGAACGATAACAATACTCATGGTCTACCTCGTCAATAAAGAGCCGCTCGTCAAAAGCTCCGATAGCAGGGTACAACGAAAGATTAAGCAGACTTCCTGACGTAATTAGTTGGTCTGCCGGACTACTGAGATCGGCAATCAGTTCCGGCTTGGTTACAGTTTCCACGCCAAACATGGCCACCTGTTCATGTCCGTTGTAATCCTGCATATACTCAAAATAGGCTGTTATATGCTCTGCATCAAAATAAGAGTCCTGATCCATAGTCAGTAACCATTTGTAGCCGGCTTTTATCGCCAGATCTGCGACCTGATTTAATCGGTAGGCGATACCTTCATTGCCACCGTTATTGACTAAGGTGATTTTTGGGTTATCCAAAATGGAGTCGGAGAAATTCAGCTTCGGGGAACTGTTGTCGGCAATATACAGATGGTCTACCTCAGACAGGTAGCTCTGAATGTTTTGAAGAAATTCAGGGCCCGGGTTGTACGTAATGACGATTGCTGCAATAGATCCCACGTGGTAATGATATTTAAATTTAACTGTGAGACTCAAAGATAGTTAAATGTGAAGTACTTCTTTTATGCAATAGTGCATAATTAAGTGCTATTAAAGAAATTAAGAGGTATGAATATTAAATTTATAAATTTGTTGGGAGATTATATATTTAAAATCTCCTTTTAATATTTGGTTTTAGGATCATTTTATTAGTTCTATTAGGAGTAACAAAATTTCTTGATTTTAGAATTGGATTCTTGGCAACTGAAGAATTAAGGCTTTCGGATTTGATTAATTCGTTTAATGCTGTTGCTAAACATTGCTCTGCTGGATTACCGAAATTTTTTGATAAGTCATCCAAAGCTTGTTTCTCAGTTTTCATTCCTTGAAAATATTCTCCTTCATTATTTGCATTTTTTGTTTCAAAATTCGGCATCCACATACGATATTTCCCTATACGAATCTCAAAAAATCCTACTGGCTTTCCAAATGTCCGATCCCCTTTGTTGCCTAATGCCGCTCCAACGAGGTGGACATCCATATATGGTTTTAAGTTATTTATGCATAGCTCACTTGCAGATGCAGTTTCAGAAGAGACAATGAAAATTATTTTTGAAAGCGACGTTAAGCCTCCCTTTGCAATAGATTTATTAAATCTATGTGTCATTTGTGGATTGTCCGATGATGGTAAATAATTTAGATCAAACCAAGTTCCATTATTGGGGAAATCGTAATCAAGAGGAATGTTTTTTAATAAAGGAGCGGATTTGTTTATAAAATTTTGATTAAAATATGTTGTGTACATAATCTTATTATCAGTTGACAGTGGAGCTATTAAATTATCTAAATATTCGGCCATTTCGACATAACCGCCTCCATTATATCTTAAATCTACAATAAGGTCCGTCGCATTTTGGAATTTATTTGTAAATGTAATATTTAAAAAAGAATCGACATTATAGCTGAATGTCTGCAACGCTAAATATGCGATTTTCTTTCCATTAAAATTAAGTATTGTATCTTTAAAAATTGGATTTATGTCATAAGTATCCTTATGGATTTCTAAATCTTTAAGGTGGTTGCCGTTGACGCCATCTCGGATCGTAAGTTTAATTGATGGACCAGTAATCGCAGAAACAAGTTCCTCTGTGTCGTAATTAGTCCAATCGACGTATTCTTTGTTATTTATGCGATAAACAACATCGCCTCTTTTTAAGCCTGCCTTGAAGGCAGGTGAACCTGTTGTCACCCATTGAATGATGCAAATTGTTGAATCTTTAGTGACATGGATATTAGCATATGTGTTATCTTTTGCAATTGTGACCAAGGCAGGGGAAAAACCTAAAGAAGACTCTTTCCCGTAGATATTTGAATTTAATAAAGTAAAGTTGTTGGAATTTAGGTTTTTATTATTTTTTAATGAAACATTTTCTTCAGAACCAATTTCTGTAATATAGGAATATTTGGGTCTTGAATTATTATTCAACCAAATATAGTTATTGGTAAAATGTTACTGCTCAGGAGGGTAATTAACTGATTATCAACAAATTTATTCTTAGCAAGGTGTTTTAAATTGAATCGTGTTGTGCAACTGAGCCTCGTGTAGACTGTAGTCTTGAATTCCATTTCACTAATACTAGCATTCCGACTATTGATTTGGTTATGTCGTACCGTTTCTCTGCCTGTGACAGTCTTTTGATTTTTACATACCAGCAACGCCATGCTTATGCAGTTTATTAGTACTGCCCGAGGATGACTTGGTAGGTTTAAAATAGATGTTGGATTAATTGAACCGTGCGCTGATAATTTTTACCAGCTCTTCGTGGACATTTTTTGACTGCTTAATAGCAGTGTCTATGACAGATCTGGCAGTAGCATAATCTTCTGCACCGTTACCGGAATTAAATTGGCCGGAGACCTTTATTTTGACTTTTACATTTCTGATACTTCGTTCGGCCCCGTTGTTGTCTGGAGGAACTTCTTTATCCGGATATTGCAGAAACAAAAATACTTTTTCCTTGTGTTTATTGAGCCGCTTCCACAAGGCGGGTATTTTCCCAAGCGCTTCTGATTGGTCCTGGTCTAGCAGTTTGGTTAGCCGATTATTAATTCTGGTAGTCCGGTTTGGAGTTGTTCCATCCTTATGCAATTTTATGGCATCCTTTATTAGTTTGGTTAGCTCCTTTGGCCACTCAATTTCAGGGTGGGCCTCGACAGCGGCCTTTAGTTCCCGTAGCAAATGGACATTGCAGATCTGGTGGGCGGCTGCCGGTGTAGCTAATTGCATGGATAAGCAGTCATGCACCAGAATACTGTAAGGAAAGCCACCCGGGAAGAATGTTTCCTGGGCAACCTGACCTCTGGAAGGGTGTGCACCAATAAAAGTGTAAGAAGTGTTCTGGTAAGTGTGCATCCACCATTTCCTGCCGTTCACGGTGGCACTGGTTTCATCAGCACCAACAACCTTAGATTTTTTCAGATCTTCTTTAATCTCATTAATTTTTCCTTCGCTATCCACAGCAAACCTTTTAAGCATATTGGCAACGGTACCTTCACTAATGCGTATTTTGTATAGGTCCCACAGCAGTTCTACTATTCTTCCATAAGGAATATACTGGCGGACTGATAAATTAACAACCAATGCACTGATATTGGGGCCGTAGTTAACCATCCCCTGGACGCCCCTGGGAAAGGCTCCGCTGTTGCATTTACCGCAGGAACATTGCTTTACAATGCTTTCATGGTTGATCAGGACCGTAGGAGCAATGCTGATATCTACAACCTGATGTATTTGTCCCGGTTCTGCGGTAATCCTTTTCAGAGATTTGCCACAATCAGAACAGATCTCTGGAATATGGGACACCACCTCATCAGGCTCATCCATACAAAACAGTAATGTACTGCCTTTGTGTCCTGGCTGTCCACCCGTCTTTTTCCCGGATTTCTCCCTGAGATTGACAGGGCTACGTTTAGGCTTATACAGGTCCATTGAAGGAGGTCTGGAACTGTTTGAGCTATTTTTCGGCAACCTTGCGATACGGAGTGCTTCCGTAAGCGCTTCTATCTCTTTGGTCTGTTTCAGCTCTTTCTTTCTTAGATGGGCGTTTTCCCGTTTTAACTGAACCCGTTCCCATTTAATGGCTGCTATTTCTTTGGCTTTTTCCTTAAGCTGTCTTTTATCGTCCTTAAGCCGCGCTTTTAATGACAGATTCTCTGTCATTAACCTTTCAGCCTCTAAAGCGTGCTTACAGACCTTGCGAGACCTGCTCTGGACTTTCCTGGTGCTCCTTATGGTAGTAATTGTAGCGATATGCAAATATATAACGTCATATATAATATACAATGTAAATTAGAAGATTATTTGTAAATTTGCATATACAGCGAATGAAGAAACTAGTAATACATAACCAGTCTAAAATCAAAAAACAGATACTAAGCTATTTTCAAAGCACTGAGGATCTGAAGCTCTCGTATAGACTGCATTGCATCCTTATGTTGATAGAAAATGAAACATTAAGTTGTGAAGATGTCGCAAAACTGCACGGAACTACTCCGCAGACCATTGCCAGATGGATTCATGCATTCAATAAAACCGGTGGCGACATAAGCGTGCTAAAAGATAAAGAAAAACCTGGAAGAGCACCAAGGGTTAGCGAAGTTCAATTAAATATCATTTCAGACGTTCTAAAGAAAGACCCGAGAGAATATGGAATAAAGGCTGACAGGTGGGAAGGATCCACTTTATCTGAATTGCTAAAACAGAAATTCAATATTGATCTAAAAATTAGACAGTGCCAGAGAATAATGAAGAAATTAGGGCTTGCGAATAAAAAAGGCCGTGATTGGTCTAATAGACCTCCTGAGCAGTAAC
>NZ_FNQY01000028.1 GCF_900107765.1 Arachidicoccus rhizosphaerae | reverse complement strand
GAGATTCATAATATTTATGAAGCCCGGAAAAATACGCCACTTGTTAAGAAATTAAAGGCAGATATGGGAAAACTGATCGCAAAGTATAAACAAACAGATGCAGCAGAAATACTGGAAGGTAAAGCCCAATAGCCGGGTTTAAATTTTGATCGATTACAATAAGATCCCTGTTCCTTATAGAGCAGGGATTTTTTTGCCTAAAAGCCCCGGTTTTATACAGATGTCGCAAATTTTACGACAGAATTTAATAATTTTTCCAAATCACTGATGGTGGTGCGAGGGTTCATGATGGTAGTCCTTAAATAAAAATTACCGCCCGTGCTCGTGGAAACCAGATAAAATTTTCCTTCATGGATAATTTTCGATAAAATATGTTTATTAATTTCATTTATACGTTGAAGGTCGCCTGTATACCGAAAACATACAATATTGGATTGCGGTGTACACAAGAGTTCCAGTAAAGGATGCTGGTCAATAAGGTCAGCAAAGTTTTTCGTCAGGTCATATAAATATTCTATGTGTTGTGCGTAAAATTTGTCGCCATAAAGTCTTAGAGCAATATAAGTATGTATAATGCTCATGGGTTTGGTACATTCAAAGGTCTGTTTGCCGGAATTATACCACTGATCGCTGGTTTGGTCCTCCCAAAGATATTTTGCATTTTGACTAAAGGTCGCTTTGTGGTGGGCGGCCGTTCTGAAAATAACAGCCGTGGACAAAGAGGGGACATGCATCATTTTGTGGAAATCCATGATGATGGAATCGGCGGCTTCACTGCCAGCCAAAAGAGCTTTGTATTTATTGGAATAAATGGCCGGTCCTCCATGAGCCGCATCCACATGCAACCAGATTTTTTGTTCCCTGCAAAAATGGCCAAGTGTTATTAAATCTTCATAACTGCCTGAAGAAGTTGTACAGCTGCAGCCGATTAAGGCAAAAATATGCCAATCGTTTTTTTGGGCTTTTTCAAGTAGGCCGGTTAGTTGCTCTATGCTGATCTGGCCTTTTTCGTTAATTGGGATTTTTAGGATATTATCTACAGAAAGTCCCATGATTATCATGGCCCTTTGAATGCTGTAATGGGCTTCTTCCGATACCATGATAGCCAACTTTTGATAATTTACGGATGGCTGTTGCCGTTGCAAATAATGAGCTCTTGCTGCAAGTAAGGCCGTAAGGTTGCCCAGGCTTCCACCTGAAGTAACAAACCCCGTTGCTGTATCCGGTAGTCCGAATCGTTTTGCCAGGTCTGCAATGATTATCTTTTCCATCGCGTTGCCTGCCATTCCCATTTCATAAACGGCCATGCCATTATTTAAATAAGCCGATAATGCGCTGCTCAGAATACTGATGGGGTATACCGGTGCAACCTGATGACCCACATATCCTCGTCTGGATAGCTTTATGGATCTATCCAGAATGGTTTTAAAGAGTGCAGAGGCGGTGACAGGCTGCTGTGAATAAAAATCGTCCTGCCAGTAATTCAGTTGGTCTTCAGGACAGATATAGTCAATCGTTTTGTTGTCCAGGCTGTCAACTGATAACTGCATGTCTTTTTTTAATATTCCTAACAGTTCCTTTCCCGCTGATTCAAATTCCTGTATACTTAGCGCTGCTTCTAATAAATCTTTATCGGGAGTCATTTTTTATCTATTTAAAGCAAAGGAATAAAAAAAAGTAATGAAATTAAATACTTAATTTGCATTGATTAATTAAAAAAAGTAATAAATGGATGTGGATACTTCGGTTTTAAGGAATTTTCTGCAGGTAGCAGAAACCCTGCATTTTACTAGAAGTTCGGAGCAGATGCACATTGCACAGCCAGCTCTAAGCAGACAAATTCGACAACTGGAGGATAAACTGGGCGTGTCATTATTTGAACGTAATAAAAGAAATGTGGAATTGACGGCCGCGGGAAGGTATTTTAAAAAAGAATGCGAACTTATTTTAAAACAATTTGATTACGTGGCATTGCAGGCCAATAGTCTTTTTAAAGGCAAATCCGGGGTAATAAGAATTGGGTATACGCACTCCGCCATGCATGATTTTTTACCTGATTTGATAAGGCATATCAATCAAATTTTTCCTGATATTAAAATCGTCTTATTGGAGTTTAATAATTCCAGGCAATATATTGCATTAAAGAACCGGGAAATAGATATAGGCTTTGCAACCAACCCGGATATTGACAGCTCCTTTAAAAGTAAATTGTTACTGAGAAGCAACTTTGCTCTAGTAACTCCTTTGGATTTTCCTCTGGATAAAAATAAACCGTTTGATTTATATAAACTGAAAGACCAGGAATTCATTTTGCCGCCAATGGAAGAAGGAGAGATGTATGTAAGTACGTTGACTTCCATCTTTGTGCAGGCGGGTTTTATGCCAAAAGTCGTGCATGAAACCCCTTTTGCGAGCACCGCGATCAGACTAGTCGAAAAAGGTTTTGGGCTGACTGTGGAACCGCTTTCCAGCCTGACAGGATATAAGGGTGTCAAGTATTTAGAATTGAAAGATATAGCGCAGAAAGTGGAAAATGTAATGCTATGGCTGCCCAATACCGAAACTGCTTTTCCTGGTATCATTCAGCAAATTTTAGATTATAAATATAAATAGTCTGAAGAAAGTCTGAAGAAAGTCTGAAGAGGAGCCATTCTTCTTAAGGTCTTTTTAAGTTCTTTTTAATTACTTATTAAGCAAGTGATTAAGTATTTTATAATTATATCATATTAACAATAGTTTACGGTCTTCAAAGAATGCATGACTTCAAAATCAACTTACATTTGGATTGGAAATTTTTCCAATAACAAATTAAAACGAGTATCATGAAGAAATTGATTTTTGGATTGATCATGGCTTTTGCATGCAGCTTCTGCTTTACAGCCAGCCACGCACAAAGCACAACTACCGCCCAGACTACTAGTCAGGTCGCCAAAAAAGCAAAGAAAACAAAAACACATGCTGTAAAAGCAGCAGACAAAACAAAGGCCGCCGCCACAACAAGTTCAGAAAAAACAGCCAAAAAAGCATCCAAGGCTGCAAAAACTGAGAAAAAAGCCGCTGCAAAAGAAGCAAAAAAAGCTACTAAAAGCGAAGCTAAAACTGCATCTGCAAAAGTAGATGCAACAGGTCATCATCTGAAAAAAGATGGTACCAAGGATATGCGTTATAAAGAAAACAAAAAATAGACTTATCCTGATTTATACCAAGATTATTGGTCGGTTATCCTATCTAAACCGCAGCCTTTATTATGTGGACCATCACAAAATAATTGCGCTGCGGTTTTTGTTTGTAAAAAACAGACGGCGTCTAATGAATGGAAAAAAGTGGACTATAAACAGGTAAGATTGTTTTTATTGTAGGTTCCAATAAAGATATGCGGATATTCAATCGATATTATTTTCTGAATGCATTTCCATTTTCTGAGCTGCATTAAACGTCAAGACATTATCAAAAGTAGGACAAATATTCCAATAGAGCCTTTGGTTAAATTACCTAAATGTTATCTATTTCTACCGCTGGATTTAACGTAGTAAATTAACCAAGGGGCTGATTCAGCTCTTCGTCTATTCAATGTCTGAGGATTTGCTCAATATTTAGCCATTTGAGCTGAGCAGTAAATAAAGCCCAGCCGCAATGGCGCATCCGATGATTGGACCGATAATGGGCACCCAGGCATACTGCCAATCAGATTTATTTTTATCTTTCAGAGGCAGAAGCGCATGTGTGATTCTTGGCCCAAGGTCGCGGATAGGATTGATGGCATAGCCAGTAGTACCTCCCAGTGAAAGGCCGATGGCCCAGACGATAAAAGCTACAGGTATGGCGCCAATTGAACCAAGTCCTATGGGCGTTTTAGCTTCCCCGAATTCTCCGCCGGTAATATAAAAGACTGCCAGAATCAGGACGAATGTTCCGAGTACTTCACTTAATACATTAAGTCTGGCATTTTTAATGGCTGGGCTGGTATAAAAACAGGCGGCTTCAAGTCCCGGAGCCTTAGTCGCATTAAAGTGATCCTTGTACATTAAATAAACCAGCCACGCACCCGCCATAGCCCCTAACAATTGCGCCAGGATAAATCCCGGTACCCGGGACCAGGCAAATTTACCGGCGATGGCCAGACCGATAGATACTGCCGGATTTAAATGTGCACCGCTGTATGGGCCTGCGATGATAACTCCTGCGAATACCGCAAGCGCCCAGCCTGTGGTAATGACAATCCAGCCACTATCATTTCCCTTGGTGTCCTTTAATAGGACATTGGCTACAACTCCGTTGCCAAGCAGGATAAGTATCATAGTTCCGATAAATTCAGCGACTAATGGATTCATGTAATTTGCTTTATAAAAAGTAAAGGTTTAATGAATAGGGTAGTTGTTATTAATTGGAGGCTTGATCTAAGTTTGTCCAGGCCTCTACTGCCTTGACGGCTCTTTGCCAGCCTTTTATTTTTTGAGTCATATCATTGCCTGTGGGAGTAAAGTTGCGATTTACCTGCCATTGTTTTTCAATGGCCTGAATATTTTCCCAAAATCCAACGGCCAGCCCTGCTAAATAGGCGGCGCCAATAGCCGTTATTTCTGTGATATGGGGTCTGAGGACTTCAGTATTTAAAATATCCGCCTGGAACTGCAAAAGTAAATTGTTGGCAGTAGCGCCGCCATCCACCCGAAGTTGATTAATGGTGAGTCCGGCGTCATTTTGCATGGCAGTTAAAACGTCCATTGTCTGATAAGCGATACTTTCCAGTGCGGCTCTGCAAAAATGATTTTTACTGGTTCCTCTGGTAATGCCAAAAATACTGCCTCTGGCATCCTGATTCCAATGAGGCGCTCCTAATCCTGCAAAAGCGGGTACCATATATACGCCACCGCTGTCCGCAACAGTGGTGGCCAGCGTTTCAATTTCTGAGGCGGTATCAATCATTTTTAATTCGTCCCGGAGCCACTGTACGACTGCGCCCGCGATAAATATACTTCCTTCCAGCGCATACTGTACCTGATCACCAATCTTCCAGGCAATCGTGGTAATCAGATTATTTTTAGAAATACGCGGTTTATTGCCTATATTCATCAACATAAAGCACCCAGTCCCATAGGTATTTTTGACCATTCCCGGCTGATTACACATATGCCCGAATAAAGCAGACTGTTGGTCTCCTGCTATCCCTGCAATAGGTACCTGGGTACCCAATAGATTGCCGGAAGTGCGGCCATAAACTTCGCTGGAACTTCTTACTTCAGGTAAAAGAGCAGCCGGTATCTGTAATAATTCCAATAACTCTTCATCCCAGTTTAATGTGTGGATGTTATAAAGCATCGTTCTGGAAGCATTGGTTACATCCGTAATATGCAGCTGCCCGGAGGTTAGATTCCAGATTAACCAACTGTCAACAGTGCCAAAGGCCAACTCTCCGTTTTCTGCCCGTTGTCTGGCTCCTGCCACATGATCAAGAATCCACTGGATTTTTGTTCCGGAAAAATAAGCGTCTATAATTAAACCAGTTTTTTCCTGGATGACAGCCGCTTTGCCTTCCTTTTTTAATTGGTCACAGATGGCAGATGTCCTTCTGTCTTGCCAGACGATGGCATTATAGATGGGTTGTCCGGTGTTGCGATCCCAAATAACTGTAGTTTCTCTTTGGTTGGTGATGCCGATGGCGGCAAGTGCCTGCCTGTCAATTCCCTTTTGTAAAACAGCCTCGGTAATTACACTTGCCTGGGTGGACCAGATTTCCATAGGGTCATGTTCTACCCAGCCTGGTTCCGGGTAGATCTGGGTAAACTCCTTTTGGGCAAGAGAAACAATCTCGCCCTGATGATTAAATAAAATCGCTCGGGAACTTGTAGTGCCTTGATCAAGGGTCAGGATATATTTTTCCATTTGAAAGATTGGTTTAAATATGGTGCATGTCAGCATAGACTACCAAAAGGGATATAAGGAAATAGTCTGCTACGTGCTTTCATTTTTAGATTAAGTGAAAATAAACGAAACATATCAAATGCAAATTAACATATCTGAAAATATAAAAAAAGGAAATAGTAAAAATAAATAAAATTTTCTTAACAATTAAATGCTAATCAGTGGGTTAGATGTCTAAATTATGTTAAGGCGGGAAATATGCCAGTTGGGAAGCGTTATTCAGTATTAAAATTAAATCTCGCTTAATCGATTAATTGTCTTCGCTATAGAAAGTACGTAAGGGGTGGATGTTCAGGAAGTGAAATCTTTCGGCCAGGGCGGCAGAGATAGGGGGAATCGCTTATTCAGCAATCGTTATTTTTATGCCCAGCTTTTGACATTGATCAACAATTGCAGGTGATATCCCTTTATCTGTTATGATTTCATCGATATCATGGAGTCCGCAGATTTTACTAAAGCCTCTTTTACCGAATTTGGTATGATCAGCCAGCACAACAACCTTTTGCACTACACTGATCATGGATTTGTTCAGTTGGGCTTCCATGGAATTGCTGGTGGTAAGACCGAACTCAAAATCGATGCCGTCCACGCCTAAATAGAGTTTAGTGCAGAAAAAATCTTTCAGAATATCCTCGGCATAACTACCTACTACTGAGGAAGAACTCTGGCGGACAATGCCACCTAGCTGCATGATATCCACGTTGTTGTGCTTGACAAGTTCGCTTGCGACCTGCAGGGCAGAGGTAATAACGATTAATTTTTGCTGAGGTAATATTTCCCTGGCCAGCGCAAGCATGGTTGTACCGGAGGCAATAATAATTGAATCATCCGCCGTGATATAGGTAGCCGCTTTTTTACCGATGGATTTTTTCTCCGAGGTCTGTATCATCTCCTTTTCATTAACTGGTCGGTCAGTGGTAAAGGGATTGGTATTGGACGCGCCACCGTGGGTTCTGTAAAGTTTTCCTGCTTTTTCCAGAAGCTTAAGGTCCTTTCGTATGGTAACCGCTGAAACTTTTAAAGACTTGCAAAGATTGGAAACGCTCTCATAACCCTTTTGATGTACTATGTCAATGATTTGTTGATGTCTCTCTAAACTGGCCATAGATATAGTTTTGACAACAAAGGTACTGAATGATAAGCACTTGGCATTATAAAAATTTAAATTTGTTAATAAAGCCGCTACTGTCGAATTAATTCATTTGATATCAACTGGTTATAAAAAATTTTAGATTTTCTTTATATTTTATTTGTGATTTCTGATTGTTTATCTTTAATTTCGTTTTGTTGTTTTATTATTTGTTTAGAAAATAAATGAAACATTTATTAGTATCATACGAAGCTATATTGTGATATTTAAGGCTGTTGCAACCTACATACACCGAATCTTGGAGCCTGAGGCAACGACCGTTAAAATTTAAATCGTATCAATGGAATTGTTCGATAGAAATACATTACTGAAATCACTGGAAAGCCATGAAACCTGGGACTTAGTTGTTATCGGTGGCGGCGCCACTGGGCTTGGAATCGCAGTGGATGGAGCCACCAGGGGTTATAAGACTTTACTGGTAGAACAGGCTGATTTTGCCAAAGGGACCTCCAGCAGAAGCACAAAACTGGTGCATGGTGGCGTACGGTACCTGGCCCAGGGGGATATCGGCCTTGTTAGAGAGGCGCTGAAGGAAAGGGGGCGTTTACTGCAAAATGCACCACATCTGACCAGAAATGAATCAATCATTATCCCTTGTTATAGTTTTCTGAGCGCGATAAAATATACAGTCGGGCTAAAACTCTATGACGCTCTTGCCGGTAGACTGAGTTTTGGAAAATCAATGCTGATCAAAAAGACAACATTGTCAAAAAGATTGCCGACTGTTCAAAAACACGGCCTTACCTGCGGCGTGCTCTATCATGATGGTACTTTTGATGATGCACGTCTGGCGCTTAATCTGGCGCAGACCGCTGTTGAATATGGTGGCACCTGCCTTAATTATATGAGGGTTACCAGTCTTAGTAAAAATAAAGAGGGTAAAATTAACGGACTTGTACTTACAGACCAGCTGACCGGCATTGTTCACCCTGTAAAAGCCTCCAGTGTGGTGAATGCCACGGGCGTTTTTGCAGATGAAATTCTGCATATGGATAACGCTGGCGCGAAAACCATGATTCGTCCAAGCCAGGGAATACACCTAGTATTGGATAAGAAATTTTTAAACAGTAAGACTGGCATCATGATTCCCAAAACCGAGGACGGCCGGGTACTGTTTGTGTTACCTTGGTTTGATAAGGTGCTGATGGGCACAACAGATACACCGCTGAATGCACATTCGCTGGAGCCCAGAGCGCTGGAAGAGGAAATTGAATTCATATTAAAAACTGCCGGTAAATATCTGGAAATTGCCCCTGCCAGAAGTGATGTCCAGAGTGTTTATGCAGGACTCCGTCCTTTGGCTGCGACCTCTGATCAATCCGATAAAACCAAGGAGATATCCAGAAGTCATAAGGTGCTAGTGGCTGAAAGCGGGCTGGTATCAATAGTTGGTGGTAAATGGACAACCTATAGAAAAATGGCGGAAGATACCATAGGTAAAATGATTCAGGAAGGCTTATTGCCGGAGGCTTCCTGTAAAACCGTTGATCTTCCTATTCACGGAGCTGCACCATTAGATGATAGCGGAGATCCCTTATCCGGATATGGTTCGGATAAAAAATTAATAAACGCTTTTATTGAAAGTCTGCCGGAGTTGGCAAAGCCTGTAGCCGGATATGACAGATTGCTCACTATTCAGGTAATTTGGGCGGTCCGATATGAAATGGCTCATACTATTGAAGATCTACTGGCCCGAAGAACCCGTCTATTGTTTACCGATGCTAAAAAGGCCATTGAACTGGCCGGGCCAGTGGCGCAGATTATGGCGACAGAATTAGACAAGGATCAAAAATGGATAGACGCACAAGTGGCTGAATTTACCAGTCTTGCAAAAGGGTATTTGTTAACCTGATAAATAAAACATCATATTAAAAAAGTATATATTGGAAGTGAGCCAGAAGGATTGAAGTGAATAAAGATTGTACATGAGGCGTGCCAGAGAATTTTAAAAAGTCGATTGCCGGGGAGTAAGTGGGGGAGAGGAACCTGAAGGCCTACATTATTGTTGGCGCATTGGGCGTCATTTGACTGTTAAGCATCTGCACAGTCGTTAATCAGTGTCCGTTGTGGATAGCTATCATCATATATTATTTGCCGTGGGTAAAATATCACCTAACGACGATGTATCCGATTATCCTTTGTGTATTGATGGAATTATGGAATCCGCAGCGGCGTGTTACTCATTGATAATACAAACTATATATAATCCTATTCACGTGTATGCACCTAAAATTTTGATTCTTAAGAAAAAAATTATTACATCACTTGTGCTTTTACATTCTCTATTAAACCCTAAAGCGTAAATTATGGTATTTACAATTTTCAGGAAAAGGCCCGGATGCTTCAAAATGCAATGTTCTTTGCTTAAATGGCGTCTGGGGTTGTTAATTGGCTTTTCTATTTGTTCGGTAATGGTCTTTGCTCAATCTCAGATTAAAGGCATAGTGGTGTCTGCTAAGGATCAGACTCCGCTGGCAGGAGCTACTGTGCATTTAACGGGTAGTAATACAAATACTCTTACTGGTAGTGATGGGGGATTTTCCATTGCAGCCAATGTGGGAGATTCTCTTAATGTAACCATGATTGGTTATCTGAGTGAAAGCCTGGTTATTCAAAGTAGCTCAGTAGGCGTCATCGCATTAAAGGAAGATGCGAATGATTTGACTAGTGTCGTGGTTGTTGGTTACGGGACACAGAAAAAAGTTAATCTGACCGGAGCCGTGACAGCAGTAGATATGACCAAAAAAGAGGGACAACCTATCACCAACGCCAGCAACGCCTTGCATGGAGTCCCCGGCCTATTTGTGAATCTTTCCAACAGCCAACCGGGAGTAGACCGGGCAACGATACGAATCAGAGGTATTGGAACTTTAAATGACAATGATCCCCTTGTATTGGTAGATGGGGTAGAATATGATTTAAATGAGCTCAATCCCAATGATATTGCCACTGTTACCATCTTAAAAGATGCCTCGGCGGCCATTTATGGGTCCAGAGCGGGAAATGGTGTGATTCTGGTGACCACAAAAACGGGTCACGGACAGGCTAAAATCAATTACAATTTTTACCATGGCGTACAAAATTATACGTACATGCCCGATGTTATCTGGGATCCAATTGAATATATGAAACTTAAAAATCAGGCCCTGATTAATGAAGGTAAGGATGCCGTAGATTACTCTGATGAAGAGATCGCCGAATATGAAGCGGGAATGAAAACGGATCCAATTACCTATCCCTCCAGTAATTGGTTTGATATTGCTTTAAAAAACGGAAGAATTCAAAAACATGATGTGAGTATATCCGGGAGTAACGATAAAGCCTCCTACCGGTTGTCTTTAGGATTTTTAGACAGAAATGGGATTATGATAGGGCCTGGCAATCATGAGAAAAAATATTCTATCGGATTAAATACCAGTTTTAAAGTGTCCAAACGGCTGACAGTAGGGATGACGCTGGATGGTTATTATAGAAATTATACCCAGCCCTTTTATACCAGTTTCTGGAGTTATCTGATGCGTTCCCTGCCTATTTTAACAGATACGCTGTCTGATGGCAGATTTGGAAATTCCTGGATGCGTACGCCGGGCAGAAATAACTGGGAAAATCCACGAATGATCGCGTATACCGGCTATGGCCATAAAACGGTACAGCGCTTTGTAACCAGTGTTTTTGCAAATTATAAATTGCCCTTTAACCTGACCTACAATATTAAATTCGGGATTGATAAATATGATGGTTTATTGGAAGAATTTACACCCCAGGTAAAAACCTGGAATCCCAAAATACCGACTTCCTATATTAATTGGAACAGTCCTTCCACGGCACCCAGATCCTCTAATACTGATTACAATAATCTGAATCAACATTTTTACCAGACATTGGATTGGAATAAAAGTTTTGGCGATCATCATCTGAGCTTAATGGTGGGAACCAGCTATGATCATTTTGAAACCAAAAATTTTGATGCCTCCATGACAGGTTATCTGGATGCAACGCTGACAGCGCTGGATGCCGGTACAGAGCGGTATGCAACGGGAGGTAATTCCACCACGGATGTACTGATTTCTTATTTTGGCAGAGCGAATTATGATTATAAAGGTAAGTATCTTTTAGAAGGCATTCTCCGCACAGATGGTTCTTCCCGGTTTGCGGATGGTAGACGCTGGGGCTCTTTCCCCGGTATCTCCGCTGGCTGGCGTTTAGATAAAGAAAACTTTTTTCCCTGGAAAAATACGGTAAACCTGGCAAAAGTTCGCGCTTCCTATGGACAGGTAGGTAACCAGGCGGTACCCTTGTACAGTTATGAGAACTCCATTAACCTGGGCAGAAATTATAGTTTCGGAGGAACACTTGCTTCCGGTGCTGCCGCTACCGCCTATACGGATCCAACCATCACCTGGGAAACGACCACTAATTATAATGTAGGGCTGGATCTGGAGTTATTGAATCACCGTTTAAACTTCTCAGCGGATGTATACAAGAAAAGAACTTCCAATATCCTTCGTGCTGTAGATATTCCCGATCAGGTAGGTGGTTTGACAGGACCACAGCAAAACATCGGTGTGATGGATAATAAAGGTGTGGAACTGACCCTGGGATATCATGATCACATAGGAGACTTTAACTATGGTGTGAATGGCAATATCTCCTTTAATCAAAACAAAGTGGTGGATATTGATGGTCAGATTCTATATAGCTATAATACCAACCTGGCCACCATTACCAAGGAGGGTCTGCCTATTGATTCTTATTATATTCTGGATGCCATCGGCATTTTTCAAAGTGATGAAGAAGTGGCTAACAGCCCTTTTCAGTCAGTTAGTACAAAAGCGGGGTATATTAAATACCGGGATGTTAATAATGACGGTGTAATTAACGCTGATGACAGAGTTATCATAAAATCCTCTTCAGCAATGCCGAAGTATACCTATGGTTTTAATCTGGACTTTGGTTATAAGGGGCTGTCCCTGAGTGCTTTTTTCCAGGGAGTAGGGGGACTTAAGATTTATCCGGAAGGGAATCTTGTTTTTCCGTTTAATAACGGAGCGGGAGCTACCTGGCGGTGGGCCAAGGATGCCTGGACCCCGGAAAATACAGGTGCCAGGCTGCCTATTGTTACCACCAGCACGGACGGAGATGATAATTTTAAGGCCTCTGATTTTTGGTTAAGAGACGGCTCTTATCTGCGGATGAAAAATATCCAGCTGGCTTATGAACTGCCGGCTAAATGGCTGAACAGGGTGAAGATTTCTCAGTTTACTATATATGTTAATGCAGAAAATTATCTGACTTTCTCTAAATACAAGGATTATGATCCGGAGACAACTTTAAATGTGTCTTCCCTTTATCATTATCCGATGTTAAAAACGCTTAGTGGAGGCGTTAAGATTACATTTTAGATAAGTCGTAATTGAGATTAAATATTAACCAATAAAATTTGTAGTCATGCAATTCAAAAATATAATACTGGTCCTTTCATCAGCAATATTGCTGTTGGGTAGTTGCAGTAAAAGCTTACTGGATACTTCTCCCGATAATAAATACGTGGAAGGTAATTTCTGGGAATCAGAAGCTGCGGTTGACGCCGCACTCACCGGCTGCTATGCAGTACTGACTTATTCAGGTATGTATGGTGGAGAGGCCACTGCGCTTTGGGAGGAAACGGCATCCCCGAATGCATATAACTATAGTAACTCCATGGGCTTTAATGCGATTGCTGAGGGGACGCAGGAAGCCTCCAGTGAGGGGATAATTCCAACCCGCTATCAGAACTGTTACGCAGGAATAGGACGTTGTAATTCATTTTTAGCACACGCCGGCGAGGTGCCGCTCGATGCAGATGATTATGCCCGGATGCGGGGAGAAGTCTATTTTTTAAGAGCCCTTTATTATTTTAATCTGGAGAATTATTATGGTGGTATTCCGTTAATTCTGGATCCTCCAGATGTGAGTACACAGGCGGAACTGCCAAGAACGGACCGGGTTGAAGTAGTGAATCAAATATTAAAAGATCTGGATAGTGCGTCTAGTCTGCTACCGTTTAAATATGGTTCGGCAGATCAGGGGCGTGCTACCAAAGGTGCTGCCATGAGCTTAAAAGCAAGGATTTTATTATATGAAGCCAGTCCACTGCTCAATACAGATAATAGCAAGGAGAAATGGCAGGCAGCTGAGGATGCCGCACAGGCTGTTATAGATGCTGCTCCTCAGGCAGGGTATGGTTTATTCGGTAATTACAGAAGCCTGTTTTTGCCCGAAAATGAAAATAACAAAGAAGTGATTTTTGATGTACAGTTTATTTATCCTGATTTAGGTAATTCATTTGATCTGATTGGACGGCAGTATAATACCAATGCACCTTTGCTGGGATTGGCGGAGGCTTATGAAATGGATAATGGTCTTGCTATCAACAACCCTAATAGCGGATACGATGCCGGTGATCCATATAAAAACAGAGATCCCAGGCTTTACGCGACTATCGTATTCCCCGGCGATACTTTTATGGGAGTACCGGTAACTAATACACGGTTTTCAATCACCGGATATGGCATGAAAAAATATACGGTGTATGATAAAGAAACGGCTTCTTCTGATGTTTCAGATTTAAAGGGAGGGCAGTCGTATACTAATTTTATCGTACTCAGATATGCGGATATACTGATGATGTATGCTGAGGCAAGAAATGAAGTCTCTGGACCAGATGATAAAGTATTGTCTGCCCTGAATCAGATCAGGAACAGGGCGGGAATGCCGGAAATTACAGGTACTTATACACAGGATTCCATGCGCAACATTATTCATCTGGAAAGACGCATAGAATTTGCGGGTGAAGCGCTCTATTATAATGATATAAGGCGATGGAAGACGGCCGAGACAGAGCTGAATCAGAAGATTTATACCTATAATCATAGTGCCATCGAAACCCGGACCTTTGATCCGGCCAGAGATTACTGGTGGCCTATTCCGCAGGTACAAAAGGATCTCAACCCAAATCTGGAACAATCTGCTGGTTATTAGTATACAGGTAAGATCCAAGGGGTAGATGAGTTAAATGGGAGGCCTGCCTGCCTGTAGTGATCTGCCAGCTGTCCTTAAAAAGACAGCAGGTGTAACTGACAGCTGGCGGGTATCCATTTTGTCCTGCCAGGTTTTATAAATGCCGGGCATTCTGATGATAAGGTAAGAAAAATTTAATCTGAGAAAGGTTCGGTTTTCATAATAAAGCACTTAGGTTTTTATTACGCGCCAGTGTATAAAAAATGAAATATGATTAAATTGTAAAACAATTTTAAAGCTAAGAGAAGAACGTATAAATAATTGTATATTTATCTTTCAATTCGCAAATTGAAGATTAAAAAGCTATGGGTTGCTACAGCTATACTACAGGTGGTATTTTTTAAATAAATATGATGATGGACTCAAGAAGAGAATTTTTAAAAAAAGCTATGTTATTGTCTGGCGCTGTCGGGGTGGCTTCCGCTGTTCCAGCTTCTATAAAAAAAGCCTTGTCTATAGACCCTGAAGAAGGAAGTGATTTTTATCAGGCAGAACATATTGTTATTTTGATGCAGGAAAACAGGGCTTTTGATCACTGTTTTGGTGCACTGAGAGGTGTGCGCGGGTTTAATGACCCAAGAGCCATAACATTACCGGATAGTAATCCGGTTTGGTTACAAACCAATAAGAAGGGCGAAACTTATGCCCCTTTTCGATTTAGTATAGCAGATAGTAAGATTACCTGGATGGGGTCTATTCCCCATTCCAGAGCAAGCCAGGTTGATGCAGACAATTTAAGTAAATATGACGGTTGGCTGGAGGCTAAGAAATCCGACAATCCACAGTATAAGGATATGCCATTGACGCTGGGGCATTACATAAGAGAAGACCTTCCTTTTAATTATGCGATGGCAGATGCGTTTACGATTTGTGATCAGCATTATTGTTCTGCTATGACCAGTACCTGGCCCAACAGGTTATATTTATGGAGCGGAACGATTAGAGAAGAAAAAAATAGTGACTCCAAAACTTATATCCGCAATGATATTCCATGGGGAGAAGCCAGATGGAAAACCATGCCTGAAAATCTTCAGGAGCTGGGTATTTCCTGGAAAGTTTATCAAAATGATTTGTCATCAGTGGGCGGATACAAAGGTAATGAACGTGCGTGGCTCTCTAATTTTGGCTGCAACCCGCTGGAGTTTTTGTCACAATTTAATTTGCGTTATCAGCCAGGCTATCTGAATACTGTCCAGATACGCGTGGAAAAACTGCAATCAGAAATAAAGGAGCTGGAAGGTGGTCTGAGTAACCTACAAGAGAATTCTGATAAGTGGGACACTGCCAGAGCTACCATTGCCAAGAAAAAAGAAGTGTTGGCAGATGCGCAGCAGCAGGTGGGACGCTGGACCAGGGACCGGTTTGAAAAACTTTCTGATTATCAAAAAGGTTTATATAACAATGCTTTTGTTATTAATAATCAGGATCCTAAGTACCGTGACCTTGTACAATTGAATTATAAAGACGGCGGCGTTAAAAGGGAAGTCGAAGTTCCTGCCGGGGATGTCCTTTATCAATTCAGAAAAGATGTCGACAGCGGCCAATTGCCAACTGTTTCATGGCTGGTCCCTTCTCAAAATTTTTCTGACCATCCAAGTGCTCCTTGGTACGGCACCTGGCTAACCTCTGAGATCTTAGATATTCTGACCAAGAATCCGGAAGTCTGGAAAAAGACCATTTTTATTTTAACCTACGATGAAAATGATGGTTATTTTGATCATGTGCCACCTTATGTGGCTCCCGACCCAGAGAATCCGATGACAGGAAAAGTGACCAGTGATATTAAAGAAACTGCAGCTGAACAGGTTAGGTTGAAAAATGAACTCCGTGACGGAATTAATAAAAAAGGTGCGCGAGGAGGCCCAATTGGGTTGGGCTTCAGAGTGCCTATGATTATTGCATCACCCTGGAGCAGAGGTGGTAAAGTCTGTTCTCAGGTGCTGGATCATACTTCGCCTTTACAATTTATCGAAAAATTTGTGGCTAAGAAGTTTGGGAAGCAATTGCATCAGGCAACTATTACCGATTGGCGGCGTGCCATTTGTGGCGATTTGACGGCAGCCTTTACTAAATTTGAAAAAGCAGGTAAAGAAAAACTGCCATTCCTGGATCGGGACCAGTTTGTTCAACGTATTTACAATGCAAAATTTAAAGACGCACCTAAAGGTTATAAAGCATTGGATAGCAATGATATTAAGACTTTTAAAACTAATCCTGGGCAGTCCGAATGGCGGCCACGCCAGGAACCGGGCTCAAGACCTTCATTGGCGCTTCCTTATGAACTTTATGCGGAAGGGCAGTTAGATAAGGTGGGCGGATCGGTTACCATAAACATGAAAGCAGGCAATCAGATCTTCGCTGATCAGTCTGCTGGGGCTCCATTTATGGCCTATGCTCATGGCGGATATCTGAGCTGGGAAGCAGAAAAAAACAATACCAGGGATTTTGATCCGGTAAGGGTCTGGCATTTTGCCCTGACTGCCGGCAATAGTCTGCAACATAGCTGGCCATTAAATGGTTTTCAGAAAGAGCAGTATGATTTAAGACTTTATGGTCCCAATGGCTTTTACCGAGGACTGAAAGGATCCCTCAAAGATCCTGGGCTTACCATCAGCCTAAGCTATGAGACTAAACGTATGATGACAAGAAGTCTTACGGGTAATCTGATAATAAAAATTAGTAATACCGACAGGACATTCTCTCATGAACTGGAAATCGTAGACAAGGCATACGGTAAATCTCCCATCAAAAGAAGGATTGCCCAGCAGGGGAATGCAGAATTGGTAATGGATGTAAAAAACTCAGGTGGCTGGTATGATTTTGTGATAAAAGTCTCCGGTAATGATAGTTTTGAAAGGCATTTTGCCGGCAGGGTGGAGACGGGCAAAGAGTCCGTCTCAGATGCTCAGCTGGGGAGCGTTTAAATTAAGCATTTTTTGAGACCAGTTGCAAAGGTATCTGGTGCTTTAAATATAGAAAATATGAGTCATAATACTAACCTATCCTTTCCTGTAAAAGGGAAGACACCTAAAGCAGGCAGCCGCATAAAGAATAATTTATCCTATGCGGTCTGCGCGCTTATTTTACCTCTTACGGTCAGCTTGCTGTCAGGTTGCACCTCGTCAGCGACTAATAAACCATTAAGCGGTTTTGATGCCCAGGCGCATCGGGGTGGCAGAGGGCTTATGCCGGAAAATACGATCGCCAGTGAAAAAAATGCAATAGATTATAACTGTACCCTGGAAATGGATCTCCAGATGTCTAAAGACAGTCAGATCGTAGTGAGCCATGATGCTTATTTTAACGCAGATTTCTGTCTGACACCGGAAGGAGAAACGATGAATAAAAAGGATGGGTTGAGCCGGCTTCTTTTTAATATGACCTATGATTCTATTGCCAAATATGACGTAGGCTTAAAACCGTATCCTAATTTCACCAAACAAAGGAAAATTCCTGCCGTTCGCCCCTTACTTACCGTTTTAATTGACTCCGTTGAGGCCTATGCCAAACAGAAAAATCATATCAATCTTTATAATATAGAATTAAAGACCAGCCCCAAGGCGGACAGCGTACATTATCCTGATCTGGGTACTTATGTGTCCAAGGCCTTGCACATTATAATAGACAAAGGAATTGCCAAAAGAACCATGATTCAATCCTTTGACGTCAGAGCGCTAAGGATGGTCCATGATTCTTTTCCGGATATGCAGACGTCCTATCTGGTAGGGGATAAGGACACCAATACTGTTCAGGGGTATATCAATACCTTAGGGTTTACTCCAACCATATTTTCTCCTGATTATCATATCGTTACTCCGGAATTGATAGCCGGATTTCATAAACAGGGTGTAAAAGTCATCCCCTGGACACCCAATACCCTCAGCGAATTGCAAAGTTTAAAGGATATGGGCGTGGATGGATTAATCACGGATTATCCTAACCTTTATAGTCAGCTCAAATAAGAACGACCGGTGGCCATATTTTGTTTTATTCATTCCTGGCAGTAGTTGGAGTTTCTGGCCGAAAACACTTGAAAGTAAATAGGGGAAAGGGTTTTCAGCCAAAAAGGCGGGATATATGTTAAAAAATAAAATGTACTGGATGTCAGGTTTTAAACAGTAATCTGCCATTAAATTGTGTATGTATTTTTTTTTATTAATTTAAAAGTAGAAACATGCAACAGTTTTTAATGGCCTCAAAAGAGGAGCGCCAACAGCAACTTAAAATTGCGACCACCCGTTCCGGAATTCCCCAGCATCTTTTGGAACATGATTGGTGGCAGTCATTTGTGCTTAAGGCACTCTTTGAAATACCCAGTGCCGAGTATTTAACCTTACATGGGTCCAGGAGTGTACGCAACCATTGAAGGACTGCACCGGCTTTAAGCAGGAATATAGATATTCTTGTAGCACAGGCGGCTTTGGGATGCCGGGCTCCCAAAAATCCTTCCTTAGAATTTTTACAGAATATCCAACGGCAAGGCTGTGATTTTGTAGAGAAAATACTGGTGAAGGAGTTAAAATTTAAACTACAAAAGGCCTTACTTAAGACGGGCGTGCAGGTGGAGGTCAGGGCAGGCTTTCTGGCTGACACTCAAAAAGCTCAGCCGATCAGAGATATTTATGTGGAATATCCCTGCCTTTATGGAGGAATTCATAACCCGAAAGGTATTATAAAAATCAGGTGCAGCTTTCTGGGCATTGTGCTTTGTCAGGTAAGTAGTATTCAACAGGATTTACTCAGTTATTATACAGGACCACAAACTGTTCAGGCGGCCGGTACAGGATTTAAGGTTCGTAGTGTATCAGCCATGCAATGCCTGCTGGAGAAAATGCTTTTACTGCATGAACTTTACAGGATTGAAGAACCGGCGTCTTATAAAATAATAGGTACTGCCAGGCATTTATATGATATTGTCCAGTTATTTGAACTAGTGAGTACTACGACCGACCGTATGGATCAAAATTTACTCAACCGATTGCGACGCCATCGTAATGAATGGCTCAAAATCTCTACCACTTCTTTTAGAGGCTGCTCCTTTAAAAAGCTATGTTTTATTCCGCCTCTGAATCTATTGGGCCCTTTAATGGATGATTACAGAAAACTCAGAAAAGAGGTCATCTTCGACCAGCAGTGGGACTTTCCGGTTTTGGTCGGAAAAATACAGCAAATCAATCAGTGGTTTAACGGAATTCAGTGGCCCAGATTAAAAGACTGCAGCCAGCATTCTGAATCAGAGCGCCCATTAACAGGCAATGGATTATCAAAGCATCTGACGGACGTTGTACAGACGGCCATATAATAATATTAGCTTTAAGTATCTGCCATTCGTAAAAAAGGGATGATTGGTATCAGTAAAGTCTTTTTATTGTAGCGTGTAAGGGGGGAATCGTTGAGGCCGGAGGGAATCTTTGTGCGGGAGAGCAAAACAGGCAGTTTGGGGCGCTTGTAACCAGAAATTTGTAAAGCCAGTATACTTTGTTTAGTTTTGCAGGGCACAGGGGACAGGTATTTTATGGGAAACCAACCAAAATATGTCTAATTAGGGGATAATTGTGGCTGTATAGCAGTCCTTTAAACGCTAATTTTGATACCCTGTCGCCAAATCTGTTCAATTTAACGATCTATACCTTTATGAAAAGCAGATTTTTATTCCTGACAAGTTCCGTGGTTATTATGGCAATCGTCGTACTGGCAGGCTGCAAAACCGCCTCCTTATATTCGTCCGGTGCAGTCATTAACGGTCCTTCGTCCAAAAGCATTTATGCCAACATGCAGCGTGCTGCTGTATGGCAGATGGATTCCATTAAACACAAAGGCTGGCGTCACCCGATGGGTGATTGGACAAGTGCTGCACTATATACAGGTCTGCTGGCCTGGCAGGATGTTTCCAAGGATACAGCCACTCTGAATTTTTTAACAGGAGTGGCAGATTCCTTGCAGTGGAAGCTAAAGGACGGTAAAAGCCGGTATCATGCGGATAATTACTGCATTGGGCAACTCTATTGTCAGCTCTATTCTTTAAAAAAGGATCAAAATAGAATTGCGGATTTAAAGTCTCTGGCTGATACGCTAAAAAACAGACCGCATACGGAGTCTTTGGAATGGAAAAATAATATTGGTCTTAGAGAATGGGCCTGGTGCGATGCTCTTTTTATGGGGCCGCCCCCTATTGCCATGCTGGCGAGCGTTACCGGTGACCGCAACTATATGAATCTGGTGGATAAACTCTGGTGGAAAACATCTGATTACCTTTACGATAATAAAGAAAGACTATTTTTTAGGGACAGCCGTTATTTTACCCAAAAAGAAAAAAACGGAGAAAAGGTATTCTGGTCCAGAGGGAATGCCTGGGTGCTGGCAGGCCTTGCAAGAGTGCTGGAATATATGCCGGAAGATTATTGGGATCGAAGATACTGGGTGGCCCAGTTCAGGGATATGGCCAGCAGGATTGCTGGGTTACAACAGGCCGATGGAACCTGGCACGCAAGCCTTTTGGATCCGGCCAGTTATCCAGGCAAAGAGACCAGTGGTACCGGATTTTATTGTTACGCCATGGCTTGGGGGATTAACCATGGTATTTTAGATGCCAGCCAGTATACGGCCACAGTAGACAGAGCCTGGGAGGCATTGGTTGGGTGTCTGCACCCCAATGGTATGCTTGGATTTGCGCAACCAATAGGCGCAGCGCCGGGTTATGTAAATTATGATGATACTGAATTATATGCCGTAGGCGCCTTTTTACTGGCCGGCAAAGAAATGATGGCCTTGCATAAGGATTTGAATCCTAAAGAAGAGACCCCGACGCAAAAAGGGAAATAGCCTTAATATAGAGGGGCTATATACAGAAAATCAGCTATCGCCTGCAGTGCTCGCGGTAAGGATTTTAAAGCTTCTCCCTGCTTATTTCTCTATAAGCCCAGAAATGATATTTACACTGAGTGCAATAATTGCGGCATTGAATGCAAAGGAAAAAAGGCCGTGAACCATGGCGATTCGCCTGATTTTTTTATCGGATATTTCCACATCGGACACCTGAAAAGTGGTGCCGAGCGTAAAGGAAAAATAGGCAAAATCCAAAAAATCCGGCCATTGATTCACGTTGTTTTGCTTATCCTCAGGGTGTGTGGGGAAATCCAGTCCGCCGGCATGCTTGTCTTTTCTGGCATTATCTCTGGCATAATACAAATGCGCGTACCGGACCGTAAAGATGGTATGGACCAGGATCCAGGAAAGCACCATGCAACTGAGGCAGCTGATCAGGTTGAGGGCTTTGTAGAGTTCGCCTGTGCCAGCCGATAAGACCATTTGTACGACAGAGAAAATAGAAAATAAGGCGGCAAACAAAGAAAGGATAAAAATAAAGCTACGGCTGCTATCCTCATGCTGGGCTTCTTTTCTGATGGATTTTGAATCTGTAAGCATCGCCAGCCATATCAGTACAATCTGGCTCAGGCAAAACACATCCCAGCTAAGTACCAGATGTGCGGTCTTGGGTACTTTTACTAACAGAAAAAATAATAGGGCCAGGCCCAGACTTATACCTAGTTTGGCTGTGCCTGAAAGTCTGATTGTCCTACCTTCTTTTTTGACAGGGAAATTTTTGTCCTTAGCGGAATGTGCCGGATTTGTCATCACTTCGTTTTCAATAAAGTTACGGCAAAATATTCCCAGTATAAAGCCGGGCAGATAAATTACTGTTTAATAAATTTTAATCTCATCGGTGAATAAGAACCCCCGGTCATGCGGGGCGATCAGTCTGACATACCGTGCTTTTTTACCTTGTAGGTTAAAATGGTAGTTTTCAAAGCGAAGACGGTCCTGTGAGGCGGGAGTGGTGGTCTTGACACTGCCGACATCCGTAAAATGCTGATTGTCGCCGGAAAGCTGGACCTTTACCTCAGTGGGCATATATACGCCAGGGCCGGTTAGCTGCATAAACCGAATGTCCAGACTCCGGAGCTGTGTTTCACTGCCCATATCCACTGTGACATCCATTTGTTTACCTAAAAAGCCTTGCCAACGGTCATCGCTATAGGTTAATGAACCGGTGATGCCATCCGTTAAAGTCGCATCTGCTGCAGCCGGGTAGCTTTTAGCGTAAGGTGCATTGTATATTACTCTTTTGCCGATTGCCCGGTGGTAATCCACGGTGAAACTGTCTGTGATCGCCCGGGAAATTTCCTCTGGTCTTATTCCTTGCGATAAAATCGCCGCTTTGACCAGGGCGTGGCCTTTGATGGCAAAAGGGGAGGTGTAGCGCTTACCTGATTTTACAGGGTCCTCGCCATTCACTGTATAATAAATTTCTGGCTGATACAGTTCGCTGGAGAGGGAGACAATAATTTGCTGATTTTCCCGGTCGACCTGTTGATCTTGCAAAACCACAGGCCTGGGTCTGCAATAATTGACATGTGCTCTTTGTAATAGCAGATATTGTTGCTGCATTCTCTTTAAGAAATCGGGAAAATCCTGCAGACCATGCGGTGTCCAGCTGATTTCTGCCAGTGCCAGTGCTCTTGGGAAAAGCATATAATCAGCATGCTCCATAGTCGGCACCCATTCGGTGAATAAATTGGCCTGAACTCCCAACATGTTTGCTTGCTGGAAAAGGCTAAGGCTGTCTTCCGGCAATGGATTAAAGGCATAGACTTTGGACAATGGAATATACCCGCCTATGGCCTCAGGTTCTGTCATGGGATCAGATTGATAATGATCCAGATAAAGGTATTTACTGGTTGCCTGTATGACTTTATGGCCTGCTCTTGCCACCTGGATCGCTGTGTGGGGATTACGCCACACCATTACGGCAGCGCCTGGAGCCAGTCCACCCTGGGTTATCTCATCCCAACCCAATAGCTGGCGGCCGTGTTGGTTTAAAAACTTTTCCAGTCGGTGAATGCCATAACTCTGCAGACCATTTAAATCTTTGATCTGACTTTTTTGCATCAGCTCCTTGCATTGGGCGCAGTCCTGCCAGGACTTTTTTGAAGCCTCATCACCACCTATATGGATATAAGTAGAAGGGAAGATGGACATTACCTCTGTAAGAACATTTTCCATGAAGGTATAAGTACTGTCACTGCAGACGTTCAATTCATGGACATCTTTAGCAGAACCAGTGGCCGATAAAAAGGGATAGGCATGTAACAGTTCTTCCGCATGTCCGGGAAATTCAATTTCCGGAATAATATTAATTCCCCTTTGAGCGGCGTAGGCTACAATATCTTTAGCTTCCGGCTGGGTGTAGTAACCGCCATAGCTCTCAGGATCTCCTTGTTTGGCATAACGTCTTCCATTCTGACTCCATTTAGTCTGTGGGCCTTCTGGCCTGAATGCGGCCAGTGAGGTGAGTAAAGGGTATTTTTTTATCTCCAGACGCCAGCCGGCGCCGTCGGTTAAATGCCAGTGAAATTCATTCATTTTGTAAAGAGCCATCAGATCCAGCAGCTTTTTAATATACATGGGCGGGAAAAAGTTACGACTGACATCCAGCATTAGTCCTCTATAGCTATAGCGGGGATAATCATAAACGGTTACTGCAGGAACGCGGTGTCTATCCCATTGAAGCTTTTGTAATTGCAGTAAGGTAAACATGCCATTCAGGGCTCCTTTGTCAGCAGCAGCCTGGATTATAATTTCTCTGGAGGTGACTTTTAGGACATACGCCTGCTCAATATGGCTCTGCATGACAGATACATCCCGAGGGGAGGTCGTATTTTTATTATGCGCTAAGGCCGTCTCCATCATTTTCCCGAGCTGCGCACTGGAAAGCTGCTGGAAAATGATACGTCTCGTTTTAGATAAATACGTCTTGTCGGAGCTCCTGTTTTGCTGTCTGTGGATTGTCTTATTGCTTATATTATTTATATTAGAAGTGCCGGCTTTTTCAGTAAGTGCTGAAATGATGGTGACGGTGGAGGCGGGCAGCAGCCAGTTATCTGCCAGCAGTTCAGCGGTACCGCGCCATTGCTTTGGAACTTCTATATAAATCTTAGCAGAATCGGATGCTGCCTTTGTCAGACTCAGAAGAAAGCAGCCCTCATCCGGATCCTTTTCAATCATAACCGGCTTTGGAACCAAATCATAGCTCAGCGGCTGAAGGGTATCAGAAAAGGTCGAATCTTTTATTTTATCTAAAAAGCCATCTGGCCTGTTATTTTTAAAGGCTGGTGCAGCCAAAGAAATCTGAACGATTATTAATAAGGCGGAAGTAGTGCAAGTTAAATGTCTGGTCCTTTTGCAGGTCAGCGTTTTTAATAGACCAGAGAAAGAGCGGAAGATGGAAGATTTCATATTAATGAAAATGTGAATATTGCTGTTTCTAGTTGTAATTACAATTTGAGCGTCTGCAATTGGAAATTCTTTTTCCAATTGCAGTAAAAGTAGTACTTTTATTGAAGGATTTGCCGTTTATCATAGTCGGCGGCCTCTAACGATATGGCTCACTTTAAATGCAATTAGCATGAATCACTTGCAACGTGCGGCCCGATTTAAAGAACTACATTATCGTCCCGGGATATTTGTATTAGCCAATGCCTGGGACGGGGCCTCTGCCCGTCTCTTAGAAAATATGGGTTTTGACGCAATCGCGACCACCAGTGCCGGTATGGCTTTCTCTATTGGAAAGCCTGATGACCCAGGCAGGGTTAGTCGGGAAGATGCGCTTAAAAATGCCCAGCAGATATTAGACAATACTTCCATTCCTGTTTCCGCAGATCTGATGAATGGTTTTGGCAATCTTCCGGAAGATTGCGCGGTTACGATAAAACTGGCAGCCGCTACCGGTTTATCCGGGGCTTCTATTGAAGATGCGACCGGTCTTGCCGAGCAGCCCATTTATGATTTTAAATTATCAGTAGAAAGAGTCAAGGCCGCTGTTAAAGCAGTTCGGGCTTTAAATAAGCCTTTTATGCTGACCGCCAGAGCAGAAAACTATCTTCATGGTAAAGCGGATCTAAAAGATACGATTGACCGGTTGGTGGCCTATGCAGAGGTGGGGGCGGATGTATTATTTGCACCCGGTATCAGAACCCTGGAAGACATAGAAACACTTGTAAAGGCCGTAAACCCGAAGCCTGTAAATGTACTGTTATCTTTAGAACAAAATAATTTTGGTCAGAAACAATTAGAAGATATCGGAGTTAAAAGAATCAGCCTGGGCTCAGGTTTATTTAGAGTCGCCTACGGCTATTTGCAGGAAACTGCCAGTCAGTTTTTGCCTGGAGATAAACAGGATGGATTTGTGCCGACTTTGCAGCATGCAGAATATAACGAACTGTTTGCAAAAGCGGTAAATGACAAACCGGCAGGCAGATAAAACCAAAATAGGCGCGTTTATTTCAATGTATTAATAATCAATATAGTTATAGCCTTCTGAGCGTTTGTTATTGTATAAATCAGCTGCACCGCTATTGGTCATAATAGAAACGGGATTCAGATAGAAAAATGGAAGATTGGTCGAGTTTTGGAGATGGGATATACCAGGTCAGGGCTACCGCTGATCTCTTGGTATAAACTTTGTTATTGAACGACAACCTAAAGCTAATAAACCGCTTTAGGAGGATTAAAGAAAAAATTAAATTGTAAAAACAAGAAAAAGAATATCATGAAAAAAATCAATGGATTACTCGTTGCCGTTTGCGCCAGTACTTTTATGTTTGCCTGTGGCTCTAATCAGTCTTCAGATCAGACGGCTGATTCCACCAACGTGGAACAATCAGCTGATTCAAGTGCGCTGGATACCGTTTCTGACGCAGTAGATACGGCTGCCGCTGCTGTAAATCAGGCTGCTACCGATGCCGCCGCCGCGACAACGGCTGCTGCCGCTGCAACGGGTGCTGCAGTAAGCAATGCTGCTGATAAGGCGGATAAAAAAGCGCATGAACTGGGTCAGGATGCACATGATAAAGCCCAACAGGCGCAGGCCGCTGCTGAACAAGCTGGTAAAGACGGTAAATCAGGCGTACAGAAAGCCTGGGATGGTACCAAAAAGGTAGCCGGTAAAGTCGGTGAAGGTGCTGCTACCGGTGCAAAAGCAGTAGGAAATGGCGTGAAAAAAGGTGCTCAGGCGGTTGGTCACGTTGCTTCTGAAGGTGCTGAAAAAGTAAAAGATGCTGTCAAAAAAGACTAAGCGTCCTTTAGTAATTTATTCAAAGTTTCTTAAAAACAATGCATAACAATAGGCCCGCCTCAGGCGGGCCTATTTAATTTTTAAAGCCTGATCTGAATTTTATAAACAACTGTTAGGTTTTCTTTGAAAGTTTTATAATAAACCTTATTTTTAATCCAGGTTCGGCTATGATATCAGGAAGTATCCTGATGACAAAAGATGAGTCATCTTCAACAGAACAATATAAGCTTTACCCATAAAACAACATCAATATGGCAGCTTCTATTCCATTTATTTTAGTTCCCTTTGGGCAGGGTGATTATGCAGATTTCAGGTTGCTGACCCAGAGCGACCGGGTGATGGAGATGATTACAGGCAGCGCGTTGAGTGAGGCCGAGAGTAAAGTTCATTTTGAAAAAGTCCTGCAACAAAACAGCATTGCTCCTGGCTTTGGAAATTTTAAAATCATAAATGAGCAGAATCAGGAATTTATTGGTCTGGCTAAACTGGTATTGGAAACTGCTGATGATAAGGAAGTTGAGATAGGCTTTATGTTGACCGAGTCATACCAGGGTAAGGGGATCGCCACTGAAGCTACCAGAAGGTTGTTGGAAACCGCCGGCGCACAAAAGACTTTAACCCGGGTCAAAGCTATTTTAGATCCCCAGAATAAAGCTTCCAGGAAAATTCTCGTTGGGGCAGGCTTTGTTTCTGAGTTTGTAGGAGAAATAGATGGTCTGCCAGGAGAAGTCATGAGCCTGTTATTGTAACTAAAAAAGGGCTTTATATATTCATTAAAAATGTAAACGGTGAAAAGATAATACGGCGAATCTGCGTTGGTTAAATAGTTTTTTAAGATTTTGCTAGCAGCAATAGTCGTACATTGTGGGATAGAATCTAATTAAGCTTAAAGCTACAATGAATAATAATTTTCAGGTGATGTCCCGATTCGTAAAAATTTGTAAAGTCCCACTGCTATTTGCCACTGTACTATTGACTGTGTCTGGCTGTGCAGGGCAGGGAAAAAACAATCATAATATGGAAAATAATAAAACAATGCAAGAAGGGACAAGTGAACATGCAAATAATCCTTATTACTCCAGGACAGATACAGCGGTATTGCATGTGAGTAATGAAGAGTGGAAGAAAATCTTGCCACCGGATTTATACAATGTTGCCCGGGAGCAGGGAACGGAGGCTCCGTTCAAAGGTAGGTACTGGAATGCCGATCAAAGAGGAACTTATTATTGCGCAGTATGCGGGAATAAGCTTTTTGATTCGGATGCTAAATTTGCCAGTTCATGCGGATGGCCCAGTTTTTTTGAGACGGACAGAAAGGATGCGGTTATCTACAAGGAAGATTATTCACATGGCATGCACCGTATTGAGGTAGAGTGTGCCAGGTGTCATTCACATCTTGGACATATTTTTGACGACGGTCCGGCCCCTACGTATAAAAGATATTGCATGAATTCTGTGTCACTGGATTTTGAGCCGCACCGTTAATTTTTAATATTGTTTGTAATGCAAAAAGAGGTACAGCCGGGAAAAGTTCAGTAAAAATGAGCATTTTCCCGGCTGTGATTTTTTACAATTGAACAAATGAATCTGAGGTATTGTGCTCACAAAAGGATGTCTCATTAAATGCCATTACTTAATCATAAAAAGGTCTTGCCAAGCTTACCGGACTTATCGTGGGTAGACCGTACAGAAGAATTGGCGGATGTTATGGCCGTTTTTTAATTAAAGTTCGATTGGTGACTTTTACTTAAAGATGGCCTTTGCCGCTGTTTTTTTATCTTTGTCCATACAAAATACAGCTCATGTCAGTCGCAAAAGATCCCAATAAAGATTCCAAGATTACGGAAAGTCTCTTGTCAACAAATTTCAATAACCCGCTCAGCTTTGCGCCCACGGACTGGGAAGGGCTTTTAAATCAAATTAAAGAAGATGCCCGCCAATATCTGGAAGCCATGCGGGAACATCCGGTAAGCGTTGGGGCTGCGCTGCCCCTGCCAGCCTTTCAGAGACTTCCGGAAAACGGACTGGGGCTCCAGCAGGTGCTGGCAGATTTTAAAAAAAACTGGAGCCCACATTTGGTTGGATCCAGCGGACCGCGTTATGTGGGTTTTGTGACAGGGGGGGTAACGCCTGCTGCCCTTGCGGGCGATTGGCTGACAACGGTCTGGGATCAGAATACACAGGCTGTAACGGGGCAGGGTGATGTTTCCGCAAGACTGGAACTTGCTACCATTGGGCTTTTAAGGGAGCTGCTGGGTTTGCCGGATTCATTGATCGGGGGCTTTGTGACGGGGGCTACCATGAGTAACTTCACTTGTCTGGGTACGGCAAGACAGTGGTGGGGAGCGCAAAAAGGACTTAATATTGCACTAGATGGGCTCAGACAGGATATTGCTGTTTTGACCGCCACCGCGCATTCATCCAGTATTAAATGTCTTTCCATGCTGGGTATGGGCAGCCAAAACCTTACAAAGGTTAAAGTTAGTAAGGGGGACCGGGAAATAATGGATATGGAAGATTTGATAGATAAAATAAAGCAGTTAAATGGTCAGCCTTTTATTCTGATTTCGAGTGCAGGTACGGTAAATACCGTTGATTTTGATGATTTTGAACAAATCGGGGCGTTAAAAGAAAAATATAATTTCTGGTGGCATATTGATGGTGCTTTCGGAGCTTTTGCAGCCTGCAGTCCGGAACATAGACATCTGGTTAAGGGATGGGAAAAGGCGGACTCTATAACGATTGATGGACATAAGTGGCTGAATGTGCCTTATGACAGCGGCATATTCTTTATTCAAAAAACACACCATCTGGCCACCTATAATACCTTTAGAAACTCCAATGCACCTTATCTGGGTGAAATATCGGGTGATAGTCTTTTAGAAAAGTTCAATTATTTGAATTTTTTACCAGAGAATTCCAGAAGGTTTCGGGCATTACCTGCCTGGTTTTCCCTAAATAGTTATGGGAAAAGGGGCTACCAGGCCATTGTGGAAAACAGTATTGCTCAGGCAAAATCGTTATCAGACTGGATAGAGCAGCAGCCGGAACTGGAGCTGGTAGCCCCGACGCGTCTGAATAATATATGCTTTACCTTAAGCGCGAATTCAAGAGATTCGATTCACCTGGAAGACGAAAATAAGAGCGTTGAAAAATTTTTATATCAACTCAACCTGGAAGGTAAAGTCTTTATGAGTCCCACTGTATACAGAGGCAGAACTGCCATCCGAGCTTCCTTTGTCAATTGGCAAACCAGTCCGGCTGATATTCTACATATCCAAACTGTTATTATGCAAACCCTGGGAAGATACAAATCCTAAGGATGGCACTTGGTGCCGGCTCATCGCTGTTCTTACAATCAAATCTATTCAACACCAGATTATTTTTACAATCAATTTTTTAATTTTTATGCAATTACAGAATATCACCGTTTTTTGCGGTTCAAGCAGCGGGCAGGATAATATTTATATGGAACAGGCCTACGCGTTGGGCACTGAACTGGCAAAACGAGGAATTGGCCTGATATATGGCGGCGCCAAAGTGGGCCTGATGGGTGCTGTCGCTAATGGTGTTCTTGAGTATCATCCCAAAGGCAAGGCCGTGGGGGTGATTCCCGGATTTTTAAAATCCGTTGAAATCGCCCATGAACATCTGACAACATTAATTGTAGTAGATACGATGCATCAGCGTAAAGCCAAAATGGATGCACTCTCAGATGGCATTATTGCGCTACCAGGCGGTTTTGGCACGATGGAAGAACTTTTTGAAATGCTGACCTGGGGGCAATTAGGATTGCATAAAAAACCCGTGGGTATTTTAAATACAGCCGGCTTTTACGATGAACTGATTGCTTTGTGTCAGAAAATGGTGGATAAAGGTTTTTTGAAAAAGCAAAATCAGGATATGTTGCTGGTGGATACTTCCATTAACGGCCTGCTGGATAAAATGCAGCGTTATGAGGCTCCTATAGTGGGAAAATGGATTCAGTCAGAAGAGGATTCCCTTAAAGATAAAATGTGAATAGTGTAAAAAGCTAAAAAATTTATCTTTATTTGCTAATCATGTTTAAAAGTTTATTATATTTGTGTCAGGTATTTACTCATTCTAAATTGACCGACCATGACACCCATATCTCTAGGCAAAAGACCATCCGGACAGTTGTCCGCCCCAAAAAGTAAGATACATCACGGCGCAAATATTAAGCGGCTTCGCTCCTTCTTTGGACTGACCCAGCAAGAGCTGGGGATTAGAATGGGTGAGCGTTGGTCGCAAAAAAGGGTTTCCAAAATGGAAAGCGCGGCCAATATTATGCTCAAAAACCGGGCTCTGGTTGCTCAGGCCCTGGGAATTGATGTGGCACTTATTCAGGAATTTGATCAACAAGCCGGAAGACTGGCACTTTTACAGGTCATGCAAATCAAACAAAGCAACCAGGATGAGCCTGAGGACGTTGCCTCGTTATTTGATAAAATGCTGCAGCTTTTACAGGAAGCCTCGGAACAGTTCCAAATAGAGGGCAGGCGTTTTCAGTTGATCGCCGATTTATTAATCAAGGCCAGGGAATTTAATAAATCAGGCATACAGAGTAATAAGTCAGCTAAAAAGTCTGTGAACTGGTCTGACATCCCTAAGGAAGCCAGCGACTGGGAAGTAAAAGAGCCCGGTGTTCTCGTATGGTCAGTTTGTGTAAATTAAATATATGCTGCAACTGATGAAGCCTGCTGCTGTCAAAATAGGTTTTACCACTTTGCTGTTTTTTCGGTAGCCTCAATGGCAGCCGTTAAATAGAGCAGAGGCGCATTCCAGTTAATGGCAATTTCATTGACGCTAAATGCCTGATCATTGTCCAGATAACTCATGTCCGGCCTGTTTTCTTCAACTGGATAGCCTTTAACGCCGTCTTGTCTGCCAGGGTTTGGCCCACCTACCAGAAGGCCCGGGACTGGTGCATCTACCTCATCGCTGATACTGATTCTATGATGTGGATGTAAGGGTGAGAGTGAGCCGAAACCGGTAACAAAACTATAACCAGTAGGGTTGCGACCCAGTAGGTAATCCAGATTACCCAGGGCGGCTGTTCTGAAGGTGCGTCGCTGACTTAGCTTGTAGGCAGTCATTAGAATCCAGCCTTGATTGGCTGCATTGCTGTTGCTACCCCAGTTAAAATCCTTCATTCTACCACCCATCACTGTTTTAAAGCCCGGATTGGATTGATTGATGAGTTGATTGGCGAGTGACTGGATTTGAGCAGCTGCCTGATGCTGCAGCTTTGAGATGTCTTCCAGTTGCGTTGTTTCCCAGGGGGCATTTACTCTTGAATCTTTAAAATCTGTTGATTGAATTTTACTGAGCCAAACAGCCCCTATGGTTTCAACATTACTCCAGGAAGGTACTGTTAAACTGCTGGGAGTGTACTGCTTTACCGAAGGTAGGTAAGCCGAGTCTTTGGTGGCAATTAACATACAGGCTGCTGCCAGATACCACTCGTCTGTGATTTTTTTATCACCATAGCTGCCTGTGGTTATTTTGGGTTTGAATGCCTTATTGAGTGCATCCTGATCATATATTATATTGGGATGCTTAACGGCCCATTGCCAGGCCATGCGGGCCTTATTCATGAGGCTGTCCGTTAAGCCGGGTAGCATATCAGCGTAGCCTGTTTGATGCAATACCCATGCGGAAATAGCCATTACAGAAGCAAAATCCAGCGTGGCGGCCGTTGATTTTTGTACTACATATCGCTTGTCTTTATCTTTTTGAGGAAGTTCCATCGGATCAAAACCCGCAGAAGTTAGTTTATGATAAACACCTCCATCATCGGGGTCTTGCATCTGCATCATCCAGCGAAGGTTATAGAGTAATTCCGTCAGGTAATCGGGGAGCTTTTCCCCTGTAGCTGAAACCTGTGTCGGAATAGCAGTTTTCAGCTGTGATATAAACCCGGGATAATCATAAAGTGTGGCCACTAGTGTGTGCATGGTAATGGAGGCATTAACAATATACTTATTGTAATCTCCGGCGTCATACCAGCCACCGGGTGCCTGTAGCAGGGTGCCGGCAGGTCGGCTTTCAGTGGCAGCTGACGGGTGGATATATACTGCTGTGTCGGGGTGGCCGGCTTTTCTGATCCATTTATCGCCATAAGGTGCGGTAATGGCCATGGAAGCACGGTTATAATAGTAGGCTTTGATGACACCTTTTAAGAGGTCTGTAAACGGATTGTGGCTGATGATAAAAGGGTAGGACGTGCCCTGTCCCGGAATAGAAAGATAATAATGACCAGATTTTGTAAAACCTGAAAAGTCAGCCACTAAATTATTTTTCTTACTGTAAATGTCTGTGCCGGTAGGCTCCAGTTGTCCGCTGTAAACAGTGTCTGCAAATTGATTCAGCGCAATCAGGTAAAAGGGCGGTTTGCGTTGCCCCGGAAATAAATAGCTGTCTAAGATGGCAATTTTTGTATCCTCGGTACCAAAGCCGATTTGATTGAGTCGGATGCCGCCTGTTGGCGCGTCCGCACTCAAAAACTGCGCTTTTATCTGCGGGATTACCTGCAAACTGAAAAACAGCAGAAAGCCCAGTGCTGAACCATGCGTTTTAAGGTATTTGAAAAAAGAGTAGCGGGAAAAATACTTTTTGGAAGCAGGCCTGCCTGTTTTATCTGATTTAGGTGTAAGGTTTACCGGATGATTGCTGCGATTTCCATTTTCCATGTTCCGACAGATTTCTATTTTTTAGTGGCTGAACTCAAATGAAGGCAAGGCAGTACCAGCGTCCAGCTGCCCTTAACTTTGTTTGTGTATGTCCGCTACCGCAATTTAAGAAAATCTATCGATTGTTATCGTTTAATTGAAGAAACCACCTGGCAAATAGGGGCAAAATCACGGGTCCGGTCATAGGCCCGTTTTACCAGGGACCCAATACGGCTCGGCATGTATCCTTCTGCGGTCTATACCAAGACCCAGTAATTCTTTTTTGATTCGCTGAATATATAAGCCATTACCAGCCAGGATAAACTGTGCATCATTCCATTTAGGCATGACCGCCGCATCCAGAATGGTAAATCCAGGAGCACTGACCATGGAAGACTTGTTGTCGGATTCCGCTTCTCTTTGTACCAATTCATAACTGCCCAGTCCCAGCGCTGCCGGCAGATCGTTCTGAGACTGCCCCAGGTGCAAGAGCGTTGAAAAATGTTTCCCAAGCTGCTGGAAATGGGCCTGCAGGATACAAGCCAGTCCAACCGTACTTTCATCTCCGAATAAAAAATATTGCGCTGCGGCCTCCTGAATCTTTCTGCCGCGGGCCATACTGACTGGAATTTGCTGACCCAGGCTAAGATCTGCAAAAAATCTGGCACCAGGGCCTTTCCCATGTATATGGGCCAGAATCTGAAATATATTTTCCTGTGGATCTATGAAGGCAGGTGTATAGTTTCTGAAGGCAGTGGGACTAACCCTGAAGGATACCGCATAGCCCGGCATTAACTTCAGCTTCTGAAGATCGCCCTTGAATACCACCGAGCGAATTTCAGGGCTGATCCAGTCAGCACCGACAACCTCAAATACGGGCATTTTAGAACTGAGGGCAGTTTCCATTAAATCTGCCATCCATTTAGGTACGTTTGGCATAGTGTTATTTTATTACTTGCTACTAAATTAGTATGGCCGTTGCAGGTAACTTTGTTTTTCTGGTCGAAAGGATTTATTGGCTTTCTCAGGTTAACAACAGCCTGTTACTTTTTTTGACTGATGCAAAGTAAAAAAACACAGAACAAATAAAATAGGCCTAGTCCTTGGAACAGTAGTCTTATTCTCGGATTTGTTTTCTGAACTCAACAGGCGTCAGCTGGCAATGCTTTTTAAAAAGTTTGCCAAAATGCACCGGATCATCATAGCCAACCAGAAAACAGATTTCCTTAATGGATAAATCGGTATTGTATAAATAGCGCTTTGCATCCAGGAAGCTGAGTTCCTGAATATGCTGGGTGATGGATCTTCCGGTTAATGATTTTAATGTGTCCCCCAGATGCGTGGTGGATATATTGAGTTTTTCGCTGTAAAAGCTAGGTCTTTTATGTTTGATATAATGCTCCTGCAACAGAGATTTGAAGTCTGCCTCAATCTTGCGGGCCCGGTCTGAAATCTGTGACTGACAGGAGCAGCAAGGCTTTAACTGGCCTGCAGTCCATTGCAACAGACTTATCAGCAGGCTCTGGAAAGCAGCGGTCTGCTCACTGCCACTGGCTTTTTCAAACATGGTGTAGAGTAAATCCAGCAACTGACATAATTCCTTATAAAATGGAGTGCCTGCTTCCAGCGGCAAAGGTTCCTTGAATATACACTCTAAAGTTTTAGTCAATTCCGGGTTCATCAGCAGCGGGTCAAATCCGATACTATAGCCACTAACTTCGGTACAGTGTTCAATCTGATGGACCTGGCCCGGAAAAATCATCAGCAATACAGGACCTTCCAGTTGATGTTTTTTAAAATCCAACAGGAAGCTGCATTTTCCGGATGTGGCGAAATTAAATAGGGCATGTGTATCCCGGTGTGCTTCAAATATAATATCCTGGCCGGTCAGTTCATCATTATTAAAGCGCATCACCATCATACCGGATTTTACTAAATCCGGTAAATGGTGATGGACGGCTATTTTTTGTTTGACGGGCACTGGATATATCCTTTTTTTACTGATAAAGCTGGTCTTGAAAATATTGTCTGTTTAATTGTACAACCAAATTGCCGGCTGACATCATCAATCCCCGTTACCGCTTTTTAAGAGGGATTAAACTTGTTGTTTATTAAGATGAGGGCAAAATTAATCAAAATATTTAAGATAATTTCATGAATATAAGACAGTCTAAATGGACGCGTCAGAGATAGCCCTAATAAATGTGGTAACATCGTATTGCTAAATCCCTGAAGGTAAAGAGGCTGGGAAAGGCCGGGTCGTTAATTGGATTGCTCAAAGGCCTGTAATTATTAATTGTATTATCTATGACTGGCCTGTTGAAAGGATAAATGGCCTGCGTGATTAATGGATTTCTAAAGCTGACTGTGTGAGATTTTCCTACCGGTTAGCGTTATTTACCTATGCAAGAATACGGTTTACCGAATACAAGAATAAAAGGTTTTTTATGAATTTAACTGTCATTACTTTTACTCCACAAATGAGGGAGATAATGCAATTCCAGGAGCCTTTCTTACTATTGAAAAGAAATGTTTTGCTCCACTTAGGACAGTTTTGTGAACCTACAAGACTTATTATTACAGGAGTAGTGTTTTGCGATTTAAACAAAGGTGCTGAATTCAAAGTTATCAGACACTTATCGCGGAATTAAGAAGTTTTTAAATCATACATAATAGTATTGTGACCTGTTATGGGCGATTTTCCCTATTTGGACGGCGAGGTTGTGGGCAGAAATGAATGAGGCGGATAGGAATAACCGGTAAGACCGGTTTTCATCCCGTAAGTGGAAATAGATTGTGCATTTGTTTGGTTGAATTGATTGTCTGAGATTTAGGCAGATGCAGGAATGTGAAAAATATGTAGGCTTAAAGCCAATCCTTATGTTCATTACATGGAGTCGTTTCTCCTAAGTCAATTATAAATTTACGATTTTATAAAGTTGAATAAATGCCGAATTTATTAATGGAGGTGCGGGATGGTGTAGCGCTTTTTGCAGGATAACTGTTTTAAGTGTATGCCGGTTATTTGGATCATCATTTTAGTAATGGAAAACGTAGGTAGAAAGGCAACACAATTTCTTAATGTATTTATTGGGTTATAAGTTTTAAAATTTAGTAGTCATGCAGGCAATTTTAGGAGCTGGTGGTGCCATTGGTACGGAACTGGCAAAAGCACTCAGGATTTATACCAGAGAGATTCGTCTGGTCAGCAGAAATCCCAGAAAAGTAGGCCCGAATGATCTGCTTTTTAAAGCAGATCTGACAGACCGAGATGCTGTTATCAGGGCAGTCGAGGGGACAGACGTGGTTTATCTGACCGCCGGTCTGCCTTATGTTTATAAGATCTGGCAAAGAGACTGGCCGGTTATTATGGAAAACGTAATAGCGGCCTGTATCCAACATAAGAGCCGACTGGTTTTTTTTGATAATATCTATATGTATGAAGGGGACAACCTGAACCAAATTATGGAAACGCACCGGATAGATCCATCCAGCAGGAAAGGAAAAGTCAGGGCACAGCTCATAGAGATGATCTGGAACGGGGTGAAAAAAGATGGCTTGAATGCGCTGATTGCCCGTTGTGCTGATTTTTACGGACCGGGTGTTAAAAACAGTATTTTAAACGAAATGGTTATCCGGCCTCTTAAAAATGGCAAGTCGGCTAACTGGCTGGTGAGTGACCATTATCGTCATAGCTTTACCTATACGGTGGATGCAGCCAGTGCTACAGCACTGCTGGGCAATTGCCCGGAGGCTTTCGGACATACCTGGCATCTGCCCACCGCGAAAAATCCTCCTTCCGGCAGACAGTGGATTGAAATGGTGGCTGAAGAATTAGGGGTGAAACCCCGAAAACGCATCGTGGGCAAAACATTGACCAGTATTCTGGGGGTCTTTATACCGGTCATGCGGGAGTCAAGAGAGATGCTCTATCAATATGATAAAGATTATGTCTTTAACAGTGACAAGTTTGAAAAGAGATTTGCCTTTCAGCCGACCAGTTATGAAGATGGCATAAAAGAAATAATCCGTTCAGAACCTGGCACTTTATTGGACTATGGGGCAGCATAGCCCTTGCTCCTTAATGGGCGGGACTGTAACAGATTATATAATAAACCGGGTGGAATCATCCGCCCGGTTTATAAGAGGCTTCGTTTTACAATAGATATATGCTGCCCTGGTAGGTAAATCCTGTCAGGGCAGCTTTTTAATGAACAACCGGTAAGGGTCTTGTTTTCTGAATCAGGTCAAAATTAATCATGGCTCCTGCTGCCATGCCGGAGGCAATGGCCTGGGACAGGGATCTGAACCTGGAACTGTTATCTCCGACTGCGTATAAGCCGGGAATGTTTGTTCGTCTGCCTTCATCTACTTTAATGTGGCCGCTATCGGTCAGCTGATAGCCCAGGGTTGCCTGCAGATCCAGACTTTGTTTTATCTGAGGGAGTATATACAGGACCTCTAAATAAATCGTATTTATCTTTCCTGTAGCATCTTTTAAAGAGATGGATTGCAGTTGTCCGTCCTCATGTTTTACTGCGGTCAACCGGCCCTGGATCAGACTTATTTTTTCTCGCCTTAAAAAAGAAAGGCTGGGGGCGCTTAGACTACGCTCATCAGTTACAATGACCTGGAGTTGCGGCGTCCATTGTTTCAGCATGCTGACCATATGTAAATCCCTGTCTGATGATATCAAAAGGGCTGTTCTGGCGCCTTTAAATTCGTATCCATGGCAGTAGGGGCAATGGATGATGGATTTCCCCCAGCATTCCCACACCCCGTCAATGTCAGGTAGTATATCCTGCAACCCGGCGGCCATTACCAGGAAAGCTGTGCTATACCGCTGCCCGCTAGCTGTATGAATGATAAAGGTATCTTGTTGCTTATAAACATTTACCACCTGGTCCTCTAAAAGCTGTATGCCGGGATAGGCCGCAATTTGTTTTCTGGCATTTTGATGTAATTCAGCCGGAGGCGTGCCTTCACTACCTAGTAGATTATGCGCCTGTGGCGCAAACCGGTTGCAGGGTTTACCTGCATCAATAATTAAAACCTGTCTTAGCGCTCTGCCCAGTGTCAGAGCCGCCTGCATGCCGCTATAACTGCCCCCAATGATGATGACCTCATGCGTGTTATTGACAGTGCTGTTAGAGGCCTTGGAGGTGGTACGTTGAGAATTATCCGGTACTTGATTCATGATGTAATAATAAAAGTCAGAAAATGCAAAGATAGCAAGAATTTTACAATTGCAACAATGTTGCAAAAGATAAAATATTTAAAAAATTGATTTTTTTTTTGAATGACTCTTTCATTTAATGAGTTGATGCCAGCAAAACCATTTCATAATGACTGTCAGAGATGTCGGGAGTGATATGCTGGTTTATTTATAAAATATTATGTCGGACATAAATTGCAAACGGTTGCGTGTGGATTATTCGTTTTCTTTCTGTATTTTTCACCTGGATTGAGATCACCCTTATAAAACTAAAATCTAATTCGTATTCATGACTTTTGATAAAATTAAAAAAAGAGCCTTAAGAAGCTGTCTGCTTTTTGCCGGTATGGGAATGTTGAGTATTGGCAGCACCGGACTTCAGGCGCAAAACCTACACAGAGATACCGCTGCGTTGCTTAAAGAAGTGGGGGAGGTGAGACTGCCTTCCCAGGCGGAACTTGCAGCTGCGGGAAATAAAGGTGCTTCATTAATCCTTCCGACCAGCCCTGAGGGGTATCATCTGGTTTTTAAAGGCTCTGATCATTTGCCTGTTATTACCCAGCAGGGAAGGGTTTACGCTCCAATTGCACAAACAACGGTTTGCTTGTATTACCAATTGATGGACGATAAGGACTCCGGTTTTGCTTTAGATCTTTCCAAAACGGTGGTTGTGCCACCGGCTGCTGAAATTGCACAAAAAGTACAATCCGGCATCGCTTTTAATCAAACAGCTCCTTTCGTGATACCTGCACTGAAGGCCTGGAAGGGAGGACAAGGTTTTTATCTGTTATCTGCAAGGTCAAAAATAGTATTGCCGATCAGTGAAAAGGAAACTTTAAGCCCACTGGCCAGCCAGCTGCAACAAGAAATTGAACAAACTACAGGTCTGCGGCCGACTATTAAAATTGGCAACCCCGGAAATTCAGATATATATCTGGAATTAAATGGCACTCAGCCAAGACTGGGTGAGGAAGGGTATCAGCTGGAGGTAACGGATGTGCTAAAAATAACGGCACCTGCCTATAAAGGACTCTTTTGGGGGACCAGGACCTTATTACAATTACTGGAACAACATAAAGAGATACCGCAGGGCCTGGCTGTGGATTATCCTACCTATAAAGTCAGAGGTCTGGTATTGGATGTCGGTCGTAAGTTTTTCTCTATGGACTTCTTACGTAAATACGTGAAAATGTTGTCTTATTATAAGATGAATGATTTACAGGTGCACTTAAATGATAATGGCTTTAAAAAATATTTTGGGGAAAATTGGGACAGCACCTATGCGGCCTTCAGACTGGAAAATGATACTTATCCGGGACTGACCTCTAAGGACGGTCACTATTCCAAACAGGAATTCAGGGAACTGCAGGCTTTGGGGCGCCAGTATGGTGTTTTAATAGTCCCCGAAATTGATGTACCGGCACATGCCCTGGCACTCACTCATGCAGTTCCGGATATTGGCAGCAAAAAATACGGCATGGATCACCTGGATTTACATAATCCGCTAACAGATACCGTGGTACATAATATTTTTAAAGAATACCTGGAAGGAGAAAACCCGGTTTTTACCGGTCCGGTGGTGGATATAGGAACGGACGAATATGCCAAGGCAGAAGCCGAGGCTTTCAGAGGATTTACGGACAGGGTAATTGGCTGGGTACAGGACTATGGCAAGCAGGTCAGATTATGGGGAGCCTTAACCTGGGCTCAGGGAAACACGCCGGTCCGGGTAAAAGGGGTAACCATGAACACCTGGTATAACGGTTATGCAGAACCCAGGGAAATGAAAAAATTAGGCTACCCTCAGATTAGTACACCCGACGGCTGGCTTTATATTGTACCTGCAGCCGGTTATTACTATGATTACCTGAACCTGTCTCATTTATATGACCACTGGACACCGGCACAGGTAGGTAGTGTCCGTTTTGAGCCAGGAGATACCGGTATCATCGGCGGAGCTTTTGCAGTGTGGAATGATATTGTCGGCAATGGCATTACAGAACAGGATGTTACGGACAGAGTATTTCCGGCGCTGCAGGTTCTGAGTCAGAAAATGTGGGGTGGTGAGCAGAAAGCCATGGACTTTAAAAGTTTTGACAACCAGCGACTTTACATAACAGAAGGCCCTGGCCTGAATCTAAGCGGCAGAATGGGAACCTATCAGAACGGCAAGGGATTGGATGTTCCGATTAAAAAAGACTGGCTGGGAGACATCAGTTCAAAAGGAATTAAAGGGGTTTTCAAGGAAAAACTCAGCAGTCAGGATAGAAAAGTTTCTGTTCTTACAGGTACTGCACTTAAAAGTAGCTGGGTATTTAAAAATCCCAAGGATAAAATAATACTCAGTCAGGAAGAGATTGGCTATGATTATACCATCTCTTTTTATCTGTACCGTTCAGCGGATGCCCAAAAAACCGGTAAAGTCCAGTCTGAGACTATATTTTCAAGCGCTCATGCATCCGTGGTATTAAACCAAAAAGGTACAGGACAACTGGGCTTTAGCAGAGAAGGATATGATTTGAGTTTCAATTATACAGTCCCGACCAATAAATGGGTACACATTGTGGTGACAGGTACCAATAAAGGCACTGCCTTATTTGTGGATGGAAAAGCAACAGATAGCTTGTATAATCATTTTATTCAATATGATGACAAAGATAAAACCAAGATGCGTAAAATCGAAACCCTGGTATTCCCGCTCAGACAGCTGGGTGGATTTAACGGTAAAATTACCGGGCTCACTATTTACAATAAAGCGTTAGCTGCCGGTGAAATCGAAGCATTAAAATAAAATGGTCTCCTGTTATGAAGGCGCGCATATTTTAAGTTCAAGATTCTGGAACACTAAAAGAAGGTTTGGATAAATCCTGGTCTCCTTTCTCTATCAAAAGGTTGATGTAGTTAGCAGATCAGGATTTTTTTCCCAATTTTGTCATGTATTTACACATTAATCGTGACAGAATGCGTCACCTAAAATCAGTTCATGAGATTCAAAGACAAGTATTGGGGTGAGCCTGATTGCTTTACAATACAATATTGAGCCGATTTTAGACAATGGGTTTCTCAAATTAGGTATGAAGGATTAACTCTATCTACTGCCCAGCCTGTAATGAATGCATATGCCGCAAAAATACCTCTAAGCAACCCTTTAAGTTTTATCGATGCTGAAGTTGATGAACTAGCTAGTCTGCATGAACACAACTTTACCAAATATTATATTACACCAAGTCGGTTTAAAATCTGGTGCGGACGCAGGGAAAGTTGAAAAATCATTTTATTCGCTTTTTAAATGTTGTGTCGGATTCGCTTTTATGGCAGTTACGACCTTAAGTCCGATTGTGAGTATAGCGACAAGAAGTATCACCCCAAATCCAATAACGAAAATCCAGTTGCTAAAGGTTATTTTATAGGCAAAATCCTGTAGCCAGTGGTTGATCCACCAATAGGTTAAAGGCGCAAATAAGATACTACCTATTATAACAAGTGCAAGAAAGTCCTGACTGAGTAGTTTTAAAAGACTCCGGGGACTGGCACCCAGTACTTTTCTCATGGCAATTTCCTTAATTCTGGCCTGTACTGAAAAAGAAATTAAGCCAAATAAGCCCATGCAGGATAGAAAAATGGCTATGCCGGAAAACAGATTAAAGAGTTGATTGGTTCTATATTGCGTGCTGTAATGGGAAGCCGCTTTGTCGTCCAGAAAGTCATATTTGAAAGGTCTGTTACCGGCGTAGCGTTCATAGACTGTTTTTACGTCTTTAATGGCTAGATCCAGCTGCTGGCCATTAGCCCGTATATACAGATAAGAGGGGGGAACTTGATTCGTATATAATATAAATGGTGCTATTTTTTCGTTCAGCGGCTTAAAATTAAAATCTTTCAATACTCCAATGATTTCTCCGGGCCTTTCATGAAAACTGATTTTTTGGCCAATATAGGGCGGTTTGAGTCTCATTTGTGTTACAGCCGTTTGATTTAGGATATATTGATGCTGATCGGAGCTATCTCCCCGAAAATTATGTCCTTCCAATAATTGATATTGAAGGGTCGGTATAAAACTTTGGTCTACCTGTAAGTCACCGATCATCATCAGCGTATTATCAGGCTGACCGGGCCATTGGATATGGCCCGTATTGTCGCGGATATCAGAAGGGTCAGGCGCGCCCGCAAAGCCAGCGCTTTTAATCGCCGGGAAATGGCTTAATGCTGCCTTTATTTGCGCTACATGGGCGAGGGCAGAGGGTGGCACCCGTGTAACCAATACAAAATCTTTGTTATAACCCAGGTCTTTTTGCCGGATGAAATCCATTTGCCGGTGCATCAAAAGAGCCGTTGCCACCAGTGCAAAGGAAATTCCAAATTGAAATATAATCAATGCTTTTTTGAGTAAAGCGGCCGGGCTTCGGCCGCCTGCTTTACTTGTCCCGTTCAGAGCCTGGACCGGGTGTGGATTAGAGGCGGATAAAGCCGGATAGATACTGGCAACAAATAAAGTGCAGATAGCGGCAAGGATAATCAACCACCAGGTATTTGGACGAGTAAGCTGGGCAAATATAGATAAGCCCGTAACGGATCTGGTAAATGACTGCGTCAGCCCTATAATGAGTAGCGCCAGCAAAAAGGCCGTAACAAAAATAACGGTACTTTCTACGATATATTGTAAAAATAGATGGTGTCGTCTGGCACCCATTATTTTTTTGACCGCTACCTGTCTGGATTTGCCAAGTGCTCTGGCAGTTGACAGATTGATATAATTGATGCCCGCAATTAAAAGAATCGTCAAAGCAATAGTCAGCATGATATGCACCATTTGTAAAGCCGCGTCATTGCCATCAGCTGTAATGAGATGAACCTGCCTGATATTCTGCAAATTTATATGGACATCGGCAGATGTTTCTTCGTTGCTAAATGCCTGGGTGAGTTCTTGCCCAACCATAGCAGCATCAGCCGGGTTCTTTATTAACAGAAAAGTGGTAAAAGAATACAGATTGATATTTTGATCAATACCTTGCTGGTTATTACTACCCTGAACCGTTTTAAACTGTTCTTCATAATAAGCCATGGGAAGCAAGGCATCATAATGAAGGGATGAATTATCGGGAAAATTCTGCAAAACAGCAGAAACCGTAAATGCTTTTCCCTGAAATTCGACGATTTGTTGGAGCGGGTCTTGGTTCCCAAATAACTTATGGGCCGCCTCTTCAGTAAGGGCAATCGTATGGATTTGAGGTAATAAGGCGCTTTTTTGTCCCTTTAGCAATTTAAAATCAAATATTTTTAAGAAATTACTGTCTATATAACCCAGTTGTATTCCATCAAAGATTCTATTATTTTGAGGTATAGAGAGTGTTTGATCGTTTTTTTCATAAATACGTTGTATGACCTGCACCTCTTTCAGGCTTTTGGCCATATAGCCGACAGCGCCAGGAACATTTTTAAAAGTCGTCTGCTGCCCATCTGAAGTAAAACTGGCATTTAATTGATAGATCCGGTCCGCTTTTGTATGGAAGCGATTGAAGCTTAATTGCTGATTTACCCATATTAATAAAATAATGCCGGCAGCTAGTCCGACAGCCAATCCTAAAATATTAATCAGACTAAAGTGCGGTTCAATCTAATAGATCTGAAAGCTAACTTTATATATTGTTTTAGCATGCGTTTTTATTGCTGGATAAAAATCAATATTATTTTAATAAAAGTATATTCTTTTTTAAAGCCAGCCTTACAACTCCTTTTCTTTAAAAATGACCGGCGTTTTCTTGCCCATCTACGATTATGCCGTTTTATAAATTGTTGGTTTTCAGTAAAAACTAAATCCATTTAAGTATACAGACTGTCCGAATACGGACATTTATGTAAAAATCGTACAGTTCCCAGTTATCCGTTTTGCCACTGCTGCATAAAGCCTGCAGCGCAGTCTAATCCGTTTTTAATCAACGAGCCGGAATTGTCCGGTTAATCACTATTTTATTTCATTTTTCTTTTGAAATTATGCGATTTTGTCCTTTTTATCGCTAATAACGAAAATAAATAAAACAAAAATGGGGGTTAATGTAAGATAAAGTGACCTATAAATATTGCGAATGAAACTTTTAAGAAATCAGCGCACTTGATTAGCCAAGGCTTCTGCAAGAGATAAAGCAGGTGTCCCGGTACAGGTCGACGGTTAGCGAAAGGGCGAGCGATGCTAAATGATGAGGTAACTGTTAAATAATGCCATTTTAGACAACAAATGGAGGAAGCGTTCTTTTTATCCTTAAAAAATATGTCGGACTTAACATTTTGTTGATATTGAGGAAACGCCTGGGTTACATTAGAATCAGAATATTGCCCCTCATTATTCATAAAATGAAAAAAGGTTTTTGCGTGCATTACAATGTATTCAAGGAAATACCTGAATTAATAAAACACTTAATCATAATACACTAACACTTTAAACGAAAAGCAGTATGAAAAACAGTTTGGGTATGGCAGGTCTGAAAAAACTATCTGCCTGGGCTTTGCTGGGAGGCTGTCTTTGGCTAATCCGGCCAGACAAGCTCCAGGCGCAGTCAGGAGGTAAGGCAGGCATTGAAGGCCAGGTAAAAAGCGATATTGGAGCAACAGTGGGCGGTGCCACCGTTATTTTGTATAACCTGGACAGTTCATTTCATAAACAGCTGGTTGCGGATCCTTCCGGGCGCTTTGATTTTTATGATGTACCAAAAGATACCTATAAGGTTAGAACACAGTTTATAGGATTTAAGCCTTCGGTTATCTCTGATATACCTTTTACAGCAGACAGTACGGTGCATCTGGATATTGTATTGTCGGCCGATAATAACAATTTGGAAGAAGTGGTGGTCGTTGGGTATGGTAAACAGAAAAAGGCCAATCTGACCGGGGCGGTAGCTCAGGTCAGTGGTAAGGTGCTGGAAGACAGGTCGCTGCCCAATATCAGCCAGGGGCTTCAGGGGATGGTACCTAACCTGAACCTGGTTCCTCAGGATGGGAAGCCTACTCAATCGCCTACTTTTAATGTCCGTGGTAATACTTCCATAGGACAGGGAGGAAGCGCCCTGGTATTAATTGACGGAGTCCAGGGTGATCCAAGTTTATTAAACCCTAATGATGTTGCCTCTGTAACGGTGTTAAAGGATGCGGCCTCTTCCGCTATTTACGGTGCAAGGGCTGCTTACGGAGTGGTATTGATTACTACCAAAACCCCTAAAAAAGACCGGGTAAGCATCAATTACAGCTCGGATTATTCTTCTAAAAAACCGACGGTAGTGCCAGATATCGTGGATAACGGTTATGTGTATGCCACCATGTTTGACTCTGCCTGGAGCGCATGGAATGACTATGCCCAGACTGCGCAGAATATCAATAAAACACAGCCATTCTCTGAAGCTTATTTGCAGGAATATAAAAAACGCAATGATGATCCGTCCCTGCCCAAGGTTGAAACAGATCAAAATGGCAATTATGTCTATTATGGCAATACCAACTGGTATGACCTGCTCTATAAAGATCATCTGGGTGCTACCAGTCAGAATCTGTCCATTTCTGGGAGCAGTGAAAAGACCAGTTTTTATCTGACCGGGCGTTATTATGGTCAGGGGGGGCTGTTCAGGTACAACTCTGATGACTATCACCTTTATAACCTGACAGGTAAAGGAACGGTTCAGGTATTACCCTGGTTACAGATTACCGATAATTTTCAGTTCTCCAGCAGGTATTACCATAACCCGCTCAATGTAGGGGAAGGGGGCAGTATCTGGCGTAACCTGGCAGATGAAGGGCATCCTTCCTCCATGCTTTTTAACCCTGATGGCAGTCTTACCTTCTCAGCCGCCTATACGGTCGGAGATTTTGTTTATGGTAAGAATGGTATTGATATGAATAAAACAGTGATTCGTAATACCTCAGGTTTTGTGGCTGCATTTATGCAGGATAAACTACATGTCAGAGGTGATTTAACCTTTGAAAATACCAGAGAGGACCAAAAACAGATTCGAGTACAGGTGCCTTACAGTTCAGTAGAGGGTGTTACTGCTTATGTAGGTACTGCTTATAATGACTTAAGTCAGGATCAGTATAAAACAGATTATCTGGCCACCAATATCTATGCGGACTATGAAACCCATTTGGGGGATCATTATTTAAAAGCGATGGTAGGGTATAACTATGAGCAGTCCGTCTATAATGCTTTTTCAGCCGGCAGAAACGGCCTGATTTATGCCAATGCAACGGATTTGAACCTGGCCCTCGGACAGAGTATAACAACTGGAGGAGGCTATGAAAAATGGGCTATTCTAGGGGGCTTTTACCGGTTGAACTATTCTTATAAGGATCGGTATCTTTTAGAACTGGACGGTCGTTATGATGGTTCAAGTAAGTTTCCAAGTGACCAGCAATTTGCGTTTTTCCCGTCTGCTTCTGCCGGCTGGCGTCTGTCCAAAGAATCTTTCTGGCATATATCTCCTAAAGCCATTTCCGATTTAAAAATCAGGGCCTCCTATGGTTCATTAGGTAATGGGAATATTGCCTCCTATAATTATCAGGAGCGCTTTAATATCAGTCAGTCCGGAAGAGTTATAAATGGTGTGTTAGGGCAGTATACCAGTGCTCCGGGCGTTATACCTGATGGACTTACCTGGGAAACGGCCACTACCGCTGATCTGGGTCTGGATGCATCGCTTTTAAGCAATCGCCTGAATATTACAGGAGATATCTATACAAGAAAGACCACCAATATGTTTACAGTGGGGCAGACTTTGCCGGCCGTCTTCGGGGCTACCGTGCCAAAAGGTAACTATGCGGACATGACCACGAAAGGATGGGAAGCTTCCGTTACCTGGGCAGATGCTTTTAATTTACATGACAGACCCTTTGGTTATAGTATTGGTCTGTGGATGAGTGATTACACAGCTACCATTGATAAGTATAATAATGAGACCAGAAAGTTATCTGATTATTATGCCGGTGAGAAGGTGGGAGAAATATGGGGATATGTGACGGATGGTTACTGGACGGCTGATAATGTAGGGGAGGCCAAGGCTGCTCAGGCATTATTTAAAGCCTCCAACTCAGGAACCTGGTTGCCGGGAGATATTAAATTTAAAGATCTGAATGGCGATGGGGTAATTAATGACGGAGATAATACAGTAGATAATCCGGGAGATATGAAAGTAATCGGTAACACCACACCTCGTTACAATTTTGGGATTACCCTTTCCGGTGACTATGCAGGGTTTTATGTGAGTTTGTTTTTCCAGGGTGTGCTTAAACAGGATTGGTGGCCAGGCGGTGAAGCAGATGTGTTCTGGGGACAATATAACAGGCCTTATAACTATGTTTTCAAATCCCAGCTGGATGATATCTGGTCTGAAAGCAATCCGGATGCCTATTTCCCCAGGTACAGAGGTTATGTTGCCCAAAACGGTTCAGGAGAACTCCATGCAACGCAGACTAAGTACTTGCAAAATGTCCGTTATATCCGACTCAAAAATGCGCAGATTGGTTATAATCTGCCCAAAGAATGGATGAAGCGGATGCGCATCCAGAGTGCCAAGATTTATTTGTCTGGTGAAAACCTCTGGAGTGCCTCCCCGTTGTATAAGCATACCAAAGCTCTCGATATTGAAGGTATTCACGGATCTGATCAGGTGCTGACCAGTGGTTCCAGTGGTAATGGTAACAATTATCCGATTCTTAAAAGTCTGACCCTGGGTCTGAGTGTTAATTTTTAAAGCTCCCTAAATTTTTAATGATGAAATCAAAAATATTTATATATCTGTCCTTTCTGAGTCTGTTGGTCCTGGGTGTCAGCTGCACCAAGCAACTGGACCAGACGGCAGTAAGTACCGCAACAAAAGATGCTGTTTTTAGCAGCGAAGATGGTCTGAAGCTCTACAGTCTTTCATTTTACAATATGCTGCCCGGGATTAGCGATGTTTTCAGAACAGACTGTTCTTTATCTGATTTTGGGGCAACCAGCAGTGTTCCGGATTATATCAGAGAAGGAGCTTATTCTTCCAGAGAAGGAAGCGGCTGGTCCTGGACGGACCTGCGTAATGTGAATTATTTTATTCAAAATAACACAGATCCCTCGGTGTCCGAAGAAATTCGTAATAACTATATGGGGCTGGCCCGGTTTTTCAGAGCGTACTTCTATTTCCAGAAACTGCTAAGATTCGGGGATGTGCCATGGTATAACAAGCCACTGGATGTAAGTGATACTGCCTTATTGTATAAAGGCCGGGACAGCCGGACAGTCATTATGGATTCTATTATTGCTGATCTGGACTACGCAGCGGCCAATATGACAGAGATGTCGGATGGCACAAGAAGTCAGATTACAAAGACTGTAGTTTGGGGCTTCAAATCCAGGGTGTGTCTGTTTGCCGGTACTTTTAGGAAATACCAGACTAGTTATAATTTACAGAGTACGGCGGATACTTACCTGAAAATGGCGGCTGCAGCTGCAGATTCTGTTATTCAGAGTGGTGTTTATAGTTTGAATACGGCAGGTGATCAGCCTTACCGTAGCCTGTTTATCAGCGAGGCGCCTATCAGTTCAGAGATTATGTTAGCCGATGTGAGCAGTGTAGCACTCGCGAAATATAATGATGGTAACTGGTATTTTACCAGTGCGACCTATGGAAGCCGTTTTAGCTTTACAAGGACCTTTATTAATACGTATTTAATGCAGGACGGCACACCGTTTACAGATGTGGCAGGGCATGATACCATGGTTTTTGCCTCTGAAGTTAAAAACCGGGATTTAAGGCTGAAGCAGACCATTCGTATGGGAGATTATCAAAGGACTTCCGGTGGAACAAAAATTCCCGGTCCTCCGGTCTTTTCTTATACTTATACCGGTTATATGCCCATTAAATGGACGCTGGACGATATGTATTATGATGGAGGATCCTTAAATACCAATTCCGTCTCACTGATGCGGTATGCAGAGATTCTGCTTAACTACGCAGAAGCGAAGGCGGAGCTGGGTACATTGACGGATGCTGACTGGAAATTAACGGTAGGAGCACTTCGTGCCAGAGCAGGCATTACTGGTGGTATCGATAGTAAGCCGACTGTTGTTGACCCTTATATGAAAAAGACCTATTTTTCTGATATTACTGATCCGTCAATTATGGAAATCCGAAGAGAAAGAGGTACCGAACTCTGCCTGGAAGGATTCAGAATGGAGGATTTGATTCGTTGGAAACATGGGGAACTTCTGGAACTTCCATGGAACGGATTTTATGTACCGGCCCTGAATACGCCGCTGGATTTAAACGGAGATGGCATCTTGGATGTAGCATTCTATACAACTGCGCCATCTTCTAAAGTAAGCGGGGTGACTTATATAGATGTTTCTAAGCAACCGCAAACACTTTCAGGAGGTAGCAAAGGGGAGTTGCACTGGTTGGATAATATTTCCAGGAAGTGGCATGATTATCAGTATTTATATCCTATTCCTTATGCCGATCTGCAGGTAAATCCCAACCTTGTTCAAAATCCAGGCTGGGAAGAATAAGTAAGTCAAAAAGGTTCAGCTTAATGAATGGTAAGCATTAAAGATATAAAGATGTTTGTAAGTTTGGGTTAATGTTTATTGTTTAGTATTTGGTTTAAGTGAGATGATTGATTTACTCTACTTTTAAATTAAGCATTGTTTGAAGGTTTGGATTAAAATTTACCGGTATTGTTAGTGGCAGTTAGCGAGCTTTTAATAAATAACCGGCAAATGTTTCTCAATAAAAAGTATGGTAAAATCAGTTGTCGTCAGCGGGGACCAGCACTGTCAGCTGGTCCCCGCCATTTAAATGGCCTGAGCGCAAAATCAGAAATATTTTGAAATTATTCTGAGGCGGGCAGCTCAGGGCTATCAAATCTAAACAGAAACTAAATACCATGGTTGGGCCTGTGTCTTTAAGATTCTTTAACTACCTTTAATTGCCGGGTAGCTGCTGCAATGGTTTATTGAACAAAAAGTTTTTTGAACCAGGTAGCAGAGACACCGGGTTTGGTAAAAAAACTGGAATTAAAGTATAGGCTATTATCTCCGATCTGAATCAATAAAATCTAAATAAATGTATCAGAAAAATCTTGGCGTCAAAAGCGTCAGTCGTCGGTTAGTAAAAATAATTAAAATTTCCACGGGGTTAATCACGTGCGCTCTGTTTTTGACGGCAATCCCCAAATTGCAGGCGCAGACCATGCGGATTGCCAGTTACAATATACGCAATGAAAATACTTATGATACCGGTAATCTTTGGAAGGATAGGGTAGGCCATGTTGCAGCGCTGGTCAAATTCCATGAATTTGACATATTTGGTGTGCAGGAAGCGCTGGAACATCAACTGGAGACGCTCCAGTCGGCATTGCCGGGATATGCTTATTATGGTATCGGAAGAGACGACGGGAAGTTGGCCGGTGAGCATGAATCTATTTTCTATAGAAAAGATAAGTTTAAGGTGCTTGATAAAGGTGATTTCTGGTTGTCAGCCACTCCGGATGTGCCTTCCAAAAGCTGGGACGCTCCATGTTGCAACAGGATTTGCAGTTGGGTGAAGCTGGAGGCAAAATCCTCAAAAAAAAGCTTTTATGTCTTTAATGCGCATTATGATTATGAAAAGGATTATGCCCGTAATCAAAGCAGTCTGCTGATGCTGAAAAAGATTAAAGAAATAGCCGGGACCCAGCCAGTTATTATGGTTGGGGATATCAATGGCGGCAATACGACCAGTTGGTATAAAACACTGGAAGCATCTGAAAAACTTGAAGATAGCTATCTGCTAGCCAAAGATCCATACACTCCCAGAGGCTCCTTTAACGAGTTTGGTAAATATGAAGACGGTGAGTTTATCGACCATATATTTTGCTCCAAAGAGTTTACCGTAGGCAAATGGGGGGTTCTAAGCGATACGTATGGTAAATTAAAGTTCCCGGCAGATCATTGTCCTATTTTGGCGGTGCTTACGTTAAAGTAGATAAGGGATAAAAATTGTATTTATCATTATACAATAATGATAACCGGCATTTTAATTGAACATATAGTCAGTGAATATAAACAAATCGGCCCGCATTTTAGCGGGCTGATTTAGCATAAGGTTGTAAAGATTCAATAGTAAGTTGATTTACGTAATGGGTGATTATTTGCCCTAGACTGTCAATCTTTAATTAATGTTCTTTTCCTTTATAAATCCACATGGGAATTGTACTGCCCGCCCGCGTAAATCCCATTTTTTTATAAAAATTAATGGCCTTGTTATCAGCTGTTAATATCTGCATGTGGAAACCGGTATATTTTTCCTGTAATTTAATCATTATCTGCTGGCCAACTCCGTGCCTTTGGTATGCAGGGTGCACTAACAGATGTGGGTAATAAACAACCAGATGGCCATCTGAAATCGCGTTGCCTAGGCCAATTAACTGGTCGTCATCCCATGCGGAAATTAGAGCGTGTGCATTCATCAAGCCATTATATAGCGCTTCAGGCTTTTGTGCTGCACTCCAACTATTGGCTTTGTATAGTTGTATAATATCGGCTTTATTGATTTTTCTGGTTTCAGAAAGGATGATATTCATAGGATATGCTTTGATTAAAATAAAAGAGGGAAATCAGGTTATCGGCCAAATATTTTTGACAAACACTGAGTATTGATTAATTTTTTTCCAGGTATACATTGGAAAAATAGCCGTCGGAACCATTACCCACCCAAAAGCCCAATTTCCCATGACTGTTTTTATTAAGCGGCCTAAGGGTAAGGCATGGGGCAGGGTTATTGTTTACATAAACCGAGGTATGCCCTGCTGTTAGATTTATTTTTACATGAAACCAGGCGTCTGGATCAATATTTTGGTTTAACGAGTTCTCGAATATTCCTTTAAATGTTTTCCGCAGATTATACCAATCATATTTAGGCATAGATATATATTGAATTGCATGACTATGAGAAAGGGTATCTTTGGCGTTAAAATTAAAGGGACGGAAATAGATGGCATCATAAGTGCTGTCATTTAAACCGTGGTAAGCCAGGCCTATAAAGCATTCCTGCGGTATGTTTTTGCCTTTTATATCAAATTCAATGGTGCCAAAAGAAAAATCAATGTCTTTAATCCAGGCAATTCCCGGCCCCTGCTTTGCATTTAGGTAAATAATGGGATTATTTTCTTGCTTATTGATACTGAGTTGCCGGTTTACCGTAATAAAGTTTTCATTTGATCTGATGTCGGGTTGTATTTTTTGTGCCTGAATAAGGTTTGTGCTTATCAAAAACAACGTGAGGTAAAAAGATGCCTTTGTCATTGCTTTGCAATTTTATTAAAGATAAGTGTTTTGAATTAGATTTTGCCGCCATGCACCGGATTGAATAAATTGAAAAACAAGATCGCATTTTACTTTTTTGAAATTGAAGTAATTTTTAACTAAGGTTGGTACGAAGGTTTTGTTTAGCCGAATTGTAAAGGTCTTAACTTTATCCTATGGAACATATCAAAATAAATATAGGGCAGCTCACCGGCTATATTATATATGACGGATATAAATATATGGAAGACCTGCAACCCATATTTGCACCCGAGGAAGATAGAAAAGAAGTGGAAGAGGGGCTGAAACTGGCTGGAGGCCTTGGTCGTTCGGTAAAACTAGATCTAAATGTCCTTTATTTGGAAAAAGGAGACCGGAAAATACTGCTGGACGCCGGCGCCGGGGATTATTTTGGGCCGTCAGCAGGCAGGCTGCTCCAAAATCTAAAGGCAGTTGGTGTAAGTCCTGATCAAATCACAGATATTGTCATAACTCATATCCATAAGGATCATACGGGAGGTATTTTTAATCAGGCCGGGAAACTGAATTTTCCTGAGGCAAGTTTTTATGTAGGCAAAGAGGAGCTGGAATTTTGGCAGCAGCCTGAGCCAGATTTTTCAAAAAGTAAGCGTAAGACAGGGAGCGAAGTTTCCATCTCCAACGCCAAAAATTTTACTAAAGAGATCAGCGGCAGGTTAAATACTTATGAGGATGGAGATAGATTATTTGGGTGTCTGGAGGTCATTCTTGCTCCCGGGCACACGCCAGGGCACTGTGTTTTTAGAATCTTTGATGGGCGTAAGTCATTGATACACACTGTCGATGCTTTCCATATACCTGCTTTGGTCTCTTTTGCTGCCTGGGGGACCCAGTTTGATACGGATTTTGAACTCGGTAAACAGACCAGGGCCAGATTAATTGCAGAAGGAGCTGCTGAGCGCACTATATACTTAAGCTGTCATCTGCCCTTTCCTGGAGCAGGCAGGGTTATTTTAGATGGTAGACTGTATAAATGGGAACCACTTGTGGTAGAAAAGCAGGTTCCGAATAATGGAAAAGTAGCAACAGATATTTCAAAAAAAGGGACACCAGATAAAATTGATGTATTATATGTATAAAGGATGAGGTTATCTTAATAGGTTTGAATCATCTAATAGCCTGCTTTGTTTTCCGGAATGCTTTTATCCCAAATGTAGGCAGGTTAGCAGTACACTCAAATCGTCACCGGTCATTTTCGTTCTGCAATGCAGCCGGGGTAGGGGTTTGCGTGTAATGCTGCCTCTTTTTACCGGACAGCAGGTCCGGTAAAGGGATTAAAAGCAGGCAGTCCATTATAAAATTATTTTTCTTCTGTAATGGTGATAAACATTGATGTTTTAAAAATAGTTTTTTAAAACTTTTAAAATAAGTTTGGTAGAGTAAAAAAAGCGCTTACCTTTGCAATCCCGAAACGGAAAAGACAACACTGAATCGGTCAGCTCTTATCATAAATTTCTTCTGCAAGCAAGTGGTTTACAATAAGTTGCGAACACAGGGCTGAAAAGAAAAAATAAAAAAAACTTCAAAATAAATTTGGTTAGTAAATGAAAGCTTACTACCTTTGCACTCCGCCAGACGGTACAGACCGGACGGAAAACGGAGTGGCAAAAAAGCGGGAAGCGCTTTGAAGTGAATAAGGGTTGAATAAGGGTAAGAAGTTACAAAAAGTCGCAGGGCTTTAGGTAAGCAAAATAAGGGTAGCGATACTTTTATAAAGATCTTTGAAAGGAATTAAAAATAACAGTAAGGAAGACACTACGAAGCGTTGAAAAAAAATACACAAATTTTGACGCCTAATTTTCGAGAGAAATTTAGTCAGTTCAAACAACACATTAACAATGGAGAGTTTGATCCTGGCTCAGGATGAACGCTAGCGGCAGGCTTAATACATGCAAGTCGAGGGGTAACAGTTGAGTAGCAATACTTGAGCTGACGACCGGCAAACGGGTGCGGAACACGTGCGAAACTTTCCCTTATCTGGGGGATAGCCCGAAGAAATTCGGATTAATACCCCATAATATATTAGAGTGGCATCGCTTTAATATTAAAACTCCGGTGGATAAGGATGGTCGCGCGTATGATTAGGTAGTT
>NZ_FNQY01000014.1 GCF_900107765.1 Arachidicoccus rhizosphaerae | reverse complement strand
GTAAGCGTTCGGCTAGAACCGTCATTGCCTTTATGAGTAGCTAGATTAGATTTGCCGGCTAATTATTGGAATATGATCTCTTATTCAAATACTTGCCGCTACTACGTTTATCAAGACGCCTGCAATATGCGATACAGCTTCGATCGGCTCGGTGGCATTGTGAATGCCCATATGGAGGGAAATTTATTGTCGGGAGATATTTTTATATTTATCAACAAACGAAAAAATCAGTGTAAGTTGCTTCGGTGGTCAGAGGATGGCTTTGAGATTTTCCACAAACGCCTCGTAAAAGGTACATTTGCCGTACCGCCTAATGGACAGATAGAAGCATACGAGTTGCAATTAATGATCAGTGGTGTGGTGTTGGAACGCTATAGAAAAAAGAAGCGTTTTTCAATAAAAAATGTGGTATAATATTTTGATTAGATAATTTATATTACATATATTTGCAATATGAGTAAGGACCTCATAAATATTGTTCATGCGCTGATCAAAAGAGTAGATGAGCTGACCGCAGAAGTAAAGACGCTGCGGGCAGAGAATGCTGCTTTGCTGGACGAGAACAAAGGTCTTAAGCTTAAGGTAGAAGAACAGAAAAGAATTATTGACGAGCAGAACAGGGTGATCTATGGTTCCAAAACGGAACGGTTCATTCCTTTAGCCAACGCTGCTGGCCAGGTGCCTATTTTGTTTGCCTTAGAGGAGATTGGTAATATTGAAGTAAAAGGGGTGACGACTGTTGGTGAAAAGCAAAAGCCCGCACCTGTAAAGAAAATGTATGTCCGCCCTGGCCGCAACCCATTCCCGGCTCATTTAGAAAGAAATACCATTACGCAAGAGCCACAGATGGATCTGACCGGTTATGTTCAAATCGGCCAGGACGTAACAGAGCGGCTGGATTATCAACCCTCCAAACTGACCGTTAACAGGTATGTTTATCCAAAGTATATCCAGATAGACGAACAGACACGTGTACGTCATATTGTACAGGCAGAATCGGTGCAGGGACCCATTGAGAAAGGTATTCCTGAAGCAGGCCTGCTGGCAGCTATTGCTGTAGACAAGTTTCTGTATCATATGCCCATAGACAGGCAGTTGAAGCGCTTTGCTTATCTGGGCGTCGAACTGGCTGCCGGAACTGTCAACGGCTGGATGGACAGTATCCATGTAATGCTTGCGCCACTGATGGATGCACTGAAAACAGAAGTTTTATCCGGTCCAGTCCTTCAGGCGGATGAGAGCCATATACGGGTACTGGATAGCGACAAAAAAGGTAAAACACACCGCGGCTGGATGTGGGTCTACCGACACCCTCAGAAGCGTCTGGTACTGTTTGATTACCGGCGAGGCCGGGATAAATCGGGGCCGATAGAGATGCTGGAGGATTATCGGGGATTTTTGCAGGTAGATGGTTACACCTGTTATGAGGATGCGCGTGTAGGCGGCAGGGAAGATATTACCCTGGTGCATTGTCACGCCCATTCAAGAAGGTACTTCGAAAAAGCGTTACCATATGACCCGGTGAGGGCTAATCATTATATGACAGAGATCCAGAAGGTCTATCATATTGAGCGGGAGATCAAAGAACAGCAGTTAAATGATAAACAAATTGTGGAAGTGCGGGAGACCAGGGCTCTGCCTATCCTTAAAGAACTGAAACAATGGCTGATAGCCAATGCTTCGCAGGTGTTGCCGGACTCACCTATCGGTAAAGCTATACATTATGCATTGAGCCGTTGGGATAAGTTATTGACCTATACTCATTATACATTTATCCCCATAGATAATAATGGAATCGAATCCCTCATAAGAAGTTTAGCCTTAGGTCGCAAGAACTACCTGTTCGCCGGATCGCATCATGGCGCTGAACGGATCGCTTTGATGTATTCGCTAATGGCATGCTGTAAGGAATACAGCGTAGATCCCTATGAATATCTAAAGGATGTCATCAGTCGTATCAGTACACATAAACAGAAAAATATCAAAGAGCTTTTGCCGCATCACTGGAGCAGAGCTGATAAATCTGCAATCAGACAGTCTCCGGAGCACACGGCTATAAAATATGCATGAGCGCAGCTATAACTGTCGCATCATACACATGGATCACGGCTTTTCCCGGTAAATCAATACTCGCCAATAGGTGCCCGTTTTGAGAGATATCCTTAATACGAACGGGAATAAATCCGGCAGATACACTATCTGATTTACTCTTGTTTAATTTATTGCGCCAGTAGTAATAAAACGTTTCAGTGATTCCCTTTTCTGCGCAGAAATTCTTGACTCGCTGCCCATCAGGCTTGCTGTTGATTAACGCCATAACTTCTTCCCGATTTACCTTTGTCATAATTATCAATTTTAGATGGCAAAAGTAAATCCCGGGTATTTAATGACAATGACGGTTCTCGCCGAACGCTTACGTATCAAGTACAATCCACACTTCATCACCCTCAATTAAATCGTATTTAGGCTTATAGCCCTTTTCTTCAATTGGGCAAAATGCATTGACTGCAATATCAAATAACCCTTCTGGAGAATTATTATCATCAGGGGCTATTTTATGAATTTCTATATTAATTCTTGAATCTTTTTCTTTGAAATATTTGAAGTAATCATATTCTCGACGACGTCCCTCACAAAAAATAAAAATTGACTTTGCATTTCTGCTGGGCACATTACGTTCAAAAAGCCTATTCGTTAATATCATAATCAACCCAGTTTAAATCTTTCAAATTGCCTAAGAATGGTATTGAACCATATCTCCCATTTAAATAACCTTTGCGAATATCAATTGTTTTATGCTCTTTAAAGTCACTTAAAGAATAAATATCAGTAGCTCCTTCAAAATCCTTTTCAGAAAACCAAATTTCATCTTGTCTAAATATACTTTGGTCAAGCAAATTTGATTCGTGCGTAGTGAATATCAATTGTCCTTTAGTTTCCTTTTGCTCTGAAAACTTCCTAATCAATTCCTTTATCAATAAGGGGTGAATACTCCTTTCGATTTCATCTACAAAAATGACTTTATCATCGAATAGAATATTTTTAAAGGCAGGAACAAAATCTAACAATCGAATAGTACCATCCGACTCTTCTTCCAAAGAAAATGGTTTAGTAATATTGTTTGCCTCGTGTTCAATTTCTAATATTTTAACGATATAATCTTCACCTTCTTTTGCAACTATTATTTCTTCTCCCTTTCTTGTTCGTAAACCTATGATTTTGTTCTTAGTTTTCTCTAATCTTGATATCAGGTCATCGATTTCATTTGAATTATCTTGGCCAAAAAAATCGTATATACTTGTTCTTTCTGTATTAAGTGCCTTTATACCTATATTAAAGGTACGCATTAAATCTTCTGCAAACTCTTTAAAGGATTTATCTATTTCAATTCTGTGTGCTAATGCAATTGGCTTAGAATCAGGCGTAATTATCTGTAAAGTTTCAGTAAACCACCCAAATGCATTTTTAATTTCTCTTAAATTTTCATTTTCTCGGTTTGCCAATAATTTGATTATTGGCCTATCAATTCTTACGAATTCTTCAATTAATACCTCTTTAATAACCTTGCTTTTTTCATCTTTTTCAAAATCATCAAAAAATTTTATTTGGGTTTTTCCATTCTCCATCTTACGTTCATAAAGAAGGAAATCCTCATTTTTCCCAAGTCCCGAAATATATAATTCCTCAGTCATTATTTTATTATCAACTATTTCAAGTCCATATAAAAAACCTTTCTGATTTTGAATAAACTCAATAACTAAAATCTGCTTTTTATTATCGGTAAATTTGAAACGGGTATTTTTATATTTTAAGGGCATTTCATCCCGAGTAACTAATCGTTTTAAATAATCTAAGGATTTTATTAAGTTTGATTTTCCGGAACCATTTGCTCCATAAACAGAAGATAATTTAAGAATTTGAAAGTTATCTATATTATAAATATGATCATGCAAAGTTTTTAATCGACTATTGGCTATAGTCGAAAATTCCTTACGTTTTTCAAATGAGAACATGTTTTCCAAAACAAACCTTACTAACATATACGTGAAAATTTCACGCAAAATACCGATCTTTTTTTAATCTGCAATAAATATGTGAAATTTTCACGTATAATTATTAAATTAAAAAAGTTCATATCAGAGTATTTTATCCGCAGCCACTGTTCAAACCTAACCATTACTTGAGCAATTTCTATCATTTCTTTCGATAAACAGTACAGCAATCATAGGCCATCATGGCACCCTATTGATCTTTATCCCCCCACAGCCAGCTTTCTGAAAATTATAACGAAGCATTCTTTTTTACGGCGTGCCTTCAAGCCTCTTCTTAATATGAATCCCGAGGACTCTAATCAAATTTTAGGACTAAGACATAATAAATTATAAATATATATAATAAATTACTAGTAAATTTATTAAACTACAACTTTACATATTATGAGTATTTCACTTTACATATTATGAGCGTTTCACTTTACATATTATAAATATTGGCCGGATTAGTCATAATTTACAATATCATGTATATTATTAAAAGGTAATATATTTTATATAATTGCCTTTTCCTTCCTGATTTGCCTTGATAAATCCGCTGGCCTTAAGCCTGAATCGCCAATTTCTTCTGTCCACTTTTAGCATTGATACGGATCGACAGCAATACCAGTGCGGCCAGCACCCCAAGTATTAAATATCCAATGGCCAGTGTAGCTTCACCGGTAACATGGATAATAGCCAGCACTGCAGTGCTGACAACAGAAGTCACCATATAGGATCCTCCACTTGTAATCCCACTGGCCATCCCGGCATTTTTAGGGAACCTTGTCACGCAATAGGTAAAAAACAGGTTATAAATCAAACCGACCATCATATGGATCAGTACCACAAATACCATCATGAGTGGCAGCTGATTAAACAGGGAAGAGGAAACCATAAATAATAATATCAGAGTCACCTGAAGCCCGTTAGCCCTGCTGGCATTTACAGGAATCGATCCTTTTTTAAGCATTTTTCCGATAATGCCACCAAAAAACATGGCCAACCCGGACAGCAGTGCACAATAACCGGTGATAACCGGTGAAAGATGATATTTATGTTCCACAATAAAGGGGACAGACATCCCGAAAACCATCACCATGGAATAACAGATACCCAGCACTAAGATGCCCAAACTAAAATCAAAGGTGCCGATAAGTTTTTTATAGACTTCTACAATCTTTTTCCCTTTGAAGGCCACCGGATAACGCAGTGTTTCTCCGCCGTAAATAAGTTCCAGCACCAGCATCACCGCCCCGTAAGCGCCCAGCAGATAAAAATTGGAGGTCCATCCAAAACTGGTTTGCAGAAACCCGCCCAGGAAGGGTGCTGTAATGGGCGCCGTCGCCCATACGATGGTAAGCAGACTCGTATAGTGCTTTTGTTTTTCCCCTGTAAAGACATCTACAAAGAAGGCGCGTTTACCCACAACGATAAACGCCGTAGATGCCCCTTGGACAATACGCATGGCATAAATCATCTCCAGGCTCCTGGTATGAATGATAAACAGGTTACTGATTGCAAACACAAACAAAGAGATTAAACCGATTCTGTACCGGCCAAAACTATCCAGAACACTGCCTGCAAAAAACTGAATCACCCCGTAACTGATCAAAAAAAGAATCAGGGTCTGTTGGATACTGACAGATCCAACCTGAAACGCGGTAGCCATATCCGGAAGTGACGGGATATAAATATCTGTGGCCAGTCCCGAGAGTGGAATCAGGGAAAATGCGATAATCGTGCTCGCCTTACTGTTACTTTCAACAATCTGCCTCATACTAATTAAATTAAAAGGCAAAATTAAACAGCCTTTGCATAGTAAAAAATAAGGAAATCAAAGTAATTATTATACAAATCAAATGTGAGCGACCAAGCGCGACCTGTAAGCTTTAGGGTTTTTCCCGGTCTGGCGTTTGAAAAACAGATTAAAATACTGAGGGTATTCAAAACCCAGACTGGCGCTGATCTCCTGAACCGTCCAGTCGGTATTTTTAAGCAGGGATAAGGCCTCCGCTATTTTCTTTTCAGCAATCAACTGCCCCGTTGTCTTACCCGTGTGCAACTTAATGAGATGATTTAAATGATTGATATGAATATTAAGCCGGCCGGCAAAATCTGCCGGCGTTTTAAGATCAATGGTATTACGGGGAGAATCAATTGGGAACTGACTATCCAGCAAATCCAAAAATCTGCCTACCTGAAAATCTTTTCTTTCCTGATTATCCACAGGCGCCAGTTCTCCCCTGATTTTAATCCCTGTGAGGATGATCACCTTCAACAGATGCCTGATAAGCTCATCCTTAAAGGCATAGCACTCTTTATATTCACTGGCCATTGAACCAAAATAGCCAGCTAATTGTTCATATTGCGCTTCTGTAAGCGGCACCAGCGGGTAAATATCCTTTTCAAAAACCTGATGCAGCCTTTTAAGATCCGCTCTTATACCGGGTGTCACAAAGACTTCATTAAAAACACAGACATAGCCTTGTTGTTCCTCAGAGATATTTCGCCAGCCAAACCTGACCCTTGGGCTTGAAAAAAATAAAGTGGGCGTTTTTACTTCGACCTCACCCTTCTCTGTAAACAGAATGGCATTGCCTTTACAGAGGCATATTTTATAATAATCTCTTCGGATAAAAGGCAGGGTCTTGAAGCAATTATTACGCAAAAACACATTAAAATGCCGCGTGAGCCCGCTGCCTCTTTGCAAATCCAGGGGCATACTCCTGCAGGTTGCCTCATAATACTCTTGTATTGTTTCTAAGCTTTCCATAGTGGCAAAGTTAAACAATTCAAAGATTACCCCTGCCACCAAGTACACTACACCTACTATCTCCCTGGAAAGGTAAGGTCCGGGTGAAGCGGCCTGATATCCACTTATCTTTTCTTGACCCTCAGGCCTTTAGCTCCTTTTCTTTTTTAACCAGCCCAGTAACGCCAAAGAAAAAGCGCCGGTCTCTTGCCTGAGCTAAGAACCGGCGCTTTTTAATCTTACAAGTATGGACTCATCCATCAACCAAAACCCGCTACTCGGCGGACAGTTCCAACAGCCAGCCTTTACTAGGTGCGACCGGAATCGCTCCATTTACATCAAAACTGCGTTCCTGCTGAAACTTATCAATAGCAGGTGCTTTAAGAATGGCACTTGACGGATTGAGACCTAATGCCTTCCAGTCGATTTTCAGATGAATATCCGTTGACTCAGGAGCCCAGCTGGCAATAGAAATCAGTACTTTACCTTTTTTCTGATAAACGGTAGCCAGGACCTTATCATTATCCGTCGTCACCGGATTATCCGTAGCCCAGTAACCAATCATTGCGGCGTCTTTAATGCCAAATTCATCCCACTCCTTCCATAAAGGTCTGGGATCGGCTGACTCGGACCATAACAGGCGGTCTGTCATCCCGTATACCATACCGCGCCATGGGTTACCGTCATGTTCCAGCATCTCACCCATCAGACCAAAAGGGATACCGGACATCTCAGTCAGGTAATAATCACTGGAAGTGTTTTCATAATCAAATTTCTCTCCGAACCAGAGTCTGTTCAGATAAGGAAAGAGCTCCATGTACAACATGGCGCTGTTAATATATCCGTCTGCTTTATCATATTGGCTGGCGGAGTGCAGATCAATTAAGCCCGGGTGGTTATCACTGGTCAGGACTCTTTTGATTCTTTTCATGATATCCCTGTCAAAGGCCACATCATCCAGATACACCCCGTCAATGCCGATATTTTTGGTCAGCCAGTTCATGCCTTCCACATAGTAGTTATGCCAGCGGCTCATGCCGCTGTTAACGATAGCGGCGTCTTTCTCTTCCGGCGTATACCAGGCGGCTATATAATCCTGATCCAGATGCTCCCTGAGCCAGGAATAACCGCCGCCTTTGCCGGCTGAATAAATCTCATGGCCCAGGCTGAACAAGGCAGGCAGCTCATAAGCCCTATTGGATAGCTCTCTGACCGTATTATAGATCTTTACTTTCATACCGTCCTTATGTGCGCTGTCAATATAAGCCTTCATTTCACGGGTCCGGATAAATGGATAGTTGATATAGGGATTGATCGGCGTTCCCTGATGTATATTGATCACCGTTGCACCGAGTGCTTTTGCGGTGTCCGTGTTTAAATACTTATGGATATACCTGTTGGCAAAATGATCTTTGGTATCCAATGTATGAAAAGGAGTAATCAACAGCCTGAAATTAAAATAGAGTGTATCCCCTTTTTTAAGGCTTCTGGCCCCGGTATAGTTATCTACCAGGTAAGCGGCTCCTTTCATACCCATTTTAACACCCCCTTTCCCTTCATTGCCCCAGGAGACCGGCAACAGTAAAGGCTTTTGCAGATAAAAATTGGTATTGAGCGGTCTTACATAATGCTCATCCCTTAAAGAGTATTGCAACCCTGCATTTACATCTCCCAGCCAGGCGCCATCCTGGTTTTTGGTGGCTACCTGCCATTTCCAGTCTACTTCACCAGGAGTCTTCTGCCCTTCAAATCCGAGTCCCAGTATATATTTAGTGGCAGCAGGCACCATGGGTAAATGCAGCGAGATATTTTTAAAGTCCACATCCTTAAGCGCCGTCACTTTGACCGTATAGTTTACAAAACCGTCAAACTCCAAAGCACCTTTGACCAGCATATCCAGCTCACTGGAGCTGTTATCCACCTGCCAGGCAACCGTCCCTTCTGAATTTTCCGTATAATCAATAGCGCCGGAGGAGAACTTTACCTCTTTACCGTCTGCCTTATTAAAATGAAAATGAACAGGCTCTGTAAATAAGTTCCTGCCGGAATCCACAATGGAGGTCATTCTGGAGTCAAAGAAGCTTTTGATCTGGGCCGGAAAACCAGTCCTGGCCACATCCAGTTCCCTGCCTAAAAGATCAATACTGTTACCTGTCTTTTTTAAAGGCGTATAAGGGGCAATCACGGTATTTTTCTCTGCCAGGGTAGAGTTCAGCCAGGCGAGCCTTGTTTGCTTCCAGGGCTCATCCACCCCATGATCCTTAGCCAGCCTTGCTTTTACTTCCAACTGAATCTGAATCGTTTTACTGCCGGCGTCTGCCGTCAGGATCTTCGCTGTTCCTTTATAAAGTCCGGGCGCTGCATTTTCCGGTACAGCTACTGTACACCAAAGGGACTGCACCCGCCCTCTAGGAACGTTTACCGTAAAAGACTCCCGCTGCCCGATCCAGTTCACGCCGGTATTATTAATGCAGGTAATAGCAGAACGGGCTATAGTCTTACCGTTACTGGTGGTAAGATCTGAAAACTGCACTTTTACGTCGGCTAAATCCTGTTTATGGGCATATATCCCTAACTGATAGGCAAAGTTCTCTGCTCTGTCCGCTGTGTCTTTAAACGTAGAAGAAGGGCCTTTTTGAATCCAGCGGTACGGCAAATCCCTGGTCATACGAATAGGATGCATTCTGTCTTCCGGGAAAACCAAAAAGGCTTCCCCCTGATTTTTAGCAATCAACGCAGCTGCTTCCTTAGGCGTCGATATGACTTCCATGGGACCATACTGATTAAATGCGTCCACCGATTCGATGCTGACGGCTGTAGCTTTAATCATGTCCTTATTACGCTGCGCCTGCTGAAGCCAGGCGGCATCCGCCTGATTGCCGGCGGCTAAATACTGGGTACTTGGATAATAGGTGCCTTTTAAATGATAAGGCATATAATAAATATAATAGGAACCGGGACCTGATACCGGCTCAAAATATACCGTGCCGCTGCTTCTGGTAAAATCTGCTGCCAGATTGTTTTGAATGACCTGGCCGGTTTGACCATCTACTACGATTATACCTTTAGCGGCCGGGTCCTCATCTCTTCTTCTCCAGGGTATATCCACCCTGGCTACCGCGCCCTGGCGGCTCACCTGAACGAGGATTCTATGGTTGCCCAGACTATCGGGATTCCAGGAAGATTTACTGACCCGGTAATCCATCACGGCTCCGGGATTTCCAATTTCTGAACCTGCTTTTTTAAGCTTTTGACTACCGCTATTCGCATATTGTCCCATGGCCATAGTGGCCAGAAGGCTAAACGCACCTGCCAAAACCAGTTTTTGCATACTTATTTTAGGAATGATTAATAAGTGGGAAGTTACGTCAAATCTATAAAACTGTCCCATGCAAACGGTTGCCCTAAAGCAAGGGCCGATTACCTGGCCGCTGATAAAGTCCCCGGAAGCCTACGGCTTCCGGGGACTTTATCAGTTAGCGCAGCAGTTGTCATAACCCGGACAACACCAGCAAGAAAGCTTACAAGTCATTGATCTACAAAAGAAACTAATCTATGCTCCTTATTTTATGGCAAAGATTAGGTGAATCCGTTTAATCTCACCGACAAAGCGCAGAATTAAGTTATCTTTGCAGCCTTAAACCGTATTAATTTAAATATTCAGATGTTTAACAACAGAACAAAGATCAAGGCTCTACTTTCAACCGAGCCTACTGGACAAGAGGTAATTGTAATGGGATGGGTACGTACCTTCCGCAATAATCAGTTTATAGCCCTTAATGACGGTAGCTCTATTAATAATCTGCAAATCGTTGTTGAACTCGGATTACTGGATGAAGCCACCTTAAAACGCATCACCACTGGCGCTGCTCTTAAGGTAACGGGCACTCTTGTGCCTTCACTGGGTAAAGGCCAAAAGGCAGAAGTCAAGGCATCGGCCATTGAGATACTGGGCGACAGCGACAGCGAGAAATATCCGCTGCAACCCAAAAAGCACAGTTTGGAATTTTTAAGGGAAATCGCTCATTTAAGATTCAGAACCAGCACCTTCAGCGCGGTATTCAGAATCCGTCATTCCCTGGCCTTTGCCATACACCAGTTTTTTAATGAAAAAGGCTTTGTGTATCTGCACACCCCTATCATTACCTCCAGTGATGCAGAGGGCGCAGGTGAAATGTTCCAGGTCAGCACTCTACCGCTGGAAAACCTGCCCAGGACTGAAAACGGAAACATCGATTTTAGCCAGGATTTTTTCGGCAAGAGCACCAATCTGACGGTATCCGGTCAGCTGGAAGGAGAGCTCGCCGCCACCGCCCTGGGAGACATCTACACTTTCGGACCGACCTTCAGAGCAGAAAACTCCAACACCACCCGTCACTTAGCGGAGTTCTGGATGATTGAACCGGAAATGGCCTTCTATGACATTCAGGACAATATGGATCTGGCCGAAGCATTTATACAATACCTGATCCGTTACGTCATGGATCATAATGCCGAGGATCTGGCATTTTTAGACAACCGCCTGAAAGAGGAAGAAAAAGCGCTTCCTCAGGCGCAGCGCTCTGAACAGGGTCTGCTTGAAAAGCTGCAGTTTGTCCTGGACAATCGTTTTGAAAGAATTACCTATACAGAAGCCATCGAGGTGCTGCTGGCCTCCCCTGCCTATAAAAAGAAGAAATTCAAATATGAGGTTAAGTGGGGCATTGATCTGCAGAGTGAACATGAACGCTACCTGGTAGAAAAGCATTATAAAAGACCGGTTATCGTTACCAATTACCCTAAGGATATCAAGGCCTTCTATATGCGCCAGAACGACGATGGCAAAACCGTCGCCGCTATGGATATCCTGGCTCCCGGTATCGGGGAAATCGTAGGTGGTTCTCAAAGAGAAGAACGCTTAGATAAGCTGCAAACCAGGATGCAGGAAATGAATGTACCGGTCAAAGAAATGGAATGGTATTTAGATACCAGACGCTTTGGGTCTGTTCCGCACGCCGGCTTCGGTCTGGGTTTTGAAAGAATGGTGCTGTTTGTTACCGGCATGAGTAATATCCGTGACGTGATACCTTTTGCCAGAACGCCTAAGAACTGTGAGTTCTAAGAGAATCAGCGGACTATAGTAAAAAGATCAAAGCATGCATTGAATAATCACAGTGCATGTTTTTTTTTGACTAATGTTATAAGCCCCATACAAAGGGCAATGCCGGAATACATTTAATCAGGCCCAGGACCTGATTAAATATGCTCCGGCATTGTTATCTGACTACCTGACCATTTTATGGATTAGTCAGGCGCTTATTTTTTTATTCGCTGGCCATTTTATCTACAACTGGCTGAGTGACACCTGTTGAACTATAGCCTCCGTCATGATACAGGTTCTGCATGGTCACGTATTTAGTCAGGTCACTAAATAAGGTCACGCAATAACCGGCAAAGGCTTCAGCAGAAGCATTGCCCAGTGGGCTCATGGCTTCAGAGAAGTTAATAAAGCCGTCAAAACCTTTTACGCCGCTACCGGCCGTTGTTCTGGTCGGAGACTGAGAAATGGTATTTACGCGTACCTTGTTTTTGATTCCATAGTGGTATCCAAAGCTTCTGGCAATGCTCTCCAAAAGGGACTTGGCATCTGCCATTTCATTATAATCCGGGAATACTCTTTGTGCGGCAATATAAGTCAGCGCCACAACACTGGCCCACTCATTCAGCGCATCTTTTTCATAAGCCACCTGTAACACCCGGTGGAAACTTACTGCGGAAATATCCAGGGTCTTCAGCTCCCATTCATGGTTCAGATGGGTATATGGATTGCCTTTACGGATATTCATACTCATGCCGACACTGTGTAAGATAAAATCAATCTTACCGCCAAAATGCTCCATTGACTGATCAATAAGTGCAGCCAAATCTTCCATTTTAGTCACGTCAGCTCCGATAATCGGGGCATTAATAGCTTCAGCCAGTTTATTGATCTCTCCCATTCTAAGTGCTATGGGTGCATTGGTAAGTACGATTTGTGCTCCTTCCTCATGACACTTTAAAGCAGTCTGCCAGGCTAATGACTGTTCATTTAAAGCACCGAAAATGATTCCTTTCTTTCCTTTTAATAGGTTATGCGACATGGGTTAAAATTTAAATATTAGTATGACTTCTTTTAAAGATAGCTATTATTGAAACCACAAAGTAAAGAATTTTACATATATAAGGCGTCAATCGGGCCTAATTTGTCGGACTTATGTGTGAGTTTTATTCCTGAACCGGAAGCTGGAGCAGCGTAAAACGGCGATTTCTGGCCATTCCACCAGTCAAAAATGATAAAAAAATAAATATTTAATGAATAATCAACCGCTTATAAAAACGCTGAACGGACTATTGCAAAGCGATCTTTTGCCAGTGCCCGGCCGGGGTTCTGCAAAAAGAAAAATGCCAGTGCACGGCGCGACCGACCTCAGTACAACTATAAAGGAGTCAGGGCAACTACTTAAAACCGGATCAAATGTTCCGGTTTTTATTCAGAAAAGGCAACTGAGCGATTTATCTCTCCTATTTTAAATTGATTTTCAATGCTTATGAATTGACCTCTTTCAGGTAGCGCCTCAGAAGGGAAAATGAGGTGCCTTTTTTGGCAAAAATGACCAGTGTCTTGTCAAATAGACGAGACCGAAAACCTAGTTGGCTAACTGATAAGGCATTAGGAAGGTTACCCACTTTCAACAGGTTTTTTTTCCGAACAAAAAGTAAAAAAGAAAATTTCAAAATGCTTGAAAAGTACGTAATCCGTGGGATTTGCCTTGCACGTAACAAAAAAATTGAGCCCATTTATTTTTTTATTTTTCTCAGATATTTTTTTAAAAAAAATAACGATTTAATTTTTCATTAAAGACTGTTTATAATTAATCAGATATGAAAATCTGATTGGCTCAACACAAAACTTGCTGGCTGCAAATAGTAATAATCGCAGGTTTTTTATAGAAGATGGCATGATGTATGTTAAACGCAGAGGGAATATATCTCGTTTGGAAAAATCTGTTGAGCATAGCTAAAATCCAAAATGGATATATGAAGAAGTTAAGCCGAATTAATCCTTAGTTAATTCGTATGCTGACTAAAAAACCCTTTAGAAAATTAGATGACAAATATAGGATTAGCCTTTGGGTAGGAGATTTTATGGCAATAAATCGGGAGATGATTTTACAATATGACTTATCCCGCGGATAGGGATTTGCCTATCTGTGAGACGATTCATATTCAATCGGCCGTTTATTTTGCGGGTACATAATATCTTAAGCACCGGGTTTTGCGGACAAGGTTAAAGTTTCAGAGGACGATATTTAAAGCGTCCAAAGATAAATTGGATTATCAATCAGTTGCTACTTATTTTAAATGTAATTTTTACAATAAGTAGCAGAGGCAAGGCTTTGCCTGAAAAAAAGGCAATAAGAGGCGTCGTAATATTGGCCTGAAAACGGATATCCCTGGTTATCAGCTTACCTGTGAACATTGGGGCGATATCGCTTTATGGTTACTCGTTATGATGACCGGGGGCAGACCTATACGAAAAAATGTATTCTTATTTATTGACAGATATAAAGTTGTTATGGTTTTAGAATTTTTATTTAAAAAGTTAAGTATGCTTAAGTGGTTATTATTATTGGTCTTATTCATTCCCGGTTATAATGCAGTAAATGGACAGGTGTCTAATTTCAGACTGTATGACGCCGGAAGTGGTATACAGGCAGCGACGGATCAATCCGTGGTATATTCCAGATTTGTTCCATTTAATGGAAGACCTTCTATTTGCTTTACCTTACAGAAAACGGATCCAACGGTTGAAAATGGTAAAAGAGCAGAAGTTTTTTTTCGTGCAGAGAAAAGTGTACCCGTTGAAAGATGGTATGCCTTTAATATCTGGCTTCCCGCCTCATTTGTAGCGGATTCTTTACCCGAAATCGTAGCCCAATGGCATGCCACCCCGGATTTTTCTCTGGGCGAAGACTACCGGTCTCCACCCATTGCCCTGGAGATCCAAAACGGCAAGTATCAATTAGCTACACGTTGGGCCACCCAGGCGGTGAATGACAATGACAATGTAACAGGTAAATCGTCCGTTAATTTCGGGAACGTGGAGAATGGGAAATGGACACAGTGGATCTTTCATATTATATTCTCCTATAAAAATGATGGCTTGATTGAAGTCTGGAAAGACGGAAGTAAATTTTACACCAAAGCCGGCCCCAATTATTATAATGACCAGACAGGCCCTTACTTTAAATTTGGTATTTATAAATGGGATTGGTTGAAAACTGACATTTCTACCACCGTTAATAAACGAATCTTATATTTTTCAGATATAAAATTTGGGGATAATAATGCAAAAATTGGTGACTTTCTAAATAATAATTAAATATTAATCATAATCTTAGATTAAATAACCGTACCTATTAGAAGAACAACCTCCCTATTAAAATGACGCTTCTATCAAATAATTCAATCATTTCATTTTATAAAGAACCAAGGAAATTTTAACCGATGAAACACTTAATGTGGTTATATCTCATTGTCATTTGCAGTATACCAGTCCTGACACAGGCACAGTCCTCCGAAAATTTTGATGAAATAACCGTAAATTCCAATGGATATAATCAAGGCTCCACTAACCCCCGAATAATTGGCAATTGGAGCATGGGCATTTTAGACAATAACGGAGCGTACGCCGACGCGACGACCAACTTTCTGGATGTCACCAATAATACGCTGGCAAACGGAGGAACGGATTTGGCAAATGGTGGAAAAGATCATGCGCTTAATGTATATGGGGCATATAATGTAGGCAAAACCTTCGTGATGAAAAATACGGATGCTACCACTGTGCACTTTGCCCTATCTTCCTTTTCCATCGATGCGGGATCAACGACCTGGCTGGCTGAAGGCTACTTAGATGGTGCTCAGGTGGTCACCCAGTCATTTACGACAACGAACCTTACGCCCATGAAGGTCAATCTGACGGACTCAAAATGGCAAAACATTGACGAATTCAGAATTGAGCAGAAAAACGGGGAAGCTGATATATACTTTTTCCTGGATGATATAACAGTAGCGCCTGCCACTGCCATTACCCTGCCGGTTACCTTCCCGGTATTCAAAGCTGAGGTTGTAACGCAGGGCATTCAGCTGAGTTGGCAGCTGGGTATCAAAGACGCTGTAAAATCATTTACCGTACAACGCAGTCAGGACGGAAAGACCTTTACAGACATTGGCTCTGTAGCCTTGTCCCAATCGGCTGATCAGCTAAATTATACCTATCTGGATCAAGGGGCGCAAACAGGCATCAATTACTACCGGTTAAAGCTTGAAAAGTCGATCGGCGGTACGGATGATTATAGCCAGATTATTCAGGCTAAAAAAACAAATACAGATGCAACTGAGGCCTGGCGCCTGTATCCAAACCCTATTCAAAACCAACTTAATATATCCGCTCCCAAGGTGGTTCAAAACCTCATCACCCTGGATATTATAAGTGCCAGCGGTCAAAAGGTGAAATCTGTTACTTTATCCGGAGGAAAACAACAATGGCAGATCAACCTATCTTACCTGGCTAAAGGGATATATTTCTTAAACCTCCACCAAAATAATTTGGTAATCAGCAAATTAAAAATGATTAAATTATAGTACTCATGGGTTCCTCACTGATCGGATAAATTAGTAAGGATCCCATCACTGTGTTATAATTAATTTTCAATAAAGGCACTTATAAACAGGTTGGTTTAGATTCTATGTAGACAACAAATGCCCATGGTTAAGATGCCATCATAGCCGGTTACACGGTAATGGAGTATCCTAAAATATCCGGAAAACCAAAATCTCTATACCAAAAATGGACAATAACTGTAGTTTATTGTCCATTTTTGATTTCAAGATTTTGACTCTAAAAATCGTTTATGGTCAAAAATTTGGAATCGGAATACAATATAACCTATAACCTGCCATCAACTTGTATAACTGAACTCCGCAATATTTGCCTATCTTGCAGCCAGAACATCTCGGGGAGCTGTGGATAAAACGGCTGAGAATCAAACCCGCAAAACCTGATCAGGATAATATCTGCGTAGGAATCGATGTAAAGAGCGTTTTAATGGAATTGTTCCATGAAAACATACACTAAGCTCCCTCTTCCGGTTCCCCCCAGTATTACCTTATCCTGATTTAGTTTATTTATACCGTTTCTCACCTTCTCACCCTAATAAAGAGATGTCTATTTTAAAATAAGGCTTATTAATAGACAATATGGACTTGTTTCAATGGATTGAATATACCTCCGTAGCCTTCGGGCTTTTATATGTCATTTTTATCATCCGACAGCATATTCTGTGTTGGATCTGCGGCATTATTGGCAGTGCGCTGTATATCTGCTCCTGTATCCATGCGAAGATCTATCTGGAAGCCGGGCTTAACTTCTATTACGTCATCATGGGATTTTATGGCTGGTATCACTGGATACATGCCAAAAAGCAGCTGCCAGGGCAGCCCTCTACCCAGAAGGCGGAGCTCCCCGTTTCCACCTGGCCCCGGAAGTCTCATCTTATCAATATAGTCATCTGCCTTATTTGTATAGCCATACTTGGCAGGATCTCTCAGCACCTGACTGATTCTCCCAGACCTTATTTTGACGCCGTTATTACCGTTTTTAGTTTTAGTGCAACCTATATGGAAGCCAGAAAAGTCCTGTCCGCCTGGGTCTACTGGTTCTTTATCAATGGTGCTTCCATTATTCTAATGCTGGATAGAAGCATGCCTGGTTACGCTATTTTATCGGCTGTCACCACCCTGCTATGTATCAAAGGTTATATGGATTGGAAAAAGAGTTATACAAAATTATCCAACCCTGATAAAGTTCTGCGATCTTAACCCCTAACGCCCTTATTTTTTTGTAATTTAGCTACCTGTTTTTGCATGAATGCAATGACAGGTAGCCATTTATAAATTAATTTACTCATTAAACACCCCTTTTACTATGCGATATAGTCTTAAAGGATTATTAGCCACCTTCCTGCTCCTTGGTCTTTTTAGCTGTGCAAACGCAGCGATCCGTTTACCCAATATATTATCCAGCGGCGTCGTTTTACAACAAAAATCAGATATCCAGCTTTGGGGCTGGGCCTCCCCAAATGAAAAACTATCTATCTGGCCCTCCTGGCAAAAGGACAGCATCCAGGTAAGAGCAAATCCTGATGGAAAATGGTTGATCACCCTGCATACGCCTGCTGCAGGCGGACCTTATACCATTGATTTTGATGCGCATAATCATATTCGGCTCAGCGACGTCTGGTTAGGGGAAGTCTGGGTATGTTCCGGACAGTCTAATATGGAATTCACCTATAACTGGCGCAAGACAAAAGATATTCAAATTGATTTTGACAGCTGCCAGCAGTATAATCTCCATTTTTTCCAGGTTCCTAAAACAACAGGCGTTACCCCGCAGGAAGACCTGCCGGGCAGCTGGTCGTCCTGCGATTCCAATACTGTAAAAGATTTTAGTGCTGTCGCTTATTTTTTCGGGAAGAAACTAAATAAAAATCTACATGTCCCCATCGGACTGATCTCTTCCAACTGGGGCGGCACCCCGGCCGAAGTCTGGACACCGGCTGAGCTCGTTAATGAAAACCCGTTTTTACACAGCTGGCAGGAGAAACTTAAACCTTCCGTGGGCTGGCCTATTCTCGCAGGCAGGGCCTATAATGGCATGATTTATCCCCTGACTAATTTTGCCATTGCCGGCACCATCTGGTATCAGGGAGAGTCTAATGTGGAGACCTATCAAAGCTACGGACAGCTCTTTAAAACCATGATTCGTTCCTGGAGGGCCCGCTGGAATCAGGACTTCCCCTTTTACTTTGTACAGATCGCTCCTTATCATTACGGCGCAAATAATGGAGCAGAACTCAGAGATCAGCAGGCCCAGGCACTTCAGCTGCCTCATACCGGCATGGTCGTAACTGCGGACCTGGTCAGCGACACGAATGATATCCATCCCCATGATAAATACGATGTAGGAGCGCGCCTGGCCAATATGGCACTCAGCGACCATTATCAATTAACAGGTGATTTTCCAAAATCTCCTGTTTTGGCGGGATATACCCTGAACGGCGCCAGGGTTCAGATCCGGTTTTCAGATGCGGCCGGCGGCTTAAAGGTAAAGTCCGGTGACGTGCAGCAGCTCTTTATTGCAGGCAGCGACGGCCACCTATATCCGGCCAATCTTAAAATTGAAAAGGATGGCAGCATCACTGTTTCTAGTAAGGACGTGTCCGCGCCTAAACTGGTAGAATATGGTTTTACCAACACAAGGCTGGGTAATCTTGTGTCGGGGCAGGGTTTACCGGTAGCGCCTTTCCGGATTCAGCTATAGCTATATAATGACCTTGTACAATAAAAGCGTCCCTATGATGTATCCATTGGATAACTCAAAGGGACGCTTCGTTATATAAGACTACCGGTCCGGCTGAACTAATAAGACTCTATCATCTCCCGGGCACTCTGCATAGCGGCAGTACTTGGTTTTTCTCCGCCCAGCATCTGTGCAATGGTGAGTATTCTTTCATCTTTTGCTAAAGAACGGACATCCGTTCTGATGGAGGCGTCCGGTTCAGGACGCTTAAAGACATACAGGTGGTGGGCTGCCCTGGCCGCAATCTGCGGTTGATGAGTAATGGCGATTACCTGTATTTTCTCAGAAAGCTCTTTCATAATAATACCGACCTGTTTAGCCGCTTCTCCGGAAATACCCGTGTCGATCTCATCAAAGATCAGGGTGGGTAGCTCCACCGATTGCGCTACCAGAGACTTGATACAGAGCATGAGACGACTTAATTCCCCGCCACTGGCTACTTTTCTGATAGGTTCAAACTTGCCGCTTTTATTCGCATCAAATAAAAACTCTACCAGGTCCTGACCAAATGCATTTAAGTCGGCTTCCTGGATGATATTCACCTGTATTCTGGCGGCGGGCATACCTACACTGGCCAGTCTTTTATTCACCGCTTCCTGTAAAGGTTCAACCTCTGCCTGCCTGGCCTTAGTGATGGCCTGAGCCTGTTTAAGCGCTTCTGCCAGTAATTTCTTTTCTTCTTCCCTTAAAGCTTCAATCTGCGACTGCGTGTCCAGCACGCCGTCTAGTTTACTTTGCAGGTCAGCCTGAATATCCAGTAGCTCATCCGTAGTGGATACGTTATGCTTTTTAAAGAGTTTATATCCTTTATCCAGTCTTTCCTGAATAACACTTATTCTTTCCTGATCGGGGTTAAAATGATCACTTAAGCTTTCCAGTTCCTGGGCAATATCCTGAAGTTCAATCTGCGTACTCTTTAATCTGCCTGATAACTCCGAGAGCGCCTCATGGTAAGACCTGTAATGATCCAGCTTGCTGCACAGCTGCCTGAGGGTCTGCACCACCGGCTGCTCTCCTTCCGACAGCATGCCTGTGGTCTCTGCAAGTGCGCGCTTAATTTCTTCCGCATTGGAGAGCAGGTTCAGTTCACTGTCCAGCTCTTCCAGTTCTCCTTTTTGCAGATTCAGCTCTGTGAGCTCATCAAATAAATACTGATTAAAATCGGCTTCCTTATCAAAACTGGCTTTTTCCTGTTCCAGCCGGACTAGTTTTGTCCGGACAGCCTGTAAATTTTTAAAGGTTTCCTGAAATCCGGCAATCTTTGTTTTATTACCGGCCAGCGCATCCACCACCTGCCGCTGAAAATCACTTTCTCCCAGTTGCAGGGTATCAAATTGCTGATGCTGGTCTACTAATAATACAGCCAGTTCCTTTAACTGTTGCAAGGTGACAGGCGTATCGTTGATAAAAGCGCGGGACTTGCCGGAGGCGGCAATTTCCCTGCGCACAATCAGCTCTCCCGGTTCTTTTAATTCTGCCGCTTCCAAATACTGGTCAATGGTTTTTTGGCCACTGACCCCAAAGGAGCATTCCACCACGCATTTTTTATCTGCTGATTTTAATACAGATGTATCTGCCCGGGCACCCAGGATCAGGCTGAGCGCACCCATCAGGATACTCTTACCGGCACCTGTTTCACCGGTAATGATATTTAGACCTGCCTGGAAATTAACCTCTATATGGTCAATAATGGCGTAATTGCTGATTTGGAGTTGCCGTATCACAGTAAATATTAAAATTTCAATGTTTCAATTGCGAATTTATAACAATCACTGATTGCCCCCAATTTATTTGCACATAGCTGTTGATGACAAAATAAATATTTAGCAACGAAGGCAAATAAATATATATTAACTAAATAGCAATCAGGCAATTACACATATAACCGCAGTTTTTATCAGAAGTTTGTAATCCTAGACCCGTTCACTTTTTATGATTTCTATTTTTGCCCTCTTGTGGGTTCAGATAAAATAAAGACCTGCTGATTGAGGATGAATACCTGTCCGGTTATCAACTAAGTTACCCTTAATTTATATACCAGCTGCCCAAGTTACATCAACCTGGGTGAATACCACCCCTGCCTTGCGAAAATCGGTTGCGGTAAAACTGCTACTTTTTTATGCGGTGCCCCATCCACAAATTTTAAATTATTCAAGTTAAATTATATCCGAATGCATATCATCTATCAAAAAAGAACATAATTATATGCTTTTAAATATAAATTAGTAAAATTTGTTCAAATTCGTTGCAAAAGCATATAATAATGATAAAACTTGCAGATTTTGTAAAGCAAAGAAGAAAGGAAGCAAATCTTACACAGGCAGCGTTTGCTGAACGGGCTGGTGTGGCACTTACGGTAATCCGAAAAATAGAACAGGGTAAAGAAAACCTGAATCTCGAAAAAGTTAACCAAGTACTCAAAATGTTCGGGCATATTTTGGCTCCTGTAAATGCAAGAGAGCTAGTAACCTCAAAACAGTAAAGTTGAGAAAAGCAGAGCATATACCGGGTATTTTTCACGAGGCGTGTAGTCGCTTGTTTTTTCGGCGGTAGGCAACAGCAGGTGTTCAAACATTCGCTGGCTGAAATGGCGGAATTGGCGAAGAACGACTTAGAGCGGCGCAGAGCAGCTCCCCGTGTACCACCCAAATTTATTACAGCAATCATAAATAAAAAGCCGTAAGCTTTGGATTTTTAAATTCATAAAGAACACCCCACTGCTTATTTCTATTTAGTTTTGTGTAAAAGACCGAAAGATGTCAGAGAAAAACACCGAAAGATTCAGTAACCGAGTGGGAGATTATGTAAAATTCAGGCCTCATTATCCAAAGGAAATACTGCCATTTCTACAAACCCGCTTTCAGATAGATCCGATTCACACGCCTGTCGTAGCCGATATCGGGTCAGGTACCGGTATTTCAGCCGAGCTTTTCCTAAGTGCAGATTTTAATGTCACGGGCGTGGAGCCCAATAAGGAAATGCGGGAAAAATCACTTGAGCTGCTGGGCACATACGAAAAGTTCCATGCAGTGGAGGGCACTGCGGAAGCCACGGGCCTGGCCGACCACTTTGCAGACGTGATAATTGCTGGACAGGCCTTTCACTGGTTTGACAAGGCGCTAACAAAACCGGAATTCAAACGCATTTTAAAGGAAAATGGATACGTATTACTTATCTGGAACGAAAGACTCACCCGCTCGTCCTTTGAAAAAGACTATGAAGACCTTATCCGGCTTCATGGGAGAAATTATTTAAAAGTAGATCACAGAAATATCCACCTGGAAGATATTCAGGCATTTTTCCATCCGGGCACAGTCAGCCTATCTACTTTTACAAACTATCAGCGTTTTGATTTTGAAGGCCTGAAAGGAAGGCTCTTGTCTTCCTCTTATATGCCCACCCAAACGGATCCCGGATACGCTGCCATGGTAAGTGATCTGCAAACTTTATTTAACACCTATCAGCAGGAAGGTTTTATTCAAATTGATTATGATACGAATGTTTATATCGGTCAGTTTTGAGCCTCAAACCCTGTAAAAAAATTTGTTATTGAGTCTTCATGATTGTTTTTTTGTGTTGTTTATCTATTGGAGCCAACAAGAAGACAAAAAGTTATAAAAAACAACAAAAGCTCCCCTATCCATTCAGCTATGGCAAAAAAACCTGCTACCCCATGTAAAAAAGGGTAGCAAAACCGTATGCTGGTTCTACTACCCTTTTCAGTGTATAGGTGTTTTTATATAGGTCGTTCTAACGAAAAGTATCTTATTGGCAGATGCGCTGACCAGGTTAGACCTAAAGTCTGATTATAAACCCAGGAATCCGGATTTTTTCAGAGTCTTAATGCCTTCTCCGATCTTATACCCATTGTTATAGATTTCAATTTTATACTGCCCTGTCTGATAACGGCCACCCTGATCCCAGTCAAAGGAAACTTCTTTACTCTGTCCGGTGGCATAGCTGATATTTTGCATATTGGTATAGACTTTCTGCCCCTCTTCTCTGGTCTGGAAAGTACCGCTGCCCTGAGACGGTATGGAAACCACTCTTCCGTCAGGAGCTACGACGATAATATAAAGATCTTTCGGACCGCTGGGAGCTACCCTGTTGGCATCAATGGTAAACTTTACACGCAGCAGATCCGCTTTTTTAGCCTTGCTGGTTTCTGTTTCCTTATCTCCTTTCAGCTTAATGGCTTCGATGCTGATATTAGAAGCATGCAGCGTAGATGCTTCATCCATGATCTTGTTTTTAGCCTGGCTGACGGCGTTCAGACTGTCTGCTACCATTTGCTTCTGTGCAGCAATCGTATCTCTTTCTGAAGCCAGGACCTGATTGGATACCGTTAAATTAGCATTTTCCTTTTGCAGGGCTGCTATCTGGGCATATAAACCATTGACCTTTCCTTTGAGTTCATCAATTAAAGCTCTGGCTTTAGTCAGATCACCGTTATTTTGTTCTTTGATATCCTCAATTCTCTTTCTCAGAGAATCAATTTCATTTTTTTGTTGTGCTAAAGAACCCTGTAACTGGGTATTGGATCCTGTCAGGGAGTCCATTCTTTTTAAGGCATCATTATATTCTGCCTGAATAGCAGATTTAGCTGAGTCAGAAGCCTGCGTCTGATACTGGAGACCGGCGATTTCCTGGTTTTTATGACTATGGTCATAAATGATATACGCCCAGGTGGCCAGCAGTAAGGCAATAGAAATCCCTAAAATAATTTTCTTATTTCTGTCCTTGGGATTAGGCGTCGGCTGCGGGGCAGATGGTTGTGGGTTGGCTGATGGATAATTTGAACTTTCCATGATTATTTGAGCATTTTTTTATTTTTTAATTGTAAACAGCCTGAACAAAAGCATTTTAAATCATCCACAGCTGTTTAAAACGAACATCAAAAGTCAAGTCACTCAGTCGCTAGCCTGCCTGCCCACTTTCAATGTTGGATGTAAATAGCTAAAATAATGCCAGACTAAATAAAAAAGGATCCCTCCCTGTTTTCCCCGTGCGCATCTGTTATCCTGATCAGTTTTACCCTGCATATCCCCCCTATAAATCACTGATTTATCCCTTTGCCTTAAAATGACTCATTTAGTTTATTAAAAATCCGGCTGATATATCATTGCGACCTGACCGGTCATCCATAAAAAAACAATCAGCCGGCAGTAAGGATAAAAAAGTCCATACTGCCGGCCGTTTGTAAATGGTATCTTATCTAAATATTTAGCTAAATAATAACTACGCTTATTTACGTATTTATGATGACAAGGGAACTATCCCGCTATCACGGCGCTGACCGCCGCAATCACCTGATCCAGATTGCTCGCATCCTGGCCGCCTGCCGTGGCCAGGTCCTTGCTACCGCCACCGCCGCCTTTAATAATCGGGGCAATGGTTTTTTTAATCAGCTGACCGGCGTTTATATCCAGTCCTTTATTTTCCTGTAAAGCAGGGTCTGTGATGATTACCACGCTGGCTTTGCCCTGCACCGAAGCCGTTAGCACCACCACATAATCCTTCAACTCGCTTTTTAATGCAAAAGCCAGCTTTTTCAGATTATCCGCACTGCTTACTTCCACCTTTTCGCCGATAAACTGTACGCCGTTTACCGTTTGCGTCTTTGCCAGCAGCTGAGTGGCCAGCTGCGTTATTTCTTTTGCCTCCAAAGAAGCCAGTTTACTTTCCAGGGCTGCTTTTTCTTCCAGGAGTTTTTCGATGGCTTTGATCGGCTGGTTGGTTTTTAAGATTTCTGCCACGGCCTTATTCTGCTGTACTTTATCCGCAAAATAACGGATGGCTGCACCACCGGTAAGGGCTTCTATACGTCTCACCCCTGCAGCAACAGCAGATTCAGCGGTGATCACCATCAGTCCAATCATACCTGTTCTAGGGACATGTGTACCGCCGCATAACTCAATTGAGAAAGCGGGATCAATGGTCACCACACGAACCAGGTCACCGTATTTTTCCCCGAAAAGCGCCATGGCGCCTTTTTTCAGCGCTTCTTCTTTTGGCAGCTCCTCTATGTTTACCTCAATATTTGCTCTGATCTTTTCATTAACGATCGCTTCCACCTGCATCAGCTCTTCGTCGGTAATTTTGGCAAAATGCGATACGTCAAAACGGAGCACTTCAGGGCTGACCAGAGAGCCTTTCTGATTGACATGCGTGCCCAAGACCTGCTTTAAGGCAGCATGCAGCAGATGGGTCGCCGTATGATTATAAGTCGTATTTAAACGTCTCTCCCCGTCCACTTTGGCAATCACTTCCCCGTCAATGGCTGCAGGCAGTTTTTGTACAAAATGAATAAACTCCCCGTTTTCCTTTTTGGTGTTTTCAACCGGTATTTTTTCATCTCCAAAAACGAGCACTCCGGTATCTCCTACCTGACCGCCACTCTCCGCATAAAACGGTGTTTGCTTCAGCACCAGCTGATAGGTTTCTTTATTTTTACTTTTAACCTTTCTGTATTTAACGACCTCCGTCGGTACCAGTAAATCGTCATAACCCACAAAACCGGTTTTATCCGTAGGATGCACCGGCACCCAGTCTTCCGTATCCAGTGCAGTAGCTGCTCTGGAACGGTTTTTCTGCTGCTGCATTTGTTCAGCAAAGCCCGCTTCATCAACACTCAGTTCGTTTTCTGAAGCAATCAGCCTGGTTAAATCAATCGGGAATCCGAAAGTATCGTAGAGTTCAAAAGCCTGCGCGCCGTCCAGCGTCGACAAGCCGGACGTTTTAGCCGTCTGAATCAGCTCATCTATTTTTTTAAGTCCTTTTTCCAGCGTTCTTAAAAAGGCTTCTTCTTCCTCTTTAATAACCTTGGTCACAAAGTCCTGCTGCTGCACCAGTTCCGGGAATACGCCATCAAACTGCTTTGCAATCACCGGCACCAGCTGGAACAGTAATGGCGTTTTATAATCCAGATAAGAGTAGTAATACCGGACCGCTCTTCTTAAGATGCGGCGGATCACATACCCCGCACCGGTATTAGAGGGCAGCTGTCCGTCGGCAATACTAAAGGCGATGGCCCGGATATGGTCCGCCAGTACCCTGAAGGCGATGTCCTGCCTGCTGTCTGCCGCACTGTATTTTTTACCGGTCAGTTGACTGATCACCTGAATGGTACCGGTAAATACATCCGTATCATAGTTAGAGGTCTTTTGCTGCAGTACCCGAACCAGTCTTTCAAAGCCCATTCCCGTATCGACATGTTTTTCCGGAAGCGGGGTCAGACTGCCGTCTTTGCCCCGGTTAAACTGCATAAATACGTTATTCCAGATTTCAATGACCTGGGGATGATCCGCATTCACGAGGCTGGCTCCGGAAACGCCAGCTCTTTCGGCTTCCGTGCGGCAATCCATATGGATCTCCGAACAGGGGCCGCAGGGCCCTGTATCGCCCATTTCCCAGAAATTATCCTTTTTATTGCCTTTTAAGATATGGGCAGGGTCCACCCATTTAGCCCACTCATCGTAAGCCTCCTGGTCAAAAGGCAGCCCCTCTGACTCATCTCCTTCAAAAACAGTCACATAGATCTGTCCGGGATTGATTTTAAATATACCGGTCAGCAGTTCCCAGCTCCAGGCGATGGCCTCTTTTTTAAAATAGTCACCAAAGCTCCAGTTACCCAGCATCTCAAACATGGTATGATGATAGGTATCCACCCCTACTTCTTCCAGGTCATTGTGTTTACCGCTGACCCTGAGACATTTTTGGGTATCGGCCACCCGGCGGTGGGCCGGTACTTTATTGCCCAGAAAATAATCCTTGAACTGGTTCATCCCCGCATTGGTGAATAAAAGCGTGGGATCATTTTTTATAACAATAGGTGCCGATGGAACGATGGTATGCTGCTTTTCTTTAAAAAAGTCCAGAAACTGTTGCCTGATCGCTGCAGAAGTCATTATTTTTTGTATTTAAGGTGGCAAAGTTAAAGTTAATTGACCAAAAAAATAAGCGGGTCTGCCACCTGTCATGGGTATTCGCTAAATATGAACGTTTAGACCTTCCTTAGCCGGATTATTTATCTAGCTTCCTGTAATGATAACCTAGTCTTCCAAGCAGGGTTAATTCTCTGGGCAGCGCCTGGTAAAAAGCGGGATAATCCTTATTTTTCTCTTGCGTCCACAGGTTTTCCGAGAGTGCAAGAAGCCTTGGCAGCAGCATATATTCCATACCCTCGGGATCACTGAAAAACTCCGTCCAGATGGCTGCCTGGCCGCCTTTGACCAGACTTTGCTGTTCTTTGGTCAGCCCGTCAGGCATGATCTGGTACTGATAGACCTTCTCCAATGTATTCATGGAGTGCGGAGCCGCCAGCGGCTCGCCCGCAGGGCCTGCCTGATAACGGTTAAAATACAAGGGGTCCGAGCAGACATTAATAAAACCATGACCTTCACTAACGGCCTTTAAAGGCGCTTTTTTGGCATAGCTGCGCCAGTAGGTAATGGTAGCAGAAGGCAGGAGATTGCCTTCCAGCGCTTCATCCCACCCGATTATTTTGCGGCCATGCTGTTCTAAAAACCGGCCGATCTTATTGATAAAATAGCTCTGCAGGGCTTCATAATCCTTCAGCCCTTCTTTTTGCATCAGGCGCTTACAGCTGGCATTTTGCTTCCAGTTGGTCTTATCCACTTCATCCCCGCCTATATGGATATAAGTAGAAGGGAAGATATCCATGATTTCCGTCAGGATATTTTCCAGAAAGGTAAAAGTAGCCGGGTTGCCGGGATTGTATTCACTGACGGCGCCCTTTTGATACCCCATGGAATTGGGTACGCTTTGGGCTTTGCCGCTGGAGCTGTAGGCAGGATAAGCAGCCAGTGCGGCGGCGGCATGTCCCGGTAGTTCGATTTCCGGGATCACCGTTATGCCTCTGAGTGCCGCATATCGCACAATCTCCCGGGCCTCCTTTTGCGTGTAAAAGCCGCCGTAGCGGTACGGGGTTCCTGTCAGGGTGTCGGGTCTTTTATTAAAAAAGACCGAACCCGGGATCTCTTCCCGCCAGGCGCCCACAGAAGTGAGCTTAGGATAGCGCCTGATCTGAAGACGCCAGCCCTGGTCATCGGTTAAATGCCAGTGAAATATGTTCAGTTTATAGCGACTCATGACATCCAGCAGCTTTTTGATCTCGGCCGCAGTATAAAAATGCCGGCTGACATCCAGCATAAAACCCCGCCAGCTATAGGCAGGCGCATCCTGCACTTCCAGCAGTGGCAGTACAATATCTGTACTTTGCTCAACTGAGGTGGCAGCAGTTCTCCCGGCCGCTTGTGTATATTTATATTGATCAATGAGTTGCAATAAAGACTGCAGGCCGTAATACAGTCCTGTTGAGGAGCGGGCCGAGATCTTAACACCCTGAGGATCAATATGGAGCCGATACGCTTCACTTAGCAGGGACGCTTTTGGGGCTTCATTATTTACAGCCGTCAGCTGTTTAAAGTCCAGATCCGGGTTTAGTTCCAAAAGCACGGCTGCCTGGCGAACCTGAGCGGTTTTAGCGGCCTGCTTACGCAGCCTGCTCTCTCCTGCAGCGCCGGCAGCAGTGCCCAGCGCTGTTTGTAACTCCTGCTGCATGACCCTTAACCGGTCTTTCAGCGAAGCCGCTTCTTGTTTTGATAATTTTTTGAGGCTTTTAGTCATCTGAAAATGAACCGTAGCTGCCGGATCCAGCCGGTAAGACGCACTGCCATTATTACCCGGCATGGAAAGATAAGCCGGTTCCGGTATAATTCTTGGCGCCTCCTGCGTTATAACGCTGCCCGCGGCAGTATCTACCCCGGGTGCCGCAAACAGACTGGTGATACTTTGTGGACCGAGTACTGCCATAAGGATACAGAGCATGCCAGCCCTGAGAGCCTGACCGGGTCTGTTAATGTTTAAGTGCCCCCTTTTTGAAAACAAATAATTTTTACCAGGTCTAATAAGTGACTGCTTCAATTGTAATCTTTTAGTATATGAATGAATAGAATATTTAAAACATTTGGTATCTAAGTTCAACATTATCAAGGCGGCAAGTATATCCTGCCGTTTCGCGCCACCGGAATTCTCTTAAAAAATGTATGACATATCAAGAGAATTTACAGCGGTAAATTTAAGACATTTACCGCTGGTTCTCTTATTTTTTTAAGAGATAGTCTATCTATAAATTTGTACTTTTGGCGCATTTGATACGTATTTATGGCAAAAATCTATTTAGTAGGAATGATGGGCGTGGGAAAATCCCACTGGGCTGCCAAACTGGCCCGCAGGCTGGCGCTTCCGCATCTGGACCTGGATGAGGTGATTGAAAAAGAACAGGGCTGCACCATTGCCGAAATCTTTGAGCAGAAAGGAGAACAGGGTTTTAGAGAAATTGAGTCTCAGACCTTACGCAAATACAGCGAAGCCGGTGATTTTGTAATGGCCACCGGCGGCGGCGCCCCCTGCCATCTGGGCAATATGGAATATATGAACCGTATGGGGATTACCATCTGGCTGGACGAGCCGATTGGCATTGTCATCGGAAGGCTAAAACAAGGGAAGCACGAGCGGCCCCTGGTGGCAAGGCTGGCTGACCATGAACTGCGGACTTTTATCGAGCAGAAACTCCGTGAGCGGACACCCTTTTACAGCCAGGCCAGATACCGACTGGGTGAAGGGAGTATATCCATCCAGCTCTTTGAAAACATTTTACAGCAACAAAGCTGAGCCGTAGGATAGCCTATTGATTTTATAAGACATACGAGTCAATACACGGTACACATTATGCAGCACTACCATTTTATAAATTTCTGAACACATGCAACATCAACCCCTAAAAATCAATACCTGTTTTATACAAGCAGCGGCCTTTATCGGTCTTCTGAGCATTATCCTGGGCGCCTTTGGGGCGCACGGCATCAAAGGCCGGGTAACGACGGAAGCCTTTGAGATCTTCGAGACCGGCGTCCGCTATCAGATGTATCATGTTTTTGCCCTGCTGGCTGTGGGTATTTTATGGGCTTTCAGCCCGCGACCTAACTGCCTGAAATGGGCCGGTTGTCTTTTTATTGCAGGTATCCTGCTATTCAGCGGTTCCTTATACCTGTTGACCTATGCCATGGGCACGGCTAATCCCGACCTGTTTAAATATGGTGTGATTACTCCTATTGGCGGATTTTGTTTTATTGCCGCATGGATTTTGCTCATCGTTTCTTTTATTCGTAAAAAGGCTTAAAACCCTTTGTTTGCGGCATTTTTATATTATTCAGCTACTTTTAAAGTCCCCTGACCCATGATCGCCCCGGAAACCATACGAGAAGTCACTGACCGCATCGACATTGTCGATGTGGTAGGCGAGTTCGTAAAACTCAGACGGCGGGGATCTAATTATCTGGGGCTCTGCCCTTTTCACGGGGAGAAAACCCCCTCCTTTAATGTCTCACAGAGCAAGGGTATTTTTAAATGCTTTGGCTGTGGCAAAAGCGGCAATGCCATCACTTTTGTCATGGAGCATGAGAAATACAGCTACGTGGAAGCCATTAAATGGCTGGCCAGGCGCTACGGCATTGCTGTAGAAGAGACCGCCATGAGCGATCAGGCCAGAGAACAGATGCAGGCTGCCGAAAGCCTGTATATTGTCAACGGTTTTGCCCAGCAGTTTTTCCATGAACAGCTGGTGCACTCTGAAGAAGGTGAACATATCGCCCTGAGCTATCTGAAAGAAAGAGGCTTTAACCGGCCGATTATTGAAAAGTTCGGCCTGGGGTATAACCCGGACCAGTCAGACAGCCTGAGTAAGGAAGCGGTAAAGCAACAATTTAGCCGGGACATCCTGTTAAAATCAGGTCTGGTACGCAGCTATCAGGACCGGCTGCAGGATAATTACCGGGGCCGGATTATTTTCCCCATTCATAATAATTCCGGGAAAGTCATCGGGTTCGGCGCCAGAATCATCGGCAAAAAAGACAAAGCGCCCAAGTATATCAATACGCCGGAAAACGAGATCTATGTCAAAAGCCGGATTTTATACGGCAGCTATTTTGCCAGGCACGCTATTGATAAAGAAAATGAATGCCTGCTCGTAGAAGGATATACCGATGTGCTGGGGCTGGCGCAGGCCGGCATAGAAAACGTGGTGGCCAGCGGCGGGACTTCCCTTACCATCGAACAGCTCCGGCTGATTAAAAAATATACCCAGAACCTGACCATTATCTATGACGGGGATAATGCCGGCATCAAGGCGGCCCTCAGAGGTCTGGACATGGCGCTGGAGGAAGGACTCAACGTCCGGCTGGTACTGATACCGGACGGGGAAGACCCTGACAGCTATGTCCGTAGTCTGGGTGCAGAAAAGTTCCGGAACTTTATCCAGGACAATAAAAAGGATTTTATCCTGTTCCAGCTGGAGATCTTACTCAAGGACGCGGGAACAGATATTACCAAGAAAAACGACGCCGTTAACCGGATTGCAGAATCCTTAAGTAAGATCAGTAAGGCCGAGGACTTTACCAAGCAGCAGGAATATATCCGCCAGTGCTCCGATGTTTTAAAAATCGATGAACACGGTCTTACCACACTGGTCAATAAATACAGAAGAGATCAGCTGACCAAGCTGGAGAAAAAACAAAACCAGGATCAGCGCTACCAACCGGATGAGCCGGGACTGCCGCCGGAGTATGCTGAGGGACAGCCTGAAGATATTCACCAGTCGGCAGCCGCCCAGGAATTAGCGACACTGGATACCGGTAATATCCAGGAGAAGAACCTGCTTCGGGTCTTATTAGATTTTGGCCTCAGGCCCTGGAAGGAGAAATGGACCATCGCGGATTATATCTTTGATGAGATCCAGGGGTTCCCCTTTGAAAATGAACTCAACGAAAAGCTGCTGGAGTATTACAGAAAAGAATACAATGAAGGCAGAGAGCCGGATGTGGCTTCCTTTCAGTATATAGAGGATAAAAGCTTACAGGAACTGGTCGTGTCCATCACCCTCACCCCATATGAGATCAGCAGACGCTGGGATGAGAAGATTCCGGGTAAAAAATCAGACAGCATCGTCAACCGGGATCTTTCCAGGCAGGATGCACAAAACAGTGTCATTTATTTTAAGCTCAGAAAGATCAAGCAAATGCTGGAGATCACCCAAAAGGAAATCATGGACTGCACTGATTTTGAGGAGCAGCTAAAACAGCTCTCCATACAAAAGCATTTAAAACAGGAGGAAAAAAACCTCACCGATCAGTTAGGTACCGTTATTTTCAGATAGCGGCTACCTCTGCCTGGATACGTTCCTGGGTGATCCCGTAATGGCTTTCGTTATACACGCATTTACCTGCGGAGATAATTAAAATCTGGGGCGACTGATGTTCCACACCAAATTTATGTGCCACCATATTAGACATATCCCGGTAGTTCCACAGGTCCAGCAGATAATAATCTGCCTGCTCAATGACGCAGGAACGGTCCAGTCTGCTTTTAGCCATAGCACTCGTAGGACAAGAGATACTGTGCTTGAAAATAATCTGCGGTTTATGAAAAGAGTCCTGGATAAGCTTTTCTAACACTTCAGCACTGTCTAAGGGTTGCCAGTCAACGCCAGCGTTTACATTCAACATAAGGGTAATAAATCCTGATTTTAAGTTTTCTAATCTTTGAATTATCCATAATCCGTCATTAGCCCAAACTGGGAAGTGAAGATTATTTGAACAAAGGTACATCATTGTTGCATACCTGCTGCGCATGGACTGGCAGAAGCCAGCTTTCAACCACTATACTTTTACGGTCACCCGTTAAAACTTACAGGCTTAACGATGATTTTTATTAAGCAGCTGTAATAATGGCTTTGGGCAAAACCCTGAATCTATCTGATTGACAGACTCGACCTGTTATAAATCCTACCGCTTTATATTCATTATCCGACGAAAAATCATACATTCACTGTAGCGTTAATGTTCGGTTAAAGGCGCATTTAATAGGGAGCCGTCCTGATTTTTTTAAAGGTGGTCCATATTGCAGTCACTCTTTTTATCTAACACATGAAGTATCTGAAAATTCTGTATGTACAGGTCTTAATAGGAATTGTCCTTGGGATCTTAGTCGGCTATCTGGTGCCGTCCTTTTCAGGAGCAGCAAAGATTATCGCCGACATGTATATCAATTTAATCCGTATGGTGATTGCCCCTGTCATCTTCGCCTGCCTGGTGCTGGGGATGTCAGGCGCAGGAGAGATGAAAAAAGTAGGCAGAATCGGCGGCAAGGCCATTTTGTATTTTGAGATCATCACGACTTTTGCCCTTATAATAGGCCTTGTTGTCACTCATTTTATTCAACCCGGCACGGGTATCCCCAAAGCGCACCTGCCGGCCGCAGCGGCCGGTATGCAAAAGATGGACACCGCTTCCACGTCTATGGATTGGGGCCATTTTATCTCCAATCTGGTGCCTGCCAATATCGTGGACGCCTTTGCCAAGGGAGATATCCTGCAGATTTTACTATTTGGCATCCTCTTTAGTATCGGCTTATCCAAAATGGGGTCTGGCAGACAAAGCGTGATTCATTTTTTTGAAAAACTCAACCAGGTATTGTTTAATATTTTACACCTGGTGGTAAAGGTAAGCCCCATCGGCGCCTTTGGCGGTATGGCCTATACCATCGGGCAGTTTGGTTTTGGCAGTCTGGTGGCCCTGGGTAAACTGCTCTGTACCTTCTACCTGACCGGTCTGCTGTTTATATTTGTGGCCCTGAACCTGATTGCTTACTGTTATAAATTCAGTCTCTGGAAACTCCTGGGCTATATCAAAGAAGAGATTTTAATTGTGCTGGGCACCAGCAGCAGTGAGGTCGTCTTGCCCAACCTCATGGAAAAACTGCAAAAAGCAGGACTGGATAAAGGCGTAGTGGGTCTGGTGATCCCGGCAGGCTATAGCTTTAACCTGGATGGCACCAGTATTTATCTGAGCATGTCTGTGATATTTCTGGCCCAGGTCTTTCATGTACCGCTGACCCTTGGCCATGAGCTGGGGATCATTGCCGTCCTATTAATCAGCAGTAAAGGGGCGGCCGGCGTTACCGGCTCCGGATTTTTAGTGCTCACTTCTACCCTGGCGGCACTGAAGATTATTCCTATTGAAGGGCTGGCACTTTTAATCGGTGTGGACCGCTTTATGAGTGAAGGCCGGGCCATCGTAAATGTCATCGGCAATAGTGTGGCCACCGTAGTGATCGCCAAAAGCGAGAAAGCCATTGAAGAACCTTTGTTTAAGCATGTAGTGGAGCACCGGCCGCTGCCGGCCGGTTACGAGCCGGTAGCGGTTAAGCAGTCAACCGACCCGCCAGTCATTTGATAGCTGGTCTGCTTAAGCCCTGGTGAACTTAAGTGTTGGTCTCCTAACAAGGCCTGTTTAAACCTTTCTTTTTGTTTTTTCATTAATTTGGGGAGTGGATAGCCGGTAGCTCACAATTTTTTGTGACCTTTGGTTTTTCATTGATTCATAACGAATATATATGCGGATCCATTTTATATCTATTGGTGGCAGCGTCATGCATCAGCTGGCCATTGCTTTACATAATAAAGGTTATCAGATTACCGGTTCAGACGATGAGATTTTTGATCCGGCTAAAACTGTACTTGAAGTGGCAGGCCTGCTGCCTCATAAAGAAGGCTGGGATGCAAACCTGATTACCCCGGATCTGGACGCGGTTATTGTCGGCATGCATGCCCGCAGTGATAACCCTGAGCTGTTAAAAGCGCAGGAGCTGGGCCTTAAGATTTATTCTTTCCCCGAATATATCTATCAGGAGAGCAAGGGCAAAACAAGGGTTGCCATCGGCGGCAGCCATGGCAAGACCTCTACCACCGCCATGGTGATGCATATCTTATCCCACGCAGGCCAGCGTTTTGACTACCTGGTCGGTGCCCGCCTGGAAGGGTTTTCCCAGAGCGTGCAGATCACGGATGCACCGGTACTCGTGGCGGAGGCTGACGAGTATCCCGCCAGTGCTTTAAAACCGGTACCTAAATTTCATTTCCTGTTCCCGCACATTGCCGTGATCACCGGTATCGCCTGGGACCATATCAATGTTTTTCCCACTTTTGACTTTTACCTGGAACAGTTCCGGATATTTATTCAGAAAATTGAACCGGGCGGACTGCTGATTTATAATCAGTCCGATCCCGTCTTAAAAGACCTCGTTGAGGCCGCCAGGCGCCAGGATATCCGCTACGCGCCTTATCAGATACCCGAGCATCACATACAAGACGGCGTAACCTATGTTACCCTGGAAGGAGAACAAACGGCGCTGAAAGTTTTCGGGGATCATAACCTCTTAAATCTGAATGCCGCTTATCTGGTCTGTAAAAACCTGGGGCTTACGACATCCCAGATCTTACAGGCAGCAGCCAGCTTTACAGGAGCTGCCAAAAGGCTGGAACTGCTCTATCAGGACCCGGGCAGAAAGCTCAGCGTTTTCAGAGACTTCGCCCATGCCCCCAGTAAGGTCAAAGCCACCATTCAGGCGGTAAAACAACAATTTACCGACCGCCGGCTACTGGCTGTTTTAGAGTTGCACACCTACAGCAGCTTAAATATTGAATTTATGCAGCAATACAAAGGAGCGATGGAGGCCGCTGACCTGGCGGTTGTATTTTATACCCCGCATGCGCTGGCCATGAAAAAAATGGCCCCCTTACCGGAGCAGGCCGTTCAGGACGGATTTGATAAACCGGGCTTACAGGTCATCCATGACAAGGAGGCGCTGGCAAAAATCCTGGAAAGTACGCCGCCTGAGAACCTGAGTATTTTACTGATGAGCAGCGGGAACTATGACGGTCTGGACCTGCAGGGCTGGATAGCGTCACTGAGCTAGCCGGTATCTTTATTCCCTTTAGAAAAGCTTTCAGAGAAGGTGGTTTTCATCAAAACCACCTTTTTACGTAAATCCTTCTTACCTTTCCTGCCTGATTTGGCCCCGGTATTTTTGGCGGCTACATCAGTAATATTCAAATTCATTATCATACCATATACCATGAACATCACGCTGAACAGACCCCTGGCCTTTTTTGATATTGAGTCTACCGGTGTAAATCCGGCCACGGACCGGATTGTGGAACTGGCGATTGTTCGCATCAGCCCCGAAGCGGAAAAGGTCCGTTACAGACGGCTGGTCAACCCAGGGATGCCCATACCCAAGGAGTCCTCTGATATACATGGCATTACGGATGAGATGGTACGAGATGCTCCTGTTTTTCAGCAGATTGCCCAGGAGGTTGCGGATTTTTTAGAGAACTGCGACCTGGGAGGGTATAACTCAAACCGTTTTGATGTCCCCCTTCTGGTAGAAGAGTTTTTAAGAACCGGTGTGCCTTTTTCTCTCACCGGCAGAAGGCTGCTGGACGTACAGAAGATCTACCATAAAATGGAACCCAGAACGCTGAGTGCGGCCTATCAGTTCTATTGTCATAAAAACCTCGAGGATGCGCACACCGCCACTGCGGATGTGGAGGCTACCTGGGAAGTGCTGCAGGCACAGATAGATAAATATCCTATTATCGGAGATAACCTCAACAGTATATTACAGTTTACCGGAGAGGATAAAATTGTGGATATGGCCCGCAGGTTTGTCTATAAGGACGAAGAAATCATCTTTAATTTTGGAAAATATAAGGGCAAGGCAGCCCATCTTGTATTCAGGGAAGAACCGCAGTATTATGACTGGATGATGCGCGGCGATTTCCCCTTACACACCAAACAAGTCGTCTCTGAAATCTTTAAACAGGTTTTTCCAGGTAAAAAATAAAATGTCTTTAACATAAAAACCCTGAGAATTATATATTTTTAATCCTTATTTTCAGCATCAAATTACCCTTTTTTGGAGAAACTTGTTATCATACCCACCTATAATGAAAAAGAGAATGTAGAAGCGATTGTTCGTTATGTATTCTCTATGCACCTGAACTACCATATCTTAATTATTGACGACGGCTCCCCGGACGGCACTGCAATGATTGTCAAGGAGTTAATAAAAGAATTCCCCAATCAGCTATTCCTGGAGCAGAGAACCGGTAAACTGGGGCTCGGCACAGCCTATATCCATGGTTTTAAATGGGCCATTGCCAGGGATTACCAGTTTATTTTTGAAATGGACGCTGATTTTTCCCATAACCCGGATGATCTGGAAAGATTATACCTGGCCTGTAAAACAGCAGGTGCCGATGTGGCGATCGGCAGCCGCTATGTCAAGGGTGGCGCGATCCAGAACTGGCCCTTAGACCGAAGAATCTATTCTAAAGGGGGCGCCTTATATACCCGGATTATCACCTGGATGCCTGTCGGAGATCCGACGGCCGGGTTTGTCTGTTACAGAAATGAAGTACTCTCTGCCATAAATTTTGATGCCATCAAGTTTGTGGGCTACGCCTTCCAGGTCGAAATGAAATTTGCCTCCTGGAAACTGGGCTTTAAGATTACGGAAGTGCCGATTACCTTTAAAGACCGCGCTCATGGTGCCAGTAAAATGAGTAAGGGTATTATCAAAGAAGGCATTATCGGTGTCCTTAAATTACAGTGGCACAGCCTGTTTAAGAATTATAAAGGATCTGTTTCCATGGAGACCACGGTTAAATAAGACGGATTAGCTGATATTGCTGATGAATAACGGCTTTCTGAGGGCTTTCTGACAAACCCGCCGTATGCGCTTCCTTTTTGCTTTTCTGTCCCCTGAAGCTCCTAAACTTGCTTTTCAGCAACCGTTCAGCCTCCTTTGAAAATAGATTTTACCTATTTTTTCATAAAAACCCGTTAATTCCTTAACTTGCTCTAGCATAAGTGCAAGAGCATCTGCTTTCTCTAACCACGGAAGGTAGCGCTGGACTACTAACTAAAATTCAAAATCAGGTATTATGCAAAAGGTAAAATTATTATGGGCTATTGCAGGTCTGTTTTTCCTTGCCCCGGTGGGAGTATCCGCCCAGCAGACCGGACAGCTGGAGTTATCCATGAACTATCCTAAAGTACATCGTAGAATCGGGTTTCAGTATGACGGGCAGCTGTCCAAGAGTCCGGATCTGAAAAGTACCCTTTATTACAGCGTGGAGACCAGGATCTATGCATTGCCGCTCTCCCATGCCATGATGGGTGAAAAGCTGATCGGCAGCTTTACGCTTCCGGATTCTGCACAGGCCTTCGCCCTGGTATTCAAAGATGACGACAACACGGATAAAAATGATGGCAGGGGTTATGTCTATAATGTCTTTACAGCAGATAACCTCCCCTCTTTAGGCACCTACGCTTCCGAGGCCAGCTTTTATGGCAATATGGCTTCCTTATTTGGTATCACCAGAAACTTTGATACCTCGGTTACCCTCTATGAAAAAGAATTTGCGCAGCATCCGGACCAGAAAGATATTTACAGAGAAAGCTATCTGACAGCAGGCCTGTACAGTAAAGATAGAGTGTCCGTCCTTGGCGGCATTAAAAGCGATTGGGAACAGATGATTGCCCGTAAAGCACCGGAAGATTCTCTTTTGAAAGTCTACGGTATCCTCTCCAATTTTGACAGAGGCAATGTACAGGGCTATAAGGATAGCGTGCTGGCCCTTTATCCGCACGGTCTGTTATCTGCCCGGGATAAAATAGGTCCTATCTTTAACAAGACCACCGCGGACTCTATGGTCCTGGCCTATAACAACCTGATGGAGGAGTACAAGGATCAGAAACCCGAAGACATCTTAAACCCACAACAGTTCTATTATATCGTTGCCAAAAAATACTGGGAAGAAAAAAATGCGGATAAGTTCCAACAGTATGCAGACAAAGTGAGCATCAACAATATGCGTTCTTCTATTTATAATTCTGCCGCCTGGCCTATCGCCGAGGCCCAGGCCAAAGACAGTCTGGATTTAGGAGTAACGCTGGCAAAAAAATCTGTGGACGCCGCTCAGAAGATGAAAGACGACCGTCCAACTTATTATACGCAGCCGGAATGGGATAAGATCTGTCAGTCTAATTACAGCATGGTGGCCGATACCTACGGATACTTATTATTCCAACAAGGCAAGGTGAAAGATGCCCTGGACATCCAGCAAAAAGTGGTGGACGGCTTAAGCACCGATGCCGACGTCAACGGCCGCTATATCCAGTACCTGCTGGCCAACAGTGACGCAGAGACGGCGCTGGAAAAAGGATCTGATTTTATAAAAGCCGGCCACGCAGACCAGAACTTAAAACAGCTCCTGGAGCAGGCCTATCAAAAAGTAAATAATAATGACACGGGTTTTACAGCTTACTATGATAAATTAGAAGCGGTTGCCTTTGAACACCAGAGTGCGGAAATCAAAAAATCCATGCTGGATGAGCCGGGACACGCCTTTACGTTAAAAGATATGCAGGGCAAGACTGTGTCTTTGGATTCTTTAAAAGGCAAGGTCGTGATTGTAGATTTCTGGGCCACCTGGTGCGGCCCTTGTAAAATGTCTTTCCCCGGCATGCAGATGGCACTGGATAAATACAAAAATGACCCGGAAGTGGTGTTCCTGTTTATTGATACCTGGGAACGCCAGCCCACCCTGGAACAACGAAAGCAGGAAATCCAGCAGTTAATGACGGATAACAGCTATAGCTTCCACGTAGTGCTGGATGATCCCACAACGGAAGAAAAGCAGAACTATAAAACGGTCTCTGCTTATGGAGTCAGTGGTATCCCGACAAAGTTTGTCCTGGATAAGGAAGGCAAAATCCGTTTTAAGGCCATCGGATTTGACGGCAACTCAGAAAAGCTGGCCGCCGAGCTCTCCATTATGATTGAACTCGCTAAAAAAGCAAATCAGGAATAATAAGGACTGATCATCCAGTAAATCACCGGGCCGCTGATGGCGATATAAAGCCAGAGCGGCCAGGTAATCCTGGCGATCTTTTTATGTTTTGTCCATTCTCCTGTCAGCCCTCTGTAGGCTGTAAATAAAATCACCGGCAACATAACCGCTGCCAGTAAGATATGGGTAGACAGTAAAGTCAAATAGACGGTCCTGATGACACCCGTGCCTCCGAATCTCGTTTCTCCGGCAAATAAATTATGCCCGATATAAGCCACAAGAAACAGCACCGATAAAACAAGCGCTGTAATCATCAGCTTTTTATGCAGCAGATAATGCTTTGTTTTAACCGCAATTAAGGCCGCAATCAAAACAAAAGTGACGATCGTATTAATCACGGCGCTGATCAGTCCGAATACATGGGGATTAAAACCTAAGTCTACCTGGGTTAATTTATATTTACCCAGTGCGATGATCACAAGAAATACGATCACCGAAAACAGGCCGATATAGCGTTTGGCCTTTTTATCGTTTTTTGCAATGGAGGCTCCCAGCGGAGCGATCTTTGTTGGCTGGCTCATTATGCTTGAGTAATAGGTCAGATAATTATTATATTGCTGCTTTGCTTATTTTGTCTTTGGGTCCTTCATTTTTCTTAATACCCCGTAGTAGATAAATAGTACCACTACGATGGTAATGAAAAAGGCGATCACCATTTCTACCGGATCAAATGGCAGCTTGGAGGGATGCTTCGCATCTCTTTCTACCATTAGTTTGCCGATATCTTCTGCCATTTTGGGCAGATCATTTACGGTATCCAGACCGTTGTAATATCCTCTGATACCAAAATCCCGGTCCAGCAGGACAAACCTGCCTGTATGGGCGAAATTAGGATCAATGGGCGTTTCATTATCGTATTTATCCACTTTTAACTGCTGGAAGATAAAATCATAAATGGAGTCTCTGTTACCCGTCAGAAACCACCAGTTATCGCTATTGACCCCGTATTTATCCGCATAGGCCTTCAGTCTGCTCACGGAGTCTCTGACCGGGTCAATGGAGAAAGATAAAAACTGTACATTATTGACGCCTAATAAGTCGCCCCTTTTATCTCCTCCTTTTTCAAAGGAACGCTGCAGATGGACCATGTTTTTAGTCAGTGTAGGACAGATGGACCCGCAACTGGTGAAGAAAAAGTCAGCCACGATGACTTTGCCGCTCAGATCATATAAATGTACCGTATCCCCTAACTGATTGACCAGCTTGATATTCTGTACCGTATGCCAGATAGAATCCCGCTCCATTTTACCATTCACCTCCTGGGTAACGACACTATCTAAAATATAGTGTCCGGGCATATGGATGTTTTTATTACTGGCGTATTTAAGGATCAGATAACCCGTAAGTGGAATAATCAGAGCGATAATAATCCCCAGGAGTGCTTTTTTACTCATTGCTTACAGTTGACGAAAATTTATAATCATTAGCGGCCAGGGCCGTTTAATTTGCTGGGCAAAGGTCAGCTATTTAATGTTTAAAAAGACAAAATTTTACGGGAAAATGACGCCGACCCGCTGAAAATCCCTGTATTATCATGGATTACCCCCCTAAGCCTTTACGGGTTAACCTAACAAAGTTGGACACAAAGTTGTTCCCATAGGGAAAATCGCTTAATTTTATAACCTGTTAATACCCAAACTGATAATAAAAAAGACTGTAGCTTTTAATACCGGTTACCGGCTGCTGGAAAAGGGATTAGAAAAGACCAATTAAAGCAGTTCCGAAATATTTACATCCACTTCATCCAATAAATCCCCTGCAGGGATTTATGTAAGTTTAAAAAAAATGAACCAAACGATCAAAATTTTGCCAGGGCAGCGCTTTTCCCGAAAAGTAATTCAGAAAACTTTTATTCTGTTGATCATTTCTTGGCTGATTAGTGGCCTTATGATAAAGGCCCAGGGGCAGATATTTGGAAAAAATCTGCCCACCTTAAAATCCCTCCATCTGAAGGGCTGGATCTCTTCTTTTAGAATGACAAGCTATGAGGCAATTATTAACCAGGATACCATCCAAAAAGGGAAAATTAGTCCCGACAAAGAAGTCGGCACTCCATTACGGATTACATTTTTAATACCGCGGGCAAACTGCTCATCCAAAGAAACTACTCAAAAGACACGGCCTTGCTATCAGAATCCTTTTTTGAATATAACAATAGTCAGGTAACCCTTTCCCAAGGCAACCATAAAGAATGGTTCAAACTGAACCCCAGGGGTCAGCTCTTACAAAAAATTGAGAACTCCGGCCTAATCAGTAACTATGCTTATGACAGTCTTGGCAAGCGCAGGGATGTACAACTGTTTTTCCAGGATTCCGTTCATCCCGTCGGTGAATTCAAATATTTGTATGATGATAAAGGAATGCTAACCGAAATCAAATCCCTGGACAAAGGAAAACCGGGCTTTCATTATGCCAGCATGAAATATAAATACGACAATAAGGGCAACATCATTCAGGAAAGCAACTTTTATCCGAATAATAAATTGGCTTACAGCGATTTTTATACTTACGACGACAAAAATAATATTGAGTCCAGGAGCCGTTCTTATTTGGGTTCAGACAGACAGCCTACACCGCAGGGGCAAAACGACTCGGCCTATAACCGAACCTATAGCTACGACTATGATGCTAAGGGCAACTGGATCAGACGTATTGATTATTATAATAATAAACCTTTATTTATCGTCGAAAGAGCCATCAATTACGGCCGGTTGGACAAAGACTTTATCGTGAATGGATACGCCTCAGAGCAGGAAGCACCCGACCAATATAGTAGCCAAAAAGAAGCGCAGTTTCCGGGAGGCATCATGGCCTGGCAGCAGTTTTTGGTTAAAAATTTAAAAACCGATATACCCAAGCTCAACGGAGCGCCTGCGGGCCAATATTCTATTGTCATATCCTTTTTAATCAATAAAGACGGAACTGTGACAGAGGCTAAGTGCGTCTCCGCTCCTCATCCTGATTTTGGATGTGTTGAGGAGGCGCTAAGAGTTATCCGGCTTAGTCCGAGCTGGATCCCGGCAGAAAAAAACGGGCAGAAAGTCTTTTACAGGGAAAAACAAAGGATCAATTTCAGAGTGGACAGGCAAGTCAAAAGTGATCAATAACAGCTTTAAACACCTGCTTTTTCCAGCAGTGTCTGTGGGGTATCCTCTAAGCTTCCGTTCAATTTTTTACGAACCCGGTTCCAGGTAACACGTACTCCGTCTGTAGAAATACCGAGCATCTGGGCCATCTCTTTATGAGAGAGCTGTAGCTTTACCAGCATCAGATATCGTAATTCAGATTCCGTAATAGCGGGGCAGGACTTTTTCAGAACCGCTTCAAATTCAGGGAACACGGTTGCAAAATGTTTGCGAAAATAAAGCCAGTCATCCCCCGTTAAGATCGTGACTGAACGCAGCTCAGCAATCGTCTTTTCCAGCCTTTGTTTCTTTTCCGGATGCCCTTCTTTAAGTTCATCCAGTTCCTGGCGGATGCTTTCTGCAAGCAGGTTCTGCTCATTTACCTTTTGAATAAAACGGTCTAATTCTTCTTTAGCTCGACTCAATTCATTTTCTGCCCTGGTTCTGGAAGCTTCTGCCAGTAATCTTTTATTGTGCTGATTGCGGTAAACCACCAGCATAATCACCGCCAGCGCCGTGGATAACAGGATCCACAGATTTCGCTCGCTATTTTTACGTTGCAGCTCCAGTTCAGCCCTGGCTTTATTCAAAGCCTCTACTCTTAAACTGATCTTTTGGCTGGCCTGCATCATTTTAAGCGCACTGAACTGCTTTTGATAGGCATTGATCGACGCTATGGTCAGATCCAGGTATCTGGCCGCATTCAACTGGTCGCCTTTTTGTCCGTACCATTTGCTGATGACCGGGTATAGATACTGAAGCCTTTCAGTCTGCTGGCATTTTTCAATATTACGCCTCGCTTCTTCGATATAATACCAGGATTTTTGCGGTTCTCCCCGACTAAGATAAATATCTGCCAGGGGAATGGCGGCTCCGGCGGCCGGGCCATAATCCTCTATTCTGACGGCCCCTACAAAATCCTCTTCCAGAAAAGGCAGCGCCTTATTATATTGCTTTTGCAGATAATAATTATAACCCAGGTTACCCGTTGCAATCCTCACCCATTCCTCTTTAGGCTTTTGAAAAGTGGTCTGAATAATCAGATTAAAATAATAATTAGAAAGTGCAAAGTTCTTCTGTTTCTGATAGCAAAGCCCCAGTGTGTTGCGCGCTGAGCTAAGCGTCATGGTATTAAAGTCATTTTCCGGAACAGCAATCGCCTTTTTAAAATAGACCTCTGCCCGGTTATAGTCCTGGAAGAAATAATAAGCCTCTCCTATTTTTACCAGATCCATCGGCTTTTCCGGATAATCTGCAGCATCTACTTTATCCACTTCCTTATCCAGTAGCAGATACTGCTCAAATGCCCTTTCGTAATTTTTCTGATATACCCAATAGTAATTGGCTAATACACGAATCGCCCTTATTTTTACAAACCTTGCTTGGGCTTTTTCAGCGCTTAAAATCAAAGTATTCAAATCATCTATGCAGGACTGATTTCTGTGCTTTTTAAATTCAATATTATGATAGCACATAAAAAGATCCATCTCTAACTCCAGCGGGGTATCATCATGAGTTTTTGCAAACCGCTTAATATCAAGGATCTTATGCTGAATTATGGCAGAATCCTTCAGATTAATCAGTTCAATGTATAGCTTAGAGTATCCCTTAATATTTTCTGCATAACTTTTATGTAACAGGTTCTCATATTGCGAGAAGATAAATCTCGGCAATAATAAAAGCAGCAGGCAAATAATTAGTCTGGTCATTCAGCGGCCTTATGATAGGCCGCTAAATTACAAATTCCCGCGCTAAAATTGTTTTAGAATTCATATTTTTAAAGATTGCAAAATAATCTGCACCATGTCAAAGAGGATTAAGTTCCGGAAAAAAGATTTTCTGTAGCTTTCATATAAGTCAGTTCAAACTCCTTTCTGATATCGTCAGCCAGTAAACTATGCTTATCACTGTTTTCTTTGATGCACTGCCTTACAAAGGAAGTCGTACAATTATGATTATTCGCTATTTTTTTTATGACCAGTGTTTTTAAACAATCGTATTTTTTTTGAAGATCTTTCATAAACAATTAGAGTTTGAAATGAGTAATAAGGACAAAAGAATGTACATCACTGTAATTCAATCGTCTACAGAAGGTAAAGGGATTAAGATATATACAATCCCAGCGGGCAGAATAACAGACCAGTTATCCTGGCTGAAATTCAGGTTCTTTTTTGAATTTATCAAAAATCCATATAACCATACTTCCCAGAGAGGCGCCGATTGTATTGGCGATAACATCATTAATATCAGCCAGGCCGACATCTAAAATGTATTGCAGCAACTCAATACAAATGGACGTAAATATAGCTATTATGATGATTTTATAAATCCTCGTACCGGCCACAAGGGATCTGATAGCAAATGGGAAAAACAGGAACATAACAATGTTGATCCACCAGTCAAAACGGCTGAACAGACTCATATTATAATTGATTTTCCCAAAATCACTCAAATGGGTAAATACATCCAGATTATAACCATGGGAAATCCTGAAATTAAATACAGGAGACAGCCTTATTCCCAGAACCGCAAAAAAAAGCATCATAAAATAGCCCACCCCAAAGGCCTTTTTAAGCAGGGTATTTCTATCCAGCATTATTTCAATTTAGAATTTTCTAGTTAGTTTGTACGGATTCCGCAAAAATCAAGTTCGATTTTTGAGACGTCTACCTGAATATCCAAAAATGCGTCATGTTTTACCAACCAGACAATGATATCTGCTTTTTTATAAGCATCTTGGGTCTTTACGAGATTAAAACTGACATGGGAATCAATATTAGGCTCTACGACCAGTACCTCCGCCCGACATTCACTGATTACCCTGGAAGTGATATACTTAGCCGGAGATTCTCTGAGATCGTCAATATTGGGTTTAAAAGCGAGCCCCATACAAGCTACTACAGGTTCTTTTTGGTGGAATTTCTCAAATTGCATACAGGATTCAATGATTTTATTGGCACACCAGTCCGATTTGTAATCATTGGTTTCCCTTACCCTTTTTATAAGCATGGCCTGTTCGGGAAAATCAGAAACAATAAACCAGGGATCCACGGCGATACAATGGCCCCCTACGCCGCAACCAGGCTTTAAAATATTGACCCTGGGATGTTTATTCGCCAGATGGATTAATTCCCATACATTTACATCCATCTTGTCACAAATCATAGATAGCTCATTGGCAAATGCGATTTGAGCATCTCTGGATGAGTTTTCGGTCAACTTACACATTTCTGCGGTGCGGTCGTTGGTTGGATGCAGTTCCCCATTCGTGAAAATTCTATAAAACTCCATTGCCTTTAAGGTACTTTCCCTGTTTATACCCCCGATAACGCGGTCATTATTGACCAGTTCATATAAGACATTACCCGGAAGGACTCTTTCCGGGCAATAAGCGATATAGATTTTATCTTTCAGTTCAGGCCTTGTCTTAAAAATCAGATCCGCCATCCTTTCCGTGGTCCTAACAGGAGATGTACTCTCTATAACAAATAAGGACCCTTCTTTTAAATAGGGGATAACAGCTTGCGTAGCCGCTTCCACAAAGGAAATATCCGCTCTGTGATTTTGCTTAAATGGTGTCGGAACTACAATAAAAAAGGCATCTGCCTCTTCAGGCACCGTAGAGGCCCTTAATTTCCCGCATGCGACTACGTCACTCACCACTGCCGCCAGGTTAGGTTCGACAATATGAATTTTCCCGTCATTAATCGTGTCTACCACTAGTGCATTGGTGTCAACGCCTAAAACATCAATACCATTACTGGCTACAACGGCCGCAGTTGGCAAACCGATATAACCCAGACCCATAAATACAGCTTTCATTTTAAACAATAGTTTTTTGTTAGAAAAAATAAAGAGAGTTTGGTTGGAGAATTTAAATTAGAAATCTATTGAGTTGTTTAAGGTATATATCTATTTAGAATTGGTCAGTATATCAATCCGCGATACGTGTCAGTTTCTTTTTCAAGTAGGCATTGTACGCATCGGGAAACAAAAATTGAATAATTTTCTCTGAAGCATGCCCGTCCCCGTAAGGATTGGAGATGGCACTGTAACTTAATCTTAATTCTTTATCATGCAAAAGTTCGCGCGTACAGTCAACGATTTTCTTCTGATGCGTACCCACCAGAATCACGGTTCCGGCGTCCACTGCCTCTGGCCTTTCCGTTGTGTCACGCATCACAAGCACCGGCTTTCCAAGGGCCGGTGCCTCTTCCTGTACGCCACCACTGTCCGTTATGATCACGGTGGCGATGCTCATCAGCCAGATAAAAGACTCATAAGGCTGCGGCTCAATTAAAAGTACATTCGGCAAATCTGAAAGCAGCTCGTAAACTGGTTTTTGAACATTAGGATTTAGATGCACAGGATAGATAATATTTACATCTTCGGTTAAGGCAACTTCTCTTAATGCCGCGCAAATATGCAAAAAACCATCTCCGTGATTTTCTCTTCTATGTCCGGTTACCAATATAACAGGTTTTTGGAGATCTATTACCCCTTTAAGCTTATCGATATACTCGGAAGGGCGATTGTCAATAATTTCAAGACCTAAATGAAGCGCATCAATGACGGTATTACCAGTCACAGCTATACTTGCAGGGTTGATTGCTTCGTTTAAAAGATTTTTTCTTGCAAGCCTGGTTGGTGCAAAATGTATGTCTGCCAGCTTACTGGTAAGATTTCGATTCATTTCTTCAGGGAAGGGTGCCCATTTATCAAAAGTTCTGAGTCCGGCCTCTACATGAGCCACCTTGCATCCACTGTAAAATGCGGCGAGCGCAACGGCAGTTGAAGTAGTCGTGTCTCCATGGACAAAAACATAATCAGGTTTAAAATCTTCCAGCACCGGACGCATATCATTAATTATCCTGCTGGTAAGGCTAAACAAATTCTGACCTGGACGCATTACATTTAAATCGTAATGGGCAGATAATTCGAAGAACTGCATAATCTGATCCAGCATTTCCCGGTGTTGACCCGTAACACAAATCCGCATTTCAAAACTTTCATGCAGGTTTTGGAACATTATGGCAAGCGGCGCCATTTTGATCGCTTCCGGGCGTGTCCCAAAAGCCAGTAATATTTTTGGTTTCATAATAAACAAAATAAAATTGGAAAAAAATAGTCGCACATGGACATTACTTGCCAGTACTTGCATGCCGATGTACTGCATCAAGACACATCCATAGGGACGTAAAAACGATCAACATTATAAATTTAGTTCCGCGCTAAATCCATTAATTCTATTTAATCCGATATTATTTTAAAAAATCATTAAAGCGTACCCCGGAAATTCTCAATCAATGTATAGTTAATGTTTGGTAGTGTTGAGGAATTCTTGAGTCTGTTGTTGGTCTTTGAGCAGTTAAGTTTAATTGGTAAGGGCTCTAATAATTTTCCTTCGGACAAATATAGACATTTTACATTACCTAAGCATTTTTTATCGTTTTATTTTTTTTAATAAAAAATAAAAAGTCATCTTAAAAAACACAAATGAATAGATATCAATAATTTAATTCTGTAAAATATTTTAAGAAAAGCCGACTTTTTTTTTAAAAACAGCATTTAAAACTCGCGCTATAAAAAGTGTATTTGTAATAAGATAACGTTTCCACATTCTTTTGGGCTCCTGAACTACCCGGTAAAACCATTCAAGACCACTTTTTTGCATCCAAAGAGGGGCTCTTTTGACTTTCCCCGAAACAACATCAAATGATCCGCCCACCCCCATAATAAAAGAGGTATTAATCACATTTTTATATTCATTTAGAAAAATCTCTTTCTTAGGTGAGCTCATGGCAACAAATAAGATATCTGCCTTACTAGCCGCAATTTCTTTAGCCACCTCAGCCTCTTCATCCTTTTTAAAATAACCGTCTCTAAATCCCGCAATAATAGAAGCGTCATATTCTCCCGCATATTTTTCTACCACAGCAGAGACGACATCCATCTTTGCACCCAAAAAAAATATTTTATATCCCTTGTAATAGGCAAGCATCACCAGCCTTTCCATAAGATCAATCCCTGCTACCCTTTCCGGTAAATGCATGCCGAGCAATTTGGCAGCCCATACCAGACTCTGGCCATCTGCATTGATGATATCGCAATTGATTACTGACTCCCTTAGGGAGGGATCAGATTTCATTTTCACTAATTTGGCCGCATTAACAACGACGTGGTGAATCTGCTTACGCCGCCTGATGGAATTATCTATAATCTTAACCGTTTCATCCATGGTTATAGCATGAATCGGACAATTTAATAACTGAATAGAAGCTATATTGTTACACATATAAAAATATTAAAAAATAGAACAATTGTATAATGAGCACAAATAGGTCACATCTAAAAATTACTTTTCTCAATAAAGAGTTTTTTTATCTTGCTCGAATTCCTGCCCAATTCTGAGCAGGTCAGATACTCGGACATGGCAAAGAACATCCAGGCCTGTGCCCAACGCATATAAGGAATTTTATTACTAAAATGCTTTCTGAGCTGATAATAAAAGAAACCTTCTTTATCCTGCATATTGGTTATAGTCCATTTCAGCACCTTATCTATTAGCACCTTCTGCTCATTAAATTTATTTAACTTAGAAAGGGTTATAATTAGCTGTGCCGTGCAGTGTATATCAATCGGATATAATTTATCATCAAAATATTTGGGGGCGCCTTCCTTGGTAAAAAAATTATCCAGATAGTAAGCAACGCCTTTTTTAATATAAGGTTCAAAAGCGGTCTCACCTGTATCTTGCTGAAAGGACATTAACGCTTCCAGATTAAAACCTGTATGAAAATTATCCACCCACTGATGAAAGGGAAGTGTTCCATATGACCAGGAACCGTCCTCATTTTGGGCATCACAACAATAACGAATCGAAGATTTAGCTGCTGAGAAAAGTTTGGTATTTCCGGTATATTTATAGATACGTCCCAATAATTTACTTCCCAACAATGAAGCGTTAAAAACCTGGGTAGAATCCTTTGGTGAATAGGAAAAACAAAAATCCCCACATTTATTATAAGTCCGGTTCAGATCCTTCATGATAAAATTAGCACTATCGACAGCAGCATCCAGAAAATGACCTGTGCCTGTAACCTCGTAAGCATCTATTAAAGCATTGGCAATAAAACAGGTGGCAACAACGGTCGGCGTATTCTTGGCCTGAAAAAAGGCTCTTGCCTGCCAGTCAAAATTATACCCCCAGCAATTACCCGAAAAGCCCGTTGATCTTAAAGACAGTAAAGCTTCAGCCAGAAAATTGATGTTCTCTAAGGTAGCTTCATCCGGGTGTTGGTAATAAAGATTACAATATCCACTTAAAAACAAACCAAGTCCCTTCGGGTTTAGTCCTTTTTCCACCCTGGCTATGGAGCGAAAATTTACAGGACTTCGCTTGAAGAACTGAATCCAGAATAATCTTGCTGTTCTATTCTCAGACAGGAAAGGTATTTTGGCAAATAAAGTGCTATTCAGACCGTCATATGGATCCCAACCCTTAAACTGCTCCCGTTCGCAGTAGGATTTTAGTTTTAAAAAACTAGCCATAATTATATCATTACTGCTTATCATGATTTCTGTTTTTAATTAGAGAATTAATGACCATTCTATATTTTCCGGCACCTGTTTTTATTATTTTATCTTCAGTGACCATTTGTAGTTTAATCGCAACCTGATCTCCCACCAGCAAACGCATTCTTTTTAACACCTCTCTATTATCAAAACTTGGATTATCCGATACTATATTTATGAAAATATAATCAGGATGATCCTGCAAAACCTGGGCAAACAGCACATCATCTACCCCTTTAAACACCTTGCTTACCCGGCCAATCTTCGTTCCATCTGGCAGATGAATATAATCATCTTCACGACCATGTATTTTTTCAATTTTGGCAGTAGCAGGACCCTTAACCGAACCTGCCGATTCTTTATCAAAAGGGGAAAGCTCAATCACATCATCCACCCTGTACCGAATCAAAGGAAAAGAATCATTAAATAAGCTAGTGGTCAGCATGTGGTTGTCAAATACTTCGTTTATGGAGTACCCAGGGGCAAAATGATATTGCCCGCCGGGGCATTCTTCAATTGCGACTGTGCGTTCTGCATTCCCATACCAGTCATAGATGTCCGCACCTATATAATTTTTTATTTTCTCCCTTTGAAACCCATAGAGGGTTTCTGAAGAAGTTATAGCTATAGGAATATTCAGATTGATATTTATTCTGCAAAGCTCATTTGACAATATTTCCAGGGAACTGGGATACCCGGAAATAAACTTGGGATTAAAGTCAAGTAATAATTTTATATATTTATATATATTATTCTTGTTAATATTATAACTGGATAAATAAAGGATATTGCTATTCTTATCAAACCTTGACAATTGATCACGATTCAAATCCCCTCTGAGCATCACAATCTTATCGCCTTGATGGACCCCGTGCATATTTCTAAAATTCCATATATAGGCATTCTCTGTAAGTATTGAATCAAAAGAACGATAAACAGTTAAAGACGAGCCGCTGGTTCCGCTCGTGCATCCTTTAAACATATAAAAAGCCGATCCTGTTAAAATATCTTTTTTAAAATTCCTAACCATATTTCTGTCAATCTGGGGTAATAAGTACATATCATCCATCGATTGTATTGATTTGACATTCACCCCAAAATCAGCGTAATACTTTTTATAAAACGGGCTATGCTTACAGGCCTGGTTAAAGATCTTTAGGAACTTTTTATTTTCATACTCCCGCAATTGATGTGAATCCATCTCATGGAACGAACGAACCTCTCTAATTTTCTGGTCCAGTAAAAAATTATGCCTAGCCTTATACCTTATATAGTCCAGCATCTTTATTTAATTTAAAAGATTTGAATAAATGAATTTTAGCTTTATCAATACCTTCTGTATGTCAAATTTTTGAACAATCTCCTTGGAAGCAGCCCCCATAACCTTTGTATCTGTCGGGTGTAAAAAGAAATGTTGAATTGCTTTTTGCATTCCTTTCCGGTCTTCAGGCTGAATCAAAAACCCATTTATTCCATTTAAAACCATGTCACCTCTTCTGCCCCTATAAGGCGCGATTATCGGTAATCCAAAATTCAGTGCTTCTAAAAAACTGGTATTATCCCGCCTTTCAACGGCAGGCAGTAAACACACGTTAGCTGTTTTAAATAACCTTGCCTTTAATCCTGGTTTACTACAATCCACATAAGTCACCAACTCTTCCAGATGTTTTTGGCGAATCAACCTGGAAATACAACCTGAGAATTGCAACCCTTTGTCTCTAAGAGCTTTACTCTCTTTACCAGGTGTATTGTCATGATTACCACTATCTGCAAACGCCTCCACTCCATTTTGTATACCTCCAATTAAAAGCACTACTTTTCCCTGATAAACGGATCTGTTACGCTCCATTAAATCCAGAATCCCTTTAAGCGTTTGCTCGCTGTAGTTTTGAGCCTCATTCCAAGCATCAGTTTTGCCACCAGATGGCTGCACCTCCGACAAGCTTTGATCCCCCCAGTACAAAAATTTAATCAGATCACCATCAATAAAAGAACCAGCAGTATCCTCCACCAGTTCAATACCTTCGGGAACAATAAAAACCAGCTTACAACTAAAATGGCTCTTAAAAAATGCCAGATCTGATTCGCAAGGGCAAAGAAGCATATCCATTCTACAAAGTAGCCATTTGATGACATTTTGGCCGAGCCGGTTCCGGCTTAAAAAATACTGTTCAAAATCATCGCTGTTCATATGATAAACCAGTTTCTTCTTAAATAGAATTCTTGCTAGTATGCAAAGCAGTATTTTCTCAATAAGTCCATCCAATAAAAACCTTTGAAAAGCATTGTTTCGTGTCTGCAATTTTACCTCATCCAGAATATGTACTACCCGAACCTCCTGGTCAATCAACAGGGTATAAAACATCTTACTGAATCCAATCAAAAAAAGAAACAGGCGTCTCAAAATACTCCCTTCCTGCCGAATACATCCAACATATTTAAATGGACGTATATGCTTTGCATAATCACTTATAACATGGTCCACCCCTTCCCCGTTCTCAGCAGCAGGGGCAGAACCGGCATCACGTGGCATTGCAAAGGCAGGGCCGATAAATAAAACTTGATTAAAACACATGTATGGTCATCTTGTTGATTAGAAAAAATTTCATATACACTCACAGGGCGGTGTCAAATGATTGCTTGATCATCTTTCTGATCCTCAAGACTAATTTTCAAAATATCCATAGTCTGCACCATAGTTTTGATAACCATTATAATATTTGCCTCTTTTACGATTCAAATCATTGATAACCAGGTTCAAATTGGGGAATTTCTCCTGTTGGTAGAATTCCTGAATTTGTTTTAGCAACTCTTTATAGGTAGTGCCTAATCGGACTAAAAACAGCGTCAAATCAGCATATCTGGACAATAAACGAGCGTCTGTAACAATGCAGGGAGCCGAGTCAATGAGAATATAGTCAAACCTTTGTTTGAGCTGATCGAAAAGATGTGTGGTACGATCAGTTATTAACAGTTCTGCAGGATTTGGCGGAATTGCGCCACTGGGAATAAAGGAAAGATTCGGTATTCCGTCTACACAATAGATAATATCATCCAAAGTCGCTTTACCAATTGCATACTGACTAAAGCCATTTTCATAATTGAGGCCTAATCTCTCCGCTAGTTTAGGTTTCCTCAGATCAAAATCAATAATCACCACTTTTTTACCCGAAAAGGCCAGCATTGCGCTGAGGTTCAGAGCTACATAGGATTTCCCTTCATTCGGCATGGAGGAAGTAAACAATATTACTTTTTGATGCTGGGATGGCAACAAATAACTTAAATCGGTCCTTAATATTCTGAACTGTTCAGCAACAGGATCCCTTGAGCTATGCGTAACTACGATGGCTCCATCTGCCGGCTTGCCATTATGCAAAATCTCAGCCAGTACAGGTGTTTGCGTATTATTTGCAATATCCTCTTTTGTTTCAACTTTTAGATTGGTCAGGTTCCGAAAAAAGGAAATGATAAATGGAAAAATTAGCCCCAGGACCATAGCAAAGGACAATACTAACTTTTTATTGGGCGCAACAGGTTGGGTCGCCACACGACCAGGGACAATGATCCTTGCATTGGATACAGTAGAGGACTTGGCGATTAATGATTCCTCACGCTTTTGAAGCAGGAATAAAAAAAGTTCTTGTTTAATGGCCTGTTGACGACTGTACTCTGTAAAAGTCCTCTCCTGGGCAGGCACTCTTCTTATCTTATTATTTAGGGCCCCTTCATTTTGCTGCATGCTGCCGATGCCCGCTTCCAAAGAATACTTGATAGAATTTAAGCCAGAGAGCATATCGCTTCTGAGTCCTTTAATTTGATTATCCAGGTTTTTAACCACAGGATGATCAGGAGTTGCGCTTAATAACACTCTTTCCTTTTGCAGTAAAAGCTTATTATAATTATCAATTATGGCGGATAAGGAACCATCGTTAATGGTCAGTGACGCTGGAACCACCCGATCATTGCCATTTTGCGAATGCATGTATTCTATTAAAGAATTTGTTATACTTAACTGCACCTGCTGCGCAGCCAGCTCCTTTGCATTCTCTCCTGCATTCGCAATCAAAGACTGGGACTGGGTAGGCAGATCAGCCAATTCATTATGTTGTTTAAAGTGCTGAATGTTACCTTCTATCGAATCGAGTTCTGCACCTACTGTAAACAGCCTGTTATTTAAAAATTCAATGGTGCTATCAGTAATACGGTTGTTATCTTCAATGTTAGACAACTGGTACACATGAATAAGCCCATTCATGATATCTATCCCTTGTTCAGGAATAGTTGTATTCAAAGACAAATTGATAATACTCGTCTGTTTATCAGAAATCTCTGCATTAATATTTTCCTTAAATCCATCAGCCACCGCATTAATACTAGAAACATCCATTTTTATATTCTGAGAACCGTCCCAGTCATTGGTTAATTCATTTTTCTCTAAGGTGAGCTGACCGATAGGCAAAACGACAGGTACAGACCATTTACCTTTCCATACATGCTTGTCGGAAGAAACGGTGAATCCACTTTTTCCATTTAAAGTAAATTCATAACTGAGTTGACTAGGATCCAGATTATCTGTCGAGAATCCCGTTATTGAAGTAGTAAATGGAAGGCTCTTTTTGTACAGCGGCTTACTTCTAAAGTCCTTATAAGTACTGAAGTTTAAATATAACTGTAAATCCGATACTACTTGGTGGATCAGGGGATAACTTACAAGAATATCTCTCTCATTATCCACGTTACTAGCTCCTGGAAAAAGTCCTAAACTTTGCAAGGAGGAAATACCATTACTTTGTGGCGAGTTGTTTTGCCCTGTATTATCCTTAATAAGAACGGTGGCCATAGCCTTATAGGTCGGATTGGCCACATACAGATAAATCCCGGCGAGTCCCACCATTACAATGGCACAAATCACACAATAATACCAGTTTGCTCTAATACGGTGGAAGATTTTGGTAAAATCAAATTTGGTCTCCTTTACCGGAACCAGTTGATCTAAAGTAGTCGTTTGCATATTTTAAAGAAATTAGAGATGAAGTATTGGAAGAAAAATCAAATAAAGACTGTGACGTATTATTAAAAATGAATGAATATTATTTGAGCAGAGAGAAAAGAGTTAGCCATCCCTTTGTAAAGTATTCTCAACTCGCAGCAGAACGGTTCATATAAATCTATAATCTGCTGATCACAATAAGAATGACCGAGAGAACAGATCCGGCAATAGCGTAAGTCCTTGTAGCTCTATTATCGGTCGAAGCAGCTTTAGATTTGGTTGGTTCCACATATATAACATCACCTTGTCTTAAATAAAAATAAGGCGAGCTCATCATCTGTGTATTGTTTAAGTTAAAACGAGCAACCTTTTTCTGAATGCCATTGTCCGAACGCATAAGTATTACATTATCTCTTTTACCATAAATAGTCATATCTCCGGCTAGAGAAAGCGCATCCAACACACTTGCCTTCTCCCCGGCTATATTATAAGAGCCCGGATGGGTAACTTCCCCTAATACATTAACCGTAAAGTTCGCCAATCGAACATTCACAACGGGTTGACGTAACAGCTTGGACGCTGCAGCAGTGACCGAATCCTTAATTTGCTCTGTCGTTTGGCCTTCAACATGAAAGCGCCCAAGAACGGGTAACTCAATATCACCATTCTTATCCACCAGATAACCGTTCAAATTTTTGGGCGCATTTAATACATCGGAAGTAGTTGTTGTTTTATCATCCTGACTAACATTAAAAGCTTCATTGGTCTGAGGATCAATTGTAGAAACTACTACCTGAAGTATATCATCTGGCTGAATGGTAATTGGATGGTAAACTGCAGTTTGAATGCTACGCCCCTGAGTATACATTTTACTACTATCATCCAGATCTTTAAAATAGCTAATCTGTTTATAGCTAGAACAGGAAAAGAGGCCCACAGATAACACACAACATATTGTGGTTATACCAATCAAGGTATGTGAGCCTCTAATCTGCCCTTTGCAGCAGGCGAAGAAATTTATGCAACGCATAATAAATTTGCTCCAATCAGAGCAATTGTCACGCAGGTTGTGACAGAAGGATAACAAAAATTTGCAGTTAGTTTTAGTACCCTTAGAAGTTCCAAGATAACGTCTCTTATCCATAAAAATTCGGTTTGAAAGCAGTTAAAAAATCAAAAGTTGAGTTGTAATACAATAATTTTCAATTGAAAATCCATATTATATAAATAAAGTAATAGCATATATAATGGAATAATAATTTGCCGGATCAATAAGCATTTTCTTCGCCACGCAGGATATTCCATACGGTTAAAAATATAATTTTCAAATCCAGCATAAGTGACCAGTTTTCAATATACCATACGTCGTGTAATACCCTCTCTTCAATAGCCTCTCTTGTTTTTGTCTCACCCCTGCAGCCATTTACCTGAGCCCAACCGGTAATGCCTGGCTTGGCAAAATGACGCACCATATAAGCATCCACTTCTTTGCTAAACTTATCTGTATGAGACACCATATGAGGCCGAGGTCCTACGACTGTCATATTGCCCAATAACACATTAAAAAACTGTGGCAACTCGTCTAAGCTCGTCCTGCGCAAAAAGGCACCTAGTTTAGTCAGACGGACATCATCTTTAACTGCCTGACGATCCTCACCTATGCCTTTTACCGTCCGCATACTTCTGAACTTATAGACTTTAAAAGGTTTATTATTAATCCCGGAACGCTCTTGTTTAAAAAATACCGGACCTTTTGATTCTAACTTAATAAGTAATCCGATAATGGGGGCAAGCCAACTTAGAATTAAAATCACCACCAAAACAGAAAAACAAAAATCGAAAACACGTTTTATGATAATATTGCTATCCACAGTCAAAGGTTCTTGCCTAATTGAAAGAACCGGAACAGTTCCCATATAATGAATGGTAGAACGTCTTCTTAAGATCTGGTAAAAATCAGGCAAAAATTTAATTCTGATCATATGATTGTCAGCCTCTTTAATTAGCAATCTGACCGTCTTTTCCTCCATACTTTGCATAGAGCAGTAAATTTCATCAATAGGCATTTTCCCAAAGTATTTAACGCAATCCATTATTCGGCCACGAATAACTTTACTCCAGGCGCTTGTATTAAAAGCTGCCTTAGCTACGGGCTTTAATTGGCCCTTTAGAATAGCATTAATTGTAGACGCATTAATATCCTTGTTAGTCGTTCCATTTGAAACGGAATCCGGAACACCAGCCGGTGGCCAATTTGCCAAATCGTTCCTTTTTTTGACCGGGGAAGAGCCTGCCCCCTGGTAAACCCTGAATTCTGCACCAACCTCGGGAATTTCCCCTATCATTTCTTCAACTGCCTCTGTTTGCTTACCATTCATATTTTCTATATGTGAACCCAATGAGATGGGTTCGTCTATCACCTTTGAAACAGAAATCCCTTTTCCAACTTCAGCAGCAAACTGTTCTAAATCGGAGGGTTGATTAAACCCATCATAAAAAAACCCACATAACCTTAAATCACATTGATTTTCTTCTATATAACTTTCCAGCAATTCACAACTGGAACTGTCTCCTATAATAAATACGTTCTTTTTCTTGCGGATTTTATCTTTAAAGTGTTTTCTGATGCTTAAAAGCAGAACTCGATTCCCGGCTAGAGCAGCTCCATATAAGAGATAAAACATACAAATAAAATAGACAAACAAATCAATGTTTTTAAATCCATCTAATAAAATAAGGATAAAAAACCAGGAACAGACGACAAAAACAAAGAAGACCTTAGCTAATGTCTGGAAGATTTCAACTGTGTCAATAAGCAATAAATTTTTATGGATCCCTCTTAAATAACTTAAAAAAATCCAGAGAACAGAAAAATATACCATGCCTGATAAATAGGTCTCGGAGAAAGTCAGATCCATGCCCATTAAAAGCAATCCGGTAATACATAGGCAAATATTCAATAATGCTAGATCTAAAAGAAGCATGACTATTTTTCCGTACCCAAGCAGGCTCGTAAATAATCTTTCAACTATTACCCGCGACTCTATTTTTGAAGAAAAGTCAAAGGAGGCAGTTTGTTCAATATTTTTTACACCTATACTCATAGCATACGACTTTGAATGAAATGCAATTATTTGAAATAGTTGCTATAAAAATTCTTAGTTCCTTAATTTCAAATGTTTCGGTTAAAGCACTCCATTTGTGAATGATCCCTCACCCGTTTCTCATTACGGATAAGTTGTTAGTTTTGGTTGCAGCCACTGTTGAAAGCCGGTAAGTCAAACCCCTCATATAGGTTGAACTTTCCAACGATTATAATTTCAGCATTATATTCGTCTGACTCGTTAATCGTCAAGACATTAAATTTTTAAATTATAGGGACACGCATATTCTTTATTCTTATCTCGGTAAAATAAATCCTTGATTGGTATAATAACCTTACTCAAATTGATGTTCACTTTACACATCAACTACCAATGGTTTACAATTAAAGTAACGGTCATGTTATCGGCTAATTTTTTCACAAACAAAATCTAAGCCTCAGCCTAAACAACAATTCCCGTAGAATCATAAAGGTTTGTTTCAGATTTAGAAACAAAAACAGCAGACCCTTTGTCAACCATCAGTCTCAGTGTACAAATACCTAAATCCACAAGCAGAAATACCAATCAAACAAAATCTAGAAATATTTAATGTAATAGTCCTTCTATATCACGCTTCACAAATTGCAGTATTCTTCTAATTCCAATAATTACCATTTTGAAAATCAGGTTTTTGGTATCCCGATGACTTCCTAAGGGCCATTACACCCAGGCCTTAAAACTATTCAATATAAGCACGTTATCATCTTAACTGTTCCACGAATCATTAAGAGCCTTATAGTCTTACTTGGTCTATAAAAGGAAAAATAACTTATACTTTCAAACCGGGCGATATGAACCCGTTCATCATTGAAAATTATTCTTCTCATTGCGCTTGCCTTTGTTTATTTCCGCTATTAAATCTTATGGGGGCTATTGCAATTAATTGTTTTGGTTCATATCTCTAAAATAAACGAGATAAGTTTCATAAATCCATCTTTCTTTAATTATCTGTAAATAATTAAATCCTCATATTAGTTTTCAACAGTTCAATTATCACGTCCTGTATGTTAGAGCAAATTTAAGTCAGGTTTTAATAATAAACAAGTTTTTATGCATTTTTATTCAATTTATTTTTCATCTCTTACAATTTATATCGCATAATCTTTTTTATTCTATCTACAAACTTGAATTTCAACACCCTATTAATAATGCAAAACAAACTCATTCACATAAAAAATCTATAGTACCACAACATCAATGTAGAATTTGGTGCAACACGTCATTTTTCTTTCAAAAAATCACCGATTTTCATATTACTTTCACCCAGTTTTACCCCTCCGAAATAAAGAACGCGTTTATCAATTGAAGTCTGGATTTGATTATTATTCCAATCCCATTTATAAATGCCGAATTTAAAAAATGGCCCCGTCTGATCATTATAATAATTGGGTCCTCGTCTGTAATAGCATTTAACGCCATCTCTCCAGACTTCCAGAATACCCGTATTCTTATAATTAAATTTTATATGAAAAACCCAGTCTGTCCATCTCATATCAACCGCATTACCTAAACAGACAGTTTCCAGGCCAGAAAGGGTATTATTTGAATTGACGGCCTCTGAAGCCCACCTTGTCACTAAGAGCCACATCCCATTTTGAATGGTAAGCGCAATAGGCGGAGAGCGCCAGGTTTCTCCTAAAGAAAAATCCGGAACCGCATGCCATTGTGCTACAATTTCCGGTAAGGAATCAACTGCGTAATCTTTAGGCAGCCAGATACTAAAGACATACCACCTATCCACAGGTAGGCTTTTCTCCGGGCGAAACATAATTTCCGCTCTTTTGCCATTTGCGACAGCGGTATCAAATCTTTGTAATTCAAAACGAATGGATGGCTTTCCCTTAAATTTTACATCATTTGAAAGTTCTATTGATCTACTGGAAGGAGCCTGAATAGAACTATTTTTATCATGTAGCTCAAATGAGTACACCTGTGCCTGAACACACATTACCCCGCAATAAAACAAAACCATAACTGCAACAATCTTCAGCATCAGTCATTGAACTTAAAGGAAATACAAATAATTTTTATTCAATACGTTTAAAGGACTCACGATGAAATACATTCTTATAACTAATGTGGCGCCTACTGACTTATTGTTTATCCGTAGAATTTCAGATAGTCAAAATACTCCAGCCAAATACATCTTCCGCAATTCCTACAAAGATTCATACAATGCATTTAGCTTGGGCAAAATACTTTGAATATCAAAAGCTGTGCTTCTTACCTTTCCCCTATGTCCCATTTTAAGAATATCACTTGGAGAGTCAATAAAATGGTCAATACCTCTTTTTAGGGCAGATTTATCACCTGGCTCTATTAAGAACCCATTTACGTCTGTAGCAAGAATTTCTGGAATCCCTCCAATATTAGTCGAGATTACAGGTAAACAATAATTCATCGCCTCCAAAATAGACATTGGCAATCCTTCTATGTAAGAAGGCAGTAAATATACATTCGCCTCTAACAAAAGCTGATGTTTCTTTAATCCAGAAACCCAACCTTCAAAAAAGACAAAGGAACTTAATTGGTTCTCTTTTATAAAAGACTCCAGCCGAATCGTTTCTCCATTACCACCAAACCTGAACTTAGCTTTTTGTTTGTACAGTTCCCGGTTATCTCTTATTACTTCTAACAAATCAAATACACCTTTAGCATCACATATTTTTCCTAAGAATAAAAATTCAACGGTAATAATTTTTTCAATTTTAATATTCTTGTTTTGTTCGATGGGATTATTAAGCACCAATAGGCGTTTAGCATTAAAATGACTTTTAAAATAGGCCTCCCAGCTATTGGATAAGCAAATCAGGGCATCCGCCCTATTGACAAAATGTTCTATAAACCTTCTTTGTGCTTTATTAGACCGTTCATAAAATCGGTCAAATGAACCACCATGCATATGGTAGGCAACCTTTTTTCCAAAAATATATTTTGCCATTAAAAATAGAAGATATTTACGATAAAAGCTGCCTTTGGTGGAACCGTGAATATGTACAATCTTAATTTGAGGTACAGTAAGCAACTTAAAAAAAACACGAAATAAGCAAAGACCAAAAAACACCATTTTACCGAGTGCATTATAATTACCATCAAAAGAAGGACAAAAATTAAAAGGTTTAATATTTTTCGAATAGACTTCCAAAACAGCACCTATCCCCCCAGTATGATTCTTATAGTTAGGTCCAATAAATAATATATCTTCATATCCCATAATCTATAATTTTAATTATCCAAGAAATCCGCAAAGCAAAATCAAATTTTGCTTTGCGGATAATTTAAAATTAAATCAACATTCACTCAAACGACCAACGCCTATTCGTGCAAGTGCCTTCAAAACAAAATTCTTCGCGAATTGCCTTTCTTTTAAGTTCAGTCCCAAAATCCATGTTATCAAACAGGCCAATAGTACAATCACTAAAATAGTCGAAAAATTATATAGTATACTGCTGGTCATATAGTAGCGGCTGATGAAAAAGCCAAGGCCCATATTCACTGTGAATACCAAAATAATAGGTTGAATAACCGTTTTTAAATAACGCATTAAGTCTATCTTGACAATCCTCTCCGCAATCTTTAATATCAGCGCCAGATTAATCAATTCAAAAACGGCCACCACCACATAAGCTGTATATAACGCATAACCCTCCCTTAACAGCAGATAAGCCACTAGTAAAGGCAATAGTAAAGTAATGGATTCCAGAATTTGATACAATTTTATATCACCTACAGCCTTAATTATCATATCTATTGGATAATGAAAGGTTCTGATTAGAATAAAAACCAAGGTCAACTGTGTAAAGACCACAGTATATTGAGGTACTTCATATAACCAAATACCTAATAAGAAATTAGTATAAAAAAAAAGCGGCAAACATAAAATAGACATTATAAAAAAAGCAAGCTTGGTAATGGAACAAAACAGCTCTTCAAACCGCTTGTGCTCCCCTTTGGCATACAACTCTGTTAAATGTGGAGAGCTGGCCAGCTGGATATTCATATTAAACAAGCCTAAAGCCGTCCGGATCTGATGAGAAACACCTCTGGCAGCATTGGCTACAGGGCCTCCAAAGAGGTTCAGAATAATATTTAACCCTTCAGTTGTCAACGTATAAGAGGAGGTTCCCAGGAAGTTCCAGCCTGCAAAAGATCCTAATTGCTTAAATAAAGATTTATCCCACACAAATCTATATTTACAGATATCAAATGTTCGAATACAGTAAATTGAGGTTACAAACCTGATTAAAAAAGAAACCGCCAGAATAAAGAAAGAATATAAAATAAGGCGGTCCATCCCGAAAAAAGGAAGGAGCAATACAGTTCCCAATTTTAAAGAAGCCTCCAATATTGTGATATAGGCATAAATTTTCATTTTCTGATTTGCAATAATCACCGCATCCTGCGGAATAGTCATTATTGTTACAATACTGGAAGCGATGGCAAATTGAAAAATCCAATTGGCAGCCCCTAACCTATCAGCAGGTATAACCAGTTTGTGATTTAAAAACCATAAACCGGCACTTTCTGTAATCACTAAAAAGACAAGCGAGATCAGAATATGAATATTGACACCCATACTATAAATTTTCTGCAGATTTTCCTTGCCATCTACACCCATTTCATAATTTAAAAAACGCTGAATGGAAGAAGAAAACGCGCCTCTTAATGATGCCAACATCTCAACAATACCGACAATAATACTAAAAAGCCCATAATCGTTAATACCCAATGATTTCAAAAGAATTCTGGATGTAAAAAAAGTAATGACCATCATAACGATCATCCTGACATATAAAAACCCCGTATTTTTAACTATATTCCGACTTGCGCCCATTCTATTTATTTAAGTATTTAAAGGCATTTTTACACCTTAAGGCATTTAAAGTTTTAAAACCAATCGTTAGCAGTACCTATATCAGGTCAACAACTAAATTATTTCCAGATTTGGTTTTGGGAAGGCAGGCACACTATAACCGGTCCCGGATTGACTGACTCTTATTACATACCGGAATGGATTAAAGCCAGCGGTACAAAGAATGAAAGTACTGATTGCACCCGTATTTGTAGCCAGGGAGTTATTCGTAGAGGCCACAAACAAGAACAAGGCAATCAAATATAATCGTTCGTTAATATATAAATAATACAGCCTGTTATACAATAATGCCACTATGCTGATGCTCAATAAAACGGTAAATACCAACCCAAATCGAAGAATCCATTGCAACCAGAAGTTTTCAATAATTGCCAGATCCAACTTCATCTGTAATACCTCGATTTTGTGGGAGGATATACCCCATAAAATCTCATTTACACTAACATAATCCATGATAGACAGGATGCGAACCCTTGCTCCTGCGCTTCCTTCGTCATACAAGGAAACAGAAAGTAGTCTATCTCCAAAGTGAGTAAAAAAGAGCAGCCCCGTTAATACCAAGCCTCCGAATATAAAATAGAGATAGGTATAAAATTTACTGTTAGATTTAATTAAACTGAAAGTACTTTTATTATATAAATACCTATAAATAAAATAATGAAGAATAGTCAGGCCCAAAAAACCATATATAGCGCCTCTGGATCCAAAACAAAGTAATGCAATCATGCCCAGTAACAGTAATAGATTTTTATACTTGATGCGGCTCAGGTAAAGAAAACCCATAATCACGATCAGATTGAGCGCATTATTTAATGGATGCCCTAATAAAGCAGTTGATCGGAAAGCCGCTTCATAATAATCAGTGAGTACATTTAAAGATAGCGGTGGAAAAAAATTACGGCTCAACAACCTTTCAACAACTGCAAACAAGCAGTCAACAACAAAAAATATCAAAATAATTCTTTGCACAGAAAGATTAAGTTTATAATCATACTTAGGTAAAATAATGGCCAACATGGCGCTGGCTATTAGTGTATCACCAATAAAAGAAATGGCACTTGTTCTTTTCTGAAAGATAATATACATCAATAACAATAAACATAGGGCCAATAAGGCAAACCCATATTTTTTCCTATAAAGAATACTCCAAAACATCTCTGCTTTGTAAAATAGAACAAATACAAAACCAATAAGGATTATATAAGTTGACGGCAATATTTTAAAATATGCCGGACCTGTATCACCTCCCACATAACCAATTTTGTTTAATAGAGGAGTAAATACAAATAGAGAGAAAAACGAAAACAATAAAATTAAATTTTTCATTCATTTAATTATTAAATCATGATGAGAATCAAAACTTAAGCAGTTATACTATTTTCTTTGCCAGCAATCCAGCAGCTGCAATTCCGATGGGTTTACTGGTAAAGAAAATGGCTGGTAAAACAAACCGTATAACAGTTCTAATGAACCGAAATAATTGGATCAGCATATACTTTAAATACGTTCGGACGAATGACACCTATGTTTCAAATAAAAAAATACTCCTGTAATTTTATTCAGGTTTTGTCTAGCTTAATAACGTACCATTTAACTCATCCCATATTAATTATATTCATTTAAGTCATAATAGTCCATATCTATAATGTTTTATAGCTATTTAAATACTTGGTTGCAGTAACAGCAATATTGAAATTACCATTGCAATAGTCATATGCACTTTCTACTCTTTTTTCCAAAACGGCAGATGTCCTCATTCGAGAAAATTCAATAAGTTTAAAAGTCAGATCTTCCACATTTCCGCTTTCAAAATAAGATCCGTACTTACCATCCTTAATTAATTCCATCGGCCCCTCTATATTGGAAACCAGGACAGGCACCTTGGCTGCCATTGCTTCAGCAATAGTAAGCCCAAAGCCTTCATTCAGTGAGGGTTGGATCAGCAAGTCATACTCTCTTAAATGTTCATAAATATATTCCCTGCTTCTTATTCCTAAAAAATGTACATAATCAGAAATGCCCAATTCACTTGCCAGCCCTTGAAGGTATTCATTGGACTTCCCTGCACCAATGAAGTCCAGTTGAAAAGGTGGATATCCTTTTTGGATTATCCTTTTTAAAGCAAATAATACCAGATGCTGCCCTTTTTTTTCATGATGCAGACGGCTAACCTGAACGATTTTTATATTGCTGACTTGTAATGCAGAGTCAAATCCTTCACCTTTGATTTTTATGTCGTTACATCTGATTCCATTATATACAATATCAATATCCAACTTACTTCTGTCATAGACATCGTTTTTGACAGCTTCTGAAATAGCAAAGCATTTTCTGAATTTTTCCAGGTTCCTAATATCCCCTCCCGTATCATGAATGGTCAGAATTGTCTTTTGTCTATAAGACAAAGCCCAAATGGTATTGACCATATTATGATTGTGGCAATGAATAACATCTGGTTTAAATTTAAGGATCTCCCTATTGAGCTGAATCATCGGAAGCGGATTAACAGAGCCAGGTTTCCTGTTTAAACAAACAATTTCCACATCTTGAGAAATCGAGTTTTTCAACGTCTCATTAATGCCGGAATTGACTATAATCAGTTTCATGACCGCTTGCTTACATTGGCTATTAATAATATCAGCCAACATGGCTTCGGCACCACCCACATTAAATGAAAAAATTAAGTGTAAAATTCTCATATTCTTATCTTTTGCTAAAACATGCTCTTAATCAGCTCATTATTACCCAGCCTTAATTCAAGTCATAAAAATGCAAGTATTGCGCAAAGTATCATAACAGATCTAAATGTTAGTTTTGAATGCAGCCTCTTGCAATACCTGCAAAGAATTTCCAAATTGGCACTAGTTTTGATTTTGAAGATAATCAATAATTTAGCCTATCAAAAAACATGCATAACGGTTTTGGAGCATTGACAATTCAGTATATTTAAAATTTTAATTTGAAATAATATATAACTAAATGATAGAAAGATATTATGATTATAAGCCGATTTGTTGTCCACAATACTTTAATACTTTTTAATATTTAGATTGAAATTCATACGTAAATTTGTGTATAATTGCATAACTGCTTGACCTTGCATAATGCTTTGTTTCTGATTTAGAAACAAAAAATAAACAGAAATAGGTCAATTCTAAATATGAAACAAAAATCATCCATTAAAAAACGTATCATACAATACGTTACCTTTAAAGGTATTACCAAATATGAGTTCTATAAAACCACCGGTATCACTCGCGGCATACTGGATCAGGACAATGGAATTACCGAAAGCAACATTCTAAAATTCATCCAGTCCTTTCCAGAAGTAAACATTGTTTGGTTAATAGTAGGGATCGGAGATATGCTAGGTCAGGAAGCGTCTTTATTAGGCGCATCCACAAAGCCAGGCACCGGTCACGAACTTACTGACACTCCGATTGGGCTGCCTTTAATCCCTTCTGAATACCTTGCGCCATTTTTAGCAGGAGACCAAACTGAACCCAATCCAGATTTCCCTACTAACTATGTTCAAACCCAATTCAGCGATGCCGACTTCTTCACTAGAGTGCGCGATTTATCACTCTTTCCTTTATACAACAGTGGAGACTTCATCGCCTGTAAACTCATCCAGTCAACAGATTTCATTCAATGGAATAAAATTTACGTTCTCTCTACCAGCCAGGGTGTAATTGTCAAAAGAATACTAGAAGGCAAAGATGAGCTCCATTTTAAAATGAGCAGCGACAATCCTTCCTTCCATACATTTGAAATCGCTCGTTCTGAAATCAAAGGCATGGCTCTTGTCCGAGGCGGAATCCATCTTGAATAACTGCCTGAACCTTAAATTATTCTCTTTTTGTAAACCGCAGCATTAACGCGAACCCTTTTAATTCTTATAAATATCAGCCCTGTAAAACCTATTAAACCATTTGAGCAGCAATCCAGAGAGGCTCCAATAAATTGAGACGGAATTCATGGTACCTCCCTGGTTGCTATATACTCAATCATAACAGCCCGTCGCAATTCTCTTTCAGCATCTCCAGATTGGTTGCCCCCGCCTTAGTTCCTATTAACTCTCCTGCACCCTGATTATCTCCTACAGTGGCCGTATTATCAACCAGGACAGTTTTATCATGTACTACTTTTACCGTATTACCCCAGATTGCTTTAAAATCATATCTTTTGTTTACACTCAGTAAATTGGTAGTTATATAGCCATTGGTCACCATACCCACCAATTTATAAGTATTGTCAGCGGCTCCGGCATCCTTAAAATAAAGATAGAAGGTCGGCAGCACAGTGATTGGGTTTTTATTATTGGGACATCTGACATATAGTTGCATGGTCGTCTTGGCATTGCTGGTCGCAGCAGTCTGATTAAGTGGCAGATCTACACCACCACCCTCACTTCCAAGTGTGGTTGCGACGCTACAAGGATCACTGACATTTCCGGAAAACATTTGATTACCAAAGGCATCAAATACTTTTATAATAATCGGCATTCCGGGGATGATACTTGCGGCCAATTGCTGACCGTCCATTATGGTTCCACTCAGGGTGTAGATTAATAAATCCGGATTAGTCCCGCCATCCTTTGTGGAATACACTTTTATGGTAACCGGGGTGGTCACGCCTGCGGCCAGCCAGGCAGCCTTAATTTTAAAGGCCAGACTAACCATGGCTGTGTTATTGGATAAAACTGTTGCAATACTACTATTGCAGGCTTTAATGAAATCACCCACCATAAACCAGCTCAGGTGGTCCACTGGAAAATGAACAGATAAATTTCCTGCCAGGTCTTCTACCGTAGCCATAGTCTCAAACTGAAAATATCCTTTATCCGTACTATAACTGAATACTTTTAACTGATCACCTGCTTTCACCGGCGCTTTCGTCTCAGGATTTATATAATCAGGGTTTAGTCGGATGGTAATATCAATAGGTGTGGTAAAGCCCTTTATGTCCTTGCCTGCTCCTGTCATAGAAAGCTCAATTAGGCCTGCCGGCATTAATGTCCCCGCCTGGAACTCGCCGCTCTGAACCAGTACTTTCTTTTGGGTCAGGTCACCGCCGGGAAATACCTGCAGTGCATCATTGCTTGACGTTTCAACATAAAGCGACGTAATCTGAATACTGGAAAGTTCATTGCCAAGGATTGTCCCATCCCCCGTTTTAAATCCTGTTCCGGCTTTAAGCCCTACAGTTGTTTTACCAGTAGTGCAGGTACAGGTTCCGGGGCCGACATATATGACCGTGTCTTTAATGACCTTACCGTTCTCTAATTTCAGCGTATTGGATTTCGATTCCACTCCTGCAGGTGGGTTGGCTCTGTCGATCATTACAACATAATGCATGGAACTACTATCTGCAACCGTAATTTCTACGGGTATATTTACAGTAGAATAGCCTGACTTTTTAATAATCACATTAAAAGCAACAGGATGATCTTCAGTCGGTAAATTATTGGGATCCACAGCAAATGCCAAAACACCCCCGCTAATCTTAAAATCCTGATAACCATTCATATTAAAGATCCTTGAGGCGTCCTCTCCGCTTAAAGTAACAGTAGCATCCTGCATATCTGCACCCGAACTGCCCGACACCTCAAATAAAGTGGTGTATTTGAATACTTTAGAATTTACTGTAATCTGGACGTCCTTTAAAGCATCTGTGCAACGGGTCATTACCAGACTCATAACTACCATGAGTGCCGCCACTAAGGCTACTATTACTTTATTTCTTTTCATTGTATCCAGTTTTAATAATTAAAAAAACCATAGGAAACCCCCACTTGAATAACAGGGAGCCACCTGTAATTCTTCAAATTGCGTTCAATTATCCACTCATTAGCTGTATTGCCCGACAACATTTTGTCTGCTGTTACATTCACGCTAGGTGATCTCAGATAATAAGATCCGATATCAATATTAAGCCCCAGGTAGCCGCCTTTAATCCCGCTTTTCAAATAAATATTTCTTGCGCCCAATCCCAGGTAAGGTGCCCAGCCTTTCCAGTCGACATTTGTCTTAACGGAGCCCAGCTCCTCCTTAGGAATCACTATTTCTCCGTAGTAATAATCCTCGCTTGGAACAGCTAGCGCGTCGGCCTCGGCCCTGAAAAAATAGGCTGCGCCGCCCACTACCGCTAGTCTGCGTATAAACATTGAATTACTGGAGCGTCTAAAAGGTTTTACTTCTGCCATCAGCGATGCGTTATAAAAGCGGCCCTTCAAATCCATATCATAATCATGCTTGCCCCAGCTTCTCATTTTACTTATACCTAATGGTGCTATTGATCCTGCTAGTCGCAAGGCAAAAACCTCACTGCTTGCATATGCCGCGTTTAGTCCAAAACCCTGGGTACCTACATGCGCCCCCATTGAGTAGCCCACCATAACATCTTCCACATTTTTATAACTATTACTTCGCTGCGCATTGACTGTTACAAACGCTAGCGTTTCCATCCACAAAACCACCATCATTAGTAATAATTTACATTTCATCTTCAGATGCGCTTAGCTTAAAAAACAGCCATAACCACGACCTTACAAACACAAATCTTTTGAAACACTTTGCTGAATCCTCATAACAGTTATAAAATGGCTGCAGAGACAGCCATTGGCGGAAAAAGATTTCCAATTTTCTAACCACCTTCCTAATCGTTGATATATTAATTCCGGAGGTAGAAGTTAAATAGTCTTTTCCTATTCACATAACATCTATATCGTTTTTCTATATTCTCTCTTGCCTTTTCTCTAAAAGTGTGGCGATAAAGGCACTCATTAATTTTGGTTTTAAACAGGCTTTATATGTCTTACCCTGTTTACAATTTGGAAACACTAACGATATATCTCACTGCAAATATAGATAAGATTTTCAGAAAAACAACTTTTCTTGTATTATTATTCAATTTTTCTTTCATTAAGCAAGATTTATTTTCCTTCTTAGAAATCAAAATATACTTAAACTATTGATATTCACAACTATTATAAAAAGAAAACTTTCTTACATACAACTACTAAACTAAACAATTAAAACAGCCGATTTAGGGCTGTCTCCTTAATTTATTTGAATTTAGCTCCATAGGCCGCCCTGCATTCCACTAGTCTGCCAGTTTTATACTCTTTTTAGCTTTGTGGCGAATAATTAATCTAATAACTGTATTTCTTGCGGTTATTCTGAAGTCTTTATTACAAATTGCCACCTTATATAAATGTACCTACTCGGCTATCAGGAAAAGTTGGAAAATATAGTATATCCAGCACAAATTGATTCCATTTGTCCAGAACAACTTACCTTCATTCGTACAAAGCCAAAATAACATTTATGACTACAGATATTCCCGTAAAAGAATGGGCGGATAAAGCTAATATAATATTGGAATCGGCCAATAAAGGAATTGAATTTAAAGCCAATAAGGATGCACTTGCAGCATTATTTAAAGAGAAAGCTCCATCAGTAGAAAATATCCGTTTGAGACTATATGTACTGGATAGTTTATATTCCACCCAGATGAAACCCATATTTGGTTTTCATGAACTTAGTGAGGCCTTATTTAAATTACACGAGTCAAAGGAAGGACTCATTGAATGCTGTAATTTATATTTAAACCGTTTAAACAGTGTCAATGCTGATCCAGAAGATATCATTCACAATATATTCAGCGGACATTATGGAATCAATAAAGAGGAACCAAAATTAGATGCTCAAGGCAGTCCAATTGATGGACGTCATGCAGTCTCTCTGATTTCAAAATATCTTTATTTTGCAACGAACTATAGATTCCCTATTTATGACAGTCTGGCCAAGAAGGCCTATAAAAGCCTCAAAAAAAAATATTTCTCTAATACCCAAGCATTGATTGCCAATCTTGATTATTGTAACTTCACTGGTTATTTTGATGCTTTAAACAAACTCAATCACGAATCCGGAATACATGATTTTAATAAGCTTGACAACCTACTTTGGATAATTGGAAAAATAGACCATGGTAGTTTTTCTTACTTAATTCCCCTAACGCAATTTCAACAGCTAAAAATGAAATATTATGAAAACCGGCAGAAAGATCCTGAATCATACAAGAATAAAGATGGCCATTTTGTTCCTTTTGATCAAGGGGTCAGATCGTTTCTGGGCCAAAGACCTGATTTTTTTGAAAAAGAATTCAGTGATACAACACCTTTAAATGAGTTGATCAAATTTGTCTTTGATTTAATCCCATTGAATTCCAAAAATAAAAAATAGGAAAAGTCAATTCAAAATTTGTTTATAACGAAATATATCAGATAGTAATTTTTGACGGGCCCAACTACGATCTGCGAAGTAAACGTTCCCCTGCCTGTGAATCTTACTTATTTTACAGCCGCTGCCCAAAAGGATCAAAGTGTACTCATTCAATGGGGATCAGCCTCCGAACAGAACGTACAGGGTTATTTACCGGAAACAAGCACAGATGCTATTCATTGGGGCAGCTTGTATACCGCACCTTCACAATCAGCCAGCGGCAATAGTTCATCTGACCTTAAGTATTCCTATATAGCACAAAATGTACCTGCAGGGATTCATTACTATCGTCTCTTTGAGATGACTAAAAATAGTGTAAAAATCCTTTGAATAGAGTAATATCGGTCAACATTGGCGGCGAAAACTCCCTGACGATTTACCCCAATCCTGCCACGAATTACATTAATATTCCAGGGCTGGGACAAGAAGCAACTGTCACCATCTATGACGCATCCGGCAGGCAGGTGCTAGAAGGCCATGGAAGTAAATTCAGCATCAAAGGCCTGAGTAAAGGTTTATATCTGGTCATTATTACCAAAGACGGCAAGCGCCTTTAAACCGGTAAATTCATTAAACAATAGTTGTTGTTGAGATCTGTTTGATATGATTACAGGATTCGTTGGTTCGGTTCTGTAATCATCCACAACGTTATATCTAGAAGGGTCATCCAGTCGGACGACCTTTTTTTGCTTTAGTTATTAATATTGTGATGATAAAATCCAGCTTGTCCATTCTTGTTTTTAGGCATTTGGCAAAAATCGATGTCATGCCTCAAAAAAATTTCTTGTACCTCCTGTAACATTTCAGCAATATTTGTCTCTAAAGGAAAAATAACCATTTAACCTTTCAAAAAATGAACAAATACAAAATAAGGATTATTATCTTCCTACTTACGATTTTATGCGTAAATGTATATGGGCAAACAAAAAAATATGCTTTTAACTTTCAAAAAACGGGACAAGGGAATCAAACCATAATTTTTATCCCAGGATTTGCTTGTTCCGGGGAAGTGTGGGATGAGACAGTAAAAACATTTAAAAATAAGTATATTTGTTATACATTAACAATGGCCGGTTTCGCAGGTGCTCAGCCACAGACGACCCCCAGTTTTAATAATTGGGAGGAGTCAATTGCTGATTTTATAAAAGACAATAAAATTGACCACCCGATTGTGGTAGGACATAGTATGGGCGGAGGCTTAGCATTAGCACTGGCTTCAGACTATCCGGACCTGGTCGGAAAAATAATTGTTGTAGATGCCTTGCCTTGCCTGCTGGCATTATCCAATGACTCTTTCCAATCAAAAAAAGACAATGACTGTTCCAAAGTAATAAATCAAATGAAAACCATGACAGAGGATCAGTTCTACCAAATGCAGAAAGCCGGTGTAAAAAGCCTCTTAGCAGATTCTGCAATGCAGGAAAAAGTAATAAATTGGAGTTTAAAATCAGACCGTAGCACTTTTGCTAAAATGTATTGCGATTTTTCCAATACCGATTTAAGAGACAAAATAAAAAACATTACATGTCCAGCTCTTGTATTATTAGAGCCCTATTTTTCAAATATTAAACCACGTATAGAAGCACAATATAAAAATTTAAAATCCGTCAAATTACAATATGCGACTAGGGGCTTACATTTTATAATGTATGATGACAAACAATGGTATTTCAACCAATTAACAAATTTCTTAATGAATAAATAATGGATTTTGAAAAAATTTATCAATCCTATTGGCAAAAAATATATCGTTTGTGCATGGGCTATGTAAACGATCATGCAGTCGCCCAAGATTTAGCACAAGAAACATTTATAACCATTTGGCAACAACTCCCTAAATTTAGAAACGAATCTAATATTGGAACCTGGATTTTTCGAATCGCTTCAAATAATTGTTTACGGCAAATTAAAAATGAGAAACGCATCATAAACGTTGAGTTACCTTTAAATTTAAAAGCAGAAGAGCATGAATCTAAGGAGCCTCAAATCAAATTGCTTTACAAATTTATTTCTGAATTGCCCCAAACAGATCGCATCATCATTTCACTGGAATTAGAAGATATAAAACAAGCAGAGATTGCAAGCATCGTCGGTCTCTCGGAATCTAACGTCAGAGTGAAGGTTCATAGGATTAAAGAAAAATTAATGAAAAAATTTAAAGAACATGAATTACGATAATATAGACCTGTCAACTATTTGGAAACAACAAAAAGGATGTCCTCCTGATATTGAAGAATTGCTTAGTAAAATAAAGCAATATAAAAAATCAAGTTTACGAAAACTTATAATTACTAATATTTTACTCGCCGCAACACTGGGTTTTATTGTTTATATATGGCATAAATATCAGTATCAGTTTATCAGTACAAAAATCGGAATTTGTCTGATCATTATAGCTATCGTAATGTTTATACTCGCCAGCAAAAAGCTAATACCCATTTTTAATAACATTGACAATACTAAAAGCAATGTTGATTATGTGAAAAGTTTATCCTTAATAAAGGTTAAACAAAAAATTTTACAAAACAAGGTATCGAGATTATATTTCATCTTACTATTTTCAGGCGTTTGCTTGTATATGTATGAATTCTCTTTGAAAATGACGATTGGCTGGGCTATTTTTTCTTACTTAATTACTTTTATTTGGATAGGCTTTAACTGGTTTTACGTCCGGCCAAAAACCATCAAAAAAGAACAAGCAAGCCTTGAGGAATTAATTAGAATTTATAGATCAATAAACCACCAATTAACTGAAAAAGAATAGTAGGTCAACCCAACGCCGTCTAATATATAAAATCCGGCCAGGAATTACTTCCCAGCCGGACTTCTTTCAGTTAGTTGTTAATAAGTATTACGGCATTATCCAAATCTTGCTCGTATTCAGATCGCTGCCATTGGTTGCGGCCCTCCAGTTAACTGTATTATAGCTTTGTTCATCATCAGGATAAACAAACCTTACTTTACCTGCAAAATTGGTATTATAGTAATTAGGATTGGTGGTAGACATTGGTGTTTTATTGCCTGTTCTGCGTTGTAAGGTCCAGGCGTCCCAGGGCTGTCTGTACTGATCTATCCAAAGCTGCGCATAGATTTTTTTAAGGGAAGCACTGGCATCACCGGTTTCATATTTGACCTTAGCGTTAGCAAGTAGCGTATTGAGTACAGATTGAGATACTGTAGCTGCTGCAGGTTTTCCTTCTTTCCAGGTTGTGGAATTAAAAGCAATACCGGTCCACATATTTACAGACGCTTTAATACCGGCTTCATATTCTGTTTGAGCAGTGGTTTGGTTCGCTGTCACTCCCAGACCTCTGTTATAGATTTCCGCCTTAAACAAATGAACCTGCGCTGCTGTGAGGAAAAGTTCAGGAATATAGTCTATGTCTTGTTCAAAATACAGATTCACAGGAGAATAAATACAGCCGGCGCCTTTATTATCCCAATCCGTAAAGCGCTTGGTATCATAAGGAGCGCCACCTTCTGCAGGTATTCCTGTCGGTGGATTCTGAGGATAGGGGACCCACTCCCCGCTGTTATTGGGTTCATAGAAGATCTTACATCTTGGATCAAAAATCTGTGAGCCATCGGTCTTATCTCCATCTGACATCAGATCCCACATAGTCGTTCCCATCCGTAAATAACAGTTGGCAGAAAAAGACCATTGGCGCCAATCAAATTCCAGTCCAGATATTTTAGAAGGCCATAGGCCTACGTCCTCCCCATCTGCCAGCAGCGGGGCGGCAAGGGCCGCTTTTATTTCAGTGGCCGCAGTAGAAGGATCCTTGTCATACATGGTTACAGCGATCACCAGCCGCAGGCTGTTGGCAAACTTAAGCCACTGATCCAAATCTCCATCGAAAAGCGTTTCATAAGCGCCCACCGAATATTGATCTGTACTACTACTTAGGTGCGCCACCGCCCAGTCTAGATCCGCCAATATATCCTTATAAATATCCTGCTGGGATTCATAGACCACCTTATAGCCGTCCGCTCCCTTTAAAGGGGCATATCCGGCACCCTGAAGCGGCATATCCCCATAATAGTTACTGGTTTTAAAGGTTTTGTAGGCCATCACTGTTTTCAGCATGGCATACATATTATCAAACCTGGTTCCCGCAGAATCAGCGATACGCTGTTCAACCAAACGGTAATTGGCTAAGGTCTGATAGTAATTAGACCAGACAGCACTTTTAGCATTATCGTAAGGATAGGCGCCGGAAGTAACAATCGCCTGCTGGGTGATCGGATAAATCCAGGAATTAAATACGGACTGCTCCCCTCCTGTCAGTGGCAGCGAACTGATAATTAAATTAAACAATTCCGGTGTGCTGGCCGTTGTTGCATCTTTATGTGGGGTATTGATTGTTTCAAAGTTTTTGGTACAGGCAGTAAATAATAGTACACCCAATATCACCGCCAGGTAACTTTTGCTATGGATCATTATTTTTTTCATGATAAATAATTTGAACGATGATAAAAATTAAAACTGCACCTTAACGGAAAAACCATAATCTCTGGTCCATGGGTATTCCGCCCATTGAACCCCTTGTCCATTGCCAATACCATTAATAGCTTCAGGATTTAAATGATCAGGCAGGCTGGTATAGAAATAAAACAGGTTTCTGCCGATCAGTGAAATATCCAGTCCCTGAATGACCCTGGATTTACGGATCCAGTCTTTGGGGACACTATAGGTAAGGGTTACTTCTCTTAATTTTACCCATGAGTTTGTAAAGATTGCGTTACTGCGTGGCATAGGCACGTTGGACCAGGCTTCATATTGTCCTGCATATTTCCAGAGATAATGGACAACATCCGTATTAGGTGTACCATCAGCCAGCACCCCATCCAGAATCACCCCATGGTTAGCGGTAGTGCCATCAGGATAGGTATAAGGCAGCCCGCCGCCTTCTCTTTCTTTTAAAGTCTCCGGAGAGAGCCCGGTACCCATGGCGGCAGAGTAATCGCCTGACCAGATCTGACCGCCTAGTTTGAAGTCCGTCAGAAAATATAAGCTGAAATTCTTATATCTGAAGTTATTGCTTAAACCGCCGGTTAGTTTAGGGGTTGCATTGCCTATTGGCACCAGATCCTGCGTCGTCACATATTGTGTACCCACTACTTTAGTCGGATCAGATTTATCAAATACTTGTTTAACTACTTTTTTGCCATTCAGATACGTATAGTCATAACCGTAAATAGTCCCGTAGTTCTCACCGGCTTTTACATACATTTCCACTCCGCTTACCCCCCATAAATCCTGTAGGGGATATTTATCGATTCCTTCTGCCAGAGAGATGACTTTATTCTGGTTATGCGCACCGTTTAAGGTAAGATCCCAACTGAAATTTCTGCTTTTAACAGCCGTGCCGCGAATGATGAATTCAAAACCCTGATTGGATAATTCTCCGGTATTGAAAGTTACTTTAGAGGCGCCGGATGACCAGGCAAGGTTGCCTTGTAAAATCTGGCTGGTAGCCTTGGTTTTGTAATAAGTAAAATCAACACTCAACCTGTTTTTCAGCATGGAAGCTTCCAGCCCCAGTTCATAGGAAGAGTTACGCTGAGGTACCAGAAAACCTGCAGGCGGCAATACGGTTTTATACCCTCTGACAGGCAACCCCCCAAATGAGGTCGGTGCGGTTCCGTTCAGGTAATTAGATACCACGTCTGAGCTATAGGTATAAGTAGAAAGATAAGGATCCGTACCATTAGCACTTCCCGCTGCAGAGACCCTGAGTTTACCATAATCCAGCCATTTTATATTCTTCATAGACTTAATAGCCTGTGTAAAGACAAAACTCAGACTGGCTGAAGGGAAGAAATAAGAAGAGGTTTCTACCGGAAGAGTGGAAGACCAGTCATTGCGTCCACTGACCTGCAGGTATAAATAATCCTGATAGGACAGATTTACAATTCCAAACAGGGAGTTGATATTATAATCATTCCAGACTTCTGTTGGAGGCGTCATCCCGGTGGCCGTCGTATTGGACAGGAAATATTTGAAAGGGACCGACCATGGACTAGTGCTGGCACGGCCATAAGTAGCACCTGGCTCACCACTATTCCAGGCACTGTTATCATAACTGCGGCTCTTCAGGGCACTGTTACCAACCATCAGACTGGCATTTAAGCCGCTGGTCAGAAAATTATCTTTATGAATGGTGGTAAAAAGCTCCAAGTTAATATCCTTGTTTTGGATACTTTCCATACCATACTGTCCCTCAACCCCGCCGGCATCTATGGGAGAATATTTGCTTTCGATATTGGTATTCGCATAATTGATGGAAGTTCTCCCGGTAATATTCAACCAAGGCAGCAGATCTGCGGACAACTTAACGGAGCCCAGCAACTGATTTCTGGTCAGGTTCTGGTTTTGTTCAAAAACATGCCAGAAGAGGTCCTGTGCCCAGTTATTGTTATAAGGATAGAATCCGAAGGCGGAGCTATTGGTAAAGACATTTTTGCTGCCATCCGCATTTTTATAGCTGTCAAATTCCAGGGGCTTATAATCTCTGGACATATTATAAATGGTAAACTGACTCCAGCCATTATCATTTGCGATATCGGGCACATTCAGCCTGTTGTAATTGGTATAAGTACCGGTAACCTCTGCATGGAGTTTGTCTGAGATTTTAAAGGTTCCTCCAAAATTGAAGGTATTCTGACTATAGTCACTATTTTGTATAATAGCAGAATTATCCTGCCGGGTATAAGCCACTCTGAAGCTGCCCCAGTCTCCGGCATTGCTAAAGGCGACATTATGGGTCGTGGTATGACCCGTGCGGTAAAATGCGGATCTGTTATCCGGCTGGGGATCCCATTTTCGCTTTACACCATCCCACCAGATAATTTCTGTCCCATCCAGTTTATGACCCCAGGAAGCAGCCGGACCGTACCAACTGAAAACATCCCAGGTGGAATATCCGCCGGGTATAGGGCCGGCGATTTCATATTGGTCACCTGCCGGTGTGCCGTCCCAAGGGTAATTTCCCGGGTAGCGCAGCTGCCCGTCTGTGGTCTTAGGAAAATCCAGGTTAGCAGACCACATCGCATTGGCGCCGCCATAACCATAAGAATTCTGCAGATCCTGATATTGATAAGGGTCTGTGGCATAAGTAGAAAAATTATAATCGATACCCAGTCCTGGTTTACTTTTTCCTTTCTTGGTGGTAATTAAAATTACGCCATTGGAACCTCGGGCACCATAAAGAGCGGCGGCAGAAGCACCTTTCAGCACCGTAATATCTTCAATATCATCACTATTCAGAGAGTTTAAAAAGGAGCCCCAGTCTTTAGGACTGACAAGGTCCGTGCTATTGGTAGAGGCAGACTGTCCACCAATCGGGTCATTTTGAACCTGTATCCCGTCCACGACAATCAAGGGTTGATTGCTGCCCAGAATACTGTTATTCCCGCGGATGACAATACGTTGAGAATTGCCCTGAACACCGTTGGAAGAAGAAATATTCAGACCAGCCGCTTTACCCATCAATCCTGAAGCCAGATCCGGTGCGCTGGCCTTGGTGATGTCATCACCTGATACCTTCTGTACGGAGTAGCCGATGGACTTGGCTTCTCTTTTGATACCAAGTGCCGTTACGATCACATCGGTTCCCGCAGTGGCCGCCTCGCTGATCTGCATCACAATTTGTATATCCTCAGAGGAGATAGCCACTGTTATTGGATCCAGCCCTATATGCGTAACGACTAAGGAATCTCCAATACTAGCCTGTATATCAAAATTTCCATTATTATCAGAGACAGCGTAGCGGCTACTGCCCTTAACCTGGACAGTTGCTCCGGAGACGACCGTCCCTTCCTGATTTTTAATAAGGCCATGTACTTTATTTTGTTGTGCACTAACCTCCAGCCTGACAAAGGATAGCAGCAGAAAAATCAGCAATGTCCTTCTACATAAAGCGTTAATTTTTTTCATGGACAGTTTTTTTAGAATGAATAGATAGTGATTATGTGCCTTATAATATGGCCGCAAGTATTAAGATAGAAAAATGGATATTAAGGAACCTGCGCACGTTGTTTGCTCTGGTCCAGCATCGACTGGATATCTTCGGGAGCAATTTGTTCAATCACCAAAACCGAAGCGCCGACCAGTCCGGCATTTTTATGCATAGCAGAAACTTCGATTTTTGTATTTTCAAGCAGCGTAGGGATACAAAAGGTATTTAAAGCCTGCCAGATGGGCGGCAGCCAGACCTGACCCGGTTCGGCACATCTGCCACTCAGGATAATTTTGGCAGGATTCAACAGATGAATCAGTATAGCGATTCCTCTGCCGATATTATATCCGGCTTCTGAAAGAATCTCCATCGCCAGCGAATCCCCCTTGGCAACGGCTTTCAGGAATGCCTCACTTTTTAACTGGTGATCATCGGAATGCATCACCGTATTTTTCAGGCAGGTTGCCTGACCTGCAGCCAGTTTTTCCGCCGCTCTTCCCAGCATGTAGGTAAGAGAAGACTCTGTTTCCAGGCATCCGGTCTTACCACAACTGCATAATTTACCATTTTTGAAAAGAGAAATATGACTGAACTCTCCGGCAAAACCTGATTCACCTCTGAATAATTGCCCGCTGATGATCATGCCCAGCCCTATTCCCCAGCCTAAATTTACAATCATGGAATGCTGTACTCCACCCGCTTTACCAAAAGTGTATTCAGCCAGGGCGATTACCGAGGAGTCATTTTCTATAAATACAGGCAGTCCTGTTTCTTTTTGGATATAGTCCCTGATGCCGGCACCCATAAAAGTATGGTTAATCCCTTTTTCAGGATTGATAAATCCTGGCATGCCTATGCCTATTCCAAGGATACGTTTTGGATCGATACCTCTATTTTGACTGACCGTCTTTATCTGTCCGGTCAGAAATTGTAAGGGCGAATCATGTTCATGCAAGTTCAGTTCAAAACTTATTGGCGTGATCACCTGAACCCTGGCCGCATTCAAAAGAGAAATCCTGGTAATAAACTGATCCATTGCCACGGCAATAATATAGAAACTGTCCTGCTTCAGTTGGTATAAAACAGGACGGCGTCCGCCACTGGAGGGTGCCAGACCATTTTCTTCAATCAGTTTATCTGCTACCAGGCTGGACAAAACTTTTACAATTAAAGTAAAACTCTTACCCACTTTTAAACTGATATCCACGGCAGAGAGCGGACCGTTTAAAAACAGAACTTTGAGAATATCACGCTTATATGTTAGTTGCTTGGCGATGATTTAAAATTTTACCATTAACAATTCAATGCCAAATGCTAGGTTAAAGTTAACAGAATACTTTTCTCAAAAAAAATAAAGTTTATTGTTTTTTACTTTTTTATTGTAAATGCTTCCCGGTTTTTATAAAAAAAGAGTCAATATACCCTGTAATTATTCATTTTATAACATTTATGAAGCCCAACAAATAATTTATTATGTCCAACATTATTTTAACGAGTTAACACTTATTTAGCACAAAAATGATCATAGTTCATGAGCCTAAAGCAAAAAAGACCTCCCGGAATTCGGTAAAAGAGCGCTTTCCAGAACCTTCCAGCCTTTGAATTTTTCTACCGGACTTTCCCACACGGGTGACCCTGCTTTTAATTTCATTTTTACAAGCATTTTTTCCATCTGAGCATCCGCTTAGACAAATTCATTTCCAACAAAACAAATACATCAGGCCGCCTTTTTTAAATCATTTAAACCGACTGATAACTTAAATTGGCTATTTGCACGGCGCTGCTTTCATTTAAAAAAATCCTTTTTTAATTTCATGGCGATTTGACAATAGGAGGAGGCCGTACCCCACTAACGGCAGATGGCAATATGAAAAAAACGAAAATTGATTCATCCCTTACAACTCGTTTAAGAAGTTTTGCTACTTGCCTGAAGCCCCCTTTATTGCTGATCATTTTATTTCCAAACCGATAAAATTTTAAAACAAACAAACCATTCAATCCATGCAAACAATGACGATTCAAAGGCTATTTTTTATTGGCCTGATGGCCCTGCTATCTGTAAAATCCACTGCCCAACAGACGGAAGTAGACCAGCTGCTCAAAAACTACAAGATGGTCTGGAACGATGAATTCGACGGCCCCACTTTCGATGCCAGCAAATGGTCCTACCGGTCCAACGGTTCTACCCGCAATTATGCAATCGTTGACGGAGCCAGAACCATTTCTCAGGACAACAACGGCCACCTGGTCATCAGCGTGACCAAGGAAGGCGATCAGTACTATGTGGGCCAGCTCACCACCAACGGGCATTATGAAAAAAAATACGGTTATTTTGAATGCCGTGCCAGAGTCAATAAGTATATCGGTCCCCATGTCGCGTTCTGGCTACAGTCTCCTACCATGGGCAACACCCCGTATAATCAACCGGATATAAACGGTGCAGAAATAGATGTTTTTGAGTACCACCGTAAAAGCCCGGGTGTCGTCTGGCAAACCATACATATCAATGGCTATGGAGACGATCACATCCAGGAAGGGCAGCAGATTGCCTATCCGGCGGTGGACACCGGATATCATACCTTCGGGGTCCTTTGGACAAGCTCTTCCTATACCTTTTATGTAGACGGGCAGAAAACCTATCAGACCACATTTGGATTATCCAAAAGAACAGAATACATGATTTTAAGCACAGAACTGACAGGTTTTGGCGGAGACCCTTCACTGGGGCAGTACCCAGACAGTGTCATTTATGATTATGTGCGCGTTTACGAGCCAGTTCAGGCCCCGGATTCCCTTAAAGATTTGCAGGACACCACTACCACTACTGCTACAGCGGATACCTATACCTACGACGCCGCTGCCGGTATCAACAGCAATTATGGCTCCTCCACCTCCCTGGTGTCAAAATTCGGAGGCGGGACCGCTCTAGAGACCTTACCCTCCGCAATCGGTTACAATAGAAGAACCTACTTAAAATTCCCTTCCGCAACTCTTCGTTCACTAAACAATATCCAGCAGGTGCTGCTTCGCTTATGCTATTATAACAAAGACGTTATGAACCAGTCAAAAGGGGTCAAGGTTTCCCTTTCCAGGCTTTCTTCCTGGAAAGAAAACACCCTTACCTGGAACTCACAGCTAACGGATGCAGGCGCTCTTGACAGTCTGGACACAGTGCTGGATGACGGCACCTTAAAACCCGCCAGTATTCCAAATCCAATCAGTGATGATTTTATACAAACAGATGCGCATTATCTGTATCTGGATATCACAGATACCATTCAGAAAATGATTCAAAACGGCAATCTTCCGGACACGCTTTCACTAGTCTTGCAAGGCTATGCCATCGGCAGCGGTACCCAGCAATACAACTCCGGGTACACTTATTTTTCAAAAGAATTCAAAAACACGGCCGGGCAAACAGTAGACAGCTTAAGTCCCTCTTTGGTGGCCTATAGCTTAAAAGATATCACAACGCCCGTTGAAGCGTCTGCTCTTACAGCAAGGCTTAGCGGATCCTTGGTGCAGCTCCAGTGGAAAACATACAAAGAGATCAATAGCGACTATTTTATTATAGAAAGGAGTCAGGACGGCAGCTCATTTACCAGGCTTACCACCATGGCCGCTGCCGGTAACAGTAGTCAGCCTCTCACCTACACTTATTTGGATAAAAATCCTTTGCCGGGAGATAATTATTACAGATACCTTACGATGGACAAAACAGGTGCCGTCTCTTCCATCAGCAATACCGTCCACCTGCAGACAACAGCCAGTGATACTACGCTGCAGATGATGCTCTATCCCAATCCCGCATCAGGTGGTGGCAGGCTTACCCTTCAGGTGGCGAGCCGGACAGCCGCTACCGGTCATATTGTCCTAACAGACCTCCGTGGCCGCAGGCTTACCGCTTTTGACAGGCAAATAAAAGTCGGCCGGCAGTCTATACCTCTAAGTACCGATGGGCTGTCCAGCGGTATCTATTTTATCAGCCTTCAGATAAAGGGCATTAAAAAGACCTGTAAACTGATTATTAAGTAAAAAAAGCTGGCACTCTTACCTAAACAAGTATAAAATATCTCATAAATGGTTAAGGTCCTTATCCTGCGAAAGACAATTGGCAAAATAAGCCAGTATAGTTTTTCTAAAGTACCGAAACCCAAATTCAACAGTTAAAAAAGGCTTGTTCTGAAAGCGTGAAAAAGGATACTAATAGATTCCAGCAACATAAATGCTGTAAAAGCAACCTTTTACAATCTGATAAACAATTACTTAGTGTAAATATATTAACCAAGCCGCCTTTAGTCAACTGCTGTGCTTCGTGCTATTGACGGCAACTTAACAGCCAGTACAAAAACAGTTCACACCACCGCCGGAAATGAAAATCATCCCAGAAAACTGATTAGTTTGAAGCGTTTTGGTTCAAACTTTATTAATTATCAAAATTAAAGACTATTTTGTGTATCAATCGGCTATAATTAAATTACTCTATTGACGAAAGAACATTTAAATAACGAATTTGACCTTATCATTGCCCTTAAAAAGGGGGATGAAACGGCATATAGTTATTTATATGATCAATACGGTGCGGCGCTTTACGGTTTTATTATTCATATGACCAAGGAGCAGGAATTGGCCAAAGACATATTACAGGAAGTTTTCATTAAAATTTTTCAGAAGATTGATCTTTATGATCCCCAAAAAGGTCCGCTATACGCCTGGTTAATCCAGATAACACGCAATACCACTCTGGATAAATTAAGATCAAAGCAGTATCAAACTAACAGGCGGACGTTACCTCTGGAGGAAAAAAACATCAGCGGTACCCTGGAAAACACGATTCAACCCAAGCTGGATCATATTGGGGTGGACAAAGTACTGGTTGCTCTGGATGAATCTCATAAGAAAGTCATTGATCTTGCGTACTTCCATGGTTTCACCCAAAATGAAATCGCTAAGGAAATGGGACTTCCTGTTGGAACAGTGAAAACTAAAGTAAGGAATGCATTAATTCAGTTAAGGAAACTTTTAAATATTGTATAGATCGTTTTGGATTTAAAACAGTTCATATCATCCGGTGTCCTTGAACAATATGTTCTCGGTTTGCTCTCCGAAAAGGAGGCAGGAGAAGTTATGAATATGATGCAGCTTCATCCTGAGGTGTCTGATTATGTTCATAAGCTTCAAACCAGCCTGGACACCTATAGCCGCTTATATGAAGTGCGGCCTCCTGATGGATTAAAAGACCAGGTAATGGCGGGCATCCGCAAGGAAATTGAAAATAGATCAGATCAGGGGCAAAAAGGTCAGCCAGTACCGATTCAGCCTCCGCTGGCCAAATATAGCCGCTTGCGCAAACTGGCTGTGGCGGCTGCTTTCATTTTGCTTTGCAGCATTGGCCTTAATATATATTTAAGCAATCAGATACAGGTGGCAAGAGCAAAAGTTGGTACTCTTTCCACTCAGTCAGAACAGTTAAAAGCCGAGAATCAAAGGATTCATAACCAACTTGATCAAAAAGGTAAAGCGCTCACATTATTGTATAACCCAGATATACGCCGGGTAACAATGAATGGGGTAAAACAACATACGGATGCAAAGGCAATGATATACTGGAGTGCCAATAAGCAGACAGCCTTTTTGGCGAATGCAGATCTACCTGCTACGCCAGCTGGTAAAGTTTATCAATTATGGGCAATTGTTGATGGGAAACCGGTAGATCTTGGACTATTTACCCCCAAAGACCAGGTCAACTTACCGATTGAACTTAAAAAAATACAGCCCGGTAGCGTTCAGGCTTTTGCCATAACGCTAGAAAATCAGGGAGGCAGTCCTACACCAACCATGGATCAGATGTATGTAATGGGCTCCACCTCCTCCTAAGGCAATCCTTCGCTCCTAAGGGGCAGCAATCCCTATTAAAAAATAGTGTTCTGGCGGAGGTCTGATAACCTGTCCTTACCCTACTAGCAGAAATGGTCAATAAGGCTAACCGAATAAAATTGTGGCACAAAGATAAATATCTCAAAGGACATAAAATATTAGTACAGTTTGAAGTGATGAGGCTTCGACTGAAAGACGGTAGTTTCTACCAACGAATTGACAATAACGCAACCTAGATTTATGTCAAACAGGCAACAATTGACTGCCTGCGCTGCGACCTATCTGGCCATCTACCTTTCCCATCTGCTGCACCACTTGCTGCCTCTCAGGATCTGTCACGGCTTCCGGCAGCTAAAAATAAATGATACTCGTCTTATTTGTTCGTGCCGGCAATTCACATATACAATACAAAATATATGTTACAGACTGATAACAAGAACAAAATAAAATTCCTCAATTTTTATTTAAAAAATCCGGCGTTTTAAAAATCCAAAGGGGCTGTTACTGCGTATATATTAAACAGGGAGAATGAATGCGGGGGCTACCGCTTTAGCATTGGATACACAGAAACTTCTGAATTAAAATTTACCATGATTTTAAAAATCGCTACAATGAAAACACGACAAAAAATTAAATGGTTGCTACTTGGAATCTTTGGATTGGCCGCACTGTTATTTCTGACATTGGTTATACATATAGCGGTCATGGTCTATCATAAAGGCCCCTTACCTTTTGAATATATCCAGATGGCAAGGGCTGATTTCATTCAACCACTGGATAGCAATCAGGTTAAACAGGTGTCTAATAATCTTAAATCCCAGAAAGGCGTTAAAACAATCTATTATAACCCTACGGAAAGTAATATCGTCTACACGTTCGATAACAGGGAAAATACAGCACAAAACATCTATAACCACGCCATCAATCAGTCCCAAACAGCAGCTAAACGCTATACGGTAACCAGTGAAGACCTAAAGAAAGGCTGCCCGGTAATGAATAGCCATTCCTTTTATGGGAAGTTAACGACCGTCATATCAAAAGTTGTCAACTAATCATTCAAAGTATTTCAAATTAAAAAACATATAAATCCAGTAAGATGAAAACTAAATCAAAAATTTGTCTGATTACAATCCCCTTTGCCTGCATTCTACTTTTTTTCACGTCCTGTCATAGCGATAAAAAAGATATGACGGTCCTGCCCACGACACCACTATATGATACACTCGGCTGGTTTATCCAGGGCGCGACAGGACAGGTTTCAGGGCAGGGGACCAAGATGATCGATGATCCGGATAATGAAGGACAGCAAATACAGGCCGGCCGCCTGGCAATCAGAACAGTAGTAAATAAAGCACTAGGAGTCATTGCATCTGATAACCGGCTGGCTGTTTATTTTCCAACCTTACTGGCCGAAGTAGGAAATGGCAATACCACCGGGCTGGCCCACCTGCTAAACTCCTTTACGGATTTTGTACAGACAGCAGTCAGTAAGCAGGATGTATATACAGGCCCCGATATGAAAACCGTGCATAACCATGCCACTTTCGCCAGATTTGGATCCACAGAACATCCGACCAGCGATAAAAAAGACTTTGACATATTTGTCGGAGATGTGGCCCAGGCTGCCACCGAACTAAATGTGCCCGTAAGTGTTATCAATCAACTGGGTGCTCTTCTATATACAACGGAAGGTGATATTGCCTCCGATGCGGATTAGCTTTTGGAAAAGGGCAATCTTCTACAAGACTGGATTTTCCCCCTGTCTTGTCAACCAGGTCAAATGGCATTCAAAATAGCGGGCCGCTAGCAAAACTAATTATCTAAATACCTCTCTCTTTAGGTAGCTTAATGAGGCGTAGGAAATAAAATCAAGCCTGGCAGTCAGCAAATGCACCAAATATTGACCTTATAGCCAGGTGGCTTATAAGACCAAGCAAGCTGGAAACTAACAGACGCTATCTGACAAGAAGGTTGGACACTTTGAGCAATGGGTTTACAGAGCCTTATAACAGGATTTGCCTCTGTAAACCCATTCATATTTTTTATTCGTAACAAGGGACCTCTTTAACCAAAGCCGGACTCTTAGTCATAATGGGGCCTGGGTCCAGTTCCAGTGTGAATATGCTTCCTTTACCCGCATGGGAATCCATTAAAAGCCTTCCGTTTAATTTTTGCAGCAATTTTAAAATAATCCGGCTTCCGTGTCCGCTGTTACAGGCAGGCGCACGCTGCGCTCTAACGCTGCCCCCCTGAAAGAGGTTGCTATTTTTTGTGGAAAGCCCCTGGCCGTTGTCCTGTACTACAATTCTGAGTCTTCCATTCAGCGTATAGCTACTTAGACAGACCTGACCATTTGTGGTGTATTTATTGGCATTGTCCAGTAAATTACGGATGAGCATGGTGAGTATATCGGAATCTGTATTCCAGATCAGATCTGTTCTGATCATCTCCAGCCGGTTGCCGTTACAATACATGATCTCCCCGTATAAATGCAATAAGTGATCAAAAATATCCTGTACCGCAACAGGTCTAATCCTCAGGTGAAACCCTTTTTGCTGCTGCCTGATCCAATAATAAGAAGTCTCTACAAAATTTATAATACCTTCTATTGATGCGTTCAATTTGGCTAAGTGTTCCAGATTCTCCTTATTTGTTCTGGCTGTATACTTGCGGACAGCACTCCGGCTGATGGTCCCCAGAAAATGAAGGGGGGATCTAAGGTCATGGAGTATAGTGAACAAGAGCTGATCCTCAGTAGCGGAATAATCAAATATAGTCTGTTCCAGTTCCAGTAACTGCGCCTTGCTTTCTTGTAAGGCAGCCGTCTTTTGCATGCACACAGTCTCCATCTGCTTACAACGCCTTTTGAGCAGTGCCAGTTTTCGCTGATACAACCTAAGGGCTGCAACCGCCATTAAAAGCAAACTCAGTAATATCAAATATCCGGTGTTAAAAAGGTCAACCATATTTCATCAACTTTGAAATTTGTAGCACGATAAAAATTGCCGGCCCGGAACTTTAAAAGCTCCCGCTTTTCATCCTTAGCATTAACCGTATTTGTATTTAATAGAGTTGGGAGACTGTTGACCAGACAGCTGACCTTCGGTTAATGATGCAAGTTTACAAAGTGCAAAGCCCTGAAAAAAGCACTCTATGTCAGGAAAACCAAAACCAAGGGAAAATCCAGCGTTTGAAGAGGCTAACTTTATATATTAATAATAATCAACACATATAAACACATTCACCTCATTTACAGTTATTTATAAAAACATAAAATACCTTAGTTTTTAAATTCCTTACAGCTAACCCTAATCCTTCTTATAAATGCCCGCTCAGCACGCATTAATTTTCACATTTTAAGGGTCAGCCAATGAAGGGTCTTTCCTACCTAACAATCCGTGCGGAAAGCCATACGCTATTTTGTCAGACTTATTTGTATAGATAAATATCAACCATACAAAACCGGCCTATTTTGTCACCTTTACATTTAAATTATTATCATATAACTTTCTGATAATAAAATAACTCTGTTAATCAACGTTATAGAAGATAAAGTCTGACACTCAATGGATATATGAAACTTAGGTCGTAATTTTAAGGCCCGGTCAATATTTCTGATAAACGTTTTTATGAAAATACTCATCTGGCTTTCTGCTGTACTCTTTTGCGCCTTCATGAGCAATGCGCAGCCCTCCGACACCCTGGCCGTGGCCGTTGAGCAGATCCATCAGATCATTATCCAGGCGGACAACAGTGACACCAGTATCACTGCAAGCGAATTCAATACATTAGAACATCTATATAATCAATCTATAAAGCGGCAATACCAGCTGGGCAAAGAAATTTGCGGCATTGCACTCTTGCGGTACAATATGCGCCAAGGTCATTATCAGAAAGCCATAGAGTTCGGTAGGCAGGTCACGAGTGGTCATCAAAACTTTATCAATTCGACAACCGCCACCGAAGCACATAGGATGATGGGGCTTTGCTATAGTAATCTTGGGCTGTATAATAAGGCCATGGAAGAGTACCGGCAATCTTTAGATGCGATCAACCTGGTCAAAACAATTGATTTTCAGCATTACCTAAGGGCAATCTCCTATGAAAACCTCACTAGCTATTTTGAGCAGACCAATCAACACCTGGATTCCATTGAATACTATTATAAACTAAGTATCCGGGAAGCAGAGATGATCTCGGACACCAACAGCAGGATGCCCTCCAATTATAAATTCAATGCTATTTTATACGGACACCGGGATCTGGCCGATTATTATCTCAATATCCGTAAACCTTCTGATCCTAAAAAAGCGGAAAAAGAGATTGAAATCGCCCTGAAGCTATATGAACAAGGAGCAGGAAAAGTAATGATCGCCAACAAACTTACCTTTCTGGCGACCATAGCCCAAAGCTTTTGCTCCCAGCGAATCTTTGACAAAGCTATCCAGTTTGGTCAGCAAGGGCTGAGCCTGGAAGTCAGTGCCCCTTCTCCCTATGACAGAGTGAGTATCTATGAAACCTTGGCAAAATCCTACCTGGCTACTAATAGTAAGGAGGCGTCCGCCCAATATATGAATCTGTATACGGCCCTTAAAGACAGCCTCCAGTACAGCGAGAAGAGACAGACTTCAGCCACTGTAAAACAGTTATTGGCCTCAGAGAACAAGGCCCATAGTAAGAAAACGAGCATCCTTATTCAGTGGGCTGTTTCCAGCATTTTAGCCGTTCTTTTCCTTGCCTTTATCTTCTGGAAAATAAAAAGCAGCATGCTGCGCAAAAAATATGAATCGCAAATGGCGCAGCTTCGGGAAGAACATGCTCTATCGGCAGCAAATGGTTCAGCTTCCAGCGGCCTGCCGTTAGGCCGGGCAGAAAAGACCATTACAATAACAGATAAAGGTGCAGACGGAAATACAAAGCCTGGAACAGGAGCAGGGGCAGGGTCAGGCACAGCTATAACCGTCAGCACAGGCCCGGATTCAGCGCTACCTCCAATAACAGAATTTTCGGAAGAAAACACGCCCACTAATGAGTCGTCCTTATTAAAAGGCGTCGATGAGGATCCGGATGCCGACGCCAATTTGGAGCAGCGGGTCATTATAAACGGCAGCGGCACTATTATTTCTGATCAGACCGAAGCGAAACTGCTTGCAAGGCTGGAAAAGTTTGAACGTACGCACAGATACTTAAGACGAGATATCAATCTAGCCTATCTGGCCCATTATCTTGGCACCAACCAGACCTATGTCACCGAACTTTTGAAAACCCATCGAGGCACTACCTATGTAAGCTATGTCAATCAGTTAAAGATTGATTACATTAAAAAGAAACTTTATGAAGACCCGTTGTACCGGGAATATAAGATTACCCATCTAGCCGAAGTGTGTGGTTTTGCTTCCAGACAGGTATTTATCACTGTTTTTAAAAAACATACGGGGATGCCTCCTTCCTATTTTATTGCGCAGCTAAAACAGGAGAAAATATAAATACCCATCTATTTTATTTTAAGCACGAAAATGGATGAATCCATACAATAAATTGTACTATTTCCCGGCAAATATTGGCGCTACCAAATCCAAAAAAAACACAAATATCAATAGAAAGCTAACCATTAGTTATTGAAAATCAGCTACTCTACGCTGCAATGAGGATAGATACCGCACCCGGTTATCATTTATGCTCACTATGCCACCACCTACTGGAAATTTACCAACTGCTTTTTATACTAAAGATTGACTTAGATCCCTCACACGACGGGTGACCATTATTATTAAACTGAGGCTTATTTATAAAGATTTTAATTTCGAAGGCCACTTTCCTCATTTTATGCACTATTTATTATTTTTGCAATCGCATTAATCATAGATTGATTTCGCTGTCTTACGATTACTGTAAAATACACGTACACAAAATCGTCTCCCTCTTACACGCTAACCGGAGCAAACGATTAAAATATAATCCTATCATGTCCTTATTTGACATCCTAAGACAACAGAAAATTGAACTAGACCAGCAACGCAGGCAACAAAGCTCCACAGATATACTGATCCGCTTAACCCTGGATGATAAGGGCGCTTATATACAGATCATTAATAAAAAGGGCGAGGAAGTATACCCGGATTATTCCGCTTTTTCAGGGGCTGTCAGAAGCCTGATGCATTCCATCAGCAGCATTATGGACAAAAACGCCTTTCTGATTAGCTGGGATAATCCGGAAAACCGCATCTACCTGAATGAATATGCCTACTTGATCCAGGGAATACTCAGTAGCGGGTTGCTGGTGGACCAGGACTTCAGACCCATTGAGTCGGATAAACCCGTCGCCGGCAACAGCGGCGCGCAACTACCCACGCTGAGGCTCAGGTTGTCACCACTGGAAACAAAAGCAGATTCCTCCCTTTTACCCAGCTATAGCGCGGAGCTGTTACTGGAGGCATCAGGCGCCTCTTTTGAAAAGGAAGCGGCCATATACCGTAATTTCTGGTTTCTGACCGAGAACTATGTGCTGCTGCCAAAAGAAAACCGCATAATAGAGACGAAGCCGGTAGGCCCTTTTTTCAGCCAGGTCCGTATATTCAATACAGAAAAAATACTGCCGGGAGACCTCTTTAAATATCTGTCGCTGCTTTTCACCTATATAGAGACCGTAAGCGTGGATTTACCCGGCTACCGTATCCGGATGGAGCAGGACATCTTAAAGCCCAGACCCGCCATTATCTTTGAAAAAGTAGATGAAGCGCAGCATTTGACCATACGCATCGGTCAGCATCTGCCCAACACCCCGGTCGAATTTCTGGAGCAGTATGCTGTCAGCCGCCTGGCTGCTATTAATGAAATGGAAAAAGTCGTTTCAGTCTATAATGTAGAACCCGTGGACATCCGTAAACATGTAGACAGGATATCCACTATTCTCAAAAAACACCTCCCCAAGGGCCAGAAAAAGACCTTAGATTTACTCACGGTGCAGGATCATCAGTTCACCCTGCACGAAAGTCTGGCAGAACCCTTTATTTACAAGGAGTTATCCCAGCTCACAGAAGAATTTGACCTGATTGGCCACGAGAAACTCAAAGCCTTCAAAATCAAAGTAGACCAACCGAGGCTCGATCTGTCTTTGGGTCACCGGATTGACTTTTTAGAATCCTCCGGTTCCGCCAGTCTTGATTTTGAGGGCCAGAAAGTATCCATTATGGACGCCATCCGGCAATATGACAAAAACAGATATATCCGGCTGACCGACGGCACGCATGCCTTGATCAACGAGAGCTATATGAACCGCTTAAAAAGGCTCTTCAAAAAAAGTAAAGACAAAAAAGGAGAAATTACCGTTTCCTTCTTTGATCTGCCCGCACTGGAAGAATTAATAGAAAAAAATCAGCGTACCCAGCTTTTTGCAGACGCCAGAGCCGTCTATGAAGGCTTCAACCATCTGCAGCAAAAAAATATCAGCCTGCCTTTCCTGCAGGCAGAGCTGCGCCCTTATCAGTTACAAGGCTTTCAATGGATAAGCTATCTGCAGACTCATCAGCTGGGGGGATGCCTGGCAGACGATATGGGTCTGGGTAAAACCATACAAACCATTGCGGTGCTGGCAGCAGCATACAGCGCCCATGATAAACGGGGCAGCAGCAAAAAGACAACAGCCAGAGGCAAAACGCCAAAGGCCGCTGCCAGCGATAAAAAAAGCGCCCTCAAATCCGCGGCTGCTGCTGATCAGGAAGCGCTCCCGCCTTCCATTATCATCATGCCAAAATCCCTGTTATACAACTGGCAAAATGAACTCAGCCGGTTCGCACCGGGGCTTAGTGTATATATCTGGTACGGCCAGAACAGAGACATCCGGCAGGCCACGGGTCACCAGATCATCCTTACCACTTATTCCATGTACAGAAACGATATAGAGATCTGGAAAGAACAACAATTTCTGTATGGCATCCTGGACGAGTCCCAGGCCATTAAAAATATGAACAGCCAGGTGCATAAGGCCGTACTGCTTCTACGTGCCCGCCACCGGCTGGCACTCAGCGGCACCCCGGTTGAAAACAACCTGGGCGAGCTCTATGCCTTATTTAGGTTTTTAAATCCGGCGCTGCTGGGTACGACGGAGCAGTTCCAGAGCGATTATATCTATCCCATCCAGAAAAACAACGACCGGGAAGTCATTACGGAGCTGAGACGAAAAATATATCCCTTTATCCTCAGGCGATTAAAAAAAGACGTACTCACAGATCTGCCCGATAAACAGGAACAGACCATGTATGTCGAGATGAACAAAGCGCAGGCAAAATATTATGAAGAGCGCCGCCTGTTCTACAAAGAAGCGATCGAGCAGCAGGTAGCCACCAAAGGCATACAGCAATCCCAGTTTTTTATATTCCAGGCGATGAACGAACTGCGCCAGATAGCCTCCATCCCGGAAGCAAAAACCGAGGGCAGGATAGAATCCCCCAAGCTGGAAGCCTTAATGGAACAATTAGAGGAGGCCATCGCCAATGATCATAAGATCCTGATTTTTGTCAACTACCTCTCTGCCATCGAATCCATCGGGGCCGCACTGGATAAGCTGGGCATCGGATTTCTGACGATGACCGGTTCCACCAGAGACCGGCAGGGGCTGGTAGACCGTTTCCAAAATGACCCGGAAATCCGTGTCTTTATCCTCACCCTTAAGACCGGTGGCACCGGTCTTAACCTGACAGCAGCAGACATGGTCTTTATTTTTGACCCCTGGTGGAATAAAGCCGCCGAGAACCAGGCCATCGACCGCGCACACCGCATCGGCCAGACCCATAAGGTACAAAGCTATAAGCTGATCACCCTGGGCAGTATCGAAGAAAAGATCCTTCAGCTGCAAGAGCTAAAATCAGCCCTATTTGAAGATCTGATCTCAGCAGATGCAGCAGGCAATACCGGCTCCGTTAAATCCATGACTGAAGAAGACATCCGGTTTATACTGGGATAAACAAGACCGAAAAGCCGATAAAAAAAACAAAAACATAAGTACTGTCAAAAACGCCAGTTCCTGGCGATTAAATACGTGTAATGAATAAGGACCAGTTATACAATCTAATTGAGCAAAGCGCCTTTGCTGAGGATATTTCTTATTATCCCTATGTGGAGCAGATACTGGAATTTACCCTTGAAAACGCAGCGGTACCTGGTCTGCCAAAAGCATTTAAGCCCTTTATTAAATATGCCAGTCAAGACTTTGACGCTATTTCTAATAAAAAAATAAGACAGATATGTGCCGGATTTTTCAGTGAACCGGACATACTGCATTTTTTCTATCAAAGTCTGAACGCTACCACCCAAAAAATCATCACCCGGATGTGCTTTAACGGCTGGGTCCCTTATCAGGAGGCTCAGGCCATCAACGGTGGACGGCATCTCATCGCCAACACCCGAGACCCTTTCGGAAACAATCTGGATCTGAAAAAAGAAGTAAAATACCTGCAGCTTTATCTAAAGCTTGGTTATCAGCTCGGGCAGGCCATGTATGGGAACGACAGCATAGACGGCCTCATTGAAGGGCTGAAAATGGGCTTTATATTACCAGAACTACTAAAAGCCGCCTTTATTGAAATATTACCTAAACCCAGCCAGTATGAACTGCTTGAGTTTACCCTGCCCGCAGAATGGCCGGTTCAAAGCTTTGAAAAGACGATCTTTAAAGAGCTGCCCCATATGTTGTTGTTATTACAACAAAACCTCATCAAAAGAACCAAACAGGGAGAGTATAATATAGCCAGTTGTAAGGCAGCGCAGAAAAAATCCGGCATTCAGCCATTTTATAATGACAGCGGGTACACCAGAACACTTTTTTTAGCCAGTTTTATAGCAGAAGAAAAAAGGTTGCGTCAATCAAACAGTACCCTGGATATGATTCAACGAATTTTTAGCGATGCGTATTTTTACTCAATGGCAGATGCGATGCTTTTTTATTATGGAGGTACCCGGTTAATCCACAGTTATCATATCAATGGGCATATACTGGATAATCTGTTCAAATTTATAACAAGGCTGCCTGAAGACCACTGGGTCAGTACAGACAATCTGTTATTTTACGCTAACGCACGTACTTTTAATTTTGATCTGATTCAGCCGGGTGCAATTAGAGATCTCAAAGAACCCACTATGGAGATGGACGGCGGAGCCTTTGCCAGCGGCTCGCTTTACCAGCAAATAACCATAATCCGACAACAAGCCATTATCAGCACCGTTCTTGCAGCCGCCAGTTTCGGGCTCATAGAATTAGCCTATGACCCTCAGGATCCGCTGACAAAGCCCAAAGATAAAGTCTTGCATAACGGCAGGTTTTCCGCCTGCCGGATGACAAGCCTCGGCGCTTATATCCTCAAAGGAAAAGATGGTTATCAGGCGCCGGAGGAGGTAACACCGACCCGTTATGAGCTCTCAACAACTGCCCTTGAAATAAAGGTATCAGGAAGCACCGAGATCGCCATCACACACTTAGGCAATTGGTTCAGACGCGCTGCAGACAATCACCTGATCTGGGACAAGGAACGCATCATTACACGGTGCACCTACCTGTCAGATTTAAAAGAAGAAATCAGACGTTTTAATCAGGTGCTGGGGATGCCATTACCTGACTTCTGGAAAATCACCCTGATGAAATGGCTGAGCGCCACCGGCGCACTAAAAACGGTCCGGGAAACCCTGACCCTGAGGGTCTCGCCTTATGACCAGCAGCTCCTTAAATTGCTAACCCAGGACAGCGTCTTAAAAGATCATTGCCTGAAAGCAGAAAAACATACGATTATTATCTTTGCTGAGGACATTGCAGTATTTATCAAAAGGCTCGCAAAGCTGGGTTATTTAATAGAGGAGACGGACTTTGTAGGCCCTGAGCTCACCAGCTTTAATCCAGATACGGTCCCGGATAGTACGGATATACATGAATTCAATCTCCTGACAGGCCAAAAGAAAGGCAAATAATCATAGGTGCAAATCCAGTTAGCACTCCTTATACTATTGCAAAAGCAGTCCAGATGTTTTGAAGCCGGAGATATTTTTGGTTCTTCGTCTAATTTATACGCTGCTCATCACTAAGCGTTAACCATTCTGTCATTATTTCCTTTTAAAAGATGATAAATAAAATCATGAACACGGGCTGGCGCCAAAGCTAAGTCGTTTTTTAAAAGTGCAGGATTTTCCTTGTTCAAAAAATCCTTCATTTTTTGCTGAACCTTTTCAGGCAAATCTATTGTTCCCAATTCTTCTAATGCTTGTATTACAAGACTGCTTAATGGTCCTTTAAGCGCCATTTTCTTTGCGGTAGTGGGTTTAAAGATTATCTCCGTCTTACCCATTCGTATCTCACGGCGCTGCCCGTTGGTTAAATAAACCATTCGGGTGGGTACCTGTGTGGAAATTCCAAGCTTATGAAGCGCATACATTCCTGAAGGGCGAATTCGGATATGTTCTTTGCGAGCAATGCTTTCTGCGACCTCTTGAGGCGACGGTAAAAGATCTCCGAATAAGGGATCCTGCTTCGGTTTATAGTATATACCATGTGTCAAACGATATATCTTCCCTTTTCCCGCTAATCTGGACAATGCCATATTAATAGCCGTGGCTGTGCCCGTACCTCTGAAATCTTCTTGTACCAGGATACTGCCAGGTCTTTGTTTGGCGATTTTTTGATCAATAATATCTGTTACACTGTTTTCCATACTTCGAAGGTACGAAAATTGTTATTATATTTTGAATTATAATAACATAATTGTTGTTTAAAATTGTAAAATAATAACAATATTATAATTAAACTATATTTGTAAACATTTGTATTACATTTTTAATAATAAATTTAACGGGTACTTCGTCTAAATTAGTGGATTTCAAAATTGAAGTTATTTCCTAAAAAGTAGATCATAGATTTAAAGTTGTCTATTTTTCCAAAACCCTTTGCCCTTGATTTTGCCGTTTGTATTTTGCTGTTTATACCTTCGGCTACAGCATTTGTAATGCCTAATTTAATCGAATTCAGTATTCCTTTAAAGTTTTTTCTAATGGTATTTACAAAGCTCAATATTGGCCTAATTCCACTCTGGTCTGCATTCATTAACCAGGCATTAAAACTTGCTCCGATGTGCTTGAATGTACCTTCCAAAGCTGGTCAAATGCTATTTTCATTTGATAGGCATTAGCCGTCTTTAATGTACTTTCTCTTAGGAAGTCATTTAGCTTTATTTCTTGATGTGAATTGAGCCTTCTTGGATCCATCAACCATATGTATTTCGTCCTTTTGAACTCGTCGCTGTGCTTTACTTCTGCCTTGCGTACCTTGTCCACTGCCTCATTTAGCCCTTTTTTATATGGAACCTATCATATACTTCATCGGCCTCTTTAAAGTATTCTGCCCGTCCCGCTTTATAGCTAACAGACATATCCATGCTAAACAACTCAATAACTTCCGGGTCGCCCCCATGCTTAGGTAGCCAGGCCCGAAATTCACTAAACACCTCCTTTTTACGCCCTTCGGTAACGTTGATTACGTTACCAGTATCCAGGTCAGAAAATATGGTAACATATATATGACCTCGTTTCTGAGGTTTCTCATCCACCGCTACTCGCCTTAACATGCTTAGGTCCAAATCATTATGTACTGCATTGAACACATAGTACTTAAAAACACGCCATAAATTAGAGTCTGGTTCGCCAATGTGCTTACTGAGGGCCGACATGCTCATCTCAGAACTAAGCTTCATGATTTCATGCTCTACCATAAAGCTGTAATGGCTTCCCATTCGACCCCAGGGGGTCTCTTTTAGGGTTAGGACGCCATGCTTTTCACACCGAACTCTCGGGACATTCATAGTTAGGTAACATCGGTAGTCGAAGAAGTCCAGATATCGCCATCTATGCGTTACGCTGTCATGCACACTACACGCTAGACCGCATTCAGGGCAGCTAAATTCGTTCCCCCTGGCAAATCCTATAGATACCTCCACCAACTTATTCTTGTGGTAAATTTGAACATCATTTATTACCCATGGTAATTGAACAGACATTACTTCACGAAAGGCGGCTTTTATATTATGGATTTGTATAGCGCAAATTTATAATTTATATAGCAAATCCACTGGTTTAGACGAAGAACCATATTTTTCTTTTATCAATTAAGGCTCTATAGTTTCTTAGCCTTTGCAATGACAGCTATTTTCTGCCCATCTATTTTGTTCTTTAAATCCACTTTTTCGTGAAACCGGTTAGGTCATCAATTACAGCCTGTCATAGTATTTCCTTAGCTATTTCTTCCTTTTTCAGATTTCAGTTTGGCTAAGTGTTCATCAAAGTCAAAGTTTTCAACTCTTGGGCTGTTTAAGCCTTGTCGAATAGCATTATTCAAAGTGGCGACCTTATTCTGCTCATTTTCTAAAAGTCGGAGGGCTGCACGAATAACTTCGCTAACGTTCTTATATCGCCCCGATGAAACTTGGCGGCTAACGAACTGGTCAAAATAATTTCCAAGTGTTATCGTTGTGTTTTTCATATTTTAAAATTGCTTCAAAGTTACCAACTTTGTGTAAATAACAAATATGACTGAATGTAGGATTGAATTAAATAAAAGTTTGACTACCCAGAAAAATACTTAAAAAAGGAAAACCTTAATTCATAAGACCAGATAAATTCTACCCTTCGGGGCTGTAAAACTGGTCAGTATATAAATAAAACAGAGCAATACCTTAAATTTGCCCGGTAACCTCAGGCAAAAATCGTCATTCAGAGAAAAAACAGTATAAAAAATCAATTCATTAATGGATCAACAGGAATTCAAAGAAATTATTGCCAGAAATATAAAGCATGCGAGTGGTTATAAAGGCTGGCATCAGGAGGTTGTGCAATTTATCAGCCAAAACCTGCTACAACCCATTAAAAATGATAATTTTAAACAATTACAAAGTCTCATAAAAGCAAAGCCCGTTGCCAATATATCAGAAATAACGGAGCGGCTGGCACTTTTATTTGGTGACCCGGAACTACTGGAATATTATTTTAAATCCCTTAAACGGGAAGGGCAGGATTTTATAACCAGGCTTACCTGGGAAGGTAGTCTGCCTTACAGTGACGCCTATGAGCTATTCGGGGAGGATCTGGTGATTATTTCAAATAAAGGCAGAAATGGCGTTGAACCCGTGCAGGCCCATAAGCGCTGGTATCCTTATTTATTCAACGGTGATTATGTATTTGGTTATTTGCAGCAGACAGTGGCACAGAAAATGGAAAGCGGAAAATTCTATTATGAGTTACCCCCTTTTATGCGCATGGCTTATGCCCGGATACTGCCTAAGCCAAAAGGCTACTTTCTGGAAGGCATTCAAATACCCAAAAAATGGCAGGTGCTGTTGACAGAAACCACCGTTTTTGAACAGTTGCCCGCCGTACTGACCTATATACAACAGGACAAGATCAAAAGAACAACCAAAGGCTTTTTAAATCCTCCTGCCGTAAAGGCTATGCAAAAGAAGCTCCGTCTGCAGGCCTTCCCCAATGATCCGGGACATATCATGAGTCTCGTGATCAACGGCCTGATGCCGCCATTTTATAAGTTTCCGGCGGATAAATCCATTACGGGGGTCCTTCAGTATGTCTTTCATCAGCAGGATTTAAAGCCTGCTATGCTGGACGCTGCGCTTTTCCCCCTTAATGGCATCAGAAAAGTCGACTATTATCAGTTGCAACCGGACAGCCTTAAAACGGTTTTCGGTCTTTTAAAAATACTACCCGTTGGCGGATGGATTACCTTAGACAATATCCAGCAATACGTCGCTACTCACTTTTTTAACCTGATTCCAGTCAAGTCCTACTTTGACGTACAAATAAGCACCAGTTCCATCTATTATCAGTCCTTTAATGAAGGCGGCACTGCTGCCAAAGATCAGGCTACCCGCCAAATACTGGTCACGGGAGCCTTGCTGATGGCAGCTGCCTACGGCTTACTGGATCTGGCCTACGACCCGCAGGACCCGACCATCTGGTTCAATGACACCGTAAATTACCAGGATTGCCGTTTCTCAGCCTGCCGGCTGACCCCACTGGGAGCCCATATCATGCAGGAAAGCAAAGATTATATCGCTCCTGCCACGAGTTCAGCTCCCAGTTTCACCCTGGACCCGGAAAGTTTGCAGATCAGCTATACCGGCAACCCCCTTCAAGCCACCGGCCTCCTGGAAAACTGGACGAGTCCGTCAGGGGATGGAACGCTCCTGTTTGATCTTGTCAAAGTACTTAAGAACAATAGCCATGAAATGTCTTTTAAGAACAGCATCGAAAAATTCAAAAAATCGGTTGCCAAACCGCTGCCCGCTTATTGGAAAGAGCAGTTTGAGCAGGTGCTAGAACGCTCCGGCTATTTATCTGAAGTATCTGATGTCATGGTTTTTAAAATATCTCCCAAGGCCAGCGAGCTGCATCAGCTGATTGCCAGAGATGAAATCCTGCGTAAACTGATCATTAAAGCAGAGCAGTTTACTATCATAGTGGAAAGATCCCACAAACAGGCCTTTTATAACCGGCTGGCAACCCTGGGCTACCTGCCCGGTCTCGGTTACCCGCAGCCGTTTAATGAGCTGTAAAGGGGATCACAGAACCAGATAACTCTAAGACAAGCGGGCTATTATCCTATCCAGCCTGGTTGGTAATAGGACAGCCCTCATTTTCAGTATTTCTTTTTCCCGTAACACGTGGCAGCCATTCCTATAAAGAAAGGCTGCCACGGATACTATTACACCTGTCGCAACAGGGAAAAACATTGGAATGGCCTTGCATTCAGTTCGGTTGAATGCCATTATTTCCATTTGGATTCATTTGATGCAGATTTAAGGCTCGCTCAGCTGACTTCATAAAATATATTTTCAGCAAAAAAAAATCAAATCGATTAAAGGAAGTCAACGCAATATTGCATTGACTTTTTGTAATTTAACAATTGAGAATTTTGTAATATAAACGAACTTTCGCCAATCCGAAAGTTGGCAATAATACCGAATCACATTGCTTAAAAAATGCAGTATTTTTTTACGGCAATCATTTTTTTACTACTTTGTCCTACAAAATAGCAGGAGAAATGCTTAGAAAATTTAAAGTTTCAAATTTCAAAAGTTTTGAAAAAGGCTTTGAACTTGACCTGACCAACGTAAACGGGTATGAATTTAATAAAGATTCTATTAAAAGTGGGGTTGTCAATAATGCTATAATCTATGGACATAATGGTGTCGGTAAATCTAATTTGGCACTTGCTATTTTTGACATCATCGAGCATTTGACTGACAAACAAAGAAATGAAGCGGTTTATAAAAACTATCTTAATGCTTATTGTGACCCTAACTTAGCATATTTTTATTATGAATTTTCAATTAACTCAAAAATTGTAGTATATGAATATAAAAAATCCGACTACAAGACTATTGTTTACGAACGGTTTCAAATAGATGACGAGGAACTTGTTCTATTTGACAGAACAAAAACTTCTAATGCAACAATATCTTTTAAAGGTGCCGAGACGCTAAAAACAGATATTGAAAACAATCAATTGTCTATTTTGAAGTATATAAAGAATAATACGGAATTAGTACACAATGATGTCAATACAACGTTTCAAGCTTTTTTTACATTCATAGAGCAAATGCTCTATTTCCGCTCTTTACTTAATAGCACTACGCACCTTGGCTTTGATATTGATGGAAAAAATATTTTGGAAGACATTGCAAAAAAGAAGAATACAAAGAATTTTGAAACCTTTCTTAATCAAGCAGGAATAGAATGTAAATTGTCCGAGGTTGAAGAACTTGGAAGAAAGACTATTGCATTTAATCTGAATGGTGAAGATTTACCTTTTTATGAAGTTGCTTCAACAGGTACAATAGCGCTATCTCTTTTCTATTTTTGGTATCAAGACTTTAAGGAAAATTCTAAAGTTTCATTTTTGTTTATTGACGAATTTGACGCTTTTTATCATCATTCTTTATCATCTTTGATCGTTGAAAAACTAAAAGAAACAGGTGTTCAATTTGTTCTTACAACTCATAATACTGCCATTATGACAAATGATTTACTGCGTCCTGATTGTTATTTTGAAATGACGAAAAACCGCATCAGTTCTTTGTCAAAAAGCACACAAAAAGAGTTAAGAGAAGCACATGATTTAGAAAAAATGTATAAAGCAGGATCATTCGATATCGAGTAATATTCTATTCATTTTTGAAGGGGTGGATTCAAGTCATAAATGCAACTTTCTCTGAAAGTCTCAATACAAGCGGTATGCGCGGGGCGCATACTTTTTTCAGCTGTGGGCTACAGCCCACAGGGTTTTATTATTTGGTGAGCACAAGTCTTAAGCGGCATAACTGTCTCTCAAAAAAATTGCATTTATGACCTGAACCCAGGATTGCTATAATTGTCAAAACCAAAGTATACTGCAGAAGTTATAGGCCACTGCTTTTAAAATAAACGTCCATTACAGTAACTTGATCTGCTTCATTTTATGTTGTCTGATATAAAAACAAAGCGTTCTGTCGCCCTGCTTTTCCGTAAGGATGACCGCCACCTGTTTATTATCAGCTATACTAAACCTGGGCAAAGCCACCAGGATTACTTTACCAGTGTCCGTCTCGGCACTACCTTCCGACCGCATGGCCAGCGGTCGGAGTTCACGGTCTGCCACAGCGGTTCTTCTGGTCGTTTTTTTATCCCGGACAAAAAAACGGAGAGATTCTACCAGGTAAGGCATACACGCTTCACTTTGTAGTCTTAATTTAAAAAACAGCAGATTCTTTAAATAATAAATACCCGTTACGCTTAGCCTAAGCCCGTATTTTCTCTCGTGAACGCCTGCCCCGTGCAAATAATCCGGGCCTTGCAACACTTTTTGCATGGCGCTGTCCATAGCAGCGCTATTTAGCCTGCCTCCGGCAAACTGCACTTTATCTACATCCAGAGGCCGTTTAGTCTCTACAGCAAGGTCAGATTTTAGTGTCAGGACCAGATAAGAAGGGTTAGCCTTATAGAACACTTTAAAAGAAAAAATCTCCCCGTCTGCGGTAATAACCGTCAGACTGGAAGGCAGGAATCCCGGTTTACCAGCTTTGACTTTTAAGACATTTTCTGACCCTGCCACCCTTTCTGCCAGCACATAAGCCGCGCCCCTGTCGGCGCTCTGGATGGTCGTAGGGAAAACCAGCATACAGGTCTTATTACAGCCCACTTCCAAATCATAGGACTGCAGGGGTAGAAACCGGGTGCTTACATTTAAGGAAGCGGGAGCCTTACCCCTCAAATCGACTCCATTATCTACCAATAAGGCAGGCGCATTAATCTTTTGAGCGCGGGCTGTACTATATGAGAAAAGCGCCATGCTTATCCCTAAAAAAAGTGTGGCGATCGCAAATCCTTTTTTTTGCGTCCATAAAGCAGCGCTTTCAAAGCCCGGATGAAACGCACGCAAGGAAAAACGCCAAAAGTCCATTAAGATTCTTTTCATAGAAATAGATTGATTTAAAAGTGAATCAGTAGAGAATTAATTTTGATTTAGAATGAATTACATTCAAAAAGGGATCAACACATCAACAGGTTGCAAAAACGGCTATTATATACCGCTATTATTTACTGCTATTCGCGTCTACCAGTAACACCGGATATCCTGCTTTAACCGTTACCCGTACCAGTTTTACCTTTTTGCTCAGCAGCCCCTTAGCAGCCTCGATGCCTGCCGAGGCCGCCTGCGTGGCCAGGTTAGGATCCATGCTCATCAGCTGCATACTGCTAAGGGCTCTGTCCGCTCCCTGCTTTGCCGCGTCCCGGTTGATAGATCCCGGTATCCGGATACCTTCCATCCCGTCCATATCAAAGACCCTTAGATTCACAGGCAGCAGCTGACTACCTGTTCTGACATGGCTGATCATAACCTTCAGCCTTTCTGCCGCCACCGTAGCGGTTCCGTAAATAAAACTACCCTTGGGAAGTAGCGTCCCGCCAAAACGAGTAGCCGTTTCCAGCTGCAGTTTCACTGCGGCCCCACTGACCAGCGTCTGGCTTTCTGTGACTAGGGCGGGTATACCGCTGAGAGCTATGGTCCCCTTCCCTGCTCTTCCTCCGTCTGAACTGTCCATTAATATCTCCCCGCCATCAATATCATAAAAACCGCCACTGATATCATGGGTATCCTCGCTGTAGGACGGTGCAGCAGGACCTGTTACAGATTCAACACCTGTCCCCGTACTCGCAGCCGCAGCTGGCTGCGCATACGCCAACTGCCCACCCTCCTGACCTGGATCCTTTAGTGCACTGGGCGCAAGCAGCGGCACGCCCAGTTCATTTCCAGGCCGGATCACGTGATTGACATATTCTCTGTGGCGCGTAAGCCCTGTACTGCCAATATCTGCCCCTTGCTCATCTGGTAAAACCGAAGCGCCGGCTCCCTGCATCCCCTTTTGAATAGCCAGTACCTTGTCCAGCATCTGGTTAATCTCCCTGGTCTCCGGATCGCCTGCGGCTTGCCCTTTCTCATTATTTGCAGTCCCGGCCACCAGCTCTTTTAACCCCTGGAGTTCTTCCAGACTACGGGTATGTAACTCAGGATCGTCCTTACTAAAAGAGCCGCCGGTTACACCCGTAAACTTCGCTCCACGGCTAAGCGTATTGCCAGTGAAGCTGCCGCTGCTGTTATACCCATAGTCGGCAGTTCCGGGCTGATGAATAAGTGCCTGTAGCTTTGCAATCTTCTCCTCCACCTGCCTTGTATGGGGATCTTCGTAGTCCCTTTCTACAACGCTGCGGCCTAAATCAGCCTCCTGGGTCCCATCGCCGCTAAAGCTTCCTGCAAGAAAGCCACCGGCAGCCCGGGATCCCCCATCAAGTGGATTATTAAGCTGCTCATTACCCTGCCCACTGCTCTCCCCACTACCTTGCTCCTTACGCTGCTGCGCTGCTTCTTTATATAAAGTCATTTTATCCCCTGTCTTCTGACTCAGGCTGGCTCTTGGAACCGTCATATTGAGCCCTTCTTCCATCGTAACGGGCCCAACCGCTGGCTCCTTGTTTTCCACCAGCGCCCAGAAAGCCAGCGAGACCAGCGGCAATACAAAGACGGGCAGTATCAGTAACCCTTTACGGCGTCTACTAATAGCAGGACTAATGGCAGGATTCACTGTTCTACCCGCTGCAAAACCCTGCTCTCCTTGCAAGTCATCCGCAGAAGCATCCTTTTTTCCTTTGCCTGTCATCACCATATCAGCATCAGACGTAGTTTCAGGCGCTACTTCAGGCGCAGTTTCGAGGGCCTTTTTACCATCATCATCACCGCTAATACTATCACTATCAATTACCCCTTCCGCTTCCAAAGGGAAATCCCAGACAGCGTCCGGAACATGCTCCGCCATCTGCTGAGCTATACTTTTCTTAGAAGTCATTTTCAAAGAAAATGTAGGGCTTTTCTTTTCAGACGGTTCTTTATGATTTCCCAGGCGGTTAGGGCTATCAAGGCTGCTACTGTGTTCTCCGCTTTCCTTACTTTTTTTATTTTCAATTGGCTCCCCTGTCTTTTTTTCCATATGCTTTTTTTTGTTTTATAGATAAGTAAATCTTTTTTATAATATATACCGAAAGACTGCTATTACTACACTGCTATTGCTACTCGGCGCTTGCTGTCGACACACCCTGTTCCGCAGTCATGATATCCCGGCTACTCCTGGCAGATGTTTTCAGATCCCGGTTTTCCAGAACCCGCCAGCGTTCAATTAAAAAACCATGCGGATTATGATCGCTTCTGGCAACGCTGCGCATCTCTCCTTCTGTGATCAGGCTTCTGGTGACGATGACCGTGGGCCTGATGATCTTTTCTGTTCCGTAATAGCGGAAGCGGTAGGGGTAGACATCCATATTAAAGACAATGCTATCCATCTTGAGTTGTTGACTGATATTTGCGGATATAATACCCGCATAGAATCTTTTTTCCTTCAGGTCCTCATATTTAGATCTGGCGGACCCGTCCGCCAGATAAAGCGCCGATGTGAGATGCGCTTCAATCACTTTCTCATCCGGATCCAGACTGAAAAAGTAATAATGAAACATCTTGATATGATCTTTAGCCTCCACCGGGATATTTTCCTTCCGCCCGGCGGAAAAAGCCTCCAGTGCTTTACCGCCGGCAATCAGGTAAATTCTGGATTCAGCCCTTGTGACCATCTGGTAACTTTTAGCGATGGCAAAGCAGCAGGTCGCAAGGCTTGCGAGCGTCACCACGATACTCAGCTTTTTCACATGCTGAAAAGCCTTGTCTATATTCTTTAATTGTTCAAACATGGCATACAAGATTTAAAAGTCATAAAATATACATTCCCCCCTTTGCTTCCCTCGGCCGGCGTTAATAGCCCGTTCCGGGTAAAGATGAAGATGATGGCGGATGACTGGAAGCAGTCGTATTATCAGCCGCAGCGGGAGCAGAAGCAGTAAAGGCACCTGCCTCTCCGCTCCTATAACCATCGTGCGGAGATTCTCCGGTCATAAAGCTGTCCATCGTGGCAGCAGCTGAGGATAGCGTATGAGTAGATAACTGCCCCAGGCGGCCGAGCAGGCTGTCATGTCCCCCAACTTGAACAATATGACTGGCAATACTGGGCACGGCCGTATACCCTACAATGGCAATCAGCATAAAAATAACATAGGCCGTACTGCTTAGAAAGTCCTGATCCACGCGTAGCATATGCTCCAGGATCTTAGTGGTAATGCCGCCGAAGATATTGGCTACCGGCAGCCACATATAAATATTAATGTACCGGGCAAACCAGTGCATCAGGGTATGACGGAACCCGTCAAATACACTGAGACCTAACACCAAGGGGCCCAGAATAGTCAGTATGATCAGATAAAAGGTTCTGATGGTATTAATACAGAGGGCAGCTGCTTCATAGAGCATACTCACAAAGGACACCATGACCGTTTTAAAGGTGTATTTGATGTTAAGAAAGGAAAAGCTGCTTTTAAGCCCCACAGAAACCGTGGAGCTGTCTGAGATATCACCTGTGCCGTCCGGCGCTTCATACATACTCATACTGGCGTCTACCGGGTTGAGCCCTGCGGGCGCAGGGCGGCTGGCCTCCGCCTCTTCATGCTGGATATGAACTAAAATGGCCTGCCTGCTGTCCCCAGCCATGGATCTGGTAGCAATATCTACCGGATGCAGCAGTCCGTTGATCAGAGACACCAGGGGCAGAAATAATAAGATGGCGAGCCCCAGCGCAAAGGGGCGCAGCAGCGGATAGACATCCACCGGCTCCGCTCTAGCCAGGTGGCGCCAGACCCTGACCGCTATATACCAGAGGGCAGCAAAGCCCGCAAGCGCTCTGGCTACGCCTATGAGCTTACTGCTCAAAGGCACGAGTTCATCATAAAGACCGTCCAGCACCCCGTATAAGCCTGCCAGACCGCTAAGGCCGCTGCCTCCGCTAAGCCCGGGGCCGTCGGCACCCCTGGAAAAAGTCGGCACACATAAACAAAGAGCAATCAGCAGGACAAAAACGAGGCTCCGTATAGGCAGAAACGGCCTGATTTTTTTAATGTTTAATTTACCTTTCAGCGCTGCCCGGACATTGCCCGTGGCTGCTTTACTCATTATCCTTTTAAACTTCCTTATTTGCATAGATTCTTGTTTTAAATACACTGTATAATGCGATCAGGCAGGGAATGCCCTACTTTTCAAACTCAACCAGTTACTTACCTAGTTGTTTAACTTTTTACTGATCCAGCCCCTGGAGCCTGAGACCTGCCGCTGCCTCCCTTTGCAGGCCGCTGCGCTGTCCGGCCAGGTCTGCCACCTGATGATTAAAATCCAGCAGAAAACCCAGCATCTGGTGCGTATCCTTATATATGCGGTTGATGGCCGTGATTCTTTCATCATCTGACATCCTGAGTTTACCTGCCGTAAGAATGGTGGTAAGTGCCTCCAGGTTGTCCAGGCTCTTATCTACCAGATTTTTATATACCCGGGTCATGTATTCCAGTTCCGCCGCCTGGAAGCGGCCGGAAGCCTTAAAATATTCAAAGGCCTGTTTATACCGGGAGACCAGCTTTAGTTCATCTCTTATAATATCTGCCACCCTGCCGTATTTGGCAAGGGCCGGATTTACCAGCAAAAGGCCGTCAAGGAAAGCCTCATGCAAACTGAAATTGCCGGAGGCAATGTTTTTAACCGTTGTATAGCCTTCATCCAGTATGTCATAAGAGGTTTTAAGATCTGTCAGTATCTGTTTAAACTGCGCAAGCTTAGTCACGTCCAGCAGTAGCTGCTGGACCTCTACGGACTGCGCCGGGGCGCCAGGACTGCCCGCTAGCAACAAAGCGGCCGTCATAAGCCCTGGAGTTATACTGCGAATAAAGCGGGATAAAAAGCAGAGTAGTCTTCTACCATTGCCGGCTGTATCGCCGCTGTGCTTTTTTACCAGTACGGCTGCCCTAAACTCAGATATGGATACTTTCATAGGAAGATGGATTCAGATGATGGGATAAATAATAAGTGACGCTGTTTTGCAAAGCATTACTCTACGTAGAGGCTCCTTAGGCGGGAAGCTTCCTTTTGCTGATTTTTGCGGTCCGCTATAAGCGCCACCAGGTGCCGGTAATACGTTCGTATTTCGCCGTATTTTTTCTGCACACTCAGATAAAGCTGACTTATCTGACTAAGACGCTCCCCGTCTGTCATCTCAAGCGAATGATCACGAAGCAGCAGGCTAAGCGTTGCCAGATCCTGACTGGACTCATCCTCGACTTTCTGACTCCAGCATTTAAAAGCGGTCTGCTCGCTGCCGGAAAGCCAGCGGTCGATATCTCTATTTGCAAGCAGGCGCTTTCTGAGGGAATTAATATAACCCTCCAGCTGTACCACCTGCAGTGCTTTACTTTCATTTTTGATAGGAGGGCTTACCGTCTTTAGACTGGAGAAATAAAGCGCATGCTGCAAATAATCTCCAAGGGTCCCCTCCGAAACAGCCCCCAGACCGGACCAAGCGATAGCGTAGCCTTTTTCCAGGGCTTTCATATAGGTCTCCAGGGCCGCAATCTGAGCCAGCAGATATTTTTTCTGGGTTTTCTTCTGGCTAAACCATTCACCGAAGGTCTGCGCCTTAAGGGCGGTGGAAAAGAGAAAGGGTAAAGCAAGCAAGGCCGCTTTAATTAACACCGGATATTTCATTTTGTAAACACGTGGCGACTTACCGGCTGACACGCTAACACTACAGCTCATGGCATTCGATTTTTTAAAAAGGCAATCATTTTAAAACAAGGCTAGTTCATCCCGTATAGTTTTTTAGTCAGCAGCTGATCTGCCAGACTCCAGGCCCGCCCCAGACTTAAGCGGTAATTACGGGTGTTAAACCGCCTCAGATCACCGAGGTTCTTTTCAATAAGGGTGGCAGCTTCAGTTATCAGTGCCAGCCGCTGCCCGTCTGACATTTGCGCTGTCAGCTGGCCAGCGGCAATTAGGAGCTGATCTAAGTTTCTCCCGCTCTCCTCAAGGATTCCGCCATAGATGCGGGACATATCCTGGATCTCGGACAATGAAAAATGCGCATCATTTTTAAGCCGGCTCCAGGCTTTTTTATATTCGCTGACCAGCTGCAACTGCCTTTGCATCACTTCTTTAACCTTCCAGTAGGTCGTAAGTACTGTTTTCACCTGCCAGAGCTCCTGGAAATAAGCGCCGTAGAGTGCTTTCTGGCGGCTGGCCCAGGTGGCGATATCCTCCAGATGCAGCTTACTCATCGCGTTTTCAATCAGCTGCTGCACATTTTGCAGGGCGATGGTTTTATTCTGCAGCCGCTGTATTTTAAGATCGATCGCCTTAATGGCCCGGCTGACAAGCCCCGTGACATTCCCTACACCGGGAATATCCTGGGCCAGCAGCCGGGAGCCACCCGCCCCAGCCCCGGGTACTAAAGCCATGCTTACAGCCATCCCCGTATGCAGCAGTAGTATCAGTAGCAGGCGGTGGCAGCATTTGCAGCATCTACAGCTACATCTACCGGGTATATTTCCGGTACGACGGCTGTTTTTGGAGGCAGCGTTTGCGGGGTAAGTGGCAGACACCAGCCTTTTTATTCGTAGAGAGGCTACACTGCTTTGTCGAGTCATGATTAGCATGATTTGGATAATTTGGATGGCCGTTGTTATTCGTTTTAGACGGCTTTTGGATATTTTTTAAAAAAGAGCGGGGTTCATTTGACATTGAGATGGTCATTCACTTTGACTTTGACTTTGACTTACTATTTGTCGCTCTTATCCATAAGGCGGTCTTTTACCAGGGCCGCCAGCCCTTTTTCTATATCGCCTCCGTAGCGCGCCGTATACTGCTCCACCAGGAGTTTATCTGTCTGCTCTGTGCTGTAGGCATAATACTGCTCCGGGGAAGGCTCAAAGCGGTAAACCTTCATCAGCTGTCCTCCCAGCTCTATATATACTTCCCGGTACTTTTTAGTCGGATCATTGGCTTTATTAATAGAGAGCACTAAATCCCGGCCTTTATCTGTCATGCCCATGACGTGCTGGATGGATTCAAACTTATTTTGAAACTTTTTCATGTCCAGCAGGATCTTGCAGTCCGCATTATTGATAATGGCTTCCTTGATGATGGGAGAGCTGATGATGTCATCAATCTCCTGGGTAACGGTTACGGCTTCGCCGTAATACTTACGCACCGTCTTATAGAGGTATTTCATAAACTCGGCCATGCCGCTGCGGGCAATAGCCTTCCAGGCTTCTTCAATGACGATGACCTTACGGATCCCCTTTAGCTTTCTCATCTTGGAGATAAACATCTCCATGATAATCAGGGTAATGACGGGAAATAATATCGGATGGTCTTTGATATTGTCCAGTTCAAACACGATAAAGGGCTGCTGCATCAGATCCAGGTTTTCCCGGGCATTGAGCAGGTAGTCAAACTCGCCACCCTTATAATAAGGCCTTAAGACATATAAGAAATTATGGATATCAAAATCCCGGTCTTTGACCCCGTCCGCCTGCAAGACCTCCACAAAGACCGACTCCAGGTATTCATAAAAGCTGTCAAAGCAGGGAAAAATATCAGCTTCGCCCTCAGGGTTCATTTTATCCAGATAGGCGTAATAGCCGCTAAGCGCACTGGAGATGGCGACGTATTCACTCCTTCTGAAACTTTCATCTCCCTGTTTCCAAAGAGCGACCAGCAAGGTCTTGATGCTTTCTTTTTTCTCCGTATCCAGATAAGGCCCGTGGGAGCTGGCGCCCTCTCCCCCTTTATCATACCCGGGCACATAAAAAGGGTTAAAGGCAATCGGCCGCTCGTGACTATAGGTAAAATAATAGCCTTTTAAAAGTCTGCAGAGCCCCTCATAGCTGTGACCTACGTCCACGACAATGCAGTGTGCTCCACCCCCTACATAACTATGGAGCAGATGATTCATAAACATGCTCTTGCCGCTGCCGGAACCGCCCACCACGATCTTATTTCGGTTGGTAATAACGCCTTTTTTCATGGGCTCATCTGAGATATCCACCTGCACGGGCAGACCGCTCAGCCGGTCGCCGAGCCGGATGCCAAAACTGCTCTTAGAAGACCGGTAGACGGACTCCATATTCAGAAAACAGCTGGCCTGTTCCAGAAAACTGTCAAAGCACTCGTTTTCCGGCAGTGCCAGCGCATTGCCAGCGATACCCGCCCACCAGATAGCGGGCGCCGTGACCTTTTCTTCATAAGGCACGGCGCCGATCTGAGAGATAGCCGTTATGATCCTGCCCCGGTTTATTTTTTGGCTTTTTTGATCCGGGGCCCAGGTGAGCAGGTTAAAATGCGCGCTCACCGGTTTTCTGTTCTCTGCGATGGCTTCATTCAGGTAATCACTGACGGCCCGGCCGGAGATGCTGTTTTCCCTACTATAGGCAGAGAGCGACCGGAGCCTTTTTCTTTTGGCCTCCAGGCGCTTTAAAGCCTGGGGCGTATCCTGGATTTTGATATACTGGCTATACAGATGCGGCACCTGCAACAGAAGGCCTAAGGGAGCAGCAAAACCCACCGAGAACCGGGTCCTGTCCGTGGCGTAGGGCTGGTAGTTGGTTCTGGGGCCGCAGGTGGCCGGCAGATGACCGGCGTCAGAGAGTGTAAAAAGCGCCGGATATAAGCTGCCCACCTGCCAGGTTGGCTTCATGACGATATCACGCAGCTGGGTGGGGAAACCACCTGCCTCGCCCAGTTCTTTTTCCAGTAAGAAAAGGTATTGTTCCAAAATACCGGCGCTATGTTCCCTTCCCGTAATATCATCCGAACGCAGCCGCTGCAGCTCAAGCAGGCCACTGTCCGATAATACGCCTGAAAACTTACTCAGCGTCTCTTCCAATAGCTGATAGTTTTTAGCCGCCTCGTGCTCAGACACCTGGTGGCCGTTTAAAACAGACTTTTTAATAAGATTCGCTGCTGCAGACCTTGCCGGCGCAGCGCTGCCGGCCACGGAACCGCCGGTTGCTGCCGTCGGCGGCAGCGTTATGAAAACCAGGCATTCATGATCCAGATAAGGCCGCTCATTAAAAAAACGCTCCGTACTCTCTTTGATAAAGTCATAAGCAGCGAGGTCGCTGCCTGGGCGCTGTCCCCGGTAGACAGCGTCCCTGAACCAGTCCTGCTTATGCATTACGGCGCCTGCCGGTAAAAGCTGGAGGGCTTTGATCCATGACTGATGCAAGGCAGTATACTCCTTGGAAGATAGCGAGAAGATTTCCGGGAGCTGCAGCCTAAAACAGGCAGTCACATCTCCGTTTTTAGCAAGGATGCAGTCCTTCTCCACTTTCCAGATCGGAAAATAATCATCCAGTAGCTGAGCGCCGTCTTTTTCCGGTTGGGGACTGAGTAGCAATACCGAGACCGCTACTATGAGCGCCGTTATAATAAGAAAGATCATAGGGGTGTATTTTTAATGCAGCAATAGCGCAAAACTTAAAAAAACAAAAGAAAGCCGCAGAAGATAAAAATGAGGACAACCGGGCCTGTGAAGCGCTTGAATCATTAATAAGGCAACAGGTATGCTCTTATTTTGATATGAGCAAGTCTAGTACGCTGGTCACTTCTTTATGCTACTTTTCCGGAAGACAGCTCTCTGAAAATCCCGGTTGTCGGGCCGGTAATCCTAACCGGTCTTATGGAGACCGGGAATTTTCTACGGGCCAGGCGCTTTTTCAGGCCATGTACGCCGTAGCGGACGTTTAGCTTATTTACAGTGATAAATAGCGCAGCGCCGAGACAAAGTGTGAGTCCAAGGTCCAGGTACGCGGAAAGCCCAAGCATGTATAATACCGCAAAGACCAGTAACAACAGGGCCAGACCAATGGCCAGATAATAGATGTACTGCGCTTTTAGTCCCTTGAACTCAATGGAGCGGTTCACGCCTTTATTGATCTTATAGCTGAATGAATATTCCTGCTGCATAGACACGTTCTTATGATGATTTAAAAAAGAGAAATGATTAAAGAGCGGGCGTACCTGTAATCCCTTTAAGTATTGACTAAGGCTCCTTTTAATAGGATAACCGCTTCCATGCCTTATGGCCTATTTAAATGGGGGACTGGTTGACGCCTGATTAGCACTAATTAACACCAAGTCAGCGCCTTTAAAGCACCATTAAACACCTTTATACTTTAAGCGCTGTAACCGGGCTCAGGCTCGCAAAGACTTTCCTCGGCGCCTGCCAGCCCTCTGCCGGAATCAGCGCTTCCAACGGGATGCCGTACCGCAGGGCCAGGCCTACGGGATCCAGCTCCATTAGTGCCGGCAGGTTGACCCAGGCGTAGCTGCTTAAATGGCGCAGGACATTTAGTTTACTTAAGGGATAGCAGCATTTCTTTTTATGATAGAGAAACCTGAAGCCTGACTTACAGGCCTGTATTACCCCAAACGGGATCTGATTACCCGGTCTTTTCACCTGCCAGAGTCTTTCTCTGGCAGCATCTATATAAAACTCCACACCCTGGATATCTACAACCGGTAGTCTGCGGCTGACAGGTAGGAAAGTTTGCATAATAAAAGGATTTTAATAAGAATTTAAAGAAGAAGAGCAGCAGCTGTCCCCGGGGCATTTAGAAGTATGGACTCCGCTCTCCCGGGGAACATCCTGCTGACAATGGCAACAACCCAAAACGGCCTAGACACTGAAAAAGCTTTTCAGGACGGTCGCCACGACAACCAGAAAAATACAGGCTCCGAACCAGCTGGAGGCCACTTTTGTGGTATCCGGTTCCCCTGCGCTCCATTTATTATAGACCTTGATGGCGCCTATCAGGCCTACTACGGCGCCAATGGCATACATAAGATTTACCCCGGTATTGAAATAGCCTTTAATAAGGCTGGTTGCTTCCGTAATGCCGGCGTCGCCATCGGCCTGAGCCAGAGTGCGCTGTACGGATAATGTAAATAGCGCCAAAGGAAGGATAAACCGGTAGGGTCTTCTGGCAGCCTTGCGCTTATTATAAGCGGTAGAATACCTAGCAGTCATAGTAGTCATAGTGATCGCCTTTACATTTTTTCTGGCTAAACCCCTCACTTTTTGCTTAAGCGCCTGCGACAGCGCGGCGCTTAAGCTAGTGGCTTTATATACAGCCAGCTGTACTCTTTTTATCCTTCTTTTATATACACCATTAGGATTCTTTGCGGTTTTAATCACTCTTTTTTTCATCTGCATGTTTTACGTTTTAATGATTGAATAGAAATTAAATGTTCTGATAAGAAGGGACGGCTTAAGGCCGCTTTTTGGCGATGGGGTCAGGCGTTTGTTTTCGGGGCGGCCGACTGGTTGACTTTTTTCCGCCCGCCTGCAGTAAAAACCGGCGGGCTTCTTTTTTATAACAGATCGTCACAATCAACAGATAGTAAATAACGACTGCCACGACCGCTGCTTTGAGATACAGTTCCCAGCTGATACTTGCCAGCATAATTTAGGTTTTTTTTGAATGGTTAGAAAAGCGACTTTATCTGCTCCAATCAGGACTGTATCTGTCAAAGGGCCGGAAGGCATGTTAACGATAGTAGTCCTGCTTTACATTTTGTTGCAACAAATCTCTAAACTCCACCCTTTAAGTTTTGCTACTCTGGTATTAGCTAATAAAAATATTTGGTGATTTTTTTAGGGGGTAACCCCTAAAAAAAGGGAAACTCCTTGCTTTTTTGCCAAGAAGCCTTTAAATTTGTTGTAATTCACAAGCACATAACGTCCTCGGTTTCTACCGGGGACTATTTGTTTAAAGCCCATAGCAGCTGTCAGCCAGACCTATAACTGGCAATAATCTAAAACGAATCCCCTGACTATAAACAGTTTGTAAATGACAACATGATGGAAGTGTGGCAGATCTCTCTGAACGGCCGGTCATAAAAGACAAGAGCCGAAGCACTACAATCTATATTGGATTGTATATTGGGCTATTTTGGTGATTCCCCGATTTATTGGATTGCCGGCGCTGACAGATGTCTCCTGTAAGACAATGGCCGGATTTATCATTTCGGCTTCCGGATGACATATCTGAAGCAGCGCAGCCTGACTGGCGGCAACTTAAGCTTTCAAAGGGCAAATAAATCCTCACGCATAACAGCAATAGATTTCTTCTGAATAAAAATGTCATCTAAAAGACAAAGCAGCTCTTGCCTTTTTGTCTTTTAGATGACATTCAGTTCAGGCCTGCGCTAGCTCAGCCTTCTGATGTTGGAGGGGGACGCTCCCAGTCTTGATTTAATGGCTTTATGCAGGGAACGGTGATCACTGTAGCCTACCTCTTTGGCAATATCATCCAGCTTGTCCTGACTAAACAGCAGCCGGCTTTGCGCCGCTTCGATCCGGCTTTCCATACTATACTTTCCGGGCGGCATCCCTATATATAGATTAAAGTTATTCTTAAACCGGGTACAGCTCATCCTGGCCTGCTGCGCATAAAATGAGATTCCTTTAAACGGCCCTTTTTCCTGCCGGATCAGAAGCGCTACCTGATTGATAGCGGCGGCATCTTCCATCTGACTTTGGGTAAGTCCTCTGCGTTCACTCATGGCTGCCTTATAGAGGAAGAGCTGCTTTACCAGCATCCGGGTAAAATCTTGTGTGATCGTGTCACTGGCATCACCATAGGTCCTGATCTTGCGTAAACATACAAAGAGGGTAATGATCTCCTCAGTGGCTATGGTGCCTTCATCAAATAAATTATAGGGCTGCCTGTTCTCATAGGACGTCAGAAAAGGGCTCACCAGCTCCGGCATCTCCGGCAGCAGATCCTGCACAATACTGATGTCCATATGCACATCAAAACTGGTGTAATGTACGCCTGCCTCAAAACGGGTCCTGTGATCCATACAGGTGGCATAGTTAAAGTTAGTCGTAAATTTATTCTGCATGCTCCATTTACCGGAATGGTCACTGTGTTCCAGTCGTCCGGTCATGATCAGACTGGCTTCAATAAGCTGCTGATCAAGGCCCGCATGGGCCTCGAACTTCTTTTGAATTACATAGTCATTATTCCAGGTACTGACCAGTTTACCGGGTCGCCCCTGGAATAGAAAATCCCCGAACCCGCCGCTGACACTGCGGATGACGCCTTCTTTAATTAACGCGCCCTTATATCCTTTAAAAGGCTTCGTATGCCAATCAAAACTGGAGAATTGGTTGGACCGAATGGAAAACAGCTCAAGCATAAAAATAGATTTTAAGTGTTTGTAACAATAATGTCTTTGTGGATACCTAAGATGTCTTTAAGGACACCTTATTTGAGACGAACCAGGCTAGCTTGCAAATGGCTAAAAACAAAATATTGAAACCTAAATTTATGACATTTAATAAATATATCCATATCTATGGGCTAAAAATTAATGACGCCGGTTATAAATTACCTAACCCAAGGAAAAATAAAGCGGTGCTTCGCAAAGTATTTTACGTCAATAAGTGCCGCGATACGGCGCTGCTGAACTGTTACCAATGCGCCTTAAGTGCCTACACACATATCTTGCAGACAAGAATAATACGGATATCAAGAGCTAGGTCTTTCCCCTGATTTTTAGCCGGATGGCACTTCCGGCATACTACAGCAGCAGGTGAATGAAGCAGGCAGCCTGGTGATGTATAGATCATGCATCTATAATATAAAACGACGTACAGAACCGATATATAGATTTTCTATACAAAATAATACACAATATGGACAGTACATGCATCAGTACTCATCCTAAGGCAACTCTGTTCCTGCGTCAGCTCTTAAAGATAGCTTCCTCATTGATGCAGCGAATATTAGTATTAGCCGGCTGCCTCAGGTGTCCGATCAAAAAAAATATTCTTATTGCTAATAAAATCCAATTACATGTCAGAAAATAAAAAACCAACCTTATCTTCTAAGCCAGGCTTTGGCTTCACCCCGGAATCATCTCTTTCATCACAGAGGCATGTCGCGTCAGGTTACGGTGCTCATAGCCACCGGCCCAGCAACCTGACGGCCAAAGACATCGCACAGAGCGCGCTCAGGCGTATCCAGGAGCAGTTACAGGAAGTCAAAGCCACCAACCCTTTACAGAAATACCTGTCTGCCCATAAAGTCATCTACCGTATCTTCTCTGAAATGAACCACTATGTGGATCAATACGGCTTTACTTCCAGACCGGAAGAAATCGCTTATTTTAAATATCAGAAGCCGGCCATCTGGAGTGAACTGATCTATTATACAGAAAGGTATATACTGGAGACAAGAAAGCCTTTTGGAGCTAAAGAAAAGCTTACGGATTATTATAATAATGCCCTGCAGCTCTATCAGCATCATTTTGAAAGGCATCAGGAATTTTATAATTATATCAGAACAGAAGCGGTACATATGGACGCCTTTTACTTTACCAGAGAAGCGAACCAGGATGTCCTCCCGCCGGAGGACATCCTGGACAGCGGCAAGGAAATACATATCGGGTCGGTACACTGTTACCGCCTGGCTAAGTTCCAGGCGCTGGAAAGATTATCTGATGAGCTGCGCCTGGAAATAGAGCACCTGGACCGGCCGTCTTTGGCGGGCAAGTCCAGCGGTCTGAACTGGACGGATAAAAATGTGCACCTGATTGAACTGGCCTATGCCCTGCAGGCCAAAGGAGCGGTAAACAACGGCAACAGCGACCTTAAAACCATTATACAGGGACTAGAGACGCTTTTTCAGACCAGCGTGGGCAATTATTACGGAGTCTATAATCAAAATATCCGTTTACGAAAAAGAGCAGAGCGTACGGACTATCTACGTCAGCTGATCCTGGCCCTGGAAAAGCGGATGGATGATACGGATGAGGATCCCAGATACCGTTAATCCTTAAATGCCTTTTGATATTTAAATCGTTTCATCCGGATAACGAGGTCAAGTAGGTTTTCTGGTTACGCAAACAAAGAAAAAATGGTCGAACTATGGAAAAATAGACAACCCGACTTTTCTTCTTTTTTTTACACCAGGCAGTAGCCTAACTAAAGATCCCTGTCCTTTATGGAACAGGGATCTTATTGTAATCGATTAAAATTTAAACACGGCTATTGGGCTTTACCTTCCAGGATTTCTGCTGCATCAGTTTGTTTATACTTTGCGATCAGTTTTCCCATATCTGCCTTTAATTTCTTAACAAGTGGCGTATTTTTCCGGGCTTCATAAATATTATGAATCTC
>NZ_FNQY01000027.1 GCF_900107765.1 Arachidicoccus rhizosphaerae | reverse complement strand
GGTGGATAATCTTAGTTTTATCAATATAAACATAACCTCCCTGCCGGATTTCCCGGAAACTCTGTATGCCAATGGGGTATTTTCTTAACATACAGCGAAGATACGGATATTCCCTGGCTGGCACCTCAAAATAAGATTTAGCCGAAATTATTCTATTCCAGCAGGCTTATCTTTATTTTTGTGGGGGCCTGTTTTTCCGTAGCCCCGGAAGTAGCATTAGCAGAATTATCCGCCGGCGACTCAGGCTGCCACTGATACCAGTTATCCTGTTTTGTCAGCGCCGATTTAAACCATTGAATAAGGTTTGGATTTTTGGCCCGGATATTAAAAATGTCAATTCTATTATTTCCATTACCAGTTAACCGCAATTCAAAAATCAGGCTACCCTTATCCCTTAGACTAATCACACCACTGGATAAATCAGTATCCAGCTGTTCTGAGAGAGATTTTTTAAAGGCCGCAAAACCCGCAACCGGTCTTAAATGACCACTCAGGCGGCTGACCCTCACTTTTGTCTGCTCATACTTCTTATCCATTAGCTTACGGTTAAGACCTTCCCCGCGTACACGGGCGAGTCTGCTGCCTGCTTTGGTCGTAACCAAAACGGCCCCATACTTACCTTTTTCGCCATAGATGGCGGGGGCTTTCTCAGGGGACAAAACTGAAACACTTTCAATACTGTTGGGACTCAGATTTTCAAATTCACCGCTGTTCAAGAGTCTGCCGTCTATCACATACAGCGGTTGCCCATTTTTACCAGGGGGTAAACTGTCTGACACCGGCCTTACGCCCCTGAGTCTGATTTCATGTGCCTGAGCCTTTAGCTTTGAGCGGGCGAATAACTTTTTACCGGATTTCCCATAACCGACAATAACCACTTCAGCCAGTGCGTCTGCAGCGCTATCAGCAGGAAGCCCCGCTACCTTCTCTGATGACATGGCATGGTTATCCTGATCACTTTGCGCATTATAAGCAGCCGCCGGACGAAGCGCTTTTTCCATGGAGGCCGGATTTTTTTTAGGTGACCGGACGCCTGCATTTTCCCTGCTGATGGCGATACCCGCCACCTTTCCCTGTAAAGCAGTTGCCAGCTGTCCGGGATTGGGTAAAGGAGTTCGCAAAAGACTATCATGGATCAGCTGGCCGGCGGAAATATCTGCCGGCTTTAGACTATTCACAGTGCCTGCCAGATCCGCCGCCGGATTCCTTGCCGGATTCGCTCCGGGCTCCGGCAGGTGCGCTGAACGCTCCGTAATCAATGCCGGACTTTTGGGTATTGCCCGTATTGTTGTCTGTGCTTTTGCGAGTTCTTTGGACTGATCCGCCTGCTCACTATCTGCCAGATTATTTTGATGATCAGACAAAGCCTGCGCTACCGCGTTAGCCACATCCGTTGCGGTATCCAATCCCGAATCTGCCACGGAAGGGCGCTGTACATTATCTTTACTTCCCAGTGCGACAACCTCCGTTGCAGGTGTACCTTTTTTAGTTGCGTCTCCACGCTGCAGGACAAAATACAATAGCCCGCCGCTTAATAAAAAGAAAATGGCGGCTGCAGCGGCCCATAGGCGTCGTTTATTAAAATTAGTTTTATGCGCATTAATAGAGGTTACGGGCAGGTTTATCGCTGCGTCTGCGGTGTCACCGTCTTGTTCCGGCCCGGTAACTGTTTTGCTTTGCGCTACCCTTTGATCCAGTCTGTCTGACAGGCGCTGCATGGTTTGCTCCAGGTCCGGTTCAGACACCTCATTATTTTCTCTAAGTCCTTCCAGCGCTTCACTTAGCAAAGGATCTTCCAACGCCTGCTTTTCCAGTTCGTGCATGGCTCTGGCGTCCAGCTTGCCAGCCAGATAAGCCATCAGGGTCTGTATGTCGTATTGCTTTTGCATTACTGCTTATCTTTTTCCATGCAAATTTTAAGGTTCCTTCTGCCGTTTTGAATATAGCTGCGGACTTTTTCAATCGCAAACCCGGTCATCTCTGCCACCTGCTGATAGCATTTCTGCTCCAGATAAAACAGTTGAATACAGATCTGCTGCTGACTCACCAGCGCTTCCAGACATTTTTCCATACTGGTCAGTAGGACCTCTTTATCCTGGGCCTGCGTATCAGAAAGCTCAAATGGAGCGTAGGCTTCGCCACTAAGATGCAGCGCGTCCTCCGATTGCATAAATGACTTCTCCGGCCTAACTACGCTGTCCGGGGATTTTTTGCGTAGCTGCATCAGACAATGATTTCTGGCAACCATCCCCAGCCAGGGCTTAAAATGCTGAATATCATGCTTTTTAGCCTTTTCTATCAGCTGCTCAAAAATATCCATTACGCCGTCTTCGCTGGCGGGAGCCTGCTTAAAATATTTCAAACAAATGCTGTAAACCAGTCCCATATACCTTTTATACAGTGTGCTCAACAGTTCCAGGTCACCGGAAGCCTTATAGGCTTCCAGGAGCATTTCATCCGTATCAGATGACGTGCTATTAGATAAAGTATTGGTTTTTACCTGCATTTGTTCCTGCAATATAGGCAATTTATGTGGATGGTATCATCCTGGCGTCCATCTTCCGGACCGGGCAAAAAAACACTTTTTTCAGATGGGGCGCCTCCCCTGTAATTTTGTTCAACCGGCGCGCCTTACCTTTGCTCCCGGCAAGGGTATGCCCAGGCCGTTAATCATCCCGTCAAATATGAAAAGAGCCTACTGGTATTTACATATTTCTGTGCTTTTTCTGGCACTTTCCGCCATATTTGGCAAGCTGATCAGTCTAAGTGAGTTATTACTGTCCTGGTATAGAGTTGTTTTTGCCGCCATCATTCTTTGGGTATTATTGCAAAAAAGATCGGGCAGGCCAGCGCTTAGCTTAAGAGAAAAATTCCATATCGGGAAATACGGTGTTCTGCTGACACTTTCCTGGGTCTTTTTTTATGGCAGTATCAAATATGCCAATATATCCATAGGCGTTGTTTGTGCCTGTATGGCCAGCTTTTTCACAGCCATATTCTCTCCCTTAATCACCCGGACCCCATTTATGTTATCAGAGTTTTTACTCAGCGGATTAACCTTATTAGGCATCGGACTGATTTTTAGTTTTGACAGTTCCATGCGCCTGGGTATCCTTTTGGGGATTTTTTCTCCGGTCTTCTTTTCGCTTTATTATATCTACAATAAAAAACTGGCGGCGACTTACGATGTCCTGCAAATCAATTATTATCAGATGATCGGGGGCGCTGCGGGCCTGAGCGTCATACTCCCCTTTTATCTGCACTATTTTCCGGGGACCGAACTTATTCCCGGTTTAAAAGATACGGCGTATTTAATCATCCTGGCCTCCGTCTGTACCGTACTGGTGTATATCCTGGTCACAGAGGCGCTTAAAAAGATCTCTGCCTTTACGGCCAATCTCACCATGAATCTGGAACCTATTTACGCCATCATAATAGCCTTTATATTTTTTCAGGAAGGCCGGGACTTCAATAACTCTTTTTACCTCGGCCTGCTGCTGGTCATTTTATCTGTTATCTTACAATCCCGGATTTCTATAAAGGATTCCAGGCTTACACCTTAATGCGTTTTGCCAGAACGGGCCTTTATTTTTTCAGTTTCTTTCCAAAATAATTCCGGGGTTCCGATGGATCAAAACCAACAGCGCTTAAAGGCACCTGCAGGTCCGCTTGATCCGTATACAGCACCACCTCATCGCCTTTATGCATATACAGCTGGTAGTTTTTTTCGTCTGACACCTTACCGGAAAGCCAGGGCTTTACATCACGGGAACTCAGACTGCCGGAAAGGGTTTTTATTAACAGCGGCTGCTTAGCATCAAAACCTGGCTGCAGGATACAAGGTCCATCTGCTGTCGCCTGCACCTTTACCCATAGGGTTCTGCCACCCTTTCTGACTGCACTCACCAGAAATGCGCCCTCTGTTCTCAGATGATCAAAACTGATATCGGCCCATGCGGTGGGTGCGGCCGGGAAAACACGGATAATGCCGTTATAGCTCTGGATCAGCAGCTCCTGAATAGACGTAGCCGCCGCCAGCGGCGTTTCTATAACGGGTCCGCTTTCCGTATACATCGTATTAGCCTTGACATATTTGTGTATGAAAGTCTTTAAATAATCCAAGGCCTGATCTCCCTTACCCATTAAGGCATAGATGGAGGCCCCTCCGGTAAAAGAATAACCCTGCAGGGCGCCGGGCAAACTATGCCAGTGCGCGAGTGACTTTTGAATCAACGGCTTATAGGCGCTATCCTGCCAGGTGATTAAATGCAGCGGGTAAATCATTAACAGATGTGAATAATGGCGGTGCGACTTGGCAAAAGGTACATCTCTTCCTATCATCAGGCCATTTTCGTTCGTCGGATATGGCGTGAGTTCTTCCAGCATTTGCTGCCATCTTGGAACCAGGGAATCCTTTTTCCCTAAAATATGACTGGCCTCTATCAGGGTCTGACAGCCCCACCTGAATAAGGAAAGTGCATAGTTCGCATCGCGAGTCATGCCACCCGGATATTCCGGAGAATACGTATAGGGCAGATGATAATACCCGTCTGCTTCTTTTTTAGCCAGATGCAGATAATAATTGATATTTCTTTTAAGAATGGGATACAACCTTTCCAGCACGGTTGTATCCATGGAATACCGATACTGCAGCCAGTAATAATACAGGTTCCAGGTAAGATCCCCCAGCTCCATATTGCCATCCGGTTTATTTTTATCCGCTGCAGCTCCCGTGACCATTAACGGAGCTTTCATCTCAGGTCCGCTGGCCCGGCCGAGCCCGGCGCTATTATACTGAAAGGCAGCAGGTACGTTGCCATAGAGATTTACCCGGTTGGCATAAATGGCATGGCCTAACACGGAGGCAATGTCCAGATGGTTGGAGGTATACAGTGGGCTGTAGGTAAGCTCTGTATTGAGGTTCCACCAGTTGGCAGGCCAGGGCGTAGCCGCCATCCAGGGGCCCATCAGATCAATCAAGGGTTTGTTTATTCTGGAAGCGGATGCCAGTTTATAGAGTTGTGCCCAGTAAAAGCTGTTGACCACCGGGTCAGGTAAACTGATAAAACTTTTCTGGTAATAGGCATGCCACCAGCTTTCATGATCTTTCAGAAGGGACGGGATAGTCCCGGCCGCTGCCTTGTGAACGGCAAGCTTTGCTTCTTTTAAGCTGGCGGTCAGATCCTTGCTGTCGTTGCCGATACTGATGTAATAGGTTCGCCAGGTTACCGGTAGCTGCCCCGCAGCCTTTGAATGACCATAATATTCATAAAATGGATCCTGCATCCAAAAGGCATTGGCCAAAGTAGCCTCCGCCGGTGCGACCATCTGCCAAAGGGTTGTATAGCCGCCGCCTGCAAGTAAAGACTGCTTTACGTAACTGAAGAGGCCTTCTCTGCCTTCTCTGGCAGCAGGATTAGCGGTATAGCTGTCTTTTAATTCCGGATGAAAATCTATTCTCGGACTTTTAGCTTCAGCGGGATGGAAGTTCCAGCCGGCGTCTTTTTCCCCTGCACTTAAGCCTACCTGAAAAATAATCACATTTTTATTACTCTCGGTCCAGCTGCGCCAGTATATGCTTCCTTTATCCGTCTGAAGGATGCCTTTTGCCACGGCGTTCCAGATATCCAGCCGGGCTGTATTAGAAAGGATATGCCCAAGGGGTTGCAAACTGAAATATCCGATCGGCAGCCTGGCCCTGGAAAACAGATCTCCCAGCACCGTATCCTTTCTGTGGTCTCTTACGTCCGTTCTGCCTACGTCTATCCTCAGCGTGCTGGCATCCCTTATAAAAATAGTATTCCCCAGCAGCCCGTTACCGGTAAACAGGCCATCTGTCCAGGTAGTCGTCAACGTGTCATACACCATATCATTACGCTGCATAAATGACTGCCAGTCGACCTGGTTTTGTGTTTGCTGCGCCCGGGCAGCATTACCCGTAGTCATAACCGTCCCCATCAGACTAAACAGGGCTGCCACTGAAAATTGACGCAGTTGCAGGCGTACAGAAACGAGACTAAAATTTTCCATGGAATATTTTTTTGAGCTCATCAATATGGATTGTGGCTGGGCTGTCCGGCGACATTTTATCCTCCTCTATCCGACCCTGCCGTAAAAGATAATCCGGCCAAGACGACAAAAACAAGGTCAGTTCTAAAACCGGATACCTGATGTATTATCCTGGTAAAGTTAACCAAGACCAGCCAACAGCCACACACGGCTATTAGCTTTTATATATGATAATTTAGCAGACGGGGTAGACTAGAAAACACCTGCCTTCGTGCTTAATGCGCCATGACCAGCACCGAAAGGCAGCTGTCAGATTGTTACTTACCTGCGCCATCTGAAAACAGAAAATTATTTTCAGAAAAACTTACTACCGGTATTATAGCCACCTCAACCGGCTCATTATCAATTAAATAAATCTGCATAAAAAAATTTCGGACGATTTATGTAATCGGGTTTTATTCAGCATCCTAGTTATAAAAGCGATAAGAAGGTCCCCGCTAGTGAACAGCAAAAACCGCTATGGCCGCATTTTTCTAAGCTTTATAAACCTGCAGATTATATCACTGGAAGAATTTCACCGGTCGCTTTTTTGGAAATAATCAACTTTAAAACATTTTCTTATGGCAACAGTACAATATCCGCAATATTCTGCCTCCGGCCTCAGCCCCGCTCCACTTGCTTCAGTAGCCGGTCGTTTTAATCCCTCTCTAAGACAGGTAAATACCATCCACGTAGGCAAAAGGCGTCTTATGAAAAACCAATGGCTTTTTCTTATGCTATTGAGTCTTTTTATCTTCATTACAGCAGAGGCGCTTCCACCACAGACGGCCACTGAAAAGACGGTGTCTTCCGGCTCTACGCCGGCTGCCGGTTTAGGATCACAGCTGAATATCCAAAAAAAAATCAGCGGTGTCATAACAGATTATAACGGTGTTCCCATTATGGGTGTAATTATTCAGACAATCCCTGCCGGCACCGTTGAATACTCGGATGCCAGGGGTAATTTCTCCATCCTTATTTCCCAGGATTGTCAGCAACTTGTCTTTATTAAAAATGGATATACGCAAAAAACACTTGCCAATAAAGATGTCAGGCCACCTTTAAAGATTCAGTTAACCAGGGACAATACTAATATAGCGGACTCTACCAGCCTTGACAAAAATCTGCCTAAGTCATTATCTGAGGTTGTTATCATAGGATATGGTAAAGCTTCCAATACCCGCACAAAAAAAAGCCATGAACCTGCAGCCGTGATCCCGGCCAGTCAAATGATTACCCCAAACAATACTACGACCCTGTCTTCCGCCTTACAGGGACGTGTCGCCGGCCTTCTGGTTTCAAAGGACCCAAACCGTGCCGCGTTATATGGTAATTTCCCGGCAAACGACTTTGCCGAGTCCTATGCACATGAAAAAGAGGGCGGGTTTAAATCGCCACAGAGCAGCCCGCTGTCCACTTTTTCCATTGATGTAGATAAGGCTTCCTATAGTAACATACGCCGGTTTATCCAGCAGGGCAACCTGCCGCCTTCAAACGCCGTACGCATTGAAGAATTGATCAACTATTTTGATTACCAGTACCAGCAGCCAAAGGGGCAGGACCCTGTAGCTATCCAGACGGAGTTAAGCCAGGCGCCCTGGAACCCGCGGCATTATTTATTACAGGTAGGATTACAGGCTAAAAAAGTTGCCACAGATCAGCTACCCGCCTCCAATCTTGTTTTTTTAATTGATGTATCGGGTTCCATGAATGAACCAGGTAAGCTGCCCCTGCTGGTATCTGCCTTTAAAATGCTGACCGACCAGCTCAGAGCTGAAGACCATGTCAGCATTGTAACCTACGCCGGCAACGCACAAGATGTACTTGCACCTACAAGCGGCAGTCATAAACAACAAATAAAGACAGCCCTGGACGGGCTGCGGGCCTGGGGCTCCACCAACGGTGCCGGGGGGCTTGAGAAGGCCTACCAAATGGCAGAAAAGCATTTTAATAAAAACGGGAATAACCGGATTATCCTGGCCTCCGACGGTGATTTTAATGTGGGAGCCACAAGCCTTGAGGATCTGGAAAAGCTCATTACCGAAAAAAGAAAATCAGGCATCTTCCTGTCTGTTCTGGGATTTGGCATGGGCAATTATAAAGACGATAAAATGGAACTGCTGGCAGATAAGGGCAATGGAAATTATGCCTATATCGATAATAGTGCTGAGGCGCGCCGGGTATTGTTAAAGGAGTTCGGAGGTACGCTTTTCACCATTGCCAAAGATGTCAAAGTACAGGTCGAATTTAACCCGGACAAAGTGGAAGCCTACCGCCTGATTGGCTATGAAAACAGGGCACTGGCGGATGAGGATTTTAATCAGGACACGGTGGACGCCGGCGAGATGGGTAGCGGCAGTACCGTCACCGCCCTTTATGAAATTATCCCTAAGGGACTTAAAGATGCCTTTACACCTGCAGTTGACTCCTTAAGATATGGCTATGCCTTACAATCTGCTGGGCAGGCTGCGAGTGTTCAAAGCGCAGAGCTCGGGCTTATAAAAATAAGGTATAAGACGCCAGCGGGCCAGAAAAGCAAATTGATCCGTCAGTTAATAGCAGACAGCAGCCTGCCACTTGCCTCCGCCTCCGGCCGGTTTCAGCTGGCGGCGGCAGCTGCCAGCTGGGGCATGCTGTTAAAAAACAGTGATTATAAACAGTCTGCCAGTTATGACGAAGTGGAAAAATTGATTCAAAAACCGCTTGCTGAGGATAAAACCGGTCAGATCGGACAGTTTTTAACCCTGGTCCAGACCAGCCAGGCATTAATCGGCAACGAAGTACAAGGAGATGCCGTACAAAAACCACCCGTCATCCGTCCTGTCCCAAGACCTTTCCCCTTACCCAGACGTCACCGGGGCCTTAAAGAAGCGCCTCCCGTGGCTAAAATCATCCCGGCAGGACAGGCCGCAACGGAGCTTTAGCAGACCGGTATCAGCGAACAACAACAGCCTATCAGGTCTCTTTCCCAAAGTGCACCGGCGGATTTTCACCGGTAACGGAGATAAAGTTCCCTTTAACCTGTTGGCGAGGTTAAAGGGAACTTTATGCTCCGGAGCTTCTGTTTATTACTGAATTTCAACTATTTACAAGCAAACCGCGCTGCGACTGAAGCGGTGCCTGTGGAATTCAGTAAATAAGCATGAAAATTCAAAATACCCTTGTTATCTTTGCCGCCAGATGAAGCAAATAAGAAATTTCTGCATAATTGCACATATTGACCACGGTAAAAGCACCCTGGCAGACCGCCTTTTGGAACATACCAAGACGGTGGGTGAGCGTGAGATGACCAACCAGGTGCTTGACGATATGGACCTGGAAAGAGAAAAAGGAATTACCATTAAAAGTAAGGCCATTCAGATGGAATATGCCATGAATGGCACGACCTATATATTCAACCTGATTGATACACCCGGTCACGTGGATTTCAGTTACGAAGTCAGCCGCGCCCTGGCAGCCTGTGAAGGCGCCCTTCTGCTGGTGGACGCCACGCAGGGCATCCAGGCTCAAACCATCAGCAATCTTTATCTGGCCATCGATAATAACCTGGAGATCATCCCGGTCATCAATAAAATCGATATGGATGGCGCGATGATTCCCGAAGTCAAGGATCAGATCGTAGATCTGATCGGCTGCAAGGAAGAGGAAATATTACTGGCCAGCGGAAAAACCGGTATCGGCATCGAGGAAATACTGCAGGCTATCGTTGACAGGATTCCCGCTCCTACCGGAGAGGTCACAGCACCTTTACAGGCGCTGATATTTGACAGTGTCTTTAACTCTTTCAGGGGTATTATCGCCTATTACCGTGTCTTTAACGGTACTATTAAGAAGGGAGATAAAATTAAATTCATCAATACCGGTCAGACATATTACGCCGACGAAGTCGGAAAATTAGGCATCGGGTTACAACCCACCAAAGAAGTTAAGGCGGGTGATGTGGGTTATATCATTACCGGTATTAAAAATGCCAAAGAAGTAAAGGTAGGTGATACCATTACGCTCACCGAAAACCCCGGAACTTCCATCAAAGGATTTGAAGAAGTGAAACCCATGGTATTTGCCGGGATCTTCCCGGTGGTAACAGAGGATTTTGAGGAGTTACGGGATTGTATGGATAAGCTACAGCTGAATGACGCCTCTCTGACCTATGAGCTGGAAACCTCCCAGGCACTGGGTTTTGGCTTCAGATGCGGCTTTCTGGGATTGCTGCATATGGAGATTATCCAGGAAAGACTGGAACGGGAGTTTAACCAGACCGTTATCACAACGGTTCCCAACGTTAGTTTTATAGCTTATACGACAAGGGACGAGAAAATCATTGTCAACAATCCGGGGCAGATGCCGGAAACCACTAAACTGGACCGGATTGAAGAGCCTTTTATCCGGGCACAGATTATTACCCAGTCAGACTATACCGGCAATATCATGACCCTTTGCCTATCCAAAAGAGGGACTTTGACCAACCAGACGTACCTGACACAAACCAGGGTTGAACTGACCTTTGAGATGCCCCTTACAGAAATCGTCTTTGATTTCTATGATAAGCTTAAAAGTCAGACCAGAGGTTACGCTTCCTTTGATTATACCCCACTGGACTACAGAGCCAGCGATATCGTCAAAATGGATATCCTGCTCAACAATGAGAAAGTAGATGCACTCAGTGCCCTGATTCACCGCAGCCGTGCCCAGGATTTTGGCCGGAAGCTCTGTGAAAAATTGAAAGAGCTGCTGCCGCGTCAGCAATTCCAGATTGCCATCCAGGCAGCCATCGGCGCCAAGATCATCGCCAGAGAAAACATCAGTGCCATGCGTAAAGACGTTACGGCAAAATGTTACGGGGGGGATATCTCCAGAAAACGTAAACTACTGGAAAAACAAAAAGAAGGTAAGAAAAGAATGCGCCAGATCGGTAACGTAGAAGTACCTCAGGAAGCCTTTTTAGCCGTACTTAAACTGGACGAATAAATCCTGAATGTACTAAAAAGCATGACCCATACACAATGGCAGCCGCTGAGTGAAGCGGCTGCCATTTTATTTTGACTGCCGCCCTGGCTTACAAGGGCTTTATACTTAATTGATATCAGATAAAAATCTTTTCTATTTATCTTCCCTGAAAAGGATAGATTTTCCCTCACCGACCTTTAACTTTGCTGCAGATGGCAACCGGCAACAAACAGACAGGACAAAAAAATAATACCAGCAGGTCAGTAAATAAAAAAAGACCAAAAACAGGCGCAGCGGCTAAATCAGGGACTGGCCGGTTCTGGAAGATCCTTGGCTGGACAACACTCGGACTTTTTGTCTTCTCCGTTTTATTATATATCTACAATGTCCGCAGGAACAAAGACACCTATTTTGCCCACTATAAGGAGTTCGGTATTGACCTGCCAACCGGATATGAAATCCATGGTATTGATGTCAGCCATCATCAGGGTAAAATCAACTGGCCAATGGTAAAATCCATGGAATCGGAGAACGTAAGGATTGGGTTTGTTTTTATCAAGGCCACAGAAGGCTATCAACTGGTGGATAAGAGTTTTACGGATAACTGGTTTCAGGCGGGCCTGTTAGCCATACCAAGAGGCGCCTACCATTTTTTTATTCCCGGCAAAAGCGGCGCCTTGCAGGCTGCCAATTTTATCAGACATGTGCCCAGAGAACAAAGCACCTTACCACCCGTTATAGACATCGAGCAGCGGTACAATGTTGCACCATCTCTTTTCAGAAAAGAATTACAGGTAATGCTGGACAGCCTGGAACACTATTATAAACAGCGCCCCATTATTTATACCTATGCCAGCTTCTACAATGATTATCTGGACGGCCATTTTGATAATTATCCTTTATGGGTAGCCCATTATTTTGAGCTGAAGCGCCCGAGGACCGACAGAGACTGGCTATTCTGGCAACATAGCGAACAGGGCCATGTCTATGGCATTAAAAAACTGGTGGATTTTAATGTATTCACGGGAGATAGCAGCGATTTTAGAAAGCTGCTGCGCAAAACAGATACGCCATAAAAAAGGGTTCTGATCTGCCATAACTCTTCACCATAGGGAAAGCATACCTTACGCATGGCAAGGATTTTAAAAAAAATCGTCCTCAGATCAATTCTTTTTCCGGCCAACCCAGCATATTTTAAGCAAAGGGTGCCGGCAGGGAAGTTAGCTGCCTGAGGACGATCAGAAATTTTATTTTTGGGAGGGGGAGTGAAACTAGTAACGCTTCTTAAAACCGTTATTTCCTCTGTTATTATTGTTATTGCCGCGGTTGTTGTTTCTGTTATTATTGTTGTTGTTATTATTGCCGCGGTTATTGTTATTCCGGTTATTATTGTTGTTGTTATTGTTGTTACGCTGCGTGTAGCTTTTTCTGGCACCCGTATTGATCTGGGAGAAGCTCGGTTTAAAATCTTCCAGTTCCTTACGGATATATGGCGCATTATTAAAGGTGAGCTGCCCGTGACTTAATATATCCAGCTCTGTTTGCAGCACCTGATCAGAAACGGTTTCCTTATGCCAGTTATTATAAGATAGCTTCATATAATAAGCCACCGCATTGGCCAGTCCCTGTCTCTTCTCTTCATTTTCCTCAGCCAGGGCCTTTTCCACCACTACTTCTATATTCTTACCCAGGTGTTTTTTCCTTGGATATCTTTTAGGATAAGGCAGCGGATCCGGTTTAACTTTATAATTTTCCCGGGTAGGGATAGGATAAGGGCTATCCACATCCAGTTTAAAATCGCTCATATAATAGAGGTGATCCCAGAGTTTATGCCTGAAATCCTCTACATTTTTAAGATGAGGGTTCAAAAAACCCATCAGTTCAATTAAAACGCCGGCTTGTTCCTGTCTTTTCTCTTTATCATCAATGGTCAGCAGGTAATCTACCATTTTTTGGATGTGACGACCATACTCTTTCATTGTAAGGCCGCTACGCGCAGTATTGTATTCCATAAAATTATTGAATTGCAAAATTAATTTATTTTGCTGACAAATTGCAGATACGCACCCGCATGAATCAAGGCCTTGACAACAAAGGGTCGTCATTTTAGCCAATTCACTGCTTTTTGCCAGCAGCTCAGGTAAACCGCAGCCGGTTATAGCTGGTTATTTCATATTTATAAAGGTCAGTGGGAGTTTAATATCCGAAGATTTAAGAGACTGGATAACCGCCTGTAAATCATCTATTTTCTTGCCAGTCACCCGGACAACGTCATCCATTATCTGAGCCTGGACTTTTAATCCGGCATCTTTTATATGTTTTACGATTTTTTTAGCATCTGCCTGGTCTAATCCGTTTTGAACCGGCACTTCTTTTTTGATGACTTTTCCACTGGGAAAAGCATCTTTATCAAAATTAAAGGCGGATGGGTCAATTCCCTGTTTCATGGAGCGGCTGATCAGTACATCAATCAGCTGTTTCATTTTCATTTCTGATTCCACTTCCAGATGGATGACAAAAGCTTTTTTATCCAAGGTTACCTCTACCGGTGAACCTCTGAAGTCAAAACGGTTGCTTACTTCCTTTTTAACGGTATTTACTGCATTATCCAGGGTCTGTAAATCGACCTTGCAGGCAATATCAAATGAAGGCATATATCTATACGATGTTTTACAAAAAATTTGCTATGGTAACGGGTTTCTGATTCAATCATCAGCCAGCTATATGAAAGCATACAACCTGGAGACGCAGATACCCGGATAATTTCAAAAATCTATTCATGTCTATAATTACAAAAATCTCGCCAGCGATTAAAGATCAAGCTATTCTATTCAGCTTTGGGCTGTCCTTTATAAAACCTTTATTCCCCTCAAAGATACAATACTAAACCGGGAAGGTACATCAGGATGACTTGGTAGATCTGAGCGGCATTTGCTGTTACACGCCTATTTGCTTTTGTCAGGCTTGATTTGATCCGGACTTCCCGTGCAATATCCGCTTTTTTTCAGGAAAAGTCCTAAAAAGCGTCCTATTTCGTAACAAAGTTGGGAAATCAGTTAAAAACCAGCGGGCTGGCTGGTTACAAAAATAAGAATTTATTGAAACATAACGCCCCTTTTGGCTTTTTAATTTTACTTTTGTTGGTATACAGACCCAAAATTCCCGGAAAATGAACGCTCTTGAACTATTTAAACAGGTAAAAGCATTTGTCTTTGATATTGACGGAGTTATGACTGACAACTCTATATTACTCCTTCCTGATTTCAATATTGACGGCAAGATTGTCATGGCCAGAACCATGAGTGTACGCGATGGTTATGCCATACAGCTGGCCGTTAAACTCGGCTACCCGGTGGCTGTCATCTCCGGAGGTAAGGATACCGGAGCCGGCAAAAGGTTACATGATCTGGGCGTAAAGCATGTTTTTATGGATGTAAAGGATAAAGTTGCCTGCTTTCAGGCCTTTATCAATGATTTCGGGCTGGATCCCGCTGGCGTGCTTTTTATGGGTGATGATATCCCCGATTATGAACTCATGCAACTTGTCGGCATTAAAACCTGTCCTGCCGACGCCTGTAATGAGATTAAAGCCCTGGCGGCGTATCTGTCTCCTGTTAAAGGCGGAGCGGGCTGTGTCAGAGATGTGATCGAAAAAACACTGAAGCTGCAAAACAACTGGCCTTTAACGACCAATATTCAGGCGAAGTAAATCTTTTAAGGAAAACCTCCATTTTTGGCATGTCAGGCATTCAAGCTTTTATAAAACTCATTCGCTGGCCCAACCTGGTTTTTATTTTCATCACCCAGGTGCTTTTTGAATTTACGGTCATTATTCCCGCCTTCCATGAAGCCGGTAGCACACCTAACCTTGCCGGGGGCTATATTTATTTACTGGCGTTTTCTTCCGTTCTGATTGCCGCCGGCGGCAATATTATCAACGATTATTTTGATATCAATATTGACCTGATCAATAAGCCGCAGAAGGTCATCATCAGCAAATTTATTCATCGGCACTGGGCGATCCTGTGGCATATTCTACTGAGCCTGGGCGGCGTTTTATTAGGCCTGTTTATTGAATTTAAGACCCACGCCTATTTACTGGGACTCACAAATTTACTCTGCGTTGTACTGTTATTCATCTACTCCATTGTCCTGAAAAGGAAGCCCCTGTCAGGCAATATCTTAATTGCCCTGCTGACGGCCTGGACGGTCCTTGTGGTCACTTTCTGTGAGACCAATTTGTTATTTGCCAAAGGCTCCGGTCTGCCTCTTTCTAAAATCACCAGGCTGACCTTCCTGTACGCGGGATTTGCTTTTATTCTGGCGCTTATACGTGAAGTGATCAAAGACATGGAAGACGTCAACGGTGACAGTAAATACGGCTGCAGAACGTTCCCCATCCTTTTTGGCATGAATGCCGCCCGGATTTTTGTGGCGGTCTGGCTGGTCGTGCTGCTGGCGCTGCTTGGCATTATGACCATTTATGTACTGCAGTTCGGATGGTGGCTCAGCGCCATTTACTGTGCGGCTCTTTTGATCGTGCCTTCAGTCAAACTCTTTAAACAATTATTAAAATCCAGGGAAGGAAAAGATTTCCATGAAATGAGCAGTCTGGTGAAATGGATTATGTTAACAGGTATACTGACCATGCTCTTTTTAATCCTGCATATTTAATAGGGATACGGCAAACCGGGATCATCCCCCGTCCTTCTCACCACTTTACCAATCACTTATGTCAGCACAACAACCATTCATCCTGGCCTCCGGATCCCCCAGAAGAAAACAACTGCTGGAGGCTTTGGGTATTGCCTTTTCTGTTCAGACGGCCGATACGCCGGAAGATTACCCCAAAGGACTCTCCACTGAGGAAATTCCGGTACATATTGCGATCAATAAGGCAAAGGCAGTCGCCGCCTTACAAACGTCACCGGCGGTTATCCTGGCTGCTGACACCATTGTAGCGCTGGATGACCAGATACTTGGAAAACCAGTGGACGCTTGTCAGGCCAGGTCTTTTTTAAGAAGCCTGTCCGGCAGAACACATCAGGTGGTAACCGGCGTCTGTTTGTATTACCAGGACACGCCACACGGTTTTGCCGTTAAAACCGATGTCCACTTTAACCTGTTGACCGATGATGATATCAATTATTATGTTGACAAATACGCTCCCATGGATAAAGCAGGGGCCTATGGCATCCAGGAATGGATCGGCATGGTTGGAATAGACTATATCCGGGGCGATTATTACAACGTAGTCGGGCTGCCCGTGAGTGCCGTTAAAAAGAGGCTGGACGCCCTGAATTTGCGGTAAATCCTACAAAAAGTTCACCACTACAGGTTTTGCCCTGCTACGATCGTACGGAAAGTCAGATTTACCCGTGGGGCTCCTATTTTTTTGGTTGGCGGCAAACGGTGCAGCCAGTGGCTCTGCGTAGTCCCCGTCATGATCAGTAAGCTGCCGTGTTCCAGCAGGATCTCCACTTTCTCTGCGCTTTTTTTATGTTTAAAGGCAAATTTACGGGCTGCCCCAAAACTCAGGGAACCAATGGCTCCGTTTTTTTTAAGATCCGTCTCTGCATCGCTATGCCAGGCCATCCCTTCCTGTCCGCTATGATAGAGATTCAGCAGACAGGAATTAAAAGATTCATCGGCCTTGCTTTCTATTGTTTGCTTCAGCTCCAAAAGTGCCTTGGTCCAGGGCAGTGCATACTTCGTCGTGTTCGAATAGGTATAACTAAAGGGCTGATCTCCATACCAGGCCACCTTTCGTTTGGTAACAATCTTCTTTCCGTAAATCACGGCCTCATCGTTACGCCAGTTGATGTTTTCCAGCAACTCCTTAAGATAAAAATCCGCCTTTGTTTTGGGCATGATCACCCCGTGATAATACACCTCCCCGTCATAGGGCAGCCGGTTTATAGCCGGATCCGTCATCTCATGCGCTTCAAATAAATTCATTTAATTTCCATTTTAAAAGATAGTTCACTACCATCCATTGATTGAACAAGCTTTCGCTTAGGACAGACAAAAATATCTCCTGCCATATAATGCTACACTTATAACAAAATAGCCCGTCAGCACCAGCCAAAACCATCCGTATAAGGTAAGGACAAAAGCCACGCACAGCAACAAAAATCCCGATTTCAGCAGCGCCTTTAATTCATATTCAAGGTAGGCAGAAAAATAATGATAGAAAAATAACAGGATCAGTTCCGAGAAATATCCGGTTACTGCATAGTGAAAATATCCCCCACCCGCTACAATCAGTAATTCAGGTAATAACAACAGCATATAACAAGGCAGCACGGAAAATAAAAAACCCTGAATAAAGCCCGTCTGTAGCCCCATTAACTGCTTAAAACGGGTCTCCATAAATAAGGAAGTCTTAAATCCAAGCACCACATGAGCCGCACCTATCAATAGAAAACTCAGCCACCACTGCCGGCTGGTCATGATTTGTTCCTTTTGCCAGTGTACCATTAAAAGGGCTAAAATAACACTGCCGCCTTTGGTAAGCAATAATGCGGTCCGCTCTTTTTTCAGACAATACATCAAAGCCATCCACATCGTCTGGTTCCATCTTACTTTTATATAACTATTGACAAAAGGTACCTTCACGCAGGGCACTCTTATTAACTGGCGGAAGTTCAGACTGGCGATTACCGCCATCCCCAATATAAGGAAAACCGTTATGATCATACCATAGAGCACCACCCCTTTAAATATCGACATAATCAGGCAGGCCACGCCGTAGATCAGCAGCGGCAGGCTGAGAGAGATCTGCAACTTAAACCAGTGCCACCACTGCTTTTTCTGATTCAGGCTGCCAAGACTGTCCCGTAAAAAATAGTAGGCGGGGCTCATCATCAGCCCCTTAACGAAAAGCCTGGATTTGATCAGATAACCCGCCGATACGACCAAAAACAACAGAACCATAAACTGATGGGTCACTAAAAAAATCAGCAGTATAAAATGCCAGAAAAAACTATCCCCTGACGACATTTTCCCCAGGTAGTTGATAAACATAAAACTCCCTAAAAACAAAACAAATAAAAACAGGAAACTACCGGCATGCTGTTTATAAAAGGGCGCCATGAATAATCTGCGCATAAATGCATCCATTCCAAGGCGGGAGTCCAAGGCCTGCGCTGTATTATACTTACTCATACGAATTTTAATTTCCCGTTTTCCAGCAGAACGACCTTTTCAGATCCGCCGGCTAACAGCGCCTCATGGTGCTGATGGGATGCGATAATAAATCCCACACCATACCGGCTGCTTAAATCATTTACATATTCTGTCAATACGGAGCCGGCAGCTATATCCAGCCCGTTAAAAGGTTCATCCAGTAATATCCACTTTGGATGGCCCGTAAAAGCCAGCAACAGTTCCAGCTTTTTCAGCATCCCGCTGGAATAAGTTCCGGTAGGTGCCTGTAGAAATCCAGCTGTCCCAAACCCTTCCATCAGCTCCTCTAAAGACCAGGCGGGGCTGCCTTTTGTTTTCAAGAAAAAATCATACAGATCTTCGCCGCTTATAAATTCGGGAAACAAGGGTTCGCCGGTCGCATAACTCACATCCGCCCTGCACTTTTTCGGACTTTTCTTGATCCGGTTTCCACCGATCAGTATATCTCCTTCAAAAGGCAATCTGGCCGCAATGGATTGTAACAGGGTGCTTTTCCCGGATCCGTTGGCGCCTTTGAGATGATAAATCCCTTTTTCAAATTGCCAATCCGCCAGATCCAAAACGGTCACTAAGTGATATTTTTTACGGAAATTCAACAGTTTAATCATGAGATCTGCCTTTAATCAGAAAATGGATACCGATTCAATTTTAAAAGTAAACGCTTCCTTTAAAATAAATAGTCCGGGCATCACAAAACAGCAATTATATTCCATAAACGGCAATGACACAACCTGGCAATTGGTTGAAATATGAAGCGGGAATCCGTTCATTCAGTGGCTTTTACCGCGACCTAAGTCGTTTAAGATGCGGATCAATCATCCTCGCCCTGCGGCCCCTTATGCAGCGGATCCCAGACGATTTTCACGTCTCCGTTCTTATCGTCTCTGGCCCGCAGATATAAAACAATACCTTTGTTTTTTCGGGGCTTTAATCCTTTGGCCCGGCGTTCTGCCACTTTTTGCGGATTGCGCAGCGGCACTACAATTCCTATATCCGTTCCGCGTTCAAAGGCATAAGTCCCATTCAGACTCAGATTAATGGCGGTGGACTGGATATTCATTTCCGGGATATTCACCTTACCGTTTTTGATGGTCAGCGTATTGGATACAGGCTCAAAATAAATATGATCCAGATTACGGCGTTTGAATACAAATTTCTGAATGGTCTCAAAAGGCCCGAAATTTATCAGCTCTCCGTTTTTCAGGTTAAAGGACACCACTCCGGAGAGACTTCTCTTTACAATGTCAGACTGGTTATTTAACCGGCCATTGATATTTATTTTCCCGGAAAATTCTCCTGCTATATTTTTGGACGTCAGGGTTTTCTGGCCGAGATTATCCAGCCCGTAGAAAAGTTTGGAAGTATTGATGCCGTTCAGGTTAGCGGACAGCTTAAAGGGAACCTCCACGGAATCCGGTTCCATGGAAATGGCCGCATCCAAAGAACCATCCGCAAACTGCATGGAAATAGGGGATAAATTAATTTTATCCTGTTTTAATTCCAGCACCCCCTTAACATTTCTGGCCGTGAATGAACTATAGTACAGCCGGCTTACGGAAGCGTGAATCTTCATGGAACTCTTCTCCATCATTAAAGCCAGTCTTTCATTCACTTTATGATACTGCCTGCGCTGCTGACTGGCCGTTTTATTTGCTTTTACCTGCGTCAGTCCTTTAAATTCAGCGAGGTTCAACGTATCACTATGCAGATACCACTCAAAGGAAGCTTTCTGAGGATCATCAAAATATACATTTAAAAAGTCCCTGGCAATACCATGCAGCTCGATATCGCTTTTGCCTGTAGACAAAGTACTGTTATTAATCACCAGGTCGCGACCATTTAAATCCAGATCGATGAAACCTTCACTAAAGTGAACATTATGGGGAACATAGGTAAAGGCCGCATTTTTAATTTTCAGTCCTCCGGTAATGCTGTGGCCCAATGTATCAATGGTGGCTACCCCACCATGATAATGTACTTTTAATTCTGCTGTACCTTTGGTAAAATTAAAGGTCTGATTCAGCGCCGTATTGAGTTTTTCTACCGCGAATCCGCTGCTTAAGTTAAAATCAAGCAAAGGATGAATCAGGTTCATCAGGCGTATACTATCGGCAATAATTGGGATATCCATATAGTTTGCCGTCAAATGATTGACCGTTATCGCTGAATTATCATCTCCCCTGCCCTTGCCGGCAACCACCTCATTGTTAAAGGATCCGGCAAAGCTTGCCTTTTTAAGCACCCCGAAATTTGTCTGAAAATCATTGCCCGTTGTCTGCCATCTGGCATGAACAAGAGGTGTGTCGGGCGAGCTGAACTTTCCGTTTAAAGAAACCTGCAGGGAAATATCACTAGCCAGATTAAAACGTCTTAATTTATCCGCAATACTCTTGCTTAATATGGACAAGCTTTCTTTGTAGCTGATTTTGGAAGCATCCACCTCAATTTTAAATCCCGGTTTTGCTGCCTTAAAATCAAAAGTAGCAGCGAGCTTCATGGGCGTACTGCCCACCACCAGTTGCTGAAAAGGCAATTGCAATTGCCCTTTTGCCCGGTCATACACCAGCCGCATTTTTCCTTTAAAGTCCTTATCCACCAGATAGCCGCCCTTGTCCAAATTAAAGCCCAACTGACGAATATGAAACCAGGCACCGGCAACAATATGCATCAGGTTATTTTTTTCGGTGGCGGCCCCGTCAAAAGTCTTGATCAGTATCTGGATCTTCTTGTTTTTAATCTTATGATCAAAAGTGAACTGGATGTTTTCCAGGGCGAAATTGGCAATATGTACCTCCTTTTTATTTTTTTTAGCGGGTGAGCCCGGTTTCTTTTTTAATAAATATCCATTGGAATACCCCGTAGAATCAGTAAAAAGATTGACCTGTCCGTCCGACACTGTCACTTTTCGGATTTGCGGATCTCCCCCCACCAGGGAAAACAGATTAAACTTCACATATACTGATTTAAACTGCATTAAAGGCTTGTGGTAAATCCTGTCCAGGCTATCGGTTAAAGTGACATCCTGTAATTCCAGGGCGACATCCGGAAACCCCTTAAAGAAGGCCGGATCCATATCCCGGACCGTAAACTTCCCGTCAATATGCTCACTGACGGAACTGGTGAGTTTCTCCAGCAGCGCCTGCTTATGACTGTTGATATACCATCCGGCTAACAGCCAGATGAGAATCAGTAGTATGAATATCCCGCCTACAGAAATCGCAGTGATTTTTGCCCACCTTGGGAACTTACGTGGAGATTTGGTTGCCGCTTCCATATTTACTTAAACGGTGTTTTCGGGTGGATAAAGTCAATTCCCATCTGCATCGACCTACTTCAATTCAGCAGTAACTTATTGTATGCACCGCTTTCCCCGACTGCAAAGCTCAAAGGCAGGAAGGCCTTAGGAATGCCAGTCTATATTGTCGTATGTCTGTTCATCAAAACCTAATGCAATTACTTTGCCATCCAGTTCAATCAACGGTCTTTTAATAACACTGGTTTTGGCAATAGCCAGGTCAAAGGCGGCCGCTTTACTAGTGATGCTGTTTTTGGTCGCTTCATCCAAGGCCCGCCAGGTAGTGCCTTTTTTATTAATCAGGGGTTCCCACCCTATTTGTGCGGACCAGCTGGATAACAGCTTTTTTGTCACCCCAGCTTTTTTATAATCATGAAAAGAATAGGTTACTCCATGCTGACTGAGATAATCCAGGGCTTTTTTAACGGTATTACAGTTTTTTATGCCATAAACGATATACATAAGATTGTTTTTTAGGTTAGAGGTTACAAATTTCAGGCTGGATTTACGATTGCAGCAGGTCCTGCCAGTCTTCTTCTATACATTTGAATGGTGTTTTCCAATCCCAGATAAAGCGCATCACAGATCAGGGCATGGCCTATGGACACTTCATCCAGATAAGGAATATTATCTTTAAAGAATTTCAGGTTACTCAGATCCAGATCATGGCCCGCATTCAATCCCAACCCTAAGGATCTGGCCTTTTCGGCAGCTGCGATATAAGGAGCAATGGCTTTGGTCCGATTTTCCATAAAGCCGCTGGCATAAGCTTCCGTATATAATTCCACCCGGTCAGCACCGGTAGTTGCAGCGGCAGCGACCATTTCTTCCACGGGGTCTACGAAAAGGCTCACCCGAATCCCTTTTTGTTTAAATACCGCCACGATCTCTTTTAAATAATCCTGGTTTTTAATCGTATCCCAGCCATGATTACTGGTAATCTGTCCGGCGCTGTCCGGTACCAGGGTTACCTGATGGGGCTGAACTTCCAGGACCAGATCCACAAACTTCTGTTCCTGACAATTGCCTTCCACATTAAACTCCACCTGGATATTCCTTCTGATTTCCCTGACATCACTATAGCGTATATGCCGTTCATCCGGCCGAGGATGCACGGTAATCCCTTGTGCCCCAAATCTTTGAGAATCAATGGCTGCCGCAAGTACATCCGGGTTATTTCCTCCGCGGCTATTCCTTAAAACGGCAATTTTATTTATATTTACACTAAGTTTGGTCATAATTTATATTGATTTTACTTGATAGTGGATGCCGACATGTAAGTTCAGCAAAACATTGTACAACTGAACGGATACATTTGCGGCTGCAATATGGATGATTCCCAGGCCACTTCTCTCAAAGTTACATTAAAATTAATCAAAAATTTATGGGCAGCTTTCGTATTATTGCAAACAAACCTTTTTTATATTGAATTATATGCTACAGAAAACCTTTGAATTACAAGCATCTGCCCCTGAAAACGGGATCTTACAACTGGAGTTAGGGAAAAACCATATTACCCTGACAACCTTTTCAGCGGACAATATTGCTTCAGGGCAACTGGAGCATTTTAATTTTAAGGAACAGGATAAAAAGGATTACGGCACTTTACTGCAGCAATTAAAAACGGATTCTACCATCCTGCTTTCAGCAGGCAGCCACCAAAAAGTAATCCTCTGCTGGGAAACAGATTTAGTTCAACCCATACCTGATCCTTTATTTAAACCCGGCCATTTAGCCGACTATTTTAGGTATTACAAGGAAAGCATCGACAAAGACCCGGCAGATTTTGAACATCTAACCGATGCAGGCGCAGGGTACCAGTTTGTATATAGCGTCCCCAAAGAACTCTTTGATTTGATTCAAAAGGACTTTGCCCGGGCCAGCCACCGGCATAAGCAGGCAGCTATTGCCCGTCAACTGGGTGGGTTTACAGACAACTACCCATTAAAGGCACTGCTGATCTTCTACCAGGATCATTATATTTTAACTACCTTTGCGAGCGAGCGTTTGCAGTTAATTATCTCTCGGCCTTTTAATCATGGGGCAGATGTGGTATATCAACTGCTAAGTGCGATCAAAGAAGCAGGATATCATACGGATCAGTGCTGCGTTTACCTGTCTGGCCTGATCGATGGAGATTCGGCCTTATTTAAGGAAATTTACAAGTTTGTGCCGGTTATTGATGTGGACAAAATGGAACATATGCAATCCCTGTCGGCACATCCGGACTACCCTTCCCACTTCTTTGTGCCTTTTTATAAATATGTCCGTTAAATAAATTACAGGACTTTCAATCGGGAATAAAGTTATGAGAATCATATCCGGCATACATGGTGGCAGAAAAATAAAACCACCGGCCAAAATGCCTCACACAAGGCCTACTACAGATATTGCCAAAGAAGGGCTCTTTAATATCCTCAATAACAGAATCAGTTTTGAAGACATTAAGACCCTGGATCTTTTTGGCGGAACAGGGTGCATCAGTTATGAACTGGCCTCCAGAGGCGCGGCTGATTTGACGATCATAGAAAAAGATGCCATCATGAGCCAGTTTATTCAACAAAATATGGAGATGCTTCGTGTGGTGGGCGCTAAAGTGCTCAGACTGGACGTCTTCCAGTATATTGAAAGCTGCAGAGATCAGTACGATTTTATCTTTGCGGGTCCCCCTTATGCACTGGGCACTATTGATGAACTTCCAAGAAAAATTGTGGCAGGCGGCCTGATCGCACCGGAAGGCTATTTTGTTCTAGAACATACGCCCCGCAATAACTATGAAGGCTACCTTGGATTTGAAATGCAGCGCAATTATGGTACTACTGTATTCTCTTTTTTCAGAAGAGTAGAAAACAGTGCCACCAGGCCGCTGTCATAAAGTATAAACAGTCCTCAGACAGCCCGTTATAATCATTCTAAAAATAATACAATTCCATCATGGTCATCTTACGCAGCCATAAAAAACAGGCTTTACGCACTTATTACAAGAAAGTGCGGGCTGAACTGGATCCGGTGGAAATGTCCAAAATGGATGAACAGATAATGGTGCAGTTTTTGAAACTAGGGATTCAGGACAGCGGTTTCCGCTATGCCATGAGTTATATACCCATCCGCATGACAGCTGAAGTTTCCACCGAACACATTAACAATTATCTGTTTAATCATTTGCAGCCTCCTATTCAGATCGCTTATCCCAGAACGGATTTTAAAACCCTGGAAATGGAAGCCGTATTACCGGATGCGCAGACCCGTTATAGTCAGAAATGGCTCCGATTAACGGAACCGGAATCAGGAGAGATCCTGGATCCCCAAAAGCTGGATCTGGTTATCATGCCCCTGCTTGCTTTTGATGTAAAAGGCAACCGGGTGGGCTATGGCAAAGGATTTTATGACCGCTATCTGGCAAAATGCCGGCCGGATGTCCTGAAAGTGGGCATCAGCTACTTACCAGCGGTCAACCAAATCGAAGATGTTGACCAGTATGATATACCTTTAGACTATTGTGCAACACCAGAAAGATTATATGAGTTCAGCTAATCGCAAAAAAAAATTCTGGCAATACCTCTTACTGCCTTTCGCCTGGCTTTATGGCGGGGTTATTTATCTGCGCCATTTTCTATTTGACAGCGGCCTGTTGCCGTCTCAAAGCTTTGCGATCCCTGTTATCTGTGTAGGCAATCTTTCCACCGGAGGCACAGGAAAGACACCTACGGTTCTTTACCTACTTAACTTATTGAAAAACAAAAGAGTTGCTACCCTTAGCCGAGGTTATAAACGAAAAACCAAAGGATTTTTAATCGCGGACGCCACCACCGGTGCAGACCGGATCGGGGATGAACCTTTTTTATTTTATCAGAAATTCCCGGACGCTGTCATCAGTGTAGGCGAAGACCGAACCAGCGCCATCCGGCAGTTGCTTGAACCAACACCCGGTCCCGAGGTCATATTACTGGATGACGGCTACCAGCACCGCAAGGTCAAACCGGGCTTTTCTATTTTACTGACAGACTTTAACGACCTGTTTACGGAAGATTTTTTCCTGCCGGCCGGTCATTTAAGAGACAGCCGGACTGCTGCCAGGAGAGCCCAGATGATACTGGTCACCAAATGCCCCCGACAGATTTCTTTGGCAGATAAGGAAAAAATAACCGGAGAACTCATCAAGTACGGACCAAAAATTGTATTTTTCAGTAATATTAGCTATCAGACACCCTATTGCCTTAAAGATGGACATCTGGCAAAGATGGATCAGCCTTTGCATATTTTGCTGGTTCACGGCATTGCCCGGGCAAAAACGCTGAGAGCCTATACAAAGGAACTGGACCCGGATTTTATGGAAATCGCCTTTGAAGATCATCACAATTACACGAAGGCAGACATGGAACGAATCAGGGCAAACTTCCAGAAGCTGCCGAGCGGGGCAAAAATGATTTTAACCACCGAAAAAGACAGTGTTAAATTAGTACCCTTCAAACAGCAGCTGGAAGATCTGCCATTTTATATACTACCCATTGAGCTGGATATATTATTCCGGCAAAAGGAGGACTTTGACCAGACCATCCTCCGATATATCAACAATCACAAGAAATGATTATGTCAAAAAATAAAAGAAACACCAAAATCAAACATAAATCCAAGACCCGCAGCCCGCAGGCGGCCAGGGCAGCCTCCACCATGGTGGGCACCCTGGACATCACCCGTAGTGGAATGGGGTATGTTATACTGAAGGATCCCGATCTTAAGGACATCCTGGTTCGTTATCCGGACCAGGGGACAGCCTTTCACGGGGATACCGTAGAAGTTAAAATCACCAAAGTAAGTGGCTCGAGCGGCAGACTGGAAGGGAAAATCACCCAAGTAATCAAAAGGCACCAGACTGAATTCATCGGCACCTTAAGTGTCTCTGAAAATTACGCCTTTTTTATTGCCAATTCAGTGGCACCCATGCCGGATTTTTACATCCCCAGAGGCAAATACCAGAATCTTCCAGATGGCACCAAGGTCATTGTAAGGCTTACCTCCTGGGATAAACGCAGCAGAAAACCGGAAGGCATTGTTGTTTCTACCGTTAGCCCGGAAAAAGAAAACGACTTTGCCATGAAAACCCTGCTGACCAATAATGGGTTTACTATTGGCTTTTCTCAGGAAGTAGAAGAAGAGACAGCGCAGCTGCCCACCATCATTTCAGAGCAGGAGATCAGCAAAAGGAAAGACTTCAGAGATACGCTGACCTTCACCATTGACCCGGCGGATGCCAAGGACTTTGATGACGCGATATCTTTTAAAAAGATTGACCGCAGCTGGTATGAAATAGGCGTGCATATTGCGGATGTCAGCCACTATGTCCGCCCTGGCACAGCGCTGGATAAGGAGGCTGCTCTAAGGGCTACTTCCGTTTATTTACCCGACAGAGTGAATCCAATGCTGCCTGAGCAAATATCCAATGTCCTTTGTTCATTAAGACCGGGTGAGGAAAAGCTCACTTTTTCAGCTGTCTTCATCATGAATAAAAAAGGGCAGGTAAAAGACACCTGGATCGGCAAAACGGTTATTCATTCCGATCATCGGTATACTTATGAAGACGTACAGACCATTATAGAAGGCGCAAAAGGCCCCTATGAGAAAGAGATTCTCTGGATGAAGGAGATGACACAGACCCTGAGGGGCGAACGTTTTGAAAAGGGCGCGATTAACTTCTCCAGTCAGGAAGTGAAATTCAAACTTGATGAGAACGGCAAGCCGGTTGGCATAGAAATTAAAGAAAGCAAACCCGCTCATCAGCTGGTTGAAGAAATGATGCTATTAGCCAATAAGGCCGTAGCCTCCTATGCTTCCTCTATAAAAATAGGCGGAGCACCGCTGCCCTTCCCCTACCGCGTACATGATCAGCCGGATGAGGAGAAATTTGCAAGCTTTGTCCCCTTTGCCCGCAAATACGGATACACCTTTGATGTCAGTACGCCTGAAAAGATTGCCCAGAGCTTCAATGAGATGCTCCGACAAGCTGCCGGCAAGCCAGAGCAGCACCTGCTGGAACAACTCGGCGTCAGAACCATGGCAAAGGCTATTTATACAACAGACAACATCGGTCACTACGGTCTGGGATTTAAAGACTATTGTCATTTCACCTCCCCTATCCGGCGTTATCCGGATGTACTCGTACACCGCATTATTGAAAGTTGTCTGCAGGGCCACCCGATCAATGATAAACAGCTGGAAGAAAAATGTAAACACTGCAGTGACAGGGAACGTGCCGCCATGGAATGTGAAAGGGCCGGCAATAAATACAAACAAGTTGAATACATGCAGCAATTTCTGGGAGAAACCTTCCCGGGTGTTGTCTCCGGCGTGGCCGACTTCGGGTTCTGGGTGGAAACCATCAATGAAAAATGTGAAGGCCTGGTCAGCATACACTCCTTAATGGAGCCATATGCTTATATAGCCTCTGATTATATGCTCAAGGCAGAATTTTCTAAAAAGAAAATTCAGATGGGTGACCCTGTAACCATTCAGGTCGTCGCTGCAAATCTGGATAAGCGGCAACTGGACTACCACCTGGTAGAAGAGAAAGAGAACAGCGGGCCGGGTAAAAGCGCCCAAAAGCCTGCATCCTCCGCTAAAAAGAAAGCCGATAAAACGCATCCAAAAGCTGATAAAGGAATAAAAAAGTCATCCGGATATGCCGGGAGCCGGCCAGAAAACAGCAGCAAAAAAAAGAGAGAGCAAGAGCTGCAGAGTGGACAATCCGCCAAAGAGAACTACGGCAAAGAAAGACAACCGGCTGACAAAAATAGGGCGACGCCCGTAAGTGCCACCGTGTCAGAGCATAAGACGCCCGCCAAAAAGAAAAAAGAGAGTCAAAATAAACCCGTAAGCAAAACAAAAAAAGTGGGTCAGAAAAAAGAGAAATAACGCAGCAGCCTATGCCGGGATAAACCACCCACCAACTATATAAAAAGGGTGACGAAGTCCCCGGCAAAAGCGTGCAGCATGCGTTATGCGGAAGTGCAGGTTGGACGCAATTCAAACGGCCTTTAAAACACCGATTAATGTTAGGCTATTAAAGCAGATTAAGGCCATACTTCCATAAAAAACTACTAAAAAAAAGAGGAATGCAGCAGCTCGATATAAGTTGCCACATTCCTCTTTTTTAACAGTGGATACAAAAACATTTACTGCTCCCCCCAAAAAAAACTGCAGTTTCATTTCAGTAATCCCGCTTCCCGGTATTAAAGCAACGTAATAGTACCACGGCAAATCACTAAAAGGTCCATCCGGGCCTTGAAGCGCCCTTTAGTTGCCAGTCAAAAAATTCCGCCTCTTTTTTCTGTATATCAAGTTTATTAGATCTTTTAACCAAATTATGTTCTTCTCCTCTGTAATTTAATAACCAGGCTTTTTTGCCAAATCTTCTGAGGGCCATAAAAAATTCAATCCCCTGATACCAGGGCACCGCCCCGTCGCCGTCATTGGACATAATCACTAAAGGGGTATGAATCCGGGGAATATTAAATAATGGAGAGTTTTCGATATATAGCCCTTTATTTTCCCAGGGAGTAGCCCCTATCCGGCTCTGTCCCTTCTCATATTGCATGGCACGACTAGCGCCTGTTTTCCAGCGAATACCTCCATAAGCACTGAACATATCGACAACAGGTGCCCCGGCCCAGGCCGCTTTAAACAGATCAGTGCGCGTTACCAGATAGGCGACCTGATAACCGCCCCAGCTCTGTCCCTGCATTCCTAACCTTGTGGTATCTATAAATGGATGCGTGCCGGCGACCGCCTTAACGCCACTTATTACATAATCATAGGCCGACTGTCCGGGATGACCGATGGTATACCAGATATCCGGCACAAATACGACATAGCCTCTGCTGACAAAAAAAGAAATATTTAATGCACTGCCCGTCGGCTTGGGTGGAATGTATTTATAGAGCGTCTCGTTTCTCCTCTCATAGAAATAAGTAATCATAGGATACTTTTTAGTGGTATCCAGATGGTCAGGCAGGTACAGAATCCCTTCGGTTTGTTTGCCCGTATAAGCTTTCCATTTAAAAAGCTGTGCATGCCCCCAGCAATATTTTTCCTGCTGCTGGTTAATCTGAGAAAGTCGCTGACTCATTGAACGGGTCTTCAGGTACACCTGTGGCGAAGTCTCATAATTTTCCAGCGTATACATGCTATTTTCAGCATTGTCCCGCGCATTTACTAAATGTGAGGCCATATGATCAGATAACTCATTGACCGCTTGTATTTGACCAGGTTTATATACAGAAAAACGGACGAACTGATTTTTTTTACTATCCTCCGCATAGCGGTCAAAAGATAGTTTTTGACGGCCATTAAAATAAAAGGGGCCTCTTTGCTGATAAGTCTCGGCCAGACGGGTCTGAAGTTTTTGTTCACGACCACTTTTACCGACCAAAGACGGTTTTAGGCTTTTAGGATCAATGCGGTAAATATCATATCTGTCATATACATACACGGCGTGACTGAGCGTATCCCATCCCAGGACTCCGTAGTTGGAAGGCGCCTCAGCGTGATCATCCTGTTCATCATACAAGGGATAGGAAAATCCGTCAATGGCGGTTAAACTATTTTTAAACGCATCATATAATTCATATTGCCTTTTATTGCGATCATAAATCAGCGCTTTATCTCCTTTATAAGACGGATAGATCCGGCCCTCAAAACCCTGTAATATTTTCGTTCTGGCCCCCGTATTCATATCCACAATAAAATAATCCTTGATGGTATAACCCAGCCATTGTTTGGCAATCCTTCTGGATGAATCCGTACCCAGATAAAAATAACGTCCGTCTCCTTTATAAGTACTGACAAGGTCTGCATATACGGAGTCTTCCAGCTGCCATAATTTATCCTGATTGATCAGATATACGGCTTTGTACCCTCTTTTATTAAACCGGTCCATATTCGCCTGATGTTCCGTAAATAATATATCGCTTTGCGTATTCCAGATATCTAGCGCAACCGCCGGTTCCAGACTATCCGGCTCAGGTTTCAAGGGAGCCGTCTCAAAGAACAGACGCTCACCGGAGCGGCTGAACTGCAGTCTAGCATAGGGGCTGACTCCCCAGTTCTTATATAAAACAGACTGATTATAAGAAACCACTTTGCGGACACCTCCCGCCTCCTGCCACAAATAAAGGTCATTGTGCTTACCCAGCGTATCCTGATGATCAACGCCGGTGGCGATAAAAGCCAATTTCATAAGGGAGCCTTTCCCGCTTTGATCCGTCATTGCCAGCGCCTTTACTTCCTTTGCCTTTTTAAGGACGGCCGTTAACCGGCCGCTTTTAATTTGCACCACTTCCAGGGACTGACTGTCCAGATCCCGTCCGGCGAGACTCGTTAGCGCCACATCATCACTTGTCGTATCCGACTGAAAGGACTTTACATGACGCAGTGTTGTGAGGCTATCTAATCCTTTTGCGGTTAAAGACCAGATGTTAAGCTGATAATCAGCCTTAGCCTTATCCTTTTTATGATCCTTTTCTGTATCAACCATAGGATACTTATCCATACGCTGCAGCTCCGCCGGCGGCGCTGCCGGGGAAGCCGTTTTTTTATTTGCAGCATTTACCGTTACGCTGTCTTTTACTTTTGGCTGCAGTTGAACCGTATCCGTTTCAGATAACCATGCAAGGACATTTTGCGTAAGACCGGCTATCTTATAATCACCTTTCAGCGCTGCAAATTTATATTGTCTTGCCGTAACCAGATCATAGATCAACAAAGAATCCAGGGACATATCCGCATCTTTCCGCCCACGGGCCTTACCTTCAGCCGGTTGTACTGCGGACTGCTTCACAGCTTTTGCTTTTGCCTCCTTATCCACAAAAGGCGCCGCAATTTTACAGATAAAGTATTTATTATCCTTTGTAAAAAGTCCGCTTTCACCCCGGTTTACTTTCACAATGGTATCTCCCGAGCTGGATTGCACATACAGCATTCCGTCTCCTTTTTGTACGTTAACTTCATAATAGACAAAGCGGCCATTAGAAGAAATATTCATTTTACCAATATCCTGCCAAAGGTCATATACGCTGTGATCAAGTGGTATTTTGGACTGTGCTTTTGCGCCGAAAAGGCAGATCAGAATCAGTATTAAAGATGGGATCAGTCGTTTCATTCACTTTTTTTTCTGTTCAACAATACATTACAATAAAAGAGAAAGCGCACAATGAAACGAATTCCATCGTACGCCTTGCACTTTTCCTAGTTAGCTATTATAATGCGTCATTATAATAGGTTTCTTTTGTAGGGATTACCCAAGTCCAGTTATTATTATCTTCAGGTGCAATGGTAAGCGCCAGCGAGGCGACCCAACTTCCACCCTCATCATAGGTATGCCTTACAATTTTATCACCCCAGCGTTTATAATCAAACCAGTCAAATCCTTCACCCCATAGTTCAATCTTGCGATACAGTTTGATTTCATTTAAGAGATCCGTACCTGTTTTAGTACAGGTATAGGCAGTATCTCTACCAGACCCCTGATTGAGTTCTACCAGTAAGTTCTGGATATCAGCCGCAGATTTATTCAGGTGATAATCCGCTTCAGCCTGAATCAGATACATTTCTGAAGACCTGAAATTATTCAGGTTACCGACTCCCGGCTGATCTTCTGCCTTTACTTTAAACTGCATATAAGCATACACTTTGGAAGTTGAATAAAGATCAGGATACAAGGCAAATGCATGACTGGTTAAATCCGTTCCGGCAAGACCCGTAGAATGCGTATAGGAATAGCCCGTTGGATCCAAAAACAGGCCTTTTCTGATATCAGTAGCCGGAATTTCATCAAATAACTCTTTGCTGATACATTTGGGATAGCTCCTTACCGCACTGGCTGAGGAGTTATAGGCCATATAGGCAAAATAAGAATAATAATAAAGCGTCTCATCAGAAGCGCCGTAGCAACTCCAGATCCATTCACTTGTGGGCTCATAAAATCCTGCCTTATAGTCAGCCGTACTCATTAAAGGATAACCGCTTCTAGCCTTTTCAGCATAAGTACTGGCATTCGCCCAGTCTTCTTTATCAAGTGCAGCTCTTGCATAAACCGCATAAGCCACATTAATATCCGGTTCATAGTTATTGGCCCTGGTTTCACCGGAGCTGGTATACAGACTGATGGCCTGATCTAAATCGGCATAGATCTGCGTGTAGACTTCTGCCAGGGTAGACATCGCTAAATCCCCGATGGACTCATCCAGTCTTAAAACAACTCCATCCGATGCGCCATTATTGGAATCACTCCATCTGTTGCTATAGATCTGCACCAGCATCATATAGCAATAAGCCCGGTAAGTTAAAGCCTCAGCCTTTAAAAACGCCTTCTGTTCATCTGAACCAGAAGCGGCATCCACTCCCAGAATAATAGCATTCGCATTGGAGATGATTTTGTAATAATAATACCAGGGATAATAATCGTATATCGTTGTATTATTGGTATTATAAGTGCCATTGATAATGGAAGCCCAGCCAGGCAGATTCACGGTAAAATCTCCGCCTGGATAGTTCCCGTAATACATTTTAATGGTTCCTTCCCCATTAAAACCCTGGGAGCTCAGGTATTGAATGGTCATCAGTTTTGCCAGACCGTTCACCGCTAATTTCACATTATCCGTCGTCTCAAATACAGTAACCGAGCTCACATCTGATGTAGGCGTCTGATCCAGATAGGATTTACTACAAGATCCCAGTAATCCCCCTATCAATAAAATTGCAGATATCTTTAATATATTTTTCATAATAATGATTCCTTTTAATAATTATAAAGAGATAGATACACCCACATTAAACACTCTGGCAGTCATCAGATAGTTCCCAGTGGTTCCGCTATATGAATACTGCGGATTCATCCCTTTTAAATGCGTGAAAGTAAATAGATTCTCTACGCCCAGACTTGCTTTTGCGCCCCGTATACCAACATGGTTCAACCACTGTTGCGGTAATTTGTAGCTTAAGGCAATATTTTTAATTACCCAATAAGAACCATTTTGCAAAAACCGGCTGGAAGTCGCGTTATTATAGGAGCTTAAGGTATAGTTAATGGAAGGCGTTCCATTGGGATCGATTCTGTTGGCAGAACTTTCAGTAACGCCATCCGGCACCCCGTCCCATGACTTCAGCACATCCGTGGATAATGAATGAGGGTTTGACGTTACCTGCATTAAATCCTGATAGTTGCCATCATAGGTTTTGCCGCCCAGGCTAAAGGTAACCAGGGTATACAAAGACAGGTTTTTCCAGCTCAGCGTAGAGTTTATACCGCCATAGATTTTAGGAATGGCGCTACCGCTCCAGTCTTGTTTTGCATAAGTCGTATTGGTGGTATAATATTTATCCCCAATCTGAACCAGATAATCAGTAGGTACATCTGCACCATTGACACCAAAATCTGTTTCATTGACCAGATATAAAGAGTTACCTGTAAACTGATCTACACCCACAAACTGGTACAGCCAAAAATCATAAACACCATGACCTTCCATATATTTTTTCGTACCATTGATCAATCCATTCTCCCGGTTTTCTTCAGGTAAGGTCTTGATTACATTTTTATAAGTTGTTGCGTTTACACCCAGGTTCCAGGTCCAGTTGGTAGACCGCACAATATCAGCATTCAGGGTAACTTCCCAACCACGATTGACAACATTCCCGATATTTTGCGTCTGTATATTTTCAGCAGTACTGGTAGATGTTGAACCGCCAGATAACGGATAATTTACGTCAAAAAATAAGTCTTCATTTTGCTTATTAAAATACTCTACTGTAAAATTCAGTCTTTTAAAGATTCTACCTTCCAAAGCTGTGCTAAAGGAGTTCTCAGATTCCCAGACCAAGTCAGGATTCGCATACTGCTTTTTGTAAAAGGCAGCCAGATTTGCATTCTGATCTTGCTCATAAAGCGACAGGAAACTATAATAGCCTGCACCAGCATCGTTACCCACCTGTCCGTAGGATGCGCGCAGTCTCAGGTCATTTACAAAACTGATATTTTTCATGAAATTCTCTCTGGTAATCAACCAGGCAGCACCCAATGAATAGAATTCACCCTGTCTTTTCTTTTCGGAAAATCTGGAAGATCCATCACGCCTATAAGAACCATCTGCAAAATACTTATCCTTATAACTATACCTGACCGTTCCGAGATAACTTTCGGTGGTCGCATTATTGGAATACCCGTCCAGACTGGTGATATTAGTGAAGTTAATCAGCTCATCATCCCCCGCGAAAGTTTGAGTGGTTTTATAACCATACTGATAGGTATAATTATATTTATAATTTTCATGTGCTACAAGCGCAGTTATATCATGATCTTTAATATGCTTTTGCCAGTTTAACTGCTGACGGAATGTATAGGTTTTATAGTTATACTCTGTTCTGGAAGTGCGGCCGTTGTTACCCGCGCCATCGCCGATAATCGCATTATTATAGGTACGCTCCTGAGAATTTCTATAATTCACATCCGCTGTAGTGGACGCTGTAAAGTCTCTTAAAAATTTGATTGCTGTATAAAACTGTCCACTTAAAGTGGTTCTGGTGGTATAATCATTATCCAGTTGCAGTTCCCATACGGCATTTCTACCAGAATTCTGTGGACGTGTATAAGTAGTAGCGCCATCATCGTATTGTTTATTGCCAAATTCATCCAAAATATAATCCCCCGTAGCAGCATCATGCAGATGCACTGGATAAATCGGTGCCATATTACGGGCAAAATAGATAGGATTGGCGTAAGCCGTAGAAGAGCTTTGTGAGACATAATTAGACTCTTGTCTGGAACCCGACATATTAAAACCCATATCAATCCAGGTTGTCGGCTTGACAGACCCTTTAATTAAGCCGTTAAAGCGTTCAAAACCACTTCTTTTTACAAATCCATCTTCTTTCAGATAGCCTGCAGAAAAGAACAAACTACTTTTATCAGTGGCAGCACTTCCGGATACATTATAGTTTCTGCGGTAACCATTACGCAGCACAGGATCATACCAATTCAGATCCCCTTGATAACCAGATAATACTGCTGCTCCGTCTACTAATTTTCCATTCGCATCAAATAACTGATCGGCATCTTTATTATAGATATTATATCCCAGAATATCAGAAATCAAGGTACTGGATGCCTCCGCTCCTGCTAAATCAGCGGTTGGATATTTGCTGGGACTGGAAGTCATCAAAGAGTTGCGATATCCTTTCCACATCACCTCCATATAATCGTCCGTTCCCAGTTTGTCGTATTCCGCAATACCTCTATTATAGACCCCCTGGTTTGTGGAAGCCTCTAAACTGGTAGTACCTTTTTTGCCAGACTTTGTTGTAATGACGATAACCCCATTAGAGGCTCTGGAACCATAGAGTGCTGCTGAAGTTGCATCTTTTAATACAGAGATACTTTCTACATCCGCAGGATTAATATCCGCGATACTTCCTTGAAACACAACACCATCCAATACATATAATGGATCATTTTCTCCGTTTACTGAAGCAAAACCACGTATTCTGATAGTAGGGGAAGAACCGGGTTGCCCATAAGCGTTATTCACCTGAATACCAGGATCAACCCCCTCCAATGCACCGGTAACGGTTGTCAGCGGACGTTTTTCAATCTGATCAGATGTTATACTGGAAACGGAACCCGTAATAGACTGACGTTTTGCCTTACCATACGCAATGACCATTACCTGATCCAGTAATTTATCTTCAGGTTCCATGGTGACAGCCAGCGTATTTTTACCTTCAACCTGCACTATTGTGCCTCTGTATCCTACATAAGAAAAGGCCAATTGTTTAATCGGGCCGTTTTTCTTATCAACTTGTATTAAAAATCTACCATCAAGATCTGTTAGAGTGGCAACATCCGTTCCTAGGGCTCTGACCTCCACATTTTGTAAAGGATGTCCCGCAGAATCCAAAACACGGCCCTTTACCTGGTCCTCCTGACCGGGCGCCTGCTTTCTTTTGATAACAATGGTTTTGTTGACAATTTCATATTCAACGGGCTGGCCTTTAAAAATAAGGTCCAGCACATGATTAATCGAATCATTTTTCACATCCAGGCTTACACTGTGCGTACCTTGTAAAAGCTTTGAGCTATAAAAGAAGGTATAACCAGATTGATTCTGGATTGCCTTTAAGACTCCTTCCAAAGGGACCTTATCTACTTTCAGCGTGATCTGCGCTGAAGCAAAAGCAGTTAAAAACACCGTAAATAAACAAAGCAATAAGACTTTCCTTTTCATAAGCAGTCTGCTGTTTTTTAGATTAAACAATAATTTGTACATGCGCTTTGGGTTAATTAAAAAAATTTGGATATATATAATAGAGGGGCAGAAGGAAAAAAATTCCCTTCATTTTAGACAATTATTATATAATTTTTAAATTAAAATATGTTAACAATTGAAAACATTGTCTTTAAAGCCAAAAAATGCTTAAAGAAAATGTACAGTAATATCTGTTATTGTTAAAACCTAATGGGAGGACCTGGCAAATTTACCCGCAGAGAGAACGACAACGTCGCCCTGCATGGTACAATTGAGATTACTTAACTCCAGAATCTTAAGGACGTCCTGCAATTGGCTGTCTCTGCGAATGCTACCGGTAAAAGAAAGATCATTGAAATAACCTTCCAGCTTAAAGCTTACATTATACCATTTGCTTACTTCCTGCGTAACCTGATCAATACTGGCGTGATCAAAATAAAACAGATTATTTTTAATACAGGTCGCAAAAGCGGTATCTACAGTCAGAAGCGTCGTTTTCTTACTGACCGGATCCACCTGAATCTGTTCTCCCATATCATCTAAAGGAAAATTTTGCCGGGTTATTGAATCATATACGACCACACTTCCTTTGGCAAGGGTTACCGTTGTTTTCTGCTCCGGATAGGCTCTTACCTTAAATTCTGTTCCTATATCTCTGATATTCAATCCTTCAGTCAGCACATGAAAAGGAAGACTATCCATATGCCGGACGATAAAATAACCCTCTCCCCATAAAGAAACCGTCCGGTCTGTTTTACCATAGTCCAGCGGAATATGCATTTTTGAACCCGGGTTTAACCACACTTCGGTACCGTCTTCCAGATTAAAATGGTATTTGCAGCCATTGGGGATTTCTATGCTGATAAAATCATACTTAGCCGTATTACCGGAAAGATTTTTTTCAATTCTATGATGTAGCGGGATCTCAGGATCCATAAGTGCGCTTACCGTTCCGTCCTGAGTCGTCAATATGGCTTTTTCTATGGCGGGCATATGAGTCTTTGCAGTCCTGGGCTGTTCAACCTTCTGCCCCTTATATACATATACCCCTCCTATAGCCATAATAATGACGGCAGCTGCGGCGGCAGCCCACTTTAGGAATTTAATCATGGCAGGCTTTGGTGCAGGCTTGGATTCAGCACCTTCCAGATTCAATTCCGAGTGCATACGACGTTGCATACGCATGCGGATCTGTTCTTTTTCCTCAAAGGATTTTCCGCCCAGATAATTGGGATCCGATTCAAATGACTGATAGTACCATTCAACAAAGTCCTGCTGCTTTTCAGTAGCAGTCCCCTGTCGGTACTTTTTCAGCAATTGCTGCAAACGGCTTCTTTTCCCCAATTTTCTCATCATAAAATTACGTGCCGGATACGGCCCGAATGACCTTCCTTAAAATAAGAGTCCAAAAATGCTCCAAATTCCCTTTTATTTTTAAAAAATATCTTTAATTGCCTCAAAAAGCAGGATCAGATGTATTGCTCCACTATTTTTGAGGTTTTTTAAAATTACGCCTAATTGATTTTGAATCGTCTTTCTGGAAAGCTTCAGATACAAAGAAATTTCCTTGGTATCATACCCCTTTAAATGGAGCAGGAATAACTGCTTTTTCTTTTCAGGCAGGGTATCAGCATATTGATAAGCCACTTCCAGGAGTTCCTTCTGAATAATATGCCCATAGCCCGCATCCCCCAGCACTTCTTCCAATTGTTCAAATTTCTCATAAAACGCATCTACCTGTTTATTCTCAGACAGAATATGTATACACTCATGCATCATGGCCGTCGTCAGATATGCCCTGAAATTGATAATATCCAACGAAGCCCGTTTCAGCCAGATACGGCCAAAGACGTTCTGAAGGGCATCTTCTACAATATACTGTATACCAATACGCTTATAGGCATGATTATATAGATGCTCCCAATGTTCGTTATAAATGCATTCAAAAGCCCACTGCTGATCCTGTTTCAGCAGCTGCATGAGTTCTATATCAGAATATGTTGACCTACTCTTTTCCATGTTCGGCTAAAATTAGCCTGAATTTTAACATTACCAATTTCTTAATCGATAAAGACAGGGAATTAAACTATTAACAGGTAATTTTTACCTCCCTGGGATTCCTCACCAAAGTCTTCATCTTTATTACTACTTTTCTCCGGGATCTTTAGGTTTTTCCTTTACAGCCACCAGATCGGAAAGTTCCACCTGCATCGGCAGCACCCCTATTTTCACCACCGCTCTTTTCCCCCGGATTTCAATCACCTCACCCACCTGATGATTCCTTTTTGATTTCACCTGCATGCCCACTTCAATGGGCGCATCCAGTTCGTCATAGGTGGATTTTAATTTTCTGGCCATTTTCCCTGTCACTACTTTTTCGTTTTTAGGGAATAAAATGGCCGCAAACTCTTTAATAACTGCATCTTTTTGTTCAGCCTTACGCCAGCTGATCATGAGCTGGCGCAGTTTTCGTTCCGTATCTTTTAAATACTGCAGTTTCTCCTCGGAGAGTTTATTCTGATGCTTCAATAATTCTACCTGTTGACGGTGCGTCTCCTTATCAAGGACCCGCTCCATTTCTGCTTTCAGCTTATCGTTTTCCCGGATAAGTTTATGCAATTTCCTTTTTTCCTTATCCAGTTCCTGTAGTCCCTGCTCGGTAGAGTTTAATAACTGATCCAGTTTAAACTGATTTTCATCTACCAGGGTCCTGGCCCTTGCAATCAGCGCCTGAGGTAAACCGATACGCTCGGCTATGGAAAAAGTATAAGAACTGCCAGGTTTACCTACCAGTAACTGATATAGTGGCTGTAACCTGCTTTCGTCAAAGGCCATGGCTCCGTTAAAAATCCCGGCGGTTTTGCCCGCCATCACCTTAAGATTCAGATAATGGGTGGTAACAATACCCATGGCATGTTTTTTGGCCAGTTGTTCCAAAATAACCTCAGCGAAAGCCCCGCCCAGATTGGGATCTGATCCGCCCCCCAGCTCATCAATAAAAAACAAGGTCCTTCCGTTGGCATTTTCAATAAAATGCTTCATGTGGAGCAGATGAGAAGAATAGGTGCTTAACTCAAATTCAATGGATTGGGTATCTCCCATATGAATAAAAAGCTGTTTAAAAATCCCCATCTGAGAATCAGGATGAACCGGCACTAATAAACCTGCCTGTAACATAATTTGTAAAAGACCTACCGTCTTCATCGTTACAGTTTTCCCGCCGGCGTTGGGGCCGCTTATAATCAGAATCCTGTTTTTATCATCAAAGGTCAGATCTACAGGAATGGTTTTTTTCTGACTCTTTTTATTATATAATAATAACAATGGATGGTAACCATGAATTAAGCGCATCTGGGTCTTATCCGTCACTACCGGCAGGCTGGCCTGCATATCAATGGCCAGCAGGGCTTTGGCACGGATAAAATCATACAAACCGATGATGCGGTAATAAGTCTCCAGCAAGGGAGCATATACGGATAAGGAGGCCGTAAGAGATCTGAGAATTTTCTGAATTTCTTTTAATTCCTCATTTTCAAGCTCATATACCTGATTATTCAGTTCCGTTGTCTCTTCGGGCTCCATAAATGTCGTCCGGCGACTATCGCTCTCCCCATGAAAGACCCCTTTAATCTGCCGTTTATATTCTGAGAGTATGGCAATGACACGCCGGCCATTACTAAAACTTTCACTAATATCAGCTGTATAACCCGCTTTATTGAGTCTGGCCACCACCTTTTCAAACGTCCTTCTGAGTTCCTGGCGCTTTTTATATAAGCTATGTCTGATTCTGGCAAGATCCACGGAAGCGCTGTCCTTTACCTGTCCGGTTTCATCGATGACTTCATCAATCATGGCAGCTACTGCCTTTTCATAATAAGTATCTTTTACCACCAGCGTCATGTTGGGAAAGGCTTCCCGTCGCTGATTATTTAACCATCTGAAAATATTCTCCGTAGCCAGTAAAAGCCTTCTTACCTGTATCCATTGTTCCCCTGTAAGCATGCTTCCGGAAATCCCCAGTAACCTGATCTCCTTTTTTAAATCACCCGCCTGATCACTGGGAAAATACAGCGCCTGTTCAATTATCAGTTTATATTCATGCACTTGACGCAGTTCCATCAGGAGATGATCCAATTTGGTATGCAGCCGCATATGTGCCACCCTGTTTTTAGCAAAACTGGTCACACAATGCTCCTCCAATAAGGTTTTCACCTTATCGAATTCCAATTGAATAAATGCATTATCTGGATATACTTTCATGCGAAATATCTAAGAGAGAACTAGATTAAAATTGCTTGGCCCAATCGCCATCCATACTAAAAGCGGATAGTAAAATCCTGTTTTACTTTGTTTTCCTTTCTAAAATATACGATACCAATAAAAAATAAATCGATGGAAAGCGTTACCGCAGGAGATTTTTTAATCTCCTCCCAAGCCTCCTCCATCTGCTCACTCCAATGGATATCATCAAAAACCAAAACGGACTCCTCCTGTAACAAGGGTAACAGCTGTTCAAAATAACGTACAGTCGGCTCCTTGCGGTGGTTCCCGTCGATAAACACAAAATCCAGCTGTTTGCCTTCTTTGCTAAGCGATTGTAATAACTCAGGGAGTCGTACATCAAAATTACCTTCAATCAGTTCGATATTATGGAGTTGCAACTCACTAAAATTATGTCGGGCTACTTCAGCGATCGCTGGAGCCCCTTCCATCGTAAAAACGCGGGCATTTTTATTCCCGTTAGCCAGATAGGCGGTCGTCACACCAAAACAGGTCCCCAATTCCAGGATGGTTGCCGGCTTATATTCCTGAACCATTCTGAAAAGTAACCGGCTGTATTTTTTAGGCTTGAGGGAAGATTTTGCAATATCGCCAATACGCCTGGTATTGCTGGCAATTACCCTGGAACCGGCTCCAAAATCCTGGACTTCTACGGAACGTTCGTCTGTTGCCAGAAGCCTTCTTAAAGCAGCCAGCGGCTGGTAACAGGGATAGGACCGTTTATCTCCCAGCACCTCCCGTACAAAACGGTACACAAAGGGAGAATGAATGCCATGTCCCTTACCATTTAAGGCAATTTTTCTGTATTGCAGGTATTTACGAACTAAAGCGTATTTTGAAAACATGGCGCAAATATACGAGCGCGGGGGCAATTTAGCCGCATATTGTATTATTTCCTGTTGGCATTACTTGTGTCCTTCCGGCAGAGGACCGGCTATTTAAAACAGCAAGGCCTGATAAGATAATGATTTAAAAATCAAATGCTTATCAGACCTTTTATATATTTGAACGACCATTTAGCAGCCGTCTGTTACTTTTTTGGCAGCTAGTTACTACGGGGCCTTCTTTCCATATCCGGAACCTCGGTTTTACATGCCGCCCATGTCACCGCCTTGACCGCCCATATTTCCTCCGCCATTATCGCTGCCCTGATCCGGCTGCGCCTTGCGCTTAAACAGGGATTTGTCGATCTGACCAAAACGCCAGCTTAGGGTTAAGCGAACAATTCTCGGCGTACGGAATCTGCTGGAATATTCCTCCGTGATCGCCGTTTTGGAATAAGAATCTCTTTTTTCCGTTCCGAAAATATCATTAATGGAAGCGGTCAATGACAAAGAGTTGCCTTCTCCCCATTTCCAGTCTTTTTTAATGGCTGCGTCAAAGCCGTAATAAGGAGAAATATAACCCTGAGCTGTACCCAGATTGCTGCCTCCGAAACCACCGCGACGATTATCTGTTCCGTTCGGTAACACCGTCTTGGCATGATAGTCACCGGACCATTGGAAAGAAAAGCCTTTAGGCAGTTTAAAAGTGTTATTGAGTTTGGCAAACCAGCTCCACTGCTGGTTACGGATATTGGAACCATCCAGGTCTCTGGTATTGATAATTGAATTAAAAATATTTATGTTCCCTGTCAGATCCCAGATCTTAAGTAGGGTCATTTTGTCCGTCAACTCCAGCCCGTAGGTATAACTGGTATTGGCATTGATGTAGCTGTTGACAATAGTTGAATCATTGGAAGGATCCACTTTACTATCAATATACTGGTATCTTGTAATCATATCCATGGTCTGGCGCATGTAGCCTGAGACCAGGAAGTTACTATTTGCGCCATAGCGGATATTATAGTTTAATTCAAACAAGTTGGTAAACTCAGGTTTCAGACTTGAATTACCTACCCGGATATTATAAGGATCCGAATAATCATAAACCGGTATCAACTGCCAAAAATTCGGGCGGTTGGTTTTGCGGGAATAACTGGCCTGCAGGTCCTGTTTATCCGTTATCGTATAAGTCAAAAAGGCACTGGGAAAAAGATTTAACGGATAGTTCACGGCGAACGGAGTATAGGTTTTACCATCAATGGAATAATTCTTCCCGCTGTACTCATAACGCTCTGCTCTTAGTCCCAGCTGATAGGTAAACTTCTCAGAGAGCCTGGAAGACCAGATGCCATAGGCCGCATAGGTTTTTTCATCATAAGAATACAGGCTGGATACCCTGGTATTGAGTTTCATTCCATCCAATCCACCGGTGGAATCCTCATATTGGTAATTGGAATTATCGCTGTTCTGACTGTCAAAACGCAGACCTGCCTCTATTTTATTGTCTTCACTGATGGGATTAACGTAATCCGCCTGAACGGTATAGCGCTTACGTTTACCATCACCATAAGTGGTTCGTAAAATATTGGGGATTCTGGGATCCGTAAACTGAGGGTCGTTATAAATACCCGTATTCAAATCGGAATTATTGCCATTATCAGAATTGCTGTAACGTGCATCAAAGGTCAGATTATGATCCCCATCCTCATTAAACAAATGCTTATAAGATAATTCTCCGTTTAAATCTTTAAAATGAAATCCTGAGCTTGAGGCTAGTCTGCTATAAGAATAAGCGTCACCTCCTGCCAGGGAGTCAACAAAGGTGGGCTGATCCTGGTCAAAGGTTCCTCTGACGTAACGGCCCTCCAGGGTAATGGTATTACGGCCATTCATCAGATAGTCAATACCCGCATTATAAAATCCAAAGGATCCTGTATTATGCGAAGTTCCGGTCTGAACAATTGAGGTATCATTGTTTAAGAAGTTACGTCGGGTAGAGTTCTCAGATTTCGAATCCCGGCCCCTGTGCATGCCACGGGCAAAGAAATTGAATTTACCCTGTCTGAAGGCAAAATCACCACCAAAGTTGGTCGCACCTCTGGTATCAACACCTGCAGTCAGGCCACCATTATAACCGCTTTTACGGTCTTTTTTAAGAACAATATTAATGATACTGCCTCCGTTGCTGGAAGCGTCAAACTTGGCAGACGGGTTGGTTATCAGCTCCACCTTATCAATGATATCAGAAGGAATCTGATCCAGGGTCAGGGTAGTTGGTTTGCCATCGATAAACAGCTGCGGTGAGCCACCTCTTAGGCTTACGTTCCCATCCATATCAACGTCCACAGAAGGAATTTGAGCCATAACTTCAGCAGCTGTCTGACCAGTGCTCACCAGGCTTTGTGCCACACTGAAAATTTTCCGGTCTACACCCATTTTAAAGAACTGATCGGAAGTGGCGTTAACTGTCACGTCTTTCAGATTTGAAGTTGAGCTGACCAGTTTAAGGGTACCCATATCCTGGACTGAACCATCTGTGGTAAGACTAAAGACCTTCTGGTAGGTCTCGTGGCCGACAACGGCCACCACTAACTTTAATTTTGAAGGAGTTGGAAGATTAGCTAATTCAAAGGTTCCGTCGGTTTTGGAAATCATGGAACCCACTAATAGCTGTCGCACCTTATGGCTGGTAGTATCCAACACATCCTGATAAATCTGAATGGAGGCACTTGCTATAGGATCTCCGGATTCCTGTTCGGTCACCAGACCTTTAATCGTCCCGTTTTTTTGCGTGGACACTATAATTTCAGGGCCGGCGGCTGCCTGCTGACTAAATACTGATGAACATGCTAATGTGGATGCGAATAATAATGCGGCGGTAATAAATTTCATAAAATTGTTAAACTAATCAGAATTTTCAGCGTCTTAAAAATAGAAATAAACCCTGCAGGGTCTTATTTCAGAAGATATCACAACAATAAAGATGTAATTATAAATTGCACTTTATCTATAAGCCATTTGGAATAATGCAAAATTGTGATTTAAAATGCATTAACGTTGTTATTGAATTACAAATAGCCTCCCTCCTGTAGACCATTTTATGGGCTGATAGTTAATGCCGGTCCATCTTAAAATCGGTGAATACGTGAAAAGTTTAGGTGAACTACAAAATAATCCAACTAATTAACAATCCATATGCTAAACCAAAGACGAAAGCCCCTAATTTAATTTTAAAAAACAGTTTGGAAAGGTTGGATTTCATGGCAGTCACATAGTTTAAAACGCTGGCAGATTGCAATTTTTCTGTTAAAAGCGGATACAATCGGTCATCTTCCATAAGGCCATCCATATACTGACCGATTAACTCCGGAAACAGGACTTTAATTTCGGTGACAAAAACCTCCTTGATTTGTCCGATGGTCTTATCTCCTATCAACATGGCAATCATCGGCATGGACTTTGGCAATTTTTCCCGAAGAAAAAAATCAATATGTGATTCTATATGGGGCATCAGTTTATCCATTTTTTCGGGGGCGGTCACCTGAACTTTCAGGTCCTCCTTATGGCTTAACAGCAGCTGGTATATGATATCCGAGAGTTTCTGACTTAATTTTTTAAAGTTGGCAGGAACCATTCCCTGAATTTTAATGCCCGGCAAACGGACGGGCTTCTCAGGTTTAAATAACAGATAAAGCATCAAAGAGACACATAACCAACAACCAATAGCATGCAAAAAAGCAGATAACAGAAAAGCCCACATAATATTATAAAAATTAATAATCAATAAATATTTAAATACCCAAAGCTGAATTCTGGCCCATTGAATTTTAAATAAGCCACTAATTTCCGGACAGGATAGCGGTTTTAAATACTATATAAAGGTAATTCAAATGCTGCTTTCAGGGCATAAAAAAACCATAATCGCCTAGATAACAATTACGGTTTTCACTATTTTTATTTAGGGAGAACAATGGGTCTCGAACCCACGACCTTCGGAACCACAATCCGACGCTCTAACCAACTGAGCTATGCTCTCCGTTTCGGGTTGCAAAGATATACAATTCAATATCTCTTCCAAATAATTCCTGAAAAAATATTGCGCATTTATTGCAAAAAAAGGCTTTGAATATTAAAAAACTGCCAAATATGTTCGACGGCGACAATTTTTTAAGCTTCTAAGCCAAATATTAATTCTAATTGTTTATGTTTACCATCGATTATTTTGAACAAAATGATATTAAAAATATACAATTTTATGATGAGTAAAAAAGCGCTACCTGTATTTGCTTTGGTTTTAATGGGCGGTATCCTGGGCGCTCTTTCCTGCAGAGGCAGCAATGAAAACGATACCCTTACCCGCCAACAACAATTGCTGGTAGGCCTGGGGATGATTATTGAACAAAGGCACTATTCTCCAAAACAGATCGATGATCAGTTCTCACAAAAAATCTTTGATGAATTCCTTTCTTCTTTAGATGGAGAAAAGAATATTTTCCTGCAAACAGATATTGCTAAGCTGGCTGTCTATAAGGATCAGATTGATGACGAAATCCATGGTCGCGCTGCCATGAAATTTTATCCTACTGCAATTGAAATTTTTCAGCAGCGTATCGCTGCCCTGAAACCTTTATACCACGATATCCTTTCAAAACCTTTCGATTTTGAAAAGAATCAGACTTTTCAACCCATTAGTGACAGTCTGGATTATCCGGCAGATGAAGCTGCAGACAAGCAGGCATGGTTTGACCGTTTAAAATACCGTACACTGGTCGCTTACAACGATTTACTCAGTCAAAAAGCAAAAGCTAAACCAACAGATTCTCTGTCTAAGAAATCTGATGCCACACTGGAAAAAGAAGCCAGGGAGACTGTAAAATCCTATTATGACAGGTATTTTGACAAACGTTTCAACCCGGCGACTTTTAATGCCACTCAACAGTTTAGTCTTTTTGTCAACACGATTACACATGAGATGGATCCACACTCCGATTATATGCCACCACTGGATCAAAGAGAATTCAATGAGGAGATGAGTAACCGCTTTTATGGTATAGGTGCGCAGCTCCTGGAAAAAAATGGCGCAATCAGCATCGAATCTGTCATTGCCGGAGGCGCTGCGTGGAAAAGCAAAAAGATTAATGTAGGTGATATCATCCTTAAAGTGGCTACTGGCGACGCACCTCTGGTAGATTTAAGTGGCTATGAAGTTACCGAGGCCGTTAAACTGATTCGTGGAGCTAAAGGATCCACCGTAAAACTGCAGATTAAAAAGGCCTCCGATGGCACCATTGAGACGATCAGTCTGGTGCGCGAAGAGGTCAAGCTAGATCAGGCAGCTGCTAAAAGTTTAATAATCAACCAGAATGATAATAAGATCGGCTATTTAAGTCTGCCGCAATTCTATGCGGATTTTCAGGATGACAAAGGAGCCCGCTCAGCAGTTGATGTGGCCAAAGAACTTAAAAAATTAAAAGAATCTGGCATTAAAGGCCTGATCATTGACCTGCGTACCAATCCGGGAGGCTCCCTGGCGGACGTCAATAAAATGATTGGATATTTTGTAAAATCCGGTCCGGCCGTTCAGGTTAAAAACCGTAGTGACCAGAGTCAGCAATTAATGGACAATAATGATTCTGACGGAGTTCTTTATGACGGACCGATGATCGTTATGGTCAATGAGTTCAGTGCATCAGCCTCAGAAATTTTTGCAGCCGCCATGCAGGATTACCACCGTGCCATTATTGTAGGGTCCACTTCCACTTATGGAAAAGGTACTGTGCAGACGCAGTTACCCCTGGGTAAACCCAATGCCAATGGGATGCCTGAATTTGGAGGATTAAAACTCACAGTGGAAAAATTCTACCGTATTAATGGCGGATCCACCCAATTAAAAGGTGTTTCCTCTGATATTGTATTACCGGATTTATTAGAATCTGTAAAGGCCCGGGAAAAAGATAACCCTACTGCCCTTCCCTGGGATAAGATTAATCCGGCTACTTATACCATCTGGCAACCAGCTTACAATCAGGATTCAGTTATTGCAAGAGCGAAACTGCGCATTACACAGAACCCTGTATTCAACGCCATCACCCAGACAAACACCTGGATGGATGCCAACGAGAACAGACCCGTTAGTTTAAACCTGAAACAATACAAAGCAGATCAGGAAAAGATCCGCAAAATGTTTGATAAGGATGACAAAGGGGTTCAGTTAAAAGATCCATTATCCATCAGTATCATGCCGGTGGATACCAAACAATACCTGGAAAATCAGGATAAAACCAAGGTTGATTTCTATAAAAAATGGAAAACTGATGTTTCCAAAGATGTCTATATTAAAGAAACCACCCAGATTATGGATGATATGATCAGTCAGCAAAAATATTTTGCTTCTACAGCAACTGGTCAGGCTACCCAATAAAAAACATTAAATATTACTAATATTTATATATTTAAGTTAATTAATTTTAGGGCAGTCAATCAAGACTGCCCTTTTTTATTGCTTCCTGAAAGGCAGGCCGGCTCAAAGAACCCATTGAGGGCGCAAATATTTGCACAATTGGAATTTTCCCGTTAGGTTTGTGGTAATACAAAATTGTAATTTGATGAAGTCTATTAATTGGAAACAGGCCTTTCCCCACCTTTTCGCCATTTTAGTGTTTTTAATCATAGCCGTTATTTATTGTCATCCGGCCCTTAGTGGTGAAGTCTTACAGCAAGGTGATATTCTTCACTGGAAAGGTATGGCACAGGATGCCTTCAATTATAAAGACCTTCATGGTCATTTCCCTCTTTGGAATACACACGCCTTCAGCGGGATGCCAAACTATCAGATCGCGATGAATGACTCTGGTATTTTACCCAATTTTACGGCTATCCTTACTTTATGGCTTCCCAAACCCATCTCCTTTTTCTTCTTAGCCTGTATTTGCTTTTATATCTTAACCCAGACGCTTCGTCTAAAACCAGTCATTGGTGTCCTGGTTAGTCTGGCCTTTGCCTACGCGACCTATACACCGGTTATTATTATAGCGGGTCATGAGACCAAAATGTTCGCAATGGCTTATATGCCTGCCTTAATTGCAGGTCTTATCCTGCTCTATGAAGGACGTTATGCTATTGGAATGATTGTTACTACCTTATTTGCCACCATGGAAATCGGGGCCAATCACCCGCAGGTTACCTATTACCTATTGATCTGTATAGCAATCATGACGATTTCTTACCTGATCTCCTGGATAAAGGCTGCCAAGTGGAAGCGTCTGGTAACGGCACTTGGGCTCGCGATTGTAGCAGCCGCCATAGGACTGGGCAATCAGGCCATGGCCATATTCCCAACCTATCAATACTCAAAATATACGATTCGCGGCGGAAGTGCCATAGATCTCAGTTCAGGTACGCCTAAGGCCGCAGCTCAGAAAACAGGGCTTGATGAAAGTTATGCTTTCCAGTATTCTCTTGGGAAAGCTGAAACTTTTGAACTCGCCATGCCTAATGCCTTCGGAGGCTATACAGGCAATATGTTTGATGAAGGTTCCGACATCTACAATCAGGCCATGCAACTCGGAAGCCAGCTAAACGGAAAATTACCTCCTCAGCAACTCAATAGCGTATTACAGTCCGTTGTCTCTAAGTACTGGGGCGGAGTGGTTCCCTTTACATCCGGTCCTATTTATGCAGGTACTTTAATTGTGCTTCTGGCCATTTTGGGATGGGTGGTTTGTCCTTCCAAACATAAATGGTGGATACTTATTGCCACCCTGATTACGACCTTTATGGCATGGGGTAGTTATCTGGAAGGATTTAATCAGTTCCTGTTTGATCATCTGCCGCTCTATAATAAATTTAGAGCACCTTCCATGGCTATGATAATCCCGCAACTACTGCTGCCATTGATGGCAGGTGTTGCTCTACAGAAGCTCTTCTTTAATAAAGAGGAAGTATCCTTTATCAAGAAAAACAACAAGCAGATTTTATATGCGCTGGGAGGCTTTATTGTTTTATTGCTGCTGATTTATGTCGGCAATGATTATAAATTAAATAATCCTACCATCGTTGATTTTCTTAGACAGCCCCAGGTGGGAGGTGCAGGAATCCTCACCGCACTAGAATCTGCCAGAAAATCCATGTTTTTGGCTGGAATCGGCAGAGTTGTTTTATTTAGCATCATTTTACTGGCAGCCATTTATGCTTACACTAAACAATTATTAAAACCAGGCGTCATCATCGGGATATTACTTATTATCACCATGGTAGATCTGCTAAAAATCGACAGCATTTACCTCAATAAGGATCATTACATGGAGCCGGAAACACTGGAAGCCTCTGCCTTTGCAGAATCTTCTGCTGATCAGGCTATCTTACAGGATAAAGATCCGCATTACAGGGTGCTGAACCTGGCAGCAGGTGATCCCTTTACAGATGCATCTACTTCTTACTACCACCGGTCATTAGGAGGCTACCATGCAGCCAAACTATTGATCTACCAGAATATGGTGGCAGCCCATATGAGCGGGCAGCTCAGTCAGCCTATATTAAATATGCTGGATACCAGATATGTAATCGTGCCCGGACAACAACAAGGGCAACTGGCTGTTCAAAAAAACCCGGGCGCTTTGGGAGCCGCCTGGTTCGTACAGCATGTCACAGCTGTTCCTACCGACGTGGAAGCACTTAAATCCATTAGCAATTTTAATCCAACGGATACAGCCTATATCCTGCAATCAGATTTAAAGAAGGCGGGTGCCGTTCCTCAATACGACAGTACGGCTACCATTCAGCTGGTTAGCTATGACAATGATGCGATTCAGTATAAAACAACCGCAAAAGCGCCCCAGTTTGCAGTACTTAGCGAGATCTATTACCCTGCAGGATGGAACGCCTATATAGATGGAAAGAAAACAGACTATGTACAGACAGACTACGTTCTAAGAGGCATAGCGGTACCTGCGGGACAGCATGAACTGAGTTTTAAATTTGAGCCTTCCGTGATCCAGCAATCAAAAACTGCGGGATTTGTATCCGGGATTTTATTTTGGATTTCTATACTGGCCTCGGTGTTTTTTATCTGGCGCAGGAGTCAAAAACAAAGTGGCGATGCTAAAGCATAAAACAGGAAAATATAATCCAATTGTAGTTTAAATTTTGAACGCCATCTCTTCTATAAAGAAACAGGGTAATGGAAAGAAAATTCTGACGATTGCCCCCTATACGTTCCTGCCTGCAAATTCCGGAGGGCAAAGAGCCATTTATTATCTGGATCAGCATCTTGGAATGCATTCGGATTTACTTTGTATTTCCACAAATGAAAATGACACCAGCTATATGCAGGAGCCTTTACATTTCAGGCTGCTTCCGACATTGGGGTCTGGCATCCGTAGGTATATCAATCCCTTGAACCTATGGAAAGTAAAAAAACTGATCCGCTCAAATGATATCCAAACCATTGTCATCGAACATCCATATATGGGTTGGTTGGGCTGGCTGTTAAAAATAACGATGGGGATTCCGCTGGTCGTTCGTTCCCACAATATAGAGGCACTTCGTTTTAAGGAGCTCGGAAAATGGTGGTGGCGCATACTGGCAGACTACGAAAGATGGGTTCATAAAAAGGCCAGCCATTCCTTTTTTATCACTCAGGAAGATGCCGATTATGCAGTCAAAACTTATGGCATCAATCCAGCTGATACATCTGTCATCACTTATGGAATTGAGAGCCTGATGGCGCCAACGCCTGAGCAAAAATTAAAAGCTGCTACCAGCTTTAAGGAAAAATATCAGATAGACCAGCGAAAGACGCTATTGCTTTTCAATGGCATTTTTGGCTATGCACCTAATGATTCTGCCTTGCAATTGCTGATAGAAGAAATTATTCCCGAGCTCCTGGCCACTGACCCGTCATTTCATCTGATCCTTTGTGGAAAGAACATTGCTGAAAAATTCATAGGTCTCAAAAATGAGTCTATCACAGTTCTTGGTTTTGTAGAGGATATCCAGGAAGTCTTTCTGGCAGCTGAAATCTTTTTAAATCCAATCTGGCAAGGCGGCGGTATTAAAACTAAACTGGTTGAAGCCCTGGCTAAGGGTTCGGCCGCGGTCTCTTTTGAAAGCGGAGCTATCGGGATTGACCCCGAGTTGTTGGAGGGTAAACTAAAACTGGTTCCAAATCTGAATACCCAACTTTTTATTGAGGCCGTGCAAGAGGTTAAATCCGCTGTTTATAAACCAACCCCCAAAGCTTTTTTAGACTATTTCGACTGGGATCAGATCGCCCGCAAAGCCTTATATTCCATCCGTGGTCTATAAAGCATACTTGCTTATAACAATTTATAAAAATGCGGTTTGCCTTGGATAATTCTTGGAACATATGTCCATAACACAAAAACATTTTTCACAAACCCTCCCACAGCTCCAAAGTTTTTAAATGGCATTTTTAAGCCAATCAGGTTTTCTATTATCAAGCCGATTATAAAAACAGGAATTCCAAGGGTATAAATAATTGTGTCAAACAAAAACCAGCCAACGCCAAATTGCTTGCGTATTCTAAGAAAATTTGAAATGATCAGCTGCCTGCCTTTCTTATCATATAAATTGTAATAGCCTTTTCCCTCTGACTGGTAAGCCTCGTTCGCAGTTTCACCTTGCAGATGTAAAATATGAAAATCACCGTAGATCAACATTTTTCCCTGTTTCTTTAACCGATGACACCATTCAGCTTCCTCAGCATACAAGAAAAAGTCCTCATCCAGTAATCCCGATTTTGATAAAATGGAACTTCTCACCATAAGGAAAGCTCCATTAATCCAATCCACCTCCTGAACATCTTTAGCTTCTCCAATATTAGGCTTTTTTACCTTTATAAGATTGCCAAGATTTTTCAAAAAGTTACCGATATACGGTAAGGGTAATAAATAATTAAGTCCGCCTTTCATGGCAAAATTGCCGGCAATCTGAAAAGACTGGTCCTCGTTTAATAACTGTACACCACAAGCCGCGGCACCGGAATCCATAAATAATGGATATACCTTATCTAAGGTATTTTCCAAAATAATTGTATCGGGATTCAGCAGCAATATTGCATCCCCCTTCGCCTCCCTGATACCTTTATTATTGGCTCGTGCAAATCCGCCATTATATCCCATTTCCAGCCATTGCACTTCTGGATAAAACGACAAAATTTTACTTCTGCCTGTGGTATCTGAACTATTATCGACAATTATAACTTCATACGCTATAGCTCTAGTCTGATCTTTTATGGATTTCAGACAATCCAGGATCAGATCCGCACTATTGAAGTTAACAATGATAATAGATAACATAAATACATTAATTAAAAAAATACAGAAAAATTATCTTTTCAGCCCCTTATTGGACCCAAAGGATAAAAACATAAAAAGCTTGGACATAACACCGATCTTTAAGCATACTTTTGGCGTCTTTTCCATAAAGTCCAAAAGATTTTTAATTACTAGTGGCCACTCTTCTGGTACAACTTGTCGCAACTCTTCATAAGACGTAACTTTTAAATTACGCATCATTCTCCACCAACTGTCATAAATGATCCAGTTTCTTAGCGGACCGGTTCCATATTTTTGAAGCAATATATAAGCCTCAGGGAGTTCAACTGAAGGTATATTCTTTGTCTGATTGGTCACCTGATTTTCATTCATACCAACGCCGATAAGCAAATCCTCTAATAATTCCATTTTTGAATTTTCACTTAAAACGGCCTTATAATAATCAATATCCACTCTCCATCTAAGTCTAGTATCATATCGTGCACCAACAGAGGCGCGCACCATACAAACACTTGGCGGACCCACTTTATTGTCTGCCAGCAAAAGCAAGGGCTCCTGGGCGATAGCACTTAGGCGGTATTTGGGAAATACCATGGGAACTTTCTTGACTATTTCATCCTGTTGATTGAGGAAGGTATTTTCGTAATTGCTGAAAATAAAATCTGCCTCCGTATTAATCTTTTCAGCAAACTTGGCTAATGTCTGTTCATTCAGGAACCAATCATCATCATGCATTATTTTAATCCATTCTCCTCTTGCAAATGAAATAGCATTATTCCAGTTCTCGGGCATTCCTTTTGATGGCTGATTTCTTACATAATAAATGAATGGTAGCTGGCCCTGATAATTTTCCACCAATTGTTCTACCTCCCCATCTGGGCTATCATCTGAAATGATCACTTCAAAATTTCGATAGGTTTGCAGACAAATACTATCGAGTAACCTTTTTAAAAAGTTTACATTTTTATATGCAGGAATACAAATCGAAATTACAGGTAACATTTTGCAAAAATACTGTTTTAAAAGGGTTCTATGACAATTTGTATGGGGAAGTCGAAAATTACGGTGTTTCAATTATATGAGCCGTTTTAGGACGGCCTCCTCAATCTTGCTTTTTTGACTTCAGTAAATTATTTCTATTATTATTGATTTCAAACCGATTGGCATTCATCGAAGGATTGCTTAAGGATAACAGTTTATTTGAATCCATATTCATAAAAGAGTATTGTCATTTTAAGAAATATCTACAAAAAGCGTAATAGCTTTTTAAAGTTTTCTAAATAAGCTCATAATATAAAGAAATTCAATTACTTAACTTTTTATTAACATTATTTAAATTTAGATTAGATGGGTATACTAAATAATTAATGGTCGTATTGTAAATTTCCGTAATAAAATAGGGCATTTATTCTGAACCTTTCGAAGTTAGCAAACCCTCTTGCTTTTGCAACAATTGCTTGGATTCTACCGTTTGTATTTTCATGTAATCCACTTGATGTTCTAG
>NZ_FNQY01000024.1 GCF_900107765.1 Arachidicoccus rhizosphaerae | reverse complement strand
AAGATGTTATTGTCAATTATCTACAGCCCCACCAGATGATGGAAAAGAAAATAACAATTGAAACAAGGAATGATAACGACTCTCGCTTTGCAGCACATTCAGTTCAAAAGTACCTGGCAGAAAATGGCTTGAACCAGGTCTTTACGCATCCATATACACCACAAGAGAATGGGCATATTGAATCCTTTCATTCGATTTTAGGTCGCTCCCTTGAACGCATAGGCATATTCAAGACATTGAAAGACTTAGAGCAGCATTTGAGAAGATTTTATAAGATCTACAATGAGGTCCGACTACATGGAAGTTTGGACCATTTACCACCCAAGCGATTCTGGAAACTATGGCAGGCAGGGCTGATTGAAAGCATAGCGCGAAAGAATAAGGCAAGCAGACATAGGCTACTGGTTTCTCACTATGAACTTTCGGGTAATGGGAGCCAGAAGGAGCATTCGGCTCGCCCCAAAGGGCGAATAAAAAATACCGCCACAGTTGCAGCGGTATAAGAACAACTTTCGGTATAAAGGTCACCGTCAGTCGCATTCGGCAGCACAAAAATATTGAACAATTAAATCAAATTATTAACTTCGAAAAAATTGTCCGATTTAAAGGGGGCCTAACCAATTGATAAGAAAAAATCAAAAATGAAAGGTACTTTTCAAAATATTTTTGCCAAACACTCTCTAATTGTTTAATCTTCCTTGCATCAGTTTCTATTTTTGAGATGATATTTCGTGCTGCTGCAGTTTTTAAGTTGGTGCTTTTCAGGCTCAATATTTCCCTGCCCAATTTGATAATTTCTTCCAGTCTTATTTTTATAAAATAGTCGTTAAGTCTTGTGAGGAATTCGGCACCATAAACCTCTTTTTGTATTAGCTTTAATGTAAGGTCTTGCAATGCATACAGATCGTTCTCGTTCAAATATTTTTCAAAATCTGATTTTGTCCTTTTTGTTTGCAAGTTAAATCTATCAATTACAAAATTGAATTCGCCTTTATTTGTAGTCGTTTTTTTCTCTTTCTCAATTCCGAAATAACTCCTTTGGAATTCTGTGGCCTTATATAAAACATATTTTTTCGAATAGCTCTTAGCTTCATCGTAAAATGAATTGTAATTGTTAATAATCTCAACAATCGTAGCGGGAGCAATTCTGACGATGTGATTGGAAATTTCATAGGATTCGACTTCATTAGTGATTTGAATAGTATTGATATGGTTAGAATTGAACTTAAAAACTTCATCCAATTGCTGATACTGTCTTAGTTTTAATTCTTTTGTCAATATTTCTTCAGCGTTGAAATCCGTTGGAAAAACTAATCTTAATAAATTTGAATAGGAATTATTAAAACTGACACCATCATCTTCATCTGATTTTCTATAGATTAGTCGAAGGGTCGCAATATTGTTTTCGTCAGTTTCCAATAATATTATATTGGTATTTTCAATTGAAATATTATTTCCGACTATTTGTAATTCAGGCCAGTCTAGTTGCCTAATTTTATTTATAAGACGTTCCATTATCTTTAAACATTAGCTTGCCTTGAAAATACACACATTTTTACTAATATGTATTATTTAAGCCTCGCTATGGTTGGAAAAGCCTGCTTATCGGGATTGCTATTTTTTTTAGGCATCAATCCAGTTTCATTAGGCTCTATTTTTGTTCACTATAGTAAAAGTGCCGCTGGTCTCAATCTTCATCTTTAACATTAAACCCGATGCGCCTGCGCGGTGGTTGCGGCGGATTTAATAACTCTTTCAGATATTCAAAAATCACCTGGATTTCGCGGTCGTGGCCGGAAACTTTATTTTCCAGTTCTTCCAGTTTTAACAGGATGTCCTTGTGGGTAAGCCACATTTCACGCATCTTATTAAAAATGCGGATAATCTGAATATTCACTTTAATGGCCAGTTCACTGCTTAGCACGCTGGAAAGCATGGCCACGCCACTTTCCGAAAAAACCATAGGGAGATATTTAGAATGTTGCCCCCGGCCTTTCTTTAAGGTCACAATTTGTGACCTTAAAGCCTCAAATTCCTCGTTAGTTACCCGGAAGGCAAAATCTTCCGGGAACCTGGCGTAATTTCTTTTAACAGCCTGATTGAATACTTTGGTTTCTACGCCATACAATGCTGCCAGATCGCTGTCCATCATTACCTTTTGCCCCCGAACAACATATATCTTCGACATGATCGACTCGTCTGTTACAGTTATATTATTATTGCTCATTTTTTATGATTTAAAGTTCACATGTTTGAGGTTCCAACCTGGAACCTCAAAATGAATGGGTAAATGGATGCTTATCACCATTTGTGATATCCCCAAAGGCTGAGAGGCGCCAGGATAAAAATTCACACTGCTATATACAGTTGCTTTGGCTTCTTTGCTTTTTCCAGTTTTTCCCTTAATGCCACCATATCTTCGCTGATCTTTGTTTTCACCACTTTGGCATAGATCATCGTTGTCGTAATTTTTGTGTGCCCCAGCATTTTGCTGATGGATTCTATCGGGACGCCATTACAAAGGGTCACGGTCGTCGCAAAGGTGTGACGGGCAACATGAAAGGTAAATCGCTTGGAAAATCCGCAGATCTCACTGATAATTTTCAGGCTCCGGTTCACCACCTGGTTGGGAACATAGGGAAAAATGGTATCCCGTTCCTCTATGGCCTGTTCCCGCTTGAATTTTTCCAATATTTTCTTAGCTACATCCAGCAGGGGAACATCCACCGGTGTGTTTGTTTTTACCCGGCAGATCTGTATCCATGAAAAACAGTCTGTTCCTGCCACAATATTGCCCGGCTGCAACGCCATAACATCTGCGTAAGCCAGGCCGGTATAACAGCTAAAGACAAACAGGTCTTTCACTTTTTGCAATACAGGATCATCAAAATGCCGGTTTTCCAGGCTTTGCAATTCCAGCTCTGTTAAAAATTCCCTGACCTTATGCTGAAATTTTAGCTGATAATTGACAAAAGGATCTTTTGCAATCCACTCATTCCTGGTGGCCCAGGCGCTCATTTTCTTTAATCGCTCGATATGCTTCATGGTGCCGTTGTTGGTGCAACGGTCATAATTTTTCAGCGGAACGGTGCGGACAAAATGTTCAAAGCCCGTTAAAAATGAGTAGGTTAATCTCCGTAAGGGAATATCCCCGGAACGGCTCTGTGTTTTCAGGAACTCCCGCAGGTAGCGTTCCGTGGTATGATAGTTTTTCAACGTGCCCCAGCGCAGCACTTCTTTCATGATGGTGTTGTGTTGCTTTACCAGCCACAGGAGCGTGCGTCCGCCATCATTGAGTGATTCTATTGATATACCCAGGTAAGCGGCTTTGACCGTTTCAGCGGTCACTCCCTCATCGGATAGTTTCAGTTCCCGGTAGTGCATGGCTATTTTAGCCCGGAGCTCTTCCAGGTAGCTGTTCAGCAGCCGGAGTTCATCGGTGCGTGGCTTTGCCTTGTCCCGCGCCTGATCCCAGTCGGATTTGTGGATATACTGTTTGGTAGAAAGTTCCACCCTGGTTTTGTTCACTACGATCCGGGCATAGATCGGATACCTGCCTTTCCTTTCCTTGTTCAGCCTGAGTACATAATGCAGGCCGAATGTCTGATTACTCTTCATTTTGCATTCATTTTAATGTGATTGAATCCAAGCCCTCTTTTCGTTCTCACGAACCACAAAAAATGCCTTCAAAAACCTTCAAATCGCTTCAGATTTCTGTCAGGCCACCTCGCTCAAACGCTTTACTGTAAAGCGTTTGACGATTTTTGTGTGACCTAAAAATAGGTCACACACGGAGGTCATACTCCAGGTCACCTGACAGTTGAAATCCGTTGCAATAAATTGATAGGAAAATCTGTAACAAAGCCCGTAAACAGGGGCGTTTACGGGCCATTTGATTGAGCTGGATGCCCTAAAGTCGGGATGACTGGATTCGAACCAGCGGCCTCTTCGTCCCGAACGAAGCGCGCTACCGGGCTGCGCTACATCCCGTAAAACTACTTTATAACGTCTGTAAAAAATCCATGGTATCTACTCCGTCTGCATAATCCATCAGGCGAGGAGATTGTCCCTGCCCAAATGGGATTAACCCTTTACCCACGACACATTGGATGTCATTATTCGTATTAAGACTATCTAATAAGGATACCTTATCCTTATAAAAAGAATAATGAACCTGGCTAATGGGAGAGAACAAGTCTTCTTTTTCAATCAACAAAAGTGAACCGCTATTCATGTAGACCTTACTGTTCATAATCAGTATTGCCAGCTGATAGTCAAAATTATGGTGGTACTTATGAAAATCCAAATAATAATTATACTCCTTCAGCGCTTCAATTAATGGAACAAAATCATAATTTTCGGGAACATATAACTTTGTAACATTTCTACATCCAAGCCCAAAATAAAGCATCAGATCTTTACTGAGCTCCCTTAAATCATCTGCAGATTCATCTCCATCCAGAATAGCAACAGAAGTTCTGTTTTTTCGGATAATATTAGGCTTTTGCCCAAAATAATATTCAAAATATCTACCTGAGTTATTACTACCAGTAGCGATAAAAGCATCCGGCTCCTTAAGCCTTTCCAGAACCTGAACATCTTCCATAAAAGCGGGATCCCACTCTGCCAATTTGCCCAATAAATGCGGCAGCAACACCTGATCCTTTGAGGAAAGCTTAATTTGTTGTTTATGGCCACTCAGCCAGACACATAAAAAATCCTGAAATCCAACAAGCGGTATATTCCCAGCCATGATTACACCAATGGTTTTAGGACTTTTCTGGTGGTTTAATAAAGGATAGTGCCTCAGCCAGCTTTCCAATAAATTAGCGGCCAGATAAGACGTAGCGATATTTTGGGCAGCATTATCAATAAATTCCGGTATAAACCATGGGTTTTCCCGGTAGGCCTGCTGCTTAACAGCCTGCCACTGTTCATTGTTTTGCAGCAAATAATTTCCTAACTTTGCAGCCAAAGCTACTTTTTGCGACAATTGCATATAAATTGGTGTAATTTTGCGCAAAATTATTTAAAAAAAATTAAACCAGCGAACCAGATGGCGATTAAGATAACCGATGAATGTATTAATTGTGGTGCCTGTGAACCAGAATGCCCCAATAATGCTATTTACGAAGGAGGAGTGGACTGGGCCATCACAGACGGAACCAGCGTGAAAGGTGATTATACTTTGATGGATGGTTCGGTTGTAGATGCAGAAAAAAGATTTGAGCCCGTCAGTAATGATGTTTATTTTATAGTTCCGGATAAATGCACTGAATGTCAGGGATTTCATGAAGAGCCTCAATGTGCGGCAGTATGTCCTGTAGATTGTTGTGTTCCGGATGAGATGTATGAGGAGACCGTAGAGGAATTATTGGCCAAAAAAGACAAATTACACGTTTAAAACTTACAGGCAGGATGGCTTTACGGCGATTTTTCTGCCTTTAAAAGATGGGGTGTAAACATTCCACATAACGAAAAAAGAGCGTCATTTATCAATAAATGGACGCTCTTTCTTTTTAATGCTCCTTTTTAATTGTCTAAAAGACCATTAATGGATTATTCAACCGGTGTAAGATATTGAGAATAGCTATAGCCTTCTTCGCCATCGTTGGTTCTGACCAGCCACCACTGATCATTGGCTTTTCCCACTAAGGTAATGACTTCACCATGGGCTGCCTTTCCAACAATAGGCTGGTCTGTTCCGGGTCCTTTGCGGATATTCAGATTGGTGGAATCAGTCACAACTTTCACTTTCGCTCCCGCTACCGCTGTGGCGACATTTACATTCATTACAACATCCCCAGTCAGAAAATTGGGGTCGATTTTACCATAAATGTCCCAGAGTTTATTTTTAACATCGGCACTGGGAGCCGTACCCGTAATGTGAAGGACGCCATCCGTTTCATTAATCTGGGCTCCCGTTACACCTGAGGCATTTACTGTGTCAATCAGTTCTTTATATTTATCTTGTAAAGCTGACATTGTTCTATGTTTTTACGTTCAAAAAAAACCAAGGATTCAAAGATTATTTAACCTTTACCTGGCTCATATCTGTTTTTTTAGGATTCAGTGCATCCAGTGATGCTTTTAAAGTCTGTACCTTGGATTTTTCAATTTCTCCGGTAACAGTAATAACGCCATCAGCAACGGTAGCAGTAATACCTGGAAAATCTTTGGTTGCATCAGCTACTCCCTGTGATAAGGCATCTGCTGCCGGTGCAACAGCTGCAGGAGCAGGTGCGGCTTCGACTTCAATATTATCTACCACACTTTTGACACCCGATTCCTTCAGGTTATTTACCGCCGTTTCTACGGCAGTCTTCTCAGCATCCGAACTTACCAGTCCGCTTAGCGTAACAACTCCGTCTTTTACATCAGCAGAGACGCCAGGCGTGGCAGCAATGGCGGTCTGAACTTTTGTCTGTATATCGGCATCAGACGGTTTGGATTTACAGGATGGCAAGGATACAGCTAGTGCAGTTGCCATGATAAATGCAGGTAACATTTTTTTTAGTAGCATACAACTTAAATTTTTAAGGTTAAAAATCTGTAGAAAAAGTATTTAATAAACCCCTCTCAAAATTAGATATGTTATGTTAATTTAATATTCCTTTGCAATTCTGATGCCAACTCCTTAAACAAGACGGTCAGTTTAGGTTCAGCTGCCTCGGCTGCTTCTAAAACTTCTTCGTGGGTGATGATATTATCCTCTTCCCGGATTCCAAGATCCGTTACTACGCTGACACAAAATACTTGCATCCCTCCATGAACAGCCACGATTACTTCCTGAACCGTACTCATACCCACCACATCTCCGCCTACTGCTTTGATTAGTTTATATTCTGCTCTGGTTTCAAATGTGGGCCCCGTTACTCCGGTATACACGCCCTCATGGACCTTAAATTCATAGGCGTCAGCAATGCGCCTGGCAATCGCAATAATATTTTTACTATAAGGCTCACTCATATCTGGAAACCTCGGGCCAAGTTCTTCCTCATTAGGCCCTAAAAGAGGGTTATGCGTAAAAAAGCTAATATGATCATTGATTAACACTAAATCACCCACCTTATAATCCGGATTAACGGCACCTGCCGCATTGGATAGCAGTAGCGTCTTGATACCTAGTCCATTCATGACCCGAATGGGATAAGAAACTTCAGCCGGGCTATAACCTTCATAGTAATGAAAACGACCGGACATGGCAAGGACAGGTACGTTGCCCAGCAGGCCAAAAATGAGTTTCCCGCTATGGCCTTTGACGGTGCTTACAGGAAAGTGAGGGATGTCCTGATAACTCAGTTCCTGCTCAACGGTGATTTCGATAGCCAGATTTCCCAGACCGCTGCCCAGTACGATACCAATCAAGGGTTTTTTATCACATTTACATTGTATATAGCGGACCGTGTCCTCAATGCGTTGCTTTAAACTTGACATATATAATTTAAATTCTAATAATAATTAATCATTTTACAGGATTTGCCTTACTCATTTGCGGGTTGATTGGGCACATAGCGGGATATGGCCAGATCCTCCCAATTCACCTTAAACAAAAATATGGCTTTTGCCCTGAATTTTAAGAACTAAATACCTTTAGCCACCATCCGCTCAAGGGGAATTTTCAGGACATGACCGATAATCATAAAAAAGCCGGCAAAATTTGCCGGCCATAGGTTTTAGGTATCATTCATAGGTTGAAAACTAATTAATAGACCATTCAGTTATTTAGAATGGCATCGTGTAGGCTACTCTCAAACCGATAAAACTGTTCGTTATACTGTTTTTGGACATCCCTTCATAGCGAAGACTCAAATCCAGATTAGGAGAGGCCATAAAACCAAGCTGACCTGCATAATCTAAAACAGTCTCGCTGCCTTTACTGGTTCCGATAGCTGCGCCAATCTGAGGTTCAGCATATAGGCCGCCCATGCTAAAGCGGACACCTGCTTTCAGAGGCACAAATCCTTGATTTTTGTACCCAAGATCTTTCAGATCCCCTTTAACGAAAAAATTATTGTAACCTGCGGAAACCGTAGCGGCAATAACTTCATCAAAATTATAGGCGTACTTGGCATCAATGCCCAGGCCAAATGAAGAATAATCGCTAAAATCACCAACCGGTAAAGCACCAGTTATACCTACGCTGAACTCTGATCCAATGGGACGTTCATATTGTGCTTGGGAAACGCCTACGAAAAACAGTCCGGCTGCAAATAACAAAAATGCCTTTTTCATAAAATGTAATTTTTGATTCATTTCCCTTCTATCTAAAACTATACCAAAGCCCTAAAAATTAAAGAAAATCAAGTCCAAGACCTCATAGATCTTATTTGAAGCGCAGGCTATCTGCATTTACTTATTACGTTTATAATCAAATATATATAAGCGGTAATTCATAAAAAAACCGGATTCATTTAATTGAATGAACAATTTAAATGAATCCGGTCAGAAATTTAATATTTCAGAAGGCTGCTCCGAAGGGATTAAACCCTCTATTTTATGATCTAGAAGGGTAAATCATCCCCGTCACTGGGTACCGTATCGGGTACAAATGGTGGAGGAGGGGCATCTACGCCTTGCTGCGGTGCAAAACCACCGCCCTGCAGACTGCCGGCAGGCTCGAGTCTCCATGCATCCAGGTTGGTAATATAGTTTTCTCTGCCATCACGCATCCATTTAGTGCCTTTTAGGTTAAAAGAAACCTTCACATCATCACCCAGATTAAAACGATCGGGCAGGGAGGTACGGTCCTGTACACACTGAAACTTGATATAATTACTGATCACACGTCCACCGATATCATCTGTTTTTTCCACAACAAACTCTCTGGTTTTAAATGTTTCTGTCCGCTGAACAGTGTCGTATTTTGCGACTAATTTTCCAATTAATTCGTAAGCCATTTCTATTTAATTTATAATGTTTTTCCTTAAACTAATGTATTGATCCTGCAATAAATGACACGCTCCCCACTGAAAGGGGAGCGTGAAAGTAAGCACTTTTATGCAAAACTCAGACGTTGATGGTAGAATTCATCCGACTAAGTCCGATATATTTTTTATAAACATATTTCCAGTTAAGAAAATCAGGCAGTTTCCAGCTGCTTTCTTCTGCCCAGTTCCTGTTGAATCAAGGAAAGTTCTCTGCCTGTCTGCCCTTTTACGCTGGAATTTTCCTGCGCTCTGCGCATCAGATATGGAATAACGTCTCTGATGGGACCAAATGGCAGGTATTTGCTGACGCTGTATCCTTCTTTGGCCAGATTAAAGGTAATATTATCGCTCATTCCATAAAGCTGAGAAAAATGCACATGCGGATGATGATGATTCAGATTTTTCTGATCCAACAACTCCGCAGCATACAAGGAGCTTGCTTCATTGTGGGTGGCGACCACAAAACCGATGGTATCTATATTTTCTACACAATACTGAACGGCACTGTTATAGTCCAGATCCGTAGCGTCTTTATCTTTTTGAATAGGAGAGGGATAACCCTGCTCTTGTGCCCGGGCTCTTTCTTTCTCCATATAGGCACCTCTGACCAGTTTGACTCCTAATAAAAAGTCTTGTCTTTTGGCAATATCATGAGACATTTTTAAAAAATCCAGTCGGTCATGACGATACAGTTGGATGGTATTATATACCAGGACGGATTCTTTATTATACAGCTCCATCATCTCCATGGTAATACGGTCAATAGGATCCTGAATCCAGCTTTCCTCTGCATCTACTAGTACGCCGATATTAAATTCTTTAGCTGCTTCGCAAATCTGGATCATCCGTTGTCTGACCCTTGCCCATTCAGCTAATTGTTCCTCATTCTCATGCACCCCGCTTCTGAGTCTGGGGGCTTCATTAAGTTTTCTTAAGAGCTCCATTCTGGCAATTCCGGATACCTTAATAGCGATAACCGGAATGTTTTTCTGGGTGGCAGCAAACTTGATCACCCGGACAAACTCCTGCATGGCATGATCAAAACTGGCTTCTGACTCTTTGCCTTCCACTCCATAATCCAAAATAACACCTACTCCATATTCATTAAGCATCTCACAAATAGGGGCGGTTTGTTCCAGGGATTCCCCCCCCACAAACTGCTTAAATATGGTATTGCGGATCAGCCCGTTTATAGGAAGTCCGGTTTTCATTAAAAAAGGAGTAAAGCGTGTTCCCAACCCGGTGAGTACCGGGTATTTCATAGTGGAAAACAGGGTCTTAGCCGATTTAAGGTCTTTCGTTGTTTTATAAGCAAAGGCGACCTCTGTATTGTCAAATGAAAGGTTCATTCAGATTGTAATTTGGGTGCAAATATCGAACAAAAGATTTTAAATCGGAAAATTTGGGGTTAAAAACAAACAAACGTTTACGCAACGTTTGCGTAAAAAAGGCCCCCGGTTCCTATCCTTTAAGATAGCGGCCAGCCCCTCAAATATATCCTGCCAAAAAGGGTGTATCTTTGCCCGGCAAATGGAAAAAACCGAGAAAAAAAAGCTGGACATACACCTGCTAAGCAGGGTATTTACATACGTCAAACCCTATAGGCTCCAATTTACCTGCAGCCTTGTGCTGGCCCTGGTACTTTCAGTATTTGCTCCGGTGCGCCCTTATCTGATTCAGTTAACGGTCAATAAAGCCACCGGTAAGGCAGTGGAAGCTCCGGGCTGGTTGAAAATTTTCATCAGCGAACAACATCTGTCTAGTGCCTTGCAGTTTATTTTGGCTGTGACCATTTTTCAGGTAGTTTTCATTTTTATCGAGACCATAACCCGGTTTATTTTCAGTTTTACGACTTCCTGGCTGGGTCAGGCAGTCGTAAAAGATATGCGTATTGAGGTATTTGACAAAATCACCCGGCTGAATCAACGTCAGTTCGATAAAACGCCCATAGGCACACTCACCACCCGTACCATTAACGATATAGAAAGTATCAATGATATTTTCTCAGATGGTCTGGTTCCTATTCTGGCTGACTTATTTGCCATAGTCGTAACGCTGGCCACCATGTTTTATATTGACTGGCGTTTGACACTGATCAGTTTAATTCCTTTTCCGATTCTTATTATCGCCACTTATTACTTTAAAGAAAGCGTAAATAAAAGTTATTTAAGAGTCAGAAATGCGATTTCCGCCCTTAACGCCTTTGTGCAGGAACATATTTCGGGTATGGCCATCGTACAGGCATTTGCGGCGGAGAAAAGAGAAGCCGATAAGTTCAACAAGATCAATAAGGAACACAGAAATGCCAATATCTCCGCCATTTTTGCCTATTCAGTATTCTTTCCGGTAGTTGAGATTATCCTGGCGCTTAGTATGGCCTTTTTAATCTGGTTTGTGGCAGATAATAAATTAGACGCCGGACTCTTGGTTTCCTTTATTCTGTATCTAAATCAGATTTTCCGTCCATTGCGGGTTATTGCCGATAAGTTTAACGTGCTGCAAATGGGGTTAATTGCAGCAGAACGTGTCTTTAAGGTACTGGAAAACGAGGATATGCAACCCAGCCCGGAACAAGGCTTTTTCCTGCCGGAAAAAATCAAAGGGGAAATACGCTTTGACCATATCAATTTTGCCTATAATCCACCCCATTTTGTTCTAAAAGACGTGGATTTTCATATAAATCCGGGAGAGACGGTGGCCATTGTCGGGCATACCGGCAGCGGTAAAACCTCAATTATCAGCCTGATTAACCGGTTATACGAAATACAAAGCGGCAACATCCTGATTGATCAGGTGGATATCAAGGATTATAATATAGAATACCTGCGTAAGCATATAGGAGTCGTACTGCAGGACGTATTCCTATTCTCGGGGTCCATTATGGATAATATCACGCTGCGTAACCCCCAGATCACCAAAAGCGAAGTGATGGATGCGGCAAAGCTTATTGGCATGCATGATTTTATCATGCAGCTGGAAGGAAATTATGATTTCAAAGTAATGGAAAGAGGTAGCTCCCTTAGTTTGGGACAAAGACAACTCATTTCCTTTATCCGGGCTCTTTTATATAATCCCTCCATATTAATTCTGGACGAAGCCACTTCCTCCATTGATACGGACAGTGAAATTCTGGTACAAAAGGCCATTGAAAAACTGATTGTAGGCAGAACCTCCATCGTCATAGCACACAGACTGTCAACAATACGCAAGGCTAACAAAATCATTGTCTTAGACAAAGGAGAAATCAAGGAAATCGGCACCCACGACCAGCTTTTGGAACGTAACGGATTTTATGCGAAATTGCATCAAATGCAGTTTGCCGATCAGATGCAGACTGCCTTGTAAAACAATAAAGGCCTTTGCAAGATCAATTGTCAACACCTGGGACTCCACAAAACCCGGCCAAAAATGGCCAGCAGGACGGCTGTACCCATGCTGACAATCCTGTATTGGAGCTGAAGGAATTAACCATTCAGTTTTCCGGCAAATCCGTTCTGCGCCATATTACCCTTGCCATTGAAAGCGGCGAGACCCTGGCCATTGTCGGAGAGTCGGGTAGTGGTAAATCCCTGACCGCCTTATCGCTTTTGCATCTTTTACCACGGCAGGCAGATGTAAGCGGCCGGATTTTACTTACAAATATTGACGGACAGAATAACCAATATACAGATATCACTTTTCTGGACGACCGCTCCATGCAGGATATCCGAGGCGCTCAGATAGGCATGATATTTCAGGAGCCCATGACCAGCCTGAACCCGGTGAAAACCTGTGGAGATCAGGTCATGGAGGCCATTTTGACGCACCACCAGGCGGCAGCTTCCGGGAATAGAAATCAGGCTAAAAATGAGGTGAGGCAGCAAGTGCTGCAGCTTTTTAAAGATGTCCGGTTGCCTGAACCGGAACAGATCTTCCATAAATATCCGCATCAGATCAGCGGGGGCCAAAAACAAAGAGTCATGATAGCCATGGCCATGAGCTGTCAGCCCAGACTGCTTATTTGCGACGAACCGACCACGGCCCTGGATGTCTTGGTTCAAAAAGAGATCATCCAGCTCATCCATGATTTACAGCGTAAAAATAACATGAGTGTGCTGTTTATCTCCCATGACATACAGTTGGTTGCAGCAACAGCCGATCAGATAGCCGTTTTGTATAAAGGCGACCTGGTGGAGACCGGTCCGGCTGCGCAGATTATGGAACATCCTCAGCATCCCTATACCAAGGCCTTGCTGGCCTGCCGGCCAGGATTATATGCAAAAGGACAGCGGCTGCCTGTGGTCAGTGATTTTTTGAATACGCCAAAAGAACAACAGCCTACAATCCCGGTCCTTCAGGCTTCTGAACCAGCGGCTTCCAAAGAAAAGTTGCCCACAGCAGATCATCCCGCACTGCTGGAAATTAAAAACCTGAACGTCTGGTATCCTACACACTTTAATTTTTGGGGCAGGCCTACCGGGTATTATAAAGCCGTAAAAGACTTAAACCTTGAGATACAAAAAGGAGAGACCCTGGGGCTGGTCGGCGGATCGGGATGCGGCAAAACGACACTCGGACGGGCCGTGATGGGACTTACGCCGATTCATCAAGGCAGCATAATGTTTAAAGGAGAAGATATCCATCAAAGCTCCCTCTCCAAAAAAGACAGGGCCCGTCAGCTCCAAATGATTTTTCAGGATCCCTACAGTGCACTGAATCCCAGGATCCCCATCGGACAGGCAATAGGTGAAGCTCTTCAAATCCATCACAACCTTTCCCCTAAAATCAGAAAGGAAAGGGTCTGTGAGTGGCTGGAAAAAGTAGGCCTGACGGCTGAGCACTATCACCGCTATCCCCATGAGTTCAGTGGGGGACAAAGACAAAGGATTGTCATTGCCAGAGCACTGATCGTCGAGCCTGATTTTATCATTTGTGATGAGAGCGTATCGGCGCTGGATGTCAGTGTCCAGGCCCAGGTATTAAACCTGCTCAATGATTTAAAGGCAGAGCTCGGATTTACCTGTATATTTATCTCTCATGATTTATCGGTCGTAAGATATATCTCAGACAGAATTGCCGTCATGCAAGCAGGCCAGATAGCCGAATTAGGAGATGCGGATCAAATCTATTACCGTCCCAGCGCTGAATACACAAAACAACTCCTCTCGGCCATTCCCTAGGACCGGCAAAGCTCCGCAAAGACTAAAATCCCTTTATCAGCAGGCAATTTAATCCTCCTTAATGATAGCTGTAAAATACTGACGATATTCGGCGCTAAAATATCCCAGCACCTGCGCCCCGCTGTTGTTATTATTACCACCGGTGCTTTTATCAGCATCCAGATAAATATTACTGGTGGGATTGCTGGGTGTACCACCCAGTTCCTGTTGATTTTGTTCCAGCTGATAAAAATACTGATAAACAGGTTGCGTGATCTGAATCATAACCACGGACAGCGTATCTCCTAAATGTATATCTATATCCTTGGTAAAGATCGGTCGTTCATTAACCAGACCGTCGCCTACATTATCATTTAAAACACTAATACCCGGATCCTTTACCCCATTGATATATTGTTCAAACCGGTAGTAGTTCTTTACTCCGGGCTGATCTACGTATTTAGGAACAGCCGTAAATACAGATTCTTTATTCAATTGACCAGCCTCCGCCAGTAGGGTAATACCGTCAAAGCTGACCGTATCAGGCATAACGGATCTTGCTGTATAGGTATTGCCGTTTGCCTGCACTAAAAGCTGATATACATGGCCCACATCAGGGTGGATTTTTCTGGTATAAAAATAAGGCTGCCCGTCACTATCCAGCCCCACTTTTAATGTATCCTTAAAGGATCTGGTACTATCCTTTAAAACCACCACCGCATCCGACAAATAGGTAAAGGCATTTTGATCTGTAAAATCCTGTGAATAAGAAAGTCTTACGTAACTTCCCAGGGTCCCGTTAGAAACCACCCCTTCAATGACCAGTTTGGCGGCGGTGGACTGAAGCGCCAGATTTACTTCTTTAGTACAGCCGGACAGCATCCGAATTACAAACAGGCCAATCAGCAGATAAGCCGACCATGGCAGGCTGCCTTTTAAAAGGCAGTTCGTGAATCTGCTCCATATATATTGAAAGTTTACCTGCATACGTTATTTTTTTCTGCCCAACTGTCTTTTCACCAAAAACAGGATTCTTGCCCTTGTTATAGCCCTTTTAGAATTTAAAATTATAAGTTACCGAAGGTACCCATCTAAATAAGGCGGTTTGCTTGGCGATTGTCCGGTCAGGGTTACTTTTATCCTGTTCAAACTGAATGATATACGCATTTTCCCTGCCATAAACATTATACAGCCCGAAACTCCAGGAGGACTGGTAATGCTTTCTGGGTTTACATTTCAGGGTAAAATTAATATCCATCCGGTGGTAACAAGGCATCCTGTAATCATTTCTTTTGGCGTAATAAAAAAAAGTCTGTTCGTTTATTTGATATTTTGCATCGGGAAAAGTAACCGCATTGCCGGTGGCTATCATAAAATCACCTGCGACATCCCAGCGGGCGCTGATGGGATACAGGGCAACCACGCTTAAATCATGGGTACGATCCTGATGTGCTTTATACCAATTACCTCCATTAATACCCGCAATTTTCTTTTCCGTCCTGGATAAGGTATAACTGATCCACCCCGTTAATTTCCCCCGGTTCTTTTTTAAGTACAATTCAAGCCCATATGCCCTGCCAACACCATAAAGTAATTGCGATTCCACATCTTCAGTAGTGGTCAAATCCGCCCCGTTTCTGTAATCTACCTGCCCGCCCATCCATTTATAATAGGTCTCTGCTTCGAGTCTGTATTGAGCAAAATCATGGTAATAACCCAGGGACAGCTGATCGGCGGTCTCGGGCTTGATATTATAACTATCCCCGATCCACTGATCCGTAGGATTGGTAGATACCGAGTTACTTAATAAATGCAGATGCTGTGTATTGCGACTATAGGATGCTTTGAGGCTACTCACCTCATTCATGCTAAAGGCCAGCGATACTCTTGGTTCAGGATTAAAATAAGTTTTACCGAATTGCCCTTTGGAAAGCGTTACAGAATCTACCGGATCCGCGGAGGCAGCGGTATAATTATAATAAGTCCCCGGCCCTAAAATACTATAAGTGGAAAAACGCATTCCGGCAGAAATTTCAAGACTTTTATTCAGTTTGCCTGAATAGTTCAGATAAGCAGCGTTTTCCAGACTATATTGATAAGACTTGTATTGAGAGTAGTCCGTTGAGTCATTGCCTCCTGAAAAATGCGTCGGATCAAACTGGTGATACATGCTGGCAATACCTGCGTGAAATGAACCTATAGGGCTATTCCAGTTAAAATCCTGTTTCAAATCCAGATCCCGGATCAGAGAATTTAGATGAAAAGTATTATTCCCTGACTTTAAAAGGATATTAAAACGGTAATCACTGACAATTAAACTTGTATTGGAAAAAAGGCCTTCTCCCAGGATACTGTTTAACCGAAGGGTGGCCACCTTATTGCCCCAATCAATCATAAACTGGTCCTTAAGACCCAGTTTATCTGATCCCAGATATCCGGAAAAATACAAATGCGATTTAAGGCTTAAGGCCAGATTGGCCTTCGCATTTAAATCATAAAAATAAAGCGAATTATCTTTGACATCCTTGTTTTTGGATAAGTGTAAGAATAAATCAGCGTAGGTGCGGCGTCCTGTCACTAGAAAAGAGGACCGCCCTTTCTGAATGGGTCCTTCCAGGCTAAGGCGGCTGCTGATCAGACCGATGCCTCCTGCAGCATGATAACTTTGATTATTGCCTTCTTTCATATGTACATCCAATACCGATGCCAGACGGCCACCATACCTGGCATCCTGGCTGCCCTTAATCAGCGTAACATCTTTAATAGCGTCGCTGTTAAAGGTGCTGAAAAAGCCAAATAAATGAGAGGCATTATAAATGGGCGCCTCATCCAGTAAAATCAGGTTCTGGCCGGCACTGCTGCCGCGTACGTAAAAACCTGCATTACCATCTGCTGATTGTTTGACGCCCGGCAGCAGCGAAAGGGTTTTCAGCACATCCTTTTCCCCGAATATAACCGGCAGCTTTTCGGCTTCCTTTAAATCAATTTGACTAACGCCCATTTGAGCTGGTCTGATCTTACGGTCGCTTTGGGCATATACCCGGACAGCGCCGTTGTCCAGTGCCTGCTGTTCAGTTGTCTGCAGCCTTAAGACAACATCCAAAACGGTATCCCTGTGGAATAAAACGCAAATGGCGGTATCCTGATATCCCACATGCGCAATCAATAATCTGAGGGAATCCTGCTTTTCGTTTCCTCTAAGCACCAGACTGAAAAAGCCGTAGTTATTGGTTACAGCACCCTCCTTGGCAGCGTTCTTAGCCTCAGTCACCCGAACGCTTGCCCCTGTTAGCAGTTCTCCGGAATACAGGTCTTTGACCGTGCCGCTCACTTTTACCCAGCCTCCGGTCGTCTGAGCCGCCAGTTTAACCTGCGCCCTGCAAAGACAGGCCGAGATCAGTATAGCTAGTATCATAAAGACAAGACGTTGAAGCATTGATCCAGCTTGAATTTAAAAAGCAGGGGGCTTAAATGAAAAAATAGAAGGTCTGGTCCGCTGAGTAAAGCGGGGTCTTATTTAGATCTGACCAGTCTGAACCCTAAATTATTGCTGGCGCTGCCAGGTTCACCTTTGCCTCTGGAACCTGCTTTATACCTAATACAATACTCATCACTGCATAGAAATGAACCACCGCGCTGCACTCTTTTAACCTGGCCGGGTTCCTCGGGATCATAGCTGTCCTTCGGACCCTGTGGATTTTTTTCCGGGCTGTGGGCATAATAATCCGGTCGGTAAAAATCGCTGCACCATTCCCAGGCGTTGCCTTCCATATCATAAAGACCGTAGCGGCTGACGGGATACTGCTCAATGGGTGCCAGCATATCATAACCGTCTGCCTTGGTATTATGGTCCGGAAAATGTCCCTGGAAATTATTGGCCATATATTTACCATCCGGATGCAGGCTTTTGCCCCAGTAGTAATCCTCATAATGCTGACCGGCTCTGGCAGCAAATTCCCATTCCGCCTCCGTGGGCAGTCTTTTACCGGCCCAGTTGGCATAGGCCACGCAATCTTCATAACAAACCTGAACGACCGGATAATTGCCCTTACCCTGGATAGAAGAACCGGGTCCCAGAGGATGGCGCCAGTTCGCACCCGGCACATAACTCCACCAGGCCATCGGGTTATTAAGTGGGACCGGACGGCTGGGCGGGGTGAACACCCCGGAGCCGGGCACTAATTTATCTACTGGAACGCCAGGATAATCTTTTGGATTTAAAGGCCTTTCTGCGACAGTTATGTAGTGGGTTGCATCCACAAATTTGGCAAACTGGTCATTGGTTACCTCGTGGGCATCCATATAAAAAGCGGAGACCGTTACTTTATGAACCGGCTGGGCATCACCAAACTGATCAGACCCCATCTGAAAACTACCGCCCTGAATGAGTACCATTTTTGCGCTGTCCATGCCATGACCGGCGCTCTGATCCTTTGAAGCGGATAAATCATCGCTGGCCCCTGCACCGGCCATCAAAAGACCGGCCCTGGAAGGCTCTTTACAGAGCGTGCAGTCCATGGCCATCTTCCCCTGGTTATGAGCGGCGGAAGAGGCAGCCCCACTGTCTGTTAAGGAATTGTTTTTATTTTGTGCATGATTCGATTTACAACCCGTTAAAGCGAGCGCGATCAGGCAAAGGGTGATCACGCCTGGTAAGGGCCGGGTGAGAAACAGTGACTTGGTCTTAGCCAATAGCCGGACAAATGAAACAACGGAACCTCTTAAAAGTGCCGCTCCACGGGCTTTATTTAAAAAAGATGGAACAATCATATCTTTACGCTAACTGTTAAATTTTTGTCTATTCTGGCAAATCTAATGAATCTTAAGCAGATTTAATAAGGCTTTCAGCAGCTGTCAAAGGCCCTGGCAAATAGCCCGGATAAAGAACTCCTGTCGCATTTTTACCTTTGGGTAATTCTTAGTACCTTTGCGGCTCAAAAATTATAAGCAAAGACTCCATGATTAGCGCAAGAAATATTACCCTGGCTTACGGCAAACGGGTCCTTTTTGACGAAGTAAATATTAATTTTGTAAAAGGTAACTGTTATGGGGTTATCGGAGCCAACGGGGCCGGTAAATCCACCTTTTTAAAAATCCTCAGTGGTGAAATTGAGCCCAATAAGGGACATGTGGAGATCACCCCGGGAGAAAGACTCTCGTTCTTAAAACAGAACCAGTTTGAGTTTGATAATGAGACGGTTCTGAATACCGTTCTGATGGGCCACAAAAAAATGTGGGATATCATGCATAAAAAAGATGCCATCTATGCTGATCCGGATGCCACGGAGGCCGATTATATGAAAGCCGGTGAGCTGGAAGCAGAGTTCGGGGAGATGGGGGGCTATGAATCAGAGAGCAATGCTGCCAACTTTTTAAGTTCTCTGGGTATTAAAGACGATATGCACCAGATGTATATGCGCGATATACCCTCCAATATGAAAGTACGTGTTTTGTTGGCACAGGCCTTATTCGGGAATCCGGATATCTTGTTGCTGGATGAACCGACCAACGGTCTGGATATTGAGACAATTGGCTGGCTGGAGAACTTTCTAGCTGATTATCAGAATATTGTATTGGTTGTTTCTCACGACCGTCACTTCCTGGATGCCGTCTGTACCCATGTGGCGGATGTCGATCGCCAGAAAATCAAGATATACACCGGTAACTATTCTTTCTGGTATGAGAGTTCACAGCTCATGGCCCGTCAGATTGCCGACAAGAATAAAAAAATGGAAGACAAGCGTAAAGACCTGTTGGACTTTATCGCCCGCTTTAGTGCCAATGCTTCTAAGTCCAAGCAGGCAACCTCCAGAAAGAAAGCCCTGGAAAAACTTACCATTGAAGAAATAGAGCCCTCCAACAGAAAATATCCAGGTATTATCTTTCAACCTTTGCGCGAAGTAGGTAATGAGATCTTACATGTTGAAAATTTAAAAAAGGCCGTCGAAGGGAACACTTTATTTGATAAAGTTACTTTTGATATTAAAAAAGGAGAAAAAATCGCCTTTTTAAGTAAAAACCCGCTGGCAGTATCCGCCTTCTTTGATATTATTAATAATGAGGCCCAGGCCGACAGCGGAAAATTTCAATGGGGAACCACCATTACAAAAGCGTATTTACCCATTGAAAATGGTAAGTATTTTGAAAAAGGATTGCCCCTTTTAGACTGGCTGCGCCAGTATGTCCCTGCCCACGTGACCGAGGCTGATGAGCCCTTTCTCAGAGGCTTCTTTGGTAAAATGCTTTTTGCCGGTGACGATATCCTGAAAAAGACGGATGTCTTGAGCGGGGGAGAGAAAGTCCGGTGCATGGTATCCCGCATGATGCTGCAAAACCCTAATGTTATCGTGCTGGACCAGCCTACCAACCACCTTGATCTGGAAAGCATTCAGAGCTTCAATGAAAGCTGTATTAATTTTCCGGGCGTTGTTCTGTTGACCTCCCATGACCATACCTTTATGGAAACCGTCGCCAACCGTGTGATCGAACTCACCCCTAAAGGCATCATTGACCGTCTAATGACCTTTGATGAATATCTTCAGGACAGCAGGGTCAGGGAATTGCGTGCAGAGATGTACCGGTAGTTTCACGGTCATCTGCCATCCATTAAATATTTGAGGATGAAAAGGCAAAGTCTGCAAGGTAGCAGGCTTTGCCTTTTCATATTTGGGGCATGGCTTAACCTGTATGTCGGTGCACCATTTTATGATTTTATAGGCTAGGTCTATTTAATCAAATGTCCTATCTTAGAGTCAACAATTGAGCCGATGCCTACGCACGGTTTAAAATAATCAGAAAGCAGTTGCATTCATGGAATATATAGACTATTATAAAATTCTGGGGCTCACTAAAACCGCCTCAGCCGAAGATATTAAAAAAGCCTACCGTAAACTGGCCAGAAAATATCATCCGGATTTAAATCCCGATGATGAAAATGCCAAAAAGCAATTTCAGCAGATCAATGAAGCACATGAAGTGCTCAGTGACCCGGAAAAAAGGAAAAAATATGACCAATATGGCCAAAACTGGAAAGAGTCAGAAGCTTATCAGCAGGCCAGAAATGCTGCCGGAGCCGGGCAGGCAGGAGGCTTTGGCGGTCATTATACGTCGGGAGAGGGCGGACAGGGGTTTGACGACTATGATTTTTCCGATTTTTTCTCCTCCATGTTCGGTGGAGCAAGGGGCGGCGGTGGCGCCCAGTCCCACCGCAGAGGCTTTAGAGGCCAGGATATCCACGCCGAGTTTCCCTTGCCTTTAAAACAGGCTTTTCATACCCATAAACAGGTCTTTACAGTTGCCGGGAAAAATATCAGAATAACGGTGCCGGCAGGAGTGGAGGACGGCCAGATTATTAAACTCAAAGGACACGGCAGCCCGGGCATTAACGGAGGTCCGGCCGGCGATCTGTATATAACTTTTATTATACAACCGGACAGTGAATTTCAAAGAAAAGGCGATGATTTATATGCTACAAAAGAAATTCCACTTTACACCGCTATTCTGGGCGGTGAGGTCCTGATCTCCACGATGGATGGCCAGGTTAAATTAAAAGTCAAACCGGAGACTCAAAATGGCCATAAGGTCAAGCTCGCCCAAAAAGGCTTCCCGGTCTATAAAAAAGAAGGCGCGTTCGGAGACTTGTTTATCACCTATAAGATACTGATACCCAATGACTTAACAGATAAAGAAAAAGAATTATTTCAGGAACTCGTAAAAATTAATCCTCATGGAAGCAAATAATGAAATGGAAACCATACCACTTACACATCTGTGTAAGCATTATAAGACGGATATTCATTTTTTTGAGTCGCTGGAATCCTATGGGCTTATTACCCTTATCCAGGTAGAGCAGACCACTTGCATACAAACCGAGCAGATCCGGGAGGTGGAGAAATGGATTCATTTGCATTATGACCTGAACATCAATATGGAAGGCTTGGATGCGATTGCGCATTTACTCCATAAAATGCAGCGGCTGCAAACGGAGCTGACCCATGTCAAAAGAAGGCTTAACGGCCTGGAAGATTTTTAAAATCAGCAGCGAAGGGTTTTTTGCAATTATTAACCCTTAGATAGAACAAGTTGGAACAAAAAGTATTAACTTTGCTTAACAAATTGGGTAATGGATAAAATTTTACGTAATAAATTAAGGCAACAAAACAATTCGCAGGCGGGACCCGGTCAAGGGTTAAAGGCCGGACGTGTTTTATTGTTTGGCGTTTTATCCTTCCTTATGCTTTTAGGCAGCAGTCGGCTGAACCAAACGGCAGCCGCTACCTTACCCGTAGGCAATCCTTTATTTGCCAATTTTTCCACCGACCCTTTTAACATGGATCTGGGTGATAATATCCTTGGCACAGCTGAAAAGCATGTCAGTTGTTATCCTAATCCGGCCGTTTCCTATATCAATTTTAAGTTAGACAAAGCCGTGGCTAAAGATTCAAAACTTTTTATCTTTAGTTTTACTGGTAAACAAATGGCAGAGCTGGCCCTTACCGGTTCGGTCATAAAAGTAACCCTGGAAAATTATTATCGGGGTTTATATGTTTATCAGCTTAGAAGCCCTGGCGGGGCGATACTGGAAAGCGGCAAATTCCAGGTTAAGAATTAATGAATGATTTTTCATGATGAAAAATGCAAGAGTATTTTGGACCTACGTTTGTACACCTTTTATAGATCAACTTACAATAACAACAAAGCATTATGCCCTTAATTAAAAGTATTTCAGGGATCCGCGGGACCATTGGCGGAAAACCCGGAGAGACCTTGAGCCCTTTAGATGTCGTAAAATTTGCAGCCGCTTATGGAACATGGATTAAGCAAAACAACCAGACCAATAGTAAAATTGTAGTTGGAAGAGATGGCAGAATCAGTGGAGAGATGGTACAACGCCTGGTGGTATCAACCTTAAATGCAGTAGGCCTTGATGTCATTGATGTTGGTCTTAGTACGACCCCGACCGTAGAAATGGCTGTAAAATTTGAAGATGCAGCAGGCGGCATTATCCTGACTGCCAGTCATAATCCTAAAGAATGGAATGCCCTGAAACTGCTCAATCAGGATGGTGAATTTATCAGCGGAGCAGATGGAGCTGCCATTTTAGAAATGGTCGAAAAAGAAGATTTTAATTTTGTAGGTGTTGATAAATTGGGCAGTTATGCCATCAATGAAACAGTGCTTGCCAAACATATTGATACGGTGGTCAAGCATCCGCTGGTTAAACCGGAGGCCATTAAAGCCAAAGGTTTCAAGGTTGTCGTGGATGCCATTAATTCTACCGGGGCTATCGCTGTACCGGAGCTGTTAAAAGCGCTGGGTGTCAATCAAAGCGATATTTTTATTTTAAATGAAGAAGTGAACGGAAAGTTCGCACACAATCCGGAACCTTTACCCGAGCACCTCAATAGCCTGCGCAACGAAGTCAAACAACAAAAGGCGGACCTGGGTATCGCCGTTGATCCTGATGTCGACAGACTGTGTTTTGTCAGTGAGGACGGTTCTCTTTTCGGGGAGGAATATACTTTGGTGGCGATTGCCGATTATGTATTACAGCATAAAAAAGGTAATACGGTCAGCAATATGTCTTCCACCAGAGCTCTTAGAGATGTCACCGAGAAAGCCGGAGGCGCGTACTTTGCCAGTGCGGTAGGGGAGGTGAATGTGGTTAAAAAGATGAAGGAAGTCAACGCAGTTATTGGGGGCGAAGGCAACGGCGGCGTCATTATGCCGGATCTGCATTACGGAAGAGATGCGCTGATTGGCATTGCGCTATTCCTGTCCATGATGACAGAACGCAAAAGCGTGCATCAGTTACGCATTCAGTATCCCAATTACTTTATATCCAAAAATAAAATTGAACTGGAAAACGGTATCGATGTCAGCCGCATTTTTGACCAGATCAAAACTAAATACAAAAACAACCCTATTAATCAGGAAGATGGGTTGAAAATTGAATTTGATAAAGATTGGGTACACCTGCGTACCAGCAATACGGAGCCTATTGTCAGAATCTATGCCGAGAGTTCTTCGCCTACTACAGCGGAAAATATTGCCAAGCGTATCATGCAGGATATCAAAGAAGCAATGTAAGATTACGGCTCAATAGCTTAAGTGCGCAGACAAGGTGGTTCACCTCCCTTAAACTATTGGTTTTCTGATAAGGAAATAGCCAGTATCTTTGCAAAAATTTAATTAGAAAGCGCACGATTAAATGGTGCGCTTTTTAGTTAGGATTGTAATTTAATACTAAGAGAAAAATGACAAGGCGTATCTATTTTGATAATGCAGCTACCACTGCCCTGGACAAAGAAGTCCTGGACGCCATGCTGCCTTATCTGACTACTCATTTTGGTAATCCATCCTCTATTTACAGCTATGGCCGTGAAACCAGACTGGCTGTGGAGAATGCCCGTAAATCAGTTGCCAAGACGCTGGGCGTTCATCCGGCAGAAATCTTTTTTACCAGCGGAGGTACGGAAAGTACCAATACTGCCATTAATGCTGCGGTCAGGGATTTAGGGTGTACCAGGATTATTACTTCTCCCTTGGAGCATCATGCGACCATGCACTGTACGGAAGCGCTCAGCAAAAGGGGGGAAGTGCGTCTGGAGAAAGTAGCGATACTGGAAAACGGACATGTTGATCTGGAAGATCTTAAAAACAAACTGTCGGGCTCAGCCGAAAAAACCTTAATCACTCTGATGCATGCCAACAATGAAATCGGCAATATGCTGGATGTGGAAGCCGTTGGTACACTCGCAGAACAATATGGTGCAATTTTCCATTGCGATACCGTTCAGACGGTAGGGCATTACCCGCTGGATTTAAAAAAGCTTAAAGTGCATTTTACCAGTGCGGCCGGCCATAAATTTCACGGACCTAAAGGCATCGGCGTCTTATATGTCAATGAAAACATTAAAATCCATCCTTTTATTGAAGGGGGGGCTCAGGAACGCAATATGCGGGCCGGCACAGAAAATATTTACGGAATTGTCGGGTTTGCCAAAGCCCTGGAACTGGCCATGGCCCATTATGAACAGGAGCGGAGCCATATTCAGGCAATAAAAGATCACATGATTAAGCGGCTGGAATCGGAGTTTGAGCAGGTTCGCTTTAATGGAGACACCAGAGGCGAGAGTCTGTATAGCGTTTTAAGTGTCAGCTTTCCTGAGACGGAAAAAACAGAAATGCTGCTGTTTAATCTGGATATCCATAACATTTGCGTCTCCGGCGGCAGTGCCTGTTCCAGCGGTGCCAGTGTCGGATCACACGTCATGCAGGCATTATATCCAACAGAGCATCTTGTTCCTGTCCGGTTCTCTTTTTCCAAATACAACACACTGGAAGAGGCCGATCTGGTCATTGATCAGCTAAAAAAGCTCTTATAATCCATCAAAAATTGACTTTATTCATAAAAAGCCATCAAAATATCAAATGATGGCTTTTTTATGCCTAAATATTCACAAATTAGCATGTATATTGCGTTAAATTTCTACTTGCAGTTATGGACATCCTGATTAAGAACCTGAATTTTCCAACAAACGTATATAAAGACCTTTCCCGGGGAGACCTTTTGATCAGAAACGGGAAAATTGATCAAATTGCCCCGTCCATTTCATTAAATGCGGAGGACAACACAGATATACTGGATGCCGAAGGTGGTTTTCTGAGTCCGGGCTGGGTAGAGATCTTCTCAGATTTTGCCGATCCCGGTTTTGAGTTTAAAGAGGAGTTACAGACCGGTGCCGGCGCCGCATTCCAGGGGGGCTTTACCCATGTCTTTTTATTGCCTTCCACGCACCCGGTCGTAGATAACAAATCACAGGTCAGTTATATTAAGGATAAATCATCCCGCCTTCCCGTTGAGCTCTATCCGATTGGCGCGATTTCCAAGGGGCTGGAAGGAAAAGAGTTGTCAGAAATGTATGATATGGCTGCCAGTGGTGCCATTGCCTTTTCTGACGGCAAGACTCCTTTGCAATCAGCAGGCTTACTATTAAAAGCACTGCAGTATGTCCGGGCAACAGGCGGTGTGCTGATCCAGATGCCTTTTGATAAAACTGTTGGCACCTATGGCCTGATCAATGAAGGGATTGTATCCACGCAGCTGGGACTGCCTGGATTGCCGGCCATAGCGGAAGAACTGATGATTCAAAGAGATATAGAGCTGGTTCGTTATACAGAAAGCAAGCTGCATTTTACAGGTATATCTTCAGCCAGATCGGTGGACCTTATCGCAAAGGCCAAATCAGAAGGACTTCGTATTACCTGCAGCGTCACTCCACATCATTTATTATTTACGGATGAGGATTTAAAAAATTATGACACCAATCTGAAACTCAATCCGCCTCTCAGAACAGCAGTTGACAGAGAAGCGCTCAGAGCAGGCGTTAAAAACGGCACCATTGACTGTATCGCCACCCAGCATTTTCCGCAACACACAGATGATAAGGTCCGGGAATTTGAATATGCCAAAAACGGCATGATCGGACTCCAAACGGCTTATAGTACATTAAATGAAGCGATCAGTGATCTCAGCGCAGAAAGCGTCGTTTCGCTGCTCAGCCAAAATGCAAAAGACATTTTCGGTCTGTCCGCTGCCTCCTTTGAAGTAGGGCAAGAGGCGGATCTTACTATTTTCCATCCGGCTAAAAGCAGTACTTTTACAAAACCGGTCAATAAAAGCAAAGCCGAGAACAGCCCTTATTTTGACAAACCATTAAAGGGAAAAGTACTGGCGACCATCTCCCATAATCAGATGACAAAAAATTAAATTATTATAATATAAATTATCCTCCATGGAAAACCAAAAAGGCAAACTCTGGGAAAAAGGCATTATCATCGCTCTGATAATGATTGTATATCAATTGATTTTGCACTTTACCGGACTCGACAAAAACAAGCCACTGGGTTGGTTAAATATGCTGATTTTTGTAGGGCTGATTATCTATTTTACCATGCAGCAAAGTAAAGCCCTGGATGGGCAGGTAACATTTGGCAATCTGTTCGCCTATGGGTTTAAAATTGTAGCCATTGTCATCTTGATCATGATCACCTGGTCCATTTTAATGTATAAAGTAATTTTCCCGGAAATGAAAGAACAGTTCTTCCAGATTCAAAGAGAGGCAGGGCTCAAAAAGGGCGCAACTGAGGATCAGATCAATGCCGGGCTCGCTGTTACCAAACAATACTTTATGGTATTTATCATTGCTGGAACCCTATTATACTACGCCGTTTTAGGCGTTATCGGTGCCTTGCTGGGCGGCGCCTTTTCTAAAAGAATTCCAGCAGGCAGTTCTCCTTTTAATCAAGAACCACTCAGTTGATTACATAATTTTTAAGTATTCGCGATTAAAACTGGCCTGTTTTTAGAAGCAAGTCGGGGGTTAATAAAAATAGATACCTAACAGACAACACAGTCTGCAACCAGAAATATTAGTATACAGCGTTTTATGATAGATATATCCGTAATTGTTCCCTTATTCAATGAAGACGAATCCCTGCCGGAGCTGGCAGAGTGGATTACCCGGGTCATGAAAGACAACAATTTTACCTATGAAGTTATTATGGTAGATGATGGCTCCACGGACGACAGCTGGTCCGTTATAGAGTCTATCGCCAAGATCAATACAAACTTCAAGGGTATTAAATTTCAGCGCAATTACGGTAAATCAGCCGCTTTGAATGAAGGTTTTAAAGCAGCCCTGGGTAGCGTTGTAATCACCATGGATGCTGATTTACAGGATAGCCCCGACGAGATCCCGGATTTATATAAAATGATCAAAACTGATGGCTTTGACCTGGTCAGCGGCTGGAAGAAAAAACGCTTTGATAATAAACTGACCAAAAATCTACCCTCCAAATTATTTAATGCAGCCGCCAGACGCAGCTCTGGTATTAAACTGCATGATTTTAACTGCGGACTTAAGGCTTATAATAAAAAAGTAGTCAAATCCATCGAAGTATACGGGGAAATGCACCGTTATATACCCGTGCTGGCTAAATGGGCAGGATTCAGGAAAATCGGGGAAAAAGTAGTGGAACACCGCGCCCGTAAATTCGGGGTAACTAAATTCGGGCTGGAAAGATTTGTCAACGGCTTTCTGGATTTAGGTACTATTTCTTTTATCAGCCGGTTTGGTAAAAGACCCATGCACTTTTTTGGCCTGTATGGCAGCCTTTGCTTCTTTATAGGCTTTGTAATTAGCATAGTATTGATTATCAATAAGTTTATACATCCATTTCAGGGGCTAACCAATTCTCCCTTGTTTTTTATTGCCCTGACGGCCATGATTATCGGGATGCAACTCTTTTTAGCGGGTTTTATAGGTGAACTCATAGCGAGAAACGGTGCGGACCGTAATAAATACCTGATAGAACAGCGCCTGGGGTTGGATTAAGTCTTTGCTGTTACCCTTAAGCGCTCCCCGATACAATTTTTTCTTAAAAACAAATGACTGGTAGTATTTTGTACTACCTTTGCCGCCTGATAACTAAAAGTACAGACGACAAGCCCTGTCTATTAAAATTAACTAATTGAATTAGTATATTATATGTCTAATTTATCTATAAGTCAAAGAGGCATCCAGATGCCGGCTTCACCTATACGTAAACTGGTCCCTTTTGCAGAAAAGGCTAAGGCAAAAGGAATGCATGTCTATCATCTGAATATTGGACAGCCAGATATTGAAACGCCGCCTGCGGCTATGGAAGCCGTACGCCATAACCATATGCGGGTATTGGAATACAGCCACAGCGCAGGCAATGAGAGTTATCGCAGAAAGCTGGCCGGATATTATAATCATATCGGGATTGATGTTAGTTTTGAGGATATTTTAATTACAACCGGAGGTTCAGAAGCCATCTTTTTCAGCTTCCTGGCCTGCTTAAACCCGGGCGACGAAGTGATTATCCCTGAACCTTTCTATGCCAATTATAACGGCTTTGCCGTTGAAGCAGGCGTACAGGTCGTTCCCGTCCCTTCCAGCATTCAGGATGGATTTGCCCTGCCGCCCGTCAGTGACTTTGAAAAACTTATCACGGATAAAACCAAGGCCATCATCCTGTGTAATCCCAACAATCCGACGGGATATTTATACAGCCGCCAGGAAATGGATACGCTAAAAGATATTATATTAAAACACAACTTATATCTGCTGGCAGATGAAGCCTACCGGGAATTTTGTTACGGTGGCACTCATATCAGCGCCATGACGCTTAAAGGAGCTGAACAAAATGTCATTTTAACCGATACCATCAGTAAACGCTACAGTGCCTGCGGTGCCAGGATGGGAGCCCTGGTGACTAAAAATAAGGGCGTGCTGGAAACGGTGATGAAATTTGCCCAGGCCAGGCTGAGTCCTCCCGGTTTTGCCCAGATTCTGGGAGAAGCCGCCATCGATTTGCCTGCCGATTATTTTGACAGCACAAGAGAAGAATACAAAAACCGAAGAGATGCGCTGGTGCGTAGACTCAATGCCATGGAAGGTGTATTCTGTCCCAATCCAGGCGGAGCTTTTTATGCAATGGCCAGTTTGCCGGTAGCAGACTCAGAGGATTTCTGCCGATGGCTGCTGGAGGAATTTTCATTTGAGCAACAGACCCTTATGATGGCTCCGGCACCTGGATTTTATGCGACACCCGGTTTAGGCAAAAATGAGGTACGGTTAGCTTATGTACTGAATGTGGCAGAAATAGAAAAGGCGATGGATTGCCTGGAACAGGCGCTGAAAATTTACCCGCACAGAACGGCCGGGAAGCCTGTTGTGTAGCCTTTTTGAATTAGTTAATTTTTAAATATTCTTAGTTTTTTACTAACATTTTCTGACTTACCTTTGTGCAATAATAGCGATAAGCGGTGGTTTTAGCGGAATAAGCAACCAATCAATATAAAACCACATTGAAATAAGGTGAACAACGGTTTAAGAAGTTTTCATAAAAAGACTATATCTTTGAACCGTAAGAAATTTCAAAATTGTTTAAAACAGATTAAACCTTGAATACTCGGTTGAGTCCAATAAAAACAAAAGCGAAATCGCTTAAGATTTGCAAAGGCAGGTCTTCAAAAACAAAGAAGTTATTATATTTGTCGTGGCGTAAAGCAACAGCAAATTAAAGATATTTGACACTGATTAATGAATGGATTTAGTAATTATTCAGTTACCTTTTTTTCATATGGCAAGCAATCGAAGACGGTCTGTGGTTTCTACCACGGACCTTTTTTTAGACCATATATGACCCATTTATTTTCGATTTTTTAATGATAAATAAACAAACGTTAGGCGCTGTTTTGTTAGCTTTGCATATATATTGGCTCCGGACTTATCAACGCTAAACATTTCCGCCCATGGATAACTTTATTGCTGCACGCTCACAAATGGCCTTATCATTAGGCTTCCATATTATTTTTTCCTGTATTGGCATGGTCATGCCTTTTTTTATGGCCGTTTCTCACTTTATTTATCTTAAAACCGGCAATACGCTTTATAAAAATATAACCCGGGCCTGGAGCAAAGGGGTGGCGATCTTCTTTGCCACAGGCGCTGTTTCAGGGACTGTTTTATCCTTTGAGCTCGGTCTGCTCTGGCCGGCTTTTATGGAAAAAGCAGGACCTATTTTCGGGATGCCCTTTTCTTTGGAAGGAACGGCCTTTTTTATTGAAGCCATTGCGCTTGGATTTTACCTGTATGGCTGGGATAAATTCAATAAATGGTTTGTCTGGGCCACTGGTGTGGTGGTAGGAATCAGCGGACTGCTGTCCGGCATTCTGGTCGTGGCGGCCAATGCCTGGATGAATAACCCCAAAGGTTTTGATTTTATAAATGGCGAGTATATCAATATAGATCCCATTAAAGCCATGTTTAACGACGCATGGTTTTCCCAGGCGCTCCATATGTGCATTGCAGCTTTCGCCGCTACCGGCTTTGCGGTGGCGGGGGTGCATGCCTTTATGGTTTACCGTAAAAAGAATATACGCTTTCATGCGGCCGCCTTTAAAATTGCGGCCACTTTTGCAGCGGTTGCCGCTATTTTACAACCCTTAAGTGGCGATATTTCCGCTAAAAACGTCGCCAGACTGCAGCCGGCTAAACTGGCTGCTATGGAAGCAGTGCTGAAAACAGAGGCTGCTGCACCATTAATTATTGGTGGTATACCGGATACCGCTACGGGACAGGTCAATTATGCCATTCGCCTACCGGGGCTGCTTAGCTTTATGGCTTATGGCGATATGCACCATCCCGTTAAAGGCTATGATCAGATTCCTAAAGAAGAGCAGCCCCCTGTTATGGTCACGCACTTTTCCTTTCAGATAATGGTCGCTTTAGGCATATTTATGCTGTTGATTGCGGTCTTATACCTGATTATTATCCTTAAAAAGAAAAGCTGGCAAAATAAGACCTGGCTGCTCCGATTATTTATGCTGGCAACACCTATGGGATTTATTGCCGTAGAGGCAGGCTGGACCGTAACAGAGGTGGGGCGCCAACCCTGGATTATTTATGGCATTATGAAAACCAGGGATGCGGTAACTCCGATGCCAGGCATACCCTATACCTTTTATTTATTTACCGCTGTATATATTTCCCTGTCCGCCATTGTCGTTTTTATGCTCTACCGGCAGATTAAAATGGTGGGCAAGTTATATGACAATTCAGACAACGAGGCGCTGACATTCAGCCATGATCTTCATTAATACCTAAGTTATGCTATACGTCGTCATTACATTTCTATGGGTTTCACTTTGGTTTTACCTGCTTTTTGGTGGTGCGGATTTTGGGGCCGGCATCCTGGAACTGTTCACAAGAGCCCATAATAAGGACAGAACCCGCCGCACGATGTACCGGGCAATCGGGCCTATCTGGGAAGCCAACCACATGTGGCTGATCATAGCCATTGTTATTTTATTTGTGGGTTTCCCAAAGATCTATGCAACCATGTCTACAGCGATGCATATCCCCCTGATCATCATGCTGCTGGGAATCATTGCCCGTGGCACCGCCTTTGCTTTCAGACATTATGACGCGGTGGTGGATGACATGCAACAGGTCTATAACCGCATTTTCACCTGGTCTTCACTGATTACCCCTTTGTTTTTGGGGATTATTGCAGGCAGTACCGTAACAGGCAAAATAACACAACAGCCTAAGGACTTTTTGGAAGATTATGTATTTAGCTGGCTGAACTGGTTCTGCGTGGCGGTAGGTTGCTTTACGGTGGCCATAGCGGCTTTTTTGGCGGCTGTTTTTTTAATAGGAGAGGCCCAGGGAGAAAAAGATAAAAGACGGTTTATTGCCAAGGCAAAAACGGCAAATATAGCTGCATTTATAGCCGGAGCACTGGTATTTTTTGCATCCTTGTACCAGCATATTCCGCTACTTGATTGGATATTCGCAAACCCGGTAGGCATAATTAGTATAACGGCGGCCTCCCTTTCCCTGATCCTACTGTGGTATTTACTCAGTAAGGGAAAAGTAAAGATACTGCCTGTTCTGGCCGGATTTCAGGTAACGATGATTTTGCTTTCCGTTACCTATATTCATTTCCCTAAAATTGTATTACTCAAAGACGGCGGCTACCTCTCGCTTTTGGAACACGAAGCAACCGGCAAAACCATTGATGCACTGGGGGCAGCCCTGCTCATTGGCAGTCTGTTTATCCTGCCCGCACTTTTTTATCTACTGTATAGTTTTAGAAAATCGGCAAACCGAACTAAGGCCTAGAAAATTTAGAAAATTTAAAGCCGTCTTCGTTTAGCCGCTGCATGATTTCCCGGCAATAGCCTCATCACAGCAAACTGTTTTTTAAACAAGCGAAGTATCGGCAGATTCAAAGATTGGCAAAAAATAAAAAAGTCCTGTCGGTATCTTTTAATAGACAACAAACAGGACTTTATTTAAAACCGGACTCTTTTAAAATAAAGAAGCCGGGATTTTAAAAACTATGATTAATAGTGCCAGCGCACAAAGGCTTCCATAGCCGCATACTGAGTAAGCCCAAGCTGTGCATACAGGCTTGCCGTATTGGCATTACGCTCTTCAGCCCTTTGCCAGAATTCACGGCTGTCTGAACCCTGGAAGGGAACGGAGTCCTTCTGAGACTGATGAATAAAAATACCATAACGTTTCTTTTTCACCTGATCAGGACTCATCGGAATGGCCATTTCTATTTCAGCGATATCCCATTCCTGCCAGGCACCTTTATAAAGCCACACCCAGCAGTCTTTAACCCACGCATCTCCGGCTTCTTTCAGCCTTCTCATACTCTCAAAAATAATATCCAGACATACTTTATGCGTACCATGCGGATCTGCCAAATCACCGGCACAATAGATCTGTTGCGGTTGGATTTTGCGCAATAGTTCCATGGTTACTTTGATATCATCCTCGCCCATGGGCTTTTTCTCAATGGTGCCGGTTTCATAGAATGGCAGGTTCATAAAATGAATCTGATCATCCTGAAGACCTACGTATTTAGCAGTGGCCTTAGCCTCACAGCGGCGAATCAACCCTTTTACAGCACGGATTATTTCCGTATCCATATCATTGGATTTTTTGGTCGCTATAAACTCCTGCGCTTCCTTTAGAATCTTATTACTGGTGGAAGCGTCCTGGCGGGTGAGTTGATCAAATCCTACGGCAAAATCCAGAAAACGCGTTACAAATTCATCGGTCACGGCAATATTACCACTGGTCTGGTAAGCAACATGGACGTTATGTCCCTGATCATGTAAACGCATAAAGGTTCCACCCATGGAAATAATATCATCATCAGGATGAGGGGAGAAAATCAGACAGGTCTTAGGGTATGGGGTAGAGCGCTCCGGATGATTTGCTCTGGGTTCTTCAGGCTTGCCACCCGGCCAGCCGGTGATAGAATCCCGCAACATATAAAACACCTGTAGGTTGATTTCATAGGCATCTCCGTTGTCCGCCAATAAATCACTCAGACCGTTTTCATTATAATCATTATTGGTCAGGCTTAAAATAGGTTTACCGATTTTAAGGGCCATATCTACCACGGCTCTGCGCATCAGTTTATCTGTCCACTCCACATTGCCGCATAACCAGGGTGATTTAAAACGGGTCAGCTCAGAAGCCGCCAGTTCATCAATTACAAAGCTGCAGTTGCTGTGTTGTTGTAAATAGCTGGCAGGCACCTGATCGGTGACGGGCCCTTCCACGGCCATAACAACCGTAGGTGCTTTATTGCCCCAGGCCAGCAGTACAATACGTTTGGATTTCATAATAGTTCCAAGCCCCATGGTAATGGCCAGTCTTGGCACTTTGGACAGATTGACAAAGTCTCTGCAGTTGGCAATACGCGTATTATTATCCAGGATCAACAGTCTTGTCTTGGAAAATAAACTGGAACCCGGTTCATTAAAACCAATATGACCGTTATGGCCTAAACCGAGTAACTGCAGATCAATTCCACCTGCAGCATCGATGTCTCTCTCATATGCTTCGCAGGCTTCCCGCACATCTGCCTTTGCCAATTCTCCATTAGGCATATGAATATTGGCAGGATCTATATCCACGTAATCAAATAAATGCTGGTGCATAAATGTCCAGTAACTATTGATGGAATCCCGGCTAATCGGATAGTATTCATCCAGGTTAAAAGAGATGACATTTTTAAAACTGAGTCCTTCTTCTTTATGCATCCGGACCAGTTCCTGATAGAGCTGAATAGGAGTGGAGCCTGTTGCAAGCCCTAATACACATTTTTCATTATTCGCCGCCTTTTTGCGAATCAGATCACTGATTTCCCTGGCTACTGCCAAAGAACCGTCATCCGGTGTTTTGTAAATTTCCACAGGGATTTTCTCAAAAGAGTCAACCATGTTCATAATTAATTTGGAGTTTGATGGGTGAATGTGAGCCGTAAAGTTAGTTCAAAATACCTAAAAGAAATGCAGTCTAGACAAACGTTTGCCAAAACAAAAGCCCTGCCAGTCAATATTGTGAATCCATTATTATGAAAATCCGCCTTTTGCAAAAAAATGGATAATTTTACTTTTTCTAAAAAAAGTGCAACCATGAGTTATTGTCGTTTTGTGCAATCCATCACCTCCGAAAAAGATCTGATCCATAAAGTTTATCATGACCGGTATTATGGTTTTCCCTTAGAGGATGACAACCAGCTCTTTGGCCGGTTGATTCTGGAAATCAACCAGGCCGGCCTTTCCTGGGCTACTATTTTGAGAAAGGAAGCGGCCTTTCAAAAGGCCTTTGATGGTTACCAGATCATCAAAATTGCCCGCTATAAAGATAAAGATATTCAAAGACTGCTCTCAGATGAGGGTATTATCCGCAACCGCCTTAAAATACAGGCCGTGATTTATAATGCAGGGGTCCTGTTAACCCTTCAGCAATCACATGGCTCCTTTAAAAACTGGTTAGATAGCCATCACCCGTTATCTAAGCCCGAGTGGGTGAAGCTCTTTAAAAAGACTTTTAAATTTACCGGTGGAGAAATCACAGGAGAATTTTTAATGAGTACCGGTTATCTGCCAGGCGCGCACGACCCGGATTGCCCGATCATGAAAAAATTAAATAAACTAAAAAATCTTCCCTTAAACAAAAAGCCCAAAAAATAAAACTTATCTCATTTTTTTCATGAAGTACTGAAAACTACGCCCGCCGGATAAATCAGGTCCTGCTTTTCTGCCGGAATAAAAAAACTAACAGTAAATGTGGAAAAATATTGATTATTTATTATGTGTATTTTTATATATATTAGAAAATCTCCATTATTTTTAAGAAAAAAATAAATGGACAATCAAATCATTCAGGTCGACAAAACGGCCAATCCGGCTCCTTTAGGTCTTTTAGGTTTTGGGATGACAACTGTATTACTCAATGTACATAATGCGGGGCTCATTCCGCTCAGTTCCATGATTTTGGCCATGGGCATATTCTATGGTGGTATTGCCCAGGTAATTGCTGGCATTATGGAATGGAAAAAGGGGAATACTTTTGGAACCACCGCTTTTATTTCCTACGGTTTTTTCTGGCTGACCCTGGTAGGGCTTTTGGTGTTGCCCAAAATAGGATGGTGGGATGCACAGGCCGATATGAGCAGTTCCATGGGCTGGTATCTGTTATTTTGGGGAATATTTACTTTTGGGATGTTCTTCCCCACGCTTAAATCCAGCCGGGCCCTGCAGGTTGTATTTGGCACCCTGACTATTTTATTTTTTCTTTTGGCTGCAGCAGAATTCACCGGGAATGCCGCGATTACTAAATTTGCAGGTCATGAAGGTATTATCTGCGGATTATCAGCCATTTACACCGCTCTTGCAGAAATTATAAATGAATCCTTTGGCAGAACTATACTACCGCTGGGCAAGGTAAAATAAACCGGTGATTACCTCCCTTTTATTCTCTTTTACCTAAAGAGAATGGCCTCTTTGTATCTCTGATTTTTTGACCGCCGTAAAATGCTTACTTTTGCCCCACAAAAAAATCAGCTATGCTCGTTGGATTTAATAATGTCACCTTTGAATTTGGTGCCCGTACTATAGTAGCCGATGCCACCTGGCATATCCATCCGGGAGAAAGAATCGGCCTGATTGGCTATAACGGCACCGGTAAATCCACCCTTTTAAAGGTCATGGTAGGACAATACCAGCCTTCTTCCGGAACGGTTGAAAGAGGCAAGTCCACGACCATCGGCTATCTGCATCAGGATCTTTTAAGCTTTGATACGCAGGAAAGTATTCTGGAGGTGGCCATGGGTGCCTTTGAAAGAATACGGTTTTTAGAAAAAGAGATTGAACGCCTGGGCATTATCCTGGAAAACGACAGTGATGAGAAGCTCCTGGAAAAATATACGGATTATTTGCATGAAATGGACGTATTGGATGGCTATACCATCCAGCACCGGACCGAGGAAGTCCTGCACGGCCTGGGATTCAGTAATGAAGAGCTGAACAGGCCCTATAAAACCTTTTCGGGTGGCTGGCGCATGCGGGTACTACTAGCCAAAATGATCCTGCAACAACCCGATGTATTACTACTGGATGAACCGACCAACCACCTGGATTTACCTTCCATTGAATGGCTGGAAAAATATCTTTCCGGATATAAGGGCAGCGTCGTGATCGTTTCCCATGACCAGTTCTTCTTAAATAAAATGGTGAATAAAATTGTAGAACTCTATCAGCAACAACTACATATCTATACTGGTGACTACGCTTATTATCAAAAAGAAAAGGAGTTACGCATAGAAATGCAGCAAAGGGCTTATGAGAACCAACAAGAATACATCAAACAACAGGAGCGTTTTATTGAAAGGTTCCGGGCCAAGGCCACCAAGGCGGCTCAGGCACAGTCCGCAATGAAAAGACTGGACAAAATCGACCGGATTGAGCAGGTGGAAATGGAAAGGCCTAATCTTAGAATTAATTTTCAGATTGATAAACAACCGGGAAAAATCCTGGTCACCTTAAAAAACGTTTCCAAAGCATTTGGTGAGCGCATTATCGTCAAAAATGCGTCCGCAGAAATTGACCGCGGGGATAAAATCGCCCTAATAGGAGCCAATGGAAAGGGTAAATCTACTTTACTTAGAATGATAGCGGATACGGAATCCTTTGAGGGAGAACGTATCTGGGGCCATAATGTGGAGGAGAGTTTCTATGCGCAACACCAGCTGGAAAGTTTAAACCTGGACAATACCATTATTGAAGAGATGCAGCTTTGCGGCAGCGGTAAAACAGAACTTGAACTGCGCAGTCTGCTCGGCGGCTTTATGTTCGGCGGGGAGGAAATCGATAAAAAGATTAAAATCCTGAGCGGGGGGGAAAAGGCACGCGTGGCCCTGGCAAAAGTCATTGCCAGCAAATCCAACTTTCTGATGCTGGATGAACCGACCAACCACCTGGACATGCACTCCGTGGACCTGCTGGCCACCGCACTCAATAAATATGAGGGCAGCTTAATCTTTGTTAGCCATGACCGTTATTTTATTTCCAAGACGGCCAATAAGATCTGGGAAATTGAAAACAACGAGATCAAGGAATTTAAAGGCAGCTATCAGGAATACATGGAATGGAAGGAACTGATGGCCAGCAGATTAAAAGAACAACAAAAAGAACAGGTCAAAGAACAGGATATTCCCAAAGCGGTTGCGGCTCCCCCTAAAAACGACCCGGTACAGCCTCAACTGGACAGAGAACAGAAAAAAAACCTGCAACGCCAACAGCGTCAGCTGGAAAAAACCGAAGAACTGATTGATGGTCTGAAAAAGAAGAAAGCGGGTATTGAGCTGGAGATGTCCAGCCCCGATACGTACGCTCAGCCGGATAAATTCAGTGAGCTGGAGAAAAATTATAATGAGGTTAAAAAGCAGCTGGAGAAGGCAGAAAACGATTATGAATCATTGTTTGAGCAGATTCTGGAACTCGAGTCCGGTTTATAGCCGGGGTGGAATACGCGCCTAAAAATTAGCAGGCACTACCGTTTACCGACTAAAAACGATGTTTAAACGATTATTTTTGCTAAATCCCTTAAAAAGTGGGGTAAAAAAGCCAGTCTGACTTATCTTTGCACACAAATTTTAGATATGGTTTATGGCATTATAGCGGCAGGAGAAGGCTCCAGATTAAAGGCAGATGGCTACCACGGGTTTAAACCCATGGTGAAACTGCTGGGAGAAACGTTGATCGAAAGACTGATTCGCCTCTTTCAAAGCAATGACGCTACGGCCATTTACATCATTTTAAACAGTTCCGAAAAAGAGGTCGGAGAATTTATTGAAAATCAGCAGGCAGCTTTGCCTGACGGGAAAATATCCTCAGCGCCTATTCATATTATTTATAAGGATACCCCCAGTTCTTTTCACAGCCTTTTCGCCTTACTAGAATCCATGCCCGCTGCAGATAAACAGGAGGTCTGCATTTCCACTATTGATCCGGTTTTTTCCGGGGAACTTTTCCAAAGCTATATAGAGGCTTTTGTATCAGCGCCCCAACTGGATGGACTGATGGCCGTGACCAGTTTTATTGAAGACGACAAACCCTTACATGTTTATACGGATTCAGATGGCCGGATTACACAATTTGCCAACCAGCCCAAAGCCGGTGAGCCCTGGATTTCCGGGGGAATATATTTATTAAGAGCCCCGGCCCTGGCTGAGGCTATCCCCGCATTTAAAGCCGGTATCCATAAAATGCGGAATTTTCAACAAACATTATTAGATCGTGGCCTTTATTTAAAAGCCTTTGATTTAGGCAGGATCATTGATATTGACCATCTGAGTGATATTGAGCTGGCAGAAGCACTTCTTTCAGAAGACCTTAGCGACCAGCAAACCTTTTAGCTTACTTAAGAATTGTACATGCAGATAATTGGTATAAAAAGAGCCGTTAAACATTCTCCCAATCATATAAATAATGATGCAACCATTTTTCAGATGGTTGCCGATCAGTTGCAGCAAAAAGGCCACCAGCTGACCACTTATCATGAACATGAATTTTTAAAACTAAAGCCGGATACAGCGGCGCTAAAGGATGTTGCGCTCATTTTTTCCATGTCCCGCAACCGGGAACTACTGGCTATATTATCCGGTATTCAACAAAGTTTCCGGGGGCAGATTCAGATGATTAACAGCCCGAGAGGCATTTCCAACTGTTTCAGGTCCAATATTACCAGAATTTTACTCAATCAGCAGATTGCCACGGCTCCAAGTCAGATTATCCCGACTGCAGGTTATGCACCGGACGACTTAAAAAAATTGGATCAGGGGCACGGACTTTGGTTAAAAAGAGGTGATTTTCATGCAATTATCAAAGAAGATGTCGTTTTTGCAAAAAACAGCGATGAAGCCGCACAATTACTGGCAAACTTTCATAGCAGATCGATTGCGGAAGTAGTCGTCTCCACGCATCTGGAAGGAGATCTGATCAAATTCTACGGGGTCAGCGGTACCAATTTCTTTCACTGGCTCTATCCTTATGATAAAGGACATTATAAATACAAGGAATTTAAAGCCATTAATGGCGCTACCCATTATTTTGACTTTGACCATCAGCTTTTAAAATCGATGGCAGACCAGGCGTCGGTTGCAGCAGAAGTCCCCATATATGGGGGGGATGCAGTCATTAATGACAAAGGAGATATCGCCATCATAGATTTTAATGACTGGCCTAGTTTTGCGCCTTGCAGGGACCAGGCGGCATCAGCCATTACCCGGCGGTTGATTCAGGCACTGGAGGCCATGAACCGCCCCACTGCCAGGGCACACCAAGAATTGAGCTAAAGCTCCGTTTCAAATTTTATATCCCAAAGTTAGATCCTAATACATGTTTTAAGTGATGAGCCTACAAGTTGAAGAACAATTACAAATAGATCAAAAAGAACAAGCCGAAGCGGCAGCCAGTGAATTTGCCGCCTCCTTAAAAAGCCGCGATACAGAAGAGAAAATTGATATCTGGTTTTACAGGCCCATTGGGCTGCGTATTGCCAAAGTATGCGCTAAATTAAAAATTACGCCTAACACCGTCACCATTACCAGCATATATATAGGGGTGGTTGCGGGCATTTTATTTTACTGGGATAATATCTGGATAAATATAGTCGGCATGTTGCTGTTGATCTTTGCCAATTCTTTGGACAGCGCAGACGGTCAGCTGGCAAGGCTGACCAACAATAAAAGCCGATTTGGAAGAATCCTTGACGGTATCGCGGGAGATTTCTGGTTCGGAGCAATCGCGATTGCTTTATCGCTTAGATTAATGCATGCAGGTTGGTCCCCCTGGGTTTGGGTACTGGCTGTTGTCTCCGGATTGTCACATGTCATCCAGTCGGCCATGGCTGATTATTACCGGAACCTGTATCTGTTTTTCCTAAAAGGGGATACGGGCAGTGAATTTGATAACAGTAAGGATGTTGAAAAGCAGATTAATGAATTTACCGGCATTAAACGCTTTGCCATGAAAACCTATCACAACTATACGAAAATACAGGAGAGCACTTCACCATGGCTCCAGAAATTCCTTATTAAACTCAGAACAGATCCGGGGTTTATGACGCCGGAGCTCAGGGCAGGTTTCTTAAAAGCCAACCGGCCTTTAATGAAATATACCAATATTATTCAGTTCAATACACGGGTGATCTTTTTATTTATCTGGCTTTTTATGGATCAGCCATGGCTTTATTTTGTTTTTGATATCCTGATTTTAAATCCCATTATGCTGTACCTGATTAACCGACAGGAAAGCTATTCAAAAAAAGCACTGAGCCCTGCCAGGGCCTCCTGAGGATCCTAATCTATTAAACGTCTAACCGCCCATGCTGGACACGAACAACATACAGGCATTATTATTTGATTTCGGAGGCACGATTGACACCGGCGGCCTGCACTGGGTACATGTTCTCTATCCGCTATGGGAACAGCGCCATCCCGGCTTAGATCCGGCGCTGTATCAAAAAGCTTTTGCGCACGGGGAAAGGAGTCTGGCTAAGGAAAAAATCATTCAACAAGACGATACCTTTTTAGACCTGCTGGAAAAAAAACTGGCCATCCAGGCGGACTTTTTAAAGCAGCAGGCAATAGCCTGTACCATCCGCGACCAGAAATTCATAGCAGATGAGGCTTATCAGCAGGCATTAGACAACTGCCAGCAGCATGCCGGCATTTTAAAATTGCTCAGGCAAAAATACAGGATCGCCATGGTCTCCAATTTCTATGGTAACCTGGGCACGGTCCTACAAGATTTTGGTATCAGAGATCTGTTTGAGACCGTAACAGAATCGGCTGTTGTAGGCGTTAAAAAACCAGATCCGAAAATCTGGCAATTAGGTGCACAGAGCCTGGGCTTAGCTCCAAGTGCCACCGTAGCCATTGGAGACTCTCTGACCAAAGACATGACTCCGGCCACACAAATCGGCTGTCAGGGGATCTGGATAATCGGCAAAGGGTGGGAGGATACCCCTGGAAGTGTCTACCCGGCCATCATCAGCCCTGAAGCGAAACAACAGGCAGCCCGCTGCCAGGTTACACCGATAACGGCCTTAGGGCAACTGGAAACACTTCTGGCGCTATAAGCATCCCGTTTAAAAGAAGGCAAAAGTAGTCTTACCAATCACGCAAAATATTTTCCAATAGGATGGCAAAAAAAATATTACAGCTCAACGAACAGAAAAAAGTATCCGTGATGCAGTTCCTGAAATCAGAACTGTCCTCACTGAGTTCCACCATCGTGGATCTTGGGGTATTTACGCTTTGTTCCGTGGTTTTCCATTTAAATATCGTGGTATCAACCAGTGCCGGAGTGATCTGTGGCGGAGTCATCAACTTTTTAATGAACCGTAATTTTGCCTTTAAAAGCTTCGAACAGAAAAAAAGTCATCAGGTGGCGCGCTATCTGGTCGTATGGGTTGGTTCTTTAATCCTGAACACTTACGGCACCTATGCTTTTGTGGATAAACTGGGACTGAACAAATTTGTAGGCCGGTTGGGGACAGGACTGATTGTCCGGTTTGGCTGGAATTTCCCGTTGCTTAAATACTTTGTATTTAAAAAATAAAAAACCAGAAAGGCGTAGCTGAAAAGATATTTTCCACTACGCCTTTCTGGTTGTAAAGCCTTTTACCTCCTTATTATTCTGTAACTGCCTTGTCTTTTTTCTTGGGAAAACCCGAGATAAATATCTTATCCCATAAAGAGCTGCTCACGCCAAACCCTTTATGCTCATCCTGATAATGATGCAGCATGTGATGCTGCTTGATCTTTTTCATAAAAGAGCTCTTAAAATTATAATGGTGCATGGCATAATGCATCATATCATAGGCCAGGTAGCCTAATAAGAATGCCGCAAAAAAGCTGCTAAGCGCACCTCCTTCCGGTAAGATCAGATAAAATAAGAAATAAAACAACAGCGCCAGTGGTATGCTCACGGAAGGCGGCATGACCAATCTTTTTTTATCCCTTGGATAATCGTGATGCACGCCATGGAATATAAAATGAATTCTCTTGCCCCAGCTAGAGCTGGGATGAAAATGGAAAATAAACCGGTGCAGGACATATTCCGTCAGGGTCCATATAAATATACCCAGGGCGAAATACCCCAGAAAATACAAAAAACTAACCTGATATACTGCAAAAGCCCTATAAATAAAAACGGCAATTGCAGGGATAAAAATAAACAATGGTACGGTGAAATGCACCTTGGATAAACGCTCTAAAAAACTACTCTTGAACATCCTTATGGACTCCGTTGAGTTTGAAACGAAATTCTTTGCCATAACCCTATAATTTAATTCGCTGTTACAAATTTAATCAATTTTCTCTAGCCTTCTTTGTCATGCCCCTCATCGGGGTCTTTTTTAACGTCTGTCAGCCTTTCCACCTCTTCCTTGCCACTGGAGAGATCCTTGCCCCTGAGTTCCACATAATCAACATGCGGGTTCCAGAAAGAGCCTCCATTTATATAAATAAAGATACTACCAAGCACCGTGAGTTTATCATTTATTTTTCCATAGACCCGCCATTTTCCATCCTTGGTCTGTAAAAGGTACATATGGTACTTTTTATAGGATACAAACCAGAACTCATATTTTCCGTCGCCACGCTGTTTAATATTCAGACCATAGGCAAAGTGCCGCTGTACAAAGTTCAGTTCTTTTTTTTCGCCTTTGGGCGAGTCCCCATAACGTAACCAATAAGTGGTCAGCGGGTTTTTGGCATTCACCTGGCCGTTACTTCCCATATTCAGGTCGCAGGCAATGGTATTGGTATTGGGTGTTCTTTGTAAAAAGAACATCCGGTTGGTGGTACTGGGCGGAATAGGATAGCTGATCCCTTCTCTGGAAATTGTAGCCTGAGCATCCAAGTCACTGCTGAAGGCAAACATACCGCAAACTACCAATAAAATACAATGGATCAACCTTTTATAACTTAAAATATTACTGCGCAAACAAGATCTGCCACTGCTGTAGTTTATGTCACTAAGTACGGTCCCTTCCATTACTGTTTCACCTCTGTTTAAGTTGCCTGCCGCCCTGTTGAAAGATTGACGGAGTCCAACTGCTTGCTTTATCTGCACTATAAATTATTAAAAATCAAATTTAACCCGGACCCGGATACCCCATTTGGCAATATCACTATGTTCCAGATAAGTAAACCGGCGGACATAATCCACCCTTAAAATTTTAAAGATATTGGTAATACCAAACCCCGCTTCCAGATAAGGCTCATTTTGAAGCGCAAATGTACTCATCATACCATTGGTATAAGGAAAGCGCATCTGGTCGTTATTCACCATGGGGTTATTCTCGTCCCTCAGCCCGCCAAATAAGGCTTTCCCTTCAATTACTTCGCGCCATTTTAACCGTCTGATGAGAGGTATCTTATTGAAAAAGAACCCGTTAAAATAGTGATCTGCCATCAGAGAAACATAATGGTCGCTGGCAAATTCTAAAAAGTTCATCAGGTTATAAGAATTCAGCTGATAGGCATAGGTCTGATTGGCCCTGGGCAGCGATAAGAGCGGATAGGGCACTTTTCCGGAAATATAACCGGCATCCACGGTTACATCCGTAAACCCTAGCTGAGACAGATAAAACCGTTTGAAGATATTCGCTTCCAGATTGTTATAGTTATATTCTCCCCCAAACAGCCCTTTAATACCTGCCGTATACCTGAACTGAAAAATCGGGTATTTATTGATCAGAGGGATTCTATATAATTTGGTCTGATAATACACTTCTCCCGGTGCATATCGAAGGGTTACACCTACTTCCCCTGTTTTTACCTGATCGACTGATTTTAAAAGTCCCGGCTGACTGGTTGCGTAATTAAAGTCCAGTGTTCCTGCCGGCTGTTGTTTCCAGTAGCGTACATTAAAATCATAGGAAAAATGATTCTCAAATTCCTTTTTATAATTAATATTAAAATAGTCGTTATAAAGCCATTTATCATTATTGCCTCTTTTAAAGGATAAGAAGAAGTTATCCTCCTGCACAAATTGTAAATCCTGACCGGGGATTTTTGTATCATGCTGATAGCTTACCCGAACGTAATGCTGCGGAAATTTATAAATAGACTTATTGTTCAACGAATAAGTGGCACTCCCGAAATATTTAAATTTTTGATCCTTAAACCCGTAAGCGCCATACCCTTCAAAAAACAATCTGTCGCTCAGCCGGGTAGTGGTACGGCCGCCTAGGCGCAGTCTGAACCCTTCTACCGGATTAAAGCTGTAAAATGTATTGGCCGGTCCAATTTCAGCAGGTCCCACCTGTTTATAACCGGCAAACAGGAAAGTAATCCAGTCCATTGTCCTTTTAAAGGATTTCATATTCTTTAAAGAGTCAATGTTCATATAGGTTTTGGATTCTGCGGTACTTAAAGTATCCAGTCGGTTTTCCGCCCAGAACTGCTGATCCCTGTGAGCCGCAGAGTCTGCTTCCACAATCTGTCCGCCATTGAATACAGAATCTGCCAGTGGCATATCTGTTTTAAAATCCGTAAATGAGATGACTCTTTCCCCGTACAGGCCCATTCCCTTTTTAGAAATACCAAAATCAGCCATCATATCGCTTTTGGTCAACAGATAACGGCCATTGTCTGCTTTGACAAAATCCAAAGAGATATTCATGGATCTTAAAAAGTTCACATTAATGCCAATAGGGGAGAACAGTCTGGCTCTTTGTACAGCGTAATGACCGTCCAGGGTGATATCCAGATTTCCCCTGAATAACATATCCTGCGGATTTCTGGGAGAGAAGGCCAGGTGTACAATTTTAATACCATCTCGCTCCACGGTATCCCGGATATAAAATTTATAAAAAGTCGGAGCCGAACCCGCAATGGGGCTTAAAAACTGATTGGACAATAAGGTTATATTATTATCATAAATATCAATGGCAGCATACAGACTCCCCAGATATTTAGTCACCCCTTTGGTATCTATAAATTCACCAAAATCCACTTTTCTGGCACCGGTAATGATCTTTTTTTCATCCTTTGGATGATTGCGATAATAATTATCAGAGCTGGTTTCTTCCAGATAAATAGGCAACAGGCTCTGGCCCTTTACCTTGGTGGTATCTACATTATTTAATAAAAACTGGTATTTTTTTAAAGCTTTTTTGCTTTTAATCTTTTCTGAGAAATTACTGACAGAGACGGACATCTTCTCATATTGTTTATAAGAAGCCGTATTATAAGCATTCATACGGTTCTCGTCCTTATGTGCTATGACCTGTTTAATAAGGGCGACTGCCGGATTATCTCTGTTCCGGTATTTTTCCCGGTGATTTTTCACAATGACATCTGCCAAAGCGTGGCCGCTTTCTTCCAGCTGCATATCCACGTTTTGTTCAGGCACATCAAAATTAACGTCTACTGAGCCGGTTTTATATCCGACATAAACAAATTTCAGGTGATTGTCCTTCACAAATCGTCTGGAGGCAAACAAACTATAGTGTCCGGTGGAATCTGTCAGTACGCCTGCAGAACCACTGAAAAAGACACTCACATTAGCAATCGGAGCACCGCCAGCCGCATCGGTAACGACACCTTTAATCACAATGGATCCGCTGGGATTTTGTGCCAGAACTGCGCCGCCAAAAACCAGCAGCACGATAAATAACAGAAGTTTTCTTTCTATGTTGATCTTAAAAGACATTTGTTTTTGCTTCTAACGTTGTAGTGATGTTTAACACCCTTGCCTGATCCGTGAGTCATCCTCAACTGATTTGCCCGGTCATCACCTGGTGTAAAATAATTTTTCAAGAACCGTACCTAGAAATTGGGGAAGAGCTGGATTATTTTCAAAACCAATAATTCTTTAAACCGCCCTAAGTACAGACTATCAACCTATTATACCAATTTACTACTTTTATTAAACGGCGCTTCCTATTACTTGCAAACGCCGGATATTTTATCTGCCGCATACCTGCATCATCCTGGCAGATAATTCAGTAAGATTTTTTCTTCAATTAAAAACTACTCAAATGCCCTACCTCATTTTACGCCATGATATGTAACCCTTGCCATAAAATGAATCTAATCCCTTTTTAGATCAAGTGTATCATACTGATCCCGAATATAATTAAGGGTCAAAAAGATACGAGTCGACTCCTGTCCAAAACAGCTTCTTAAAAACAAGGTAATCCGCCATCCAGGTTATTTTCAGCGCAGGGCTCCATTCCCTTTGCTGAACAGATGGCGGATCTGTCCAACTGTTTTTAATTATCTTATAAAAACCTATGCTATCAGGAATTTTGAAATCCTAAAGGCATATGCATTTTGTTACCTTGTTTCAGCGCAAGTATTGATTAAATACTAGGCTTCATCTTCTTCATAATAATCCAGCCCCAGGTGCGTGATTAATTCTTCACCCATCATATAGCGGAGCGTGTTTTGCAATTTGATCAATTGCTTGAAGATGTCATTTTCAGGACGAAGCCCTTCTTTGGTCTGAGGAGATTTCAGATAGAAGGATAACCATTCCTGAATGCCTTTCATGCCGGCACGTTTGGCCAGATCCGCAAATAATGCTAAATCCAGAGCGACCGGTGCTGCCAGGATGGAATCACGGCATAAGAAATTAATCTTAATCTGCATAGGATAACCTAACCAGCCAAAGATGTCGATATTATCCCAGCTTTCTTTGTTATCACCATGAGGAGGGTAGTAGTTAATACGGATTTTGTGGTACAGATCACCATATAACTCAGGATGCAGATCCGGGCGCAGAATATCTTCTAATACACCCAGTTTAGATACTTCCTTGGTTTTAAAGTTTTCCGGTCTGTCCAGTACCAGCCCGTCCCTGTTACCCAGGATGTTAGTGGAGAACCAACCTCTGACGCCTAAAGAGCGTGCTTCCAGACCGGGAGCCAGGATGGTCTTCATTAAAGTCTGACCTGTTTTAAAGTCTTTACCGGCAATCGGCGTATTGGTATCTTTAGATAACTGCACCAAAGCACGGGTATCAACTGTCAGATTAGGTGCGCCATTTACATATGGAATACCCTGTACGAGTGCAGCATATGCGTAGATCATACTTGGCGCAATTCTGTCATCATTTGCCTTTAAAGCCGCTTCGAAGGCTTCTACGGTTTCATGAATTTCAGAGGCCTCAAAGTATTTTTCTGTAGAGCCACACCAAATAACAACGATACGGTTCAGGCCATTTTTTTCTTTAAAATCCTGAATATCTTTGATGGTCTGCTGTGCAAGATCCCATTTTGATTCACCGGTTTTAACATGATGTCCGTCCAGGTTTTCTACATAACTTTTATCAAAAACAGCTTTCATTGGAGCGATTTGTTCCAGCTCGTCTTTGATAGAATCCAGTAAATGCTGATCAAGTACCTTAGCAATGCTGGCTGCCTGATATACATTATCTTCGTATACATCCCAGCCACCAAATACGATATCTTCCAGTTTTGCAACCGGAACAAAATCCTTTATTTTCGGGTAGTTATTATCAGTTCTTTTTCCAATACGGATATGACCAGTTTGTGTCAGGGAACCCACCGGCTCAGCCAGGCCTCTTCTGCTGGCAATAACGCCGGCAATTAATGTAGTGGCAACTGCGCCTAAACCAGGAATGAGTATTCCCAACTTCCCCTCAGCGGGTTGAACTTTTTGTTTCATTGAGTACTATTTTATGTGTTATATTAGTAAAAATTACCAAACCAAAACTTTCCAGATCCGCATGTCATTAAAAGTTCGCTGCAAAATTAAACAATTGTTTAAAACAAACAAACGTTTAAATTAGACTTTTTGTAAATTTTAAGACATTGTTTAAACAATGATCTAAAACTTACAAAAAAACGTCGCGTTTTTAATGAGCCTTTTCAGGGGCCTGGTTCCAGGCAATGGTCTTTTCCATGCCTGTGGATAAAGGATATACAGGCGAGTAGCCCAGTTCCTTTCTGGCCTTTTGGATACTGCAGGCCCAATTGCCGGTCAGTTCCTTTAATTTATCCCTGTTCAGGATGGATGTCCTGGATGGCCATACTTTTTCCAGAACCCCCAGAGCAAAAGATATTACGCCTACCGGCAAGTGCAACTTAAGGGTTTTACGTTTTAATACCTTTTTTGCCTGATTTGCAAAATCATATCGGCTGTAATTCACGCCGTCACTAAGTATATAAGTCTGCTGGTTAGACTTACTGGCCAACGCCAGTAAGATCGCCTGGCAGAGATCTTTGACATAGATAAAACTAAGTTGCTGCGGTCCCTTTCCCAGATAGAGTTCCCATCCTTTGGCCACCATATCGATAACGAGCCTCATATCCTTATCTCTGGGACCGTAGACTGCGGTAGGTCTAAGTGTTATTAATGGCAAACTGCCATAGTCTGCCAAATACTGTTCCGCCTGCCATTTACTCTTTCCGTACAGGGTAACCGGCTGAGGCGCATCCAGCTCCGTCAGTTCTTTGCCAAACGGGGCCGGCCCCATAACGGCCATGGAGCTGACAAAAACAAATTTTTCCACGACCTGTCTGCACTCCAGTGCTGCCCGTGCCAGACTCACTGTAACGGTGGCATTCGCCTCCATATATTCATCTAAGTTCCGGCCCTTGGTCTTACCGGCCACATGCGCAATATGCGTGATGCCGGCCTGATCTAGCAGTGCCGTGATGCTGTTTATATTTCGGTAATCCGGATATACCAGTGTAACAGCTAGTCCTTCCAGAGCCGAAAGGTCACTGGTCTTTCTGACTGCAGCAAATACCTTATAACCATTGTCCAGGGCCAACTTAGCAAGATGTGAGCCTACAAATCCATTGGCTCCCGTAATCAATAGTTTTTTTTCTATCATATTTCTTTATCGTAAATTCTATACCTTTTATAAGGTACCCCTCCGATATCCTGAATCGCTTTATTCATCAGAATATTATCTTCCAATACCCAGGAAGCCTCCACTTGTTTAATCCTTTTTCTTTTTACTACTTCATCAATAATAGAAGTATAAAAGGCCATCTCTACTCCGATCTTGCGGTAACCTTCAATGACCCCCAACATGATAATACGCATGCTGGTCACTTTACTTTTACCGGCCAGCAGTTTAAAGATTCCGGTTGGAAACAGCCGGCCTCTTTTTATCTTGCGGAGCACTTCATTGATATTAGGTAAGGCCAGTGCAAAGCCTACGATTTCTCCTTCATGCTCCGCGACAATACAAAAATCGGGATCCAGGATCATTTTAAGATCCTTGGCTGTATAATTAAACTCTTTATCCGTCATGGGATAAAACCCCAGGTTTTTGTCCCAGGCCGAATTATATACTTTTTTAATTTTATCCGCCTCATTTTTGAAATCCTTCATATTGATTTTGCGGATCACTATTTTTCGGTTGTCTAACTTTTTCTGCGTGAGTTCATGGAGCCTTCTGACACGCGCATCGTTGTAATGATCCAGATTATATAAATAAGCCAGAATATCTGTTTGCTTTTTATAACCATGCGCTTCCACTAATGCCGGATAATAAGAGGCATTATGCGTCATCATCACCATAGGAGGAGTGGAGAAGCCATCCACCAACATACCACAAGTCTCATTGGTTGAAGGGTTCATGGGACCGATAACCTGTCCGGTAACTCCTTTTTCCTTTAACCATTTTTCAACCGTATCTAATAACAGGTCGGCAACTTCCTGGTTATTCACACAATCAAAAAAACCGAAAAAACCATCATTTGCCTGATTAAAGCTATTGTGGTTATCATTTAAAATACCGGCGATTCTGCCAACAATCTTGTCCTGGTCATAACACAGATAGAGCTGGATTTGTCCATTTTCATGAAAAGGATGCTTTGAGGGCGATAATAAGTCCTTTTGGGCGATAAAAAGCTCCGGTACATAGGTCGGATCGTTTTTATACAGGTCATGTGGAAAATCAACAAAAGCCTTCAACTCCTTTTTAGAAGAGACAAGTACTATTTTTTTCATTTTTTGATTTGGTTAAAGCGTGCTGAAATAGCGTTTTTCAGGTCAGACTATTTTCTTGGATACTTTCATCCCCTCATGCGCGCTCAGCTCTACACCAATCTGTTTTGCAATATTCGAGATTTTCTCAACGGCTTCCTTGATCTGATCAAAAGTATGGGTTGCCATTAATGAAAAACGAATCAAAGACTCCTCAGAAGGCACCGCAGGGGCCACCACCGGATTGACAAAGACTCCTTGTTCCAATAACATTTTGGTCAGCAGAAACGTTTTATCAGAATCTCTGATATAAATGGGCAGGATCGGACTCTGCGTACGTCCCAGATTAAATCCTGCATCCAATAATAATTTTTGCGCATAATTGGTATTTGCCCATAGACGTTCCATATGCTCTGGTTCTGTTTCTATAATATCGAGCGCCGCCATCACACTGGCAGCTGCAGAAGGAGTCATGGAAGCACTAAAGAGCAGTGAGCGGGCGCGGTGTTTCAGGTAATCAATGGTTTCTGCATCGCTGGCAACAAAGCCACCTAAAGAGGCCAATGACTTACTGAATGTACCCATGATCAGATCCACTTCATTGGTTAAGCCAAAATGGGAAGCCGTTCCGGCACCCTTTTCTCCGATAACACCCAGGCTATGGGCATCATCGACATATATATTAACGCCGTATTTATCGGCGAGCTTTACAATTTCCGGTAAATTAACGATATCACCTTCCATGGAAAAGATACCATCCACTGCGATTACTTTTAAGGCATCCTCTGGAAGAATTCTGAGTTTCTGCTCCAGGTCATCCATATCATTGTGCCGATATTTTAATACCTTGGAAAAGGAGAGTCTCGCACCATCAATGATGGAAGCATGGTCATACTCATCCAGCAGTAAATAATCGTTCCTACCACCTATAGCAGAAAGAACCCCCAGATTTACCTGAAATCCGGTAGAGAATAATAAAGCGTCTTCCTTACCCACAAAGGCCGCCAGTCTTTTTTCCAGTTCGATATGAATATCCAGGGTTCCATTTAAAAACCTGGAACCGGCACATCCTGAACCATACTTTTCTACTGCCTTTTGTGCTGCCACTTTAATTCTAGGATGATTGGTCAGTCCCAAATAGGAGTTTGAACCAAACATCAGCACAGGTTTACCTTCTATATACACCATCGTATCCTGACCGGATTCAATGGATCTAAAATATGGATAAAGGCCCTTCTCTTTAATAATTGTGGCATCTTTAAATGCCTCAATTTTTGATTTTAATTTTTTCTGCATCCGTGACCAATCTTATTAATAATAATTCCGGTTGTTGAACAATTTGAATAATGTGCTTTCATTTGAATAAGCGATGAACAATAACAGCTTTTCCTATTCAAATTTAAGATTTCCTTTCATAATCTTTAGGATTATCTAAAGTCTGTCCTTTATATATCCATATAATTTATATGGGATAAAAAGATAACATTCAAATAATGCGTAAAAATAGAAAGTATTCTTTAAAGTTACCCAATAGTTTAAAATTTTCATCGCCATTTTTCGTCATCTTGCCGAAAACTAACGCAACTGTAATGCCAGGTAGAGGCTCCAAAGTCACGTCATTGCAAGAATTCCACCATAATTCACACAAAATACTACCATTAGTTAGCACTCATGTCAGCTATGAAATATTTTAAATAACTTACTATAATTCTCTCTAAATTAAGGTCTACCCAGTAGGTTTCCATTTAAATCGGCGCAAAGGTAACAATAAATGTTATACCATTGATTAATATTTATAAACCATTGTGCATAAATCAGTTCATCCAAACAATCTGATTATCAGGCACTTTAATAAAGAAGTCTGATTTTTCCGGCTGCATGCAACCTAAGACCAGCCTTATTTCAATAACAACCTGCAACCCGTTATTAACCAATAAGACAGCGCTGGTCCGCTCAGCCAAACTGGGCAGCTACCTGATGAATCTTATCCTTGCAATTGAACAAATCCAATAATCTGTAAATCACTTCCTGAACAATGGAATCCGGACAACTGGCACCACTGGTAATGAGGATTTTGGCAGGCCTTTTATCACCCATAAAATCAGCCACCCGGCTGATTTGTTTCGTTTTCCAGTCACAGGTCTCAATTTCCCTGGCGGAAAGAATGCGGGAAGCATGATTGATAAAATAAGTCGGAAGCTTTTCTGCACAAAGCTCCACCAGATGGGACGTATTGCTGCTATTATAGCCGCCAACCACAATGGCAAAGTCCGCATCCGTATCCAGCATACCGCTAACCGCGGACTGGTTATCATTGGTAGCATAACACAACGTATCGCGCGTGTCCGCAAAATGATCTGCCAGATTGGTGTCATCTAACTGATAATGCTCTTTTATTGTTTTTTTCAGGAAATCTGAAATCGCCTGCGTTTCACTGGCCAGCTGCGTAGTCTGATTGACGACGCCCAGACTCATTAAATCCTTATTTACATCAAAACCCTCAGAATATTTGCCTTTAAACAGTTCATAGAACTGCGAACTGGGACGCTGACCTCTGATAAATTCTGCCAGCAAAGTTGCTTCATGCATATCATTGACAATAACCGTAGGCGTTTTAGCGGAGGCATGAGAGAAAGTAGCCCTGGTTTCTTCATGACGGGGTTTGCCATGTACCACAATGCTATAACCTTTTCTGGCAATCTGTTCACTCCTGTTCCAGACCTTCTCCACAAAAGGACAGGTCGTATTATACTTTTCTGTCTGAATCCCTTTGCTGTGTAGTAATGCTTCCACTTCCAGTGTCGTTCCGAAGGCCGGGATAACCACGATATCTTCAGCGGTGATCTGATCAAAGCCGATCAGTTGCCTGCCATAGGTATCCTGCAGGAATTTTACGCCTCTTTGGGCCAGATCTGCATTTACCTGCGGATTATGAATCATTTCACTGAGCAGATATATCTGACGATCGGGGTGGGCTTCAATAATATTAAAAGCAATTTCTATGGCATTTTCCACACCGTAACAAAAACCAAAATGACGGGCTAAAAAAATCTGTACCGTCCCAAAATCCAGTAAAGTCGGGCTGAAATCTTTTTTCAATTTATCCTGAAGCCTTCTTTTGTTTTTAATCGCGCTGATTAAATCACTTCTATATATACTGGGAACATTAAACTGCTTCATCCAAAAATTAATCTAAATAATAATAAATAAGGGCCAGGAACCACCTGAATTTCAATATCTAATTGAAATTCAATAGCAAATAAACTAAAATCCTATACTGACCAATAACGACCTAATTATCCGGAGCCGGATCAAAAGGCTGGCCGCAGCATTTTCAAATGCTCGATGCCCGCTTCCAGATACACCTCACTGATGGTCTCAAAGCCTAAAGATGCATAAAACTTTTCTAAATAACGCTGGCCGCTGATCTTGATAGGTCCTTTCCCAAAAGAGACTTCGAGCTGTTCAATGGCCTTTTCCATTAGTAATCGGCCTATCTGATGACCACGGTAGCTTGCTGAAACGGCCACCCGGCCAATAGACATTTCAGGATAGCTGAGACCGGGAGGCAGCAGCCTGGCATACCCCACCAGGATATCCCCATCATAAATGGTCAGATGCCAACTCTGCTGATCCTTATCATCCAGATCCAGATCATCACAGCGTTGTTCCACATAGAATACCTGGTTTCGGAGCTGTAAAATCCGGTACAGTTCCATCAGGCTCAGCTGTTCAAATTTTTTGCTTTGAATGGTATAATCCATACCGCAAAATTAAATCAATCCCCCATACTATCCCGATTTTAAATAGAGAAAGCTATATTTGTTACATTAAATGATATTATTCAATATATAAAGCTATGTCTGCATCTTTATTACTGACCATTGTTTTCGCCTATTTTCTTTTACTGCTTTTTGTCTCCTGGAAGACCTCCAAGGGCAGCAATAATGACTCATTTTTCATCGGAAACAGAAGCAGTAACTGGATGCTGGTGGCCTTTGGAATGATTGGCACCTCTTTAAGCGGGGTCACCTTTGTCAGCGTTCCGGGTGCTGTAGGCCATGACAGTTTTGGTTATCTGCAGATAACCCTGGGTTACGCTATCGGCTATATAGCCATTGCCTTTATCCTACTTCCTTTATATTACCGCCTGAAACTGACCTCTATCTATGGTTACTTACAAACCAGGATGGGAATGGCTTCCTATAAGACGGGATCTTTATTTTTCATTGTTTCCAGATGGGTAGGGGCTACCGCCAGGCTTTATTTAGTCGTCATCATCCTGCAAACCATTATTTTAGACAGATTAGGCGTTCCGTTTTGGCTGACCACCGTAGTCATTCTGGTAATGATCATTTTGTATACCTATGAAGGCGGGGTAAAAACCATTGTCTGGACAGATACCCTGCAGACAACCTGCATGCTGGCGGGACTGATCATCTGCAGTATTTATATGCTCTATCATATGGACATGAGTGTAGGCGCCAGTCTGACGGCCATGCATGAAAAAGGCCTGTCCAGGGTATTTGGCCTGGATTTTAATGATAAAAATTACTTTATCAAACAAATAGTGGCCGGGGCCTTTATTACCATTACGATGACAGGCATCGATCAGGAGATGATGCAAAAAAGTATTTCTGTCAGCAATTTAAAAGACTCGCAAAAAAACATGGTCACGCTTTCTGTCATCATTTTAATTGTTATCACCCTGTTTCTATATATGGGCGGACTCATCCATTTATATGGCGCAAGGGAAAACCTGACCGCCTCCGGCGATCTGCTGTTCCCAACCATTGCCCTGGAACATATGCCGACCTCCATTGGCATTATCTTTTTAATAGCCCTGATATCTGCCCTGTTTCCCAGTGCAGACGGGGCCATGACAGCGCTGACTTCCTCTATCTGCATTGACATCATGGGCATGAAGCGTCAAGATAAATGGGACACAAAAAAACAACAGTCTATCCGTAAGAAAGTGCATTTATGGGTCGCTTTCAGTTTTCTGATATTAGTGTTGGTATTTAAAGTGATCAATGATAATTCCATGATCGGCATTATCCTGAAAATGGCCACCTATACCTATGGGCCTTTACTGGGGCTGTTTGCATTCGGTATTTTCACCAGGCGGAAAGTGAAAGACAAATTTGTACCATATATCTGTTTTGCGGCTCCCATCATCTGCATGCTGATTGATTATAACCAAGCGCAATTATTCGGGGAGTTCAGAATCGGACTGGAGCTGATTGTCATAAATGGTGCTTTAACCTGGCTGGGATTATGGCTGTTTTCCACTCCTTCCAAAACCAAGGACTGGGAGTCAGCCGGTATGGATACCCATAAAATTCCCGCCGCTTAAAATAGCTTCAAAAAAGTACTACAAAAAACTGATTCCCATAGAATTATTGTACCTTTACCTGTGTAAATTCAATGGCATATCCGATTCAGAGAAATGCCATGTATTATAGTACAAAGTAAAAATACAGGTAGATGTTTATGACAAACATTTACTAATCAGCAACTTAAATCCAGATATCATGGACCTGATTGACCCAAAAGTGGAAGGGTTTACGGATCTGATGACCAGCCATCCAGATGCATTATTACAGCAAATAGAACAGGATACCTATGCCAGCCATGACCAACCTCATATGCTCAGCGGTCATGTTCAGGGCAGGGTTCTTTCTTTTCTGAGTCAAATGCAAAAGCCCAAATATATTCTGGAGATCGGCACTTTTACCGGTTACAGTGCACTTTGTCTGGCAGAAGGTCTGCAGGAGCATGGTGAACTACATACCTTAGAGCTAAGAGAAGCAGATGCCAAGCTGGCCCAGTCTTATTTTGACCAAAGTAATTATAAAAATAAAATATATTTGCATCAGGGAAATGCCCTGGAGATTATTCCTACACTAGATTGCCAGTGGGACTTGGTTTTTATCGATGCCGATAAGACCGGTTATATTGATTATTATGAATTGGTACTGACAAGATTAAATCCTAACGGGATTATCCTGGCAGACAATGTCCTGTTCCACGGGCAGATATTTGAGGAACCCGTCAAAGGCAAAAGCGCCAAAGCTATTCAGGCATTTAATGAACACGTAGCTAAGGACCCCAGAACCGAGCAAGTACTGCTCTCTATCCGTGACGGATTATTAATGATTAAAAAAGTCGAAGCTTAAACAAAATACAACCATGAGAAAGTATGCCCTGCTACTCTCAATGACATTAGGCACTCTGGCCTTTAACGCCGTAAAAGCGCAGACCCGAAGCCCCCAGGTAGAAGCCTATATACAACAATATCAGGCGCTGGCCGTCTCTGAGATGATGCGAACCGGTGTGCCTGCCTCCATTACCCTGGCCCAAGGCATCCTGGAATCCGGCTGTGGACAAAGCACGCTTGCTAAAAGTTCCAATAACCATTTTGGCATTAAATGCAAGACCGAGTGGACTGGTGCTAAAACCTACCACGATGATGACAAGAAAGGGGAGTGCTTTAGGGTCTATAACAGTGTAGAGGACTCCTATAAGGATCACTCTGACTTTTTAAAAAACCGGCCTTATTATACGGATCTGTTTGAACTGAATCCAACAGATTATAAAGCGTGGGCTTATGGCCTTAAAAAAGATGGCTATGCCACAGAAAGAGATTACCCGCAAAACCTGATTAAACTCATTGAAACGTATAATCTGGAGAGCTATACGGATCTAGCCATCACCAAATTAAAAAACGGGGAACAGCCTTATCAGGATGAAAACAGCAGAATAGCCTTCAATAACAATCAGGCTCAACAAGGCCGGCCCGCTTCTCCAACTGGTAACAGAGCTAACCAGCAAGACGAAGACCAGAAGCCGGGTAACAATAATAGTCTGGCCGCCCTAAATGACAACACCTCATTTGCAACAACCAACCGCTCCAGTGCACCCGCCATGCGGGTAGCCCAGACCATGGTACAGGGGCCCAGCTACCCGGTAGCTCCGTTTTCCATCAATCATTCCAAGGTAATATACGCCCCTAAAGGAATGTCTCTTATGGCGCTCGCTTCAAAAAATAATATAAACTTCCATAAACTACTTACATTAAATGACTTAGGCCCAACAGCCGTCGTTTCACCCGGGCAATTGATATACCTGGAAAAAAGGCCTAAAAAAGGGGAGAAAGAATATGTAAACAGTAAGTATGGCCAGACCCTCAAGGAAATTGCGGCTGAACAGGGCGTTGCGTTAAAAAGCCTGGTCGGTTATAATAAAGTAGCCGCGGAAACCCCGCTCGCCGCAGGTCAAAAGGTCTATTTAAGGGAAAAAAGCAACGAGGCACCTAAAACCTTATCAAAATAAAAAGACTCAAAAAGTCCCGGTAATCCGAAAGAAAAGGTATTCCAGAAAACTTTTTCCAATTAATCTATTCCACGTAAATTATCCAAAGAAGATTTACAGGCTTAGTTCAATTTATTACATTATTTAATAAAGTACAATACATCCTTTCAATTCCTTAAATAAGCATATGGCAGACCAATCAGTACAAATCCACGGAAAAAACTTTGTTCCTTACTTATCTGAGACAGAAATTAAGGAGAAAATAAAGGAAATGGCCACCATCATCTCCCGGGACTATGCAGATAAAAAGCCACTGTTTATTGCCATCCTGAATGGCGCCTTTATGTTTGCCAGCGATCTGTTTAAGGAACTGACGATTGAGGCCGAGATTTCTTTCATTAAACTGGCCTCTTACTCCGGCACCAAATCAACCGGAAAAGTCCTGACCGCCATCGGTCTGGATGCAGACATCAATGGCCGCCACGTAGTCATTATTGAGGATATTGTAGACACCGGCAAAACACTTAGCAGTTTTCTGCCACAATTAGAACACCAAGGTCCTGCGTCAATCAAACTAGCCGCCTTGCTGACCAAGCCGGAAGCAAAAACACACCCGATTGATATTAATTACCTATGCTTTTCTATCCCCAATAAATTTGTAGTGGGATATGGATTGGACTATGACGGTCTGGGCCGGAACTTAAAAGAGATCTATCAGCTGGGGTAGGGTAGAGCCTCCATGTTCTCTTCACGGATTTACTAACAATTATTTTCCGGCAGACTTTGCGAAGCGGCCTCGTTTATGCAACGAACGGTGTTCTGAATACTGAACCTTTTCTAATTTCAATGTTTCTATAAATGCCAGCGTCGGATAATTGTTATAACAGTAGATTCTATTGGGAGAATATATAAGCCAATATAATTTTCGTTTATCGATCTTATTGTACATTTTCGCTACGGTTTTATTTGACTATAATGAAAATGCCAAATTGAATTAGTCCCCTTACTGTAGAGCAAATCTAATTTATAGGCTTTATCATTTCTAAGCTATGCACTAAAGCTCGTGAACCTTGAGGAATAGCAACTCCTTTTGAACCTTTAATTGCCTGTTCTAAAATTTGAAAAGGAACAACCTTTCTTACTCTGTTATATGCTTTGCTGATGCTTTTCCGAAATTGAATAATTCATTTCCCCCTTCAGTAGCAACAGTCCCTTTTTGACGACCTGTTCTAATGTAATGCCTGCTAGTACAGTTACTGCATCCTTAGGTATTCCCCAGCCATATCAATAACCTCTAATAATTAAAAAAAATATTGTGCTTGCAACAGCAATTAAATAAAATATATTGCAGATTTTTGCCTCATTTGAATATTTGTCAGCTAAAGGTTGAAAGTATGGTAAAAAATAATAAAAAAGGCAGCATACCCGCTGGGGCGAGCCCTTTTATTCGGCTGCTTTTAAAATCTAAATGAAAATGAAGTATAAGCTTTACGCTCCATGAGACCAGTATAATAATTGTTAGCATTTTAATCATCGTTGCAAAAAAAAAAGAATAACTCATGTTATGCATAATTATCTACGTTTTTCTTCTGCAACTTATTACCAGATGCGTCGTAAATGTAACTAACAGTACCGTTACCCGTTACCGTAATACGCTCAGGTAAATTTAGATAATTGTAGGCAATCCCGGAAATATTTTTATTGGCATCGCTGGTTATATTTCATTACCACTCCCCACAAAGTCATCGAACTCTACGGCGGTCTGCTGCAACTCGAAAGAGATAAATTTGAACAACTAAAAAATGGGAGTGATGTTTGACGAGGTAAAAATGTTTTAAGCAATTCTGAGGGTAGTTTTGGTATTGGTCACCCGCTGGCGGCCAATACCAAAACTACCCTCAGAAGGAACCCACCCCTGACACACTTAGATTTACACTCCCATTTTTGACTATCTTTGAAGATAGATGTCGGCTATAAGATCTTTATTTAAACCTGTTTACACAATCTATTTCATACTCTCCTTTGCTCTTGTAACTTCTCTTTGGTTTCGAGTATCTTTTGTTTTAGTTGTTCTTCATTGTAATAAGTGCCTGGATATTTAATTAAATCTTCTTCAACATCAGTATATCTACTGCTTATTTTATCCAATTCAGAAAATGCAGACTGTTCTATATCTGTTAAATCATCGCTTTTAATCTCTAAACTATAAGAGTAGTAATATTCATTACAAAATGTCCAACCATTTATTTGTTTCGAAAAATATTGGTCAATAAGCCAATACAACCTTCTTTTATCATTTTTTTCAAACATAACTTACTATCACTTTATTGCAGGTAAAGAACCTAATGGCTTTTTGGTATATTTAAAGTGCATTATTGTATTAGCTCCTTTGTCGTATAACACTTCTACATTGTATAGCTTGCCATTCTTCCACATTTGTGAATAATGCATTAGTGCCTTTTTACGCTGAGGGTCTTTAACTACTGACATTGGGGCTTTTATTATGTCATCTAAAGTCTGAATAGGTATCATACGCCCTGCTTCATATTCATATTCTTAGCGGCTGTATCTGTGAACTTAAATAATTCTTTTCCCCCCTTAGCGGCTTTGTGTTCATTCTATATTTACGACCTCATTCCCTATACATCTGACTATTAGAATTCCTTGTTTAAATTCAATACTTTCAAAGTAATCAGGCAAAGAATATGTTTCTGCTATTGTTAAATCCGTAATGCTAATTTTAATGATTTCAAGTTGAGTAATTACATAGATAGCTCCATTATATATTCTAGTGTCGTAAAAATAGTAATCCAAAGAAAGCTTATATAATATTCTACCTGTATTAAATTCAAATATTACAAATACTAGATCTACACCTATTGAACAAAGTATTGTGTTTATCCACTTTACTACTGGTTTAATATTTTCACTTTGCCATCCTAGTTTGTATTCATTTTTGCCATCTGATATAACTCCAAAGATTCTATCTATCGATTCATCCTCAAATAAGACGGGAATCTCTAGTTTTTTGAACTCCGATTCTGATATTTCATTTATACTTATCTCCATTTTTATTTAAAAATTTTAGGGATCATTGTTGAAACAGAAGGTGTAGCACTCATATTTCCGCCTTAGTAAAAGAAGCCGACATTAATACTTCCCCGATTTCCAATATTAATACTTCTCATAACAGTTGTTCCATATTGACTAGTCTTAGTTGATATAACTGTTCCACTTTCCAGAGCTTGTCCAAAGACATTCATTAACTGACTTTCACTTTTAATCCCAAGAGTTGTTAAGTCTTTTAAATTTTGTGCTGACCTAGCAATGTTGTGTTCTGAGCCACTTACAACACGCCCAAAGAAGTAATCAAATTTGCTAGGGTTTACAGAAAATCCCCCCTTAGCAGCGTCCTCAGCAGTAACCACCCCTACCTTGACAACTCGTTCTCCTTTAGCAGCCTCCGGCCCGAAAGGCAAAAACATTAGAGCTGTTCCTGCGATTCCTGCAACAGCATCATTAGGGGTTACCCAGCCGCTACCCAAATGCTGCTTTTCATCCCTATTTCGAAAAGTTTGGGCTGCGACATAGACATCATCGAACATAGAGTACAAAAAATTTGAAACAATATTATTTTTGTCCCTCAGTTGTTCCCAAAAGCCAGGATGGTATTCCGATATTGTATATTGAGGAGGCGGATATTTTTTCTTCTTTTTATCATCATCCCCGTCTTGATCTTGATCTCCATCAGTTTTATCGTCCCGCCCCCTTCAGATTTTCCCATCTGCTGCCATTGTTTAAAAACCTCAACAGCATCCGCTCCCTGGAAGGCTACACTCTGCATCCCATCCTGGTCTATAAACCGAAGTGGATTATCTGCTCCATAGTTATATGGAGAAAGCCTTCTGCCTTCCCCCGATAGCGGATCCGCTACATGCCATCTGCCAATCTGAGCATCATAAAACCTCGCCCCCTAATCATACTGATCTAACCCAAGGTCTTCCTGAAGCTCTTT
>NZ_FNQY01000037.1 GCF_900107765.1 Arachidicoccus rhizosphaerae | reverse complement strand
TACCCTTCCTTTGCGTGTTTATCATACCCTAAATGAGTGTCTAACTCTCCTTGAAGCATTTGTTCAACCCCTTGTTTAAAAAGGTCATTAAAGAAGCTCATAAAAGCTTCTCTGTTATCGAATTGCTTAAAAAAGTCCTTTGGAATTTCCATTTCGTGTACCATGATTTAAGATTTAAAGTTATAAAATAATGCCCTATTATGGGCCGCTTTCCAGGCAGGAGCGCTACGTTCGGCTCCGCTACGCTGCGCCTCACTTCGCTCTCCTGCCTGGAATACCTTAAATCTGTTTACACAAAGTTCTTAACACTACCTGATAAAATAGTTTATCACCATTCAAGCTACTTTTGCGACTCAAGACCAGACATTATTTGTTTATGAATCCAACCGACATCATATTAACTTGTGCTTAAACTGGTAATGTAGTCAAAAATGGTGCGTTTTTTGACAATAACAAATTGGTGAACCTAATGTTTATTATCTTATTCTATTATAAATATATGCTATATTTAAAGATAGAGCACGACTCCAACTGCGATTCAGAAATCTGAATTACCGTTATGCAAAAACTCTTCTGATCCTGAACTATACTACAAATAAGTTGCTCCAACTTTTTCTTACATTATTGTACCTTGAAAGTGAATGAATGTTATGGGGAAATTATTTGTATTCTCCACGTAATACTCTGTATTCTCTTTTTCTGGTTGAAAATTTACAATATGATAAAGCTTTCCCGCATCTGTTATAACTTCTGCAATATTAAAATTGGTCCAAAAAGCAGAAAGTTGTTGAGAAGAAAGGCTGCGGGTAAATTCCACATCCGTATCTTTTATATAATTAAAATAAAAAGAAATGCCTTTAATAGCTATCTCTATGGGATCCAAGCTATTTTCCATAGGGACCCCAAGATGATGCGTAGGAGGTTGGAATTTACGTTCTTTATTAATCACTGTGTTCAACAAAAGGCGTGTTTTAAAAACTGGAATTTGTCTTCTATCATAGCGAATTCCCTGTTTATTAATTTTACTCAGGTAAGTATAACCAGCCGGCAACTTATCTATCATTGCTCTTCTGAAGGAAAAGCCGACACCATGTACCACCATATTTCTCGACTCCCATAAGTACTTTAATAATGGGTCTTTCTTTCGTTGATGTATTTTTAGCCCTCTTAAATAATTAAACTTGTTACCTATATCCGTACCACTTGTGTCTGCAAAGCCAGCTTCCACTTTATCCCACGAAGCTTGCAAATGAATCAAAAAATGACTCCAATTCGAATATGCTTCTCCCTCCATTCCAGAATTTCTGGCAAATAGCTTAATAAATTTAACAGCAAGTTGTAGCTCATGAAATCCATTCTTTATATCCGGCATATAAATATAGATTAGGGTCCCTATTCTTTAGTGTGAAGTTAGTTATTTTGTGCAATAAATCCCAGGCGCTTTTTGCAATGGTGGCGATGATGGCTTCATTGTCTTCGATGGTGTGGTGTACGAAAAAGGGGAGTATGACGTGGTTGGCATCCGAAGGTTTTCATCGCTTTTGCAAGAATCTCACGACCCCAGAGGCTAAAGAGTTCGGTATTCTTTATTTCCTGTTTCGGGGCTGCTCTTTTCAGTCGATTAGCGAATCCCTCTAACTTGAAACGAGGCGCAGAAATATTCCTTTTTGCGACACATCTTTTCCCAAATTCATAACGCATTTATTATCTGAAGACAGATCTTCGCGCAGCAAAAAAAAAACAATGTATGCGCCAAAAAACTATACTATCTGTCCCGATTCTTTTAAGCTTATTTTTCTGTCTGTATCAGAACATCGGTAGCGCCCAGCAAAATACGGGCAGCCATATACCGGGTTACGGTTCAGTCAAGGGTCAGGTCACGACCAGCGGCGGCGATCCGGCGGCGGCCGTTACGGTGTCCATAAAAAAACTGGACAGACACACGATCACGGACGCGTCCGGGAACTTTTCTTTCAGTAAAGTTCCGGTCGGCGATTACGTGCTGGAGATCTCGGTTGTCGGCTATCAGACGGCCAGCCGTGAACTCAGCGTCAAAAAGGGGGAAGCCACCACGGCCTTAATAGGTCTTGAGCTTTCTGCCAGCGAGCTGGAGCATGTCACCGTGATCGGCAGCGTGGCCAATAAATTCGTCACCAAGCAGAGTGAATATATCGCCCGGCTGCCGCTGAAAAACCTGGAGAACCCGCAGGTCTATCATACGGTGGGCAGGATCGTGATGGATGAGCAGCTCTCCGTGGAACGGACCGATATCTACCGCAATATTCCAGGCGCCGTGCCTAATTTTTCCGCCGGCGGGTCTCAGGGGCTGAGCCTTCGCGGCTTCTCAGGTACGGTCGGGATGCGCAACGGGATGGCCACCAGCGCCATCGTGCCACTTAATCCGATCATCCTGGAAAGAGTCGAAGCCATTAAAGGCCCTTCGGGAACGCTGTTTGGCAGCAATAGAAATACATCTTTTGGTGGCGTGTTCAATTATGTGACCAAAAAACCGTATGATCACTTTGGCGGAGAAGTAAGCCTTACCGGCGGCAGCTTCAATTTCGTCCGTGTAACCGCGGATGTCAATGCGCCGGTAAGCGCCGACAAGAAACTGCTGTTCCGTTTGAACACCGGTTTTCAGTCGGCAGGGTCTTTTCAGGACCAGGGTTATAACAAGAACTTTACCATTGCTCCCGCCCTTCGCTACCAGTTAAGTGACCGGGCAACACTGGACCTGGAAGCGGAGCTGACACGGGGCAATTATACCACGACGGCCATCAGCATTTCTTCAGCGGCACTCAGCAGTCTGAGCGCCCGAAATTTCAAGGAACTTCGCCTGCCCTACAAAACCTCTCTTATCAATAATGGTGTAGACGTCTCCAACGGCATCAACAACGTCCAGGCCAGGCTCACCTACAAGATATCGCCCGCCTGGCGCTCCGAGACCAACTATCTGTATTCAGAGGGCTTCTATAACCACCTGCTTTGGACAACGCTTAATTTTCTGACCGATTCCACCATTGCCCGCGCTATGCGCAACCAGACACCGGAAACTTTCGGCAACATTGAAATGCAGCAGAACTTCATCGGTGATTTTCTGATCGGTACGCTGCGTAACCGGGTTGTGATCGGTCTGGATTATAATCACAATTATTATGAGCTCAACCGGGCGGTATTCACCTTTGACACCGTAAATCTGAATCACGCCACGCCCGCCATGAGTCCGCAAGAGATCAGTGAGCGCTCGCTCGCCAAAGGCTTCAGCGCCACGACCAACAGCGCCGACAATTACAGTATCTATATTTCTGATGTCCTTAATTTCACGGATCAGCTGGCAGCCATGCTCAGTGTCCGTGGCGACCGGTATAGCACGAGAGGCGCTTACAGCATTGCTACCGGCAAGTACGCAGGCGGTTATCACCAGAACGCCGTCTCGCCGAAATTCGGCCTGGTCTATCAGGTGATAAAAGATCAGGTGTCGCTGTTTGCCAACTACATGAACGGGTTTGCCAACCTCGCTCCTGCCGTGCAACCGGATGGCAGCATTCTCAAATTAAAACCGCAATACGCCAATCAGTTTGAAGGCGGGGTAAAAATAGACGCGCTGCATCACAGGCTCAACGCGACGCTTAACTACTACCGGATTGATGTCACCAACTCTGTGCGCCAGGAGATCCGGGACAACCAGGCTTTCAGCGTGCAGGACGGCACGCAGCTCAGCCGCGGCTTCGAGGCTGAGCTGATCGCCAATCCACTGAACGGGCTGAACATCAATGCGGGTTACGCCTATAATAAAAACACCTACGAGAAGGCCACGGCAGCCCTTCAGGGCAAAACCCTGCCCGCCAGTCCGAAACATGTAGGTAATCTATGGGCCAGTTATTTTTTGACCAGAGGCGCCATCAAAGGCTTCGGGCTCGGTCTGGGCGCCAACTATGTTTCCGACAGCTGGTTTGAGCCCACCAATAATTTCGCTGTTCCGGCTTATACCTTGCTTAGCGCAGCGCTCTATTACGATCATCCTAAATACCGGATTACGATTAAGGGCAATAATTTACTGGATCAAAAATACTGGAACGCCACCGGCATGGCGCAGAAGCCTATTAACTTTTTAGCTTCTATTGCAGTTAAGCTCTAAAGAGAGTTAAGTAGCAGTAGAAATGATAGTCGCGGTTATTCTGTTTGCAGGTTTTTTACAGAATTAGTTCCTGCAGCTTTGAGCACCTGATAGCCGGTCGTCAAAACGGCTATCATGACAGCCAGGAGCGTAGCCACCCCGAATATCCACCAGGACACACTGGTGCGGTAAGCGAAGGCTTCCAGCCATCTGTGCATAGCTGGCCAGACCAGCGGAATGGCGATCACTGCTGCCATTAGCACCGGACGGATAAACTCCGACAGCAACAGATGCACGATTTTAGTAGGGCTGGCGCCGAATATTTTTCGAATGCTGATCTCTTTTGATCGCTCCACAGTACTATAGGACGAAAGACCGAAGAGTCCCAGGCAGCCAATCAGAATAGCCACCACCGCGAAAACCAGAAACAACCTGCCAAAACCGGTTTCCGACCGGTATTGCCTGTCAAAGGATTGATCCAGGAAATTATATTGGAAGGGTCTTTGCGGAATAATACTGTTCCATGCGTTTTTGATGGCGCTCAGGGTGTGGGGCAAATCAATGGTGGACACTTTTATGGACAGCTTATTAAAGGCGGAGGGTATCATTCGCATGGAAAGCGGATCCACCGCGTCCCGCAGGGACTTAAAATTAAAATCTTTAACAACGCCTATTATTTTACCTGAGCCGCCCCATTGGGTGAACATTTTACCAATGGCCTGGTCGGCAGACCGGTATCCAAGTATTTTTAACGCGGACTGATTAATAATTATGGCGCTGGAGCTGTCCGTCCCAAAGGCCCTCGAAAAGCCTCTGCCTGCCAGCAGTTGTAAATGATATTGAGCGATAAACTGATCGTCCACGATATACTGCGCCAGATTCAGTTCCTGCAAATCGCCGTTTTGATTTGCAATTTCCGTGTTGGCCGTCATGTAGCCTTCTCCCGGCACGCTGGATGACCAGGCAGCGGAAATGACACCGGGAAGCTCCATCATGGCCTCTTTAAAATTGAATCTGTTTTTGTCAAAATTGGTATTGATGATCAGCTCCTCTTCTTTGTTAAATCCCAGATCTTTGCCTTTCATAAACCGAAGTTGTTTATAAACGAGTAGTGTAGCGCAGATAAGGGCGATACAAACGGCAAACTGTGTGACCACCAGACACTTTCGCAGCAACAGACCTTTGCGTCCGGTCGCGAATCTTCCTTTAAGCGTTGCTATAGGGTTAAAGGAAGATAGCACAAGTGAGGGGTAGAAACCCGCCAGAAGCCCTATGACAAGAGCCATAGGTAACAACAGCACGACCGCTTTTCCGCCCTGAAAGAGGTTCACGCAAATGGTCTTTCCTGCGAGCTGATTAAAGAAAGGCAGCAGCAGCTGTGCCAGCAAAAGCGCCAGCACAAAGGCGACTAAAGTGATCATGACGGACTCAATGAGAAACTGCCTGGCCAGCTGCCATCTTTTTGCGCCCAAGACTTTTCTCACCCCGACTTCACGGGCGCGTTCCACGCTCCTGGCAGTGGTAAGATTAATAAAATTTATGCAGGCCAGTAAGAGTAGAAAAATACCTATGACCGAAAAGATATAAACGTTGGACATACTGCCCGAGGCAAATACGGCGACCGGGGCAAAAGCCAGGTGATCTGTTTTCAGATAAACATCGCGTAATGGTTCCAGAAAAAGGGATACAGAAATTTGTCTTTTTCGCATTTCGGGCCCTGTGTATCTCTCGGAAAACGCAGGCAGTTTCTTTTCAAAGGCCGAAAGTTTTACATTCGGCTTCAATAAAACATAGGTGAGCAGATTAGCGTTATTTCCAGCGCTGTCTGAGGAAGGTCTCCCGTAGATCTTTTGGTAAGAGGACATTGAAACCAGCATATCGGCATGAAGCTGGGAGTTTTCCGGTATATCTTTCATAAGACCTGTTACCCGGGCATCAATGGCAGCCCCTGTCAGCCGGAGTCTCTTTCCCAGGGGATCCTCATGGCCAAAATATTTTTTAGCAGCAGCCTCAGATAAAACCACGCTCATGGGATCTCTTAATGCGGAGCTTTTGTCGCCTTCCAGCAGGGGAAAATCAAAGACTTTGAACAAGGAGGAGTCGGCCAGCAAAGTTCTTTCTTCCTGGAATTTGACGTTTCCTTTCTTCACTAAAAAGCCGTCCCAGGAAAACCTGACCACGTCCTCCACTTCCGGAAAGTCCTTTTTCAGACCCAGGGCCCATCCTGCATCCACCGTGGCGGCTTTTACGAGATCCGAAGGTGTTTTTATATCGGATACCACCCGGAAGATCCTATCAGCTTTCAGGTGGAAGTCGTCATAGCTTGTTTGGAAGCGGACGTATAAGAAAATCAAAATAGCCGCCATCATACCGACTGTGAGACCAAGCACATTCATCAGTGTGAAGCTCTTTTTGCGAAGCAGGCTGCGGGTGGCAATGATCAGATAATGGCGGAACATACGTAGCTTTTTGATCCTACAAGCACTAAACATGCCGGATCATAAGCGACTGTAAATCAAATCGCAAGAAAATCACACTTACAAACCTGTATCAAAAGCGAACACTTAGTGTTTTATTAACGGACACCCTATCGTTTTTTTTGAATCGATGACTTTGAAGGCTTCTTGGAGCAGCAGATCGCTTTTCTGCCGGATACTGCTGAGCGTGGGGCGGAGGGAAATATCCTGGCGGATACCGACGCGCTGGGTCTCAGATCCGTCCGGATAATAGATGCCGAGACCGGAGAAATAGAGCTTATTGCCGTCCGTGAGTTGCACGCTGGTTTTATTACCGTCGGCGCCGGCCGTGTGACTGCCAATGAAGATTACACCAGGGATTCTTTTAAAGATCATGGCAAACATTTCCATGGCGCTCTGGGTGTATTCATTGATAAGGACTACGACCTGGCCCTTGTAGGCATGGGGATTATCTTTACCGATATATTTATAGTCAGCGTTTATGATATTGTCTTCAAATATATATCTGCCGGGACTTGCAAAATCCGGGCGGTCCTTGATACCGAACTGCTGCGGCTGGCGGAACAGATAATCAAAGACTTTGAGCAATGCGCCGTTATCGGTATAGCCCCTGAGATCAAAGACCAGTCCTTTGGTATCTTTATAATCCGTCATCAAACTATCCACGTCTTTTGCGGTCATGGACGCAAAATCAATGTAGGCGATATCACCCAGCCTAAAGCCGGGACGGAGTCTGGAAGAGGCGCTGTCCCAGACGGCGTATTTATATATTTTATTTTTATAGTAAAGCTCGTAGTCCGGAATACCGTCTTTATCCCATTCGGTATTGAAGCTGCGTATCATCAGCGGGAGATCCGCCTTGAATGAACTGCCGTCTGCATGCCTTCCGGCTATGTTGATGATTGAGTCTTTGCAGCTGAAAAGATAGCTATAGGCTTCTCTTTTAAGTACAGCGTCATTAGAAGCGGGTATTAATGCTTTATTCGTTGCAATGATCGCAGGGACCGGTTTATGATTTATCCGGGTGATCAGATCACCTACTCTAACTCCAGCCTGTTTCGCTTTTGCCGGATCCTTGATACCGGTGACGACCACTGTGTCGCCTACGAGCTGGAAAATGAACGGCGAGGAATAAGCTCCCAGGATGCTGTACAGATAAGTTGTAGTAAGGTTGACGTGCGCGTCTTTGATCTCAGCAGTAAAATGCTGTAAGGCGGTATCATAATCCGCTTTGTGCTGAATACGCTTAAAAACCGGAATATATTTTTTCAATACCTGGTCCCAGCTCGAATCCATCAGATATTTATAGGGATAGAAATATTCAATGACGTTCCAGGCACGGAAGAGCTCCAGCAGTTTCTGGTCCGTGGAAAAACCTTGATAGGTCTTTTCCTTGTCGCTGTTATAGGTGATCTTCGATGTATCTGTTCTGCTGTAAAATGTTCCTATATTTTTCGGATGTCGCCAAAGACCATTGAGTACTTTTTTAGATGCAGGCGTTATCGGCAAGGAATGGATCCAGGCCATGTTAAAATTACGGGTCGATACGGAATCAACACCGTTTAAATACTCCGGTTGAATTTCTGTCGGCCTGCCAATGGTGGCCGCCAGCGCCTGCCACTGCCGGACCGTTTCTGCTACCGGCCTCACTTCAGTATGTAGCAGCACACTGTCCCAGTTAAGTCTGCCGGCGGAGACGGCAGGATCGTAATATTTCATCAGGCCCCAGACTTTGGCCAGGGCGAAAAGGTCCTTATCCGTATGTTTTGAGAGTTGCTGCGCGGAGCAAACATTTACTAGAATTAAAAGCGTCATGAGCAGCAGGCTATAGCGCAGAGGTCGTTTCATTATTACTTGATTCTTTTATTTCATCTTTAAATACCTTTATCGGGCCAATCTGTAACCTGCTATCATTCAATCGTATTTTCAAATAATGGACCTGGGTTTGTATCAATTGCGGACACCCGCTGTATCAAATGCGGACAGTTTAGTCTTTGGACTTTGAGTAGACAATTCATAGCTGCAGTAGCCATGGTGACATAACTCATGCCACGGCCTTATTCAGGAAGGTTTGCCAAATTATTGGCCGGATGTTCAGTTTGATAAACGGTTTGAAGTTTTGCTAATCCGAAGTTTTATGCCGGCGCATTGATAATATGTATATCCCGCTGCGGAAAAGGTATCTCTATACCCGCCTTATCCAGGGCGGCTTTACAGTCTATAATGAGTTGTTCACGCATGTCCCAGAAACTGGCATTGTCTGCTGACACCCTTACGGAAAGGTTTACGGCACTGTCTCCAAGTTCTGTCACGACAATCTGTGGTGCCGGCTCTTTGAAAGCGTATTTGTTGTTCATTACGACATCCATCAGAATCTGCTTGGCTTGTTTCAGATCTGCCACATAGGACACGCCGATATCAAACCAGGTACGTCTGCTGCCCATTTCAGAGTAGTTGATGATACTGGCGTTGGAAAGCGCGCCGTTTGGAACAATGACCAGTTGATTTTGAGGGGTTATTAATTTAGTGGCGAAAATGTCTATTTCTTTAACGGTTCCCGACTGCCCGTTCGCTGATTCTATATAATCTCCTACCTTAAAGGGTTTGAGCGTCAGGATAATAACGCTGCCCGCAAAATTGGCCAGCGATCCCTGCAGCGCCAGGCCAACCGCCAGGCCTGCGGCACCGATCATGGCGACAAAGGCTGAGGTCTGGATACCTAATTGAGTAACGATTAAAATAAATAGCAGGATATTCAGGGTCCATCTGATCATGTTCTGCAGAAACTTCTTAAGGGAGATATCCATGTTTCGCCGCTCAAAAGCCTTGTTGGCGTATTTCAGGATGACCCTGATCAGCCAGGAGCCGATTAAATATAACAGCAAGGTGGAGATTAGTGCTATCGCTATCTTCGGTCCCCAGACCGCTGCCGCATCCCAGAATTTTGTCCAGTAACTGTCTATATTATGAATGTCCGGCGTAACTGCTAAATAATGCATAAGTTGTTCGTTGGCTATAGGTTAGAAAATACTTGATACTTTCAAAGATAAAACCTTAGGGATAGATAACAAAATGCACCGGTTGAAAATCTGTTTAACTTTCATTAAAATAAGCCCGGGAGACTTATATGATGAGTCTTACGCCTCCCAGATCAGACACTCTGTGTGCAAACCTGTCGCTGGGCGAGCTGATAAACATAAAATTAATCGGGATGTTCCACTCATCGCTGAGTCGCTTGATCGTCTCGGGGCCGAATGTGGCATTCCGAATCTGGACATATTCGATCTTAATATCCGGATAAGCCCGGTCCAGCACTTCCAGATCCGTCATAAAATCATCGGATACGCTGCCTTCATCCTTTAGGACTGTAACGATTTTCAATCTTTTGGTGATCTCATTTTCCTCAACATACATCATGACCTTATTGAGGATAGAAATATCGTCTCCTTTGGTAAAATAGACAAATTCCTGTTCGGTCAGTTTTTTCAGATTGCGGCTGATATGTAGCCTGCTGATGGCCGCAAATAACTTAAAATGCTTTGACAGGTGGTTGACCAGTATCAGCATATATTTTAAAATCTCATTTCTGCTTAATAACAAAAAGATAATAATAATGGCAGGTAAAAAATACTGTAAAAATACGATGAGGTAGGCTGCGTGCGTAACAACATTCCCGTAAAGCGCACCGGCTACAGCTATAATCGCCACGGCCACGGAGGCCACGGTGGCATTCTCTGGTCTCGGCAGCCGGCCCCGTTTAATTTTCAGCAGGAAGTTTCCGAGCCCAAAATAGATCATCACCAGTAAGAAACTGATGGTATATACGCCAGCAAGTGGCCCCAGCTGGCCGTGTGTGATAAATAATACAGAAAGGCAAAGGATATAGAAAAGCAGCAGTATCCTGGGTGAGCTGCCGCGACTGTTTTCTTTCAAAAGAAACTGGGGCAGAATTCTGTCCAGTGTCATTCTCTTAATAAGACCATTCACCCCTACATAAGAGGTCAGCAGCGCCCCGCTTAATACAAGCACGGCGTCGATAGAGATAAATGTGGCCAGCCAGCTGCCACCGGTATTTTCTCCCAGAAAAGACAAGAGCGCTTCTTTATTCTCCACGACCTCTCCTATCGGCAGTACCATTACCGCTGTAAGGGCCATTAAGGGATTGATGACCGTTACGGCAATCCACATATTACGAAGTGTCTTTCTGAAAATCCCGGGTTTTTGTTCTTCTACAAAATTTGCGGAGCTTTCAAAACCTGATATACCCAGCATGGCTGTGCTGAAGCCCAGAAAAAGCGCGGTCCAGAAACCGCCCTGCAAGGGGGCCCTGAAGTTCAGGGATGCCGTACTTAAGCCGTGTTTCAAAACAAACCATATCCCGCTGCCAATTAACAGCAACATGGCAGCCAGATGAAGCGTAAAAATAACAGCGGCGACCACAGAAGATTCGCTGATGTCTGACATGACCAGCAGCAGAAAAAGCGTAATGAGAATAATAGTCGCTATCATCACTGATATAGAGGGAAAAATCCCCTTCAGATAATGCATGGCTTCGCTGGCGGAAATCACAGCGGTTGTCATGTAGGACAGGATGGTCAGACAGGCTGCAATAGAGGCATTGCTCTTGCTGGTGGTATTCAAAAGGACATTATAGGCACCGCCGTTCAGGGGCAGCGCGCCCACGACCTCACCATAGATCTTTCTGAAAAGGAAAAGAACCCCCGCTACGATCAGCAGTGCCAGCCACGCGTATTGCCCCGCATAGGCGATGGTCAGGGCTGAGACATACAGGCAGGAAGAGGTTATATCGTTGCCACAGATGGCCGTGGCAGAAAATTCACTGAGTTTCTTTGAATGTGACATTGTTGTGCTCATTTCAAATAAAGGCAGTACAAATTGCCTCAGGATCCATTAGAGCAATAAAAGTAAGATTTTTTTCCTGAAAACATGACTGGTCTGAACAGAATAAATATCTTTGTTATAAGATGACAAGATCCCCCATAGACCAGTTACTAAGACCCGTAAACAGATTTATCCATCAGGAGTATACAAGCGGCATCGTCCTTTTTGCAAGCGTGGTTATCGCACTTGTATGGGCTAACTCTCCGTGGAGCGAAGGCTATCATCACCTCTGGGAAACCCGGTTTTCCATCGGAATTGAGGAGCAAAGATTCATTCAGCCTTTGCACGTCTGGATCAATGATGGGTTAATGGCGCTGTTTTTCTTTGTTATCGGCCTGGAACTCAAGCGGGAATTTATCGCCGGAGAGCTTTCCACCATCAGAAAAGCAGCCCTGCCAATGGTAGGTGCACTGGGCGGCATGGTGGTTCCGGCATTAATATATGTGGCATTTAACAGCGGACAGCCTTCCTCACACGGGTGGGGTATCCCGATGGCTACAGACATTGCCTTCGCGCTGGGCTTACTCTCTATGGCGGGAAAGCATATTCCCCGTTCAGTAAAAACCTTTCTTTCCGCTCTGGCCGTTGCAGATGACCTTGGCGCCGTGCTCGTCATTGCTTTATTTTATACCCGGGAAATCTCTCTTATTCCTTTGGGTATCGGCGTTTTGCTACTCACGCTGCTATGGGTGGGCAACCGCATGGGTATACGGGACACCATTTTTTATCTTATCATCGGCGTTGTTATCTGGTACTTTTTTTTACTCTCCGGCGTACATGCTACGATTGCCGGCGTACTGGTCGCCTTTATGATCCCTGCCAGGACGAAAATAGATGAACAGCAGTATGTTCAAAGTGTCAGAAAATACGCGACAGATTTTGAGAGGGCCGACCGGCAGGATGGCTCGCTTACCACCTGGGAGCAACACCGTACAATCAGTAATATTAAACAACTCTGCCTGGATGCGGAAACCCCTTTACAAAAAATTGAAAATGCACTCCACCCCTGGGTGGCCTTTGTCATCATGCCGCTATTCGCCCTGGCCAATGCTGGCATGCACATTGGCAGCGACTTTTTCAGCACCTTAGCCAATCCAGTGAGCCTTGGCGTCTCTTTTGGACTGGTCGCGGGAAAATTTATCGGTGTCCTTTTATTTACATGGGTAATGGTACGGCTCGGCCGGGCATCTCTTCCCAACAGGGCTTCCTGGAAGCACATTGTGGGCGTGGCCCTGCTGGCCGGCGTTGGCTTTACCATGTCCCTTTTCATTACGGGTCTGGCCTTTACCGACAGCCAGATGATCGATGAAGCCAAATACGGCATCCTGCTGGCCTCACTTCTTTCCGGAGTATTGGGTGTTGTATATCTGAAAAGATTATCGCCGGTCCGCAAAGATGCCCAGGATCTCCGGCCATAACAGCACTCACTTAAAAACTTTCGCTATGGAGTATAATAAAGATTATCGCCTGCTTAAACTTATAAAGTCGGCCATTGCCAGAAGGTTTGATTTGCATGTTGATAAAGCAGATGAACAGGATGTTGTCCTGTCTATCAAAAAGAACTCGGATTTTATAGGGGCCAACCTATGGACCCTGATCTTTGCTATTTTCATTGCATCCATTGGGCTGAATGTAAACTCGACGGCTGTTATCATTGGTGCCATGTTGATCTCTCCGCTAATGGGGCCGATCATGGGCATAGGGCTGGGTATCGGCATCAATGATTTTGAACTGGTAAAAAAAGGCATTAGAAATCTGCTGATCGCCACGCTGATAAGTATAGCCACCTCAACCTTTTATTTTTGGATCACACCACTGCATGATGCCCAAAGTGAGTTACTGGCGAGAACAACGCCCTCTGTCTGGGATGTTTTCATTGCTTTTTTTGGCGGGCTGGCCGGTATTGTTGCCGGAACCCGCAAAGAAAAAAGTAATGTTATCCCGGGAGTGGCGATTGCCACTGCACTCATGCCGCCACTCTGCACGGCGGGCTTTGGTCTGGCCAGCGGCCATTTCTATTATTTTCTCGGCGCCATTTATCTATACTTTATCAATAGTGTATTTATCTGTATCAGCACCTTTTTAATTGTCAGGTTTCTGAAATTCAGAAAAAAGCGTTTTGAAGATAAAGCCTACGAGAAAAAAGTATCCAGATATATTTTTATTATCATTCTGGTTACGGTTGCGCCCAGTGTTTATTTAGCCTATGGCATTGTCCAGAAAAGTATTTTCGCGACGAATGCACAGAAATTCATTAGCGAGCAGTTCAAGTTTAAAAATACACAAGTAGTTAATAAAACAGTAGCCTACGATGCCAGAGGTGGAGAAATAGACCTGTTGCTGATCGGATACGAACTGCCCAATACAACGATCGACTCCCTTCGCTCAAAAATGGGACAGTATAATCTTCACAATACTAAATTAAATATCCGCCAGGGGCTAAATGCCAAGCAGGAAATTGACTTTTCCCAGATTAAGGCCAGCATATTGGAAGATGTCTTTAAAAAAGACTCTTCCGCCCGTATAGCAGCAGACCAAAAGGTCCCCGTATTATCTAAGACCTTCCCGGATATCAGCCAGGAAATCAAGGCGCTTTACCCTTATTTCAATTATTATGCTGTGGCTAACACCGTCATTCATAGGGCGGACACGACAGCTACCGATACGGTGACCCTTGCATTAGTTAAATTCTCGCAGCCCATGTCGGTGTCAGAGGCAACAAAGCTGCGGACCTGGCTAAAATCAAGACTCAATGCGGATAGCGTCCAACTGGTTATTCAGTAGGCCCTCGTAAAAAAAGCAGAGCCTCCCATGCGCTGGACAGCGCGATGAGGCCCTGCTTGTCAGTTTTGGCTGTTGATGATTGATTAACCTGATTATTCAATTACGATGATGGCGTGATCCCCCTCTGCGTCCAGCACAAACCCGCCGTAGGCAGTATTATTATGTTCGCCCAGATCCAGCCCCTGTTTTTGCTCGGCGTCGCTGACCCGTAAGCCGACTACTTTTTTAATCAGGTAGAATACGATAAACATCGCGATCATGGCATAGGCGAACACAGCCAGTACGCCAAAAGCCTGTACGCCCAGCTGGTGGAAACCACCGCCGAAAAACAAACCGTCTTTGATGGCCGTGTCAGCGGACCAGTATTGGAGATCTATGGCGCGCTGTCCGAAAAGCCCCACGGCTAAAGTCCCCCAGGCACCACAGATACCATGTACACTGATGGCCCCTACCGGATCATCGACTTTTAGTTTTCTTTCTACAAACAGGCAACTATAGAATACCAGTATACCGGCGATCAGTCCGATCAGGGCAGCACTGCCGGTGCTGACACTGGCGCATGGCGCTGTAATGCCGACAAGGCCTGCCAGCGTACCGTTTAAGGTCATGGACAGATCCGGTTTCTTAAATACCACCCAGGAGGTGATCAGTGCGCCGATGGCGCCTGTGGCCGCAGCCAGGGTCGTAGTCACCGCCACATGTGCCACACCTCCTACCGCAGTTAGCGTGGAACCTGGATTAAATCCATACCAGCCAAACCATAAAATAAATACACCGAGCGCTGCCAGCGGCATGTTGTGCGGATTGATATTATTAACGCTGCCGTCTTTATTATACTTGCCGAGCCTTGGACCCACCATAATGGCACCGGCCAGCGATGCCCAACCGCCTAAAGAATGTACAACTGTAGAACCTGCAAAATCCCGGAAACCCAGATCGCTGAGCCAGCCTCCTCCCCAGATCCAGTGACCACTGACCGGATAGACGACAAGCGAGATAATACAGGAATAGATTATATAGGAAATGAGTTTAGTCCTTTCTGCCATGGCCCCCGAAACGATGGTGGCAGCTGTTGCGGCAAATACCACCTGAAACAGCCAGGAAGCACTCAGGCTGTAGCCCCCCAGATCGGTAGGTGCATTTGAAGTTCCCAGAAAGGCGAGAGAAGGATCAAATCCAAAAAAATTATGATCGCCGCTGCTGTACATGATGGCATAGCCTACGGCCCAGAAGAGAACGGCGCCGAAACAAAAATCCAGCAGGTTTTTCATCATGATATTGACTGCATTTTTGGCCCGCGTCATACCGGATTCCACCATCGCAAACCCTGCCTGCATGAAAAAGACTAAAAAGGCGCACAGGCATAGCCACAAGATATTGGCTACATCCTGGGACAGCGAGGTCACTGGCGCAGCCGCAGCCGGCGTATCTGTTGCAACAGCTGCCACATTTTTTACGGAGTCTACGGCCGTCTGGCTGCTGTCAGTCATCTGCTGTGCATAGGAAGAATGCGTATTCAGCATGATCAACAGGCAGGCAAATAAAGCGCCCAGCGCGACGGGGAATAAAAATCTCTTATGCAGGAAACGACTTTTGAATTGTTTTGAAAAAGATTCTTTTTTCATAAATAGTCTTGTTTTTTTGTTTAAATAATCAGATCTAGTTGCGGCCCTTGTCTGTTTTAAAAATTATAGGCTAATCCCAAGACAAAGGTGCCGGTGCCCTTGCTGGTCGGCATGCCGGACTCGTCACTACTTTTGTAAAATACAGCATCCTTGCCCTGGTCAAGCCGGAATTCGGGAATGATTGTCAGGCTGGATACATGTATGTTCGCTGAAAGGGTGGCGTCAAAAATACAGGTACCTATGCCAGCAACATTTTTCTTGTCATCAAAATACTCTCCCCTTAAGGTAAAGCCCACAGCCGGTGTGGGGTCTACATTAAAATACAGCGCTGATCCCCACCAGGAGTTGACGTCCTGATCCGGCATTTTAACCGATTTTATGGACCCGTTGTAGCCAATACTGAACTTAGGGGTCACGGTGGCGGTGACCACCAGATCCCCCTGATTGACCGTATTCTTGTCCAGATCTTTGCCGCCGACATAGTTCAGGTAGCCGTGCAGCTTACCGTTAGAAGTCGCACCGCTGAGCTGACCGATAAAGTTCTTGTCGGCAAAACTGGCCGAGACATAATCCGTGGGATTCACCAAGCCTGCCATAATACCAAAGTTGCCCAGCGCGATATCGACCTTCAGCCCCGTATGGGAAAAGGGACCGTAGGAGAACATATAATCCATACTGTAATTGCGGTTCAGATAAGCATCCAGGACTTCGTAACCGATGTGGGTGGCCCATTTCCCAAAGGAGAAGGTCACTTTTTCAGAAGCGGCATAGGTAATGAAAGCCTGTTTTACCGCTCGAAGGCTGGAGCCTTCGTCATTATAGGAGAATTCATCGGCTCTTTTGCCATAGCCCAGGTCAACAACAGCGCCTACTTTTCCCATACTGGCATCGAGTCTCAGGCTGGCCATGCCCAGTTCAAAGGAGTTCTGGGTATTGGTAAAGCTGGTCAGGTTGTTGGGTTCTTGCAGTTTTTTCGCATTGGCAAAATTGTAACGGTAATAACCATCTACCGAACCGCTGATCTTAAAGGTGGGCGGCGACGCAGAAGTCGTATCTGCCGACTGGCCCATCACCTGCAAAGAAGCGGGAAGCAGGAATAAAAGAATGGTTGCATATTTCATATAGAACTGTTTTGGTGAAAAAATAGTTAGTAGTAGGTGCGGCCGTCAGGCTATTTCCGGCAGTGAGCCGATGCGATCCTGTTGTACTCTTTTTTGTTTTTCCTTCTCTGTATGACCTGCTACAGCCGGGCTGCCGGAAAAGATCCGTTTTAAGAAATAAAGACCGGCAAGCGCAGAAAGAACAGAGCCTGTCATGATAGCGATTTTGGCGTTTGTCTGATAGGCCGTCACGGCATAGGCCAGCGTGGCCGTGAAGATTGACATGGTAAAACCGATGCCTCCCAGCATCCCCACGCCAAAGAGCTGTTTATAGCTCGTGCCCGAAGGCAGCGATGCGATACGGGTTTTGTGCGCCAGAAAAGAGAATAAAAAGATGCCCAGCGGCTTTCCCAACACCAGACCGGCAATAATACCCAGGCTCAGCGTAGACGAAAGTCCGGTACCCAAAGAACCGTTCAGGGAGATAGCCATATTGGCCAGGGCAAACAGTGGCATTACTATAAACCCTACCGGCCTTGCAAGACCGAGTTCAAGTTCTACGTTTTTAGGCAGGCAAAACGCGAACAGCGCCCCGGCAATTGTCCCGTGAATGCCCGAGCGGTAGATACAATACTAAAGTAAAAGGCCCGGTAAGAGAAAGTAGCCGATTTGTTTTATGCCCCGCCTGTTCATGGTAATCAAAAGCAGCAGTAATATGCCCACAGGGATCAAATAATAGTAGTGGATCTGTTCGGCATAAAACAAGGCGATAGTAAATATCCCTCCCATGTCATCCATTACGGCCAGGGCCATCAGAAATATTTTTAACTGAAATGGCACTTTGTCTCCTAATAAAGAGAGGATACCTAAAGAAAAAGCGATATCTGTCGCCATGGGAATACCCCATCCGTGGCTGAACACCGTATGGCCGTTAAAGAGGCCGAAAATAACGGCCGGGCAGACCATGCCTCCAAGGGCCGCAAATACAGGCAGCAGGGATTTACGCACAGAAGCCAGCTCTCCTTCCATGATCTCCCTTTTTATTTCCATCGCCACTAGTAGGAAGAAAAAAGCCATCAGAAAATCATTAATTACATGCACCGGCGTCTCGGGCACGTGAAACGAAGTGGAGGAGAAACTGAATAGCCCTGTATGCCAAAGAGCGGTATACTGTTCTCCAATACCCGGAATATTGGCCATTACCAGCGAAAAGATCGTGCATCCGATTAACAGAAGTCCAGCCGATTGGCCTTTATCCATAAAGGTCTTTATAGCGGTAATCACGCTCCGGGTAACGAGTTTTATGCTGCTGTTCATACGCGTGGATTTTAATTGTACTAATAATCGGTTCCTGTAACTGTTATTCAAAACTAAAACATTTTAAAATTATAAAAAACAACATGTGTTTGTTTTATGGTATATTAGTATATATTAGACGATATTTTTAATATAAAATATAGTATATTTATTATAATAATATAAATAAATATTTTTCAATTCTTTATTAATTATTTGACAACTAACATTTTATACAATTTTAAATATAAATTAGTAAAATATACATATATTTATATAATTAATCACAATGTATTTAATTTATAAATTTTTTTAAGGGTCCGTTTGTATCAATTGCGGACAACCCGGTGTATCATAAACGGACAGTTGCATTACCTGTAGGTCAGGGGTTTGATTGGTTATCAGTACAATCGATAAATGGCATCTAAATCGTAGGCGTTCTGTAGATTCAATATACCCAATAATAATATCGTTTATGAAAATCAAATTCCTGCTTACCCTGTTATTTTTTGCGGGTCTTAGTGCAGCATACGGTCAGAAGACCGTTCAACTAACGAAGCAATACGGCAGTTCCAATAAAGACCTGCAGAACCTGATGAATTTTGAAAACATTTATTTTGAAAAGCTCAGCTTTACAGGAAAGGCGATACGGAGCAAATCCTATCGGGTTACTTTAAAGGAATTTACCGACGGGAAGTTAACGGACAGCGCTATTCTTTTTGACGGCACTGAATCCGACTTTTTCAAGGTACAGTCGGATTCTCTGTCTGTTAAGTTTGCTTTCAAACTGGAGGAAGATCAATTGAAAGTACAGGTATTTGGCGCCGGGTTCGGTAGCAAAAAATCCTATTTTCCCCTTAAAAGCTCCGGAGACCGTTACGCGATGAAAGATTTTTTCGGCTCAAAAGATACGCTGAAGCAGGATCCCTTAAAAACAAACGCAGTCTTTGCTGTTATCACCCCTACCCTCCATCCGGACGGCTCCGGCTCTTACTGCGAGGTCGCACAATATGACATAGCGCCGGAAGCGTTGGGAAGGCATTCTAAAATTCCGCATTACTTTGTGGTGTATATTACTTTCAGATGAGGGAAGTGATCAGGGGTTCAAGTTGAGGCCCTGTCCGGCTTTTATCGGTATCTTTACTTCAAATTCATATCAACCATATGCTAGGCTTACTAATTATCTTGCTGGTCTCTGCCGCTCTTTTGTGGGGCTGTTATAAAAAAACTTTCGCTGTATTGGGTTTGAGGCCGACAACGGGCCGAGCGATGGATTTTGCGTTCGGATTGGTATTAGCGGCACTGATATGCACGCTTTATCATTTTTTGGAGATCGCTTTTATTGATAACCATTGGCAGCTCAACCAAGCGTATAATCTAACCGCACTTGCAAAAGCAGGCTGGTGGGTACTGAAATCGGTTCTTTTTGAGGAGTTTGTCTTCCGGGGCGCGCTATTGTATATCCTGATAAGGCTGGTCGGTGGCAAATGGGCCTGCCTTATTTCCGCCGCCGCATTCGGGGTTTATCACTGGTTTTCTTATGAGCTCTGGGGTACCCCCTTTCAGATGATCATTATATTTGTCATGACCGGCATACTCGGGTGGGTACTTGCCTACGCATTTACACAGTTAAAGTCCATGTATCTGCCGATCGCTGTTCATTTTGGCTGGAATCTGCTGCATATTGTTATTTTCTCCAGCGGTCCCCTTGGCCCTCAGCTGCTGGTAAAAGCAAATGCCCATTATCTTGAAGGGGCGTTGTCCCTTCTTGTGTTTTTGTTCCAGGTCTTCGCCCTGCCGCTGGCAACACTGTTTTATGTCCGGTACCGGCAAAAGGAGACGGCAAGCGCATAGCCGCGTCTGATTTTTTTGAAGTGTCCGGTTTTACAAAACTGTTCGGAAACGGACATGCATGCCTGGCTGCAAAATCTTATATATCTTCATTACCAGTGTTTTATATAATTGGCATTTTAATAGATTCCTAGCCATTACTATAAATTTCTACTGCATGATCAAGCATTATCTGAAAACCGCCTGGCGGACACTGCTGAGAAGCAAGGGGTTCTCCGTTATCAATATTACCGGGCTGGCCATTGGTATGGCCAGTGCTGTGCTGATCCTGATATGGCTCCAGAATATGATGACCACCGACAGGTTCTATAAACAGCAGGATCAGCTCTATATCCTTTGCAACCGAGACTCGCAGCAGGGAAATGTCTATGCCTGGCAGTACACGCCCAAGATCCTGGGGCCTACGCTCCGCCAGGAATACCCCGAAGTGGAAGATATCGGCCGGTACGGTACCGGCAGTACGCTCTTTACCGCGGGGGAGAAAAAAATTACAGCGGAAGGCGCTTTTGCAGACACAGGGTTTCTTAAAATGTTCGACCTGACTGTTATTAACGGCCGTGATCCCCATCCGCTGCAGGGCAGCGACAAGGTCATACTTACCGAAAGCTTCGCCCGTGCCCTTTTCGGGGACGCCGACCCCGTGGGCAAGACATTGCAACTGGACAATCGTAATGCTGTAACGGTCAGCGCTGTCATTAAAGATCTGCCCGCCAATACGCAGTTCGACTATAAGTATTTACTTTCCTGGGACTATGCCAAAAAGATTGACAACTATGATGAATACTGGAGCAATAACTCGGTAGCGACTTTTGTCTTGCTGAAACCAGGGACAGATATCAGGAATTTTAACAGCAAGATCAGAAATATTACCATCGCGCACAACAAAAGAGCTGACATGCAGACCACGGAGGTCTTCGCGCTGCCTTTAAGTAAGCGCTTTTTGTATGATAAGGCGGTGAATGGGCGGTATGTAACCGGCACCATTGTTACGGTCCGTCTCTTTGGCATCATTGCGCTGCTGATCCTGCTGATCGCCTGCATTAATTTCATGAATCTCAGCACCGCCAGAAGTGAGAAGCGGGCCAGAGAAGTCGGGGTAAGAAAAGTGATCGGGGCGCCGAGAAGGGCACTGATCAGCCAGTTTCTGATGGAAAGCGTCCTGATGTCTGCCATTGCTTTTGTGCTGGCCATCGGCATTGTAGTGATAAGCCTTCCCTTTTTTAACCGTCTGGTGGGCAAGCAGCTCTCCATTGCCTGGCAAAATCCGTTTACCTGGCTCTTCGCGCTGGGTTTTGTTCTTTTTACCGGGCTTCTGGCAGGCAGCTATCCGGCGCTGTTTTTATCCCGGTTTCAGCCGGTAAAAGTGCTGAAGGGAAGACTCGTCCGGATGGGGGGCAACAGCCGGGTGCGTCTCCGCTCGGTCCTCGTGGTCATCCAGTTCACCTTTAGTCTTATCCTGATTATTTCCACTATTGTAGTGAGCCGGCAGATCAATTATACGGAGCAGCGCGATAGCGGCTACACCCAAAACGGGCTGGTATACAGCTTTCTTACCGGCGACATGGAAAAAAATTATACGGTTATTAAAAACGAACTCCTCGCCAGCGGCGCGGTGACGGCGGTCTCCAAAAACATGTCACCCGTGACGCACCAGTACAGTAACGGCTGGGGCGCCAACTGGCCAGGCGCCACTACTGAAGAGCAGCATATTACCTTCAGCCGGTATAGTACTGACGCGGGTTTTGTCGCCACCATGCAGGCAAGCCTGCTTGCAGGCAGGGACATCGACATCACCAAATATCCTTCCGACAGCAGTGCCTGCCTGATCAATGAAACGGCTTTGAAACTGATGAAACTTAAAAATCCCATCGGCCAGCGGATCGAATTTGATACCACTTTTCATATTGTGGGGGTCATAAGGGACTTCGTCATTGAAGGCGTCGAAAGCAAAGTGGAACCGATGATTATCCAGGGGCCCTGTTCCTGGTTTACGACCATGCACTACCGTTTAAATCCCAGTCATCCTACGGCGGACAACCTGAAAAAAGTGCAGGCTATTATGCAGCGGTATAACCCCGCTTTCCCTTTTGAATATACGTTTGTAGATAAAGACTACGCCAAGAAGTTTGCCGCCCTGCAACAGACTTCCAGGCTCTCCTCGCTTTTTGCCGGCCTTACGATCTTTATTTCCTGCCTGGGACTGCTGGGCCTTATTATGTTTATGGCAGAAGCACGCATAAAGGAAATAGGCATCAGAAAAGTGCTGGGGGCATCGATTCTCAGTATTTCCACCTTGCTTTCCCGGCAGCTTATACAACTAGTCGTCCTCTCTTTTGTCATTGCAGCGCCCATCGCCTGGTACCTGATGCACCGCTGGCTGCTGAGCTACGATTACAGGGTCGGTATCCGGTGGTGGTGGTTTGCACTGGCGGGTATCACAGGGCTTATGATTGCTGTCGCTACTGTCAGTTGGCAGGCTGTCAAAGCGGCCCGTGCTAACCCGGTAAAAAGTCTGAAAACAGAGTAGATATCACTTGAAGAGGAACATGGCCCGCTGGTCTATGGCGGAAGCGCAGCAAAGATGGGGCTGACTTTAATCTACTTAAAGATACCGGCTTGCAGGTTGCTGCCCGCTGAAGCCGGTGAGAGATTCAGGTAATTTCTGGGTACGCTACCAACAGTGATTTCTTCCAGTGTCACCTTTCCGCCTTTCTGTACATTATTTTCGGTGGGATGATTAATCGTGTCCGGCTGAAGCTGATCTCCATTTACGCCCAGATAGTATTTATTGCCGCTAAAAAGTGAATTACTGAAATTGTAGTTATGATGTAACCCTTTATAGCCTATAACGGCGTAGTGGCAGCCTGCGATGACGTTATTATGAAAACGGAAAGGCAAGTCAGCATCTTTGCCATAGCCAAACCATAGCGCCGCTTCATAGGCGCCATAGATAATGCAGTGGGACAGCGCGAAATCTCTGACATTCAAAAAGGACAACACCGCATTTTTGCAATTGTAAAATATAGAATGGCTGATATGAATGCCCTCTCCCTGAGCGAATAGGGCGCCCTGAATGGGAGCGGCATTCTTGTTGCCTATAAAATAGCATTGCGCAATTTCAAGGTTTTTTAATTTTTCATTCCTTCTTTCAATCGGATAATAGTATTCATTCATGGGGTTGGGATTGCCGATAAATTTAAGCCCGCGAATCGCCACATTGTCCCTTTCAACGGAAATAGCAATGCTGGCATGAGGAATTTCCCCTCGAGTCTTTTTCACCGGGATCAGTGCCTTTTCAATTTCTGATTCCTTGAAAAGAATTCGGCTGCCTATTTCGTACGCTTGTAAATAGCCAAGGTCGCAATATTTATCAACAGTATTCAGGGATATGGAAAATAGTTTGGCCACCGACTTCCTGGTCAAATAGCCTTTTGGGAGGTTTCGCTGTTGTTGATTTTGGGATTTAAGTGCATTTTTAATTTCTTCTCTAACTATTCGTCTAAGCTCCTCAGCCGTGAAACTGGTCAAAAGGTTTACATGTGCCATTCAGATAATTTTAATGAAGCACAAATTGAAAAAAAGAATGAAACCCAATGCAATCACAAACAATCATTTTCTGAACTTATCCTATCTTTTACTGTTATAGGAATACCAGCGCTATAATTTCGAAAATGCGTTTTCCATAATATTGGCCTTCTGGATATCATTGATCTTGATATAATTCTTTAATTGAGTGATACTTTTGTGGCCGGTGCCCAGAGCAATCACTTCCAGATCTACACCTTTGTTGGCGTAAATGGTTGCAAAGGTTCGTCTGGCCGTATGTGCAGAAATGAGCTCCGCCCTGGTAACGATTTTATTTATTTTTCTGCCTTTCTGAAAATCAGAGATCTCCATTTGATGCTGTAATAGTTTACACTTACTGGCAATCTCAAATAAATAAGTATTGAAATTTTGATTGGAAATGGGCTTGGGAAGCTCATATTTATATTTTTCAAAGATCCTGCGTAGATCGGGCCATAACGGTTGGGTAACGATTTGTCCCGTCTTCTCCTGCCGAAATGATATATAGTCTTTTCCATCCACCGATTTGATATGATGTTTATTAAGCCGGATAAAATCACCGAACCTAGCACCGGTATAACACCCAACAAGAAATCTATCTCTGGCTCTGTCCAGGTATGGCCAATCACTCAAGTCAAGATTTTCGATCTCTTTTAACTCCTCGGGGCTCAAAGCGATATTTTCGGCATCTCCGTCAGCCACCCCCCATTTGGTCAGATTGATATTCAGCTTATCCATTTTTATATAGCCATTGTTAAGACCATAAAGGATAATAGTCTTAATAAATTTCATTTTCCGGTGTATGGTGGTTTGCCGGAATTCCTTTACCGAGGTAAAATAATCCAGCAAATCCGCCCTGAAATCCATATTTATGGCTTCAAATGCGAGAGGCTTTTTATAAATTTTACAGAATTCGATCAGATTGTCTTTTATCTGGTTGTATTTTTCCGCGGATTTGCTCTTTCCTTCCGCATTCATGGTCTTGATATACTCGTCAATTACCTCTGGGAATGTTTTAACCTTTCCGGGATTAAAAAATGGATTCTTTTCAAAATACTCGGCTTTGAAAGCTGCCGTCAATTCTTTCGGGGATGGTTTTCGTTCAAAAAGCGTTTCAAAATCTTTTAAAACTGTAATTAGGGTTTGCCGCTGGTTAAAGAGCTCCGTATTCACTTTTTCCGAATCTTTAAAATAGATGGTTGATTTTACCAATTGGGTAGCCTTATTCCAGTATTTAACCGGAATTTTCCTTTTAGTCGAAATTTTACACCTAAGTCTGTCATATGTGCAGATCATCAAAATCATTGACTCTTCCGCTTTCGGTGTATCCAGTTGAAAGCTTATATGATACACAGTTTCTTATTTAGCTACTTAAAGATACACAAAAAGGGGCGGATTCCGGGCAAATTTCCGGGCAAATTACCCGTATTTAGGTGCGTTTTGCTGCGTTTCGCTGAGTCAGCAAAACATTATATCTAATTGAAAACCAGTGTAAAATAAGGAAAATAAACTCAGTTGGAGGGATAAAAAGCGGAGAGTGAGGGATTCGAACCCCCGGACCTGTGACAGTCAACGGTTTTCAAGACCGCCGCATTCGACCACTCTGCCAACTCTCCGGGCGCAAAATAATATCTAATAAATTTAATAACCAAATTTTTTTGCTGTTCTTCCCTTAATTTTGCGATTTGATTCCCTTTTTAAGCAAAATTGCATCTCATTTATACTTGGAATCACCCACATTACTATGAAAGAATTATCCGTTCTCAATAAATATTTCTGGAAATATCGCTATCGGTTTATACTAGGCTTCCTGTTCATTACCGCTTCAAACTATTTCGCAGTCATGTCTCCCCAGGTATTCCGTTACGTGGTAGGCAAGCTCCAGGAAACCTTACCCGGCCCTCACCCTGAAGCAGGATCCCAAAAAGTTAATGACGCTATATTGGCTCATTTTTTCAACTGGATGGATCATTTCCCATATGGCAAAATGGTATTGGTCTGTAGCATTGTCATCATTGTTCTGGCCTTAATAAGGGGTTTGTTTATGTTTTTTATGCGCCAGACGATAATTGTCATGAGCCGACATATTGAATATGACCAGAAAAATGAAGTTTATAACCATTATCAAAAACTGGATGCAGGGTTCTATAAAACCCATTCAACCGGAGACTTAATGAACAGAATGGCAGAAGACGTCAGTCGGGTAAGAATGTATACGGGCCCGGCCATAATGTATTTTATTAACCTGACCACCTTAATTGCGCTTTGTCTGATTAATATGCTTCAACAGGATGTAAAACTGACTTTAATCGTTATATCCCCTCTCCCCATACTGGCTATCACTATTTATTTTTTGAATATTAATATCCATAAAAAAAGCACAAGAGTACAGGCATTGTTATCGGATTTAACAACCAATGCACAGGAATCCTTTTCCGGAATCCGCGTTATAAAATCTTACGTGCAGGAGAAGGCCATTTTGGGCTTCTTTAAAAAAAGCAGTGAGGATTATCGAAGAAATGCAGTTGGTCTGGCCAAAATGGAAGCTGTTTATTTCCCCAGCATGAATCTTATTATCGGTCTCAGCACGCTGATTACCGTTCTTATTGGCTGTCAGATTGTTCTACATGACACCACTAAGGTCGGTTTGATCGTAGAGTTCGTCATATATATCCTGCTACTCATTTTTCCGGTCAGCGCCATTGGCTGGGTAGCTTCCATGACCCAAAGAGCAGCCGCCTCCCAAAAAAGGCTGAATGAGTTCCTGCAACAGGAACCTGCCATTAAGGACAAGGCAGAAACAAAGCCTGCGGCACTCGATGGAGACATCTTATTTGAACACGTCTCTTTTACCTATAAAAATACAGGGATAAAAGCCATGAAAGACTTTAATCTCCGGGTCAAAAAGGGAGAGAAAGTACTGATACTGGGTAAAACAGGTAGTGGTAAATCGACAGTCGCTCATTTACTACTACGGTCATTTGATCCGGATCAGGGCAATATCTACGTTAAAGGAGTGAATATTAAGGATATGCCTGTAAAAGAACTGCGCCATAATATCAGTTATGTCCCCCAGGATGTCTTCCTTTTTAGTGATACCATAGCTAATAATATCAGTTTCGGATTAAGCGAAAGAGCTTCCGATGAGCGGATTCATGCAGCGGCAGCGTCCGCCAGTATTCATTCAGAGATCCTGGAGCTTCAAAATGGGTATGAGACAATGGTCGGAGAAAGAGGCGTTATGCTTAGTGGCGGCCAAAAGCAACGTGTATCTATTGCACGGGCGCTTATCAAAGAACCCGAACTGATGCTATTTGATGATTGCCTGAGTGCAGTGGATGCCAAAACTGAAAATCAGATCATCTCGCATCTTAATAAGTACCTGAGCGACAAAACAGCCCTCATCATCACGCATAGAATATTTACCGTTTTTAGTTTTGATCAGATCATTATCATTGAAGATGGGGAGATTACAGAAAGAGGTACTCATGAAAGTTTAATGAAGAGTGGCGGTTATTATGCCGAGTTATACAAAAAACAGATAACAGAAGCTTAAAATTGACGTAAATCTATGATTTTCACACTTACAGCCGTTCGTCTGCATAAGTTTTAGGATGTAATTTTTGCATCATTCTAGGGTTAAATTGTTATTTATAGTTACCTTTGCACCCAAATTTTCCTATTAAACAAAAAAGGCATGATTAAAACTACGCAGGTTTTGCATCCCTGGCATGGCGTTGAGACTGGCAAAAATGCACCGGAATTCGTGAATTGTGTTGTAGAAATCCCTCAGGGATCCCGTTCTAAATATGAAATTGATAAAGCCAGCGGGCTGTTAAAACTGGACCGCGTAATTTATTCATCCTTCCACTACCCTGCTAACTATGGTTTCATCCCACAGACTTATGGAGATGACAAAGACCCTCTGGATATTCTGATCATTTCCAGTATGACCATTCAGCCCATGTGTATTGTAGAGGCTAAAGTCATTGGTGTTATGCAGATGCTCGACGGCGGCGAAGGCGATGACAAAATCATCGGTGTTGCAGCTAACGATCCGGCAATCAATTACTACGAGAATATTGAAGAATTACCTAAACATTTTTTCAGCGAACTGCGTCACTTCTTTGAACAGTATAAAGTATTGGAAAAGAAGACCGTAAAAGTAGAAGAATTCGGCAATAAACAACAGGCACTGGGCATTATCAAAGAAGCCATGGAGTCTTATCATAAACTGTTTACAGAAGAAAAATAAGGCCTGCACGAATACTTTTTAATTTTTTACCTACATTTGTAAAAATTTTACTGAAATGGAAGAAACAACATCACGTGGAAAATATTGGGTATGGTTTGTCATTTGGCTGGTTATCATTATCGGTCTGATGATTTGGGCTAGACAATGGTTCTGGTTGGCACTACCCGGCGTTTTGACCTATTTTGTAAAAGCAATGGGTCTGATGGACGAAAACAAAAAAGAAGATCAGTTCTATTAACAGGCTGATTATATTATAAATATCTTTTACATGAGGAATGAATTTCTATTCATTCCTCATTTTTTTGCCATAATTAACCATATAACCTACTCAACTGCTGCCACAGTCTTTAAAAATACCCTGAAAATCGTTACCTTTGCAAATTGCTTTTTGGCAACATTTAAATGAAAAAGACGAGCATTGTTACCTTTTTTTATAAAACAGATTTACAGTAACGGATCCGAGGAAATCACCATCCGGGGCCGAAAGATTTTCAACAGTGGCAGAATCGAGGTGGCCCACCACGATATGCTGTCCAGCACGATTAGTTTCAGGGTCAAGGACGATATGTATGCCAGTTGGTATAAAGTCCAGGTCCGGGGCTATAAGGACGAGTCTACCCTTTCTTTAAAATGCAATTGCACTTATAATCTGGGAGAACTATGTAAGCATGAGGTAGCTGTTCTATTTCAATTGCAACAGATGAGTGATCAGCACCTGCTGACCAATGTTGAAGTGAATTATGACCAGAAGCATACGACCCTACGCATGAGCCGTCTGGACTTAAGGCAGATACGGACATTTTCTGCTCAACAGACGTATGACCAGGCAGAAGAATGCCTGCGCATGAACCGGCCCCTGCTTTTAGAAAATGCCAATGAAAAGGTCGTGGCCGAGGTAACGGCAGACAAAGAAACGTTCCCCGTTATTATTCAAAAAAATGCGGAACGAAATTTTGATACGAGTTGTAACTGCGGGACGGAGCACGAACATCCGCTCTGTCTGCATAAAACCATATTATTACTTCACCTGGTAAATATCGGCGGAGCCGATTATTTTGATTCCATCAGAAACTGGGACCGGGAGAAAAACCAGCTTTTAGGTTTATACGGATTCACTTTAGAAGACGACCTGGATGGCAAATTTGAGTTTACCTATAAAAATGGCAAGCCTTTTTTAAGGGTACTGGACCCTACTATCAAAAAAGTAGTCAACCCCAATAGCTTTAATCCACAAACAAAAATTGTAAAACCCCAGGTAACAGCCGAGCCCACGGTGCTGGAACAGGACAACAACAGTATTCAGCGGGTCGGTATTGTTATTGCTGAAAATCAGCATCAGTATCCTTATGTACAGTTCACGGCGGTCAAAGGAGAAACCAATGAAGCCGGTACAAATTTTATTGACCAGATTGAAAGGCTGGACTTTGGCAAAACCATCAATCAGGACAAGATTGCCCGTCAGGACTGGGCCATGGTCAACACCCTTAGAAAACTGTCCCATAGTGAAATCAACCGCTACCTGGACCGTAATTCGGAGTTTAGCGGCATCTGGGATAATATTGTCCAGCAGAAAGGTCATGCACTGACGGAAGGTACACGCAGATTAATCGTAGATTACCTTTATCAGAAACTCAAACATTTATTCAACCTGTCTGTAGACAGCTATCTGACTTATTATCTTCCTGGAGGCAAGTCGCTCACTTCAGCTAATATCGAACTGGCCAACTATTCCATTAACTACGTTAAGCCTTATTTTGAAGTAGCACAAAAAGATGGTCATTATGAAGTCATCTGTAAAGTGGATACCCTGCTGGGAGAAAAACTGATTACTGAAAACGAGTTAAACTCCACCCTGCTTTTCCAGGTAGAAAATCAATTCTACCTCTGGTCAAAAGCCGAGGACGTCATTACCGTGGAAAAATTCCTGGATAATGGCCGTATTACCTATACAGAGCAGCAGTGGGAAAGTGCCTTATTTGAATTTGTAATTCCGCTTTCCAAGGACTACAAGGTCAACTTCACAAATATCAAACAAGAAGAGATCTTTGATATGGTCCCGGAATCCAGAATCAACCTTAAAGAAAGAGGAGACTACCTGGTTTTTGAACCTATTTTCATCTACCAGAATCATAAAATCGGAGAAGAACAAAACGATCAGATCATTTTGCCTCAAAAGGACAAATTACTGATTATACACCGTAACCGGGAGGCAGAAAATCTGTTTTTTCAGAAGATCCAGAACCTGCACTCAGGATTTGCGGTCGTCAATAAAAATCAACTGGCCCTAAAAGGACCGGAAGTCTTAAAGAATAACTGGTTTTTCCTGTTTGTAGACTCCTGCAAGGAAATGAATGTTCCTGTCTATGGGTTTGAAACCTTGAAAAAATACCGTTTCAATACGGCCAAGCCTACGACGGTCATTAATCTCAGCACCCACACAGACTGGTTTGACGCTAAAGTAGACATTGATTTTAACGGCCAAAAGATCTCTATTGCCGACATCAAAAAAGCACTCAGCAATAAACAGCAATTTGTCCAATTAAAAGACGGCACTTTAGGCGTATTGCCGGAAGAATGGCTCAAAAAATACAGCCTGTTATTCCAGGTCGGGGAAAATTCGGAGAATACTTTAAAACTCAATAAATATCATTTTACCATTATTGATGAGTTGTATGCTCAGCGCGATGAGAAGGAACTGATATTCCATCTGGAAGAAAAATACGAGAAAATCAGAAAAGAACATGTCATCCACGAATTAGAGGTACCTGAACACCTGCAGTCTGTTTTGCGGCCCTATCAGTCCGCAGGATATCACTGGCTGAACTACCTGGACACGGTAAAATGGGGCGGTATTCTGGCCGATGACATGGGTCTTGGTAAAACCATTCAGACCCTGACTTACCTTTATCATCTCAAACAGGAAAAAGGTCAGGAATTTTCTGCCTTAGTGGTCTGCCCTACCTCCCTGCTTTACAACTGGGAAAATGAAATCCGTAAGTTCACTCCGGGCATCACCTATTTTATCCACCACGGGGCCGGACGTAATATCAGTAAAATAACCTCCGGTGATGCGGATATCATTATTACTACTTACGGCACGCTACGCAGCGATATCAAGCATTTTGTAGAAAAACGCTTTAATTATGTAGCGCTTGATGAAAGTCAGGCCATTAAAAACCCTGTCAGCAAAATTGCCAAAGCAGTAAATTTACTGCAGGCAGACAACCGCCTTTGCCTAAGTGGTACGCCGCTGCAGAACAACACATTTGACATTTACGCGCAAATGAACTTTCTGAACCCGGGCCTCTTGGGTTCTGTGGAATGGTTCAAACAACAGTTTGCGATCCCTATTGATAAATTCGGTGAGAAAACACAAAAAGAGCAGCTTAGAAAAATACTCTTTCCGTTTATTCTGCGCAGGACCAAAGAACAGGTAGCCAAGGATCTGCCAGAGAAAACCGAACAGGTTCTTTTCTGCGAGATGGGTAAGCATCAAAGAGAAATCTATGAAGCCTACCGTAATGATGTCAGAGATAAAATTCTGGGCATGATTGACCAGCAGGGTGTCCAACGCTCCCAGCTGTCTATCCTGCAAGGCCTGATGCGCCTGCGCCAGATCTGCGATTCTCCGGCTATTATCAAAGATGAGAAATTCCCTAACTATTCCATCAAGATCAAAGAACTCACCAAGGAACTGGAAGAAAATCTCAGCAACCACAAAGCGCTCATATTCTCCCAGTTTTTAGGAATGCTGGGGCTTATCCGTGAAAAACTGGAAGAACTAGGCATTAAATATCAGTATTTTGACGGGGGCACATCCGTTAAAGACAGGGAGACCGCCATCCAGAATTTTCAAAACGATGATGAGTGCCGCGTATTTTTGATATCTCTGAAGGCCGGGGGTGTGGGTCTTAACCTCACCGCTGCTGATTACGTCTATATTGTAGACCCATGGTGGAACCCTGCCATTGAGCAACAAGCCATTGACCGTACCCACCGTATTGGCCAGACCAAAAATATATTTGCCTACCGCATGATTTGCAAAGATACCGTGGAAGACAAAATACTGACCCTGCAGGAGCGCAAAAAAGCCTTGGCCAACGAACTGATCGCAGAAGACAGCTCCTTTGTCAAGAGCCTGACCAAGGAAGACATTGAATATCTGTTCAGCTAACCGCCTCTTCTATAAGAAAAAAATCGTATTTTAGCTACACCGGCGTGAGCAGATAGCCTGCTGCCGGTGTAGCTTTTTTGCTATTAATGATCAGACCCCGATCCTCAATAGCAATAGCATTGCCTCCGGTCTGTCAATAAGAAGCATTCAGACTGCCGCCACCCGGCAGCAGCCCCGTGGTTTTCTATTGACCAGTCCAGACACCTATTTTATTCACCTTTATGATAGCCCTATGCCTGAAACATTATCGGTCACGGTTTCCACTACCATAAAGCTACTCTGCCTGGATTCAGCGGCCTTATATATCCCGCTCTTCCTTGTTGTTTATAAAAAGCAAAGAAGCCTGATGGCTACTTTAATTTGTATTCTACTAAGTGTGCTGGCTATCTGGCAATACAGCGGCTATGCCCCCATCAGCTGGCTCGATCACGGGGCCGCAGGATCTTTTACCCATTATTTTAAACTAGCAGCCTTACTGCTGCCTGCTATAGCCATTATCCTATTGCTAGTTCAGCAGCTTTTAAAACCTGATCAAAAACAAGCTGATGAAACTTCCGGTGCTGGCCATAAGACAGAAGCAGGAGTGCTGAAAGCCGGAACGCCCCTTCTGGAAAAAACAGGCTTTTTTATTTATAAGCTGTCTGTATGGCTGGTTGCCGGTATGGTAGCCGGGCTATTTATAGCAACCACACAAGGTTTTATGCCAATATGGAT
>NZ_FNQY01000025.1 GCF_900107765.1 Arachidicoccus rhizosphaerae | reverse complement strand
GCCCATAACGTGCTTAAGGATCATCAGTCCAATACCTCCCCTGACATCAAACCAGCTCTTGCGTCCCTGGCCGGTAACCAGACCCCGGGGACTCGGAATTGTAGCGGATAACTGCTCAAAAGGGATGGCTTTATAAAGAATTCCTAAATCTGTTTGGCTAAAATGCTCATCCAGTAGATTCTCGTGAAAAAAAAGTAGATTTGTCATGGATTATAAAAAAAGTTATGCCCTACTTTGAACACTTTTTGTGCCAAAATAGGGCAATTTTATTATAATCCACACCCTGAAACTCAATGGGGATAACTATTACAGCTTTTCAGGAACACCCTAGCATATCGTAATGCCAAAAAGAAATGGACCCAACCGCTTCAAAACTGGAGCCTGACAATTTCACAGCTGGCCATTCATTTTGAAGGCAGGCTAAAACTCATGTAGAGTATTACTTACGTAGAATCGGTTTTTTTAAGGCATTTTGCCAAAAGAATGGATAATTTATTACCTTTACAAAACACAAAGGCCAGCTCAGTGTGCCTGAACTGGCCCCATTCTCATGGATCAAGTTATCCCTTGGTTGGTTGCACCGGTGCAGAGCCAACCTCCGTTTCACTCGATTCTGCGAATATAATAAAAAACTCAACTGACACAGTTCATCTGACACTCCCTTTAGGCTCTCTTCAAATAAACCTACTTTGGACTTGCAGGTACTGAAAATACTAAATATTACCCGTTTACCAGTACGCTGAGTAGTGTGCCTCATCAGATTATTATTTTGCTTTTCCTAGCCCCGATCCTAGACAGAATAATGAGGTGTGGGTTGTATTACAGTATAGCCCTATCTGCTATGTACCAAAAATCAGTTAAATTGAAACGAACTAGTCATTTTGAATAATTTGGTTAAAATACACACCTTTGCCATCTTTTGAATCCCAAAAATTGTCATCCTCAATATCGATGTTTACTTTTCTTAAGTAACCCAAAATAATCTCTTTATTTATCCTTTTGGGCTTAATCTTATTTTGATAATTTGATATGTCCTCAAAGGGTTGCACTTCACCGTTTTCGTAAAAAACCCATTTATGGGTTTCTTTAATTGCGTATATAAATCTGTCGATATTTTTATTGTCAGTAAAGTTATAATACCTAAAGAAAAACGCAGGGCGATCATCTTTTGTATATTTTGTATTTGTGAAATCAACGGAAATACAGGATAATTGATTTCTTGAACATAATTTGTATATTAATGTTGCATAGCCATCCATGATATTAGAAAAAAAAGCTGTTTTGCCTGGTATATATTTCGGTTCCCATATTAATATTTTAATCATTCCATTATATAATGGATTACCTACATAAATTTTGTCTGTTTCAATTGTATTTATGGACATTTTATATTTTACAATCGGTCCATTATTTAAGATCTTATCTAACATTATTTGACAAGATTTTACATCAATATCTAAAACCGTTAGCGTGACATAATTTAATTTATCTAATATCATAATTTATTTATTTGTGATGTGTAAGATTTTTTTTAAAATGGTCGTCTTTATTTTTGAATTTGGATCATTTTTCCGGATCGTCTTTTCGTGTTTTTTGCTGCTTGACTCCTTATGATCATATTCTTCATTATGATGCACTCCGTTTTTATCATATTGGATATCAGGTCTATTTCTACCTACCTTTATTCCATCCTTATCTACCTGTTGTTGGTTTTTCCGAATATTCGTTGCTCCACCCATGTCTTCAAGCTCTTTAACCCTATCATTTAATGCGTTATTATGATTTTCTCCGCCATGTACACCGCCACCTTGCCCTTTATTCGGTGCTGGTCCAGGTTGCCCAATATCAGAACTATTTGCAGTTACTCTATCCCATATCCATACAACCCCTGCACCAATGGAGCCTCCGACGATAATCCCTCCGCCTACAAGCCAGGCCGCTGGTGCTCCTGGTCCAGAAAGCGAACCATAACCTGCAACAGCCCCGCCAAGTGCAAGAGAGGAAGCCAAAATTCCGCCAGCCGCTCCACCAACTAGAGCACCACCTACAACTTTTTCATTTGTGGAGACGGATTCAAGGCCCTCTAATTCCACATTACCAGTAACCTTGTTCTCACTAAATGCATAAGTAGAGTTATAAACATATTTATCAGCCAATGGGTCCACTTGCCAGAACCTACCAATCTGAGGGTCATCCATGCGGTATTTAAATTCATAAATATCGATGCCAAAGTCCTCATTTAATTCCTGTTTCTGGAAGGTATTCTTGTAGTTATGAAAGCTTTCGTTTGTTTCTAACCCTATTCCTTTTTGCTGCAACCCAAACGGATAATAACTATATGCCTCCAGTATGGGGCTACTTACATTATAATCATCCGTGATCATCATCCGGGTATTACCCAGATGATCCTTTAAGAAATAATCATAGAGCCAACCAGTACTGTCAGCGTTAGACCTTATCCTGCCTTCCTGTGTGCCAAAGAACTGTAATGTGTCATTTAGATAAACGGCTCCCCCTATATAAGTGGTTACTGAAGGAGTTATAAGGCTAACGGTAGAATCTAAGGTGCGCTTCTGTAGTTTATTGCCAGCAGCATCATAGTAATACCTGATAGTCCCTTTACCGGGTACCCAAATTTGACTGGGTAAATTTAAGATATTATAGCTGATCTGAGAGATATTTTTGTTCTGATTACTGGTCATATTCCCATTACCATCATATGTATAGTCGACGGTCGCACTGGTCTTAGTAACACTGGGATATTTAAAATCCCCCAGTGTGCTGTTTTGGTCGTTGGCTGCGTCAACGACATACTGCAGCTTATTGCTCTGGGGCTTATAATGATAGGTCAACTGATCGATAATAGCAGAACTGCCAGTTGGTTTTAACCCGTACTGGTTCATGGTTAGAATATTACCATTGTTATCATAAGTTAAGCCCGTTACATCATATTTAACCAGAGCGTTACTGAAAACTGAATTGGTAAACTGACCAAAATGGGCAGACGTCAGTCGGCCCATTTTGTCATAGCCAAAGTCATACTTTCGGATCTTTTTATCATTAGCTCCCTTCCAGGTCATACCAGTAATATTACCATCATAACGGGCAGTGTCATAGGGAATGCCATTGATTCTGTCATTTTGCTTTTGGTCATAGCCTAAATCAAAGCCAAAATAATGCGAGTCAGGGAACGTAACAGTCTGTAAGTCAGAGGAGCTCTCTGTAAACATCTCACCACTGATTACGCCTGTAGTGGTAGCTGTATTTAGGCTATCCGTAGTGCTGTTTTGCCTGACGTAAGCTCTGTTTACACCCAGCAGCCAGCCTCGGATATTATAATCATAATCCTGGGTCTCCAGCGGCGTGGTGGTATAGCTGTTTTCACCGCTTACGACGGTAGTAGACCTTCTTTTTCCGATTTTTTTCTCACTAACCTGCCCCAGTGCATCATAGCCTACTTCACTGACTATAGCATAGGCCGCCGGCATGGCTCCAGATTTAACATGGCTATTGCTTTGCTTCATCTCAGTCTTTACGACTCTACCTAGGTCATCATACGTCATTTTGGTCACCACAACCGTAGTTTGGGTGGTACTGCCCTTTTTCTCCTCTTGCTTCTGGACAGTGACCAGTGGCCAGCCAGCCCAGCTGTACTGGGTGGTGGTAACGTCCACCCCACCCGTAATATTCTGGCTCTGGGTCTGGATTAACCTCCCCTTATCGTCATAGATGTTCACTGCTGCCAGGGTAAGGGTGCTGTCCAGCACCTTTACCCTGGTCCAGGTCACCAGGCCCTTGGTGGTAATAGTGCTATTCTGTGTAGGCGTCTCTGCATAGGGGAAGCTGGTGGTACTGGCAGGAACAAAATAGCTGTTCCAGGTAGCTAAATAACTGCTACTTAGCCCAGTAGGCAGCTTTGTATAGTCGTCGTAATGCGTCTCGGTTAGTATTGTGGAAGCAGTAGGTGCTGTATATGGGTATTTACTGGTATCTGCTGCGGTGGCAAGGATACTGGTAAGCGCTGTGGAGCTGCTGTACAGCCAGGTAGTATCAGCCCGGTTCAGGTTATCATAATGGGTAGTCAGCCATTTATGACTTACTCTCATTAGAGAGTCTTGTGTCATTACCAGCCGGTCCCTGTTATCATAGACCATATAGACAGGTCCCGCACCAGGGACCTGTTTTATAATCATCCGGTTTCTATTGTCATACTCATAACGGAAGCATTGTTCTTTTAGGATATTTTGCCCTACCGTGTTCGTAAAGCTCCAGGCGTTCGCTTCAAGTAGCCTTACCCCTTCTGGCTGGATAACGCAGCGTAAATTACCAAAATCATCATAAAGGTAATAAGTGCAGAGCCAGCCCGCATGCGGGCTGCCACTGCCGTTATCGGCCGTAGCGGATAATTGAACCTTTTTAAGGATGGTATGCCCTTCTTTATCCTTAAACTCAATTACCTGTCTGTTTTGCTCGTCTACCGTAAGATTCTTATAAAGATTGCCTGCAGGGTAAGTGCCAAGGGGGTTAAGGGTATAGGTGCCAAAACCGGAACCGGGTGTAGTTACATAGCTGACATCCCAGACTCTAACCGCATCTGTAGCGGTATTAATCCAGTATTTTTGTTTGACAGAGTGGCGACTGGCTTCAGCAGGTTCGCCGGCTGATCCCAGCCAGCTATCACCTGGCGCAAAGGTCTCTTGTACTCTGTTTAAAGGGGAGGGTTCAAAGACGGTAAGCGTTCTGGCATTTACCCCCTGACCGGGCTTAGAGATGGGGCTACTGCCGTTATACCAGCTTATCTGGTCAGCTTCTGCATTAGGGCGGAAATGGCCATCGGCAGCGTCACTGGCAGCGTAGGGCAACAGGGTGCTATTCTGTCTACCCATACTGTCATAGAGTGTGGTGGTAATCAGGTCTGCGCTGGTATTAGTAGCTGTTACCAGAGAACCTTGTTTTAAAACTGTCTGGATAGGTCTGCCCAGACCGTCAAAATACTGAACAGAGAGTTTGACGTCTGAAAGCGGGCGGGTAATGAGTAGATCTGGGTCTGTAATGGGTGCTGTTGCTGTCCAGATGGCGATATAGTTTTGATTGCTCAATGCCGTAGGCGAGCTAGTATCTGCAGGTCTTATCCCGCCCTCAACAAAAGTCGGGCAGGAGACCATTGCAGAGCCACAGCTGGAACTTATCAAAATAGAATAGCTGTGTGCGGGCATAGATTTAACAACAAAGGTATTACTGGTGCTCTGGATTCCGATGGGTGAACCATCAAAGAGCTGATAGCCGGTAAATACCGCTCCAGATCCAGAAGCTTTACCTACCGTAAAAACGATGGAGTCGTTTTGATAAAGCACTGCATCACTGGCCGTAATCACAACGTCACTTGTAGTAACTGGTGAGGAGGAAGTAATATAGGTGGTGGCCACTATTGTGCTATTAGAACAGCCACTTTTAGTAGCTTCCACTGCATAACTGGCTCCGCCACTAACCAAACTGACATTACTCCAGCTAATAGAGCTTCCGGTCCCGGCAACAGTGCTTCCCAGATTACCAGAAGTATTTTTTAACTGATAAGTAACGCCCGACTGGGAGCCAGACATCGTTATCGTAGTCGTAGTTCCGCAGATATTACCAGAGGGTGTAAGGCTATAATTGCTAAAGGTACACTGAGAGATTGCCTCTTGAGTAAGACTAAAACAAAGGAGTACCAGGCAAAAACTAAGAAACAGCGTTCTGGACTTAATATTGCTAAGCATGTAATAATGTTTTCAATTAGTTTAAGATTGTTGTGATTACCTGTTATTAATGATTTAGGTAACATATTAGCCAATAAATAGCTAGCTGTTCAGCCAATTGCCAGTTGACTGTAGTTATCTTCTAATCACCTTTAGGTCAACATTTCGACCGTCCTCTAACAGCAATTTTAGTATATACATTCCAGAAGCTAATCTACCTGGACTTATTAAAATGGCATATTTTCCAGCTTTAAGGGGTGTCTTATCCTTCGTATATACCCGATCTCCAACCATATTATACAGCGCAAGTTGTATGGAGGCATCCTCTTTCAATATAAACTCTGAGGTAAATGCTGTGCTGAAAGGATTTGGGTATACCCGTACACTGCTGATGACATTACTGGAACTAGAGATGTCATCAAGTTCTTGATTGCCAAGGCTATCACGTAAGCTTTTGGCAATAGCGTTATTCCTGACAAGAGCAATTAGTGTAGGTTTGCTAGGTTCGTTTCTATCTGGAGAAAATAATGACAGCATGCCTGACAGATATACACTATCTCCAGACTGGGTCAAGCTTAGTGTTGCAGATTTAAAATCATAATTAATGGGCTTACCCCAACTATAGTGGTCTATTACTTTGTAGGAGGTATGCTCAAATAATACGGAGTCTCCTGTCAGGTACCCTGACAGCTGTATTGGAGAGACCGTTTTATCTGTCCAGGTCCCACTGATGGAGTCCGAAGTTCCCTTTGGAAAATCCTGCAAAACTAATTTTAATGGCGTACTGCTGATTAAATACTTTCCGCTCCAGTCATAATGTAGCGTATATCCTTGATATGTTCCGGCAATCAATCTTTTAGATGGGATGCCTCCCTCTACCCTTTTAAATTCATTTAATGTGGCAAGCTTTGGAGATTTTGCGCGGTTAATTTTCTCCATCAGGATTGCGGCTATATTATTTGCATTTTCCGCTTCAGTCGTTTTCAACTCCTCAATAGCTTGTTTATAGCCTAGTGTTGCTGCCCGCCCCAACCAATATTTAGCTGAGTCTTCATCTCTTTGGATTCCATAATTGTTTTTAAAGGCCAAACCCAGAAAATACATGGAATTATCCCTACCTTTGATTGCCCCTTCTCTAAAAAGTTGCACCGCCTGTTCGTATTGCTGGTTACATCCAATTCCTTTGAATAAACAGTACGCCGTTGCGAAGCAGGCCTGATCATCTCCCATATTGGCTGCCGTCTTAAAAGATAAAAAGGCCTTTTCATAATCATTAGGTCCATTCTTTAAATATTTTACACCTTCTCTGTACACTTCTAGGGCCGTTGAAGACCGTTTTTCTAGCGCTTTTGTGATACTTGTTCTTATGCTTACCTGCGCATTTAGGACTGAACTATAAAATACTGACAATAGCAATAATAATAAGGTTATCCTCATAATCTACGTTTTAGTCAACATGTAATAAATAAGAAAGCGCAACTAATCTCTATAGCTATATGCAATTTAATTAAATAATTACATATTTTGCATATTTTTATATTTTTTTGTACTTTTAAGTTAAAATAGCAATCAACTGTGTTTATTCATTAAAACATAAGACATTATGAGAGGTCATTTTATTCACTTGTACGTTCTTATTATTTTGTCATTATTATTAACTTCATCATCCAGGGCACAACTTTCTCAAACGGTAGAAGATAAATTGCTTCCCGTCTCTCCTACTACCTACCAATTCACTAAATATGAGGATTTGCCCATTGGTAAATATACTGGTGTTGCTGATGTTACGGTTCCGTTATATACCATTGAGCAAGGCGATTTAACTATACCTATTACAATCAATTATCACACAGGCGGCATTAAAGTGAATGAAGAAGCTAGCTGGGTCGGTCTTGGATGGAACTTGCCTTTAGGGCAAATCGTTCAAACTGTCATGGACAAAGATGACTTAGCGGATGTTTATTATCTTGCATCTCAAAATTCCAAAGGGACTAGCGCTAATCCTTTATGGCTGCAACCAGACTTTATACATGGGCCTTTTTCTGTTTTGTACAATTATAACCATGATGCGTGCGGAACCTATATGCCCGCCACAACACCGACTTATACTCCACAAACACCCATTGCTGCTTATGGAGCGGCTACCACACTCAGGTATTATATGCCTTATAATGGCAACATCAATAAGCAATACCAATATTTTTTTGAAACACATGAGTACTTTGATTCAGAACATGATATTTTTAAAGCCAATTTCCTGGGCAACTCTATTGATTTTATCTACGATGTCGTGACGAATAATTTTGTATCTCTTAATAAAAAAGGCTATAAAATTGAATTTCAACAAAATGCATTTGCTATCACGATCCCAACGGGACAAACGTTTATATTTGCCCAATACGTACCTGTATATACAGATAATTCCGATAAAAATGGATGTACCATTCCTCCGACCTATATAAAGCCTACCAGCAAAAAATGGATGGTCACTAAAATTGTATCATTAAATAAAGATACAATCAGCTTTCATTATGAACAATCGGACAGTCTTTATAGATCTTTCCCACAAAATAATCAATCCGCTGTAGTTCAAAAAAGTGCTTCTTCCCATGGTATCAGCTATAACTCATTTACAGGTTATGTTTCCGGTTCCAGCACAGGTATGCTTTTTTCTTGTAATATTGGATTCGATACGATAAACCCGCTAACCACTATAATTACATTCAGGGAACCAGAATGTCATTTAACAGAAATCAAATCTAAGTTTGCCACAGTGACATTTCATGTCTCGCCGAGGCTGGATGTTAATGGAGGTGTGCGCCTAGATAGTCTATCTATCATTAATCAAAACGCACAAACCATTGACCGATTTAGTTTTGATTATAGTTATATCAACTCAAGCGCAGTAAATGATCATGTAATATCTAATGGAGCTTATTATAATGATACTAGTAAATATTCATATCTTAGAATGCAACTGAATCAAATAAAGCAAAATGATTCCAACTGGTACCAGTTTGACTATAACCCAATGAAATTACCCCATAAAAATAGCTGTGCCACTGATTTTTGGGGATTCTATAATGGAGCGTTAACCAATATCACGCTGATTCCTAATCCTGTTAGGTTTCCATTAAAAAGTTCTCTTGGCGATAGTCACAATAACCATGGAGCGGATGTTGTTTACAGCCAAGCAGGTATATTAACCTCCATTACTTATCCTACTGGTGGAAAAACTAGTTTTACCTATGAGTTGAATACCTTCAATAATTATTTTGCTCCTGACAAAGACTCTCTAAATAATGTTATAACCAAAGGGGAAGGGCTGCGTACAAAATCTATATATTTTTATACAAATGGGTCAATAAGCCCTTCAAAAAGAATCTCTTATGGATATTTTGGAGGAATCAATAACTCACCAAAATTATTTTTTAGAGACGAGCAGTTGTCCGTATTGAAAACTGGAGAATTAATTGACGGGTATTATAGCCTATATACTTATGACCAGACTGTTATAAACGGCTCACAATATTTATCCTCTAATCCACTTGGGAGCCACGCTGGTGTTGGATATTCAGAAGTGATTCAATACAATCTGGATAACCTTGACAATAATATAGGTACTGTGGATACCTATTTCAATAATAGTCAAGATATCCTAGGTAATGCTGGTATTACTAGTGGAAGTGCAGTCATATTCTCTGTCCCCTCTTTTAAATCTCCGGAAGAACCCGAAAGTGGTTCCGTTGCCAAAGAAGATATAAGAGATAGTAATCAGGTTTTAACAAAAAGGACGCTCAATTACTATTCTAATCACAGCTCGCCTATCTATTACAGTGTTATGGTTGCAGGGTATCCTGCTTTGGTTAATGTAAATGACCCTGTTGGTAATGAATGTTCTCATTATGTAATTAATCCTCATAACCTTTTAGTTTGGTATCCTGTATTTGATGTAGAAACCCTACCGGATAGTACCATTGTTTATAATTATTCACTAAATGATTCGCTTAAAATGAAAGAAACCAATATTTACGAATCACAATACCGATTGATACACCGAAATGTCTATCAGGATTCGAAAGGTGCTTCTAATTCAACTGCATATTATTATCCATTTGATTATAGTGCTTCTAATGTTGTGTATACCCAAATGGTTAATGACAATAGAATTGCCGAAGTTGTAAATACTTCTGATTTAAAGGGAGACATGACAGGTCATTATGAACACTCAATAAGTAACCATTTTATAGCTGGGAACAGACCTAATTCCTATTTACTGTCCTCCATTTCTGAACGTTATGGCAATATTAACCCAGAAACGACAAATGCAACGTATGACATATATGATGGAAATAATAATCTGTTGCAATACACCGTAGCTGGTACTCCTACGACTTTAATCTGGGGATACAAAGGGCAATATCCGGTCGCACAAATTAAAGGAGCCTCCTTTAATGAGATAAATCCTTTGATAGATACTGCTGCCATTTATAATAAAACAGATGACGATATCTCCCCGTATTTAAGCCAACTCCGCACACAATTGAAAAACAAAACTGATGTATTGGTGAAGACCTATATCTATTTACCTCTGGTAGGCCTAACTATGGAAACAGATGAAAATGGAGTGATCAAAAAATATAAATATGACAATTTTAATAGACTATCAGATGTTTTAGATAAAGACAATAAAGTGATAATGCATAACGGCTATCATTATAAAGAAAGGGATTAGTCTTGTTTTATCTAAAAGATGATTTTTTCACCTTTTACTGGAAAAAAGTGTGCAGCTTATAACGAGCTGCACACTTTTTATAATGCATACCAGTCTATTTGACCTATTTAATCAGGTTCATTTTGGCTTTTAGTTTCTGCCAGTATTTAGAATCTAAGAGTGCCTTGTTGGAATGATCTGCACATTTAAGCTGGGCATCCAGAACTGCAATATTGGCCATATTGACAATATTGCGGACGGAACTTCCTAACTGTAATACATGTACGGGTTTTTTAAGCCCTAACAAAATCGGTCCAATCAGTTCCGCTCCACCCACTTCTTTAAGCAAGTTATAGGCGACGTTACCTGCGGTAAGATTAGGGAAGATCAAGGTATTGACATCTTTATCCACCAGTTGGCTGAATCCGTAGTTTTCCTTTAATACTTCCTTGTTAAATGGTAGCCATGCCTGCATTTCACCGTCCACCACCAGATCCGGATTTTTTTCTCTGACAATCCTAGTCGCAGTAGCCACAAGTTTGGCTTCATCGGAGGGATTGCTTCCAAAATTGCTATAACTCAACATGGCAATATGGGGCGTGATATTAAAGTTGCGGATTTCTTTAGCCACCATCAGCGTAATATCGGCTAATTCCTCTGCTGTCGGATTAAAGTTTATCGTGGTGTCCGCCAAAAATAACGGACCTTTTTTAGTCAGCAGCAGATACATACCGGCAATCTTCTTGACACCAGGCTCAACACCGATGGTTTGCAGGGCCGGCCTGATAGCATCCGCATAGTTCTTGGTCAAACCGGAAATCATTGCATCCGCCTCTCCCATTTCAACCATCATGCAGCCAAAATAGTTGCGGTCGCGCATGAGTTTACGGCTTTCATAATAATTAACGCCTTTGCGCTGTCTTTTAGTGAAGAAGGCAGCGGCAAATTTCTGGCGGGTTTCCTCCAGATTGGGGTCTCTGGTATCCACAATTGGAAAATCTTCAATATTAATGCCGTTGTCCCTGGCGATGGATTCAATTTTAGAGCGTTCTCCCAGTAATATCGGATAGCAGATGCCGTCCTCATAAGCGATGGAAGCAGATTTAAGGATCTTCTGATTATCCGCTTCAGCAAATACAATTCTTTTAGGATTGCGGCGCACCTGGCCGCCGATAGCCCGGATGACCTGATTGTCCAGTCCCAGCCTTTTATTGAGTTCCACTTTATAACCCTCCCAGTCACTAATAGGACGTTTGGCAACGCCGCTATCTATTGCTGCCTGGGCTACTGCAGGTGATACCGAGGCCAGTAGCCTGGGATCCAGAGGCTTTGGAATAATATAATCCGGTCCGAAAATAATATTCTTTTGCCCGTATGCCATGGTAACGATGTCGGGAACCGGTGTTTTAGCTAATTCTGCCAATGCTTTCACTGCTGCGAGTTTCATGGCCTCATTGATTTGGGTGGCGCGAACATCTAAGGCTCCTCTGAAGATATAAGGGAAGCCAAGTACATTATTTACCTGATTAGGATAATCACTTCTGCCAGTAGCCATAATAATATCATCTCTGACCGCCTTGGCCGCTTCGTAAGAGATTTCTGGCGTCGGATTGGCCATCGCAAAGACAATGGGCTTGGTATTCATCGACGCTACCATTTCTGGTTTTAGTACATTAGGTGCGCTAAGGCCAATGAATACATCCGCGCCTTTCATGGCTTCCGCCAGTGTTAAGCTGGCGTTATCGACTGCAAACTGTGCCCGGATATCCCCTAAATCTGTTCTCCCTTTATGCAGCACACCGTCAATGTCAAAAATAGTAAAATGCTCATGCTTGGCACCCAGCGCAACATAAATCTGTACACAAGCAACGGCGGCAGCACCGGCACCGGAAATCACAAATTTAATGTCCTCAATTTTTTTACCTTGTATCTCCAGGGCATTCAGCAGGGCCGCACCACTGATAATGGCTGTCCCGTGCTGGTCATCGTGCATGACCGGGATGCTGAGTTGCTTTTTTAAATTTTGTTCAATATAAAAACACTCCGGAGCCTTGATGTCTTCCAGATTAATTCCTCCAAAAGTAGGTTCCAGAGACTTGACGATCTGTACAAATTTCTCAGGATCGGATTCATTGATCTCGATGTCAAAAACATCAATATCCGCAAATATTTTAAACAGCACACCTTTGCCTTCCATAACGGGTTTGCCGGCAAGCGCGCCGATATTTCCCAGACCCAGTACGGCAGAACCATTACTTATTACTGCTACCAGGTTTCCTTTGGCCGTATATTTATAGGCATCCTCCGGATTGGCATGGATCTCCATACAAGGCTCGGCGACTCCAGGGCTGTAGGCAAGTGAAAGGTCTCTTTGGGTTTTGGCTTCTTTTGTTGGAATGACTTCAATTTTTCCCGGACGCCCTTTGCTGTGGTAAAGCAAAGCGTCCTGTTTCTTAGCATCTGACATAATTATATTGTATGTGTTGTGGATACGAAGGTATAAAAAGCCTCAGATAAGCAAAAAAAAAGATGATATTTTAGGAATTCGTTTCTCTTTGCTACTCAGTAAGTTATATATTGCCAGTCTGGGACCCCAGCCAGGCCATCATGGCCATGCCCGTTTTGATGGCGGATTCATCCACATCAAAATGAGGTGTATGAACATTATGGATAATACCGCGCGCTTCATTGCGTACGCCCAGGCGGTAAAAACAGCCTGGAATATGTTGCGTATAATGTCCGAAGTCCTCGGCGCCCATTCTTAATTCTGTTTCCTCCACCTTATCGGCCCCTATAAAATCTTCCGCCAGCGTTTTGCAGGTTTCCGTAAGGGCCGCCTGGTTATAAACAGAGGGATAGCCTATGTCGATATGAACATCCACTTTGGCGCCCATTGAACTGACCAGCCCTTCAGCCATTTTTTTAATAAGATCATGTGCTTTATAGCGCCAGGTCTCATCCATGGCCCTGAAAGTTCCTTTTAGTTTTACTTCGGAAGGTATTACATTGGTGGTGTGTCCTCCCTGGAAAGAACAAATGGATAATACGGAAGGTGAAAACGGATCACAGTTGCGGCTGATCAACTGTTGCAGGCTGACAATTAATTCAGATGCAATCAATATCGTATCTGCGGTCAGGTGCGGCGCTGCGGCATGACCGCCTTCGGACTGAATGGTAATGTATATCTCATCTGCACTGGCCATCACTCTGCCGCTTCTGAAACTGAGCCTGCCGGCGGGCAGTCCGGGATGCACATGCAGGCCGATAATACCCGCCGGAGCCGGATTTTCCAGCACACCTTCTTTTATCAATAGACTGGCTCCGCCCGGATTTTTTTCTTCTCCCGGCTGAAAAATTAATTTTACAGTTCCCTCCCATAAATCCTTCGTCTCAGCCAGGATTTTTGCAGCACCAAGCAAACAAGTCGTATGTACATCATGGCCACAGCCATGCATGACACCGGTATTTTGTGAGACATAAGAGGTCGTATTGGCTTCCAGTATGGGCAGCGCATCCATATCTGCTCTTAAGGCGATCACTCTACTGGTGGGATTCTTACCTTCAATTAGTCCAATAACGCCGGTTTCAGCCATGACCTGAAAAGGAATCTGAAATGATTTTAACTTTTGCTGCACAAATTTAGAGGTCTCAAATTCCTGATAGCTTAGCTCAGGATGGGCGTGCAAATGTCTGCGTATATCTATAAACTCACTGTGATAAGCTTCTGCGAGTTCTTTTATTTTATCTTTCAGCATAATAGAAGGAATGTAATAGGATGAAAATGTCCGGCTTGCTTAGGACATTCAATTTTTTTATGTATTGGCAGGGTCTGTAACGATGGCCACGCTGGCACTACAGCCAAGCCGGGTGGCACCTGCCTGAACGAGGTCTGCGGCAAATGCATAATCCCTGATGCCGCCGGAGGCTTTAATACCCATGTTTGCTGGCAGATTTGCTTTGAATAACGCTACCGCATACAGGCTGGCTCCTTTTTCAGCATAACCGGTGGAGGTTTTTAAAAAGTCAATATCTGCCACGCCGTAAAGCTGGCAGCATTTGATGATTTCCTCGTCGGTCAGTATACCGCTTTCAATAATAATTTTAAGGGTTTTCTTCTCTTTTTTAATGACCGGCATCAGGTGATTCAGCTCACTTGCCAGATAAGTCCAGTCCTGATTTTTCAGGGCAATTAAGTTAATGACCACGTCCAGCTCATCGGCCCCATCTACCATTGCTAGTACGGATTCCGCAAGTTTGGCTTCAATAGCACTATACCCAAAAGGGAAGCCGATTACAGTACCCACCTTGACGTTAGTCTCTTTAAGCAGGCTACTAGCCATTTTTACAAAAGGCGGCGGTATGCATACCGATGCAAATCCGTATTGCTTAGCCTCCTTACAACATTTCTCTACATCGCTAATCAGCGTGGTCGGTTTTAATACCGTATGATCTATTAAATGATTGAGTCGCATGAGTGATTGTGATTATTATTTTCCTGCAATTTTAGTTCCTGAAAATCCTTCTTTTGTTAAAAAGGTCAGGACTTTTTCTCTTTGGTCACCCTGGATTATAATCTCCCGGTCCTTAACAGCGCCGCCAGTACCTAAAAACTTCTGTAGTTTTTTACCCAGGTCTTTGAGGTCTGCTTCATTGCCGCTAAAGTCTTTGATAACGGTGGCAGCTTTTCCGCCCCGGTTTTTAGTTTCCAGCCAGATGCGTAACCGCTGCTCTTTGGCAGGAGGTGTGAGGACCTGCTCGGTTTCATTTTCCAGTTTAAAATCGGGGTTGGTACTATATACATAACCGCCGGCTGTGTTGCTGTAATCTTTTTTATGCTTGGCCATATTGCATTGGAAGATTTTGGGTTAGAAAAATTGGTTACCTATCCGCTTGTTTTACTTTTCAATTTCAGCCTTCAGGCTCAGATCCAGACTCTTGGCCTGATGAATCAGCCCGCCTACACTGACGAAGTCAACTCCTGTATCTGCATACTGACGCAAACTTTCTAAGTTGATACCACCGCTGGCTTCCGTTTCAAACCGGTGATCAATTAAAGTCAAAGCTTCTTTTAACTGTGCAGGGCTGAAGTTATCCAACATGACCCTGAATACTTTGCCCTCCCCTATCTCTATCACTTTTTTTACGTCTTCCAGCGTCCTTGTTTCTACTTCTATTTTAAGTGGCAGACCAGAAGCTATGACATACTGATGCGCACGGTTAACAGCCTGTTCTATGCCGCCGGCGTAATCTATATGGTTGTCCTTAAGCATAATCATATCATACAGTCCAAAACGGTGGTTGATGCCCCCGCCTATGCGTACTGCCTCTTTTTCAAGTATTCGGAAATTGGGTGTCGTTTTGCGGGTATCCAGTATCTGCGTATGATAGCCTTCCAGGATATCGGCATACTGCCTGGTCAAAGTAGCGATACCGCTCATACGCTGCATGCAATTAAGAACCAACCTTTCGCAGCTTAATATAGTATGTACATGGGCACTTACCTCAAAAGCAATTTCACCATTTGCCATTTTATCCCCGTCTTTTTTATAGGGAAAAAACTGACAGTCTTTTTCCATTTTTCTAAAGATAATTTCGGCCACTTCCATGCCGGCCAGAATACCATCCTGTTTAATTTTAAGTAACGCCTTGCCTTTGGCCTCCTGAGGTATGCAACTTAAAGTGGAGTGGTCCCCACTGCCGATATCCTCTCTTAATGCTTCTTCAATTAAATGGTCTATATGCAGCATATATTAATTCTTTTCTTCTTTATATTATAGGTAGCGGAGCCTGCTGTTGTAAATAACCGGGTTCCGCAAACACTTCCTGGTTCTAGCCTACTAATGCGGCGGCCCCAAAGACACCTGCGCTATCTCCCAGTTGTGGTTTTAAAATAGGGACTTCCACCCGGTCGTTAAAAATATAAGATGCCAGTCGTTCTTTTCCTTTGGTATATAAATCTTCAATATTACCGACACCGCCGCCAATGACGATGGCGTCCGGGTCCAGTATGTTAATCACAACGGACAAGGCTCTGCCAAACTGTTCATACAAACGATTTAAGGTTTCGCCTGCATATGGATCGGTATGTTGGTCTGCCACCATTTGCTTCAACAGTTTTTTCTGGCCCGACTGCTGCGCATAATATCTTTCAAGGGAAGGGCCTGCAATGACAGTTTCCACGCAACCTGTTTTACCGCAATAACAGGGGCCCCCGCTGATATCCAGAAAATTATGCCCCCATTCCCCTCCTATGCCATGATGGCCTTCTATGATTTTCCCGTCTACGACTATGCCGCCGCCCACGCCTGTTCCCATGATAATCCCAAAAACAGTTTTAGCATCCGGAGCCTGTTGTTTAACGACGCCCAGGTGGGTTTCTGCCAGGGCAAAACAGTTGGCATCATTGGCCATTTTTACCGGGATTTGTAAAACTCTTTCCAGATCGGCTAATAAAGGGCGACCGTTCAGGGCTGTGGAATTACAGTTTTTCATGGTCTGCATACCGGGATCCAGTACACCGGGCGTGCATATTCCTATTCGCTCCGGAACAAGGCCTGAACTAGTCTTCAATAGCTCAAGTACCTGGGCGATTCTGCCTATGATATGATCATATCCTTTCTCCCCTTCAGTTGGAATTCTTTGACGGACAATAGGTGTCGTGTCATTTAACGAAGATAAAATGACGCCTTCTATTTTAGTGCCTCCCAGATCGATACCCCATATTGCCATAGATAACTTTTTGTGTAAATATTGGCCCAAATATAAGATGTATTCTGCAAATGGTTGATGATGGCGACTTGCAAAAAAGCAAATGAACGAAATCAGATTATATTCATTTACATATTTTAAATTTTGTTATTTAATTATAAGTGACGCTGGCTTTACCGTTAAAATCAAACAGATTTCTTTAATTCTGTTTTGAGAACTTGCATATCAGTTTACCGGAGTTATCTTTGCAAAATGCATTATTTATCTGCCGAAGGGCTTACCAAGAGTTACGGAATTATTCCACTGTTTAAAAATATCTCATTTAATATCAATGAAGGGGATAAAATCGGCCTTATCGCCCGTAATGGTGTGGGTAAGAGTACCTTACTTAAAATCCTGGCGGGTAAGGAAGTGCCGGATGAAGGCAAACTCTGGGTTCATAAAGATGTTAAAGTGGCACTTTTTGAACAGCAGCCCGAATTTGATGAAAATGGATCTATCCTGGAAAATGTTTTGCATGACGGACATCCGGTGATTCAGGCCATCAGAAGCTATGAAGCGGCTGTGGAATCCGAGGATGCAGATCAGCTGGCCAGTGCTTTTCAATGGATGGACGAGGTCGGCGGATGGTCTTTTGACGCTAAAGTAGGGCAGATTTTTGCCAAATTAAATATCAGGCAACATCATCAGAAAGTGTCTACACTCAGTGGCGGTCAGCGCAAACGTGTCGCACTGGCCCGGACACTGGTTGATATCGGTTTTGAACCTGGTCACACGCTGCTGATGATGGATGAACCGACCAATCATCTGGATGTAGAAATGATAGAATGGCTGGAGCATTATTTAAATCAGGAGAAGGTCACCTTGCTGTTAGTGACGCATGACCGTTATTTTCTGGACAGTGTCTGTGAGGTGATCTGGGAACTGGACCGCTCTGATATTCAGGTATACCGTGGTGATTATGAATATTATATGGAGGCCAAGGCGGCCCGCATGGAAAGCGAACAGGCCAGCATTGAAAAGGCCCGCAATACCTATAGAAAAGAATTGGAATGGATGCGCAAGCAACCCAAGGCCAGAACCACTAAGAGTAAATCCAGGCAGGACAATTTTTATAAGGTAGCCGAAAAGGCCGGTCAGAAAATTGAGGAATCTCAATTACAGCTGGAAGCTAAAATGACCAGACTGGGCGGCAAAGTGGTGGAGCTGAAAAAAGTGTATAAAAGTTACGGGGACAAAAAAGTTATCCAGGGATTTGATTATACATTTACCAAAGGTGAACGCATCGGTGTGGTCGGTAAAAACGGAGCAGGTAAATCTACCCTACTAAATATTATACAGCAAATAGAACTGGCGGATAGTGGTAAGGTGAATATAGGAGAAACCGTTGTTTTCGGTAATTTCTCCCAGCAGGGCCTGGAAATTAAAGATAACGTACGGGTGATTGAATACGTTAAATCCATTGCTGAGAGTTTTCCGTTAGCCGGTGGAGGGTCTTTGTCAGCAGCACAGTTTCTGGAGCTGTTTTTATTTCCAGGGGATAAACAATATACTTTTATTGAATCACTTTCCGGTGGAGAGAAAAAAAGGCTGCAATTGCTGACCATTTTGTTTAGAAATCCAAATTTTTTGATTTTGGATGAGCCGACCAATGATCTGGATTTGCCAACACTTTCGGTATTAGAAAATTTCCTAATGGATTATCAGGGCTGTATTCTGATTGTCTCCCATGACCGTTATTTTATGGACCGGTTGGTGGATCATCTTTTTGTTTTTGAAGGGGAAGGTACAATCAGAGATTTTCCGGGTAATTATACCCAGTATAGACTCTACCAGAAACAGCAGGAAGCAAAAGAAAAATTACTTAAAGATCAGCAAGAAGTTAAAAATCAGGAGATTAAAAAAGAAATACAGATAGCGTCTCCAAAAAAAGAAAATACAGTAAAAAAGCCTTCTTATAAGGAGAAACGGGAATTTGAACAACTGGAAACCGAAATAGCTGATCTGGAGGCCGAAAAAGCTAATCTGGAAGAATTCCTTGCTGCGGGCAATCTGGAATTTGAACAGCTGAGCCTGCATAGTAAAAGGATTTCTGAAATCCTGGCACTTTTGGAAGAAAAAGAAATGCGCTGGCTGGAACTCAGTGAGTTAATGGAATAAGGATGATCGGGGCCCAGTCAGGATTTTCCTGTTTATGGCTTTGCTATCGCCTGAAATATAATTAACTTTGCCAGCTATTTATAAAGATGAAATACGAAAAAGAAATTAACCGTCGTAAGACTTTTGCCATTATCTCTCATCCGGATGCGGGTAAAACCACGCTGACCGAGAAGTTTTTGCTATTTGGCGGGGCCATACAAACTGCGGGTGCCGTTAAGAGTAATAAGATTAAAAAACATGCGACCTCAGACTTTATGGAGATTGAGCGTCAGCGTGGTATCTCGGTGGCTACTTCCGTCATGACCTTTGAATATAAGGACTTTTTAATCAATTTGCTGGATACTCCGGGGCACAAGGACTTTGCCGAAGATACCTATCGCACACTGACGGCAGTGGATAGCGTGGTGCTGGTGGTCGATAGCGTAAACGGTGTGGAAGATCAGACCAGAAGGCTGATAGAAGTCTGCCGCATGCGTGATACACCTGTCATTGTCTTTATCAATAAAATGGATAGGGACGGTAAAAACCGTTTTGATCTGTTGGAAGAAATTGAAAAAGAATTAAAACTGACCTTGCATCCTATGACCTTTCCTATTAATAGTGGTAAGGATTTCAAGGGTGTTTATAACTTAAGGGAAAAGAATCTGGTACTCTTTACACCTGGCACGAGAGCGGATAGCGAAAGCGTCGTAATCGAAGATCTTACAGATCCGGTGCTGGATAAAAAACTGGGAGAAAAGGATGCAGAAACCTTAAGAGAGGATGTGGAATTAATTGAAGGAGTGTATGGAGACCTGGATACGGAAGCTTATCTGGCCGGTCAGGTGGCACCTGTTTTCTTTGGGAGTGCTGTCAATAATTTCGGGGTTAAAGAAATGCTGGATACTTTTATTGATATTGCACCCGTTCCAAGAGATAGAAATACGACGCTCAGAGAGGTGTCGGCCGGAGAAGATAAGTTCAGCGGATTTGTATTTAAAATACACGCCAACTTAGATCCTAAACACAGAGACCGTATTGCTTTTTTGCGAGTCTGCAGCGGCAAATTTGAACGCAATAAGTATTATAAACACGTGCGTCTGGATAAGGATCTGCGCTTTAGCAATCCCTATAGTTTTATGGCGCGCAGTAAGGATATTATTGAGGATGCCTATCCTGGTGATGTGGTTGGTCTGTTTGATACAGGCAACTTTAAAATCGGAGATACCTTAACAGAGGGTGAGAAGTTTTATTTCACCGGCATACCTTCCTTTTCCCCTGAAATCTTCAAGGAACTGGTTAATAAGGATCCGATGAAGACCAAGCAGATGGAAAAAGGAATTGCCCAATTAACCGATGAAGGAGTGGCGCAGTTATTTACCCAATACGGAGGTACCAAAAAAATTATTGGTTGTGTGGGAGAATTGCAGTTTGAGGTGATTCAATATCGTCTTTTACAAGAATATGGAGCTGCGGTGGAATTCAGGACCTTACCCTTTTACAAAGCCTGCTGGCTGAGTTGTAATGATGGGAAAATGCTGGCCGATTTTATGCGTTTTAAACAACAAAATACAGGGGAAGATAAAGACGGCAACCCTGTCTATCTGGCGCAAAGTGAATGGTTTTTAAATACGGAAATCAGCAATAATCCGGATATTCATTTCGCCTTCTCCAGTGAAGTAATCGGACAGGAAGCTTAATCGCAGCAGCGGGCAATACGTACCATCAGGCGGTAGCCTTAAATAATAAAGCCAGTCAACAAATGACTGGCTTTATTATTTGTGCATGATCACTTACATATATTTTGTCAATACCTTCCAGGATTAATCGATTCTAATGGCCTGAAACTGGCTTTTACTGCCCATAAAGACATTATAATCCACATACCCATCAATGCCACTTATCTTGTAGTTGTTGCTTTTTTGCCAGAAGATACAATCACAACTGGGCCTGGACTGATAGCTGGCAATCCATAACTTATAAGGCTTGGGGAGCCCGGCTTTCAGAAATTGATTATACAGCATACAGTCTGTATAAATAACCGGTCGAACACCGGTTTCTTTTTCTACAGTGGTTAAAAAAGTCGTTACCTCTCTGAGCACAGCACTGACTGAAGGCATGGGCTTAATCCATTCAACGTCCAGTACCGGGGGTAAATCTCCTTTTTTTAGTTTGGCGCTATGGACAAAATGCAAAGCCTGCCGGATGCCTGGTGAGGTAAAGGAGAAAAAATGATAGGCGCCGGATACAATGCCATATTTACGTGCCTGGGCTCTGTTTTCCTCATAATTAGCATCGCCGTGCGTACTTCCTTCCGTGGCTTTAAAATAAATAAAATCAGGCTTCTTTTCCCCAACCGTCTTCCAATCAATGCTGCCCTGATGATGGGAAATGTCCAACCCCCAGATACCATCTGCTGATTGAGCAAAAAGGGGGCCTTGTGAAATAAAAAGCAAGGTGCAAAAGGGAAAAAATACGAAAAAAGAATGAATGAAGCGTCGCTTTTGAGTCATGTATTCTCTGTTTTGATGTTATCTGCCAGCATTATAACAAAAAACCTGCCATGAAAAAAGGCATGTATCCTCAAGGATGCATGCCTTTTAATCGTCTAATACATAAAGGATTGGCCGTATGATAGGCCTTTGATTTTATTAGATTTTGGCCAGGGCCTGTTCAATATCAGATAGGATATCATCTGGATGTTCCAGACCAACAGAAATACGAATCAGTCCCGGAGTGATGCCTACTTTGGCTCTTTCTTCTTCCGTCAACTTACCATGTGTCGTGCTGGCCGGATGTGAAGCGATACTTCTTGAGTCGCCCAGGTTCGGTGTCAGCGATAATAACTCCAGGCTGTCCATGAACTTGGCACCCGCCTCTACGCCACCTTTGATCTCAAAACAAACGATACCACCGCCGGCTTTCATTTGCTTTTTAGCAATCTCATACTGCGGATGGCTGGGTAAAAACGGATATTTCAGCCATTCAATCTGCGGATTTTTTTCCAGTTTTTCCGCTATTTTTAAAGCACTGGCCGAATGACGGTCGATGCGGATGGAAAGAGTTTCCAGGCTTTTGCTTAACACCCAGGCATTAAAGGCAGACAGCGCTGGTCCGGAGTTACGGCAAAACAGGTAAATCTCGTGAATTAATTCTTTTTTGCCAACGACAACACCTCCAAGTACCCGACCTTGTCCGTCCATCCATTTGGTAGCGGAATGCAGGACGATATCGGCACCAAAATCAACGGGTGTCTGTAATACCGGGGTGGCAAAGCAGTTATCCACGTTAAAAATGATGTTGTGTTTTTTAGCCAGTTTACCCACGGCTTCCAGATCCACTAATTCCAGCTGCGGATTGGTAGGCGTTTCCAGGTAAATCATTTTGGTATTGGGGCGGATTTCCTGTTCCCAACTGCTGACATCATTAGCCGGAACAAAAGTATATTCTATTCCAAATTTGTCTAAGAATTTGGTTACAACCGTAACCGTTCCACCAAAAATAGAGCGGCAGCATAACAGGTGATCACCGGTTTTCAAAAGTGCCATAAAAGAGCTGAATACAGCTGCCATTCCACTGGCTACTGCATAACCTGCCTCACATTTTTCCATTGCCGCAACTTTGGCCGCAAACTCATCCACATTCGGGTTGCTGTATCTGCTGTAAATATTATCGTCGGTTTCTCCGGCAAAGGCTGCCCGCATATCATCAGCTTTGTCGAAAACAAAACTGCTGGTCAGAAATAAGGGCGTGGAATGTTCATGTTGAGCCGTTGTCGGGGTCTGCAGACGGACCGCCTCGGTCTCAGGGTGTAATTTTCTATTTGACATGTATTGATTAATATTATGTGATGATAATTGCTAGGCTTCAGATGAACGGCTATAAATGATCCCTGATGATACTATTGACCATTTAAAATAAGTTCATATTTGATAGTAGCCCCTGCTGCACGCAGGGTGGCAGCCACGGAACAGTATTTATCCAAAGAAAGGTCGATGGCCTTTTTGGCACTCAGCCTGTCCACATCTCCGTCAATGCTGAAAGTCAGGAAAATCTCCGTCCACAAAGAGGGTTCTTTGCCAACCTCTCTTTGGCCATCCACGGTTACCTTGTAATCGGTAATCTCTTGTTTTCTTTTTTTCAGAATGGACAGTATGTCGATGCTGGCACAACCGGCCAGTGCATTGAGTAGTAATTGCATGGGTCTCGCTCCGTATCCCTCCCCTCCCATTTCTGGTTTGGTATCCATTCTGGTAATCACTCCGTTCTCATCAATGGAATCAAAGGCATAATTGGCACCGGCCCTGATTAATTCTATTTTGGCCATAATCTATCTATTTGGTGGGCAAAATTAGGCATAAAAATGACACAGTGGACGGTATTTTTTTTCATTCATGCCTTTCTGTCACCCAATTGTTATAATTCCAGGGCCATTTATGTCAAAAGAGGCGACAATCAGAAATTGGAGTTATCTTTGTATTTCAACCTAGTAATTAATTAAATTTAAAAGTAAAAGTTATGGCTTTAGAATTTACCGACGCCAACTTCCAGAATGAAGTGATTGCAAACGATAAATTAACCGTTGTTGATTTTTGGGCAGAATGGTGTGGGCCATGTCGCGCAATCGGTCCCGTTGTTGAAGAACTGGCTAAAGAATACGATGGTCAGGTTAAAATAGGCAAATTAAATGTCGATAATAACCCGGATGTCAGCGTTAAGTATGGTATTACTTCCATTCCAGCTATCTTGTTTATCAAAAACGGTGAAGTAGTTGACAAACAAATAGGTGCAGTTCCTAAATCCGTATTGGATCAGAAAATTAAAGCACATCTTTAATTTTTAAAACGCAGCGGTATCCCTATCCGTAAAAAGAGGGCACAACCAACAAAAAAGTACAGTACTACTGAAGTACTGTACTTTTTTGTTGGTTGTGGATTGACCGTCGCCTTTTTGGTATGATCTTACCCGTTTTTTTCGGAAGAATTGGTGTCATCAGCCGGCAGCTCCTCTGAATGTTGGGCGCTATTTGTTAAAATGAGGTGGATTACCACTATCTTAAGGTAAAGGGGGCATCAGCATTAACCATTTTTTATAAATGGAGGCAGTCTGATCCGCTCTGTGGATCAGCTATGCACTTAAGTAATTTATTGTTAATGAGTTATGAGACTCGCTTCTTGGTTTTATCCAGGTTTACGGGTTGTGGAGCTTTTGCTTTAATTGTTCTTTTTTGTAGCTGACGCTGGGTGGCTAAATAACGTTCTCTGAGCACTTTTTGTACGGGTACTTTGCGGATTTTGGATTCCAGCCAGCTTTGGATATCCAGATACATAAATGAACGGGTTTCCAGGGAGTTTTTTTCCAGCTTATCCAGCTGTTCTTTTAACGCCTTAAATGCTACTATAATGCGGCCTGGTGATAGTTTAAATGATTTTCTTAGAAACGCAAAAATGGCCTCTTCTACAATATTTAAGTTTTTCATATTGGCCATATACCTGTAAACAGATTTGAGCAGGTATTCCAACAGTTCCATATTGCCCAGTTCGTAGTGCGCAATCAGGTGTAATAACCGGGCATAACATTGCAGGTCTGTTCTCAGATCTGACTTTTGGTGGATAATCTTATTGAGATAATCAATACTCTTGCTATTGTCGCCACTACCAAAATAAAGACAGGCTATTTTATAATAAAATACCAGCACCCTATGGGTATCCAGATGGCTTTTATAGGCCTCCAGCTTCTCTTCTATTAGCGGTATGAGCTCAATGCCTTTACTGAAACTGCCTTCCAGAAAGTGGCGGTTAATTTCTGCAGTATACAAATACATGAAAACCTGTATTTTAATATTGATACTGCTGCCGGCAATTGGTTTTTGACTAAAGGCTTCAAATACTTTGAGTACTTCCACAAATTTGTCGTGGTTATTGGTGTCAAAATGAGCACTGAGCAGATTGTGCATGGCCTTGACAAAAAGGACCGGTTCTATCTGTTGCATCAAAGGCTCTTTGATAAACAGATCAAACCATTTTTGCGTGTACCGGTAAAACATGCGCAGGTCCTGCAAAATAAAATGATACCAACAGTGAGCCTGGTAATAATGCATCTTAGCATAAAAGGACAACTGCGGTTCTATGATCTCCGGTAAATTCGCTTTAAAAAACAACTGTACGGCCAGCACATCTTTCTGATCACGGGCATGTCCCATTTTTATATACCAGCCATACATTTGCAAAGCCAGGTTCGAGAGTTGGTTTTGTAGTGTGATTTTGCTAGTAACCTGATTTACAGCTTCTGAGAGCTGTTCGGCCCTGTCCTGCATGGAGCGGGTTACATGTAAGAGCTCAATTTTCTTGGAGAGTTCAAGTGACAGTAATAGCGAGACATTCTGATGGTATAAGGTTGCCTGCTGTTTTATTTTCTCCAGGGTTTTTAGGCTTTGGATATATAGCCCCTTGCTGTATAAGATCCGTGCATAAGCCATTTGTTCATTGAGCCACATTTCCAGGTTGCTGTCATCTTTAAGCAGTCTGAGAGAAGCCAGGATCTGACGCGATAAATGCGCCTTCATATTGGAGAGCTGTTGCTTTTTAATCGACTTATTTTTACGCAGCAGTGCCTGCTCATCATAGTCCTCCATCTTGTCAAAAGCATCGAAAAGCTGTACAATTTTCAGATCCTCCGCGCCGGAGGATCTTTTTATAAATAGCTTAAAATGGCGTTTTTCACTCTTTTCCAGCGATTTAATCAGTTGAAAAAGCTCGTCATTTCTTCGATTGGGCATAGTAATAATCAATTTAGCAAACCCCTGATGCTACTAGGTTTGAGCCTTACAAAGCTACGTTTTTCACCGTAGATTACCGCATAATTTGATTTGATTGTAAAAAGTAGTGTAAATACATTTGAAAAATAAAGAAAAACGATCATAAAAACTTACATTTGTTTGTTTAATTATTCAAGATTACCTAACAAATAAATGACCATTAAATAACGCTAAGATTATGTCTGAACACAAAATTGATATTTTTGATACTACGCTCAGAGATGGCGAACAAGTGCCGGGTTGCAAACTCAATACCTCAGAAAAGGTTAAACTGGCCCTTGAACTCGAACAACTGGGTGTGGATATAATTGAAGCCGGGTTTCCTATTTCAAGTCCCGGTGATTTTCAGTCTGTTGAACAGATTGCCAAGGCGGTAAAGGAGGTTACGGTCTGTGGGCTTACCCGGGCAGTGCAAAAGGATATTGAAGTGGCTGCCGAGGCGTTAAAGCCCGCCCGCCGTCCCCGTATTCATACCGGTATCGGTTCCTCTGACAACCATATCAAGTATAAATTCAATACCACCCGGGAAAATATTGTGGAACGTGCAGTAGCTGCCGTAAAGCTGGCGCGCAACCTGGTTCCTGATGTGGAATTTTATGCCGAAGACGCCGGCAGAGCAGATATTGTGTTTTTGGCGCAGCTAATAGAAGCTGTTATTGCAGCGGGTGCCACCGTTGTTAATATTCCGGATACTACTGGTTTTTGTTTGCCACATCAATACGCAGAAAAAATCTCTTATTTAGTCAATCATGTAAAAGGTATTGAAAAAGCAACCATCTCCTGCCATTGTCATAATGACCTGGGGCTGGCAACGGCCAATTCGCTGGCAGGCGTTATCGCCGGTGCCCGTCAAATTGAGTGTACCATTAACGGCATTGGAGAGAGAGCGGGCAATACTTCATTAGAAGAAGTGGCCATGGCCATTAAAAAACACCCTGAACTGGGACTGTATACCAATATTGAAAGCACCCGTTTGCATGGACTTAGCAAGCAGGTGTCAGATACCATGCGTATGCCGGTGCAACCCAATAAAGCCATTGTCGGAGACAATGCCTTTGCGCACTCCTCCGGGATTCACCAGGACGGCTTTCTTAAAGAAGCGACTACCTATGAAATTATCGATCCTTTGGAAGTAGGTGCCGATATCTCCAAAATAGTATTAACCGCAAGAAGTGGCAGAAGCGCCCTTGCCTACCGGTTTAAAAAACTGGGGCACGATTTTACCAGAGATCAGGTGGATGTACTTTATGAAAGGTTTCTGGCTGTAGCAGATGAGAAAAAAGAGGTGACCGATGAGGATTTGATTGAATTGGCTAAAACCGTTTAAATCAGGATTCTGATATTTCTATTCAAATTATTTAAGTTTATTTATTCAGTGATATGAGCAACAAAACATTATTTGATAAAATCTGGGATACCCACGTCGTGAAAAAGATTCAGGATGGGCCTTCCGTATTATATATTGACCGTCATTTTATTCATGAGGTCACCAGTCCGCAGGCTTTTAAGGGCCTGGAAAAAAGAGGCTTGCCTGTCTTCCGTCCAAAGCAGGTGGTCGCGACAGCAGACCATAACGTACCGACACTGCATCAGGAACTGCCTATTAAAGAAGAGCTGAGCAGAATCCAGGTGCAGACTTTAAAAGACAATTGTGCTAAATTCGGCATTGAGCTGTATGGTCTGGGGCATCCTTTTCAGGGGATTGTTCATGTCATCGGACCAGAACTGGGTGTAACCCAGCCCGGATGTACTTATGTATGCGGAGACAGCCATACCAGTACCCACGGTGCCTTTGGGTCCATTGCTTTTGGTATTGGTACCAGTGAAGTAGAAATGGTACTGGCTACCCAATGTCTTTTGCAAAGCAAACCCAAACTGATGCGTATCAATGTGGACGGAACGCTGGGTAAAGGTGTTACCTCTAAAGATATCGTTTTATATATCTTAAGTCAGATTTCTGCCAGCGGAGCCACAGGCTATGCCGTGGAATTTGCCGGCAGTGCCATCCGTGCACTGAGTATGGAGGCGCGCATGACCATTTGTAATATGAGTATTGAGATGGGCGCACGTTGCGGCATGATCGCACCGGATGAAACAACTTTTACCTATGTAAAAGGACGTAAATTTGCTCCCCAGGGGGCTGAATGGGACAAAAAACTGGCAGAGTGGAAAACGCTGTTTTCTGATGAGGATGCGGTTTTTGATAAAGAATATAATTTTAAGGCAGAGGATATTGAACCGATGATTACCTATGGTACCAACCCGGGTATGGGTATAGGCGTTACCGGTCATGTTCCTGAGCTGAGTGAGATAAAATCCGGTGATTTACCTGCATTTGAAAAGTCCATTCAATATATGGGCCTTGCTGCCGGTGAGCATATATTAGGACACCCTGTTGATTATGTCTTTATAGGGAGCTGCACGAATTCCCGCATTGAAGATCTGCGTCAGGTGGCTGCCTTTGTCAAAGGCAAACAAAAGGCTGAAGGCGTTACCTGCTGGGTGGTACCAGGTAGTAAACAGGTAGAAGCCCAGGCTAAGGAAGAAGGAATTGATAAAATCCTGGAAGCTGCAGGCTTTCAGCTTCGTCAGCCAGGCTGTAGTGCCTGCCTGGGGATGAATGAGGATAAGATTCCGGCAGGAAAATATTGTATTTCAACTTCTAACAGAAATTTTGAAGGTCGTCAGGGACCTAATGCCCGTACCATGCTGGCCAGTCCGCTGATGGCTGCTGCCGCGGCGGTGACTGGTAAGGTCTGTGACGTAAGAGAGCTGGTATAACCCCTTTTATAAAAAATAAAAGGTAAGTCCTTCCGGTTATTTCATTTAAAATTTTAAAACAGAAGCGTAAATTAAATAAGTCATGAGTAAAGCGATTAATCATATAAAATCTACGGTCGTTCCCCTGAATCTTGAAAATATAGATACGGATCAGATCATACCGGCCCGCTTTTTAAAAGCAACCAGCCGGGAAGGATTTGGTGAAAACCTGTTCCGGGATTGGCGTTTTGAAAATAATGATCCTGATCAGCCTAAAAAGGATTTTGTTTTAAATAATCCGATATATGCCGGGAAAATCCTGGTCGCAGCCAAAAACTTTGGCTGTGGCTCTTCCAGAGAGCATGCGGCCTGGGCCATCAAGGATTATGGTTTTGACGTTGTAGTCAGCAGCTTTTTTGCCGATATCTTTAAAAATAATGCCCTGAATAACTTTCTGGTGCCAGTAACCGTCAGTGAAGGCTTCTTACAAAAGATATTTGAACAGGTGGAAAAAGATCCTAAGTCCGAAATTTCGGTCAGTGTGGAAGATCAGACCATCACCATTGAGGCGACGGGAGAAAAAGAAAGCTTTGATATCAATCACTATAAAAAGGATTGTCTGATCAACGGTTTTGATGATATTGACTACCTGCTGAATATGCGGGAAGAAATCGGGGCCTTTGAACAGGCACGCGGATAGCAGCAACATAAAGTGAATTGTTTAGCGTGAGTACATCAAGTATTATATTAAAACAAGTTAAACTGACCAGACCCGGCGGGTTTGGTTTGGATAATCTGAATATGGAATTGCCCCAGGGGGCGAACCTGGTGATTACCGGGCCTTCCGGCAGCGGTAAGACCAGTTTGGGCATGGCCCTTGCCGGAAAATTATTTGTAACCGGCCAGCTGGAAGTAAACCTCTCGACGGATGCCAAATCAGCCGGCGGCAGAAAAGTTCAGATGGTGGATCAGCGCTATACCATCAAAAACCGAAGTAATACGGTGGATGGCTATTATCAGCAGCGTTATAACAGCCTGGATAATGAGGATGCGTATACGGTGCTTGAAGAGCTGATGACCATTATAGATAACCCGGAAATTATCAAAGCGCATTTGTCCTCCTTTGGTATTGATTACCTTTTAGATAAGACGTTGCTCACCCTTTCCAGTGGCGAGCATAAACGCTTTCAGTTGGTTAAAATGCTGCTCGATCCGGCTCCTGTCGTGATTTTAGATGAACCCTTTGTTGGACTGGATATTCAGGCAAGAGCTTCGCTGAATCTGTTTCTGGAGAATTTAACCCGCAGCGGCATCCAGTTGATCACACTAACGGGTGCCAGAGATCATTTTCCAGTGGTGGCTACCCACGTATTAGAACTAATGGAGGGTAATGCCAGTTATTTTGGTGAATTAAAAGATTATCAGCCTGGTTTTCACCCTGCCGTGCAGCGCTATGATCTTTCGTCCTTAGACTTAGAAGCGGCAGGTGCAGACAGTGACGTTAATGGAGGGACAGCATTTGATAACGCCATCATTAAAATGGAGCATCTGCATATTGCCTATGCAGACAAAGTCATTTTTGATGATCTCAACTGGCAGGTGCTGGCTGGTGAAAGGTGGTTATTGAAAGGCCCTAATGGTGCCGGTAAATCAACTTTGCTAAGCCTTATTTATGGCGATAACCCGAGAGCCTATGCCAATGAAATTTATCTATTTGGCAAAAAAAGAGGAACCGGTGAAAGTATCTGGGATATCAAGGCGAAAATGGGGTTTGTGTCTCCGGAGCTGCACGCTTTTTTTGATAAAAATATTACGGTCTTTCAGACGGTGGCCAGTGGCTTTTTTGATACCATGGGCCTGTATAGAAAACTCTCCGAGAAACAGACGGAGCTCATCCATAACTGGTTAACCGTACTTGGACTGACACAGATCCAACAAAAAAGACTTTCTGAGATCTCTACAGGCCAGCAAAGACTGATCATGTTACTTAGAGCCTTTGTTAAAAATCCGCCTTTACTGATACTGGACGAACCCTGTCAGGGGCTGGATCAGTGGCAGACGGAGGCCTTTGTAAAATTGGTGGAGGACTATTGCAAAAAAACGGGCGCGTCCCTGATTTATATCAGTCATTATGCATCGGAAATTCCGGCGGTGGTGACCAGTGTACTGGAACTTTTAGGTGATGGTAAGGGGGGATATCATATTTTTAAAGTGGCCCGGATGGAAAAAGTTAAACAGCCTTCTGAGATCATTAGATAAAAGCCCTGTGTTCTGGTCAATCAAATCTTTGAATAATAATTAAAAAACAGACCTCATAAATAAGATTTAAAATATATCAATAATGAAAAAGAATATCACGGTCATTTTAGGTGACGGTATCGGCCCGGAAGTAACGGAACAATCTATTAAGATTTTAAATGCGGTTGGCGAACAGTTTGGTCATGAGTTTACATATGATTACCAGTTGATGGGTGCCATTGCCATTGACAAAACCGGTAATCCGCTACCGGATGCCACCATTGAATCTGCCTTAAAAAGCGACGCAGTACTTTTCGGAGCCATTGGTGATCCTAAATATGATAACGACCCTACGGCTAAAGTACGTCCTGAACAGGGCCTGCTGAAGCTGCGTAAATCCTTACAGCTTTTTGCCAATATCCGTCCTGTGATTACTTATCCTGCGCTTAATCATCTCTCTCCTCTTAAACCGGAGAAAATGGATGGCGTGGATTTTGTTATTTTCAGGGAACTGACCGGGGGTATTTATTTTGGAGAAAAGAAAATCAACGAAGAAAAGACTGAAGCGTCTGACCTTTGCAGTTATACCCAACCGGAAATCGAAAGAATAGCGCATCTGGCTTTCCAGTATGCCGGACGTCCTGAACGCAGAAAAAAACTGACCCTGGTGGATAAAGCCAATGTTCTGGAAACCTCACGTTTATGGCGTAAGGTAGTGCAGGATATCGCACCCAGTTATCCTGACATCAAAGTAGATTATATGTTCGTGGATAATGCCTCCATGCAGATTATTGTCAATCCCAAGCAGTTTGATGTGGTACTCACGGAAAATATGTTTGGTGATATTATCAGCGATGAGGCAAGTGTACTCAGCGGTTCGCTGGGACTGCTTCCTTCTTCCTCCGTAGGAACAGGTACCACCTTATTTGAACCCATTCACGGTTCGTATCCGCAGGCGGCGGGTAAGGATATTGCTAACCCGATCGGTTCTATTTTAAGCGCCGCCATGATGCTGGAACATTTCAATATGAATGAGGAAGCAGCGCTGGTTAGAAAAGCAGTGGCCTGGACCTTGTCTCAAGGATTTGTCAGTCAGGATATTGACAGCGTCAATAACTATGGCACCAGTGTGATTGGAGACCTGATTAAAGATTTTATCGAGCAGAAAATTCCGGCCGATATCAATAAAAAATCAGTAGAACTGGGTAAATCAACCATTATTTAAAAGTTTTTTGGATCTGGTTTTTAAGGCTGAGGGAAATATTTTTTTTCAGCATTGTTCTTTGTTTTAATTTTTTTTCTACATTTGTTTCACGGTTAGCGAAAGCAAACTGATTCATTAGATGAAAACAAGTGTAAAAAATATAATCCCTGTGGTGGTCATTATTATTGTGGTGGTCATTATTTCTTCTTTCAGAGGGGGTGGATTTGTTTTGTAATACACGAACAAAATAAAATTAAGAAAACCACTTCCCCATTAAGGAAGTGGTTTTTTCGTTTTGGGGATTTTCAAAATTTAAATTCAAAGGCAAAAGCAAATAACATCGTTCGACTATTCAAATTGTTCATTATATAACAAGTAATAAAAATGGAATCAAATCTCAATAAATATTCTAAAACACTGACCCAGGACGAAACGCAGCCTGGTGCCCAGGCCATGTATTATGCCATTGGCATGAATGATGAAGATCTGCAAAAGGCGCAGGTAGGTATTGCCGCTATGGGCTGGGATGGTAATCCCTGTAACATGCACTTAAATGATCTGGCTACAGAGGTCAGAAAAAGTGTTAACGACACCGGCCTGGTCGGTCTTCGTTTTTATACCATAGGGGTTAGTGACGGGATGGCCAACGGTACCGATGGGATGCGTTACTCTTTGGTGAGCAGGGACGTAATTGCAGACAGCATTGAAACGAACGCCGGAGCGCAGTATTATGATGGATTGATTACCATTCCTGGATGTGATAAAAATATGCCGGGTTCAGTTATGGCGATGGCCAGGCTGAACCGCCCTTCTATTATGCTCTATGGTGGCACAATCGCACCGGGGCATTATAAAGGGGAAGATTTAAATATCGTCTCTGCCTTTGAGGCGCTGGGGCAAAAAATTGCAGGCAATCTGGATCCCGCTGACTTTAAAGGAATTGTTCAGCATGCCTGTCCAGGCGCCGGAGCATGTGGTGGGATGTATACCGCTAATACCATGGCCAGTGCCATTGAAGCGCTGGGAATGAGCCTGCCTTACTCTTCTTCTAACCCTGCACTGAGCGAAGAAAAGAAAAGAGAATGCGAAGCAGCTGGTAAGGCCATCCGTCTTTTACTAGAAAAAGATATTAAGCCTTCCGATATAATGACACGCAAGGCGTTTGAAAATGCAATGACGGTTATTATGGCCCTGGGCGGCAGCACCAATGCCGTTTTACATATGATTGCCATTGCCAGAACCGCTAAAGTGCCGTTGACTCAGGATGATTTTCAAACAATCAGTGATAAAGTACCCATGCTGGCTGACTTTAAACCCAGCGGTAAATATTTAATGGAAGATTTACACCAGTACGGTGGCACACCGGCTGTGATGAAATACCTGTATTCTAAAGGGCTGATTCATGGCGACTGTTTAACCGTAACCGGTAAAACGGTTGCTGAAAATCTGGCCGATGCACCGGATCTGGATTTTGAAAAACAAGATATTATTCATCCCCTGGAAAATCCGATTAAAGCGACAGGCCACCTGCAGATTTTATATGGTAACCTGGCTGAAGATGGTAGTGTTGCCAAAATCACCGGTAAGGAAGGGGAAAGATTTGAAGGTACTGCCCGTGTATTTGACGGTGAAGCACATCTGATTGAAGGTCTCGCTTCTAAAAGAGTACATCCGGGTGATGTCGTGGTGATCCGTTATACCGGTCCGGTCGGCGCTCCGGGTATGCCCGAAATGCTGAAGCCTACCGGAGCCATTATTGGCGCAGGACTTGGCAAGACCGTGGCCCTGATTACAGATGGCCGCTTTAGCGGTGGTACGCACGGCTTTGTCGTAGGACATATCACTCCGGAAGCCCATAAAGGTGGCCTTATTGCCTTGGTTCAGGACGATGATATCATTGAAATTGACGCGGTTAACAATAAAATCGAATTAAAAGTACCACAGGAAGAAATTGACCGTCGTCGTAAATTATGGAAACAACCCGCTTTAAAAGTTAGTTCCGGAGTACTTTATAAATATGCCAATACAGTAGCTTCTGCCGCTTATGGCTGTGTAACGGATGAATTACCGGAGGACTTAAAGAAGTTGTAAGCCTTAATAAAACCCACTCAAATTATTTTACCATAAATAAAAAGTATTAAAATGGATACGCTAGAAGTTAAAGAAGCCGCCACACCCCAGACGGAAAAGGTAACGACCTTAACCGGCAGTCAGGCACTGCTGGAAGGGTTACTGATCGAAGGGGTAACAACCATCTTTGGCTATCCGGGTGGTGCTATTATGCCCATCTATGACGCCTTATATGACTATCATGATAAACTGGAGCACATTCTGGTGCGCCATGAACAGGGTGGTATCCACGCTGCGCAGGGTTATGCCCGTAGCTCGGGAAAAGTAGGCGTCGTCTTTGCTACTAGCGGTCCGGGGGCAACCAACCTGATTACAGGTGTTGCGGATGCGATGATTGACAGTACGCCGCTGGTTTGTATTACGGGACAGGTATTTGCTCATCTGCTAGGAACGGACGCATTCCAGGAAACTGACGTCGTAAATATAACGGCGCCTGTCACTAAATGGAATTATCAGATCACAGATGCCAATGAAATTCCCGGCGTTCTGGCCAAAGCTTTCCATATTGCCAGAACCGGTCGCCCGGGTCCTGTATTGATTGATATTACTAAAAACGCGCAGATCCAGAAATTTGATTTCAAAGGGTATACGCCTTGCAATCATATCCGTAGTTACAGACCCGCTCCGAAAGTGCGTAAAAGCTATGTAGAACAGGCTGCTAAACTGATTAATGAAGCTAAAAAACCTTTTGTTATTTTTGGCCAGGGCGTGATTCTGGGAGAAGCAGAAAAGGAATTTAAGGCTTTTATAGAAAAAGCAGGTTTGCCGGCTGCATGGACCATTCTGGGAGAAAGTGCCATCCCCACTGATCATCCGTTAAATGTCGGTATGCTGGGCATGCATGGTAATTATGCGCCTAATGTATTGACCAATGACTGTGATGTACTGATTGCAGTAGGGATGCGTTTTGATGACCGCGTGACCGGCAGACTGGATAAATATGCCAAGCAGGCGAAGATTATTCACCTGGATATCGACCCGGCAGAAATCGATAAAAATGTACCGGTAACTGTACCTGTCTGGGGTGACTGCAAAGAAACACTGCCGATGCTGACGGCTTTATTGGACAGCAAAGATCACAAGGAGTGGCTGGCTAAGTTCCGGGAACTGGAAGCCGAGGAGATTAAGGAAGTAATAGACCCTGAACTCAATCCGACTGGCGAAGTGATGTCTATGGGTGAAGTGATCAAGGTATTAAATGAACTTACTGGCGGCGAGGCTATTATCGTAACCGATGTGGGCCAGCACCAGATGGTGGCCTGCCGCTATGCGGATTTTAAAAGGTCCCGCAGTAATATAACTTCAGGAGGTCTGGGCACCATGGGTTTTGGGTTACCGGCTGCCATCGGGGCTAAATACGGGGCGCCTGACAGGACAGTTGTTGCCATCTGTGGAGACGGTGGTCTGCAGATGACCATTCAGGAGTTTGGAACGATTATGCAGTTTGGCGCTGCTGTCAAGACGCTGATTTTAAATAATCATTTTCTTGGAATGGTGCGTCAGTGGCAACAGCTTTTTAATGACAAGCGCTATTCTTTTGTAAATATCACTTCTCCGGATTTTATTAAAGTGGCGGAAGGTTATGGTATCCCTGGTAAAAGTATTGATCAGAGAGCAGATCTGAGAGCGGCCCTTAAAGAAATGCTGGATCATGATGGGGCATATGTACTGGAAGTCATGGTGGGTAAAGAAAACAATGTATTCCCGATGGTTCCGCAAGGATGCAGTGTGAGTGAAATCCGCCTGAAATAATTTTGAATCAGCCAGGTGGCATCACCATCCGACCTTTAGTAAAAATTTCTGTGACAGTCAGTTAAATCTATCCATCCGGCCGTTACAGGAAGTAAATTAAAAACAATGAAAAATCAAGCATCCATTAAATATGCGCCTGCCGCAGAAAGCAGCAGTGCCCCACATCAGAAAAAAGAATTTACGATTTCTGTTTTTACGGAAAACCAGATCGGGCTGCTAAGCAGAATCGCTATTATGTTCTCCAGACGTAAGATCAATGTAGAAAGTCTGAATGTCTCTCCTACCGAAATTGAGGGAATATCCAGGTTTACCATTGTAATCTCAGAAGTAGAGGAAGTGGTCAGTAAACTGAACCGTCAGATTGAAAAACAGGTGGAAGTACTGAAGTCTTATTACAATGTCAATGAAGATATTGTATGGCAGGAACTGGCGATGTATAAGGTACCCACCAGTGTCATCTCTGAAAAGGCTAAGGTAGAGCGTCTGTTAAGAGAATATGGCGCTCAGGCGGTGGCTATCCGTAGTGATTATACGGTTTTTGAAACGGTAGGACACCGGGAAGAAACGGACGGGTTGCTCAATGCGCTGGCTCCCTACGGCTTAATTGAATTTGTCCGCAGTGCCCGGGTGGCTATCATTAAGGACAGTGAGGGCTTTCATGCTAAACTGAAAGAATTCGAACAGCACGAACCTTCACAGGAAGTGATTGAAAATGAATTTCTTGACAAAAGAGACGAAGTCTTTACGATGTAGTTGTATTTTAAAAAAAAATAATATAAAATGAGTTCAGCTATTAGTTTAGCCTATTTACGCAAATCCAGGGAGATTTTTTTGCGGATGGCCGAAGATCTGACGCTGGAAGAGCTTAACCGGATACCGGAAGGTTTTAATAATAATATTATCTGGAATCTGGGGCATATCGCTATAAGTACACTGGGACTTTGCTATATTCGCAGTCAGGTAAAGCAGGATCTGCAACTACCCTTTCCCGGAAGATTCGGTAAAGGTACCCGTCCTGAAAAGGAAGCTACCGCTGAGGAAGTGGAGAAGATAAAACACCTGGTGGCGACCAGTCTGAATCAGATTGAAGCGGATATCAAAGCTGGCACGTTTGAAAGGCTGGTGAGTTCTTCCACTGATACCTATCAGATTCCGATGGATAGCATTGACAATACGCTGATTTGTTGTCTGGCTCATGAAAATCTCCATTTGGGGATCGCCAAGGCTCAAAAAGCCGTCATCAGGGCTCGCGCACTCATCAGTTAAAATCGGTATACAGGTGAGGCAGGATACAAAAGGAATTAATTATAGATACAGGTGACTATTAAAATTTTTGAATAGAAATTAGATCAGAAACAGAAAATTAAATCAGAAAAAAACAAAAAACTAGAAACAATGGCAAAATTAAACTTTGGCGGTGTTGAAGAAAATGTGGTAACCCGCGAAGAATTTCCTCTGGCGAAAGCGCAGGAGGTGCTGAAAAATGAAACAGTAGCCGTTATCGGTTATGGTGTACAGGGACCTGGACAGGCACTGAACCAAAGAGATAATGGAATCAACGTAATCGTGGGTCAGAGAAAAGACTCTAAAAGCTGGGATAAAGCCGTAGCTGACGGTTTTGTACCTGGTGAGACCCTTTTTGATATTGAAACTGCACTGGAGAAAGGTACCATCATCTGCTATCTTTTAAGTGATGCAGCCCAGATCGCACTGTGGCCTACCGTTAAAAAACACCTGACTGCAGGTAAAGCACTGTATTTCTCTCATGGCTTCGGTATCACCTTCAACGAACAAACCGGTATTGTTCCTCCGGCTGATGTGGACGTTTTCTTAGTAGCGCCTAAAGGATCTGGTACTTCTCTGCGTCGTATGTTCCTGCAAGGCCGCGGACTGAACAGTTCATATGCTATTTATCAGGATGCAACCGGCAAAGCTTATGAAAGAGTAATCGCACTGGGTATCGCTGTAGGTAGCGGTTATCTGTTCGAAACTGACTTCAAAAAAGAAGTATTAAGCGATCTGACAGGAGAAAGAGGTACACTGATGGGTTGTATTCAGGGTATTTTCGCAGCGCAGTATCAGGTACTTCGTGAAAAAGGCCATATGCCTTCTGAAGCTTTCAATGAAACCGTTGAAGAGTTAACGCAGTCGCTGATGCCGCTGGTGGCTGAAAACGGTATGGACTGGATGTATGCCAACTGTTCTACTACCGCTCAGCGTGGCGCGCTGGATTGGTGGAAAAAATTCCGTGATGCTACCTTACCTGTATTCAATGACTTATATGAAAGCGTTGCTACTGGTAAAGAATCTCAGCGTTCCATTGACTCCAACAGTCAGGCAGACTACCGTGAAAAACTGGATGCAGAATTAAAAGAACTGCGTGACAGTGAATTATGGCAGGCTGGTAAGACTGTAAGAAGCTTAAGACCAGAGAATAACTAATACCGGTTCAATACAGATATTATTCAAAATAGAAAGGCTGCCGCTGTATTCAGCATCAGGAAAATCCTGGCTGATAAAAAGGACGGCAGCCTTTTTTATGGTTATTTTTTTCAGGTAAAAGTTAGGTGAGCGTTTGGGTAGATTAATCCATTGCGGACCACTCATTACCTTTTCGATTGTTTGAACCAGACTTAATTTGCTACCCTACTCTGTCCGATTTTAAATGCAGAGATGCTCACAGGCAGAGCGCAGCAACAATATAAAAAAGCATATTTGATTAGCATGGAAATCGATTTTGAAGCAGCAGCCCTAAGACTACAACCCATTGTCAACCGTACCCCGTTACAGCTTAATGAGGGTTTATCCAAAAAATATGATTGTCAGGTCTTTTTAAAAAGAGAGGATCTGCAAAGAGTACGCTCCTATAAAATCAGGGGCGCCTATAACATGATCAGCACTTTGCCGGAAGATGTCCGGGCCAAAGGCGTTGTGTGTGCCAGTGCCGGCAACCATGCCCAGGGCTTTGCCTTTAGTTGTAACCGGTTAGGTATCAAAGGAGTGGTATTTATGCCAAGCATTACTCCTAAACAAAAAATAACGCAGACAAAAATGTTCGGTGGTTCAGAACTCCAGATCGTTCTAACGGGCGATACTTTTGATGACTGTGCTGCCGCGGCAAAAATATATACCCAGGAACATGGCCTTACCTTTATCCCTCCTTTTAATCATGAAAAAATTATTGAAGGTCAGGGTACTGTTGGCATAGAAATTCTGGAAGATGAAAAAGATATTGATTATGTATTTATTCCGGTAGGTGGTGGTGGCCTGGCCGGAGGTATCGGTTTATATTTTAAAAAGCATTCTGCTCAAACCAAAATTATCGGAGCGGAACCTGAAGGTGCCGCCTCCTTAACGGCAGCCTTAAAAGCTGGACAGCCGGTCACGCTGGATAAAATTAACCGTTTCGTAGATGGCGCTGCGGTTAAAAGAATCGGCGATCTGAACCTGGAGGTGTTTCAGCAGGTGGGCGGTATCGCTACACAGGTGCCTGAAGGCAGGATTTGTTCTACCATATTAGACCTGTATAACAGGGACGCAATTGTGGCAGAACCGGCAGGCGCTTTGTCAATTGCAGCGCTGGAGAACTTCAAAGATGAGATTCGCGGCAAAAAGGTGGTTTGTATTGTCAGCGGCTCCAATAATGATATTGACCGGATGCCCGAGATTAAAGAATTGTCCTTGCAATACGAAGGACTGAAGCATTACTTTTTAATCGGATTCTCTCAACGGCCGGGTGCGCTTAGAGAATTTTTGAATCTCGTTTTAGGACCGACGGATGATATCTCCCGTTTTGAATACCTGCATAAGACCAATAAAGAGCATGGAACTGCACTTGTAGGCATTGAACTGTTAAATAAAGAAGATTATGCACCCCTGATTCAAAGAATGCAGGAGCATCATATTAATTATACGGAGCTCAATAAGGATGATACCTTGTTTAACTTTTTGGTATAAGTAAGGGAGCTTATCTTAGCCACAAAACAAGACAGATGGAACAATGCCCCGAACATCCGCCAAAAGGAAATGGATCCGGCCTGACTGAAAAGCAAAAATTAGCGGCGGGCTTATTATACAATCCTGCCCTTGACCCGCAATTGCAATCAGAACTTTTAAGGGCCAAACAGCTTTGTTTTACCTACAATCAAACTGCGCCCATTGATAAAGAACAGCGCCATTCCCTATTAAGGCAACTGTTGGGTAAATTAGGAAAGGAACCCGTGATTGAACAGCCTTTTTATTGTGACTACGGGTATAATATAGAGATAGGCGACTATTTTTATTCAAACGTGAATCTGGTGATTTTGGACCCAGGCAAAGTCCGTATCGGAGACCATGTATATATCGGTCCCAATGTAGGGTTTTATACAGCGGGCCACCCGCTGGATAAGGATCTGAGAAACAGCGGACAGGAATATGGATATCCCATTACCATTGGCAGTCATGTCTGGATCGGAGCACAGGTAGCGGTGATGCCGGGTGTTACCATAGGTGAAGGGGCTGTCATCGGAGCCGGAAGCGTAGTAACTAAAGACATACCTGCTTATGTAGTGGCAGTTGGCAATCCCTGCCGGGTACTCAGGGAAATTACCCAGGAAGATAAACAGGCTTTTACAACCAGATAACAGCGGTTTTTAACAGCGCTTATAAAACAGCAATGGTGGCCGTCTTTTAAGGACTGCCACCATTGCTGTTTTTGCTTTTAGGGTAAAAATGCTATCAACCTCGTAAGCCGGATTCTGTTTCTACACTATCATTTATCTGCCCAAAACATTACTGTTTTGATGTAGCTGCCTACCCCATCGGGTTGCCCTGTAAACAGGACATCAAACGAGCCGCTTTCAACCCCGACTATATGTGACATTGCAGCGCTTAAGGCTTACCCAAAGACGCTATTACTAGCCTCTCCCGTACGCTCTTACCGTACATTTTCACCCTTACCTCAGGCCACTTAGGCCATAAGGCGGTTATTTTCTGTGGTGCTGGCTGTGATTCTTTTATCAAGAATCCCCGGCATTTCACCGGTAAGCTGCTCTATGCTGTCCGGACTTTCCTCGACCGTACTTTTTAAGGGTACCGGCCGCGATAGCGCGGGTCAATAGCCGGGCAAAGGTACATTCTTTTGCCCGGCTTTAATAAAAATTAAAGTCCTGCTGCTCCCCCCTTAATTGAGCTACGATTTGCTGGGATTATTTTTTAAAAAACGGGCTTTCACGGCAGCCGCCTCGCTGTCACTCATCTGGGAAGTTTTTTTGAGGACACTGATGAAGTAGTCCACCTCTGTTGTCTGTGCGGGACAGCCCATATTTTGCCCATTGGCTTCATTGGCCGGGTCATCACTATGGAATTTAGAATCTGCCAGCAGCTTACCGTCGGGAGAGAAAATCAGCCAGTAAGGTATACCGGACTCTCCGCCCCCGTATTCTTCCAGCATCTGCTCGGCTCCCGGGTTTTCTAAGGCTGCATTGGCCCCATGTTCCATGACAGTCAGATGTTCAATGACATAGTTTTTTTCAAAATAGTCCTTACAGCTCGGATCCTGGATGCTGGCATCCATTTTCTTACACCAGCCACACCAGGAGGCATGAAAGATGATCATCACGTTTTTGTGTTCGGCGCTGGCTTTTGCCTTAGCCGCTTCCATGATTTGCTTGGCGGAAGCTGGCGCTTGCGTAATGTGGGCCACCGGAGGCGCCGCCTGTTGCGATTGACACAACTTAGGGGTCGTAAGACTGGCTGCCACTATTAATAAGCTTAATATCAAAGTGTTCCTTGTTGTTGTTTTTTTCATAGTCTTATTTGGATTTTATTACTGGCTATCTGATTAGGATACCTTGTTTTTATTGTTTACCGCTGAGGTAAATATACCGTTATTTTAGTTTAGACAAACTCTAAAACCGTTATTTCCGGCAGGATGCCCACGCGACCGGGGTAGCCTAAAAAGCCATAGCCCCGATTGACATACAGATATTGACGGCCTTCTTTATAAAGACCTGCCCATTGTTTATACATATATTGAATGGGACTCCATTTGAAGTGCGGCAACTCCACCCCGAACTGCATCCCATGGGTGTGGCCGGCAAGGGTAAGGTCAATTAAACCGTATTTAGGGCGGATTTCTGCGTCCCAATGGCTGGGATCATGACTCATCAGCAACTTAAACGGGATATCCTCCGTGCCCTTATAGGCCAGATCCAGCCGGCCATATTTTGGGAAATTGCCTTTGGCCCCCCAGTTTTCAATGCCCAGCAGCGCGAATTGCTCGCCGTTTTTCTCAAAAATTTTATGGGTATTCATCATCAGGTCCCAGCCCATATCCGCATGGACTTGTTTTAAGGCTTCCAGGTTAGCTGCCTTTTCTGCATCGGAATCCCAATGTGCATAGTCTCCATAGTCGTGATTGCCAAGCGTGCTATAAACCCCCATGGGCGCTTTAAGCCGGCTGAACAGATCCTTGTAATGATCCATTTCGGTGGCCCGGTCGTTGACCAGGTCACCGGTAAACAATATCATATCGGGTCTCTCCTTTAAAACCATTTCCACTCCTCTGGTCACAGCGGCTTTATTTGAAAAACTACCACTATGAATATCACTGAGTTGAACAATTTTAAGCCCTTTAAAGCTATTGGGGAAATTGTTGAATTTAAGCTTCACGCGGCGGATCCTGTAATTATATTTATTGGTCATACCATACATGAACACACTTAAAAAGCCTCCGCCGATAATCATACCCAGCCATACCAGAAAGGTTGACCTGGGAATCTTTTCCTGCAGCTGCTTTGCGGCCTCGGATTTTGCCGGCGCCAGCCTTTTAACGGTCCAAAAAAGACCTCTTCTGGTTTCATCGATCAGTAAAACAATTAAAGTAAGCAGTTTTGCGACCAGGATACCAACCAGTAAGGTGATAAGATATCTGCGGATATCCTCTTGGACCATTCCCAGAAAAAACAGGCTGATGATACTAATAACGCTGATGCCCCAGTGTACAGAGAATATGGTCAGACGGGTTTTGGGGCCATAGTTCTGGGTGATAAAGCGCAGGACAAAATATAAATAGGTATCAACGATAATTATTAAAAGCGCCAGGATGATTCTGACGTGTAAAAATCTATACATCTTGCTTGATTTTTAAGGGTGCTTTGCTCGTGCTTATCAAATTTAAAGGCAAAATAGCATTTATCATTACCTGAAAATGTTATAATCCTTATTTTCGGTAAATGTTCTGTGAAACATTGTGAAACATTCGGCTAAATCAGGGACAAAAATTATATTTGCTTACCTGAGTATTACGATAACTATTAAAATTCAATCATATGCAACTCACCTATTATGGCCATGCCAGTTTTTCTCTGGTAATTAATAATAAACACATTCTTTTTGATCCTTATATTACGGGCAATCCGGCTGCTAATGGAATTAGCGCGGATACCATTCAGGCGGATTATATCATCGTGACCCACGGACACGGGGATCACGTGGCGGATCTGGTGCCGATTGCAAAAAGAACGGGGGCCACAGTGATCGCGGCAGCTGAAATCGCAGACTGGCTGCCTACGCAGGGGGTGGAAAATGTGCATCCTGTCAATCAGGGCGGATTTATTGATTTTGAATTTGGCAAGTTAAAAGCCGTCAGCGCTATACATTCCTCCAGTTTGCCAGATGGCACTTATGCCGGCAATCCGCTGGGCTATGTCATTAACAGTCCGGAAGGTAATTTCTATGCGGCCGGCGACACGGCTTTAACCATGGATATGCAACTGATTCCATATTGGTCCATATTGGATTTTGCCATACTGCCCATAGGTGGCAATTATACCATGGATGCAACGGACGCTGTTATCGCTTCGGATTTTATCAAGTGCAATAAAATCATTGGGGTTCATTATAATACCTTTGATATCATTAAAATAGACACAGCTGCAGCCGTATCCCTTTTTCAGCAGGCGGGTAAAACCCTTATTCTGCCTGAAGTTGGGAAGACAACCGAGGTCTAAAATGTTCCACGAAAATTAAAATTCACGTGGAACGCCTAATTTTACTCAATAAAAACCTAAAATAGAATCTTTAACTCCGTCCAGAAATACTATCTTTGAAGCGGATAAATTTATTTTTATAATATATGGCAAGAATCATTGGCGTAGCCAATCAAAAAGGCGGTGTTGGCAAGACCACCACAGCCATAAACCTAGCGGCCAGCTTCGCTGTGCTGGAATTCAGGACGTTATTAATTGATGCGGATCCCCAGGCAAACAGTACGACAGGGATTGGTTTTGATTTACATAATATTACTACCAGTCTGTATGATGTAATGGTAAACGAAACGCCTGCCAGTGAGGTGATTTTAAAAAGTGATGTACCTTATCTGGATCTGATCCCTTCCCATATTGATCTGGTGGGGGCTGAAATTGAGATGATCAACTCGCCAAACCGGGAAAACGTACTCAAAAAGGTACTGGAACCTGTTCAAGATCAATATGATTTTATCATTATTGACTGCTCTCCTTCTTTAGGGCTGATTACCGTGAACTCGCTGGTGGCTGCCAATAGCGTGGTCGTACCGGTTCAATGTGAATTTTTTGCACTTGAAGGGCTGGGTAAATTACTGAATACCATCAAAATTGTGCAGAACCGGCTAAATCCGGATTTGGAAATCGAAGGGATATTAATGACCATGTATGACGGCCGGCTGCGTCTGTCTAACCAGGTGGTCAGTGAAGTGCGCAGACATTTTGATGAACTGGTATTTGATACCATTATTCACAGAAACACCCGACTGAGTGAAGCGCCCAGTTTTGGCAAACCAGTCGTTTTATATGATTCTGACTCCAAAGGGGCCGTTAATTACCTGAATCTGGCCAAGGAGGTGTTACAGAAAAACAATATGACAAAAATCCCGCAAAAAAAGAAGATTATTAAATAATACAGGAATTTCAGCAGTAGCTATTTAGCTGATAACCGCCACTGGCGGTTTTGCTGTATGATAACCTAAACCCCTGACAATCTGGAACAATTAAATTAAAGGCATGGCAACATCAAAACCTAAAACAGGTCTGAATTTAAATCCTAACGCAAAAGCCAAACCTAAACAGGGCAAAGAAGCCCTGGGAAAAGGTATCCGCTCTTTATTGGATAATATTCATGCGGACCTGAAGACAACCTCCGGTAACCTGAACCCTAAAGTGGTGGAAGAAGCTACTACTTCGCTTCGGATTGCGGTGGAGGAAATTGAGGTTAATCCAAGAAATCCAAGAAATGATTTTGATGAAAAAGCGTTAAAAGAGCTGGCTGCTTCTATCACCATTCACGATATTATCCAGCCGTTAACGGTCAGCAAGCTTTCAACCGGCAGGTACCGGTTAATTGCGGGTGAAAGAAGGTTCAGAGCCGCTAAAATTGCCGGATTAAAGGATGTTCCTGTATATATCAGAAATGCGGACGATGGAGAAATTCTGGAATTGGCCCTGCTGGAAAACTTGCAGCGCGAAGATTTAAATGCCATTGAAATTAGCCTGAGCTATCAGCGCATGATGGATGAATTGGGCTATACCCAGGAGCAGGTCGCCGAGCGGATGGGTAAAGAAAGAAGTACGGTCGCAAACTATATCCGGCTATTAAAATTACCGCCCGATGTGCAACTGGCAGTCCGGTTTGGCATTATCTCCATGGGGCATGCCCGGGCGCTGATTAGTCTGGATCTTGTAGATAAACAGTTATATGCCTACAAGGAGATAAAGGATAAGGGACTCAGTGTGCGTCAGACAGAGGCATTAGTGCGTCAGATGCAAAATGAAGGGGCTCAGACAGACAAGCCCAAGGCAACCAGCCCTTCCAGCCTGCCTCCTGCCTATAAGAAAATTGAGGATCAGCTGGCATCCCATTTTGGAACCAAGGTCAAACTGGCACATAGCAAAAAAGGGAATGGAAGCATCCTGATTGAATATTATTCCTTACAGGAATTAAATAAACTGCTGGATAGCATGAATGTGCAGGTAGGCTAAGAAAAATAAAAATTAAGGCAAAGGCAACGTTAAGGTTTGGTGGATCGGGAAAATCCTTTGAACAGATGTGATTTTCAACCGTATATTTAGCGGAAAATACTCCTTGAATGACAGCCTTTCGCCTCCGTGGATTCTTTAGAGCAGCAGTTGTAGTGAATAATAAATTGACAATAGAAAAAAAAATCTTTACCCTGGTTAAACAGCGTGTGGCAACGCTGGGTACGGGGGGGTGCATGCTTTTAGGTATTTGCTGCGCAAATGCCCAGGCAGTAATAGATACAACTGCTCCGAGTTCGGTCAATGTTTCAGTGGCAGACACTGCTGTGCTGCCTGTAGCCAGCCAGACGGATTCCAGTCATTTACAACAAGACAGCACGCTGAAAAGAGCGCTGCGACCTTTTTCCTTACATCTGCCGGGCAGTAAAGAGCATACACCCAAGGGAGCCACGATTCGTTCCCTGATTCTTCCCGGGTGGGGTCAGGCCTATAATCGTGAGTATTGGAAGGTACCGCTGGCAGTGGCCGCAGTAGGTATACCGGTTTATCTGTATTTTAGTAATAGTAAGGAATATAATTCTGCCAGAACTGCCTATAATGTGGTCTTTGAGGAGATGCCGGTCATATCCGGAGGGAAGGGTAAGCTGGACGCCGCCAAATTTGCCAAGTTGGATCAGAAATTCCAGGATGCTTATAATAGTTATAAAGAACAAGGTGGGAATTATGTAACCAATTATCTGTCTACACTGCAAAGTTACCGCAATACTTTCAGGCAATACAGGGACTATTCTGTTGTGGCGGCTCTGCTGGGATGGGGACTGCAAATTGCGGACGCAACCGTTTTTGGACATTTATACGGGTTTGATGTGAGCGATGATCTATCCATGCAGGTAAAGCCGGTTTATTTTCAGTATGCAAAAATCCCGGGTATCGGGGTCAGCTTTACGCTGAAATAAAACGGCCATAAGTCATTGGTAAATTGGACGGATAGCCACCACTGATTACAACAATTGTTTCGTAAGCGCAATATAAAATTGAAAACTTATTTTAGATGAAAATAGCATTAATAGGATATGGTAAAATGGGCCATGCCATTGAGGAAATTGCACTGGCCAAAGGACATGAAATCGTACTTAAAGTTAATATTGATAATATCCAGGAATTTACTACAGATGCTATTAAAAAAGCAGATGTGGCCATTGAATTTACCGGGCCAGAAACGGCTTTTGATAATATCATCAAATGCATTGAAAACGGCGTTCCAGTGGTATCTGGTTCTACGGGCTGGCTGGATAAATTAAAAGAAGTGGAGGACGCTGTTAAAGACAAGGACGGGGCATTTTTATATAGCAGCAACTACTCTATTGGTGTCAATTTGTTCTTTGAAGTGAATACTTACCTGGCTCGTCTGATGAAAGACTATCCTGAGTATGATGTTCAGATGGAAGAAATCCATCATACCCAGAAAAAAGATGCACCTTCCGGAACAGCCATCAGTCTTGCCCGGCAGATACTTGAAAATCTGGGTCGTAAAAAAGACTGGGTGAATCAGCCTGCTGCAAATAATGAGGAACTGTCCATTATTTCAAAAAGAGTGGACCCTGCGCCTGGTACGCATGTCATTACCTATACCAGCGACATCGACGACATTGAAATCAAACATACTGCTCATAACCGTAAAGGCTTCGCTTCAGGAGCAGTGGTGGCCGCTGAATTTTTAAATGACAGAAAAGGAATTTACTCCATGCGGGATGTTTTGTTTGGCTAATCCGGTACCGGCAACCCGGTACAATAAGGCAAACCGCACATCAAAAATCATCATCTCATAAACAAAATAACAAAAACGCAAATCCATTATCATGATTTCTGCAGAACTATTGGAAGCTTTCACCGGTATTGTAGGTGCCGGGAATGTACTGACCGATGAAGAGTCAAGAAATAATTACGGACATGACGAAACAGAAAGATTGTTATATCTGCCATGGGTCGTCTTAAAACCAGCATCTACAGAGCAGATTAGCCAAATCATGCGCCTGTGTAATACGCATAAAATCCCTGTTACCCCAAGAGGTGGTGGTACCGGACTGAGCGGAGGTGCCTTACCCAATCTGGGAGGTGTTCTTTTATCAACTGAAAGACTTAACAAGATCCTGTCCATAGATGAGCGCAACCTGCAGGTAACCACAGAGCCTGGTGTAATTACTGAAGTTTTGCAAACGGCCGTCAAGGAAAAGAATCTTTTTTATCCGCCCGATCCAAGCAGTAAGGGCTCTTGTTTTATCGGGGGCAATATTGCAGAAAACAGCGGCGGACCTAAAGCCGTAAAATATGGTGTGGTCAAGGATTATGTGTTGAATCTGGAAGTCGTGTTGCCGACCGGTGACATTATCTGGACAGGGTCCAATGTACTGAAAAATTCTACCGGATATAATCTCACGCAGCTTTTAGTGGGCAGCGAAGGAACACTGGGAATAGTGACCAAAATCGTTTTGAAACTCATTCCGCTGCCTAAATATGATCTTTTAATGCTGGCGCCTTTTGCCAGTGTGGAAAAGGCCAGTGAGGCCGTGAGTGCTATATTCAGAGCCGGATTTACGCCTAGTGCCTTGGAACTGGTTGAAATCAACGCGCTTAAAATCGTCAGTGAAATGGTCGATAGCCACAGCCTGCCTGTGTCTGATGATATAGAAGCGCATCTGATCATTGAGGTGGACGGCAATAATATGGATGTATTGATGCAGGAAATGGAAGAGATTTCTGTGCTGTTAGGTGATTTTGAGGCCGGGGAAATCTTCTTTGCTGAAGATGCACAGCAAAAAGAAGAACTCTGGAAATTGCGTCGCCGGGTAGCGGAAGCGGTAAAAATGCAAGGCTACACCATTGAAGAAGATACTGTTGTGCCAAGAGCTGAATTGCCCAAACTCATTAAAGGGGTAAAGGCATTGGGCAAGGAACACGATTTTAAGGTAGTCTGCTACGGGCACTCTGGTGATGGTAACCTCCATATCCGTATTAATAAAGAAGGACAGCCTAATAGTTTTGGAAATCCGGAAATGACCGCTGTGCTGGAGGATTTGTTTAAACTGGTACACAGTCTGGGCGGAACCATCAGCGGTGAACATGGTATCGGGCTGATTCAGAAAAAATATATGCCTATTGTCTTTAATGATGCACAACTGAATTTAATGCGGGGCATCAAAAAGGCATTTGATCCTAATAATATTCTAAATGCCGGCAAAATTTTTGACCTTTAGCGTTTTTTAGTTTGTTGGTAAATAAATAATAGATTATCATGCGACACATAAACAAAGGAAGCTTCAGACAACTGCCAAAGTTTTTACTGGTGATCACTTTAGCATTACTGGTAAACAGTAGTTTTGGACAATATCAGAATGATAACAGATATGGCAATCAGGATGAATATGACCAGCAACCGGATGAGCCGCAACCAGCGGCGCAAAAGCAGGCCAAGTTCCGGCATTATTTTGTAGGCGGGAATTTTATTGCCTCATTTGGTGATGGCGGAGGTGCATTTGGAATCAACCCTTCCATAGGCTACTCTCTTAGTCCTTATGTGGATGTAGGTCTTGGGATTAATGCCGTATATAATTACAATAAAGATTATTATAACGGCGGTAAATGGCGGACCTGGAACCTGGGGGTGGCTCCCTTTGTGCGGGTTTATCCGATTGATTTTTTATTTTTTGAAGGATCCTTTGAGGAAAACCTGGTCAGCTCCAGATATATCAGCCAGGAAGGGGAAAAATCTGACAGACAAAACGCTTCGGCGCCCAGCCTGATAGGTGCTATCGGTTATACCAACCGAATATTTGGACAGTCCAGTTTCTTTTTTAGCGTAGGCATGGACTTTTTAAATAATAAGAATTCTCCCTATAGAGAAAATTATTATGATAATGCAGGAACCCTCCGCTCCCGCCCTACAGCCATTATCCGAACCGGATTTAATATTAACCTCTGGTAAAATATAAGCAGCCATTGCATACAAACGCCCGAAGACTTTTGTCTCGGGCGTTTGTATGGAATGGCTACTCTCAGTGCAGGAAATCTATTCAGAGGACTTCAGGCAATGGACTGGATTAGCTAAAGCAGCTTTAATTATTTGAATACTTATTGTCATAAATGCGATGATGATAACAAAGCCTCCGGCAATTAAAAATATCCACCAGTGAATGGGACGCCTGAATGGGAAAGCCTCTAACCAGGTATGCATAGGATACCAGATTGTTATAGAAGCTAATACAAATGCCATCAAAATAGGTTGTAAGTATTCCCTGGATAACAGGCTTATTATGCTGGAGATAGTTGCGCCAAGGAGCTTTCTTATACCAATTTTTTTTTCTTTTTTGTAAAATGGTATAGGTAGGATGATAACCCTATTAGACCGAGGCAGGAGATGAGAATCGTCAAGATGGAAAAACAAATAAATAGTTTTCCGAAATTTTCGTCTGCGCGGTATTGTTTTTCAAAATAATCATCAGCAAAATAGTAAGAAAAGGGTCTTTGTGGAATGGAAACTGGCAGGAGCTATTCTGCCGGCTGATGGTATTTCGGGGAATGCCTGTCTGGCATCAATGGTCAATGCCCCTGAATAGTAGGCCGTCTCCAACTTTTCTGATTGAGTTTCAATGTCTGTTGATGCTCTGTAAATCTGATTTCCTTTTTTATGAAAATGGTCATAACTGGTTTCTCTCTGGACAAATAAAAGTACCTGCCAGAAAGCTGTTAAACCGATGGTCAAGCCAATAATCTCAACAAGGCTATACGCTTTGCTCCTAAGTATGTACCGAATAGCTATTATTATTTGATTTTTTTTTCGTGGACCGGAATTTTTTATCAGGTCTCTAAAAAGAGATCAAAAATATAGCAATTGATAAACAAATATTTGTGTATTTTTTAAATAAATATGTGTTCGGTTTTGAAACAGGTTCTGTTCGATTTTGAAAATTTTGACTACCTAAATTTTCGCCCCCTTCACAACTTTTTGGTGTCATTAGGAACGGCTGCAGAATTGACTGAGCCGGCCTGTGTATTGCCAAACAACTGCCCGAATTTCCAGGTAAGCCCCAGACTAAAGGTTCGCTTATTGGCATCAGTTAGCTGATTATAGCGGTTATAGATAACCACTTTTCTCCAGCCGCCAGTACCTAAAATATCATATAGTCCTGCTGATATATTAAGGGTCCTAGTCAGGTCGTAATCGTAGTTGAAATTAAGTTCTGGGTGCGTCTTTGATTGCTTAAGATAGGTAAGCGGATTGCCGTCCCAGCTGCCAATGAGTGCATAATTACCTGCATGTTTGCTGTAATAATTTATATTTAACTGTGAACTTAAGTAATATCCGTTTTGAAAATCAGCAGGTAATTCTTTTTGTTTAAAACTTAAATGATGCAGCTGTCCACTCCATGTTAAATATAGTGCATCTCCCAGGTCGTAACTGGTCGTTACAGACAAACTTCGATCTATGTAATTTAGGTTCTGGTAACTACTGGTGAGCTGGATTACAGGCGTTTTTTGCAGGTCCCATACCTGGACAATACCGTTATTGTAGTATATCTGCTCTCCCTCCGCTTCAAAGGTAAAATGCCTCAGCGATAAATTATAAAGTAAATCCAGGTGATAATTATGCTCGGTTCTAAGCCCTTGGTTGCCCTTACTGATCATCCAGTTATTGCTATAGCTGCTGTCTGTTACCGCCATTTTAAAGCTGGGCCGAAGAGTTGTTGCAGTGAGCGATAATGAGATGCTTTGCTTGTCATCAGGAGCGTAGGAAAAGACCAGTTTTGGATATATATACCCGTTGCTAAAATGGGTGAAACTATAGCCTTTTTGCCAGGCGTAATTACCTAACAGACTTCCTTCTATTTTCAGCTTTTCCCCTGTAATAGCACTACTCACACCGCCATAAGTCGCATATTGCTGACTGCTCTGAATGGAAGTAGCCGGGTTTGTGTTTTGATTAAAAAGATTGGCTGTTTTATCAAAGCTGGCTTTAGCCCCTAAGGAGAAACTACTGCTCCAGTCAAGATCTCCTAGTTTTGTCTTTTTGAGTAGATATCTACCACTTAGAGCATATAGCTGCTCCTGGGTATTGGTGCTTGAATATATAGATGTGGGTGTTTTTTGTTGATAATCAGATTTTGAATTCGGTTGGAAAGTGCTGCTGGCGTGTAGTTGCCAGGTGTTACCGCTAGCCGCTTTATTGCGCCAGGCAGCGTATAGCGTAGCATTTATAAGCGTATTATTGCCATGGCTGCTAAAGCTGCTAACGCTACTTGTATTGTCATTTTGAAGGTGCCTGCTGTCGCTACCGCCTTTAAAAAGATTACTTAAAACACCTATTGTAAACAGATTGTTTTTGACGGATTTTTTAGTCAGGGAAGCCATGATCAGCAGCGTATTTACGCTGGACTTACTAGTGTCTCTTTGAAAATCTTGTCCGTCTATATTGATATTTGTATAAGACTCGGGCATTTTATAATGATAGCCGTTTATAAAGACGTTATTGCTCCACAGGCCCTTTTTCTGGGTATGCCTAAAGGTAAAGCTAGGGCCGGTCCTGCCTATATCGTAGTTAAGGTTGATTTCGTCAAAGCTGTAATTATAGGCGAACATATTGCTGCTTAGATATAAAATAGCGGTATTATCTGCTGCATCCAAGACTGAGGGAAAAGTAACGAGAGAAGCTTTAGCAATCATCATAGCCGGTAGTGACTGAACTTCCTGGTCGCTTAGTTTGCGGCCATCTAAAAATATGGCGATTTTTTTACCGCCACCGGTTTGTAAGGATAGTGTATTTTTGTCCGGGCTTTTATTAATGATGGTGGGGACTCTTTTAATAACGCTGGCTAGAGGCTCCGAAGGACTTTTTGTAAATTTATTCCAGTTTATCCGCATCTCTGCTGGCTTAAATCTGATGCGTCTACTGTCCGCATGGACAGTAACCCCATGGAGTTCATGGGTATCTGATTGTAGTGGAATGTGCCGTAAATATAAATCTTTTGCCAGACAGCGTCCCCTGTAACTTTGATAACCTGGCAGCTCAATGGTAAAAGCTATGGAGTCTTTGGCCAGTATGCCTGTTAACTCAATAATGCCTGCACTATTGGCTCTTAATTCCATCGTTTTAGGTACCGGATTGCCAATTTTAGTGAATTTAATCAGAGCAAAGCCAAGTGGCGTATGGTCTATGCTGTCTTCTACATAAAAACTCCGCTGTATGGATACCTGCGCCTTTACCGACTTCGCTGGTGCCAGTAATAATATGACTATTACGGCCCATAAGGTTCGGCATATATTTGGAATGCTTGGTCGCTTTTTATGCATGGATGAGGTGGTATTGATTACTAATAAATGGATTTTTACTTTATAATGGAACGGATAGGTAAACTCTGCCTGCAGTGATATATAACTCCTCTTCAAATATCGCTATGTCGCTTATAATAGCTGGGTTCAGGTTGCTGAGGGCGATAGAATACTGATAGTTAAAATCCTTATTATAAAAATCCAGGTAACTGATATATTGTATAGGGGCCTCTTTTTTAGGTAAATGTATCGCAGTTGGACTGCGTAGTATATAAAAGAAATGATTTGTAAAGTCATAGCGTGCTATTGGGCTTTGTAAGGGTTTTGAAGGTGCTGGGTTATTTTCCTGGGATTTATGTGGATTGCTGCCAGGCGTTATTGTATAGCTTTTGATATGATGACTTGTCAGGTTAATCTTATAGGCTATGGGTTGATGCCACGCAAAAAGAAATAGGGTACTGTCCACTTGCAGCATGCTGGCCCCGTTTAAAAGTGTTTTGTATGGACTGTTCACAGGTGCTGCAAAGCTTTGTTGATCTAGAATCTGACTAGCTGTGTCTAAGGTGGTAAAAGTGAGGGCATTTTGTAAAGTATCTAGTGATACCACGAGTAGGCTGTTTGAGTCAAGTAAGTGAGCACTGATTAGATTGTTGATATCAATACTTGTCTTGGAGAATAAATGGCTTTTTTTATTTTGCCTGAACCAGGTTTTTGTACTGCGATATACATAATGTCTGGTGGATGGATAGTTTGCAGCAGTCAAAAGGTCGCTGGCATTTTCTACAGGTAGGCAAGTGACTGCTGTTGTTGATTTTTGACCAACTGATTGCGCATTGTAAGCTAATATTAAATAGCTCAAATCCCCTCTGGTAATACCTATGGCATTGTCAGGCATGTGCTGCCAGCTATAATTTCCTATATCAATGGTATCTTTTGTTGTTCTGATAAAGCGCTGGTTGCTCTTTTTTTTTGTTGATAGCCATTGACAGGTAAAAACTCCCATGACTATTAAGAGCAGGAAAAGCAACAGGGGTTTTAACGTACGCATATGCCAGGTTTTAACGTCAATAATAATGCTAAGCCTAAGTTACGGAATTTTAACGAGTTCTGTTTTGTTTGAGTGAACCTGATATAAGGATATTTCCATAATATTGGTACGGTTTTAATAGGAATATTATGAAAGTGAATTTTAAAAATTCTCGGTTACTGCTACTATTACTGGATTACAGCATCAAGGGATAATGTTGACCTCTTTTTTTGTCCTATTGTGAAAAAAAATCAGAAAAATATTTGGTAAAATTATTTTTTTGGATTAATCTCGTTGTGCAATTGGAACACTCCTGCTATAAGATTGTGAAGGATTATGTGAAGAAATGGAGAGATGCAGCCGTCAAGTTCCATTACAACAAAGATTTTTAAGATTAAACATAAAAAAGTTTTGGTATAATCATATGCAAAACCCTTTTTTCTTTTGGTTTAAAAAAAGGGAAGGTATCTGGGCAGTTATGTGGCATTGTTGTACAGTGACGCCTAACGGGACTGCATTTGTACATTATCTAAGACTGGGCTATTTATATTTTATTGTTCATAAAATCTTTGCTTATGAGCCAGACGCTTCATGAGAAAGGTCCTGGAATAGTATTGTCCGGTAGGCCTTTTAGATTAGCTCCTCTACTTTACAGGACTTTTTTGCTGGGAGCTTTATTAATGATTGGTTATACAGGTTTCTGTCAGTTTGTTTCCGCTGACAGGCAAGCATTGACAAAAGATAGTAGCCGCTCTTTGCCACAAGAACAAGCCTCTAAAGAAGCCCTGATTAAAAAATATTACAGGTTAGGATTGGCTTATAGATCAGGAGATTCTCTGCCCAGGAACTATAAAAAAGCGTTTTTATATTTTTCAAAAGCAGCGGAGCTAGGTGATCCTCAGTCTGTTTATGCCATAGGTATGAGTTTTTATAAAGGAACAGGCTGCCAACAAAATTATGACTTGGCTGCTAACTACTTCAGACAGGGGGCATATGCGGGTAGAGACAATAGTATGTATATGTTAGCCCTCTGCTATAGGAATGATTATGTAAGTGTACCTAATCATCTGGATTCTGCAAAATATTGGCTACAAAAAGCCGCAGCTTTGGGCTATCGACAGGCCATCCAGGAACTCAATACGAAGAATCCGGAATATACCGGTAGCCAGGAAGCAGAGGCGCTGCTTGCAAAAATACATAATGCGGCTTTGCCTGCTAAAATACCTGTCAATCAATTTATTGCCATCCAACCAGTCGTTCCTGAAGCACAACTCGTATTTGGAGATTATTGGGGTTATATCATCAATTACGACTGGAGTGGTCGCCATATAGTTAGTACTGATAAGCTGCACTTAGAGCTTCGCCCGGATACAACTACAACTGCCACAAATAGCCAGATTACAGGCAAGTGGATGGAGAAGGACGCTTCTGTAAAGATTCAGGCAGATTTTAAAGACGATTCACTTGTCTTTAGAAAAACAAAATATAGGCGAAAAGATCATTATAGTTCAGCGGATGGTATTGCCTATCAGTTTAAAGATGCAGCATTAAATTTTGTCAGAAAAGATGATAGTGTATTTCTAGCTGGGAATATTTATATGTTTTCTGAAGAGCGTAATGAACCGTCAAAACCAATACTCATTGCGCTTGTCCGTTCAGTCTCCAGCGCAGCTGCAGACAGTAGCCTAAGCCTCAACAAGAATAAAGTCAAGACCGCAGATAATACCGCATCTGGACCTGCAGCCTATATTACTAGTGCTTACCCTAATCCATTTGCCAGTTTTCTGAATGTTGCTTTTCAAGTCACAAGAGCGTCCAAGGTTTCTGTTGAACTATATACGATTAACGGCATTAAGGTGTTTGCTAAGGCACCAGAAAATCTAAATCCTGGTGTATATAAAATACGCATCCAGCCATCATTGCCACTAGGTGTACAGAGCTATATCCTGCGTATTGTATATGATGAGGGGAGTCAGAATGTAAAAGTGATAAAAAGGTAATTTTAATAGTCAGGTCTTAGTGTTTGCAACCATTCAATAATCAAAAATTATGAGATTAGCAAAACAGCAAAAATCCTGTAAGCATAGCTGCTTATTGATTATTTTTTGTCTATCATTTATACTAGCTCATTCACAGAGCAGTACAGACCTGTTAAAAACGGTTACCCAGCAAGTCGTGCCCTCTTCCCCCGAGGCCGCAAGCATCATGCTGTATCAGACCTATCCCACAGATTATGTAAGTGGAGCTCCACAGATTAGTATCCCACTATTTACAGCCAAAGCTGGAAGCAGAGATCTACCTTTTACCTTGGACTATCAGGTGGGCAAGGTAAAACCTTCTGTTTTATCAGGTATAGCAGGGACTGGATGGACGATTTCGCCAGATCTTGGGATTACCAGAAGTATCCAGGGAGAGGAAGATAAGCTTAACTCAGGTTATCCGGCAAATAATCAGTTAGGAAGTACAACAAGCGCCTATCTCTTATCTGCAGCAAGAGGCAATTTAGATGAACAGCCGGATGATTTTTTTTATTCATTATTATCCAAGAGCGGTAGTTTTGTTTATAAGCAAAATACAGGTTTTGTTCCGCTCTCCTATCAGCCTGTCAAAATATCTCATCCAGATGATAATAGCTTTATAATTACTGATGATGACGGAACGAGTTATTTATTCGGTAAATATAGTACAGGTAGCAGTACTCAGACAGAATTTACCAATGAAAATAATAATCAGATAGATATTACCACCTGTTGGAAAATAACCGAGATTATATCTTATAATAAATCCGATACCATAAGGTTCTATTACAATCAAGCCAGGTATAATCAGATTATTCCCTATTTTAATGCACAGTGGAAGGTAATTGAATATCCTGACTATATGGACGCGGCTCATCTTAAAGAACCGGAGGTTTACCGAACAAATGCGTCCCTGCAGGAGCCTTCCACTTTAGAGGGACATGCCGGCCATGAAGTATTAAAACCAGGCTTCAAAATCAATTCTTTTTCCGGATTATCAGGATTTGATTTAATGCTTACAGAAGAGCCTGGTGCCAGTGATGCTAAAATGATCCCAGACCGCACGCTGATCAGTCAGGCAAGTATCAACCAGAAGGCCGTCTGGACACATTCCGGTAATTATGGAGCCTCCTATAGCGAAGGTAGTGAAGTCAAACTGAACTATGTTAAACAATTAAGACTGGATTCCATAAGTTTTCGGGAAGGAGGTGTTGTGCTTAGCTATGATGCAAATAATCAGCTAACTACTATTTTATATCGTCTGGCTGGCAGACAAATTAAACAAATAATCCTAAAACAACATCAGGTACAAAGTCAAAGTGTTGCACCCCCATTTATAACCTCTTCTCTGTACAATAATTACTGCAAACGCTTCTTTCTGGACTCTCTGACCATTAAAGGTATGGATAGTAATGCGCCTGGACTTAAATACGGATTTACGTATAATACGGATGATTTAGGTGTTTACAGTAACTATAATACAGATTACTGGGATTATAGAAAATCTTACAGAGGCGATCAAATTGTACCCCGGATGCCCTACCAAATCGGTAGTTATAGATGGTTTACGGGATCTCCAACAGCTGATCCTAATGATTCCACTACTGGATCCAACGGTGTGACGCCTATATGGATGGCTTTGGGAGACTATCAGGAAGAGACCACTCAGTCATATCAGGCTTTATTTGGGCTAATTTCCACCATCAGTTATCCTACGGGCGGCAAAGCAAGGTTTGAATTTGAGCAGAACCGCTATGAGTCTTTTGTGGTTCCTGATAAGATAGTATATGGAGGAGGTGTTCGTATAAAAACAATCCATTATATTACAAGCCAGGGCCAAGACTCTCTTATAAAAAAATACACTTATGGTACCAGTAATGAAAACGGCTATGGTGTTACCAAAAATCAACAGTCTGATTATAACTTCATATACCAGCAATATATAAATACTACAGGGTTAAACCAGCCCCTGGATACGTTCAAAAAAATTACCTATCTAAATTCAAAGCCATTTTTAAATAATGCCTACAGTAATGGAGCAGCGGTCCTCTATCCTGAGGTTACAGAATATAGTCTGTCAGGTAAGAATAATCAACCGCTGGGTAAAACTGTTTATAATTACAATATCAATCCTAATACAGTCTCTGCGGGTATAGCCATGACCCCTTTAATAGCTGATACAAGAGACGCCTGGAGAAACATTAAGTTTCAGTCGGTGACTAGTTACAGATATGATGGAGGGAGTTATATACCTGAAAAAAGTAAGCATTTTGAATACAGTGCTTTTATTACCAACCAAGTGCCGGCGGCCGGTACTTATCTAAACTGGTATACCCCTGTAGAATCACAATTACTTAATGACGTCCCACCTATTACTGGTGTCGATAAATTTCCGCATGTCAGTTATAATATTTTATGTGGCGGCCTCAAGCTGACTAAAGAAACAGACACTTCCTTTGATAATCAAAATTCTGCACAAAAAATCATTACTGTTACTGATTACCAATATGAAACGCAGCATCTGCAGCCATCCGGTTCCAAAACGGTGGACAGCAGAGGCTTCACTCAAGTGCGGCATTATTGGTATCCCTTTCAAAGTAGTGTGCCCGGATATACGGGCACGCAAACGACCATGCTTTCTACTCTTGCCTCTGGCAATAGGATTGGCGCTCCTATTGCGCAAAAGGACAGTACTGATGGCGTTCTGATGCATACGGCTCGTCAGGAATTCCGGTATTTAGGAGCCTATCCGCTTCCGGGAGCTGTTTATTTTTCTCACAGAACGGGCGCTGAATACAAAAAAACAGAAGTCCTGTCCTATGATAATTATGGGCATATAACAGAGCAAAAAGGTGATGATGGTATTGTTACAACCATTATTTGGGGATACGATGGGCTATATCCTGTTGCCAAGATTATTGGCAGTAGTTATGCGGCTGCATTTGCGCTGCTCAATGAGGCATCCCTGAAAAACAGTCAGATATCTGACGCTAACATGCGAAACGCCCTAAATGCTCTAAGAACAGGCCTGTCCGGTGCGCAAATCTGGACCTATACATATTTACCGGGTATAGGTGTCACCAGTGAGTGCGGGCCTGATGGAACCCTCATATTTTACACGTATGACGGACTGGGAAGGCTGATTTCCATAAAGGATGATGAGGGCAATATTTTAGAGACACACAGGTATCACTATGTAAACCAATAAACTAATTGCCTTATGTTTAAGAAAACCTTCTTCATAAAGTTTAAATGTGGGCTTATATATTTTTACAGAAGCATATTGCTGTTGATACTCTTAACGGGATCGTTGTCCATATGCAAAGCGCAGACTTTGAGCGGAGAACTTAATCCGGTAGCAGGAATCGATTATGTTTATATGCTCAGTGGCAGTTATTCTGGAGCGGTATGGTCGGTTACCAATGGAACCGTAATTTCCTCTTCTTCCACGCAGGCAACCATCCGTTTTAATCAACCTTCTGGAGGAGCTGAGTCTTATGGGAGTGCTCATATTTCGGTGGCCAATCCTTCACCTGTCGCTAGTTTGGATGTTACTGTTTCGGCCGGTTTAAGTTCAGCGTCACTGGAAGCATATCCAAGCACTACAACACCGGGACATACGGTAGAACTCT
>NZ_FNQY01000052.1 GCF_900107765.1 Arachidicoccus rhizosphaerae | reverse complement strand
CAAGTATTTGAATAAGAGATCATATTCCAATAATTAGCCGGCAAATCTAATCTAGCTACTCATAAAGGCAATGACGGTTCTAGCCGAACGCTTACGCGCTAAAATCAACATATAACAGCTGTTTCTCTGCATCATAACCTACGACAACTTTATTGTTATTCAGGCTGTCCTGGGCAATATTGAATCCTGCTTTTTGAGCTTCATTTACATCAATAGTCGCTTCAGCCCAGTAGGCATTACCCATCTGCGTATTCTTATTATTGCCAGTGGAGCTAACCGGATGGAAGCTATTGTTATTTAAAGAGATATTAGTAAGGCTGATCTTCTTTCCTTTTGACTGGCGGGATAAGTTCTTGCTAATTAATGCGGCAGGACGCTGATAAAGCCGGATTCCTTCCGGTGTCCTCCGCAAAGAGAGATCTCTTGGGATGGACATTTGCCCCCGCCAGGGATTGACGTCTACTTTGCCCGGAACCAGCCAGCCTAACAGCGTTTTCCTGTTCATGCCCAGATGCCAGGGGATAGCCGCATAGAAGCAATCTCCGTCGTCCACGGTCAGATCCAGGTCAGCCGGATTGTCATTATGGAAGGTTTTTCCGTCAAACTCACCGATGAAGTATTGCATATAAGGCCCTTTGGTACCCCAGCAAGAGACAAGAAGCACCCATTTTGACAATTTTGCGTTCTCTTTCCCATTAGCTGTAGCTTCTACAGGCAACTGGAATAATGCCGGACACTCCCAGTCATGACCCGTATATCCCGCCGGCCCAAAATCACTGAGCGGCTCCCAGTTTTTCAGGTTTTCAGAGCCGTAAAACCTGATTTTGTGTTCATGTACCAGGGAAACAGCCATGATCCATTTATTAGAGGGCGCGTACCAGAAAACATTCGGGTCCCTAAAATCAGGCCTGTTAATGTCGATGACCGGATCGCCCGTATAGAGCGAGAATGAATTGCCGTTATCATTACTATAGGCTATATACTGTGCCTGTTTTTTTTGCTTAGGTAGATCCCCCGTAAAGATTGCCACAATAGGAGCCTTGCCTTTCTGGCCGAACCCGCTGGTGTTTTGTGGATCTATCACGGCCGACCCGGAAAATATGGAGATAGTGGTATCCGGTTTATTGATTTCCGGTATAGCCACCGGTAGATGTTGCCAATGGACCAGGTCCTTACTGGTGGCATGCCCCCAGCTCATATGCCCCCATACATTATCAAAAGGGTTATTCTGGTAATATAAATGGTAGACACCGTCTTTGTAAAATAATCCGTTAGGATCATTGGTCCATGTATTTAGTGGCGTAAAATGATAGACAGGACGGTACTGTTCTGTTGGCAACTTGCCGGCAGTTGCAGAAGACACCTGCGCCTGCACTTGCGACGTGAACGGAATAAGGCCCAGGCCTATCAATAGGACACTCATGGCAAATCCCCGCTTTTTAAATAGGTTTTTCCTCGTCATACTGTTACTTTTAATAATTGTTATGAATAATCGGTTGATAATTAGAGTCTGCTCAATAACTCACCGCTAGGTGGTCATTAACACATTATAATAATTTTTAATTCTGAAATTTCCGGCTAGCCTGACTACATG
>NZ_FNQY01000023.1 GCF_900107765.1 Arachidicoccus rhizosphaerae | reverse complement strand
CTGAGAAAATAATATTTACCCGTTTCAACCAGTTGGTGGATAATCTTAGTTTTATCAATATAAACATAACCTCCCTGCCGGATTTCCCGGAAACTCTGTATGCCAATGGGGTATTTTCTTAACATACAGCGAAGATACGGATATTCTCTGGCTGGCACCCTCAAAATAAGATTTAGCCGAAATTTGGCAAAAATAAAGAGGGCGGGTATTCGGTGAAAGGCAACTGCTGCAGAAAAGATAGAAAACAGGTTCGGGGGGTGCTTCCAGACCTTCTTTACAATTATTTACAGCCTGGTAGTCAATAAAAACCAGTTTAACGCAAAACCAATATTACTGGTTAAAAACGATGCCGCGGCTTTTTCCAGCGCTTCCGGGTTGGATTGAACGCCTTTGGGCTTAAAATCGAAATCCGCCCCAGGGACATTCTCCGCTATCACCCTTTTTGCCTCCCATACAATATAATTACCAGGCAGGGCAATCTGCAGTATCATGCCGGGTAATCCCCAAAAGGACTCCGGACCTGATTTAGACGTGATCTGATCGGTGTAAAAGGCCACTACATAAACCGAATCTAAAATGATGGCATTGGCTCTGTGACAATGGAAGCCTAGGATTTCTCTTGTGTCATTGGTATACCGCCATTTTATTTTCCCGAGCGGTTCTTTAATGATATACTGATTGTCCGCGACGGATTTTTCTGACAGCTTTTGTAAAGTATGCAGGTTGGTGAATACCGAGTTGCCGGAGGCAATAACATCAATAAACTGATCAGAACTGTGTTCTGTTTTTGTGGGTGTATAAAAAGACAGGGAATCATTAAAATATAAGTCAAAGCTTGTCTTATGCAGTTGAGGATTCGCCGCCTTATATTGAATGGTAAATTGCTGAAACCTTTGATTGTCGGGTAAATCAAAATGATCTCTGAGCAGGGCATAGGCATTCACCCTTCTTTCAAAAGTGATTTTACCTTTGGTAATGATCGCAGGGAGTTGCCCATAGAGGTAGCCTTTTGAAATAAGCAGGAAAAATAGAAATAGCTTTATCACTTTTTTGGGTTTCATGAATTTTTATTTTTCACTTTTGAATTTTTTGAAGTCCCAGATAACCGACACGCCGAAGTTTCTTCCAATGGTCAGAAAGCTGTGTTGGGTGACTATATTGTTATAGGCATTGCGGCTAAAACCGGTATTTTGATTAAAGATATCGTTGGCAGATATTTTAATCAGGAGTTGTTCGTTTTTTAAAAACTTTTTCCCAATCCAGCTATTCAATAATAACCTATTGAAGCTGGTCGTATACTGGTTGGTTTTATCCTGCCAGACATAATCCAGGTCGGTATGCAGCTGAAAATGTGCCGGCAGATAATAATTGAAGCTAAGTGTGCTGTTGCTTTGAAGGTAATTGTTATGTAAAGCGTTTTGTAAACTAGCTTTGTTAATTATATAACCCAGGGTGTTTGAAATATTAAAGTCGTAGGTAGATGTCCTTGTTTTGTCTAGCCCCAATGCCAGTGCATATGATTTGGCATGCATTGCATTTTGTACCCCATTTATGAAATTGAAATATTTACTGTTTTGAACTTCTGCGCTTACCGAAAGCTTCAGCTTCTGGGATTTTGAGACTCCGAAGGAATAAGTGCCTGCGCTATAAAAATGGGTATTGAACCGGTTGTTGATATTCAGATAACTCATGAGGGTTTTACCTGTGGTCGCATCCGTTGAAATGTTACTGGTTATTCCATGACTGGTGAGGTTATAAGACATATTAATGGTAAAGTACTGGTCTGATTTTGTATTATAGGCGGTATAGGAAGCGGATAGTTTATTGGAAAAGGAGGGCTTTAACTGCGCATTGCCCACCACCAGGTATAAGGGATCCGTATTATCCACAATGGGTTGTAGTTGATATACGGACGGAAGGGTGGAGGCGCCATCATAATGCACATTGAAAGATTTTTGACTACTTAAGTTAAGGGTTAAGTTGACATGAGGGGCCATATTCAAATATGTCTTTGTGAAGGCTGAATCTTTAAATAAATTAACTTGTTCTAATTTTTGTTGATTGAAATGGTTGCCAAAGGATAATAATACTTTCTTTTTACCGTAGGAGAAGTCTAAGCCCAGGTGGTTATTTATTTGCCGGTAAATAAAATGATTGCTATATAAGCTGTCGATGTTTTCTGTATTTGCGCCCTGTAGTTGATCAAAGGCGTTAATATTGGATCTTGTCTTAAAGCCGTCATAGCCGTAGTTAGCAATGAAAGAAAGGCTTTTGCTGACAGGTTCCGTATACGTGATATTGGCTGAGAACTGATCCAGGTGGTAGCTGGAATGTTTGATTAAGTCGATATATTGACTACTGTCCGGTACATTTGCTGCTTTTGTGGAGTAAAAATGATTGGTCGCATTTTGCGAGCCGCTGCCGGTCCTGTTATTTTGGACCAGATTTACCATGGCGGACAAGGTCCTTTTGTCTTTATGGAACCTTTTTGTCCAATAAGCGCTGGTATTCAGATACTGACTGTTGGTTTTGTTTGTGTTCGCTGCATCGGTGTTATTTAATAGCAGTTGATTCTGATTATAGGCCGCTGAACGGGTATTGGAACGATTGAGGGTGTTTTCAAGCTGACCATTTGCGGCAATTTTTAAACTGGAGGAGGAATCTAATTTATGTCAGAGGACATATTGATCAGGTGTAAGGATTTGCTGTTGTGGCTCTGCAGGTCGGACCGGGTGATAATATAGGCGTCTTCCGGTAAAAAATTCTGGTCCGTGGTGCTGCTTTGATTTTTTATCTGCAACTGATTGTATTTATAATCTCCGTTAAAAGTCGTTGAATGATGCTGCCAGCTATTGTTATAATGACCGCCCGTCGAAATGGATGTAGGCAGGCCTTCTCCCTGAAATTGGCCGCTGCCTCCTGCAATACTGCCAAAGGTGCCCTGGTCGGAACTGGAAAGATCGGTTACGCCGTTGTTGGCCACTGTTAGATAAGCCGCTGCTTTTTGTGCTCCCTTAAAGGCATTGACCATGGCCCTGGAGCCGTAGATGTTATTGGTGCCGGCCGAAGCTTCGATTTTGCCAAATGCACCGTTTTTTTTATTTTGTTTAAGCGTGATGTTGATTGTTTTGTTTTTAATACCGTCGTCAATGCCTGTGAAAATGGCCCGGTCCGTTTTTTGATCAAAGAGCTGAACCTTATCCACCATATCTGCTCTCAGGTTTCTGGTAACGAGTAAGGGGTCACTTCCAAAGAACTCTTCCCCATCCACAAGGACCTTATGAACGTCCTTGCCCTGTCCTTTAATATGACCATAGGGGTCAATCTGAATACCGGGTAACTGTTTTAACAAGGTTTCGACATTGGCATTTTTATCCACTTTAAAACTGTCGGCGGTATATTCTGTTGTGTCGCCTCGGATGACAATGGCGCTGGCTGATTTACTTTTGATGATTACGTCTGCCAGCAAATGGCCTTTTGTCATCAGGCTTACTATTCCCAGATTGATGATGCTTGTTGAATCTGATTTACACTGGGCAGGTTGAAACAAGTCCACATAACCAGGGTAGGTAAAAAGTAATAGATAGTCGCCGTCCTTGATATTTTTCAGTTCAAAGAATCCATTTTTATTGGTTCTGGTGTCTGTAACAATAAAGGAATCTTTAGCTGATAGCAGGCAGGCGGAAACGTTGGGAAGCGGAAGTGGGAGGCTGGTATCTAGGAGCTGCCCCGTAATTTTATTTTGCCCGCAGGTAATACCTGTAATAAGGAGAAAGAGAAGCATCATCAGGGATGCTTTTAAAAAATATTTCAGGTATTGATTATACAAGCCGTCTGGGTTTTGTGTTGAATGTCTGGTTTAATTCCCGGAATTGCATATATCACTATGCAGACGAAGTTAGAATAGATGATATAACTAAGTTAATGGAAATATTGTTAGTGAAGTGTTATTTTGGGAGAACCGCGCCTGCGCTGAACATACCCGGTCGCATTCACTTTAGGCATAAAAAAAGCAGTAGCTGTTTTTATTTGCTACTGCCCTTAGTTTGATTCACCGTTATTCAATTACTTAATTTGCCCCGAAATCTATTTTTACCGTGCCGCCACTGGTTCTGGCATCCAGCGAAGGCCCGCCGCCATTTAACTGACCGGTTGCGTGATCCTTTTGTTTATTTATCTGTACCTGAAGGCCGTTTACCTGAGCCATGCTCACGTGAGAACCCTTAATGTCAAAATTCATTTTCGTGTTGGCAGGAATGGAAAGACTGATATTACCGCCGCTGGTAGAAAGCGATGCGTTATTTTGAAAGCTGCTAAAGTCCGCTTTAATCATGCCGCCGCTGGTATTACCTTTAAGGGTCGCTGCTATGTCTGCCAGGCTGATATTGCCGCCGCTGGTAGATACGCTTAAATTGCCGTTTATGCTATTTCCGGAAATATTGCCGCCACTGGTTCTCATTTCTATGTTGCCTTTCAGATCTTCCATTTTGATATTGCCGCCGGAAGTGGTGGCCTGGATATCACCACCGCTTTGGGTGGCCTCGATATTTCCGCCGCTGGTTCGGCCCGTGACTTGACCGGATAGGCCATCAAATCTGATATTACCGCCACTGGTGGAAAAATTCTGATCACCTTTTAAGGCGCTCAGTCGGATATTGCCGCCACTGGTTTTAAGATCGGTGGCCACTTCATGACTGACATGGATGATATAAGAAATGCTGACGCTCTTATTCCAGCTGCCCGATTTAGTTCTTCTGGCAATCGCTGTCAGGGTGTTCCCTTCTTTGTCTACCGAAAATTCATAGTCATTTTTCAGGATTTCCATGATTTCTTCTTTTGAATAGTTTTTGCCGTTATTGCCTCTGCCCAACACTTCAATAGTTGCCTGTCCGACAGCATCACCATCGATGCTGATATTGCCGCCGCTGGTAATGGCCTTTACGTTACCGATGGAGCCGGCATTAAAAGATTTTGTCATCAGGCTGATCTCTTCAGACTGCCCCTTAAAATGTACTCCATTGGATTCCACGCTGATGCAAGACAGTGAAAAGGCGGCCAGTCCTGCGCAAATAGAAGCGAAAACTAATTTTCTCATTTGTATCTGTTTTAAATTTATCCGGTTAATGATGGAAAGCATGCCAAATAAAGGCCAAGGTTATAATATGTTGAATAATAGCTTGTTATTGAATCCTTTGTTGTATGGAACTGTACGTTTTTGATACAACTGGTACGAGTGACCGGCTTTTTTGAGATGTCCGGCTGCCGGTTTCTAACTATATCTAAATATCGATGCCTTTCAAAAATAATGATTTTGACAGATCCGTACATTATTATCAATAAATACAATAAACAGCCGTGTGCTTATAGACAGATGTAAGGGAATGCAAAGTGCTCATATCCCATGTAAACAGGCCGCCATCAGCTGCTCTACAGTAATATTTTCCTGCCTCTTTTGGGAAAGATAAGGGTGACGCCAAGGGCGTTTTGCTGATGGAGCTCTTTATGGATTACCTGTTCATTGCTGCCAACCGGTTTTATATGGGCGATGATAACAGGTAAGTCTTTGATGGGGTGATGGGAGTTATTGCCGCCGGCCAGGCTATCTAAGGTCGCCAGGTTGCGCATTAAAAGCACCGGTTTTAAATGCCCGAATAAGTGAGCATCCGGCTGTTGGTCCGGAAAAGAACATTCAATGGAAATGCCTTTGAGTTGACCCGCTTTTAAAATAGGTGCAACCGCCTGCCATAAATCCTGCATTTTAGTGCTTTGCTCGATAGCGTCATCACCTGTGTCCCCTAAATAGAGAAAATAATTGACACCATTTTTTATGAGAAAGGCCGTGCTCTTGCCTGGCACCGCATGACTGAGCGGATAGGCCGTTACCTCCAATTTGGTATTTTCCAGCGGTGTTGACCGGCCCGGTTGTAAGCGGACATAGTGATATTTATTCAGGGCCGGTTGTTCGCCTTCATTGGCAAAATTAGCCCAGCTGGTCCAGGTAAAGTATTTGGTCTTCAGGGTTTGTATGGTAAAGGGAAGCCCGTAAATGGGTTTTTTACTATCCTCCGGAGCATTAATAATCAGGCCTGCCACATGATCCAAATGCGGATGAGAGATCAGATATCCCTTAATGCGGTTTTTTTGAAAATCAGCGGGGTCCATTTTAAAAAAATGATGTCGCCTGGCGGCCCTAAGGCCGTCATTAATGGTGCCGCCGTCCAGGGCAATAAAAGCCGTGTCCTTAAAGGGCGCAATCAGATAGCAGGAGAGATTGCCTTCATCACCGCCTCCGTATACGCCCAGCGGCAGGATGGTAAAATGATGCTGGGCCCGTACGGTAAAAACCGTGCATCCCAGGAAGAATATAAAAATAAAATGCAGGCTATTTCTACGTAATCGTTTCATTATAAATGGTTTATTAATAATGGATGCCCTTTTTTCGGATACTTTGTAGTCGAAGGGATACCAAGGGCGCCAACGGGCTTTTTTGAAGACACTGCGCCGCTCATCAAAAAAGGATGCCGCTACTACGAACGCTGTAGCTAACTTTTATGCAAATTACGCATAATCTTCCGGATAATCTTCGGTAATATCCCTATTTTTACGGTCAACAAAAGTGCAATAATTCATGAGAAATCTTATCGTAGCGATCCTCGCTACTGCCTGTCTGCAAGGAACTTTACAGGCACAAACAGTGCATACGCAATCCAGGGATACGGCCTGGAAAGAAGCGTACAGAGCCTCCTCTCCAAAAATTAATGATATTGTCAATACGAAGCTGGATGTTCGCTTTGATTACGACAAAAGCTATTTATATGGCAAGGCCTGGATTACATTAAGTCCCCATTTTTATGATACGGACAGCCTGACTTTGGATGCAAAGGGGATGGATATTGCTAAAGTGGCACTTGTCAGCGGTAGCAAGCAAATTCCATTAAAGTATACCTATAGCGATAGTTTGCAGCTGCATATTCAGCTGGGTAAAACTTTTAAGGCCGCAGATAATTATACCGTTTATATAGAATACACTTCAAAGCCCAATGAGATTAAATCTCATGGCAGCGCAGCCATAACAGATGATAAAGGGCTTTATTTTATCAACCCCAAAGGGTTGGATAAAGATAAACCTACCCAGATCTGGACCCAGGGAGAGACCGAGAGCAACAGTGTATGGTTTCCCACCATTGATAAGCCGGATCAGAAAACAAAGATCGAGATCGCCATGCGGGTACCGGATAAGTATGTTACGCTGTCCAACGGCTTGTTAACGCATCAGCAAAAAAACAGCGATGGGACAAGAACCGACACCTGGAAGCTGGATATGCCCATTGCGCCATACCTTGTCTTTATGGGAGTAGGCGATTATGCTATCGTAAAGGATCACTATGAAGGGAAGGAAGTTGCGTACTACGTAGAACCTGCCTATAAGGATGTAGCCCGTAAAATCTTTGGCAATACACCCGAGATGATCGGCTTTTTCTCCAAAATTCTGGGGCTGGATTACGTCTGGCCAAAATACGATCAGATCGTCGGCAGAGATTATGTCAGTGGTGCCATGGAAAATGTAACCGCCACCCTGCACCAGGAATCCGCCCAGCAGAACGCCCGGGAATTGACCGACGGTAACAGATGGGAAGATGTCATTGCCCATGAACTGTTCCATCACTGGTTTGGTGATTTAGTAACGGCCGAGAGCTGGAGCAATCTGACCGTGAATGAGAGCTTTGCCAATTACAGTGAATATTTGTGGGAGACGTACAAATATGGTAAAGATGCAGGTGAGGCCCAGGCTTATAATGAGATGCAGGGCTATCTGCGCAGCGGCAGTGAAAATAAAGACCTGGTCAGGTTCTATTATAAAGATAAAGAAGACATGTTTGACGCCGTCAGCTATAATAAAGGCGGCCGTATTTTAAATATGCTGCGTCATTATGTGGGTGACAGCGCCTTTTTTAAATCACTGAACCTGTATCTGAATCAAAATAAATTCTCCACAGGGGAAGCCCATCAGTTAAGATTGGCTTTTGAACAGGTCACCGGACAGGACCTCAACTGGTTCTGGAACCAGTGGTATTTTGGGGCCGGACATCCGGTACTGGACATTAGTTATGTGTATGACTCCAGTCAGCATAAAACCATTGTGGCTATTGAACAGCAGCAAAAATCAGCAGAAGTATTTCAACTGCCCATTGATATCGACGTATATGTAGCAGGCAAGAAGACCAGACATAGTGTATGGATGGATCACCAGCGTCAGCTTTTTAGTTTTTCAGTGGCTGCAAAACCCGAGCTGGTGAATGTGGACGGAGATAAGATACTGCTGGCTGAGAAAACAGATCACAAAACCCTGCAGGAGTTTATTGCACAGTATAAGTTAGCAGGTAATTATGTAGACAGAAAAGAAGCCATTGATTACGCCAGTGATCATATGGATGAGGCCGGCGCCAAGGATTTTCTGATCAGCGCTTTAAATGATCCGTATTTTGGGCTGAGAAAAGATGTCCTGCAGCAAACCAATCCCAATAGTTACACGGCAGCAGACTTTAAAAAAGTGCAGCAGATCGCACAAAATGACCCAAGCCGGCCTGTTCGCGCCGCAGCGATCGACGTGCTGGCCTTTACCGGAGATCCTGCCTATAAGGATATCTTTACGGCCGGGGTTAAAGACTCTTCTTACAGTGTAGCAGGCGCTTCTTTACAGGGCCTGGCCAAAGTAGATCAGCAGGCCGCCATGACACTGTTGCCCGAGCTGGAAAAAGATGCCAAGGGGAGACTGGCTTCTGTCGTCCAGAAACTGACCATTCTGACTAAAACGGATGCGGATTTTGATGAAATCTATAAGAATTTCACCGAACTGCCCATGGGCCAGGAGAAAGTCAGCGGGTTATTTGATATGATATCCTATATGAATAACCTGAAGGATCCGGATCATTTCAAGAAAATGACAGACGCGGTAGTAGAGGTACGGGAGAAAATCGCTGCCATGTATCCCCCCTTTAAAGAAAGAATTAATCAGACCCTGACCCAGCTGCTGACTCAAAAGACCCAGGCACACGGCCAGGCTGCAGACGCTGCTAAGGATCAACAGGAGATTGACTACTTAAAATCTCAGATTAAATAAAAATCCGCCAGATGAAGGCTCGTTATCCGGTGTCCACAGGATAGCGACCTAAAAGCCGGTAAAATAAGTATCGGGGTGCAGGCTCAAAAAAAGAGCAGCACCCCGGTTTTTATTTTTACAGCTAAATAATGCCCGTCTAATGGAGGTTCAGAGGCTGGTCGGCAAAATCGCAAAATCATTTGGGGAGATTTTGCGCTTCGGGTTAAGATTTTTGGCGGCTTGACTTATCTTCGCTGCCATGACAGCAATTGAAAATGTAGAACTTCGCAGTGTGATTGTGCATCAGGTAGGCAATCCTACCAGGGGCGAGCAGCTGGTGCTTTCAGAAGCGCCGCTTACCTTAAATGATACCCTGGTCAGAGAGATGCTCACCAAATATTTTCTGGGTAATTTTAATGAAAACGAACGCTATCACTTTACCCATGTCAGTGATCTGGAACTCAATGAGCTATATGCCTACGCAGGCAGAATTTTTGAGGACAAAAAGTCCTTCACGGAGGTATCGGTGGATATCGCACAGTTTCTTTTCAGTAAAAGCACGCATGTGAAGGTGAAGCAAGGGGAGCTCTATGTGGCTCATTTTGGAGAAGTGCCACTGGATGGAGAATTTGTGGAAGCCATCGGGATCTTTAAAAGTGAGTCCAAGCAGCCCTTTTTAAAGGTCTTCCCCCACGGAGACAATCTGGAGGTCACCTCCGAAGAAGGCGTAAATATCAATAAACTGGATAAAGGTTGTGTGATTTATAACCGCCAGCGACCCGAAGGGTATGTGGTTTGCGTGGTGGATATCACCAATAAGCAAAATGATACCCATTACTGGATCGATGAATTCCTGCAGGTAACGCCTTACAGTGATGCCTATCATCAGACCGATAAATTACTAGGTTTTTGCAAACAGTTCTTTACCCAGGAATATCCGGATAAATTTGAAGTGGCCAAGAGCGAACAGCTGGAACTGGTAGAAAGGTCCATGGATTACTTTAAAACCAATGAACAGTTTGATTTGCAGGAGTTTACCAAGGACGTAATTGTACATGAAGAAGTAATCGATACTTTTATGGCTTATAAGGAGAATTACGAGAAGTCCAGGGAATTTGAAACACCGGAAAGTTTTGATATCAACCTGGCCGCCGTAAAAAAGCAGGCTAAATCCTTTAAGTCAATTTTAAAGCTGGATAAAAACTTCCATATTTATATCCATGCCCGCAGGGATTTACTGGAGAAAGGCTTTGATGATATGAGCGGTAAACATTATTATAAGCTCTATTATGATGAAGAAAGCTAGAGTAGGGCGCTCCGTTGTAAGGTAGGGAAGGGCACCGGTTGCCCAGGGCCGCTTTTAAATATGAAAGCAATATAGTATTTTTGGCTTCGGGCGGCGGCGCTAAGGCGTTTATAGCCTGCTCATTATCAGCATTAAATAAAAAGTCATGCAGCAGTATTTAGGGTTATTGCAACATATTATGGATAAGGGGACGGATAAGTCTGACCGGACCGGAACGGGGACGCGCAGCTTGTTTGGTTATCAGATGCGCTTTGATCTCCAGGAAGGCTTTCCCCTGGTGACGACTAAAAAGCTGCATCTGAAAAGTATTATATACGAACTGCTCTGGTTTTTACAGGGGGATACCAATGTAAAATATCTCAATGAACATAAAGTGTCTATCTGGGATGAATGGGCGGATGAAAACGGCGATTTAGGTCCGGTGTATGGAAAGCAGTGGCGTAGCTGGGAAGGTGCTGACGGGAAAATATATGATCAGTTAACGGAGGCGATAGAACTGATCAAAACAAATCCCGACAGCCGTCGTATCATAGTCAATGCCTGGAACGTAGCCGATCTGCCCAAAATGGCGCTGAGCCCTTGTCATGCTTTGTTTCAGTTTTATGTAGCTGACGGAAAATTAAGCTGCCAGCTCTATCAGCGCAGTGCGGACGCCTTTTTGGGGGTTCCTTTCAATATAGCCTCCTATGCACTGCTTACGATGATGATGGCCCAGGTAACAGGGCTGCAGCCGGGTGACTTTATCCATAGCTTCGGCGATCTGCATATTTATAACAATCATTTTGAACAGGTCAGGTTACAACTGACCCGCAACCCGTATCCGCTTCCAACCATGAAGCTGAACCCGGAGGTCCGGGATTTGTATGATTTTAAATTTGAGGATTTTACGCTGGAAAATTATCAGTCTCATCCACATATTAAAGGCATTGTTGCTGTTTAATACATTATATATTTAAAAATCTTATCCGCTATACTATGTCCACATCCATGAACATTACTTTAATCGTTGCAGCAGCCAATAATAATGCCATCGGTAAAAATAACCAGATGCTCTGGTATATGCCGGAAGATTTTAAATATTTTAAAAATCAGACCTGGGGTTTACCCGTGCTGATGGGCAGAAGAACCTTCCAGGCGCTGGAAAGTAAAGCGCTGCCCGGAAGACTGAATATAATATTATCCAGGGATAAAAACTTTAAGGCAGAAGGGGCAGTTGTTGTCAGTAAACTCGATGATGGTTTCTTTTTAGCCCAGGAACATCATTATAATGAACTGATGGTTATCGGCGGGGCTGAGATCTATAAATTACTGTTGCCTAAAGCAAATAAAGTTTACCTGACCCGTATAGATGCCAGTTTTGAAGATGCAGATGCTTTTTTCCCGGAGCTGGATCCCAAACAATGGAACAAAGTGGCCAGTTTCCCGCATGAGGCAGATGAGAAAAATCCATATGCCTATGTGTTTGAGACCTGGGAGAGAAAAAAATAGGTCACAAAAAAAGCCTTAATATCTTCTGGCAAAGCTAAATCCGTAGCCAACCTCAAAATAAAGATTGCGGCCATAGGCCGAAGACCGGATTTTTTCGGACTTCATTATGTCGTCGCCTCTCAGGTAAATGGCGGAAGCGTTTGGTTTTTGAAGGGGCTGTTCCGCCTGTAAGCCCAGTAGAAGCATTGCTTTTTTAGAGACCCAATAATGTGCATTCACGCCCCATTTTATACCCGGTACGTCTCCTTGCATTTTGTAATGCAGATGCACTCCGTTGTCAAGTGTCAGCTCCCGGTCTCTTCCCCAGTCATCGACTGTATAACTAAATCCAAGGGCAGGCAGGATTTCCCAATTTTTTATTTTTAACCGGTACATGACACCGGCGTCCAGTGTAGGTTTTATGTTTTCGATGGGACGAAAAATGGCTTCCAGGATATCTTCCGCATGGATGCCAATAGCGGTTGGGTCTAAGATAGCCGGTCTTTGACTACGGTAATAATTAATGCCCAAAGCACCGTAGGCAAGCCAGTCTTTATTAAAAGCATAATTAAAACGATACCCCTGGTGGAATCCAACCGAGGGCCTTTGACCTAACAAATGAGAGGCTGTCTTGGCCGGCATAAAGATCATGCCGGCACTCAGGTTGAAAGAGCCGTATTTTTGAGGGATACGGGACTGATTGTTGATGGATAGCGATTGCGCCTTGGCAGATAAGACCGCAAACAGCAAGAATAAAAACGGTAGTGTTCTCAGGCAGTGAATAGGCATGATAAAATATGATGGGTAATGTTTTTTTATAAACGGCTTCACCATGCAAAAAGGCTACAGTGCCATGGGATTATTTTTGTATGGAACCGTAGCCTTTTATGGCCGGAATATTTTAAAAGTGCCCGTTTATCCGGGCCTTGCTATACCTGAAACACGCCTAATTTAAAGCTGTCAAAATCAGGGTTTTCATTGGCGCAGGCGATGCCCAGTGCGATTTTTTCGCGGGTGACACCCGGGTCAATGATTTCATCTATCCAGAGTCTGGCAGCGGCATAATATGGAGTCGTCTGTTCTTCGTATTTTGAAGTTATCTTTTCCAGTAAGGCTTTTTCTTCTGCCTCTGATACGCTTTCACCTTTGGCTTTTTTAGAAGCTACCTGTATCTGTAGCAAGGTTTTGGCCGCCTGGCTGCCGCCCATCACGGCTATTTTAGCAGAAGGCCACCCATAGATAAATCTGGGTCCGTAGGCTTTGCCGCACATGGCATAGTTGCCGGCGCCAAAACTATTACCGATGACAATGGTGAATTTAGGAACAATACTATCGGAGACCGCCTGGACCAGTTTCGCACCGTCTTTGGTGATGCCGGCGTGTTCACTTTTACTGCCTACCATAAACCCTGTTACGTCCTGAAGGAATACCAAAGGGATTTTCTTCTGATTACAGTTCATGATGAAGCGCGCGGCCTTGTCGGCGCTATCACCATAAATGACACCGCCTAGCTGCATTTCTCCTTTGCCGCTTTTGACAACCAGCCGCTGGTTGGCGACGATGCCCACTGCCCAGCCGTCAATACGGCCATAACCGCAGACAATGGTTTTGCCATAGTCCTGTTTGAACTGATCAAACTCACTGTTATCTACCATTGCGTGAATGAGATCAAGGGTGTCATAAGGCTTGGCGTTACCGGTACTAAGGGTCTGGTATAACTGGGCAGGATCTGTTTTCGGCAGCGCAGGTGCGGCCCTGTCAAATCCGGCCTTTGGGGTAGTCCCCAGTTTGGCAATAAGCCTTCTGACCTGATCCAGACAGGCCGTTTCTGAGTCGAATTTATAATCCGCAATGCCGCTGATGGCGTTATGGGTGGTGGCTCCCCCTAAAGTCTCTGCGTCAATATCTTCTCCGATGGCTGCTTTTACCAGATAAGGGCCCGCCAGAAAAATACTGCCTGCGCCTTCTACCATTAAAGTCTCATCACTCATAATGGGCAAATAAGCGCCTCCTGCCACACAGGCACCCAGCACCGCAGAAATCTGAGTGATGCCCATACCACTCATCCGGGCATTATTATAAAATGCCCGTCCAAAATGCTCTTTATCCGGAAATACTTCTGCCTGCAGCGGTAAAAAAACGCCGGCACTATCCACCAGGTAGATAACCGGTAAACGGTTTTCCATGGCAATCTCCTGCATCCTTAAAAATTTCTTGGCCGTAATCGGAAACCAGGCACCTGCTTTTACCGTCTGATCATTAGCGATAATCATACATTTACGTCCGGCGATTTCTCCGATACCGGATACCAGACCGCCACTGGGGCAGCCGCCATACTCCTGGTACATTTCATAAGCGGTAAAACTGCCCAGTTCATGGAACCTGCTTTTTTTATCTATCAGGTAATCAATTCTTTCTCTGGCCGTCAGTTTTTTTCTGCTGTGTTGTTTCTCGATCGATTTTTTGCCGCCGCCCAGCATAATCTGTGCTCTTTTGGCTTTTACATCACTGGATAATAACTTCATCCAGTCTTCATTTTTATGTTTACTTAAATCCATTACTAACGATTATTAGTTTTAAAGGTAGGGTTTAATTGTTATATATAAAGCGGGAGCATTCAAATTTTAAAAAATATTTTACTGAAATCCATAAACGATTGCCTTTCAGGATGTAAAAGATAGGTTTCTTTAGGGGAGGGATAGCAGAATTTGGGCACGGGATCAGCCTTTGGTAAAGCCACTTAACGGATTGGGGACAATTTTTAATGGCGACAAGTTTTATGCTAATTGAGGAGGAACTAGCATATTCCCAAAATAAAACCTAATAAAACCTGCTTAATTTTGGTAACTGGTGAAATAGCTTATTTTTGGTAAACCTTCATTAGGTGTAGACGTGCTTTTTTTAAGTTAAGGTCAGTGATTTGACTTATTTCTGATGTGATTTATTGAGCAGTCTTATTAATAAAACAGTTGAGTTTCAATGAAAAGGATTATTTTAAGTGTTTTTGTATTGGTTTTTGGTGTCTGCTGCAGTCAGGCAAATGCGCAGGGCCCCATTGCTCAGCAGGCGCAGACCTCTCCCAGTATCACGACAGAGTTGCTAAGAACAGAAAATACGCTCCGGGAAGCGTTTGGGAAAAAAGGTCTTATCTGGCCGGCCAGGGAAATCTATATCCGCTCTTTTAAGTATGACAGCCAGTTAGAGGTCTGGGCTCGTAACAGTGATAATGAACCTTTTAAGCTCTTTAAGACTTATAAAGTCTGCGTAATGGCAGGCACCATCGGTCCTAAAAGAATAGAAGGAGATTACCAGGTGCCGGAAGGATTCTATTATATCTCTGGCTTTAATCCAAGAAGTGAATATCACCTGTCTTTAAAACTTAATTATCCCAATGAATCTGATAAGCTGTTAAGCGATAAGGTTAAACCAGGTGGTGGAATTTATATCCACGGAAACTGCGTTTCCGTAGGTTGTATTCCCTTGCAAAACGATCAGATTGATGAAGTGTACCTGCTGGCTACGGCAGCCCGGTTAAATGGTCAGAACTATATTCCGGTGCATGTGTTCCCGGTGCGCTTTGACAATGAGCAGAGCCTGGCCTACTACACTAAGTATAGTTTTAATGATGTGGATCAGCAGCATTTTACAGCAAGCCTAAAGCCTGTTTATGATTATTTTGAGCAAAACCATGAATTGCCTTTAATAGGCGTAGATCTACAAGGAGATTATAATGTACTGAATTAAGGGTTGAAGTTTTGTAGTGTAAAAGACTACAAATGAACACAAGCCGCATAAAAAGAGCGGTCTGACTTTAATTGCCAGACCGCTCTTTGCATATCCAAAAAAAGATAAGGTAGACGGGTGGGCAGGATACACAGAAAGCCAACCAGATCGCTTAGCCGGATCTAGGCTAAAGGAACGAATGCTTTATAAGCCTGTCCGCTTTCATCGCTGGAAACCCTGTACTGGGTGCCCGGTAAGATATAGCAGGCTTCCCCTCTGAATAAGTGAAGATCGTTTTGACTCCCCGGATCCGCATTGTCAGAGATATTGATGTCGCCATCCATCACCAGGATGATTTCTCCTGATTTACTATGCCCTTCAGTAGCGGCCCCTTCAGTTAGGTTAATTTTTTGTATGCCAAAATCACCCACCGGACAAGGATAGTTCCACGTGGCATCATCCAGTTGATCTCCATCCATGATATTGGGTTCAATGCCTTCAAAAGTCGTATGCTTTAAAAGCTCAGGTACATCAATATGTTTAGGCGTTAAACCGCCTCTGAGCACATTGTCGCTATTGGCCATCAGTTCCACATTCTGTCCCTCTAAATAGGCGTGCGGAACACCGGCTCCTTGAAAAACAGCCTGGCCTGGTTTTACATATACAATATTGAAAAAATAGATGGAGAAAATTCCCCGGTCGATATTAGTCAGGGCTTCTGATTCGCTAATGCCATTGGGATATAGCTTTTTAACCCAGTAAGCCGGCGCTGTTTTGGCAGGCTCAGTCGCTAAAGCAGATTTTACCAAAGGTTCCAGAAAATTATCTACCTCTTCCTGAGGTAATTCCATAACGTATTGGTAGAGTCCTTTGTAGCCGGAGCGGTCAAATTCTGCTAAAAGCGGCGTAAGTTCCGCTGTGTCTAATAATGTCTGGCGCAGTAACGCTTCATTTTTAAAGCCGTGCAATAAGTAAAAATCGCTAAGCGCTACCATGACCTCGGGCTTATGATTGCGGTCTTTATAGTTTCTGGTAGGGTCACTGATGGATTTGCCTTCCGCCTCTTCCTTATCAAAGCCTTTTTCCGCCTCTGATTTAGAAGGGTGTACCTGGATAGAAAGCATTTCTTTGACATCCAATACTTTAAACAAATAAGGCAATTCACCGAACTTCTCAAAGACCTCACTGCCAATGTATCTGGCCGCGTCCTGTTCAATGAGTTGGTTTAAAGCATTTTTCTGGTGATTCATGTCCAGTGTGGATGGAGCAGATGGGTGGGCTCCCATCCAATACTCAGCAAAAGGTTCGTTACTTTTATTCTCCAGTTGTAATAAACGGGGGATAAAAGTTGTCCCACCCCAGCTGTAGTTTCTGACTACGCCGCTTAGGAGAAATATGTTTTTTTCGGACATATGTTCAATTTAGATAGAATGATGGTTTATCGCGGCAAAAGTACAAAGCTTATCCAGTAAACCCAAACGCCCGGCTAAGGCTATTTATTCCACAGGGATAATGGGTGACTTGCGTTTGTTCCCCTTGCCGATTATTTTAAGGCCGCTAAGGTCCTTTTTGACGGGATAGCCTTTCAATTTGTCTTTTAATAACTCAATAAACCGGTAAGTAGCCGGACAGTACATGATATTTTGCTTATGGATATGGATGTAATCCTTGACTTTCTGCTTAGCCAGGTGTGGAAAGCCGGCACAGTCATAAGGCCTGGCCTCGTATATAGTGCAAAGGTTGGTGGACAGATCCAAAAACTGGCAGGGCTGCTGCCGGTTTACCCAGTCTTTCTCTTTTTTTTGTTTGACCAGCCATTTTTCTTTAAAGGCTGCCGGTGTCATATGCAGGAAGGTGGCCGCCCTTTTAATGTCTTTTGGGGTGAAGGTGGGCGTCATTTTTTTGCAGCAATTGGCGCAAGTGGTACAGTCAATCTCCTGCCAGACCTGTTTGTCCGTCTCTATGGCCAGTTCATTTAAGTTCTTAGGAGGCTGTTTTTCTAATTTATTGATAAACCTCCTGAATCCTTTTTTCTTTTCTTCGGCCTTTATGGCAAAGGTCTTTAAATTGATTTTTTTCATCTTTTCCCTGGTTAAAACGACGACTCTTTGTATAACTTCACGAATAGTACAACAAACCTAAGATTTTAGAATAACTTTGCCAATAATGTGGGAGTCTTCTATAAAAGGATTTGCAGGTTATCTTCAACTTGAGCGGTCTCTGAGTCCCAACTCGGTGGAGGCTTATTTGCGTGATATTCAAAAACTGACCAGCTACCTGGAACTGGAAGGTAAAAAGATGGCACCACATCAGCTTACCTTAAAAGATCTGCAAGGTTTTATCCGGTTTGTGGCAGAGCTGGGGCTGGAGCCCACGACGCAATCCAGGTTGATATCCGGTATTAAAGGTTTTTATAAGTATTTACTGACAGAGCAGCTTATTAAGGCAGACCCCACTACACTGCTGGAAGCTCCGAAAACCAGGAGGAAATTGCCTGACGTACTCTCCTTTGAAGAGATAGAAGCCATGATTGCCGCCATCGATCTCAGTAAGCCTGAAGGTCATCGCAATAAGGCCATGCTGGAAGTATTATACAGCTGTGGGCTCAGGGTAAGTGAACTTGTCGGGCTTAGAAAAAGCTGGCTTTTTCTGGAGACCGGCTTTATTAGGGTAATTGGTAAAGGAGATAAAGAGAGGTTAGTGCCTATTGGCAGGGAGGCCATGCATTATCTTAAAATTTATGAACAGGGCCAAAGAAGGGTAGGAGTGATTCAGCCGGGATATGAAGATTTTGTATTTTTGAATAGAAGAGGAAAGCCTCTTACGCGTGTGATGGTGTTCTTAATTATTAAGGACCTGGCAAAAGCTGCCGGCATTAAAAAGAATATCTCACCGCATACCTTACGTCACTCATTTGCGACACATCTGGTAGAAGGCGGTGCGGATCTGAGGGCTGTCCAGGAAATGCTGGGGCATGAAAGCATTACCACTACCGAAATTTATACGCATCTGGACAAACAGTTCTTAAAATCAACATTGGAGCGGTTTCATCCGGCTTTTAAATAGATTTTGGAAAATAGGGATTAAAGTAGCTATTAGTGATCATGAATGATTATTCCAATAATATTTGAAAAAACTGTTTGTTGTTTTTTATTGCCATATAACGGAAAAGTTGGCCTTCTTGAAGATGGTTCAAGAATTATTGTAAGGGAAAAAAGTGAGGAAGGAAGTCCAACTTTAGAAAGACAATTTCCTAATGGGTCTATAACAAAAATAAGATATGGAGAATAGTATTAAAATATGGAAGCCTCTTCCAAATATTCCAAACAAACTATTTCTTAAAGAATTAGTGCATAAAGATGGTTTGACTATTGTACTTGGAAATGAAAGTAATCAAAATGAAATTGTAACAATTCACTTTGAATATTATTATGGCTATAGAAATTTTGATGAAAGTTATCATTTAAGGACATTAGATGAAATTCCATTCATTCTACAGGATTGGTCTTTGTATATAACAAAAGAAGGAGACTTTATTGAATCCTTTAACCGATTGTCTTATGATATATACAATGATTGGGCAGTCAATTATATGATTGTTACCTATGACGGTATAATAGAAATAATTGCAGCTTCAGGGGCAGAAGTTATAGTTACGAAAGAAATTGTTTCATAATGCAAAGTAAAATGATTGTCTTTGCACACTTAATTAAAAATTATTTGGATGAATGCAGCAATAGCCACATTTTAACTATTCCGCCTTGCGACAGAAATGGGAATATTCTTAAAAACTATGAAAATAATTTTACGGAGGATAAGTCCAGGGTAAATGCTGTAGTCGAGCTTTCCACGGTCTTTCTAGAACCAGCGTTTGAAGCTGAAAGTGGGGCAGTAAAGATGAGCTGAGTAAATTCTCAGCAGCGCTTTCTAAAGATGGGTCAGAAATAACCAATCACAGATCTATACCAAAGTTAATAAAAAAGCTGGAGAAGTATATTTAGTGCTAACTAGTGGCAAAGGGACTCCTGAACAAAATGTTACCCGAAGAGAGATGCTAACCACTATTTAAAAGCTGAAGACGGATGGGCGCCGATCTATACATACAGAACAGTCAGCAACAAACTGGCAAAGGTTGCTGTCCAAGCACCTATAGAACTCTTAGAATCAAATAATAAGGTAATTGTAAAAAGAAAGAAAATAATTGTAAACTTAACAGCTACGGAGAAGAAATTTTTAGATGATGCACATAAGGGAAATACCCATGAATAAAATCCGCTCATTGAGCGGTTCTACTATTTTATTATGTCATCACTTGAAAACTCATTGCTTTAAAGAATTGGATGCTTTTGCGAATAACAAAGAAAAAACATTGTCAGGTTCAAATTTTCTATATATCGGCATGTGTGAAAAAGATATGGATAGTATTTATGTACAGCTGTTGCCTGCATTTATAAAAATTAATGCTACTCATTGCAACGACTGCAAACTTTTGACTTGATGCTTACTGCCCTTATGCTTTATTGTCCTTACATTTACACACTTACTTTGTGAAGCTGTGTCATTTAATAATCCTTATGACCAGTAAAGATATGCGTCAGCTTTTTCGCATTGTAGTTATTGGGACTGTACCTGTTACCTAGCAGGATAATGGTGGCCGTATCCTGGATAATACGGTTAAATACCGTATTGCTGCCATGCCAGTAGCCATTATGGTAAATAATAGAATCACCGGTCGTTGGGTTAAAATAAGTACGCCAGCCTAATCCGTAATTATGCATAGAGGCGTGTTCATGACTTTGAGGAGTAAAGGCCATCTGTAGGGTAGAAGCCTTTAAAAACGTATGTGCATATAGGCTGCGGTCCCATTTAAGCAGATCTCTGACCGTGCTATACACATTTTTATCTCCGTATGTACAATCCACATTGGTCATAGGGAATGGTCTGTTGCCTTGGTAAGTCGGGTTATAAGTGGGCGTGTCTTTGGCCGAAAAAATATAGGTATCATTCATGCCCAGCGGCTTAAAGACGCTGTCCTTCATATAGTCCGGGAAAGGCATTTTGGTGACTTCTTCCACAATGGAAGCAAGTATTAGAAAATTGGTGTTGCAATACTGAAAAGCCCTGTCCGGGTTAGCGGTGATCTTAGGCTTATTTACCATCATAAAGTTGATGACATCCTGATTGGTGGCTTTTCTGTTGCGATCAAAGCCCTTTTCCATAAAATAGACATAGTTCGGTAACCCTGTTCTATGAGAGAGTAGCATTTTAATCGTAATGCCGTAGTAAGGCAATTTTGGAAAATATTTCTGCAGGTCATCATCTAAGGAGAGTTTGCCCGTTTCCCAGAGATGTAAAATGGTCATCGCCGTAAAAGTCTTAGAGATCGATGCGAGGTGCATCGCCGTATTTGGCGTTATTGGCGTCTTTTTTCTAAAATCAGCAATACCTTTATAATCCTCATAAACAACCTGGCCGTTTTTAGCTACCAGAATCTCGCCGTTAAAATTCGGCCCCATTATTTTATGGTATTCTGCTTCTACCTCATTTTTGTAATGCTCCTTTTCAGCGTCCGTCAGCGGCCTGAAATAAGAAGAATCTGCCGGGTAAAGGCCGGTCTTGGGTTCTTTTTCCTCTTTTTGGTTCTTTTTTTTATCCTTGGTGGCGCCACAGGACATGAGTATACTAGCTGATGCAAAAAAGAGAAAAAGTGCTTTCACAAATAATGTTTTTTTGAGTTTGGACAAAAATAATAGAAATATAATCGCTCGTTAACAAGTTCCACGCCAGGGGCTGAAAATAAGATTTTTTTAGCATTTTTTAGGCCAATGGGGAAGGGTCTATTTAGATTTGCATAAAAATTTGACGGTTAAACTCCGATTTAGGAACTTTATTCGAAAGTTATGGCAATCTACCTATTTGAGACCCGGTCGCTCAGAGACCGGTTAAGTCCTTTGACAGAAAATAAGACGATCCTGGAATTACTTGCAGGCGGCATTTCGATTTTGGATGCGTGGACCTTCAACAATCAGGATCAGGGAACAGTCACCTTCTCTGTGATTACAGAGGATTTCCTGTCTGATGTGTCTGGAGAGGATAGGTGTATAGAGCGGGGAGACTACCTGGTTTTTGCGGGACTAAGACCTGTGGCATTAAATACTTTATTTGATGCAAAGCAGGGTAGTGGAATCAGCCTTGGGGCTGGCCTAATTACCAGGCAAAATGATAAGGAAGATCAGGCGGAACAACAGGTACTAGCCGTCAGATTAAAAGAAAAACTGGCCATAAGTGACATTAGAAATGCCGTTATTAATCAGGCAGATCCCAATAAAGCGTTATTTACCTTACTCGCTCCACAGAAGATTCGCTGGACAGAGGCCCGGGAGGTGCGTCAGGTTTTCCATCCAGAGGACTTATTGCATTTTGCAGGAGCCGATATAAGATCCGCAATAGACTTCCAGCTGGCTAAAGGCGGACCTTTTTTGGATGCAAAGGCCATCGAGGCCTCTGGCAATAAAATCCGGGGCAGCCATGAAGTGGTGATAGAACAAAGTGCTGAGGTGCATTTTGCCATCTTTAATACAGAAAACGGCCCGATCTATATCGGAAAAAATGCCCGGGTGATGGAAGGATGCCTGATCCGGGGCCCCCTTTTCTTAGGGGATAATTCCACACTGAAAATGGGTACGAAGCTGTACGGTCCTGTGGTTACCGGTAGTGACGTCGTGCTGGGAGGAGAAATCAAGAACTGCATTTTCCATAAAGGCACTAATAAAGGACATGATGGATATCTGGGTGACAGTATTATTGGCGCTTTTTGCAATTTCGGGGCGGGAAGCGGAGGCAGTAACGTCAAAAATACGGCTGGCATGGTACGGGTATATGACGCTGCGTTACAGGATTACCGGTCGGTAGGACAGAAATTCGGGGCGCTGATGGGAGACTATACCAGAATTGGCGTAGGGACACAGCTGACTACAGGATCCAATATTGGTCTGTGCTGTAATATTTTTGGTCTTGAGATGCCGCCCAGACATGTCAGGTCGTTTCTATGGGGCACTGGTCATAACTTAACTGATTATCAAATAGAAAAGGCTGTTGTACATATTGAAAACTGGCTTCGCTTTAAGTTGAGCAGCCTGGATAAACGGGAAATTCAGATTTTGAATCATATCTTTGACCAGACCGGAAGGCGGCGCTAAGCGCTGTTGTCTGGTCAAATCATCATCTCAGTTACATATTGATTAAACAAAACTTGAACAAAAATTGAATATGCGTACACAAATTGCAGCAGCAAACTGGAAAATGAATTTGACCCTGCAGCAGGGTCAGGATCTGTTAAGTGATATCCTTTCTAAATCCACTTCTGTCAGAGAAGGGCATGCGGTTATTTTTGCCGTTCCTGCGCCTTACCTGCAGGCCGCTAAAGAAATCGTTGGAGACAGGGAAAATGTCTATATCTCTGCCCAGAATATCTATTCGAAGACCTCTGGCGCTTATACGGGAGAACTTTCTGTGGAAATGTTGAAATCCGTTGGTGTTTACCATACCTTAATCGGTCACTCTGAGAGAAGAGAATATTTTGGAGAATCCAATCAGTTTCTGGCAGAAAAGGTAGACGTTGCCTTAGCAAACGGTGTTACGCCAATTTTTTGTCTGGGAGAATCCCTGGAAATCAGAGAAAGCGGCAACCAGAATGCCTTTGTGGCCACACAGTTGGAAGAGTCTTTATTTCACTTAAGTGAAGACGAGATTACCAAAGTTATCATTGCTTACGAACCCATCTGGGCTATTGGTACCGGTAAAACAGCCAGCAGCGAACAGGCAGAAGAAATCCAGAAATTCTTAAGAGATCATTTAGCCGGTAAATACGGACAGGAGACTGCAGACAAGATTTCTATTTTATATGGTGGTAGCGTAAAAGCGAATAATGCCAAAGAACTATTCAGTCAGCCGGATATTGACGGCGGACTGGTGGGTGGTGCCTCTCTGGTAGCTGATGACTTTGTTGCCATTATTGACGCTTTAAACTAAGCTGAGCATAAAAAATAATACAATAAATAGACGACCTCTATTTGAATTAGATATGTTATAATGAATGGGGTTCTTTTTAAGATAATGCTGCTTGATACATTATCTTAAAAAGAACCCCATTTTTGTTCGGCTATGTTATATTGTTTATGCTATTGATATTATTTCTTCTTGGGTTTTAAATAGCCCTGTTTTTTAAGCTGATGCATTTCAAAATTGAAATATAAAGTGCTTGACAGCCAATCTCTTTTTACCCCGGTATTGTTCCAAAATAATTTATTCAGAACTTGATCTTTTAATTCCTGGTCGTTTTTATAGCGGGGATCCTGCATTATAAGCGGAGTGAGGGTAAGCCCATTATACTCTAGCAATAATAAATAATTCAGATCAGGTGTAGCCATATAACGAAGATTATACCTCGTGATAATAGCACTCCAGTTGATGACACTGTTAAGGGCAATAGTGGCAATAAATATTTTAAACATAGTGCCGATTAAATAGGCGGAACTGCGTTGTCTTCTGATTTTTACATAGGTGAAATACAGGCCGATAAGACACAGGGTAAGAAAAATATACACGCCGATTCTTAAATGGGTCAGGCCGTAACGACTGGTATAAGCCAGATTATGGAGGCCTGCGGAAATTACCAGTACCACATTTAATAGTATCCAGCCGTAAGCCAGTTTATGTAGGAGATCCGGTTTGTGTTCGGATGACTCAATAGGCTTATTGCCTGTAACAGATAGATTCCCCGGTCTTATATAATACATGATGACGGCTACGGCCATTACAATGGAAAGTATGATGGAATTAACCTGTTCATGGAGGGCCTGGCTAAGCCTTGCCGCATGGATTCCCCGGTAAAGTTCATAGCTGTATATTAAAATAAAAACCAGCAGGAGCGCTATTAGAAGACTCAGGGTTAGGGTAGCTGCTTTTTCATGCCTGGAAAGAAATTGTTGCCGGTTGACATCCTGTTGTCCGCTGATTATGGCAGGCGCCGGACTGTCCCAGCTGGTAATTTTATCATTTAACGTGGAAAACCAGGGGATCGGCAGCAGGTACATAAAATTAAACAGGAAGTAAAAACCTGCAATGGTGACAAAATAAAGCATCGGAAAATCAAGGTTAGGGATGATCCTTACCAGGATATCGGAAAATAAACTGCTGCTGGACATATAAACGATGACAAAAAGTAAAATGATACAGATGGGTAGTAGCCAGGTGCTACACCACAGCTGCAGGGCAGTTAATTTTGCCTCCGTTTGCTGGCGTATGCCTTCCGCCGCAAGTGAGGGCGTAGGTAGTGGGGTATCCCTCTGGGGTATGGCAGCTGTAATGGCAAGTACGGGTTGCTCCACGGGGCCAGTGGAGGCGCCATTGTCATCGGCATTCGAAAGGGAAGAAGGCAATGGCTCAGCTATTTTCTGGCCTGTGGTCCGCTTTTTTAAAGGAAGCCACTGGTAAATAAAAAACACCCGGACAATAAAGGACCCCAGACTATAGGCCAGCAGTAAAGGGTAGAGCAGGGGCTGAAAAGTTTTGTCTGTCATATAGATCCCCAGACTATAAAAACACAGCAGCAGGGCAAAAAAGGACCCCGGATCTCCGTAAAACGTGAAAGCGCCTGCTGTCAACCAAACAAAGGATGAAAGCATCCAGAAATTTCGGTCTTTTTTAAATCTGGAAAATCCGCTTTCGCTATAAACCATCAACAACCAGGCTATCAAGGAGAATATCAGCACATTGATTCCCGGCTCATGTTTGTAGAACAGGATAATAAAGCTCAGCAGTCCCAGTAAGAACAGCTTTAATTTTTTTTTGAGGTTCATTTTTTTATATTTTATAATTTATTAAAAAGTACTTTGTATTTCAAAGTGTAAAGGCAAAAAAAATTAAGGCTGTCCCAGTAGTTTCTCTAATGCGGCCAGGTGATCCTGAAAGGATTTGCGACCAAGTTGCGTTACGGCATAAGTGGTTCTCGGTTTTTTGCCGACAAATTCCTTCCGTACCTGGAGGTACTGGTTTTTCTCCAACGCGCCGGCGTGGCTGGCCAGGTTGCCGTCGGTGATATCCAGGAGCTCTTTGAGCTCCTTAAACTCCACCCAGTCCCTGACCATCAGGATACTCATGATCCCCAGGCGTACCCGGCTCTCAAAATCTTTATTAAGTAATTGAATATTAATCATGATTGGTGGGCAAATTTAACGGTATTTCCGCTGCATTACAATTCCGTATACAATATGTAAGACGCCAAAGCCCAGCATCCAGAAAATCAGCCCATAGCCCACTAAGAATGAACTCATTAATCCTAATGCCGCTTCCAGTATGCCTAAATAGTAGATTTCTGTATAGGTATATTTACTGGCATTCAGAAGCGATAAACCGTAAAAAATCAGTGTAGCGGGCGCAACTAACTCAATATGTCCATGGTAAATAAGCGCTATGCAGCAGATGCCACCGATTACAAGCGGAACAAATAATGCAGATAAAAGCTGTTTGGTGGCCGTCGTCCATATGCTTAATGCTGCCTTTTTACTTTTACGCACCGTAAAATATGTTGCCAGCCCAAGCGCCAGTACTAAAACAATAAGGGCCAGTAGGATTAAACGGGTCATTAAATCCCCCGAATAGCTCAGGGAAGTATGGGTGAGATAATCCCTTCCCGCTTCGTTGACCAGGAAGTAGGCATATCCGCCACCTAATAGCGCGGTGAGACCGGCGGCCACTCCCGAGAGCCCGCTTAAGGAAATAAATCTGGAAGAGCGTTCCATCATGGTGCGGATGGCACTCAAATCCTGTTGGTACTGCGCCTTGTCCGACGCTCCGGTGGGAGATTCTGGTCGCTTTGAAGCGTTGGTCTGACGGTAATCGGTCTGCTTTGCCATAGAAAATAAATTAGGAAGCGCTTATATAAGTCGTGTCTAAAAGTACTTTGTAATACAAAGTACGTGAAAATAAAAATCCAAACAAAATATTTTTTTAAATACCCCTTAATGGATGGATTAAAACCTTAAAGTAAAGTCGTATCATTATTGATTACCAGTTAAATAAGGTGACTTTATTTTCCCAGTCTGGATTTACTTATTTTTGCAGTATGACTTCTGAAGCGTTTTTAGCAATTGCACCGAGTATTCCCAAGCAGCCCGGCATCTATAAATATTTTGATGCAGAAGGCAATCTGATCTATGTGGGCAAGGCAAAACATTTGCGTAAAAGGGTCAGCTCTTATTTTAATAAGACGCTAAGCAATTATAAGACGCATGAACTGGTACAGCGCATTGATCACATTGAATTTACCATAGTTGATACCGAGCAGGATGCCTTCTTACTGGAAAATTCGCTGATTAAACAGTTTCAGCCAAAGTATAATATCATGCTCAAAGACGATAAGACCTATCCTTATATCGTCATTAAAAAAGAACCATTCCCCAGGATTTATCTGACCCGTAATAAGATAAAAGACGGCTCGGAATATATCGGCCCATTTACCAATGTTTGGCGCGTTCGGGAAATCCTGGATCTGATTAAAGAAAATATTCCGCTCAGAACCTGTAAGCTCAATCTGACAAAGGCCAATATTGATCAAGGTAAATTTAAGGTGTGTCTGGAATATCACCTGGGCAACTGTAAAGGCCCCTGTGAGGGTTTACAGACCAAAGAAGATTATGATGACAGCATTCAGCAGATCCGGCAAATCGTAAAAGGTAACCTGGGGCCCGTGGTGCAGCATTTTAAAGAAGAAATGATACGGCATGCAGAAAATATGGCCTTTGAAAAGGCGGAGATTGTTCGGCGTAAAATCGCTGATCTGGAAAACTACCAGGCAAAATCTACCATTGTGAATGCTCATCTGGGCAGTCTGGATGTATTTTCTATCTGGAAACAGGAGGAAGTGGCTTATGTTAACTTCCTTATGGTAGAAAACGGTACCATCATCCATACCCACACGGTAGAATTACAGGCACAGATTGAGGAGACGCAGCAGGATGTATTATTATTTGCAATCGCTAATTTAAGGGAGCAGTTTAACAGTAATAATAAAGAAATCGTGTTGTCGGCGACCTTGGATTATCCGGACCAAAGCATTAAAATAACGGTACCCAAGGCGGGGGAGAAAAAAAAGCTTCTGGAGCTCTCCGAAAAAAATGTCAATTATTTCCGGATGGAACTCAAAAAGAAAAAGACGCTGCTTTTAGAAGAGCAGGCCACCTCAGATGACCAAAGGGCACTGAGCATGATCCAGGAACAACTCTCTTTACCCCAGCTACCCACACATATTGAGTGTTTTGATAACTCAAATTTTCAGGGATCCTATCCGGTTTCAGCCATGGTTTGTTTTAAGAACGGAAGGCCCAGTAAAAAGGACTATCGCCATTTTAACGTTAAGACGGTGGAAGGCATTAATGATTTTGCGACCATGACAGAGGCGGTATTCAGAAGATATAAACGGCTTAAAGAAGAAGGACTGCCTTTACCCCAACTAGTGATTATAGATGGCGGAAAAGGGCAGCTCAGCGCTGCCATGAAAGCCATAGAATCTTTGGATATGGTAGGGGAGATGACCCTGGTAGGGCTGGCTAAAAATGAAGAAGAGCTGTTTTTTCCGGGAGACAGCCAGTCCTTAAAACTTCCCTGGGATAGCCCTTCTTTAAAGCTGATCCGTAAAATCAGAGACGAAGTACATCATTTCGGGATTACTTTTCACCGCAATCAAAGGTCCAAAGGTACCTTTAAAAATGAGTTGGAAGCCATTGCGGGCATTGGGGAGGCAACGGCCAGTCAGTTACTTAAAAGGTTCCGTTCCGTAAAACAGATCCGGCAGTTGACACAAAGAGAGCTGACGGCGGAAGTGGGCATCTCCAAAGCAGCCAAAATCTGGCAATATTTTCATCCCTGATCTTTGATGAATTATTTAAAGAGCACATAGACCAACCCTACTGACATAAGTAAGGATGCGTCTTCCTGACCTGGAAGACGCATCCTTACTTTTGATGAGCCAAAGTTTAAACCTTGCAGATAGGCCGTTTTTAGGCCGGATCAGACGAGTCCGCAGACGGCTGATGGGCGCCTGCTGCCATGTCCTTATTTATTTGATCGGGTGGTTTTCTGTATTTAAGCTGCCGGTGCAGTCTTAAAAGATTGACCCCTGAGAGGCCACCCCCAATAACGATGGCTGCCGCAAAATAAGTGTTTTTATTAACGCCGTGTTGTACCAGGTCAATAATGCCGATAATCAGAGACAGCCCTGCCAGAACCCAGGCAATGCTACCTAAAATAAGGGGCATCTTGTATTGTTTCATGTGCTATTTATCTTTGTTGTTAATGCCCTGAGCACTTCTGCCATCCTTTGAATCAGCGAATGTCAGATGGACGCCGCTTGCGCTCAGGCTATTAATGAGTGCCTGAACAGACATAACAGGCTGATTACACTCATAATTCTGGCAAAGATATATAAAGGTTTGCCCGGGAAGAACTTTTTTGCCGGATAATAAGGGGTTATCCGGTTGCATTTCAGCGCTGTATTGTAAAATAGCCCCTGGAATATATTGTTTTAAAATTTCTTTTGCCTGATTTTCAGCGGCTTGTCCGATGATGGCTATTTCCGGGGTCCCAAAGGCAATTTTTTGCCAAAGGGTTGCCCAGCAGCCAAAGGAAGTGGGATAATGCGTAAATAATGGCTCCATGGACGCTACCATATAAAGAGCTCTGTCGCGCCATTCAGCCTTGTCCAATAAAACTGCCAGGCGCCAGAGGTTATCTGCCATTATCGCGTTACCAGAAGGGGTGGCGTTGTCATAGGTTTCCATTTTTCTGACAAGCGCCCCGGTAGCCTGATTGGTATAATAAAAGAAATGCCCGTTTTCATCACTAAACTGACTCGTAACCAGCCCTGTGAGGGAGGCGGCAGACTGTAAATATTCTTTATTTCCAGTGACTGAATTTAGTTCAAGTAATGCCTGAATAAGTGCCGCATAATCATCTAAAAATGCGGTGGAATTCCCTGGTTTTTTATTCCAGTGATGGCGCCAGCCGCCGACAGAAGTGGCTTTCGTAGCTGTAGTCGCAGCCTCAACTGTCATCAGGTCTTCAGTTAAATGCGCTTTTAAAAAATGATAGCAGTTTTCGGCTAGCTCAGTATAGAGCGGTTCACTGATGGCCTGCCCGCACTTACAAAGTGCGGTAATCAACAAAGCGTTCCAGCCAAGGATGATTTTATCATCTTTACCAGGAGCAACTCTTTGGCTTCTTGCGGAAAGCAGCTTTTCTTTTGCCCGGTCAAGTACACTGATCAGAGAAGATTCCTTGATTCTGATACTTTTGGCCACTTCCGTGATACTTTGCTGCAGCCATAGGATATTGTGCTCCTCCCAGTTCCCTTTTTGTTCCACATCATAGACCAGGCAGAAGAGTTCCGCTTCCGGGCCCAGGATCCGTTCTATTTCGGATTTTTGCCATACATAATATTTCCCTTCCACCCCTTCGCTGTCTGCATCCAGGGCTGCATAAAACCCGCCGCCTGATAAGTGCATTTCCCGGGACAGAAAGTCAACCGTCTGCCGGATGGTTCTTTCATAAACCGCGTTACCGGTCAACTGATAAGCTTCGCAAAGTGCTTCCAGCAGCAGCGCATTGTCATAGAGCATTTTCTCAAAATGGGGTACCAGCCATTGATCATCTGTACTATAACGGGCAAAGCCGCCACCAATCTGATCATAGATGCCGCCCTGCAGCATTTTGTCCAGGCTTAATAAGGCCTGCTGTACGCCCTGTGTATTTCCGGTATAGTAATAATCCCTTAATAAATAACGGATGGTAAAACTTTGTGGAAACTTAGGCGCCCGCCCAAAGCCGCCCCACTTGGTATCTGCCGTCTGCATAATGGCCTGGCGGAGCTGGTCAGCCTGTCTGGGGATGGCATCTGATTGGGTGAGCTCCTGCAGCGCAGATCCTGATTCATTTGTTTGCGTATCGGAAGCAGCCTCTGATGTGTTTTGATGGGTTGATACGCTTAAAGGCAGGTTCTGTTGTTTTAAATGTTCCATTAAATTATCGGCCTGAGTCACCAAATCCTGAAATTGTTCCCTGAAGGCCTTCTCCACACTATCGAGCACTTCCGTCCAGGAGGGTCTTTGATAAATTCTTTTCGGCGGAAAATAAGTGCCTCCAAAAAAAGGACGGGTGTCCGGTAATAAAAACACATTGAGTGGCCAGCCGCCCTGTCCGCTCATAGCCTGTACGGCGTCCATATATAAATGATCCAGATCGGGGCGCTCTTCTCTGTCCACCTTTATGTTGATAAAATGGGCGTTCATAAAATCAGCAGTCTTATGATCCTCAAAGCTCTCGTTTTCCATCACATGGCACCAGTGACAGGCGGCGTAACCAATGCTGACCAAAATAGGTTTGTTTTCCTGCCGGGCCAGCTGCAGTGCAGCTTCCCCCCAGGGGTACCACTCCACCGGATTATAGGCATGCTGTAATAAATAAGGGCTGGTTTCGGAAATCAGGTGATTGGGCTTTTTATTGGAAGCTTCAGACATGAATCATTAATTTTATTTTTTTAATATAAATGGGTGCCCGGCGTCGGCTTTGGGCTCCACGAAGCTACGCTTTTTAGCTGTGACGAGCATGTCCAGACTAAAAGGTCTTCTTATGGACAGGTTCGCTCTTTGCACTGTTTTAATTACTTTTGGGGCTATGATTATAGAAAAGATTGAATCCTTATATCAAAAGATTTACGGCCAGCAGCCTGAAAGAACAGAGAAACTACCTCAAAGTGGCAGTGATAGGTTGTATTTCCGGGTGTTTGCCCCTGCCAACAGCCAAAATCCCGCAACTTGTATAGCCACCTACAACTATAATGAACAGGAGAACAGAACCTTTCTGGCTTTTACAGAGAGTTTCAGGAGTCTGGGATTACCCGTTCCTGAGATTTACGGTTTATCGGAAGATTATCTGCTGTATTTGCAGGAGGATTTTGGCAGTACTTCCCTGGCAGGACTTCTGGAAACCGAAGGCCATAGTGACCGCGTGTATAGTCTGTTTCAAAAAAGCCTGGCGGCGCTGGCCAGATTACAGGTCAAAGGCCACTCAAAGGTGGATTACAGGCTTTGTCTGACCTCTACTGAGTTTGGGAAACAGGCCATTTTAAGTGATCTGCTTTATTTTAAATATTATTTTCTCGACTTTCTGGGACTACCTTATAACAAGCAACAGCTGCTGGATGAATTTGATGTCCTAAGCGTCTTTTTAGGCCAGAGCCGGTACAAATATTTTATGTTCCGGGATTTTCAGAGCCGCAATATCATGGTCAAAGATGAAGAGGTCTACTTTATCGATTATCAGGGAGGTATGAATGGAGGTTTGCAATATGACGCCGCTGCCCTTTTATGGCAGGCCAAGGCTAACCTCTCCAAGGAGTGGAAAGAGTCCCTGCTGGACTATTATATCGAACAGGTAGATGCACTGGTGGACATCAAAGTCGATAAGAATGCCTTTAAAAACCAGTTTAAGGGCTTTGTGCTGATCCGGTTATTGCAGGTGCTGGGCGCTTATGGTTTTAGAGGATTATTCCAAAGGAAGGCCGCTTTTTTAGCAGGTATTCCTATTGCGCTCGATAATCTAAAAAAGTTCACGGATAATAACGTAATCGGTATAGAACTTCCCGAATTTGAAAGAATCCTGGGGTTGATTACAGGGCCCGAGACAAAGACAAAATTTATACCGGTCCAGGCTACGGGGCAAACGCCGCTGGTGGTAGAGATTAACAGCTTTTCGTACAAAAAAGGAATCCCCAAAGACAACAGCAGTAACGGTGGCGGTTTTGTTTTTGACTGCCGCGGTATTTTAAATCCCGGCAGGCAGGATGAGTTTAAAAAACTATCGGGTCAGGATAAACCGGTGCAGGATTATCTGCAACAGCGTACCACTATGAATGAATACCTCAATAGCGTATTTGATCTGGTGAGTATCTCAGTGGAAAATTATATTTCCAGAGATTTTGACCACCTGCAGATTAATTTTGGTTGTACCGGCGGCCAGCATCGCAGCGTCTATGGTGCGGAGCAGACGGCCCGGTATCTCAAAAATAAATACAAGGTAAAGGTCGTCTTAAATCACACCAATCAGGATAACTGGGTCAGGTAATTTAAGAATAGACAGAAGGCAGCACACAGCAGAAAGTAAGCACAAAACAGTAAGCGTTAAAAGCAATGAAAGCACTCATACTCGCGGCAGGCCTGGGCACCCGGTTAAAGCCCTGGACTTTACATCATCCCAAAGCCCTGGCCGAGGTCAATGGCAGATCATTATTACAAAGAACCATTGAATACCTGCAAAAGGCAGGTATTCAGGATGTTATTGTAAACGTGCATCATTTTGCGGATCAGATAGTACAATGCCTTCAGGATAACCAGGGGTGGGGGAGTCATTATGTTATCTCTGACGAAACCAGCCGACTGATGGATACTGGCGGAGCTGTTATGCAGGCTGCCGCGGCAGGTTATCTGGCGGATACCGATCAGTTTTTGATTGTCAATGCGGATATCCTGACAGATTTATCCCTAAATGCGCTTATCAAAGAACAAGTGAGCAGCAGACATCTGGCCACTCTTGCCGTTAGTGACAGAGCCAGCAGCCGAAGGCTGCTGTTTGAAAAGCAGAACGGCCTGCTTGCAGGATGGGAGAATATGACTACGGGTGAACAGAAAATCACCCGCCAGACAGTGGGCTATATCCCCAAAGCATTTAGCGGGATTCACTGTATGAACAGCAAAATTATTCAGCTTTTATCAGAAATACCCGAATTCAACGGCCAGATGCCTTTTTCCATCATTGACGCATATTTAGCGCTCAGTAAAACGGAGGCGGTCGGATTTTATGACCATACGGGCTCCTTGTTTATGGATACCGGCACACCGGAGCGGCTTGTCGAGGCTGCCGCCGTGTTCAGATAATGGACTGAGGACATTTTAATTGCTGCAGTAGCAGGACCCAGTAAATATCATCATCCGGTAATGATTGATTTTTAAAATTTATTTCCGGCCAGCATCGTCCGTTTTTGTCATTTTAATTTTCAGACCATTTTGTAAAAGGGTTACTTCCTTGTAGCTTTCATTTGCCTTACTGAATTGTAGCCGGGCATCAACGGCCGTATAAAAAAACGTATCATCCGCCTGGTAGTATACTTCAAAAGGCAGCTGATCCATATATTTTGCATACAACCGGCCATTTTTTGTGGTTATCTGCATTTTAATCATAGGTTGGTCTTTCATGACATATAGGCCGGTCAGCTTTTTTAAATAATTGCTATCCACCTGACTGGCTTTTGGTTTCAAACTGAATTTGGGCCACTGAATATCTTTCGCCCTGTCTAAAATATCAAGTATAGGGATCATAAGACTTCTCTGATCCATCATCTGATCCGTATTTTCCAGCAGGATGATGACACGATTGATCGTCGGATAATAAGTGATAAGCGATCTGTAGCCGCCTATGCCGCCATTGTGCCAAAGAAAGGATGGAGTGGAGTCCTTTTTAGGAACCAGTAACCATCCGAAAGTATAGGGCATTTGCCCCATGCCGATGGTGTCGAGGCCATTTTTATTTAAATAAGGCTCAAAGGCCACTTTAAAGGTATTTTCCGGTACCAGTTTATGTTGGTGGATGGCCTCTACCCACTTATAAAGATCGCTAACAGTACTCTGAATTCCTGCATGGCCACTGGTGCCGCTGAAAAGTTTATAATAATCCAGCGGGGCAATTTCGTTAAACGGCTGATACTTATGTGTGAGCGGATCCCACAGGTAATTTTTGGCGTATCCGCCTGGTTTAAAGTTCTGGTAATGGCCCATTGGTATAGACGTGTTATTCATGCCAGCCTTGATGAAGATATTTTTTTTCAGATACTCAGCAAAGGAAAGCCCGGAAATCCTACTGATGATATTTGCCAACAGGAGATAATTCGTATTGGAATAGGTATAGAAAGTTCCAGGTTCAAAAATTGTTTTCGGAGCCAATGATGGCAAAAATTTTTCTATGTCCTGGTTATTACAGACCTCTTTATCCAGATGCATCTGCTCTTTTGTCCATCCTAAAAAATCACTGATGCCAGAGCTATGATGAATAAGATCGTTTATGGTGACTGAATGATAGGGAAGGTCAGGGAGGTATTTTGTAATGGTGTCCGTATAATTAAGCTTGCCTTCACTTTGTAATTTCATGATGGCCAAAGCCGTAAATTGTTTACTGACAGATGCCAGCTCAAATGCGGTATTGATTGTATTTTGGATTTTATGTTCAAAATCTGCATATCCATAGGCCCCTTCAAATATGATTTCTCCCTGATCAGCGATGAGTACTGTGCCGTTAAATTGTCCTTCTTTGGCAAGACTATCAAATAAACGATTCAGTGCTGAATTTTTCGATTGAGCATGGGAGGTACAGGATATCAGAATAAGTCCTATAAAATACAGTAATGTTTTATTCATACGTCATATTTGTATTATGGGAAATTGCAGGCTTCTACAAATATAACAGAATATAACCTACCTTATCTCCATAAGGGGAGTGTTTCTGTTGATGGCGAATTTTATCCGGTTGACTTTTTCGGTGTCAGCACTTATTACTCCTACGTGTTACTCCCCAAGATACCCCAGCCATAATGGAAGGAGTATGACCAGTGAGGATTACGCAATAAGATCTGATCAAGTTAAACAAATTGTATCAATACTACATGGCCGGCTTAATAAACAAGCGCTTCAAGATCTTGTAGGGTGATCAGATCGAAAAAATTTTTGGATGAAAAAATTAAACCCTGCTATAAAAACAGGATGGATAAAACCGGTTGCACCTTATCGTCCAAAAAATATACATCAACGTTATGAATGGCCCTCTTTAGGAAAAAAGGGAATAATTGATAATAAATGAAAATAAATAACAGCCATCCGTAATATGCCTATCTGCATTTAATAGAAAAAGCCCCCAGCTGGGGGCCTTAATGCTTTTATCAGACTTAATTTTAAGCCTATTTATAACCTACGCGTGACATTTTGCACATAGGCCGTTGATAATAACTTCCGTCTGAGATTCTGTAAAACCAGAGGGCAGTTTCACATGAGGAACATTGATTTGCTCCAGGCAATAGGTTGTGTGACATTCACTGCAGACAAAATGCACATGCTGGTCATGATGATGCCCTTCAGAACATTCATCCTTGCATAATGCATATCTGATTGAATTGTCTGTAGTAGGGATGATATGGATAATGCCTTTCTGAACAAAAGCCTGTAAGGTCCGGTAAATGGTAATCCGGTCCATTTTCTCGTCTGCCTCCTGCTCAATATCAGCATGTGCCAGCGCACCATTCGTAGATAGAAAAAGATTTAGGATCTTTTTTCTACTGGCCGTAACGCTTAGGTTGGCTGATTTTAATATGTTGGCTATAATTTCGTCTTGCATAATGACCTCCTTTGTTCCGCTTGAACCTATCACAAAATTACATATTATTACCGAATATGTTGTTGCTGAAGTTGTTTCTGCCGCCGGGCCGTTCTTTTAGCAGGATCTGAATGTCTTGCTTTAATTTATCCAGGTCTTTTTTCTGTAATCCATCAAAAATCTCTCCACGAACGTTGCCATCTTTGTCAATCAAGGCAAAGAATTGCGTGTGAATAAACTGATCATCAATGCTTTCTACCGGATTCTTGTTGTCATCCACCAGGTAGCTGTTTCTGGCCTGGTAGTAAAGACTATCCTTTCTTCCCGTCAGAAACACCCATTTACGGTCATTTACTCCCATTGAGTCTGCATAATGTTTTAAACGGGGTACGGAGTCCACCTCAGGCATACAGGTATGGGAGATAATCATAAAGTCTTTTTCATCCTTAAAAGTATTGTAGATGTCATCCATATTATGATTCATCTTGGGACAAATGCCCTTACAGGTGGTGAAAAAGTAATTCACCACACAAACCTTACCTTTCATATCTTCCTGCGTAAATGGCTGTCCATCCTGATTGGTAAAGGAAAACGGCTGTACTGTGCTAAGTGTTGGTAATTTTGTTTTCCAGTTGTCCGTGCCGGCAAAAAGAAAAATCCAGAAAACAATACAGCAAACAGCAAAAAACAGGGTATATCCAATTAGCTTTTTATATTTTTTGAGTACAGACATGACTTAATTCTTTAATTTATGTGCGTAAGCGGGGCAACAGCTCCTTTGGTGTGCAAAGGTACGATAAACGGAGCGGCTTGCCGGATGATTTGTCTATGGCTTAACATTGTTTTGCAACTTTGTTGCAAAGTTGTATCTTTGCACAAATTGTATGAATAAATGGGCTTTAAAATCAACTGGGATGCAATGGGGATAGGGGCTTCGCTGGCCTGTGCTATACACTGTGCCCTTTTGCCGTTAATCATGACTTCATTGCCTGTCTTTGGTATAAATATTATCGAGAACAAAGGATTTGAATATTTTATGATTTTTCTTGCATTTGCCGTAGGGGCCTATGCATTATCCCATGGCTACCGTAAGCATCACCGTAGTTTTGTACCCATTATTTTATTTTCAGTGGGCATTTTATTTTTATTTGCCAAGGAGATATGGCATGATTACTCCATCATTTTACTGATTCCGGCCGTTACCTTTATTGTCTGGGGGCATTACTATAATTTCAGGTTATGCCGGGCTGCCGGGCATCCCAATACAACGACCATAGAATGAGGCTTTTATGCCAGTAGCCGGGATCCTGATATACGGAATGCTAAAAGGCTCCAACTGCTTCAAATTTAACCTCTAAGATTGAATTTGAAGCAGTTGGAGCCTTCTTTTTAATAATTCTATGCCTGCGTATTAAAAATCAGCCCTTTTTATTTTCCATTAATCTGGTCCGTAATTGAGGTGATGGGGTCGCCTATACACCCGCTTGGCATCTGAATATGTAATAAAGCTGCAATAGTCGGAGCGATATCTGTCATATGAAGCGTTTTATTAGTCTCGCCATGTGGTATTTTCCAGCCCATAAAAATCAGTGGAATATGCGTATCATACGTGTACCAGCTACCGTGGGTGGTTCCTGTTTTATAATGACTATCTAAAAATCCCGAGTTATACACGATTTTAATGGCGCCACTTCTTTCCTTATTGTAGCCATTGACAATCATTTCTTTTATTTTTTCAGGAACACCGGAACGGCCGGGGTTAGCGGCATCCATCACAAAAGAGATTTCTGGTTGAAGGTGTAGGTAATCAATCGTTTCCTTTTTCAGCGCATCCATGTCGATGTTATGCGCTTCAGTGAGCGCCTGATTAAAATGTACCTGTTCATTGGAAAAGCTGGTGGCTAAATTCTCCACACCAAATTTTTGCTGCAGGTCTTTATTTAAACCGCTGCGCAGACTGGTAATAAAACCGGTGGGCATTTTACTATGTTCCATAAATCCCTGGGCATGGGCAGCCCCATGGTCGGCGCTAAGGAACACCAGGTAATTGCCTTTCCCTACTTTTTTGTCCAGATAAGTGAAAAATTCTGATAGGTCTTTATCCAGGCGCAGGTAGACATCTTCTACTTCAATTGCATTGGGGCCTACCAGGTGACCGGAATAATCGGTAGAGGCACAGTTGATGGTTAAAAAGTCAGTTACGTTATCCTGACCTAAGGCTTCTCCCGCAACGGCCGCCTCCGCGAATTTCAGGGTCAGCGTATTGCCGAAAGGTGTCTCCCTGAGTGATTCTTTATCTTTCGCATAGGCTGCTTTTAAGTCATAAGGAAATACGGGGCTTTTGGCGGCAGGCAGCAGTCCCTCCCACGGAGCGTCGTCCTTTGTACTTTGCGTATATTCATCAATGGGAAGTAAGGTTTTCCACTGTCCGCTCATCAGCTTTTCAGGAAGCTGTTGTTGGTTAAAGCTGGATACCCAGCCTGGTAATTCATTTTTATAATAGGTACTGGTAATAAAATGACCGGATGGATCATCTAGCCAGTATGCGCCTGTCGGGTTATGACCGGCTGGCAATATGGAAGCCCGGTCTTTTAAAGAAACGCCCACTACTTTTCCCTGAAAATTGGTAGCAAGCCTTAACTCATCGGTAATCGTCGTTGCTAATAAATTTCTGGGAGACATTTTTCCGGCATCTCCGCCGGCGCCTACCGTTTGCACGGTAGAGTCATCCGTACAATAGGTGGATTTACCCGTTTTGGTTATGATCCAGCTATTACCTGCAATACCATGAATGGCAGGAACAGACCCTGTGAAAATGGAAGTATGGCCTACCGCAGTATAGGAAGGCAGGTAATTAATGAAAGTATTGCCACAGCTATAGCCTTCACTAAGCATTCTTTTGAATCCGCCATCTGAATACAAGTCATAATAGCGGTACAGGTAATCCCAGCGCATCTGATCTACAACGATGCCCACGACTAATTTGGGCCTTTCCAGCTGGGCAGAGCCAGTGAAAAATCCGGCTAGCAGTAAAGAAAATAAAGCGAGTTTCTTCATAATAACTTTGTCTTTGTTTCTGAAATGTGGTAAAATTGGTTGAAAGTTAAATGGAATGGCTAAGATAAGGTATTACCAAATAATTAATTTAGCGAAATGCGATATTTTGTTTAACTTGGATATGGCAAAGGAACCGGGCGCCCCAAAGGCGATAGCGCTCCTGCAATTAATCTATGACCATTTAAAATAAATTGGAATATGTCCTCTATCACCTTATCCTTAGTACAGACCAAAGTTTTCTGGAAGAAAAAACAGGAAAATATCCAGATGCTGACGGAAAAAATAGAAGGCATTGCCTCTGCTACGGAGATTATACTGCTTCCTGAGATGTTTAACACCGGGTTTACCTCGGAGCCGGTGAAGGTCGCAGAAACCATGGACGGTCCGACGGTAAGCTGGATGCGGGATCTGGCCGCCGATAAAAATGTAATCATCGGAGGCAGCCTTGTCATCAGAGAGGGAGAGGATTTTTACAACCGCCTGGTCTGGATGATGCCAAATGGAGAGATTGGTACCTATGACAAAAGGCATCTTTTTGCTTACGGAGGGGAGGGGGCTAAATATTCGGCCGGAGGCAAAAGACTCATTGCCAGTGTAAAAGGCTGGAAAATTAATCTACAGATATGTTATGATTTAAGGTTTCCCGTGTGGGCCCGTCAGCAAATGCAAGGAGCAGCCCCTGAATATGATTTATTGATTAACGTCGCCAACTGGCCTGAAAAAAGACAAAGCACGTGGTCCACATTGCTTAAAGCAAGGGCCATAGAAAATATGTGTTATGTGGCAGCTGTAAACCGGGTGGGGGTGGATGGCAATAATATTGTTTATAAAGGAGGTTCCACGGTTTTGGATCCGTTAGGTAATCCACTGTATGATGCAGAGGACAGAGAAGAAATCCAGACGATCACGCTGAAGAAAGAAAATTTGCATCAAATAAGAGATCAGTTCCCGTTTTTAGGGGATGCGGATAGTTTCCTGATTAAATAATGAACCTCCTGGAGGAAATAATGAAAATACGTTTATTGAAATCATTGAATTTTCAATAACAAGGCCGTCTCCCCATAAATAAGGAGACGGCCTTGTTTGGTCTTAGATTCTTTATCTTCTTACTTGTTCCTTCTTTTGTTGCTATTTGAATGTTAACAGCAAAGTAGGTGAAAAGTTTTCTGATGATTACCAATTAGGGTTTTGATGGCCTTTTAAGGCATCACTGGCATCCAGCGTTTCCTGAGGTATTGGGAAATAATAATCTCTGTCGGGATTAAAAACTCTGTCAGCTCCAACCGTGATATGGTTTGGACTGGAGAAAGTAACGACCCCGGTAGTCATGTTTACTTTACCAGGACGCACGCCATAGACCGGACCATTCATGACCTCAGCGGCTATCTTCCACCGTTTCATATCATACCACCTAAGGCCTTCAAATGCGAATTCTACTCTGCGTTCATTACGGACCCTGGCTCTAAGGCCTGCTTGACTGCTTTCGGTCACGGCAGGCATATTTACCCTTTTACGCACCTCATTAATCATAGCTGCTGCTGTAGGCAGATCTTTGTTCTGCTCGATCAGTGCCTCCGCGTAGGTCAGCAATACTTCAGGATATCTGAATACGATAAAACTAAGGCCCTGTCCATCGGCTGGATCGCCATTGGGAAGGTCTACCAGCGGAGCACAATACTTACGCAGGCAATATCCGGTACGGCTACGGTTGCCTTTGGAGGAATTGTAGTACTCATCAGGTCCTACCGGTTCAAGACTGTTAAAAATACGCCCGTTCCAGGTCTCGCCAGGATAGATAATCGAGGCGTAGAAGCGAGGGTCGCGGTTTTCATATGGTTTGTCTGGATTATAGGTTGGATCGTCCATGATGGACTTGCCATTTTTTGTTTCGTAGGCATCCACCAGGCTTTGTGTCGGGTTGACAGAATTCCAGCCACCTTCCTCTACGGTATAAAGGGCATCGATCCAGGAAGCCCAGGTAGGCGCTTTATAGGTGACTTCCAGAATGACTTCTTTGTTTCTATTCGGGTCCGTTTGATTTTTCTCCCAGAATAGCCCTTCATAGTTGTCATAAAGGCCGTATATACCCAGATCAATAACGTCTTTGGCTGCTTTTTCAGCTCCGCTATAATTACCCACAAACAAATCGACTCTTGCTTTTAAGGCCAAAGCGGCACCTCTGGTGACCCGGCCATAGTCTGCGTCTTCTCTGGTAATGGGTAAATCAGGTGCAATGCTCTCTAGTTCAGAATCTACAAAGTCCGTCACTTCTTTTTCTGTATTTCTAGGATATGAATTTTCCTCTCCGTAGCTCAGCACTTTTGTTACAATCGGCACCCCGCCAAAAAACATCATTTTTCTGGCATAGTTGAAGGCCCTTAGGAACCTGGCTTCCGCCTTAAGCTCTTTTTTATCTTCATCAGAAATGGTTGATACCTTGTCGATGTTCTCTAAAAAATAGTTGGCTGTCTTGATGCCTTCATAACTAAAATAGCCTCTATAAAGATCCACATATTTTCCCGTTAAGGAAGGCGTTGCTGTTCCCAGCGCAATAAATGAGGTTAGCTGATTGGTAAACGGACAATAGGCGTTATCTGTGATATCGTCAAGAAGGATACTATTGCCGTCCTCAAAAAAACCACTCATTTTGGTCAGCTGATAAACAGAGGCCAGGTTATCTAATGCGGCTTGCTTATTGGTGAAATACTGGTCAGTGGAATAACCGTCTGTGGGCTGTCTTTCCAGCTTAACGCAAGAGGCAAGCTGTAGTGATGCCAGCGTGGCCAGTGCTACTATTATCTTTTTCATTGAAATGTTATTTTTTGTTTTTGCATCATTGGGTTATATCATTGATATTCCATTGAGCAAGAATGAATTTATATTAACTGATTAAAAAGTCACGTCGATCCCAAAGGAATATGTTTTTAATAAAGGATATCCTGCAGTCGGGCTGCTGATTTCCGGGTCGATTCCTAAGGCGCGCGGTAACTTAGACCAGGTATATAAATTTTGTCCTGAAACATATATTCTGGCGCTGGTCATACTGGCTTTCTTGATAAAGTTGACAGGCAGGCTATAATATACTCTCAGGTTTTTTAACCGTACATAGGATGCATTAAATAAATAGGTAGTGGATGGATAAGTTGAGTTAATGGAATTACTGACTGACACTCTTGGTAAGCGTGTGTTGTAATTGTCTGGTGCATTGATTGGATCATAAGAGTTTTCAATGGTCCAGTCGGTTATACCGTAGCCACTACTAAATCCGTAACCGGTGCTGGAGCCCAGATATAACCATCCACCTGCCGCACCTTGTACCATGCCTGCAATACCAACATTATGGTAGGATACATCGAAATTCAGACCATAAAGCCAGGTAGGGGTCGATGTCTTATCAATCAGTATTCTGTCGGCGTTGTCAATTTTACCATCCTGGTTTCTGTCTACGATCTTCTGGTCGCCATAGGTCTGACCGGTTAGCAGGGTGAAATTTGGGTCCTGGAAATCTTCCTTGGTAATAAGGCCATCTGCCTGATACAGATAGTATGCGTTATTAGGGTGCCCTACGACTTGAGCCCTAGTTGAGGTTGGAGCAAGTTGTTCTCCACCCAGGTCCAAAAGTTTGTTTACCGCATGGCTGACATTCCCATTCAGACTGTAACTGATGCCTTCCGGGTTGATTTTATTCAGGCCCAGGGAAATTTCGATACCTGCATTACTCATCTTGCCGATGTTAGCGACGTAATTTTTAGCACCGTTGACAGCGGATACTGTTTTTGTCATGAGCATGCCCCTGGTTGTTTTGTTATAATAGCCCACTGAAAAGTTCAGTGCATTATTAAGCATAGATCCCTCCAGTGCGATATCCGTGATAGAAGTTCTTTCCCATGTAAAAGTATTATTAGGATCTTGCACTACACTCATCGGCGTAATAATGTTACCGCCAAATACATAATATAACTGACCCCAATAAGCCGGGTCGGTGGTGGCACCTACTATTGCCTGATAGGGATAGTATTTGGCGTTATTATCATCTGATACAGCACCAACGATATTCTGGTTTCCAAGTACGCCGTAACTTCCGCGAAGCTTTAACTCAGAGAATATATGGCGCATAGGCTGAAAGAAATCTTCCTGGGAAATGCGCCAGCCTGCTGAAGCTGATGGGAAAAAGTCCCAGTGAGCATTCGGCGTAAGTCTGGAAGACCCATCCTCTCTGGCATTAAGTTCCAACAGGTATTTGCTTTTGTAATCATAATTAATCCTGGCAAATGCTCCGATCAGTCCCCAGTCCCAGTCGACACTACTGTTGTTCTGGCCATCAGAGCTGCCTAATTGTAGACTCCCCGAACTGTTATTGACAAAATCCCGGCGATAGGCACTCAGGTATTTGTACTTTTCATACTCCTGTTGACCTCCGATAATCGCTTTTATGTGATGGTCTCCATAATGTTTATCGAAATTCAGATCCAGCTGTTGCATATAATGCATGGTGCTGTATGACTCTTTGGTGGAAGAGTTGGGACCGGTTGTTGTCCCATTTGACCATTCAAGCGTATTTTTAAATTGGTCTCTATCCGTGCTTAAATAATTGGCACTATTGGTAAAGTTTATAACCAGATCTTTTGTCAAATCGTAATGTAATTTGATATTGGCAATGACATTATATATTTTCTTTTGATCTAATCCACCCTCTTCCGCCTGTCGTACCGGATTACGTGTGTCATTGGTAGCGGTAATTACCCAGTCACCATTTTCATCTTTAATCAGATCTACAGGGCGTTGACGGTTAATGGCGCTGGTGATGGCATATAAGTCCCCTACGGCCGCTGAGGTGGGCGCCTTTTGATTGGTGTAAGTAAGGGCGAGGCCTAAATCAATACCAAAATTCCCGAGGTCAATCCCGGCGTTATCTCTGAGGGTAACACGGTCGTAATTGGTATGTACGATATTGCCTTTTTCTTGAAAATAGCCCATTGATAAATTGTTTCTGATAGCTATATTGTCATTGGACAGTCCTCCAGAAATGTTTAAGTTGTGAGACTGGGTTACACCGTTTTGACTAAACAGCGCATCGCGCCAGTCGGTGGAAGGAACCTGTCCAGATTTCCAAGCGTTGAGTTCATCCTCCGTAAATACTTTTTTGGAAGGATCCAGATCTGGCTTATTGCGATTGATGGCATCCATCATAAGTGCCGTGTTGTATGCATTGGCATAATTATAGGCATTCGCTTCCTGGAAAAGTTCAGTCGGGTTTTGAACACCAACATAACCGGAGTAATTAATATTCGCTTTGCCTACTTTTGCGTGTTTTGTCGTAATCAGGATTACTCCATTGGCCGCTCTGGCTCCATATAGAGAGGAGGCAGATGCGTCCTTTAAGACTGAAACTGAGGATACATCACTTGGATTGATCATGGACAGAGACCCGGGGATACCATCGATTATAACCAAGGGGTTGGTCTCACTATTTAAGGAACCAACACCTCTGATATTAATAGTCGGCGTCGCTCCTGGTTGCCCTGAGTTGGAAACGATATTTAATCCGGGGACCTGTCCCTGAAGTGCAGAAGTCAGGTTGCTGACCGGCCGGTCCTGCATTGCTTTATTGTCAACAACGGCAATGGAAGAGGTTATCAGATTTTTTTGTTGTTTACCAAATGCCACAACAACGACCTGATCCAGATTACCTGCTCCTTCTTCTAACTGAATGGTAACGGAGGTCTGAGAGCCGACTGTGATTTCCTGGGTTTTTTTACCAACAGAGCTGATAACGAGGACGGACTGTTCACCGGGTACCTTAATAGTAAATTCTCCGGACGAGCCTGTAAGGGTGCCTTTATGGGTGCCTTTAACCAGCACGGATGCACCTTGCAGCGGCAAACCATTCTGGTCTTTTACAAAACCTGTAATCGTGATTTCCTGTTGGGTTGTTTGATGATTATTTGGGCTTACTTCTGGTGTTGCTGCCGCCCATAAAGATCCGCAAGGTAGCATCAAAGCAGAAATGGCCATAAGGCTGACTCCGTACCTGAAGGCTCCTTTGGTTTTGTCAAATAACAAAACACGCTGAGATTTTTTCATGAATTCGAAATTTTGTTTGAGGAGATGTTCTCTAAAAAATAGAAAGATATTAACATTGTTATAGCCAAATATAGGACAGCTCTTAACGAATAATTTCAAAATCAGGGTTGTTACGCAAACGATTGACAAAATTTGCTTACCAAATAATTAAAATTTATTTTTAATTTTAAAAACTTGTTTTAATTATAAATTGTTACAATTCACTCTTTTAGATAATTATATATTAATTATCATTATAGAATGAAATAAAAATGGATTTTATGAATTATTTTCAGTTTATACAATTTTTGCATGATTTGTTCAGAAAACAGGTGGCAGGTTATGAATAAATTCAATTAAAATCGATCCGTATTGGAGGTGAATCTTTGTATTTAAATGCTGCTTGATCTTGCGATATGTTAAACATATTCATGGGTATAAAATTTTATACCAATCATAGTGTTCACTTTGCTTCATCCCTTGGGATGCAATAAGCTTCCGGTTTTTTAATGCTTTTGTTCGACAAGAAAGGTTGTTTTGAAAATGTCGTTGGTAATGCCGCCGTCGGTTGCAAGGACAATTGCCGCCATGAGCATGCTACATTGTTTTCAATGGTTAGTTTGTTTACTTATGAAAGTATATCAGCATGCTTTGCGAACTCTTTTTTCTGGAGTCGCTATTACCAGTAAACTACAAAGCCTTCGGCAACACCAGATGGTACGACTTTAATAGGTTTGTTCATGAGGCGCCTGGCTACCTGATAAATGGTGCCATGCTATTTAAAGTAATTGACTAATTAGTTAGTTGTTATAAAATGTACGGACTGATTCATTAAGATCTTGTTGCTTTAATACCTTTTTGCCATCTTCCTTTCAGATATTTGCGAACCGGTTCATCGATGAATTTAGCCATGATGTAGGCAAAGCCGATCAAAAGACAAGTGATGACAGGGATCTGCACATAGAGCTGTCCCATGGATGGTTTTTGTGTTTCCAGGTAACTTAGAAAAACCCAGAGAAAGGGGTAGTGCACCATATAGAGTGGGTAGGAGATATCCCCCAGGAATTTACAGGCGGGCTGAACGCTTTTATTGATCCGGACGCCGGCTCCCAAAGCCACTAATAGGGGGAAGTAAAAAATTACGATAATGGGCTCGGTAATCCAGTTGATACGATCCACATAGGGAATCAGAAAGGCAATGGCTAGCAATGCACCCATCCCAAGAAAGCCTAATTTATTTTGAATCAGCCATTTACTTCTATAAACGAGGATTCCGGCTAAAAACGAGTAAAACAGCCTGGCTGCTCCTCCAATCCAGTTCTCTGCTCCCCATCCGATGCTGAGGTTGCCAAACTGATGGGCTGTATACACAAGGATGCAGGCGGCAAGGATGGTTAAAGGTATCAGGATTTTCTTATGTATTTTGAATAAGATGACTGCGTAACAGATATTGGCAATATACTCCCAGAATAGCGACCAGGTAGGTGGATTAAAATAAAATAAATTGTTGTAACGCTCTGGCATGGCTGGATGAGGAATCATAAAGGCGGCACTTAAAAACATAACGGCAGTATCCTTACATCCATATTGGGCATAGAAATGATGAAAGGGATCCAATAGGAAGGTTAAAAGACCTATAAAAGCACCGATAACCACCATGGGCTGTAAGCGGATCAGCCTCATTTTAAAGAATGCTGCTTTCCCCAGTTTTTTAATTCTGTTGTCGTAGGCGTAGGCTACCACAAATCCGGACAGACAAAAAAAGAAATCTACAGCCAGATAGGCATGCCCGATAAAGCTGTCCGCGTAGTCCGGAATAATAAACTCCATGAAATGAAAGATCACTACTGCGACGGCAGCGATGCCGCGTAGGCCATCTAAAGCCATGTAATGTGTTCTGGTCGTCAATAGAACATTTGCCGGGGCTGCGCTTTTAACCGTGCTGTTGTCTACCGCGGCTTCTTTTGCCATGGTGTTTATAGCCATTGTCTGTTGTACTTTTTTAAAATCTGGTAGGTTTGTCCTACAATAATAGCGATTACAATAACAAATAGGGAGGACCTGAGCCCTTAAAGGGGCCAATTGAGACAAATTGCTTAAAAAATGAGATGATGTGACAGGTGGCGCGTCAAAAAAGAGGGGATTTGAACAAAGGTGCTGCCGCTGTTTTTTTTCTACCCCGGACTTTGATTGCTCCTTTTTCGTAACTTCATGGTATTAAAACCTGTCATATGATTGATATCGATGCTTTGCTCAAAAGCGTGGGCCATAATATGCGCAGCCTGCGTGCTTACCATGAAACCAGCTTAGCCGGTTTGGGGGAAAAAATGAACCTGTCTCATGCAACACTTAGCAAAATAGAGGGTGGAAAACATAAGTCCGTTTCCCTTGCAACCCTTGCCACATTCTGCAATGTATATGGACTTTCTTTAGCAGAAATCTTACGTCTGGAAGGACCTGATCCCATTGCCTTTACCCAAAAGGGCATGGATGCCGGGAATCCTTCATTGTTAACGGGGCCGATGGCCGTAATCTGTGCAGATGGTTATCTGCGTGCCCTGGAACTCGCCTATGAGCAGATAAATCTGTTAAAAGAGATTCTCGCTCAAAATGGCATCATCAGCAAGGAGATTATAACCCATAAAAGGCCCCATGAAACGGGCTTCGCTTAGGCCTTTAATAGTCTTTATTTTTTCTTTTTTATAGGCTTTTTGTGAGTTTTATACTTTTCCAGGCTCTTTTGCAGCAGGCTTTGGACTTTTTCCCGCAAACTCAAGGGTTCCAGTACTTCGACATTCCCGTGCTGTGCCAGGATCATCGTCATGAGATCGTCATTGGGGCGTACGCATATTTCAATGGTAAATTCCTCTTCGGTATTTGCCAGTATCATCTGTGTGGAGTGCCAGGGCTGACTTTGAACGAAAGGCGCTTGTTCAGGGCTGAATTTCAATTTAACCTGCTGAACTGCTTCGTTTGTAAACCGGACACCGATGACATCATCAAAGAGGTCCATAGGCTTTTTAATGGAACCTTTAGACCAGGGCGTGTACTCAGAAAGGGATTGAAATAGGTTTTTATTGAATTTCTGGCCCGTGAGGGTCAGCTGCTGGATTCTGTCGAGTCCAAAGAGTAGCGGCATTTTCTTTTCATCCGTATGACCATTTTTGACCGCTGCCAGCAGGTACCACCTGTAATTAAATTCTTTCAAAAATAAGGGAGCCAGTCTGTGCGTTTTTGGCGTTTCTGTCTCATAACGCTGATAAACAATCTCAATCCATTTTCGCTGCTGGATGGCTAAAAATAAATCCGGTAAAAAATGAGCGCCTTTGGCAACTAACCGGTCATCAAAATCAATGTATTGCAAGGTATTGGTTGGAAAGGCTGCGACTGATTGCATAAAATCCGCAGTGACCATGAGTGCCAACAGTTTGGTTTGATCTGTACTGTCCATGGCATTAAAATCATATTTACGGGTCTGGGGATTATAGGCTAACTCCAGTCCCATATCCTTAAGATCCGATATCAGTCTTTGGACGGTCCTTTCTGAACTGGGCAGATCGTAATCAGACAGTTTTTGTTGGATTTCAAAGGAACTGACCGTTTTCCTGTTCTGGATTAACTGGTTAATCAGATAAAAGCTTTGGTTCTTCTTAAAAGACATAATCTACTCATTTTTTGGTTCTGGTTGGACCTCTTCACAGGAGTAATACCTGAAGGTCTGTAAATCTGCAGCTAAGATACACATAAAATATTAATTATCAATGTATCCGAAGGAGGGTGGCAGAGGGCTTACCCGTAACAGAAGCGAATTGGGAGGCAATTGGCGCAAACCTTTGTGTAGAGAATATTTGTTTTATTCGGTTAATATTTGTTAAATTGACTCCGTTTTATGAGAGCCCAGGTTTCTCGAATCAATTATTTTAAAAAACATTTCTATAATGGATACCCTTCTGGTGAAAATAAAGGCTGGCGACAACCTTGCTTTTAATGAAGTGTTTTATGGATACAGCGGCAAACTCTATGGATTTCTGTATCACAAGACCCAATCTGCTTATCTGGCTAATGAAATTACGCAACTGACCTTTATTAAATTATGGCGTTACAGGGAAAATCTGAATACGGATTTAAAGCTTTCCACGCAGATCTTTCAGATCGCCAAAACCCTGATGATTGACGAACTTCGCAGAGAAGGACGCAGTAAAGAACAATTAGAACAATATAAAGTAGTGGATAATATATTTAATACGCATATTAGTAGCGGCTATGACGTATTGGATGAAAAAGATACCCGGCAAATCATTAACCAGGCGGTAAAGCAACTACCGCCGGTCAGGCAAAAAGTCTTTAAGTTAAGCCGGGAAGAAGCCCTCAGTCATAAGGAGATTTCTGAAGCCTTATCTATTTCTGTAAAGACGGTTGATAAACATATACAACTCGCGCTGCGTTATATTAAAGGACTGGTGAAAATAACCTGATAAAAACAGGACACGAATAATTATTACTCTATTATTAATTGATGTAGGATTCTGTGGTAAAAGAACTGATTGAAAAATACTTTAATGGGGCTTGTTCTGAAAAGGAAAAACAAGAGCTGAAGACATTTTTTCAGGAGCATCCTGAACAGATGGACCAGTTTTTTGACCAGTCTGAGTGGGACCACTTTGAAACCGATATATCTTTTAATGAAGCTGGCGCAGACAATTTTTTAGAAAAGCTGGGGACAAAATTACCGAAAGAACCACTGGAACTTCCACCAGCAGAAAATAAGATTAAGTATGGAGGTCGTTCCATTTTAAGGGGGGTGAAGTTAAACAGAGTGGCGGTAGCTGCCGGTGTTTGTCTGCTTATTGGGTTATCAGGATATTTTCTGTTGCCCTATCTGAAAGGACCGGCTGTAGAATTAACGCACCGCCCCACGCCGATCAGTTCCTTATATACCATTCAGGACAATAAATCAAGTATTGTCAAAACCTATTTTCTGCCGGATTTGTCGGAAGTTCAATTATCGCCTGGAAGCCGCATTAAATATTTAAAAGACCTGAACGGCACCCGGCGTGATATATATCTTACAGGAGAAGGTATCTTTAAAGTGCATAAAGATGCTGCCAGGCCCTTTACGGTGTATTGCAGAGAGGTAGCAACAACAGCCCTTGGAACCGTCTTTAAAGTAAAGGAGCAGATGAACAGTAAAAAGATTGCCGTGACGCTCCTGGAGGGGAAGATTCTGGTACGTTCCACGGATAAAAAAGCGGCGGATGGGAAAGATTATTATTTATTGCCCGGCAATCAGATTGCCTATAGCAGGGTAGAGGGGCAGTTTACTGAAATTGATCATCCGACGATTGCTGGCAGCGCAGCTGCTGCAAGCAACAATCATTTAAATACAGATGTTGTAGCGGTCGCGACTGAAAGTATTCACCGCGCTGGCACCTCCACGAAACTTGCCATCACGCAAAGCAACACAGCTATCGTGTTCAATGATGTCCGCCTGGCTAGGGTACTGGACCTATTGGCAGAAAAACGCAGTGTCAAGATTGCCTATCCAACCAACAAAGTGGATAATATAAAGTTTATCGGGACGGTAAATGATCACACCCCTATTGAAAAAGTTTTATCAGATATAGCTGCCATGAATGATCTGAAGCTTTCAGCCGATACCCTCAATCATAAGTATATCCTGCAATAAAGGCAGGCATTGACATAAAAATATAAAATGAAAAAAAATAATTATTAAGTCTACTAAATTAGTAGACTATTTTTTATGTTTGCAAAAATAAATCGATGATGACTTATACAAGTTTTCGGTAAATGCTGAACATGTTCTGTGCGAAGTGCCCAAAATAAATCTGGGCTTTTTTTGTGTACAGTGCTTTGTATTTGCCCTGGGGAATTTTTATGGTTTGCCTTTCAATATGTTATACATGTTTTTGTATATAAATGCGTCAAAAAACAGAGGAATCAATAAGTAATGTCAGACATTTTAAAGACGAAGAAAAGCGTGTTTTTGATGGAAATAGCCAGTTTGCTAACAGAATAAAATATAAAATCATAAATAATTATATTATCATAATGTGTATATAATTGATAACTTGGTAAATTATTGGCATGTTTAGATATATTTTTGTTTTTCAGCATTTGTGTTAAAAAAATATCAACAATGATTACGGGATGGGGGTTTTCTAAGCGTATTACTAATAAATATTAATCACTATAACTATGTCGAAAAGTTTAAAACAACAGTTATGCAGCCTTTGTCTACTGCTACTCACCCTGTGGGCCGGTTCGGTCTACGGACAGGGAGGTCGAACAGGAGCCACAGGGATTGTCAATAATGGTGCTGGTGTCCCACTAAGTGGCGTTACCGTCGAAGCTGAACAAAATAACCAGGCTGTGGCCCATGTGATTACCGATAGTCTCGGTAAATTCAAAATTGAGGGCTTAAAACCCGGCAGGTATAATTTTAATTTCAGCAGTATCGGTTATCAGGCCCAGACATTAAGCGGTAGTATACTGGAAACTGGTAAAATGACCTCCATGTTAATTACCATGGTGAGTCTGGCCAATAACCTCAATGACGTAGTTGTGGTGGGATATGGTCAGCAGAAAAAAGAAAACCTGACCGGCTCCGTCTCCCAGATTAAAATGGAAGATGTATTGGGGGACCGTCCGGTAATCAATACAACCAGTGCCCTTCAGGGGGCCATTCCGGGCTTGCAGATTACCAGGTCTTCTACTCCGGGTCAGAACAGCAACTCTTTAAATATCCGCGGTCCTTTATCCATTAACGGAGGTAATCCGCTGGTCTTAATAGACAATGTGCCGGGTGATTTAGGCTCTTTGAATCCGCAGGATATAGAAACCGTAACCGTACTGAAGGACGCGGCCTCTTCTGCCATCTATGGTGCCCGTGCGGCCGGCGGCGTCATTCTGATTACTACAAAACATCCCGGCGCCAATGCTCCTTTTCAGGTAAACTACAACAATAACTTTGGCTCAGAAAAAGCGATAGGAACACCGGAGCAGGCCTCCTTGGAGGATTACCTGACCGCTTATCTGGATGCGGGGCTCAGTGATAAATACTGGGCTAACTCTCAGAGTGTTTCTAAATGGCTGGATTATTATAAAGCCTATAAGAAGGATCCCGCCAGTTTTAATCTGATCGGAGATGGCATTTACATTGATCCGGATAATGATATTTATTATCTGCATGATAAAAATCTCTGGAACAGCTTTTTAACCAACGGTTTTCTGCAATCCCATAATATCTCGGTATCAGGTGGTACGGACAGGGTGAGGTATAGAATGTCCGGCGGATATAATTCTGAAAATGGACCTTTAATCACCAAAAAGGATTTCTATAAACGTCTGTCGGCCACTTCCTATGTCTCAGCGGACGTGACTAAGTGGTTTACCCAGGAGTTGAGTATTAAATATGCGCAGTCTACCAAACAATTACCAACAGATGAATCAGGCGGCCTTTACAGTTTAAGACTGGTTTCCTATTATCCGGAAGGAGATATGCCGGCCTCTTTAATGTTAAACAGTGACGTGGATGTTCCGATTTTTACCCCTAAGAATAAAATTTTATATTCCAATCCAAGTACCTTAATCACCAATACACCCAGCCTGTCCTTCAAGTCCATCTTAAAACCCATGAAGAATCTGGAAGGTGTCTTTGAATATACTTATAATAAAACAGATAACGAGTCTTCCTATTATTCTGGTCAGTGGACCTACAGCACCATTCAAATGGCTGCAACCACCGTTCCTGCAACAGATTATTATTATAAGTCCCGTTATTATACGGATTATAACTCATTTAATGCCTATCTGACCTACAGAAAAGACTTTGGGGAGCATCATCTCAAGGTAATGGGCGGTGCTGCGCAGGAGTCTAGTTATTACGAGTTTATCAGTAACAATGCAGAGGGTCAGGCCTTACTCTCCATCCCTTCCTTCTCCGGAGCTACGGGAACCGTTACCGATTATGATGAGTACAGCGAATATTCTTTAAGAAGTTTGTTTTACCGGGTCAATTACAGTTATAAAGACAGGTATTTACTGGAATTCAACGGTCGTTATGACGGATCCAGTAAGTTCCCTGAAAACCACCGGTACGGCTTTTTTCCATCCGTATCCGCAGGTTGGCAGATTGCTAAAGAAGGATTTATGGAAAATCTGCGGGGCACCATCAACGAGTTAAAATTACGTGCTTCCTATGGTTCGATCGGCAACCAAAATATTGACCCATACGCCTATTCTCCTACAATGGAAGTCGCTAAGTCTAATGTGTGGGCCGCCAACCAGGACCGGGTAACGGTCATCGGTACACCAGCCCTGGTGAGTGATAATTTTACCTGGGAGACGGTGACCTCTGCTGATGTAGGTCTGGATTTCGGGCTCTTTAAAAACAAATTATCCGGAGTGGTGGACTGGTACCAGCGAGATACTAAAAATATGCTTTCAGCCGGCTCTCCCTTGCCTGCAGTGGTAGGCGCCTCTGCTCCATTGCAGAATACAGCTGACATGCGTACCCGCGGCTTTGAGCTTTCTTTAAACTGGCATGACAAGATCGGTCAGCTGAGCTACCGGCTTGGACTCAATCTTTACAACAGTAGTTCCTGGATTACCAAGTACAACACGAATACTTCCGGATTACTCAGTGATTACTATGTCGGTGAAAAATGGGGTGAGATCTGGGGATATGTGGCGGATGGTTATTACAGCGTAAATGATTTCTCTGATATTAATAACTGGACGCTCAAAGATGGGGTTACTTCCATTAAAGGATATAATGTAAAACCAGGAGATGTTAAGTTTAAAAACCTGATGGATGATGCCAACAGTACCAATCAGATTGATGCAGGGTTAAGTACACTTGAAAATCCGGGAGACAGAAAAGTGATCGGTAATTCCATGCCTAAATACCAATACGGGGCTAACTTCGGACTGAATTATAAAGGATTTGATGTAAATGTAATCCTTCAGGGAATCGGCAAAAGAGATTATTGGATTTCCGGGCAGGCGCTCTTTCCTTTTGCCGGATCAGGTGCAACGGATGCTGTATTCCAGCCTTTATATTATAACGAAACAGATTACTGGAAACCAAAAAGCACGGATCCCTCCAGTGCAGATTATATGGTGGCCGAGAATCCCAATGCTAAATACTACAGAATCTACGGTCAGATGGAAAATGTCGGATCCAATACCAGGGTATCGGATAAATACCTGCAGAATGCTTCTTACTTACGCGTAAAGAATATTACCCTTTCTTATTCCGTTCCGCAGGAGCTGCTCAAAAAGGCACAGATTACTTCACTTAGATTCTTTGTGGATGTAGAAAATCTGGCCACATTTACTTCTTTGCCTAAGGGATTTGATCCTGAGTCTCTGACCTGGTCTTATCCATTTTACAAGACAATTTCTTTTGGTCTGAATATAACCCTTTAGCGGAGCCGTTATCCGGTCATAGTTATTAAAGAAAAATACAATGAAACAGATGAAAAATATATGTTTAGTTTTAGCCCTGGTGCTGGTCATAATGGGGTCCTGCTCTAAAGATTATTTAGAGAAATATCCGATCACCTCACCTACGGAAAGCACGGCTTTCCAGACTTATGATAATTTTAAATCCTATTTGTATCCATGTTACGGCATGTTTACCGATGCAACGATCCTCACTTCTGTAACCAATGGCTTCCCTCAAAATGCACAGTACCGGGGAGATTATTATGCCAACTACCTCACCTTTAAAGGCACCAGTCAGCAAAACCCGTATGCCTGGCAGACAATAGAAGATGCGGTTTCCGGGAATGGCTGGAATTTTAGTTATATCAGGAGAATCAATATTATGCTGGACCATATCGGTGATGGCAGTCTTTCGGTTGAAGAGCGCAATCACTGGAAAGCAGTTGGTTATTTCTTTTATTGTTACTGGTATATGGAACTTGTCAACCATTTTGGCAATGTGCCTTGGGTGAATACGACCCTTGGAACTTCCTCTGAGCAGGCTTATGGCCCAAGAGTCGACAGACTTGTGGTAACCGATTCCATTTTGGCCCGTCTGAAATGGGCAGAGGAAAATATTGGTGATTTTTCCGCTCAGGATGGTGCCAATACCATCAATAAAAACTGTATTCTGGCGGTGATATCCAGATTTACATTAAGAGAAGCCACCTGGAGAAAATATCATAATTTAGGAGATTATAACAACTATTTGCAGGAATGTGCCAGCGCCTCCAAGCAATTAATGGCCCTGTATCCTACGCTCTATACAGGCACTGACGGTTCTCCTGCCTCCGGATATGGGGAGATGTGGACAACTGAAAGCCTGGATGGAATTCCCGGAGTGATTTTATATAAGGAGTATTTTGCCAATACCAATTATTATTGCAATTCCTCCTATATAGAGCATACCTCCTCGCATAATGTAGAGATGCCTCAGCATACCGTGGACATGTATCTGACTAAAAACGGGTTACCTATACATAATGCTGCCAATACGCAGTATGCAGGCGATAAAACACCTTATGCTACTTTTAGAAACAGAGATCCCAGGCTTTATCAGACCGTAATGCCCCCTTTTCGGGTCAGCAGTACGCCGGGGGATGCCCCCGGCTGGTCCTATACCTCAGATCCTGGGGACAGAGAATATATTGATATCATGGGCCCCAACCTCAGCTGCTCCAATCCTGGTATCGGCATGAAACGCCTGCCTTCTCAAAACTGGTCAGCTACCGTGCTGGGTGCTGTACCTAACTTTGCAGATGGAACTTCCAGTGCCACGAAAGCCTTTGTATCCTGCCGGTCCGGTTATTATGTCTGGAAATATTATGATCAATGGGAGACCAGTTTTAATAATTCAGCCTTAAATACCTCCGATAAACCCATCTTTAAAATAGATGAAGTATTACTGAATTATGCGGAGTGTATGTGGGAAATGGGTCAGTTTACACAGGCCATTGCCGATGAGACTATTAATAAACTGCGTGACAGGGCGTCTGTAGCCCATATGACGCTGGCCTCCATTGGAGCAGATTTTGATCCGGCCAGAGATCAGTCCATCGATCCGATTCTTTGGGAAATCAGAAGAGAGCGTATGATTGAACTGATGGGAGAAGGATTTGGTTTTGATGATATCAGAAGATGGGATAAAGCAGCCTGGTATGTCAACCGGCAGGATTATGGTATGTGGATCAATAAATCCGAGATTACAGGAAGCCTGCTGAACACGAGTACTTCCCAGGCCGATAACACGGGTATGACACAGGGCTACCGCTTCCTGTTTAACGATCCTGTTAAATCTGGCAAAGGCTGGTTGGATAAATATTACCTTTACCAGGTACCTACCAATGAAATCGCTTTAAATCCGGCACTGGACCAAAATCCAGGCTGGGATTAATGAATGATTTTTGGGAAGGCCATTTAAACGGCCTTTCTTTTATGGGATAAAATAAAGACTGCTTACTTAAAGGTAACAGCAATAAATGTACTGGGGGCTGCCGAAACTGATAACTGAAGTAGGCCGCCCCCTGTTTTTTTGATTGAAACAGGGACCTGTAAATGGAGTATTCAGCCATTATATGTCTCCTGAAAATTTAAATTAATTTATATGAACCGAACTTTTGGCCGCAAACAACTTGTTTCCACTCTGGGCTTAATAAGTCTTGCGGCGGTTATGCCGGCACCGAAAAGCCTATATGCACAAACCATTAAATCCAAACAGCCCAATATTATTTTCATCCTGACAGACGACCAGGGATATGGAGATGTAGGGGTGTTCTTTCAGCACCAAAGAGAAAAAGAAGGCAAGCCTTTTGAGCGGTCGCCTTATTTGGACCAGCTGGCAAAAAGCGGTGCCATGCTTACGGATCAATATTCGGCAGCGCCGGTTTGTGCGCCCTCCAGAGCCTCCCTGATGCTGGGTGTCAGCCAGGGGCATGCCAATGTTAGAGACAATGAATTTGACCGGGCTATCGATAGTAATTACACAATGGCATCCACGCTCAAATCACTGGGTTACCAGACCGTTGCCATCGGTAAATGGGGTCTGCAGGGTGCTACCCCCTGGGATGTTAACGGCAATGACTGGAACGCAAGACCAACGAATCGTGGGTTTGATCAGTTTTTTGGCTATATGCGGCACATGGATGGCCATGAACACTATCCCAAGGAGGCGCTTTATTTTCCGGAGCATACCCCAATAGAAGTCTGGGATGAAGGGAAAAACATCACTGCTGAATTAGATAAATGTTATACCCCGGATCTGTGGACAGCTTATGCCAAAAAATGGATTACACAATATGAAAAAAGTGTCCAAAAAGACAAACCGTTTTTTATGTATCTGGCTTTTGAGACACCTCATGCTGTCCTGGAGCTGCCTACAGAGGCCTATCCTCAAGGTCAGGGGCTTAAAGGCGGGCTTCAATGGCTGGGGCGCCCGGGGCATATGATCAACACAGCCACCGGCACTCCAGACAGTTATATGCATCCAGACTACGCAAACGCCACCTATGATGATGACAATGACCCTTCCACACCCCAGGTGTCCTGGCCGGATACTTATAAGCGTTATGCCATGTCCAATAGAAGGATTGATTACTGCGTCGGAGACCTGATGGCGCTTTTGAAGGACTTAAAAATCGATGACAATACCATCGTGGTCTTTACTTCCGATAATGGCCCTTCCATAGAAGATTATCTGCCTAAGGGGTACGCTCATGTAAAACCCACTTTCTTTGCCAGTTATGGCCCTTTTGACGGGATCAAAAGAGATAACTGGGAAGGAGGGGTCAGAATGCCGGTCATCGCCGCCTGGCCCGGTCATATACCTGCCGGACAGGTTATTTCCAGTCCGAGCGTCTCCTATGACTGGGCGCCTACTTTTATTCAGGCTGCCGGGTCGGTACCTCCAGAAAGGATGGACGGTCGCTCCTTGCTGGCGGAGTTGACCGGGCATCCAAAAAAGCAGCTGGTTAGTCTGATTTATAATGAATATTACTTCCATGGTAATACGCCAGGGTTTAAAGAGTTTGCACCGGGGCATAGAAACCGTTTACGTGACCAGATGCAGTTGATGCGGCTGGATAGTTTTGTCGCAGTCCGCTACAATATTCAATCAGCCGGCGATGATTTTGAAATATATAATGTGGTAACTGATCCCGGAGAGCGTGTAAATCTGGCCAGTCAACCCGAAAAAACGGTAAAGATCAATATGAATGCTCCTTTGACAGAACCGGTCAGGACGATAGCTGAACTGCAGGATTATTTTAAAGCACGGGTCTTGCAGGTAAGAAGGCCTGAAAAGTGGGCCAAGAGACCTTATGACAGTGCGCTGGTGCCTGCGGTTGCTCAATTAAAGGAGGTGAAAAAGGGGGAACTCCTAAGCGGGCTTAGCTGGAAGTTTTTTAAGGGTGCTTATTCATGGATCCCGCAAACCAGCACCCTGCAGCCTGCTGAAAAGGGGGTATGTTCCCCTGCAGATCTCACAACTAGAGAGCTGCCGGGTACGGATCAAAAAAAGTTAAGGCAGGCCGGTATTCTAGCCTTAGATGGATATATAAGTGTGCCCAGGGATGGGCGTTATACGTTTTATCTGAAAACCGCATCCCCCTGCTTTATGCGCCTGCATGACATGCAGCTAATTGACGATGATTTTGGGTATCAGGGAGTATCAGATAAAGTAGCCTCCGTGTTTTTAAAAGCGGGGTTGCATCCTTTGCATCTTTTTATAAAACAGGACGCCTCACAGGCTGATCAAAGCGCTGGTGCAAATAAGTCAACCGCTGCGCTGCAGTTGTCCTGGAGTGGCCCTGAGTTTTCGAGGCGACCCCTCAAAAAGACAGATCTTTTTTATTTGAAGTAAGACAAACCTATACTTATCAGATGTTTATAAATAAGCCAACCATCTTTTGTGGCGGACGTCAGGTTATGGCATAGTTGACGGTATATATTTGGGGGCACCCGGACTTAGAATAGGCGGATATAACCATGTCTATGTTCGGGTCCTTCAAAATATGACGCATTTAAAATGCCTAAACTTCATAAGTCTCGTAATGATTGCGGGCAGAGAGGCAGAGAGAGGCGCTTAACTAGTGCGGGGTGTAATTGGCAAATAATTTCCAATTACACCCCGCACTAGTTAACATAAAAAGCTATTTACTGCCTACCTTGAGCCGGAAAGTTTTAAGGTGAATATCTTACCCGTTAACTGATCGGCCTTTAAGCCGTTTAAGTTAATCATGCAGTCCTTGCCCTTCTGGCTGACCGGAACCTGAATATCTGTTCCTAATAACAGGGCTGTACCGCTCTTAGGCGCTTTAACGCCCTTTAATAAGAGCTGAGGCTGGTACGCCGGCAGCGTGCAATATAAGTCCTTGCCTTTGGTCGTGAAAAATGCTTCGATATGGGCCGTATCTTTTTTAGGTCTGGTTAATTCTGTCGTGCTGTAGCCATTCATATAATTGCCTTCTTTTTGACCGGGCACGATACCTTCACTCCACTGATAAGGGTGATCAAAGGCTTCCGTGCCATAAATCGCCTCACCGTTTATTTTTAACCAGGCACCCATTTGCTGAAGTCTTTGCTGCATGATGACAGGGATTCTGCCATCGGCTGTCGGGCCGATATCCAGTAAGAGGTTGCCACCACGGGAAACAATATCCACGAGCATGAGTATCAGGTCTTTTGCTGATTTATAATCTGCTAATTGCTCATTGCGGTTATAACCAAAGGAGTGGCCGATGCCCTCACATTGTTCCCAGATAATGCTTTTATCCATACCACTTCCATATTCGGAAGTGGTATACATGGCCCCGTGATTCATACTCCTGGTATTACTGCCCCAGCGGTCGTCCACCACTACTTCATCCTTTACAGGAGAGCTGTTAACTAGCCAGGATAAGAATTGAAGACTGTGCCAGGCAGTATCCGGTAAAGACCATTCACCATCCGCGAAGATGATGGACGGTTTATATTTATTAACCAGATCCTTTAACTGGGGAATCATATGCTGGGTCACATATTTTTGTTTGTTGGTTAACCACAAAGGGTTAAACCATTCATATAAGGAGTAGTAGTAACCCATTTTTAATCCTTCGGCCCTTACTGCCTTTGAGAGATCTCCAAGTAAATCCCTTTTAGGCGTACCCGTTACGGCATTCCAGGGATGCCCCCAGGTTTTGTCGGCTTCAGGGCTGTTCCAAAGGGTATAGCCCTCATGGTGTTTGGAGGTCAGCACCACGTATTTAGCGCCCGACTCTTTAAAGACCTCCGCCCATTGTTTAGGGTCATACAGCTCCGCTTTAAACATAGGCTCAAAATCCTCATATTTAAAATCCTTGCCATATACCCTGTTATGGAAATCGGTGAAAAGTTGCCTGGAGGCTTCATTTTGCTCCTCTCCGTCGGTATGATCCCTTCTGATCCGACGCCAGTACCATTCCGCGTAATTATAACCACTGTTCGGCAGGACAGGTGCATAGGCGGGCACAGAATACAGTCCCCAATGAATAAATATGCCAAATTTGTCCTGGTGAAACCACTCAGGCATTTTACGCGTATTAAGCGACTGCCAGTTCGGCTGGTACTTTTGTCCAAACCCAGTTGTCATCATCAGGCCACATATGGCCAAAACAAGGAGTTTTCTCATTAATGTCAAATAAGTTTAATCCGGTATCCGGCGATTATTGTTTAAATCACTGAAAAATAATGGATTGTAAATAAATGTTATGAATAACAAAATTAGGGATAGTTCAGCAAAGTTCCGCTTGTTTGACAATCCGTTAATAAATAGTAGCTACAAGATGGCAATTATTGATTAATAATTGAAAATATTTTACCAATGAACAAATTCTTTATTAGGTAATTTTGGCAAAATTGTATCAAATTATGAAGGCAGTGCTATTTCCCTCACCCGGGCAAGTAGAAATAGTGGAAAACGATATCCCTGAGGTTACATCCGGTGAGGTGCTTGTAAAAATTAATTATATAGGCATCTGCGGTACGGATCTCAGTACTTTTAGAGGTGCCAATCCACTTGTTCAATATCCGGTCATTCCGGGACATGAGATATCAGCAGAAGTGGTTGCAAAAGGGGATCAGGTCCCTGAATATATTAAAAAGGGCATGTTGGTAACCGCCAACCCTTATACGAACTGTGGCCAGTGTCCATCCTGTAAAAGAAGAAGATATAATGCCTGTCAATATAATGAGACCATGGGCGTGCAGCGTAATGGTGCCATGCAGCAGTATCTGGCATTACCCTGGCAGAAGCTCTTGATGAATGAACAGCTGAGCCGGGAGCAACTGGCCTTAGTAGAACCTTTGAGCGTTGGTTTTCATGCGGTTCAGAGAGGTGGTGTGACGGATATTGATACTGTTTTGGTTATTGGATGCGGCATGATAGGCGCAGGAGCGATTATCAGGGCCAGCCTTAGAGGTGCCCGGGTCATAGCAGTGGATTTAGATGACCATAAATTAACAATAGCCCGGAAATTAGGGGCTCAATACACGGTCAATGCCGGAAAAGACGAACTCCATGATGCACTGCAAAAAATTACGGCTGCTCAGGGACCGGATGTTGTTATTGAAGCCGTTGGCAGTCCGGCCACTTATGTGACAGCCATTGAAGAAGTGGCGTTTACCGGCAGAGTCGTTTATATCGGGTATTCTAAAAACGAAGTCGCCTTTACAACCAAGCTGTTTGTTCAGAAAGAACTGGATATCAGAGGCTCCCGAAATGCGCTGCCCGAAGACTTCAGGGCCGTCATGAACTATATGGAGACCGGAAAGCTACCTTTAGAAGATTTAATTACCCAGAAATTAAAACCCGAAGAAGTTAGAGGCGCCATGCAGCAGTGGTCTGATAAGCCTGAAGCCGTATTTAAGCTATTTGTAGACTTTTCTGCGGATTAATGATAACCATACGAGTAAATAAGCCTATTGAATACAAGGAGCCGGCCTATCTGGCTAGCTCCTGATCTATGGCCTGTCCGATTTGCTGGACTTCTGCTTCCTTGAGCTCCCCCCATAATTGTTTCCATGTACCCATATCCTTGCGAACCTGGGTAATTCTCTCCCCGTTTAATTGACAGACATAGGTGTCAACATCATCTGTGGAGGGTTCCGTATGTACCTGGACTGTATAGGTGTTACCTGCCTGATTAAATGGTACTTTAAAATGATCGTTTTGCATGATTCTAGGCTTTTGGTGATTAAATGTAAACTCCCCTACCGCTCAGTAAAGAGGACGGCTTACCTAACTGCTCCAAATACCTGTCCAAACTAAATAGGAGATAAGCCGGGCCCGGTACCTGGTGTACTATAATGAAGAAACTGAATGTTAAAAGGTGGCAGATTTGCCACAATGGAAAAGAAAAAAAGCCGTTCCAGCTCCTACCCCGGAACGGCAACGTTTAAGTATGGTTACCCATAAGACTGTCGAGCAACGAGACTCGCTATGACTATATGATTGGTATATTTAACCCAAACAGGGCAAAGCTATGTATTTTCAATGGAATCCCTTATCCGGGGGAAATTATTTATAGCGTATCGTATTTAAATGATGGTGCCAGTCCTATAAATAACAGTCCGCTGCCCTAAGCACTTGTGTTTATAGAATTTTAATGCCTGCTATGCTAATTGGACTCCAAATGCAGCCGGGGTAGGGGTTTGAGTGTAATACTGCCTCTTTTTACCGGACAGCAGGTCCGGTAAAGGGAATAAAAGCAGGCAGTCCATTATAAAATTATTTTTCTTCTGTAATGCTGATAAACATTGATGTTTTAAAAATAGTTTTTTAAAACTTTTAAAATAAGTTTGGTAGAGTAAAAAAAGCGCTTACCTTTGCAATCCCGAAACGGAAAAGACAACACTGAATCGGTCAGCTCTTATCATAAATTTCTTCTGCAAGCAAGTGGTTTACAATAAGTTGCGAACACAGGGCTGAAAAGAAAAAATAAAAAAAA
>NZ_FNQY01000039.1 GCF_900107765.1 Arachidicoccus rhizosphaerae | reverse complement strand
TTCCTGTGTTCAAGCAATAAGCGCAACGCTACCTTCGAAGCGTAAAAATACTTCATTTGCAGTATCATAACCAAATTTTCTAATTGGTCTATTGTTGATTTCCTTCTCGACCCTTTTTATTTCCCTGTTATCAATTTTATTAAAGTCAGTTTTCTTCGGAAAAAATAGTCTGATTACGCCGTTTCTGTTTTCAATTGTCCCCTTGTCCTGAGAGGTATATGGCCTCGTAAAATATGTCTTTACATTTAATGCTTTTGCAATCTCCTCATGTTGGGAAAACGCCAGATCATTGTCAAAAGTCATTGTTTTTATTGGCGGATATCTTTTCATTCTTTTGATGAGTTTTTTGGTGATTTTGTTTGCATCTTTCCCTGTCAACTTGTCTATAGTGGTTTTTAATGTTGCCCTGTCCACAGTAACTAATAGAGCTGATTTATGCCCCTTACCCATCACCAGATCAACCTCTATATCTCCAAATCTAATTCGTTTTTCAACAATCTTAGGGCGTTTTTCAATAGGTACCCGATTAGGAATCCTGTCTCTGGTATGCTTGTAGTTTCCCCGCTTCCTTCTTCTATGCCCATGTTTCAGCTGTTTATGCAGGTCTTTAAAAGGCCTATCTTCAGCCTTATTTGTGTGCTTACACTGCCAGATAAATTGGTAAATAGTTTCATGGCTAACACCTGACACACCCTCCTTTTTCCACTGGGCTGATGCCAGTTCAGGACTGTATCGCCGGTCTACCATCCAGGTTTTCAATTGGAGCTTCAAATCTAAAGTAAATTTATGACGCTTAGGTTTGAGTCGATGCCGCTCCCTCGTTTTGTGCTCTGCTTTCTCTGCATTATACACTTTTGCTCCAATACCTCTCTGAGGCATATTTCTCTTCAATTCTCTACTAATGGTGCTCTTATGAACCCCAATAATGTCCGCTATCTTAGACTGCAAATATCCTTGCTCATGCAACGCGGCAATTGTGTATCTTTGCTCTAGGGAGAGCTGATTGTATTTCTTTGTCATGTCGTAATAACAAAGGTAATTTTTTCGGCTCTACCCGCCCGGGGTTCCATTCAGCTTCGGCTACGCCTCCGCTACACTTCACCCCGGGCGGGTAACAACCCTGTTGCACTTATCATTTGAACTTGCGATTTCTGCAATTTCCAATAGTCTATTGAAGGGCCCATTCGTCAAAAATTCCGGCGCTTCTTTTAGTTTGTGCAAGTTTCTGATCGCATATAGCCATTTGTTCAGATTTGTAGCGTCTTGTAAAATATTTGGCCCAATCAATCGCTCAAATTTAGGCAATTCTATATAAATAAAACTTAATTTTTCATAGATGACTTTTTTATTCTCTATATCACAGAGTTGTACAATGTACTTGAATTTATCGGGAAGGCTACCTTCGATATCAAAATCCAGTATTCCTATAAAAATAAGAGGTTTTTGCATAAAATCCCATCTTGAGAAAGGCTCTTTCCCTTTGGGGGCATTTTCCTGAATCCGGGCACTGGCATAATAGACCGATCTGTCCAAAAAATGCTGCTGTTTAATGCGCTGAATCTCGACGATAAACTCTCTATTTTGGTCGTCTTCGCATAGCAAATCAAATACAGAAGTCCGCTGATATTTATACTTTCCGATGGATTCCTTATCCAGATAGGTGATTTTTTGAATATTTCTGGTTCCCCCGAGTACGTCATTCAAAAAGTTGATGGCCAGTTCTTGAACTTTTAGTACTGATTTTAGCCCGTAATCCGTCAGAAGATTTATATAAACTGACTCATTGCCGTCAAGTACTGGAGCAGATTGCTCTTTTTGGGTGTTTTTTTGTTTCATTTTATTTTTTTGTAGACGTAAGAAGTGCGGGGTTTGAAAAGGCGCACCATATATCTTCGCCTGGTTAAAATTTAGAGCTGCTTATATTTTATAGTAACTATATTCATTGTGTGGCAATCCTGATTCAACAGGGGGCTATTCGCTTTTAATACAGATACCGGCCGTGCGGCCTCCCTGTTTGGGGAAGCATCATGGTTGTTTTAAAACTGCGTCAACTACCTGGTAAATAGGATGATTTTTTCTTTCATATTTGTACGCATATGCTGGCAACTAACCTGCTTTATTGCTCAAATGCCCAAGCCTGGACGCGTCTCTTTAAAAGCAAAATTGTCCGCTGAAATGTATACGCCCCTGGGGTTTAATGGCAAAAAATCTGCAGGTACCCTTATAAATACCATATAGTAAAAATAAAACAATTTTCAATAATACAAATGTCCGCAATCCACATGGGGCGCGGGTTTTACTGCCAAAAAGGGGTATTTTATGCAACAAATTTTTTGAGGATGGGGGCTTGAAAAATATTAGCTTCTTATGGTATTGACATATTAGAAAATACACATAGAGTTTTTATTTTGAGTATTTTCCTGTTTTTTATCTAAAATGGGGTTATTTATACCACTCATTTTGAAGTGAAGGCTTGCAGGACTGTTTTAAGTGAGCTACAACTAAAAACAAGCCTTCCATTCATCATAAGTTTTGGGACGGATAGGGAAGACGCTTGATTTTTTTTACGCTTTAATAAAACCGAAGCTCAGACGTTCAGCAGATCTAGGTTGATATTATTCCTACATAAAAAGCCTCCATCACCGCTTAGATGATGGAGGCTTTTGTAAACTAAGATATGTCTATTTGCTACACCGCTTGAGGTTTCTCTACCAGGTCATAATCGTCCATTCTGCTTTAAAATTATCACCCGGTTCCAAAGAAAGTATGCCTTCTTTTTCCTGCAGCTTACCGGTGCTTTTGACGCTGTCGGTAATACCCAGCCATGGCTCAATGCAGACAAAGTCTGCATCTTTGGCACTCCAGATTCCCATATATGGGAATCCTTTAAAATCTACCGTAAGTCCGTTTTCAGATTTTTCACTCTCCAGTTTAATGGAACTGGACTGCAAGGTTTTAAAAACAATGGCATCCTCGTAAAAGAGGGATTTTTTAAGCGGAAGCTCATCGGTGTTTTTAAGAAAGATCTCCGGATCCTCGGCCAGCAGACCTTCGCCTGTCAGCGGATAGCGGGCCGTATTTTCAAATTCATTAAAGCTTAGTACATAATCCTCATAGGTGGTGCCTTTTACCAGGGGTACCTTAAAGGCCGGATGTGCGCCTATGGAAAACCAGATGGTTTTCTCATCCTGGTTCAACACCTCATACTGAATATGGATTCTATTTTCATCGATACGGTAATGAATCCTGAGCTCAAAATAAAACGGATAATTAGCCAGTGTCTCGGCCGTTTGCTGAAGGGAGAACGTGATGTCTGTATCCGTCTTGCCGGTTACCGTAAATTCCATATCCCGGGCAAAGCCGTGACGGGATAGCTTATAGGTCTGGTTATTATATTCATACTGGCCGCCTTTCAGGCTGCCTACGATGGGGAATAACACCGGGCTGTGCTTGCCCCAGAAAGCGGGATCTCCGCTCCACATATAATCCAGGCCGGTTTGTTTATTAAAAATCTTTTGAAGTTCTGCTCCCTTAGGCGCTATGGTAATTTCTAATTGTTCGTTCTGTAAGGTATACATAAATGGATTTATTCGTCAGCAACTTTTTCATCTTCCAGATTGGCCAGCATCCTGGTACTCCTTTTTTGCATCGGGTTGGCATGGTTTTCATCAAAGAACTGTCTTTCTCTGATCACATCCACGCATTTATAGAGTGCGGCTAAAAAGGATTCGTATTTAGCAATGCCTTTGCCTGCAATATCAAAGGCGGTTCCGTGATCCGGACTGGTCCTGACGATCGGAAGCCCTGCTGTAAAGTTCACCCCTTCACCGGTGGCCAGGGATTTAAAGGGAATCAGACCCTGATCGTGATACATGGCAAGGACCGCATCAAATTGCTGGTAGGAACCCCGGGCAAAAAAGGCATCTGCGCTGTAAGGTCCGAAGGCAAGAATGCCTTTTTGTTTGGCTTCCTTAATGGCCGGTTCAATGATTTTTTGCTCTTCATCGCCAATCAGGCCTTCATCACCCGCATGAGGGTTCAGCCCTAAAACGGCTATCTTGGGTTTATTAATATTAAAATCTCTTTGTAGGGAGCTTTGCATAATAGCCAGCTTGTCCAAAATGGCCTTCACCGTAATATGGGCGGCTACCTCACCAATAGGGATGTGCTCCGTTACCACGGCTACCCGCATATTTTCAGCGACCATCATCATTACCACGTCAGACTGCTCAAAGCTGTCTCTCAGGTATGGGGTATGTCCGCTATAATGAAAACTGTCAGATTGTATGGTTTTTTTATGAATGGGGGCGGTTACCAGACCCTGGATCTTCCCGGACTTTAAATCGTTTACTGCGGCCTCCAAGGACAAAAAGGCATATTTACCTGCCTCCGGTTCCAGCTGTCCCGGATGAATAGCCACCTCTTCCTCCCAGCAATTCATTAAATTGGCTTGCTTAAAGTTGAGTTTGCCATCTTCTCTGATAATGGAAAACTGAAAATTATTATCCCGGATGGATTTTCTATAAAAGTTCAGACACTTACTGTTGGCATAGATAATAGGGGTGCAAACCTCCAGTATTCTATTGTCACTCAGCGATTTAATAATGACTTCCAAGCCGATGCCATTCAGGTCACCGCAACTTAATCCGATAACAGGCCTTGATAGTTCCTGACTCATTCAAAATTGTTTTTACCCTGTAAATGTACCACTTTTCAGGAAGTTTTTAGATCTGTAAGTAACATTTGGCTACAGCAAGTCGTTAAAGTATGGAACGGATACCTCCCTTTAAGCCAAAAGAGTATGCAGGCAAAGGCAATAGGTCCCGTAAAATAAAATTTTTGTAGCTGAGAGTGTTAAATCTGTAGATGGGCAGCTACAGCCTGTAATTTTTGGCTCAGTTTTACGTTCTAGTACATTGTATGAGGGTGTAAGCGTATTTCAATTGAAATTTGGAAATTTAAATTGATATATAAAATTTGGTAAATACAAAACGTATTGACTATCTGTGACATTTAGACCTGGCAGCTGTTTTTGTGAACCAGCAATGAACGCATATCAAAATCTGCTAAAACCCATTCAAGTAAATGGTCACCGGGTAGGTCAGAACATCTGCCTGATATAATAGGTAAGCGCTGCGTATTTATACTTAAAATGAACTGTTTTGCAACTAAGTGTAATTATTGTAAATTATAATGTCCGGTATTTTCTGGCACATTGTCTGGCCTCCGTTGCCAATGCTACCCAGGGAATGGAAGCAGAGGTGATTGTGGTAGATAACTGTTCCTGTGATGGCAGTCTGGATTACCTGAAGGAAAAATTTCCGGAGGTGCATTTTATTGCCAATACCGAAAATACAGGCTTTGCCAAAGCCAATAACCTGGCCCTGGCCCAGTCCAGTGGCGATTTTGTATTATACCTGAACCCAGATACCCTGGTCTCGGATAGTGCGATCCAGCGCTGCCTTGCCTTTTTTGAACACAATAGTGAAGTAGGGGCCCTGGGGGTAAAAATGGTGGATGGCAGCGGCAGGTTCCTGCCGGAAAGTAAAAGAGCATTCCCTTCTCCATTGGTTTCGTTTTATAAACTCTGCGGTCTGTCCAAACTCTTTCCCGGCTCCCGGCTATTCGGGAAGTACTCTTTAGGATATCTGAATGAGAATCTGATTCATGAGGTCGAAGTGCTGGCCGGCGCCTTTATGATGGCCAGAAGAGATTTATTAAAAGCCAGTAAAGGTTTTGACGAAAGGTATTTTATGTATGGCGAGGACATTGACCTGAGCTACTGCCTCAAACAGACCGGTTATAAGAACTATTACCTGGGCAATGTATCCATCATCCATTTTAAAGGAGAAAGTGCCCAAAAAGGTAGCGTTCATCACCTGAAGAACTTCTACAAAGCGATGATTCTTTTTGTAGACAAATACTACAGAGGTTGGGCAGGTATAGTTTACAGGGGCTTTTTAAAGACGGCCATTGCAGGCAGGTACCTGATGAGTGTGATTAGCAGCCTTGGTAAATCTGCCCGTCGCAAATTTGGAGCCGCCGCGCCTGCCGACCGCAGTCAGTATGTCAGCATAGAATTATTAGGGGACGCATGCAGCGCCAAGCAGGCGGGCCATATCTGGAAAAAATATGCGCCCGGCGCCTTTATCCATTACACACCGGCCAAAGGAGCCCTTATGGCGACACCGCTGGAAAAAAATGAAAACCGTGCCTGGGTTCTTTGTGTGGGCCCTGAGTTTAATTATGATGCGGCTATACTTTTTTTACAAAAACATGCCCCGGTAAAGCATGTCTACTGGCATTACCTGAATTTTGATTCCATGATCAGCTCCTGTGACAAAAAAGGACTGGGAGAAGTGCTGGTAGGTTAAGTACTACAAGAATGGCTAGCCCTTACGCGTAGCCCTGTCAAATACCCTCAGATAATTACCGCCGCCGATTTTGGCGATATCCCTTTGTTTATATCCAGCCTTAAGCAGTCCGTTGACTATTTTATAGTAAAATCCTTTGTCAGATGGTTGCGTTGACCAGAGACTATTGGTGGTAGGAGGCTCCCCGTGTGGCGCCTGCCTGCCCAAAGCGGCCTGATTTTCTTTTTTATTCTCTTCTTTTTTAGCCTCCTCTTTTTTCGTACTTTCTTTTTTAGCCTCCTCTTTTTTCGTACTTTCTTTTTTAGCGTCTTTTTCTGGGGCTCCCCACCAGCTGCCTTCTTTATTGGGCGACTGATAGGCAGGGGTAAGCTTGGTATCCGTGCCGATCGCCACATGGTCAATGCCTGCGACATCCACCATGGCTTGGATATTGCCGGCCATCTGGGCCGGATCTGAAGCCAGGTGCGTCCAGACACCGATTACGCCACCCGCGCCGGCTACCCTTTTGGCCAGTTCAGCGCTGATGAGCCTGGGGCGCATCATGCGGGCCATATTGGGATCGTCGCCAAGGCGGGTATTGAGCCCCGTGTGGCTGATAATAACGGGTTTTTGGGCGATTTTCAGCGCGCCATTTACCGTATTGTCGTCGCAGTGCGACAGGTCTACCAGGATGCCCAGACGCTCACATTCTTTGATAGCGGCGGCGCCGAATGCGGTAAGACCACCCCATCTGGGACTTTCGGTAAAGATGTCTCCCAGCGGGGTAGAAGCGTCATGGTCATGTAAAAGTCCCAGGTGACGCAGTCCCCTGTCATAGGCCACCTGCATCCTTTCTATTTTGCCTTCCAGAAAATGACCGCCTTCTACAGACTGTATGACAGTAGGTCGACCGGCTTTATGAGCCATCTGAATATCTCCTAGGTTCAGACTTCTGCTCATGTTATTATCTGTCAGGACCCGGTCCATGGCGTCCAGCCCTGTCAGAAAACGCTCATAGGCCTGGCCTTCATAGGTCAGCCTGACATAATCTACGGCAAAAGTCATACAGATGGCAGAAAGCCCGGAAGCGGTTAAGGAAGCCGCTAAAGGAACCGACGGTCCCGGCAGCTCTGTTTGGATTAAAGGTACGTCAATATGATTATGGGTATCAATACCAATCGTTCGCCGGACAATAGCGTCCAGATCGTCCGAGGGGAAATAAAAAGCCTTTGCCAGTATAGGAGAGAGCACCGTGCCCAGACCCATAGCCACCGTGGTGCTTAAAAAACTTCTTCTGCTCCAGCGCTGGTCTGCCGTATGTAGATTATTTTTGGTATTGGAGGCCATATCCATTGAATGATGATTGTATAGGGGGGAAGATACCCCGCCTTTCAAAGATAAGCGCCGGATTTATTGCAAGGAGATGACCTGAGAAATTTATAAAAATATTATTGAGCGTCGAAATACCTTTTTAAATGGGCAAAGCTGCTGTCCATGGAAGGACCGAGGATTTTTTCATTCAGTATGGCACCCACTCTTTCCCAGGGGTACCAATCCAGATGCTGGGTATAATGCCAGCGGACCAGCGTACCTGGCGTATTTTTATCTTGAGAAAGCTGCCAGCCGCAGATCTGATCATTGGAACGGCCACCCTGCCAGGTGGACTCGATATAATAAGCACTGTCATGGGTAATGGTAATTTTACTGTTGCCCACCTGCACGGCGGCGCCGGGCCCGGCGCTGTTGGCTGTCAGCCGCCGCACGGGGTGCGTGCTGTCAAAGAGCCACTGTTTCCAGTGCTGAATGTCATGCAACATGGCATATACGCTGTCCACCGGCTGATTAAAGGAGGCGGAGCGGATAACCGTTACCTGGGAAGGGAATAACAGACCGATACCGGTTATCAGTAAAAACAGGCTGCCTATGCTGAATACGGCTAATTTTAAATACTTCATGCAAATGATATAATAAACAATAAATTTTACCCCCGGAATTTCAGTAAAGTTACTAGGCTCCGGTCAAATAACCTTTTCCGGCAGCTGGTAAGCCTTATTCCCATTTAAATACCTTGATGGCTATGGCGTACACAATGACACCCCAGATCAGTAAATTGACAATATCAGGCCAGCAGCTGATCAGACTGGCTCCCTCAAAAGAAATATCCCGCATGGCGTTATTAAAATGCGTTAAAGGCAGTATATTACAAAGTGGCTGCAGCCATTTTGGAAAATTCTCAATCGGGAAAAAAGTACCCGCCAACAGGAACTGTGGCAGCGTGAATATATTGGCGAAAGGCGGAATCGTACTCTCACTTTTAGACAGACCGCTTACAATAAATCCACAGCCCATAAAGACAATCAGAGAGATAAAGCTAAGGATCATAATTTCTATAAAAGTGATCCAGCCATGTACCAGGGTAAACTTAAAGCAGATGACACCGATAAGGATAATCACGATGGCAGCCAGCAACTGAAAGACGACGCGGCTGAGGGCCTCTCCCAGGATAATAAAGGTTCGGCTGATCGGTGTGGCAAAAAATCTTTTTAAGACCAGTTGCTGCCGCAGGTTAAAAAACAAAAAAGCCACTCCGAAGATACCGGCACTCAGCAGGGAGAACCCCAGCTGTCCAGGCAAAATAAAATCAATGGTGCGGTAGGTTCTGCCGGGCAGTTTTTCTACCTGCTCGCTGACGCCTACGATGGCTTCGGCATGCGGATAATAGTTTTTATTCAGCTGATCTGCCTGCGCATTTAAATAGGACTGCAATACTTCCACGGAGGAAGGGTTTACGGCGGAGGAAGTGGTGAGTTTGATCAGATAGGAAGGGTTTTGCTGGCCGGTTTTCTGTATATCAACAATGGCCGTAATACGGCCTTTTTCCAGATCTTCACTGAGCGCCTCGCCATGTTCATTTTTGATGCGGATACCGGGAGCGGTTTTCAGCGCCTGGTAGACCTCACCGGTCGTATCTGCGCCGCTGTGGATGGCGATATTGATCCTGGGCCCCGAGCCGTTGCCCAAAAAGGCAAAAGCCAGGATAAATACCAGCGGAAAACCGATACTGAAAATGACCGTGGAAGGGGAGCGCAAAGAAGATTTAAAAGAACCTCTTGCAATGGCCAGCATCGCTTTTACCTGACTGTATTTATGGGTTGTCATAGAATGATCCGACTTTTTTTATATACGTTTTAAACAGAATAAGCCTCCTGCATAAAAACTATTTCAATTTGAAAGGTGCATCCGTCTGCTGGCTGATAATCAGTTGCTTGTATTTTTTATAAGCTCCATATTACCCGGGCAGGCAGCTTTCAGCGCCCCGCAAAGGTAATAACCAGGACCGGGAAATCTTACAACAGACGGTAAAACAAATGGAAAACCCTGTCAGCGCGGCTCTTTTTGAAGGAACTTATCTGACAGGGTCTGACCTGTGCTTTATTTATGTATTTGGCAACCAGTGTTTTATAAATAACTGGCTGCCGCAACTGCCGCTTTTTTACCGCACCTGCAGTTCATAGGGCAGTCTGGTCTGCGGTTCATTCATCATCGCCTTCAGCTGACGGGTCTGATGGATAAAATCAGTCAGTTCAGTAGAGATGCCTGCGGCTTTGAGCTTCATGTCGATATCTTCTTTTTGATTCTCATCACTATTTAACAGCTGACTTAAAATGGATTGTCTGACCGGATAGCTGCTGACGCGGTAAGAGATGCTGTGCGCCTGTTTAGCGGCATAGTCAATAGCGTCCTGAAGTCCTCCGATGGCGTCCACCAGGCCGATTTGTTTGGCATGCAGCCCGGTCCAGACATGTCCCTGGCCGATGGAGTCAATATATGCCCTGGAGGTATCTCTGCCCTGGGCCACCCGGCTGGTAAAGCTGTAATAAACACTGTCTACGGAGGCCTGCATCCAGTTTTTTTCTACATCCGTCAACGGGCGGGCGATGGATCCCAGGTCGGCATGAGGACCGGTTTTAACGGCGTCAAAGGTAATGCCCAGTTTGTTTTTAAGAAAGCCAGACGCGTCTCCCATGATGGAGAAAACGCCGATGGAGCCGGTAATGGTAGTAGGCTCGGCAAAAATATAATCGGCACCGCAGGAGATATAATAGCCGCCGGAAGCTGCCATATTACCCATACTGATGACCACGGGTTTAACTTTTTTCGTGAGCTGGATTTCCCGCCAGATCAGATCGCTGGCCAGGGCACTGCCGCCCGGTGAATTCACCCGGATAACCAGGGCCTTCACAGAGCTGTCGCTGCGGATATCACGAATCATACTGACATATTTTTCCCCCTGGATCCCATCCTTGTCGCTGCCGGAAGTGATATCCCCCTGGGCATAAAGCACCGCAATGCGGTCTTTACCGGAATAATCCTTATAATCAGCTGCCTTATTATATTTATCCAGACTCACCAGGTTCAGGTCCTCAGACGTGGATGTGCCGGTTAGTTTTCTGAGTTCCGCCTCCACCTGATCTGCATACTCCAGGCCGTCTACCATATGATATTTCAGTGCGTCATGGGCTGTACGGATTGTAGCCTCGTCCGCCAGCATATGCAAAGAATCCGGGTCCAGGCCGCGGCTTTCGGCAATGCCGGTTAACAGCTGCCCATATATCTCACCGAGCCAGATGGAAGTCTGCTGCCGGTTGGCATCACTCATATCGGTTCTGCGAAAAGGCTCCGTAGCGCTTTTAAATTTACCGGCATAGAAGATTTCCGGATGAATATCCAGCTTATCCAGTAAGCCTTTATAATACATGGTCTGCGCCACCATGCCGCTCCAGTCAATGCCGCCCTCGGGGCTGACATAGACCTTGTCAGCCGCACTGGACACAAAATAAGCGGACTGTGTCATGGTGGGGCTGAAAGCAATGACTTTTTTCCCGCTCTTTTTAAATGCCTCGATGGCCCGGCGCAGTTCCTGGCTGGCGGCAAAGCCGTTGGTGTTTTCACTTCCCTTAATATAAAGTGCTTTAATATGCGGGTCGTCGCCTGCATAACGGATCATGCTGAGTACTTCGTATAAATTCGGGGGGGAATAAGTCAGGTTGCTGGTGTTTAGGCTTAGAGAGAGGCTGGGCTGTTCAAAGTCCTTCACCTCTTTGGAGAGGTCTAAGACTAAAACAGATCTGTCCTTTATGGACACTTCTGATTTATGGCTGGCCATAGACACAATACCGACACCAATCAGGATCAACAGAAAACCACATACCAACATGGAAATAAAAACGGCAACAAATAACTTCAGAAATTTGACCATATCATAAATTAATGGAGCTGCCCGACCCTCTTGCAACAAATAATTGTGGCAATTAAGGCTGAGTGCTTGTATTTTTGTCTCAATTTAATATTTAAGGGTAGCCATATATAGATAACATCTATACAGGGCTACCCCAAAGTTAGGCCATTCCACCGGAACAGACCTATAGGCTAAAAAATAATATATGAATCACGCATATTTGCTGATAGGCGGTAATTTAGGAAAGATTAAAGAAAATCTGCAAAACGCAAGAGAGCTGATCGGTCAAAAAGTCGGCGCGGTCAGCAAAGCCTCTTCCCTGTACCAGACCGCGGCCTGGGGGCTGGAAGAGCAGCCGGATTTTATCAACCAGGTACTGCTGGTTGACTCTGAGTTGCCCGCGGCCGATATGCTCATCACCATGCTGGATATTGAGCAGGTACTGGGCCGCGTGCGGGAGATGAAAAACGGGCCCCGGTTAATAGATATTGACCTGTTGTTTTATAATGACGAAGTCATCCACTTAACCCGTCCTGATTTAACGGTGCCGCATCCGCTGCTGCATACCCGCAATTTCACCCTGTATCCGCTCGCAGAAATAGCCCCGGATTTTGTGCATCCGGTACTGCATAAAAAGATCCGTACTTTATTGCAGCAGAGTCCGGACGCTTTACCGGTAAAAAAGCTGTAGGGCAACAGCATAAAGTCTTTAATGCAGAAAACCCTATAAAGAGCGCCGGTTTTAAAAGAAACCAAGGCTCTTTATAGGGTTTTAAGTATCATTCCAATTTCAGGTTGAAAGGCGCTCTGTTAACTCCAGAGTTCTTTATCTTTTTGTTCCAGCTCTCTGGCGGCACGTTTAGAGACAAAGACGCCGATTTCATAGAGTGCCATCAGTGGAATAAAGACCAGGGTCTGGCTGATCCAGTCCGGGCTGGGGGTGATAAAAGCGGCTACAATTAAGATAATGACAATTGCATAACGACGCTTTTCCTTCAAAAAAGTAGGGGTGATCAGTCCGATGCGGGTAAATACATAGGCAAATATAGGTAATTCAAATGCCAGCCCGCAACCCAGTACAATATTGCAGAGATTATTGAGGTAATCATTTAAAGTCGGGCGCGTGGTCATCATCGGTAAATCACTGATCTGAAAACCGGCCAGGAAGTTAAAGGTAAAGGGCCCCAGTACAAAGTATCCGAAGGCGGCTCCCAGAAAAAAGAACAGCGATACCCAAAAGATGGCGGCACCGGTATTTTTTAGCTCGCTTTCTTTCAGGGCCGGCTTGACAAAGCGCCAGAATTCCCAGAATATATACGGGAAGGCCACGATAAAGCCTCCGATAAAGGCAATGGTGAAGGTTCCCAGAAACTGTCCGCCAAAGGTTGTAGACTGCATATCCACCACAACCGGGTCCATGCACAGGCTGCTGACATGCGTCCATTCGGCCAGTTTACAAAAGGCCTTATAACTGATAAAATCAGGGTTGATCGGACCTGCAATGACATTGGCAAAGAACCAGCCATGGTAATAAAAGATGACCACTGCCAGTATGAGGATGGCCACCAGGGAACGCAATATATGCCACCTGAGTTCTTCCAGATGATCAATAAAGGCCATTTCTGCCTGAGAACCATTACTTCTACGCTTAAAAAACCTTTGTATCATGAATTGATTTAAATCTTTGAGCAGCAAATGTACTTATCAATTGCTTAGTATAAGCGGTTTTTCCGCCGTAAAATTAAGAACCAATGGTTAAAACCATTTTCCCGAACTTGGAACCTGCCTCACTCATGCGTTCCATGGCTTTGCCGGCCTCCTGCAGGGTAAATACCTCATCGATAACCGGTTTTACCTGGTGCTGCTGAATAAAGCTGAGCATCGCTTCAAAATCGCGGGGAGAACCCATGGTGGTGCCCAGGACGCTGATCTGCTTCCAGAAAATCGGCCGCCCGTTCAGTGGGGGAATATTGCCTGCCGTGCCGCCGAAAAAGGCGATCCTGGCCCCCCAGCCGGCAAGCGTTACCAGATCGGCGAAGCCGTCTCCCAGCGCACTGTCAATAATGACATCAAAACTGCCGGCCTCGGCCAGTAAGGCCTTTGCCCAACCCGACTCTTTATAATTAGCGCCACCCCGGGCGCCCATATTAACGGCCCTTTGGATCTTCTCGGCGCTGCCGGAAGTAACCCATACTTCTGCGCCTGCCGCCAGTGCGTACTGCAGCGCAAAAGTGCCGGCGCCGCCGCCCACACCGCTGATTAATACTTTATCCCCTTTTTGCCAGCCTGCCCGGACAAATAATGCCCGGTAGGCGGTAAGGCCGGCTACCGGGAAGGCAGCCGCCTGGGTAAAATCCAGATAAGCGGGTTTAGGATACAGCATATCAGCCTTAACCTTTACAAACTCCGCATAACAACCGTTTACCGGTAGGCCGAGTATCTGAAAATCTTTATTTTGATGAGCCTCTGACGTTCCCCAGCCGGCAGCGGGATAGATCATCACTTCCTGGCCAATCCAGCTTTGCGGCAGCCCGGCGCCTACGGATTGTACGATACCGCTGCCGTCAGAACCCAGTATAATCGGAAATTTTAAACCTGCGTACTGTCCTTTATAGATCCACCAGTCCCTTTTATTCATGCCGGCCGCCCGGAGCGCAACGAGCGCCTCATCCGCTTCCAGTTCAGGCACCGGCACTTCTGACAGCGTCAGCGGAGCTTCAATGCCATTTAATACGATCGCTTTCATGCGCAAAATTTAGATTCCAAATGTAAAAAATAAACCTGAGACAGGGAACATAATAAAGGCGCAGCCGCCTTTATTAAGGATTGGTTAAAGATTGGGGCAGGATAAAAAGGAGGCTGCCTGTCAGAACAGGGTCAAGGATCGCCGGATCTGCGCTTTAGTGGGGGCAGCCGGGCGTAAAACGGTTAATTTAAATCATCACCGCTTCACGCTTCCGGCAGGGGATGCGCCTGATAGTATTTACAGGCCGGGCGGATGCCACATATCGCGCATTTAGGTTTACGGGCCACACATACATACCTTCCATGCAGGATCAGCCAGTGGTGTGCTTTGTGTATCAGCTCTTTAGGGAAATGCTGAATGAGTTGTTTTTCTGCCGCCAGGGGGGTAGTGGCTTTTAGGGTCAGGCCAATGCGGCCGGCCACCCTGAACACATGGGTATCCACCGCCATATTGGGTTGCTGATCCACAACGGAGGTAATGACATTGGCTGTTTTGCGACCCACACCGGGCAGCTTTACCAGCTGATCCACCGTCATGGGTATTTCACCATTGAAATCTTCCACCAGCATCCTTGCCATACCAATTAAATGGCGGGTTTTATTGTTGGGATAAGATATACTTCTGATTAACGGGAAAAGGCTGTCAAAATCTGCCTTCGCCAGTGCCTGGGCAGTAGGGTATCTGTGAAAAATGGCCGGTGTCGTTAGATTCACTCTTTTATCCGTACACTGCGCCGAGAGGATGACGGCTACCAGGAGTTGGTAGGGGTTGTCATACAGCAGTTCTGTCTCGGCATCCGGGGCATGCTGCTTAAAATAATCAATTACAAACTGATAGCGTTGCTTGCGGGTCATAATTAGTATCGTCCTTTTCTTTTTCCGTTGCGCCGCCTTTTAATTTTGTTGTGGCATAGTTCAGAATATTATTCAGCGTCTCGGGACAGGGGCAAAATAAGCTTAATTGTTCAATTAAATCCAAAAACTGCTGCTGCGCTTCAAATAAAGAGGGTTTGTCCGAACGGTTAATGGCAGGAAGGATAGGGCAGATGCTTGCTTTAACCGTCTGATTATTATGACCTGACTGTTTTTTGCCTGTCGCAGAACCCGTAGCACTCATTAAATGCGAAGAGAATAAAGAAGTGTAAAGTTTAGCCATACCTAGCGATTTGTTGTTAACTCAAAACGCTAAAACAGTGCCGATATTGTTTATTTTGTAGCTGAAAAACTACAAAAATACTATAAAATTTTCCGGGTGTGGTCGTAAAAAATAGGGAGATAAACCTTGAAAAGGTCACTGTCAGGGTGTTTTAGGGCTTAGGAGCCGGCGCCACGGAGTCTACAATGAAAATCTCTTCATTATCCTTTTTCATGAAAAAATGTTCACGTGCATATCTTTGAATGGCATTATTACTGGACTCCAGCGCGTTTAATTCCTTGTTGGTTTTTTCTATTTCCTGCTGATAAAATGCCTTGCTCTGATGCAGGGTATTCACTTCCTTGGCTCTGTCAATCTGCACAAAAATATCATTGCGGTCATAAAAGATAATCAGCACCAGAAATACCAGTACGGCGATGATATACTTGTTTTTAAGATACGATAATATTTTATAGGTTTTCTGCATACAAATAATTGAATACTCGTGAGGCAAAGTAACACTATTTTTTTCGAGTATACAAAGCCCCGAACATAGAAACCTGATTTTGTGCAAATCCTGTCACCACTTTTTGCAGCAGGAGCTCCATACCGCTGTTTAAAGCGATATAACGGCTGACCTGTTCATTTTCTTTTTCAAATACAGAACAGGTCATATACAGAAAATAGCCCCCAGGTCTGAGCCTGGACCAGGCCTTGCGTACGATGGCGGTCTGTTTTTGGTAATAGTCTTCCAGGCTCTGCTCTTCAAAAGACTGGATCTGCTCCGGATTACGCGCCCAGGTGCCGGAGCCGGAGCAGGGGGCGTCACAGACAATCAGATCAAAATCTCCCTGGAAGGGCAGTGGGCCGGGGCGTGTAAGATCCACCACCTGCTGGTGATAACCTGTGATGGCTGCTGCTTTGAACCGGGTTTCCAGGTTTTTTAAAATCCCGGGCCGGATATCGGTGGCCATTAATTTAACGGGAAGCTGAAGGGCAGTAGCCAGGTCTTTTACCAGTATGGACTTACCGCCGCTGGCAGCGCAGCAGTCCCATATTTTTAGGGGGCCGCGTCCGGCTCCGCCTTTTAATTTTTGAACGCTTAATTCTTTTAAGGCCAGCTCCATGAACTGCGACATCTGCTGGGAGCTGCTGTCCTGGATGACTACTTCCCGGTTGATGGCCAGGTACTGATCAGTGGGCGTGGCAGCTGGGACCGAAATACAGGTCCCGCTCAGCTGCCTGTAAGGGACGGCTGCCGCTAAGAGTTTTTCCGTAATGGCTTCCATTTGAATACCGGTCTCTACTCTGACCCTTAGAAAAACATCCACCTGATGCAGTAACCGGTAAGCGATAGCGGTCTTGTCCAGCCCCTTGGATACTGCTGCCTGAAAGGGAAAGAGGCGTTTTTCTTCCAGGTCGGTATACCGTGTTTTTACCAGGGCAAAACGGTCTTCAGGCTCCGTAAGCTCCTGATGCTTTTTGGATTTACTTACAGCATCGCCGCTATATAAATCTGTTATAAATTCCGGCAGTGCTATATTTTCTGTTATAAAACAACTGATGTCCAGAGCCACATTCAAGGGGACCTGTTGTTGTAAAACCTGGATATTTTTGCCCAGCCTGAAATAACTGTACAGCAGTTTTGTAATATATTTTCTATCCTTGGAGCCATGTTTTTTATGGGCCGCAAAATATTTTTTCAAAAATAAATGCAGCGGCTCCTTGTGGTCGTAGGACTGAAGCAGGAGGGCTGCCGTCTGTTTATGACGATCTATGATTTTGGGTATATCCATGGATAGGTTGTGTCTGTTTAATTGGGCAGGACTGCTCGTTAACCGGAGTGCCCCGGTCTTAAATCAGCTTCGGATTGCCTGTCCGGGCTGTCCGAAGCAGCTTTCGAAAGCGTACTGTTAGGAGGAGCTGGCGCTGTTAAAGCCGCCTGACGCTGCTCACTGCGGTGCTTCTCTTTAAGCGTTTCAATACTTAAATCCAGTTCATAGCCGATTAACAGCACAAAAGAATTGATAAAAAACAGCATCATAATGACCAGCACCGATCCGATCGTGCCGTAAAACTTACTGTAATTGGAAAAGTTCTGCGCCCAGAAAGAGAATAAAGAAGTGCTGGTGATTAACAGGCCGGTGGCAATGACCGAACCCAGGGAAAACAGTTTTTTTCTCTTATGTTTATCCAGGGTAGGGGCGTATTTATAAATAACCGATATGCTGAAAAAGAAAAGCGCAACAATGACTATCCACCTGAGGTTGCGAATCAGGCTCTGCACCCGCTCATTATGGATATGCAGGAGCGCCATGATGCGGTGAAAGAACATGCCCTGTCCCATGGAGATGATCATGGTGCCCAGGAACATTAAAAACAAAATCATGGTCAGGCGCATGGCTCTGAGCCGCTTTTTGATAAAATTCGTCTGAGCCCTTTGCTTTAAGGATCGGTCAAAGGTTCTGATAATGCCCATCATGGCATTGGAAGAGAAAAAGATCGCAAAAATAAAGCCCAGCGATAAAAGCCCGTTCTTAGTCTTGCTGAAAATATCTTCCAGAAATTTGAGCATCAGCGCCCGGGCGCCTACATTGGGGGTCAGGCTAAGGACCAGCTGCTGCAATTCTCTGTAAAACATGGAGGAATTAGCCAGATAGGGGATCAGGGTACAGATAAATAAAAGGCAGGCCGGAATCGCGATCAGCAGATTAAAAGAGATGGCGCCCGCCCGGACATTTAAGCCTTCTTTATTGACCTGGTCGACAAAAAGTTTGACGACTTCATAGAAATTAACGGAAGGCGCACCCGGTACCCGAACGGCTTTCAGCCATTTTTTGAGTAGCCTGAGCGGCCCAGAGTTTAATATTTTGGTTTCCAGTGGTGTCAAAAATAAGTGACTTGTAGGGTTGGCAGGATGGGAAAGCAGTGGTGCGGCAGGTTTTAAGCCCTGTCAGTTATGCCGTCCCGGGTCTTGCTTTATTTAATATTTTTTTTGTCCAGCGCATCATGAAACTGCTGCGCCAGTTGTAAATGCGTTGTATAATCCTTACTAAAGTTATGATAACCGCCAAAATCAGGCTTCGCCACAAAATACATATAATCAGTTTTAGGGGCATTCAGCACGGCCTCAATCGTTACGCTGTCCGGTGTACAGATAGGCCCTGGCGGCAGTCCCTTGTTGATATAGGTATTGTAAGGAGATTGAACTTTAAGGTCCTGGTTTACAATACGTTTAAGTTCAAAATTCCTGAGCGCGTATTTAATGGTAGGATCTGCGCCCAGTGCCATGCCGGCTCTCAGCCTGTTTAAGTACACACTGGCAATGGTATCTTTTTCACTGTCTTTCATGGTTTCATCCTCTACGATGGAGGCAAGCGTGGTCGCCTGGTCGGGCGTAAGCCCCAGGGCGGCAGCCCTGGCAACGCGGTTGTTTCTTTCCCAGAACGCTTTTTTGGCAGCTGCAAAGATGGTTAAGACCTGCCCCGTGGTATATTCCCATTTGAGGTTATAAGTGCCCGGGATCAGTAAGGTATTCAGGGTAAACGTATCCACGCCGAACTGTCTGAGTGAATCGTTACTACTCAGGTACATGTAGGTGGAGGCGGAGTCCGTCATGAGGTTTTTACCCATCATGGCTGCCAGCCCTTCTCTGGTTCTGACACGTTTGATGGTAAAATGAACGGAGTCCTGATGATTGGCTTTCAGTATTTTAATAAGGCCATAGACGCTGGTGCCTTTAGGGACCGTCAGCCTTCCCGGCGTCAGGTTATGATAGGCTTTCATTTTAGGGGCCAGAAATTCAAAGACTTTGACATTGTCAATGATTTTGCCGGTGGCTAGCTGCTGGGTCACCTGCAGGGCCGGATCTCCCCCTCCCGGGCGGATAAACAGATGCTTTTGCGGCCCGTTGAAGGTCGTATTGCGGGCAAAGGTCAGATAGGCGCCTATAATCAGCCCAACGATGATAATAAAAGTAAAAATCCTCCCGATTATTTTCATGGTATATGTTTAGTTGTTACCCTGTCATCCTTCAAGGGCCGTGCCATCTGCAAATTAACGAAAAAATCCCCGCCTATAAAAGACGGGGACTGAATATTGTATGAATTAGCTAACCGCTTATTTAGCAGGTGCCTCAGCAGGCTGGCTGGCAGGCGCCTCAGCGGGCGTCGCACTTTGAGCAGGTGCCTGAGCGGGCTGCGCGGTCTGTGTTTTTACATTGGTGTTTAACTGATCCAGCGCACCGCCGCCGCTGTGTGAACCGGTAAACAGTACGACAGAGAACAGGCACATCAGACCAATGATCAGGGCAAACAGCCAGGTTCCTTTTTCCAGGACATTATTGGTTTTCTTTACCCCCATAATCTGGTTACTGAAACCACCGATGGAACCGGAAAGTCCGCCACCTTCTGGGTTTTGAATCAGTACAAAAAAGGCCAGAACGATAGAAACGATGATGACCAGTATAAAGAACAGTAAAGCCATAAATTATGTTTAAATTATTGTAATAAATCTATTTTGGACGCAAAATAAGTGGATTTCTCGGGATATAACAAACTTAATTTTTGATAAACATCCCGTGCCTGCTCTGTTTTGCCTTGACTGACAAGGACTTCGGCCATTGACTCGGTGAAGATTGGCTCATTTTTTAAGGAAGAAGCCGCCTTTTGGGCCGCCTGGGCCTCTTCTTCCGGCGTGGTATTGAGCTGCGGTACGCCGGCATTCGTAGGAGATTGTTTCATCTCCTTGAGCCAGTCGGTAAATTTTCGTACTTTTTTACCCAGACCGTCTCCCTCCAGGCTTTTGAGAACGGCAATTCCCTGGGAGGCAAAATAATCTGTTTTATATAGGGGGTCCCTTTCTACTTCCAGCCGGGCATCGCTGGAGACCGGTTTTTTAAAAGCTGCCAGCTGTTGGCTGAGTACCTGGCTGAGCCGTCCGTTGTCGCTGTCGGAAGCCAGTTCTGTATCTGTATGTGTATCTGCTGCTGCTTCTGAACCCTGGGTATCTGCCTGAGCATTACTGGCGACCGGCGCTGCTGCCGCCTTTTCTGCCGGTTCAATAGTTAGTCCTTCTTCCCCGGTAGCCGCAGTAGCCGAACCTGTCGCAGCTACTTCAGCGCTGAGGCCGGACTGCTGATTTGGCTGTTGGATGGTCCCGGTCTTGATGGGCGGTGCCGGTTCACTTTTAGCGGTAGCAGGAATCGCCCCGACTTCAGGTTTTTCTACCCGGTCTGATTGGAGCAGGTAGTCCAGCCATCTGATATCATTAAAATGCAGGGCAGCGGCCTGCCTGCTTTTTTGTAAAGCTTCCTGCTTACTTTTACTGTCGGTACCGGCGGGCGGCTGTGCTTTGGACAAAAAGTAATACCCCAGATTAAAAGCCGGATATTGCCGGGTCAGGGCTTCCCAGTGGCCGGGTGGGGTATCTGCCAGACCCGCTTTGCCGGTAAGTTGCGCTATTAATTCTTTTTCTGCTTGCATAGGCTTTAGGTTATGGAAATCGTCCATCTGAAGGCCGGTAGAGATTTCAAATATAATCAATCAGGCCGAGAAGACCCCAGAGGAAGACTACCAGTTGGAGAATACCTTATTGAACATGGCGTCCGGAATATCTTTGAGAATCTGAGTCATCAAAGAAGCCTCTGCCTGGGCCAGCGACAGATTGGCACTAAAATCAAAGGTACTGCTCACATCATATTCATGGGTTTCATGTTTGGTGTTATCAATCAGGGTCATGTGCACGCCGACCGTCAGTCGGTTCAGGCTGGCCTGGTTGGAACTGCTGACCCCGGAGGTGGTCACATCGTATTGTCTGATGACGCTGTTGATGACATAATCGGCATTCATGTCGTCTATACGCTTCAGTTTGGTCTGGCTATTGACTTTTTTAACAAATGCATCTGTCAGCTGGGCACTCAGACTGGGGTTGATATAGTGGGCTTTATTTTCAATAAAGCCGATCCGTACGGTTTTAACTTCCGGCGGTATGCTGACATCGTTAAATGTGTAAATGCCGCAAGAGCTGGCCGTGAACATAAAACATATAAATAATAGCCATAATGCATGGCGTCTACTCTGCATGTACAAAACGGTTTAGTGGACGAATATAGAGCGAAAATAATGAACTGAATCCTTTCTTGTACACATTATTTTCTCTACCTTCACGAAATTAATCAATTAATAACTAAAAATTTCGCATGAACAAACGTGTTATTGCAGGGGCTATGGCCGCTATGACGCTGGGCTTTTTTGCCTGCCACCAGGCACCTAAGGACAGTTATACAATAAATGGGGATATTACCGGACTGAAGGACTCAATGATATATTTCAGAACCAGCGCGGGAGATTCCATGGTTGTAGACTCTGCAAAGGTGACAGCAGGTAAATTCACCTTTACCGGCAAGGCGGAAGAGCCTAAAATGGCTTCTATTTATCTGCAAGACAGAAGAGGAGGTTTTAATCTATATGTAGAGAATGCCGCCATCTCCATCAAAGGGAATGTCGATTCGCTGAGCACGGTCAGAATCACCGGTTCTCCTACACAGGAGCAGTGGGATAAATTCCAGGCAGACTTAAAGCCGCTCAACGATCAGGAAGATACCCTGTTTCAGCAGTATCAGACTGCCCGCATGAAAAACGATACCGCTGCCGTGGCAGCTATTGAAAAGCAGGCCAACGATCTGAACGATAAAAGAGAGGCTGCTTCTAAAAAATTCATTCAGGCAAACCCTAAAAGTTATATCAGCTTAAATCTGTTAAGAAGTCTGGTGTATTCCACTGAATATGCAGATCTGAATAAAATGTTTACCGGTCTGGATACCGCTATTCAGCATTCCGCTACCGGCGCTAAAATCAGCGAGCAGTTAGATAAGATGAAAGCTACCGCTATTGGTGAACCTGCTATTGATTTTACCGCAAATGATGTGAACGGTAACCCTGTCAGCCTGTCTTCTTTTAAAGGTAAATATGTACTGGTAGATTTCTGGGCCAGCTGGTGCGGTCCCTGCCGTGCAGAAAACCCGAATGTGGTCAAAGCCTTTAATAAATACAAGGATAAAAACTTTACCATCCTGGGCGTGTCTTTGGATGAAGATGCGTCTAAATGGAAAGAAGCCATTGATCATGACAAACTCGCCTGGACACAGGTCTCTGATCTGAAAGGCTGGAAATCTGAACCTGCCGGCAAGTATGGTGTCAGAGCGATCCCTGCTAACTTCCTGTTGGATCAGGATGGCAAGATCATCGGCCATAATTTAAGAGGTGAGGATCTGGAAGCCAAACTGGCTGAGATCTTAAAATAAACGGTTACAGGCACAGCTTTAGTATGATAAAAAAGCAGCAGAAAAAACGGTTTAACGCCGGGTTTTCTGCTGCTTTTTTTAAGTTGGATACACCTGAAATTTTCTTAAAGAACGATTTTAGCTGACGGGGATAAAGAACAGCTTTACGGTATTTAACGCTGCAATTTAAGCATGATATAAGCCAGGGGCGGACAGATGATAGCCAGATAGCGGTAACAAAGACTGCTGGTTTTGGATAGCTTTTTAGCCTGCAACTGCTGGTCGATCATTTTAAAGGAAGAAAATATCATCATGACCACCAAAGGTAAAACCAGCAGCAACAGGATTTCACGTAATCCAATAATCATGGATTTAAGTTGGATAAAATAAAGTAAAACTGCTATTCAAAAATAAGAAAAATTTTTGATCGGAGTCCCTGAAAACTGAAAATATTCAGTTGATTGCATGGGATACCTGGTGAGCAAACGGATCATTAAACTTTCCTTTTTTCTTAAAAATAAAATCCTGCAGTTTGTCCACCTCCATGGAATCCCTTTTGACAGTTACCGCATAGCAGAAGCTGTATTTGTTACTTTTGCGGAGTGGCCGCAGGCAGGGGGCTAAAGATTGGCCAACCATAAAATCTTCGTATCTTCGTTATATGTCAGTACTGAAACGCACATATCCATTAGGCATGCAGAGTTTTCGCATCATTCGTGAGGACGGAGCGGTCTATGTGGATAAGACAGAGTTAATTTACCAGATGATTCAAGCTGGAAGGTATAATTTTCTTAGCCGCCCCAGAAGGTTCGGCAAGAGTCTACTGGTAAGCACCCTGATGGAGCTGTTCAGTGGCAATAAAGCGCTCTTTGAAGGGCTCTGGATCTATGATCACTGGGACTGGAATACCCGCTATCCGGTCATCCGCCTTAGTTTTAATGATGTGTCTTATGAAGAGTTGGGGTTGAAAGAGGCGCTTAGTCAGGCGCTCGCAAAAAAGGCAAAGTCTTTAGATATAGAACTTTCGTTCACTAGTCTTAAGGACCGGTTTGCAGAATTGATTGAGGTGGCCGCTAAGAAATATGGGCAACAGGTGGTAATTTTAATTGATGAATATGACAAGCCGATTACCGACTATATAACCAAGCCGGAGATCATGGATCAGAACCGGTCTGTCATGAAGGAATTTTATTCGGTTTTAAAGGGTGATAGTGCTGACGATATTCGGTTCCTTTTTATTACCGGAATCACGCAGTATGCTAAGGTCAGTATATTCTCTGATCTCAATAATCTGGATAATATAAGTTTATCTAATCAGTTTAGTGCCATCGCCGGTATTACCCAGCAGGAATTGGAAAGTTATTTTGCTACAGAGATAGCCGAAATGATGCAGGATACACCTGATATCCTAGATCAAATTAAGACTTGGTACAATGGATATACCTGGGATATGCAAACCTGGGTCTATAATCCTTTTTCCTTGCTCCATTTTATGGCAAAACGGGAGTTCAAAGACTATTGGTATCAGTCTGGTACTCCAAGCTTTTTGGTGGCCTTACTTAAAAAAAATACATTCAGGGAAGTGGAGCATCTTGAGGCAGGAGAGCGAGCTTTGATGAACTTTGAAGTAGACCCGGGCAACTTAGCACCTATTTTGTTTCAGTCTGGCTACCTGACCATTAAGCATATTACCGAAGGGGGCGTTTATGAACTGGGCTATCCCAACCGGGAAGTCAAAGGGAATATGCTGGAAGCGATACTGAGCATCTACCGAGGGGTTAATCCTACGCAGTCCATACCATTATATGCAAATATTGCTGGTACGTTAAGAATTAGGGATATAAACGCATTTATAGCCGCTATTAATGCGTTATTTGCCGGCATAACCTATGAAGCCTGGAATGCGGACCAGGAGGCCATATTTAATGGTATTTTGCAAACTACCTTCACTTTGGTAGGCCTGGACGTAAAAGCTGAAGTGCATAGCGCTAAAGGCAGGTGCGATCTGCTGGTGGAAACAGCGGAGTATATTTATGTAATGGAACTTAAACTTGATGGCAATGCGCAGGACGCACTGAATCAAATTAAGGCAAAGGGCTATATGGAACCTTACTTAGAGTCTGCTGAACAACTGCCAAATTATATGTAAATTGAGGTTTCAGTGGATTTTTCATTAAAAAAGTGCAAGGTTTTATGCGTGGAAGTTATAAAAAGCGTGCACCATCTCCGGTTTATAGCAGTCCCAACCAGCTAAGTTTCGAGGGTTTTGAGACCCCATTCGAGCAGCAGCTGGACTTGAATAACCGGTGGGTTTTCCTTGCCAGGAATATTCCCTGGGACCGGATCGTTGGTGTATACGATAAAGTATTCAGCTCTGCGGAAGGGAGAAAACCTCTCAGTGGGCGACTCGTCCTTGGCAGTCTAATGATCAAACA
>NZ_FNQY01000032.1 GCF_900107765.1 Arachidicoccus rhizosphaerae | reverse complement strand
TCAGGGCTGACGCATTAAAATTATTTTATTGAGTTATCCACATTTGAGGGTTCCTGTGTATTTGGCTCTAATATTAGAGTTTTTATTCACATGAGAGGTTTTGTTAGATTATTTGGTCTTTCATTGTAGGTAAAACCATGACAAGCGCCCCTTTAACCTATTTTCGTGGTTACAAAGACCACCGGATGAAACGAAAACAAGTACATAAGTTAGACACCATTATTGCAATAACCTTGGCAGCGATTATAAGTGGAGCTGAGAGTTGGTATGACATAGAAGATTTCGGGATAAAGAAACAGCGATGGCTTGGTCAGTTTTTAGATCTCTCGGGAGGCATCCCCTCCCATGATACTTTTAACCGTTTCTTTGCCAAGGCAGATAGTGCAGCCTTAGAGCAATGTTTCAGTGAGTGGGTTTCCTCGATAGCCAGCACCTTGAATGACCGGGTTATCAGCATAGATGGTAAATGCTTGCGTGGCAGCCGTGTAGACAGTGAAGGTAGTTTTATCCACATGGTCAGTGCCTGGTGTAATGAAAGTAATCTGGTTCTGGGTCAACAGAAGGTCTACGAAAAGAGTAATGAAATCACGGCAATTCCAAAGCTGTTGGATGCGCTCTTTATTGACGGGGCTATTATTACGATAGACGCCATGGGGACACAAAAAGAAATCGCCAAAAAGATAATTGCCGGCAAAGGGGACTACGTATTAGCGGTAAAAGGTAATCAGGAGTTCTTGGAAGATGACATTAAAGATGCATTTAAGGAAGTAAAGGCAGATGATGAATACGAGGCAAAAGTTGAATTGAGTCATGGTCGTATAGAAACACGGACAACTAAAGTAATTCATGATCTTGACTGGGTATGCAGTCGAAAAGAATGGCAGCAATTATATTGTATCATTATGGTACTAAGTAAACGAATAGATAAAAAATCGGGTAAACAGGAGGACGCAGTGCGCTATTATATCAGCAGTAAGAATGCTAGCGCAGAGCAGTTTAACAGTTATATAAGAAGCCACTGGGGCATTGAAAATAAATTGCATTGGACGCTGGATGTTGCATTCAGAGAGGACCAAAGCAAGAAAAGAGAGGGGAATGCTGCCCAGAACTTCTCATTAATGACCAAAGTAGCTTTAAACCTGATAAAAAACCATAATCCGGGTGAAAAAGACAAGGGAGGTACAAGAATTAGCGCCAGGCGAAAAAGGAATATGGCCGCCTGGGACAATGATTATCTGCTCGAAATGATAGCAGGGGCTAAAATTTAATGCGTCAACCCTGGGGATGTCCTGTAAGGAACTACCCTGTCAAAGTCCCCCCTTTTGGAGTCGGGTTATCAGCAATTGCCCCTCACCGCTTCTTTAATCAGTTGAATTAACTACTTTTGGTTTATGAACGTACAGATCGCCCCTAGCTGGAAAAAAGTCCTGGCCTCAGAATTTGAACAGCCTTATTTTAAAGGAATTGTTGATTTTTTAAAGGCTGAAAAAGAGTTAAAAAGAACAATTTATCCCGCAGGTCCCCTGATTTTCAATGCATTTGAACAGACGCCCTTTGAGAAAGTAAAAGTGGTCATTTTAGGTCAGGACCCTTATCACGGTCCGGGACAGGCGCATGGGCTGGCGTTTTCCGTCAATAAAGGGATTGCGCTTCCTCCTTCTTTAAAAAATATTTTTAAGGAATTAGCAACGGATATCGGGCTAAAGACACCCACGCATGGCGATCTGACTCATTGGGCGCAGCAAGGCGTACTACTGCTGAATGCCACCCTTACCGTCCGGGCTGCGGAGGCCAACAGTCATGCTAAAATCGGTTGGATGGAATTTACGGACGCCGTTATTGCAAAAATAGCTGCGGTTCATACCGGCGTCGTTTTTATATTATGGGGAAGGTTCGCCCAGCAAAAAGAGGTTCTTATCAATCCAACCAGGCATCATATTTTAAAATCGGCCCACCCATCTCCACTCAGTGCGCATAACGGTTTTTTTGGCTGCAAGCACTTCAGTAAAACCAATGAGCTACTCGTTGGCCAAAAAAAAGACCCGATCGACTGGAGTCTGGACAGCTGATTAATATTACAAACCAATCACTTATACCTTGAAGCTTAGAAAAAAACTTAAAGATATATTCGGGCATATCTGGGCCGGCTGGGCACTGATCGTATTTTTTGTGACCATGCTTCCCTGTCTGATTATTATGAGCAGGTGCATCTGGCTTAAAGATCCACGCAAAGCAGGCTGGCAACAGGCCGTTTCCAGGGTCTGGATGACCGTATTTTTTGCGCTTACCGGCTGCAGGCGTAAAATGATTCACATGGAACACTACCGCAAAGACCGGAACTATATTGTCGTATGCAACCACAACAGCTTTTTGGATGTAATGGTGACCAATCCCTTTTTACCGGGTATTTCTAAAACCATCGCCAAAAAAAGCATGGCATCCATTCCTTTATTCGGTTGGATTTATCGCTGGGGTTCGGTCCTTGTGGACCGCACAAGCGATGAGAGTAAAAGGCACAGCTATCTGGAAATGAAAAAAGTCCTGGACCTTGGCATGGATATGTTACTGTTTCCCGAAGGCACCCGTAATAAAACCCATCAGCCGCTGGGGAAATTTCAAAGTGGCGCATTCAGGCTGGCCATAGAAACCGGCAAACCGATATTACCGGTCGTTATCCTGGGTACTAAAAAAATGATGCCAGCCAGCAAGCCTTTTTACTTACTGCCTGGCACCATTGAATTACATTTCCTGCCTCCGGTGGACCCTGCCGGTCTGACCCATATCCAGCTCAATCGCCAGATCTATGAATCCATGTGGAACTACTATGAGGCCAATTATTAATAAAATACAGCGGTAATAACCGCTAAAACGGACTAGTTGGCAGGAGGCGTCGTCTGCGGAGGATGCTCCCCACCCCCTTTATTGCGCCCTTCCCGGTTTTCCCGGTCTTCCCGGTCTCTTCTGGGTTTTGGCTTGCGGGATCCTCCCTGTGGCCCCTGGTTACCCGGAGCGCCTGGCTGAGGCTGAGCACCGCCGTTTTTCTGCCCCTGCGGATTTCTGTTTTGTTTGCCGGGCTGTCCGGGTTTAGCGCCCTGTCCCTGGTTTTGCCCCTGACGATCCTGCTGATGCTGAGGTCCCTGACCCCGGCCGTTATTGTTACCACGACCTGGTTTATTCGGCCGTTCCTTATCATTACCCCCCCGCTCATTATTTCTTTCGTTGCGGTCATTTGCGGAGCGGTCAAATCTATCTTTTCTGTTTTTTGCCTTTACCGGTTCATTGCCATTGGCCCCGGATGACTGAGGCCGGCCGGAACGCTCGCCACGTTCACTATTTCGGTCGTTGCGGTCCTGATTACGGTCTGTCCCTCTATCTCCACGCTCATTTCGGCTTTTATTTTTGCGTTTTCTGTCACTACGCTCCAGGGAACGCAGGCTGATCTGACCGACCACATCCACAAAGCTAGGCTCTATCTCCTGGGCTTTACCCACCAGTTCGACAGCTTCCAGATTTTCCGGACGGTCCCCCTCTGCATTCAGGCGGAGGATCTCCCGTACTCTTTTGAGCGTCAGTGGATATTGTTTATTACTATCGGGCAGGGTATACCACATCAAATCCTTGAAAATATCTTTTTTAACCAGTGTGGCCCTGCCACGCTGGATTTCCAGTTTATCTGCATTATTTGGGAAATGCTGTAACGCATCCAGATAGGTATCCAGTTCATAGTTCAGACAGCACTTTAAACGGCCGCACTGACCGCTGAGCTTCGTCTGGTTGATACTCAGGTTTTGGTACCTGGCAGCAGTCGTGTTGACACTCTTAAAGTCGGTCAGCCAGGTACTGCAGCAAAGCTCCCTGCCGCAGCTACCGATACCGCCTACCTTTCCGGCTTCCTGACGGATGCCGATCTGGCGCATTTCTACTTTTACTTTAAATTCTGATGCATAAGCCTTGATCATTTCCCTGAAATCCACCCTTTCATCTGCAGTATAGAAGAAAGTGGCTTTTTTGCCATCTGCCTGAATCTCCACTTCCGAGAGTTTCATGGCCAGCTTCAGATCACGGGCGATTTCACGGCTGCGCATCAGCACCTGTTGCTCCCGGTCCTTGCTTTGTTTGAACAGTTCTATATCCCGGTCACTGCTGCGACGCAGTATTTTTTTAATATCCGGACTGAATTCCTTTACACCCTTTTTCTTCATCTGTACGCGGACCAGTTCGCCTGTTAGGCTGATTTCACCCACGTCAAAGCCGCTTACGCCCTCTATGGTTACGTATTCGCCTTTTTCAAAATGTTGAAGGGAATTATTTCTGAAGAAGTCCTTACGGCTTCCGTTTTTAAAACTTAATTCGACGATTTTACAGCTGCTTTCCTCATCACTCATCGGGAGATTCATCAACCAGTCATGTACATTTAACCGGTTACAACTCCCTGTGCTACAGCCGCCGTTGCTTTTGCAGCCATTTGGCTTTGTGCCACAACTTCCACAACCCATGTTCTTTTATGTTTGACATTACCTGTTTCATTAGTATGTTCAGATAACGGATGATTAAAATTGTTAATATATATATATATAGAATCAGCGAAACAAATCAGAAAACATTTGTTAGCTAACCAGCCAAAATTAATGATTTCTGCTTAATAATATACCTTAGTTTAATACTAAGTGCATGAAAGAGCATTTTAGCATTGGCGTTTCGCTCGATATAATAGGCGGCCTTATCTAATTCCTCTACAATGACTTCCTGTTGGCTAACCGATGCAATCTTATTGATTCTGAGTGCAAAATCCTTATCTTTTTCAGAAATCGGAAAATTCTCCGTACCCAGAATCCTTAGCCGGATGCTCTGGCCCAACAGATGGTTAAAATAATACAGAAATTGCTTCTGATTCTCCCTGCCGAGCTTAGCTACCTCATCAATCCATTTAACCAGCTGGATATTATTGCCCTGCATCACGGCATTGAGCCAGTCTCTTAAATAAGACTGCCAGTCTTCCCCGTTATGGGAGGAGAGTTGAATGGCTTCTCTGTAGTTGCCACCGGAAAGTGCCGCCAGTTGTAAGGCCTCATCCGCCGATAAGCCTGCCTTTTGCTCAAGGGCTGCGGCCACCTGCTGGTTATCCAGCATAGGCACTTTCACCAGTTGGGTCCGGCTTAAAATCGTCCCCAGAACTTTTTCTTCATTTTCGGCGACTAATATAAATAAGGTCTTTTCAGGGGGTTCCTCAATAAGCTTGAGCAATTTATTGCCTGAGTTGCCCAGGTATTCCGGCATCCATTGGATCAGGATCTTATACTCACCCTCATAACTTTTCAAGGACAGTTTCCTGAAAATATCATTACACTCCTCGGTGGTAATATTACCCTGTTTATTTTCTGCCTGGATGGATTGCAGCCAGTCATATACATTGCCGTAAGGAAATCCTTTTATAAATTCCCGGAACTCGGGGAGATAATCAGAACTAATGGGTTTATCCCCTGGTTTTTTAGGGATGACCGGAAATGAAAAATGTATGTCCGGGTGCACTAATCCCGATGCCTTTTTACAGGAGGGGCAATTGCCGCAGGACTCCCCTTCTGTTTTATTTTCACAAAGGATATACTGGGCAAAGGCCATTGCCAGAGGGAGCGCCCCCGTGCCTTCCTTGCCTAAAAAAAACAGGGCATGGCTTAACCGGTTGCGGTTAACCATCTCTACCAATTGCTTTTTGGTATCCTGCTGTCCTATAATATCCTTGAATTGCATTTGCCAGCGAAGATAAGGTCTTAATGGCAAATATAAAATCGGGAGTTATCCACGGGAGTGGTTAACTCCCTGAATTCAAATATGTTTGGCTGAATCGGCAATTTTGCTTGTAATATTTTCCTTCAATCAGCCGCCGGCAAGCTGCAGGTGCCATGCATGCTTGCCGGGAGGTTATACTCCAAATAATTCTGAGCGGAAGACGAGACTCGAACTCGCGACCTGAGGCTTGGGAAGCCGCCGCTCTACCAACTGAGCTACTTCCGCTTTTAGAAAAAAGATTTATTTTAATCTTTAGGAACACAAATGTAGCATAAAAAAGAATTCCGTCAAATGGAGTTTGTATGTGAGCCGATATTATAAAACGAATCGCAATCACCGAGGTTCATATATTATTTTCTCCTATATTTATTCCTGAACTTTTCTGCCATGGTACCCCACTTTTGCCGACCCCTGTCAAATTCATAATCCAACTTGAAGTCTTCGTAGCTATAGTCATTAATCAAGGCTTTGGGGCTAGGTATCGTATCCTCCAGAAACTCAATATCCTTAAAATCCCTGGGTAGTTCATCCAACTCAATAAATTGATAAGGATCCATCCACTTGTTTTTAAAAGACGAAACCTTATTTTTTATGTTCCTTCTTATCGTTCTCCAGTATAAAGAAGTTCTTTTAGCATTTCTCGGTTTGTCTCTTACAATGGCTTTACGGTATGAGTTACTCATAAAAAATATTTATATGGTTAACAAGCGGGCATTCATCCTGATAAACGGCGGCGTCCCAATGCCTGTCCATTTAATTTGGGTACACAAATGTAGCATAAAGGTACATGCAGAAAAATATAAACCTGCAACAGCGTATTTTTTTAAAAAAATAGGACAAAGACTCCGGCCATCTCAGGGAATTTTAGTTACTTTGCACTGGTTATATGAAGAAGTGCCATAGAAAATAAAATTACTTGAATTTTAAAGTGAATCATTTGTAAAAATCAATTGGGATTATTATGTCAGGAGGATTGTTTGAATACAATCAGTGTCGGTTATTAGATGCCATCACCTTGCTTCGTAACAGTATAGAAACCATTAAAAAAATCAGATCAGGTGCAGAAGACAACCGTTTTGAATTTCCAGAAATGACGACTGATACGCTGGAAAAATTAGAACAGGGGCTAAAACAGCTTCGAATAGCCTATGTGTATATGCAAAGAATTGATTGGTTTTTAAGTTATGATGACGGTGAAAAAGAATTTTCTAAAAGACTGAATGCAGCGCTGAACAGAGAAGCCACGGGATGCCCGGAGGCAGACTTATGCCATTAACCCCATAACGGTTCATCCTGCCAAAAACACCCTGAAATAACCTTACACCGGTTTCTTACCTTTTACACCTGCCATTACCACCAAGCCATTTAATTATCAGGCTTTATATTAAAGTGCCTGTTAATACCGAAAAAATAGACCTGCCATTACACCAGAAACCTATTTTTTAAGTATTAAAACAAAATGTATGCATTTAAGTATTCAGAAAGGATCGGAAAACTACACAGCCCAGGTTATATCCTTGCCTGCCAAGGTAGAGGTTCCCAGTCTGGACAATCTGGTCCGGGTTACCTATCAGGGCAATGATTGTCTGGTTCAGAAAACCAGTGATTCAGCGGGGAAATACCTGTTTTTCCCATCAGGTTGCGTGCTGGACCAGAAGTTTTTATTCAACAATAATCTATTTCGTCATGCCCCGCAAAATCTGGATCCAAGTAAAACAGGATTTTTTGAAGATTCAGGCAGGGTCAAAGCCCTTAAATTCAAAGGGATTATCTCAACGGGTTTTATCATTCCGGCGGCAAGCCTGGGCTACCTGATTGATCCGGCCCTACTCCCTATAGGGGAGAGTTTTACGGACATCAATAGACAGTCTATTTGCAGGAAATTCATTCGTCCGCAAAGAGGATTTAGTTCAGGTGCGGTCAAAATTAAAAACTTTGATATCCAGACGCTGGTAGATCCCAAATTTGCACCCGAACACACGGATACGGCGCAGTTATTAAAAAACTGTCAGCATCTGGGCTTACTAAGCCAGGTAACCATTACTCACAAACTCCATGGCACTTCCATCAGGGTATTTCATACCCTGATCAAACGCAGGCTGAACCTGATGGAGAAATTCCTTAAAAAACTGGGTGTCAATATCCAGGACCGTGAATACAGCTACCTGGTTGGATCCAGAAGACTGATTAAATCCAAAGATTTTGGTTCAGTCAATAATTACAAATTTTTCAAGCCCGATCTTTGGACAAAAGTTGCCCAGGACTGCCTGAAGGACAAACTCAATAAAGGAGAATCCATATATGCAGAAATAGTGGGTTCGGATTTTGAGGGTGGTGCTATCCAACAGGGATATACGTATGGATTATCCGGTCCTAAACTTTTTATCTACCGAATTACCCAGATCAATCCGGAAGGTATCGAAGTTGACCTGAGCTGGTCTCAGGTTAAACAAAGAGCATCACAGTTAGGTCTGGATACGGTGCCGGAATTTTATCACGGTATGCTGGCACCTTTACTGCAGCGCCATTACATTGAAATACCGGATTTGGTGGATGAGATAAGTTTACAACCGGCACTGGAAGAGTTATTTTATAAACACCTGCTGGATATGCCTTCGATATTAGATCCTCAGGTAACGGAAGAAGGGTTTGTCCTGCGTCAGGACAGCTATCCCTGTGTACGGGCTTTTAAAATCAAATCCAGGAAATTTCAGTTATATGAATCAGGAGCTCAGGACAAACAGCTTGCAGATATGGAAGAGGACAATTAACACAACTGAACGCCATACATAAAACTGGATAACACCGCTAATTGTATCCATCAAGTTATTAATCACAAAAACAATAGAAAATGTTTCACCTAAAAATAAATGCGTCCGAGGGTGCCAGAAATATCTGGTTTACCTCGGACCTATGACTTCACCTGTTGCATAAAAATATCAGCGGGCCGAACAGAACTGTCTGGGAATCCGGTTTCCGGGATTTTAAAGACGAGTTTACAATGACGGATCATATCATTGACCAGATCAATAAGCATGTCGGTCATGATGACATTATGATTAATCTGGGGGATTTTGTTTTTAAAAATCACACTTTTATCCCTCAGTTAAGGGACCGTATTGTTTGCAGGAATCTACATCACATCATCGGCAATCATGACACCAAAATAGAGAAATATAATGACAAGTTCAGCTCCCTTTCGGATATGATGGAACTCAATTATCATGGTCATATATTTTTGCTTTGTCATTATGCCATGCGTGTCTGGCACCATATGCATAAAGGACATTTTCACCTTTATGGCCACAGCCATGACGCAATTGACAGACACCCCAACAAAGCATGGGGCAGAAGTATGGATGTTGGAATAGACAGTGCTTATAGGTTATTGGGGGAATACAGGCCTTTTCACATTGATGAAATCATACAAATTCTATCTAAAAGAGAATCCGTACCACAGTCGTTTAAAGATTCCGGATAGTAAATGGGTGGCTTTTATCTCCTTATTAATCAAAAGTGTTTTTTCTTTTACCATTAAGCAAGTGTGCTGACTGAGCACTTTCAAAATGGGGATTAGGAGCAGTCAAAAGCTGCTCCTTTTCTATGGCGCATACCTTGTGAAGCGTCTCCACTCCTTTGCTTTAATAGCATGGGCTTTATTCATCTCTCAGACTCTGAACCGGATTTGCCCTGGCAGCCTTCAGCGTTCTAAGACATAGTACCATTAGCGCAATCAACAGCATCCCTGCAGCGCAAATGAAAAAGATGCTCCACCCTACTTTGGTTCTGAAAGCAAAGTCACGGAGCCATTTATTGGAAAAATACCAGGCAAAGGGGAATGCTATAACTGCTGCCAGAAGGACCAGCTTGACCATACTTCTGGAAAGCAGACCAATAATGCTTCCTACGGAGGCCCCCAGTACTTTACGGATACCAATCTCTTTGGTTCTTTGATTCGCCATAAAGCTCACCAGACCCAGTAATCCCAGGCAGCTGATAAAGATAGCAAGACCGGTCGCCCACATCAGCAAGGTGGAGAGTCGTTGATCTGCATTATATAATTTTTCCAGACTCTCATCATAAAAGCTGTAATTAAAATCTATATTGGGGTAAAAGGTTTTATATTTCTTTTCTACGGTTGCAATAATACCAGGCCAGCTATCGGGTCTTTTCTGATCCAATAAAATGGACATCATATACCCATAAGAGTGGTTATCGGCAAAAACAACGGTCGGGCTAATTGCAAAATGAAGATTCTGCGTCGTAAAATCTTTCAATACACCGACAATTACGGCTGTATCGGCACCGCCACCAAACATATACTGGCCGATGATCTGATTTGGGTCTTTCACATTGAGCTGATGCATAAAAGTTTCATTGATCATTACCTGTCCCATCCTACTGGAAGTATCTACCTGGATATTCTTACCCGCCAGTAATTTGAGATCAAAAACCGGCAGATACCTGTCATCAACACTCCTGGTATGGATATTATCAAAATTTTCTTTCTTCCCGTTTCTGACTATATCAACAGAGGTCGTATTCCAGCCATTTCTTGTGGGCATCCCTGTAGAAATACTGATATCCTGAATGCCGTTCACCTGTCTGAGATCATTCAATAATACAGATTTATGGCTTTTATTACCCAACGTAAAACCATCCGGAATATAAAAGGAGATAATGGCATCTTTTCTGAACCCCAGATCCTTATTCATCATAAAATGTATCTGTTTGCCTATGACGACTACCACGATCAAAAAGATCTGAGCAATTACAAACTGAGAGACGGTTAATACCTGCCTGAGGGTGGCGTTTCTGGTTTTGCCATTCTTTGTCGTCTGGTTTTTAAGCGCCTCAACCGGCTTAAATTGAGTCAGCACAAAAGCCGGATATAATCCAGCCAAAAAAGTCACCAGGATAATGGTCATCATCAAAAACAGCAATACCACGGGGTTCAACATATCCTTCATATTTAAACCATCGGGTACAAAGCCTTTAAAGACATGCAGTAAAAATGGAGCAAGGAGCAGTGCCAGCACTGTAGCCAGTACCGTTAATACGAACGTTTCCGTCAAAAACTGATAAATAATTTTTTTATTACTGCTGCCAAAACTCTTTCTGACACCGATCTCTCTGGCTCTGAGCGTAGACTGAGCAGTTGACAGGTTAATAAAATTAATGGCTGCCAAAAGCAGTAACAATAAGGCAAGAACTCCTAGATTCAGTAAGGAAGACTTACTGACCCTGCCATCAATTTTCATATTAAAGTGTACATCAGACAGCGGCTGCAATACACCTAATTGACGCCATTTAGCCTTTTGGTCCTTTGTATTGGCTAAATATAAATCTTTAATCTGTTTACCCACTTTCTGTGGATTTACTCCGGGGACTAACCGTACCAGACACTGAGCGTACCCATTGACCGAAGACCAGGAGATGGTTCCATAGCTATTAATAAGCGGCGTCTTGGTAAAAGTTGAAAGGGATATAAAATTATCAAACTTAAAATCGGTATGCTGTTTCTGGTCCTGTACGATACCTCTGACCGTTACATTGACGGAATCATCAAAACTGATGACCTTTCCTACTACCTCGTTATAATTTACCCCGGGAAAGAATTTCCCTGCCTCCGAGGTGGACAGTACAATGGTATTGAGTTCGTTTAAAACCCCGGGGCTTCCTGCCAGCCACTGATAGGGAAAAAGATTAAAATAATTGGCATCCACAAAGACGGTAGCCCCCCAATCCGACACCGTTTTCCAGTCTGCTTTTGTCTGAACCTTTGCATAATTTAAAAAATCAGCCGCACATACCTGGGCTACATGACTGATTCCGGTTACATTTTGCCTGATGGCATCAGGAGCCAACAGATTAACACCAGCATTCGTGCCTTCCGTACCCGTTTGGGTATACAATCTGTAAATCTGGTCAGCCTCCGGCTCCCATTTGTCAAAGCTAAAATCATAGCGAACAATCAGAAATATTACCAGTGAAGCGCTGATACCTACCGCCAGTCCCAATATATGGATGGCCGTCGTAGCTTTACTTTTTTTAAAATTCCTAAAGGCAATCAGCAGATTTCTTTTAAACAGTTGCATACTCGATCATTAACAGGTCAATAATAAAAACTACCAGGAATAACTCAAAATAGCGAAAAAAAGATTGCTTAAAATATGCCAACAACTAACATACTAATTTTAAATCTATTATAAATTTAAAATATCACCAACTGTATCAATAACGAACAGTTTCTGTACGGTATTGATACAAAAGAGTCGGGTAAAACGGCCATCCTGCAATCTCTGTGCTCTTTTCTGCAACGGCTTCGTAACTTTAAGCCCGTAACAGCTTACCTTCACCCTTAAAATTTTCAAATAGCAATATGGATCCTTATACCGTTCCCGCCCGCACACAAATCGGACATGTCCATCTAAAAGTCTCCGATTTACAAAGAGCCCTGGATTTTTACCAGGGTCTGCTGGGCTTTTCATTAACCCAGCGTTACGGCAATCAGGCAGCATTTGTTTCTGCAGGAGGCTATCATCATCATATCGGATTAAATACCTGGGAAAGTCTGGGCGCTCCGCCCGCCCCAAAATATGGGGTAGGCTTATTTCATACGGCCATTGTTTATCCAGAAAGAAAGGACCTGGCCATCATCTATAAAAGACTAGTGGAGGCAGCTTATCCCTTAACCGGTGCCGCTAACCATGGTGTTTCTGAAGCGCTTTATCTGGACGATCCGGATGGGAATGGAGTGGAGCTATATTGGGATAAGCCCAGGGAAGTATGGCCCAGAACTGCAGATGGCGGCATTAACATGTATACCCGTCATCTGGATCTGGACAGTCTGCTCAGTGAGCTCCGTTAATGGGCTAAGAACAGCTTTGTTTAAAACCAATACCACTGTCCCGGAACCTGACAGCAATGCACTAAACATAAAAACAGGAATGTCTTATTGGGAATTCCCAAAAACATTCCTGTTTTAATTGATCAACATTATCGCTATCCGCCTTCAGATTATTTGCGGCTATAGTTGGGTGCTTCTTTGGTAATATATACATCATGGGCATGGCTTTCGCTCATCCCTGCATTGGTAATCTGAACAAAAGTTGCTTTTTGCAAAGCGGCCAGATCCTTGGAACCTGTCAGTCCCATACCCGCTCTTAGACCACCCACATACTGCGCAACGATCTCATTTAAATTCCCTTTGAAGGCAACCCTACCTTCAATCCCTTCCGGTACTAATTTTTTGGCATCAGCACCACCGTCCTGGAAATAACGATCGGCACTACCCTGCTGCATGGCGCCGATACTGCCCATACCTCTATATTGCTTGAACTTACGACCTTCATAAATAATGGTTTCTCCAGGGCTTTCTTCCACCCCTGCAAATACGCTGCCCATCATAACTGCCTGGGCACCGGCGGCAAGTGCTTTGACCATATCTCCGGTATAACGAATACCTCCATCGGCAATCACAGGGATCCCGCGGCGCTTTAAAGCCGCAGCGGCGTCCATCACTGCACTTAGCTGCGGAACACCGGCACCGGCAACGATACGTGTGGTACAGATGGAGCCCGGTCCGATACCTACTTTAACGGCGTCAGCACCGGCGTCTGCCAGATCCTTGGCGCCTTCATAAGTGGCTATATTGCCTGCAATAACCTGCAGATTTTTAAAGTTCTTTTTAAGGCCTTTTAAGGCATTGATAACGCCCAGGCTATGTCCGTGTGAACTGTCCAGTGCTACGATATCCACGCCGACCTGCTGTAAAGCGTCAGCCCTTTCATGCAGGTCCTTAGTGATACCCAGTGCACCACCAACCAGCAATCGTCCAAAGCTATCCTTAACAGCATTGGGAAAATTCTTTAACTGCAAAATATCTCTATAAGTAATCAGCCCGGTCAGTTTACCGGCTTTATTCACCACCGGCAACTTTTCAATCATATGCTGACGGAAGATTTTTTCTGCCTTCTTCAGATCGGTGCCTTCCGGTGCCGTGACCAGGTTCTCTTTGGTCATTACATCTGCTACCCGCTGGCGCATATTGGTTTCAAAGCGTAAATCACGATTGGTTAAAATCCCCACCAGTTTACCGCCGGCATCTATAATAGGGATACCGCCGATTTTGTTTTCACGCATCAGTCTTAGAGCGTCACCCACTGTTGCATCTACCTGTAAGGTAATGGGATCAAAAATAAGTCCGCTTTCACTTCTTTTTACTTTTCTTACCTGCTCTGCCTGCTTTTCAATAGACATATTCTTGTGCAGAATTCCCAGCCCTCCTTCTCTGGCCAGTGCAATGGCTAAAGAGGCTTCCGTTACGGTGTCCATGGCCGCAGAAAGCATAGGAATATTCAGTTGGATACTTTTGGTCAGTTTGGTCTGGATATTTACCTGACCAGGCAACACTTCGCTATAAGCAGGCTGTAACAGCACATCATCAAATGTGAGCCCGGTTCCGTAAAATCTTGACTTGGGAGAGGTTGATCTTGTTGAGGTATTCTTTGTTTCCATATGCAAAGATAGATGCCTAACTTATTATGTACAAAATTTTTTTTCAATCCTAACAATTCGATAAGAAGATTTGCGGGAATCGGCATAAAATTCGCAGGATTTTAGGCTAACCTATTTCTCATCTGAAAAAAAGACCCATATGTATCGTAAGATCAAACAGGCCTTAAAAGAAAAAGAACACCATCCACCGCGTTACTTAAAAGGAGACATTTCCTGTTCACCCGGTGATGAGGTCCTGCTATATTCAAAAAAAGGAATCTACCTGGTAACAGAGATAACGGAAAGTACTTTTATTGTTACCTGCCAGCGCTGGTTGAACTCAAAAAACCAAAAAGACCGTAAAGAAGAGCATCTCTGGAGTGATTTGAAAGAAATTATTGCCACATGAAAGCGACACCTCAATAAATAACAACTGTTCGCATCCGGCTTCATCCATTTTCTTTAACCTGTTTATTTTCATAGAGGTAAACAGTGCAGGGAAAGTAGACTTACCAACGGTTCCAGTTTATATAAGTATATTTTTTATTCGAAATATTCACATCTTTGGTTTATTTTGTATGACACCCTGAGTGGGGCACAGCTATTGTGCCTCACTTTTTTTACTGTTTTAAAATACAATCAAAGCAAGACGGCTACTGCAATGGCTGCCTTTTGTACAATCAACATTTGTTTTTGCAGAATTATCCTTAAAATCTTGGTTATTGTTCAAATTATTAAATAAATTTGTAACAGGGTAAGGGTCAACATTATCCAGATTGAACAAAGGTTTATTATTCAACCATAAAATTCGAAAAGCAAAGCACTCAGACCCCGAAAAATCGGGCATGTTGTGCACTTCAACACCCGGGCGTAGCAGCGGCAATTTATAAGCGTATTTCCCCCTGCTTCCTCCCCGAAAGAGCACTGGCCGTTTGTCCAATAGTTGAAAGCATTCAACGGGGCCAGTCACCACGAATATTTTTATTGACATTGCATTACTGGTCAGCTGGGCGCTTCTCTCTGGTTACCTAAAAGATCTCATATTACTGCCTGTTAAGTGTCCCGTAAAAGCCTGTCTTTCCATCTGCCTTACTCAGTCGGTATCCCTAACAACGATATTTTTTGAGGCGCATCAAAATAATCCGGACCGTTGAAATTATTTGCCGTGAACCGCGAAGGGTGATGATCAGATTTAATTTTTGAACAAGCTTACAGAAGAGACAAAGATCCATTTACTATAAACAAATCGGTAACACAACACTTCTAATCTTCTAAAATTAAAATGCCATGACCAGGGAAAGAAAACTTTGGACCGCCTTTATTATCGTTGTCAGTGTCTCTTTTGCTGCCCTCTTATATTTTGGAACAGAGATCTATCAAAAAGCACCCCCCTTCCCCAGCCAGGTCGTCAGTCAGGATGGCACGCTACTCATAAACGGACAGGACATTAAAGACGGTCAGAACGTCTGGCAAAGTATCGGAGGTCAGGAAGTAGGCTCTATCTGGGGCCATGGGGCTTATACCGCTCCGGACTGGACGGCTGATTATATCCACAGGGAAGCCCTCTTCATTTTGAATAAATGGGCCGCACAGGATTATAGCGAGCCTTATGACCAGCTCAGCAAAGAGATACAGGCTGGGTTGCATGAAAGACTGGTTGCCATGATACGCAAAAACACCTATGACCCCCATACAGGTGCGATCACCATCAGTCCGGAGAGAGCCGAGGCCTTTGCCTATCTGCAAAACTATTACAGGAGTCTTTTTATGAATGACCCGGCCATGGACTCGCTTCGTAATGATTACGCCATTTTCGCGGGCACCTTAAAAGACAGCTCCAAAGCCCGGCAGATGGGGGACTTTTTTTTCTGGGCATCCTGGGCCTGCGTCACCAACCGGCCTAATTCAGTTATTACCTACACCCATAACTGGCCTTCAGAAAAGCTGGTAGGCAATGAGGCCACCAGCGGATTATTGATATGGACCGGTGTAAGCATTATCTTATTACTCTGCGGCGTTGGCATTATGGCCTTCTTCCATGCCAGAAGCAGGGAAGAGGAGCCGCTGACGCCAAGGGAAGACCCGCTGATGCAACAAAAGATTACACCCTCCATGCGGGCAGTGAAAAAATATATCTGGATTGTCGCCTTTTTGGTACTCATACAAATGACTTTCGGCGTGGTGACCGCCCATTACGGTGTGGAAGGCGGTGGCTTTTACGGGCTGGATCTGTCTAAAATAATGCCTTATTCGGTTTCCAGGACCTGGCACGTTCAACTGGGCATTCTGTGGATTGCCACAGCCTGGCTGGCTACCGGTTTATATATAGCGCCTTCCTTATCAGGCAAAGACCCAAAGTATCAGAAACTAGGCGTAAACTTTCTGTTTATCTGTCTGGTGATTATCGTATTTGGTTCCATGGCGGGGCAATGGATGGGCATTATGCAAAAGCTCGGACTTAAAACCAATTTCTGGTTCGGACATCAGGGCTATGAATATGTCGATCTGGGGCGTTTCTGGCAGCTGTTCCTGTTTGTCGGCCTGTTTATATGGCTGGCCCTAATGGTAAGGCCGCTGCTTCCCGTTTTCAAAAGCAATTCTGGTGAAAAAGGGATGCTGCGTCTGTTTATTATAGCCTCTGCAGCCATTGCCATCTTCTATGGTGCAGGCCTGATGTGGGGAAGGCAGACCAATCTGGCCATCGCGGAATACTGGCGCTGGTGGGTGGTACATCTGTGGGTGGAAGGATTCTTTGAGGTATTTGCCACCGTGGTCTCCGCCTTCCTATTTGTACGGCTGGGTCTGTTAAAAACCAAAACGGCTACCATTTCTATTATATTTTCTACCATCATATTTCTCTCGGGCGGTATCCTCGGCACCTTCCACCACCTGTATTTCAGCGGTACGCCAACAGCCGTACTAGCAGTAGGCGCCTCTTTCAGTGCGCTGGAAGTGGTGCCCCTGGTGCTCATCGGCTTTGAAGCCTATCAGAACTATATGCTCAGCAGGGCCACCCCCTGGCTCAAGGACTATAAGTGGCCTATTTACTGCCTGGTAGCCATGTCCTTCTGGAATTTCTTCGGAGCAGGTATCCTGGGTTTCATCATCAATCCGCCCATTGCCCTTTATTATGTTCAGGGACTGAATACAACCGCTGCCCATGCGCACGGATCCTTATTTGGCGTTTACGGAATCCTGGGCATTGGCCTGATTCTTTTTGTGTTACGCAGCCTTTACCGGCATAAACAATGGAATAATAAGCTAATTGGATTTGCTTTCTGGGCGACCAATATAGGCCTGATGCTCATGCTGCTGCTGAGTCTGCTGCCGGTCGGCATCGCTCAGGCAGTAGCCAGTGTATCCAAAGGTATGTGGTATGCCAGATCTCCGCAATTTTTAGAGCAGCCTGTCATCAGCACTTTAAAATGGCTCAGGATTATAGGAGACACGATTTTTGCGCTCGGTTTATTTGCCTTTGTCTGGTTTGTATTTGACTTACAGTTCAGAAAGGATAAACATCCGGATGACCGACATGACCAGCAACCCGTCACCAGTTAAAAACAGGCAAAGCAGATAAGCGCTATCCTAATGGCAGCTCGCTTATAAAAGCCCTTATAAAGAAGCCCCCGATGTCAGTCTTTCAAAAAATGAAAGAAACAGGGAGGGCTTCTTTTATGGAAAAAGACATGGGCTGCTAAGGCTGCTTTACAAAATAAGCTTTTTTCAGCTGCACCATATTCAGGGCATTGGGGTTAAACCCTCTTAATCCGGGTTGCATAAGCCAGATGACCTCATCATAATAAATAGGGATTACAGGTGTTTCATCCATGACCAGCTGATCCATCTGCCGGTACAGACCATAACGAAGACTATCTACATTTTCTAAGAGAGCAGCCTGATAGAGCCTGTCAAATTCTTTATTATTGAAGCGGGTATAGTTAGGCGGCGCCGGGTTTTTTGAATTAAAAAAGGCCATATAGTTTTCCGGATCAGGATAGTCCGCAATCCAGGTCCCGATAAAAAACACGGCTTCCGATTTAGCGGTCTGCTGCAGGATCATGCTTTTCTGGGACACTTCCACGTCTATATGAATACCTACATTATCCGCCTGCCGGGCAATAAAACTGGCGATGTCCGCATTCTCCGGCGCCGTGGATAATTTGATAGCGGGCAGTCCCTTACCTCCCGGGTAGCCTGCCTGCTTTAACAACGCCAGGGATTTGTCCATATTAAAGCTGAAGCCTTTTACCAGTTGTGCGTTTCTGGAGGGCATCCCGTCCGGCACAAATCCGCCCGTGGCCGGCAGGCCGATAGAATTGCGCAGGTACATCATCAGTTGCTTTTTAGGGATTGCGTAAGCGATTGCCTGACGGATACGTTTATCTTTTAAAGGGCTGCCTTGCACCAAAGGATTTTTCGGATCCATTAATATCCCTAAATATTCGACATTCAGATAGGGATGTTTTTCCATATGGATAATCCCCTTCCATTTCTCTCTCAGCTTACCGGCCTTACTGATCACTTCATCTTTAAAGGCCGGATCTATATCATTGATAAAACTAAGATTATGTTGTCTGAATTTTAAAAACTCAGTCGCCTTGTTACTGTAAAAGCTGATGCTCACCGCGTCCAGATATGGCAGCGCTCTGCCCAGGCTGTCTTTTTCCCAATAATGCCTGTTTTTAGTAAGCACCAGACTTTGTCCTTCATCCCAGTATTTAAAGCCAAAGGGGCCGGTTCCCACCGGATGGCGGCCAAAATCTTTGCCATAACTGCTGACAGCCTCAGGAGCTACTACAGAACAGTAATCCATGGTCAGGATATTTAATATAGGATGGAAAGGCCTGACTAATTTCAACTCAAATACGCTGTCATTTAAGGCCTTACATCCTCCCGGTGCCAGCCTGTCGTTAAAAATCCAGGCCCCTGTGCTGGCAGTGGCTGGATTGATAATCCGGTTCAGGCTAAAAGCCACGTCAAAAGCGGTCATTTTCCTGCCCCTGCCTGCTTTGAACGCCGGATCATCCTGAAAATATACATCCGAACGTAAATAAAAAGTATACGTCAGATTATCCGCACTGATTTGCCAATGGGTGGCCAAAGAGGGTTGTACATTTAAATGATCATCTAAAACCACCAGTGTATTAAAAATCTGGTGAATCGGCCACATGACGGACTGGCTCTTGGCCATCGCAGGATCCAAAGTAGCCACTCCCCGGGCCTCATTATAATAAAAGACCTGCAAATCCCGGGAACGCTGTTGACCGCAACCAGCCAAAAGACCCATACATCCGAGTAAAAGCCAATATTTTAGATAAAATTGCATCCTCAAATATCCAAAACATTGTAGATTTACCGCATGAAAAAGCTATTTATTTTGTTACTGGCAGTAGCCGGCATGGGCACGCAGCTTCCCCTCCAGGCACAACTGCTGGACGGTGCCCCAAAAGCCTTCACTCACCAGGATACCCTTAGAGGCACCGACGGACCAGCCAGAAGCTGGTGGAATGTCACCCGTTATGACATCAGCTTCCAGCCGGATTACACCGCTAAAACCATCAAAGGCGTCACTAAAATCGGCTTTACGGTTACCGCAGCGAAAGCGCATCCGGATACGATGCAAATAGATCTGATGCGTCCTTTGCAGATTGATAGCATTATTCTGCCGGACGGCTCCCATATTACGGGGATCAGAGATGACGGCAACGCACATATGGTCCCGGTGCCTAAATGGCAGCAAGGCACCACCAGCAGCCTTACGATATATTACCATGGTAGCCCTATAGAGGCCGTCAAGCCCCCTTGGGATGGAGGATTTATCTGGGCTAAAGACTCGCTGGGTCGCCCCTGGATGTCAGTGGCCTGTCAGGGGATGGGCGCTTCCGTGTGGTATCCCTGTAAGGATTATCAGGGCGATGAGCCGGATAACGGCGCCAGCCTGACCTCCATTGTGCCAGACACCTTACTGGCCATTGGCAATGGTCACCTTATTGCCAAGACCCGGTATCCTGATCATCTGACCGGTTACACCTGGCAGGTCAAAAACCCGATTAATAATTACGACATTATCCCCTATATAGGTAAGTACACTTTTTTTGATTCCAGTTATCAGGGAGAAAAGGGCCGGCTGCCCGTCAGTTTCTGGGCACTGGACTATGACATCGACAAAATGCGCAGTCACTGCGAACCTGATGTATTCAAAATGCTTAAAGCTTTTGAATACTGGTTCGGTCCCTACCCTTTTTATGAAGATGGATATAAACTGGTCCAGGCACCGCATTTAGGCATGGAGCACCAAAGTGCGATTGCCTACGGCAACCATTTTTTAATGGGTTATTCCGGCAGAGACCTGTCACACACCGGCATTGGTTTAAAATTTGACTTTATCGTGGTACACGAGAGCGGCCACGAGTGGTTCGGCAATAATATTACCACCAAGGATATCGCCGATATGTGGGTCCATGAGAGTTTTACCAACTACAGTGAGACGTTATTTACGGAATACTACTGGGGGAAGGCCGCGGGCCAGCAATATGTCAATGGCATCCGCGCCAATATTGAAAACGACCGGCCCATCCAGGGACATTACGGGGTTAATCAGGAAGGAAGCGGCGATATGTACTATAAAGGCGCCAATATGATTAATAATATCAGAAACGCTATAAATAATGACAGTCTTTTTAGATCCATACTCCGCGGTCTGAATGAGACCTTTTATCATCAGACCGTGACGGGACGTCAGATCGAGCAGTATATCAATGAAAAATCAAACATTAATTTTGACAAGGTCTTTGAGCAATACCTGACTACGACCCAGATACCTGTTTTCGAGATCAAATTCTCTTCGGATAATAAATCCGTACAATACAGATACAGTAACTGTGTAGCAGGCTTTGACATGCCTATGGTCCTGACAAGTACGGATCAGCAGACGCAGATCAGCCTGCATCCGACCACCGCCTGGCAATCGGCAAAGCTACCTACGGCAGCCATTGCCAATCTCTTCAATCCCATTGCCATAGAATATCAGTATTACCTGGATTGTAAAGAAGTCCATTAATCCTTATTTAAAAACGGCAATAAAGAGAGAGCCGCAGAAAATAATTTTAAACAATTATTTTCTGCGGCTCTCTCTTTATAATAACCATTTCAATCAGGTCTATTTCATTTTATCTTTAAAGACCTTTTCAAATTTCTCCAGCTTAGGTTTGATTACATACTGACAGTACATCTGTCTGGGGTTATTATTATAATAATTCTGATGATAGTTTTCGGCAGAATAGAAATTTCTATAGGGTTCAATGGAAGTCACCACAGGGTTCGACCAGGCGCCGCTGGCATTGAGTTCTTTTTTATACTGTTCTGCTTTTTGCTGCTGGTCCGCATTGTGAAAGAAGATCACGCTTCTGTATTGGGGTCCGACGTCATTACCCTGCCGGTTGAGCGTGGTCGGGTCATGGGTCTCCCAGAAGACTTTCAGTAATTCATCAAAAGAAAGCACTTTGGGATCATATAAGACCTGACATACTTCGGCGTAGCCGGTAGTCCCGTTACAAACTTCTTCATATGTAGGGTCAGGTTTTTCACCCCCACTATATCCGCTTACCACTTTTACAACTCCTTTCAGTCTTTGGAATATTGCCTCTGTACACCAGAAACATCCTGTTCCCAGCGTAGCTGTATCTACATTTTCCATTTCAAAATCTTTGTCAGCAAATTGATCGTCCATATTTCTTTGATGATTTTTTTGTTCTACACAAGAAGTTAGCAGTGCAAAACAAAGTACGGACCCTAACCATAGTTTCATACCACTCATTTATCCACTTTTTTTTATACTCACGCCTTGCAAACTACTAAAGAATTAATTCCTGTCAAAAGAAATTTAGGATTAAAACAAACAATTAACCATCCTTTCTTTTCCTTGTAAATCCCTTTTGATTTCTATAAGACTGCCACCGGCCTTATTTAACAAATCTACCGTCTCCTTAACATATAATGGATTCATTTCCAAAAACAGCCGGCCTCCGGGTTTTAATACTTTAGCCGCTAAAAACGCAATTTTCTCGTAAAAAATAGTGGCTGGCAGGGATTTTTCCGGAAAAAGCGCCAGATGAGGCTCAAAATCCAGGACATGCGCCTCCATTGCGGGCTTTTCACTGGCATCTATATAGGGCGGGTTACTGATTATATAATCCAGGGGACCTAGCCGCCCAAGCAGCGTTTCAGCCTCCAATTGCTGCAAAACGTCGGTCTTAAAAAAGGAGACATCAAGACCGGTTAACCGGCTGTTATGTCTGGCTACACCCAGTGCGCCATCAGAGATATCACAACCAAACACATGACTGTCCGGAAAATACTTTTTTAAACTTAAGGGAATGCAACCCGTACCGGTGCCGATATCCAACAATCCAAGGCCGGCCTCCCGGCCTTTGTGATGCTCCGTTACACTTTGACGAACCCAATCCACCAGCTCCTCCGTTTCCGGCCTGGGTATCAGCACCTGATTATTTACCTTTAAGCGCAGTTCCCCAAAATAAGCATACCCCAGAATATACTGAACCGGCATTTTAAGCTGGAGGTATTTAATGGATACGGCGAGTGCTGACTGCTGGGCAGCTGTCAAAGGCTCCTGATCATGGATAATCCGGTCTACCCTGCTAAAACCTGTCAGATCCTCCAGCACCATATTACTGATGGCGCCGGCTTCTCTCAGGTCATAATAGTTCGCTGTTGCAGCTCTCAAGCGGATACCTGCTTCCTTAATGGTCATACACTGATTAAAAATTAACATTTATCCCTTAAATAGAAAAAGGCACGGCCCAAATGTACAAGAATCGACGGTAAGCCATACAAATAAAACTGCACATAGAAAATATTCCCATGCGCAGCTAAAAATGGTAAATGTTATAAGATTAATGCTTCTTATTTTACAGGAACATAATAGTTCGTTGTCATCGGACAATAAATACCCCATGTAATGACATTTAAAAGGCCGTTTACAAAAGTCTGCTGTTTTTCGACAACATAATTCTTTTCATCCTTCACATAGTCTTTATCACTAATGCGTGAATGACCACCTTCTGCCAGTCCCCATAAAAAGAAATTATTCGTCACATGATTCACTTTGGTTATCTGATCATTTGGTTGAATATCACCCACATAAGTTCTGGTTGTGTAGCAAGAAGCAAATAATAAAGCAGCACACATTAAACAACAAAGCTGTTGTGTTTTTTTTCTCATTTTGTTTTTGTTTTTGTTTTTTTAATATAAAAATCTCAAAAGATGCAATTTTTATAATCTCTAAAAGGATAAGTACATTGAAGTAATGCATTCCTGGCAAATGGAAGTATGATCACGACAGCTGAAAGCGCTGGTTACTCATAAACATTATTTCTTTGGTCTAATCACAATTACATGATTATGAAACGAAAATAGTTAATGGACATTAAATTTTCAACTATTTACCAAAAAAATTATTTTCTTATAAAAAGCAATGGTTATGGATGCAGGGTGTCAGAAATCGTTCAATAAAAAAACGCCTAAAAAGCAAAACCCCCGAAAATCGGGGGTTTTGCTTTTCTCCTTTGAGGTCTCGAGCGGATTCGAACCGCTGTAGGAGCTTTTGCAGAGCTCTGCCTAGCCACTCGGCCACAAGACCTTAAACGCTCATTAGAGGGTTGCAAAAATAATCAATTCCTCCATATTACAAAATTCTAATCGCAAAATATTTCTACATCGCTGATTCCCAGTAAAAGTACTAACTTTCGCCCTGATTCCGGACAGATTTAATAGTTCCGCACTTTCTTTTTAGAAAGTGCGGGATGGCTTTCAAATTTTAAGTTGGCTTATCCGGGATTGCTATTTATATAACGTTTAATTATGCATGATGGCGAACCCTATTGCAGAAAGCGAACTGATCATTAATGATCGCGGCGCTATCTACCACCTGAACCTAAGACCAGAAGAACTGGCGCCTACCATTATCACGGTAGGCGATCCGGACCGTGTCCAGGAAGTCAGTAAACATTTTGACAGCGTTGAACTCACCCGTCAGCACCGTGAGTTCGTGACCCATACCGGTTTTCTGGGAAATAAAAGGATTTCTGTGGTCTCTACGGGTATCGGCCCGGATAATATTGACATTGTATTTAATGAACTGGACGCGCTGGTAAATATTGATTTCAACACACGCACGATTAAACCCAGCCTGACATCCCTCAATATTGTCCGTATAGGCACCTGTGGCGCCCTGCAGGCAGAATACGGGGTGGATTCCATGGTCGTATCTTCCCATGGAGTCGGCATTGACAACCTGCTGAACTATTACCAGCATGACAATACGGAGCAGGAAAATGAGCTTTTGCAACAGTTCATCCAGCATACCCGTATTGATGAGCACTTTTCCAGACCTTATATCCATAGCGCCGGCAGTTCGCTCAGAATGCATTTTGTGGACGGGTTCCACCACGGCATGACCGTCACCTGCCCCGGCTTTTACGGACCTCAGGGCAGAGTACTGCGTCTGGGTCTCCACTACCCTAATTTTATCGATTTATTGACTTCATTTTCCTATGGTTCGCATAAAATTGCTAATTTTGAGATGGAAACAAGTGCTATTTATGGACTTGGCAGTGCACTGGGACATCAATGCCTGAGTATCAGCGTGGTGGTCGCCAACAGGATCAGCCAGACTTTTTCTGCCGATGGCAAAAAAGCGGTGGAATCGGCGATAAAAAAGGTACTGAATGTACTGAGCGGCATATAGGCAGATAGCAATAACGGCACATTAATTTTTAATACGAGGAATGCAGGAAATACAATTTTATAAGTATCAGGGTACAGGGAATGATTTTGTGATGATAGACGGGATTTCTACCCCGGTTGAGTTAACACTGGACCAAGTCAGAAAATTATGCAGTAAAGGATTCGGCGTTGCCACGGATGGTCTGATTATCTTAAAAAAGGCGGAAGGGCTGGATTTTGAAATGGATTATTACAATGCCGACGGCACCCAAAGCATGTGCGGCAATGGTGGACGTTGCGCCGTGAAATTTGCCAAACAAATCGGCATCTTCCCCACGGGCAGCTACCGGTTTAAAGCCATTGACGGCTTACACGAAGCCACCATTGAGGAAAATGGCTGGGTTAATCTGAAAATGAAAGATGTCAGCCAGATAAAAACATACGGCACAGACTTCATATTAAATACCGGCAGTCCGCACTATGTCGTTCAGACTGATCAGGTTAAATCACTGAATGTCGTTGAAGAAGGAAGAAAAATACGCTATAGCGACCCTTTTAAAGAAGAAGGGATCAATGTAAACTTTGTCCAGACCATTAATGACACCAGCATTTTTGTACGCACATATGAAAGAGGCGTCGAAAATGAAACGCTCAGTTGCGGTACAGGCGTAACAGCTGCAAGTATTGTAGCTGCGCACAATGACAGAGGTTTTAACCGGATTGAGGTGGAAACCCTGGGTGGTAAACTGGCCGTTGAATTTGACAGAACCAGCGAGGAGCATTTTGAAAATGTGCTGCTGTGCGGACCGGCAGAGCTGGTCTTTGAAGGTAAAATCAAACTATCCTAACAATTATTCGCTTTCCTGGCTGAAAACAATCTGTTAGTTGAAATAAATTTTTACTCAAAACCTAAAACGAGACAATACATGAAAAAAACAATCATGGTGTTATCACTGGCGATTGGCATGACTGCCATGTCCTGCGGTGATATAAACCAGATCAGTTCTTCCCTTCCCGGCGTAAGTGCTGTAACAGGTAATACCCAGAACACGGCCATCAAAGACCTGCTGACCAATGCAGTCGTTGCCGGCATCGGCAACCTGGGCACTTCCGGAGGCTTTTTAAATAATTCCCTATATAAAATACTGTTGCCACCTGAAGCGCAGCAAGTCGCCAGTACGCTTACCACGCTTGGCCTGGGCAGTGTGGTCAATAAAGCCGTCACTCAAATCAATACCTCCGCTGAAGGGGCCGTTGGTCTGGCTAAGCCCATCTTTGTAAGCGCTATTAAATCCATGTCCATCACGGATGCTGCCAATCTGATCACAGGCGGTGACAATGCCATCACTAATTACTTTAAAACAAAGACTACCAGTCAGTTAATGGAGGCCTTTACCCCTGTTATCAAAAACTCACTGGATAAAAACGATGCGACTAAATATTATACCCAGATAGCGGACACCTATAATAAAGTTCCCCTTGTAAAAAATAAACTGAACCCGGATCTGACAAATTATGTCGCTACCAAGGCCGTTGACGCGATGTTCAATCAAATGCAGACAGCAGAAAAAGATATCCGTCATGACCCTGCAAAGCAGACGACTGCTGCCTTAAAAGCGATTTTCGGAAGCAAATAAATCTGCCCCGGGAAAGAAAGTTCAGCTAAAAGAGTGCGCACGGCAACACGCTGCGCACTCTTTTACATTAAAATCCTGTATAAGGATAAGGATGGGGTTAACCTTCAATAGCCAGGGGCAGGATAATTATCCTAAAATCAGGGGGCCATCCTACATCACCATTACCGCCCAAATACTATATTTGCAAAATGGAATTAAGCAAAACTTTTGATGCCGCAGCAGCAGCCGGCAAATGGACTTCCCTCTGGAAGGAAAGAAGATATTTTAACAGCACACCGGACAGCAGAACACCTTTTACCGTGGTGATTCCGCCACCCAATGTAACCGGTGTTCTTCATATGGGCCATACCCTCAATGAGACCGTACAGGATATCCTGGTTCGCCGGGCCCGTATGCAGGGACTGAATGCCTGCTGGGTACCGGGCAGTGATCATGCCTCTATTGCCACTGAATCCAAGGTGGTTGCCATGCTTAAAGAAAAAGGGATTGACAAGAACACCCTTTCCAGGGCTGAATTTTTAGAATATGCCTTTCAATGGAAGGAAAAATACGGAGGAATCATCTATCAGCAAATAGAAAAACTGGGTTGCAGTGTTGACTGGGACCGGGTTTCCTTTACCATGGACGACCATTATTATGAGGCCGTTATTAAGGTATTTGTTGATTTATACAATAAAGGACTGATCTACAGAGGCGCCCGCATGATTAACTGGGATCCGGCAGCCCAGACAGCCCTTAGCGATGAAGAGGTGGAATACAAAGATGTCCAGGGTAACCTCTATTATGTTCGTTATCAGGCAGTAGACAATCCGGAAGACTATATTACCGTTGCCACTTCCCGCCCCGAAACCATTATGGGCGACGTGGCCATCTGTGTGCACCCGGATGATCCCAGATATCAGCACTTAAAAGGTAAAAAAGTCATTGTACCGCTGGTTAACCGCCAGGTACCTGTCATTTTCGATACTTACATTGACCGCAGCTTTGGTACAGGCGCTTTAAAAGTCACGCCTGCTCATGATATTAATGACTATAACATTGGCATTAAACATCATCTGGAAGTGATCGACACCTTAAATCCTGACGGCACCTTAAGTGAAGCCGCTCAGATTTTTGTAGGGCTTGACCGGTTTGTTGCCCGTAAAAAAGTCGTTCAGCAGTTGCAGCAAAACGGTCTGTTGATTAAAGAAGAAAGTTATGAGACCCGTCTGGGATATTCACAGCGCTCCGGCGCTGTAGTGGAACCCAGAATCTCGACCCAGTGGTTTGTCAAAATGGAGCAACTGGCCGAACCGGCCCTAAAAGCGGTCACGCAGGGGGCCATTAAAATCCACCCGGGTAACCGGTTTATGGCGACCTACCGCCACTGGCTGGAAAACGTCAAAGACTGGTGTATCAGCCGGCAGCTATGGTGGGGACAGCAGATCCCTGCCTGGTATGGACCGGATGGCAGCCTGCAGGTAGCTGCAACAAAAGAGGCAGCCCTGGAACTTTTTAAAGCCAACTATCCCGATATCCAGCCTGGGGACATCCGTAGAGATGAAGACGTACTGGATACCTGGTTCTCTTCCTGGCTCTGGCCAATGGAAGTCTTCAAAGGCATTACCGAACCAGAGAATCCGGAGTTCAAATACTACTACCCCACCTCCGTGCTGGTGACCGGACAAGACATTATCTTTTTCTGGGTGGCCCGTATGATTATGGCGGGTCTCGAATATGAGCAGGAGATTCCTTTCAAGGATGTTTATTTCACCGGTATGGTCAGAGACAAACTGGGAAGAAAAATGTCAAAATCACTGGGTAATTCTCCGGACCTGATCGGGCTGATTGACCAGTACGGAGCAGATGCAGTCCGTTTTGGCATTATGATCTCTTCTCCGGCCGGCAACGACCTGTTATTTGATGAGAGCTCCCTGGAACAGGGCAGATTCTTTAATAATAAGCTCTGGAACGCGCTGAAGCTGATCAAAATGTGGGAACAGACGGAGGCGACGGAAGTGGATCATAGCTCCACGGATTTTGCGGGCAACTGGTTCCAGGCCCGCCTGGAACAGGCCAAAGCAGAAATCCAGCAGCTACTTGAACAGTTCCGTCTGAGTGAGGCGTTAAAAACTTTATATTCCCTGATATGGGATGATTTCTGCAGCTGGTATCTGGAATGGGTTAAACCGGCTTATGGCCAGGCGATTGAACAAAAAACCCTGCAAAATACGATCGCGTACTTTGAACAGTTACTGCAGCTGTTGCATCCTTATATGCCGTTTATCACGGAAGAGATCTATAGCCTCTTAGGTGAACGCTCTGAAGCGTTATGCGTCAGCACACTTGCTCCTGCTACAGATTTTGACAGTGAATTACTGGCACAGGGTGAACTCTTAAAGAATGTAATCACACAGATCAGAGATGCCAGAGGCAAAAACAACCTGAAACCCAAAGAGACGATTAAACTCTTTATTGAAACCACGAGCTCCGGTAAATATGAGCCGCTGACGGCCATTTTACAAAAACAGGTCAATGCGGAAGAGCTGAAATTTACCAGTGAAGCCATTACCGGTTGCGTGGTCATTACCCTGCAACAGGATAAATATTATCTGGAACTCAATCAGCAAATTGATGTGGAAGCTCAAAAAGCGGACCTCAAAAGCCAATTAGAATATCAGCATAAGTTCTTAAACAGCGTACGTGTAAAACTCGGCAATGAGCGTTTTGTTCAGAATGCAAAACCGGAAGTCGTGGAACTGGAACGTAAAAAAGAGGCGGATGCGCTGGCCAGAATCCAGACGCTGGAGGAAAGCCTGGCGGTGCTGGGATAAAAATTTATTTCCGGAAGATTAGGAGTATAACCGCCCTTCGGCAACAGACAATTGAAAACGAATCGACTTTTTCAGTTGTCTGTTTGCATTAAGGCCGGACATACCAGACGAAAACATAAAGCTTTTTTACCATGGCAACAACACCTACAGATAACACCCCCGTCCATCACCCCCTGCCCGCGGCAAGCATACTTCCTGCCGGGCCCCCAGACATCCCCCTGATTCAGCAAATTGTGGACGTTTCATGGCCGGACACTTATGGCCGGATTTTGTCTGAAGCGCAATTATCCTATATGCTGGATATGATGTATAATACACAGACCCTGGAAGCACAGATGCGCTCCACACATCACTATTCTATTTTGTGGGAAAACAGCGCAGACGATTCCAATGCCGCTACCGCGATGGGCTTTATTGATGTAGAAAAGCAGGACAGCGATTACTGCAAGCTCCATAAAATATACCTTTTGCCGGCCAGCAAGGGTAAGGGCTATGGCAAACTGCTGATGGAATATGCCCTGCAGCAGAGCAAATCCCTGGGCTGCCGGTTTGTGAAACTCAATGTAAACCGATATAACAATGCCCTGGGCTTTTATGAGCGTATGGGCTTTACCATTGCAGAAACGGTAGATAACCCCATTGGTAACGGGTATTACATGAATGATTATGTGATGATTAAACCGCTGGATGAATAGCGGTAAAGCAGTTAAGGCAAAGCCCTTGTCCAAATAAAAATGGTCCCTTATGCCAGGCAGAGCTGCCAGGTATAAGGGACCATTTTTATAAAGTCCATTGTAAGAAAAGGTTCAGAGGCCCCTGTTAATTTACACCCAGCAGCTCTACGTCAAAAATCAAAGTGCTGTTAGCGCCGATAACCGCAGACACCGCTCTCTCCCCATAGGCCAGATGCGGGGGGATAAAAAAGCGGAACTTGCTTCCCACAGCCATCAACTGCAGACCTTCCGTCCAGCCTTTGATGACACGGTTTAAAGGAAAACTGGCCGGTTGCCCGCGTTCCACTGAACTGTCAAAGACCGTTCCGTCTATCATGGTTCCGTGATAATGACAGCTAACCTGATCCGTAGGACCTGGTCTGACACCCTCACCTGCCTGTAATACCTGGTACTGAAGTCCGCTTTCCAGACTGACCACTCCTTCCTTTTTAGCATTTTCAGCCAAGAACTGCTGGCCTGCCTTTAAGTTTTCAGCGGCCTTTTGTTGATTGCGCTGAAATAATAAATCTGCTATACCCATAATAAAATAATTTAAACCGTGCTTTACGGCCTTTGGTAACAAAGCCCAAAATTACTGGTTTTGCCCTAATAATCGTCAACTTTACTGTTACTATCCTACCGGCAATACCCGCAGGATTACCTATGTAAAATGCATGATTTTACCTTCCGCCCCTGCCCGGATCCCTGTAAATACAGGCCTTTGAATACCGCCAAATCTTAAGTCGCCCAGATATCCACAGTTTGCGAAGGGTGCTGGGTACAAAAAAGCGGTTTTTCTGACATTATGTTCTGGTAAAATTGCCTACATTCGGTACTCAATTTTTCCGCTATGCACAAGTACAATTCCAGATGGGCACTGCCCCTGACTTTGATTTCAGCAGCTTTACTGTCTCTAAGCAGTCTGCAGGCGCAGCATTATGATGCCCACGCGGCCTTTGCTCCCACGCTTTATACCCAGAACGGAAATGCATTCAGAAGTGCAAATGGCGATCCCGGCCCCGGATACTGGCAGAACAGGGCTGATTATACCATTAAGGCCGGTTTTGACAGTACCAGCCATCTACTCACCGGTACCGCCCTCATCTCTTATACCAATAACAGCGGTGACCCGCTTAATTATATCTGGCTGGAACTGGACCAGAATACAGAAAAAACGGAAGCGCTGGCCAATATCCTGCAGCCTTCCAAAAGAAAATTATCAGATGACCTGGGCTTTCAGTTTCAAAAAGTGCAGGCTGCAGCGACGGACGGCGCCAACTTTCAGGACGTCTCTTATAAAGTCTACGGCACCCGTATGCAGATCTTTTTACCTGAAAAGGTTAAAGCGAACGGTGGCAAGCTACAGCTGGAACTTGATTACAGCTTTAAACTGCAAGCCTCCTCAGCGGGAGACAGGGCCGGCTACATGAGCACGCCCGAGGGTACTATTTTTGAATTTGGCTATTGGTTTCCCAGGGTCTGCGTCTATGACGATAACAACGGATGGAATACGCTGCCTTTTGTAGGTGGCGGTGAATTTTATTTTGAATATGGAGACATGGATTACACCATCACCGCCCCGGCCGGCATGCTGGCGGTAGGCGGCGGCGCTCTGGTCAACGGCGAGCAGGTGCTGGATGACGGCTTATACAAACGGCTTCAAAAAGCCAAAGACTCCGATAAGACCGTGATGATCCGCAGTCAGGAAGACGTAAAAAATGGTATCGCCACCCGGAAAAAAACAGGTACGACCTCCTGGCATTTTCAGATGAGTAATACCAGGGACGTGGCTTTTGCCCTTTCCAAGGCCTTTATCTGGGACGGGGCTAAGATCAACTTACCCAGTGGCAAAAAAAGTTTTGCACAGTCTGTTTATCCTGCCAGCAGCGCTCAAACGGACAGCAGCTGGGTCAGGGCCACGGAGTATGTGAAAGCCTCCGTGGAGGACTTTTCCAAAAGATGGTTTGAATACCCTTATCCGGAAGCCACCAATGTAGCCGGACCGATTGGCGGGATGGAATATCCGGGTATTACTTTTGACCACCACAAGGCCTCAGGCAAATCCCTGTTTATGTTGATTTCCCATGAAATTGGTCACAGCTGGTATCCGATGATTGTCGGTTCAGATGAACGCAGGGTGCCTTTTATGGATGAAGGCTTTAATACCTTTGTAGATATTTATTGCCAGCAGGATTTTAACAACGGAGAATTTGCCCCTAAAAGAGATGGTGAATATGCACCGGGAGGCGGCAATCCTGCAGATGAGATCGTACCTGTGATAAAAGAAGTACAAAACGGCCCCACGCTTATGACCCCGCCGGACTGGCAGGATTATAAATATGTACACCCGATGAGCTATTTTAAAACAGCCTTCGGACTGGTTTTACTCAGAGAAGTGATTCTGGGACCGGACAGATTTGATTATGCGTTCCGGCATTATACAGCCAAATGGGCCTTTAAGCACCCCATGCCAACGGATTTTTTCCGTACCATGGAAAACGCCGCAGGCGAAGACCTGGGCTGGTTCTGGCGCGGGTGGTTTTATAATAACTGGCAATTAGACCAGGCCGTTACCGGTGTCAGTTATGTGGATGACGATCCCACTAAGGGAGCGCTGATTACTATCAAAAATAAGGAGCAGTTACCGATGCCGGTCTCGGCCGCTATTGAACAGCTCACCGGGCCGGCCATCCATGTCCAGCTGCCAGTAGAGATCTGGCAAAGAGGGGACAGCTGGACCTTTAAAGTAAATTCTACCTCCAAGTTAAAAAGCGTGCAACTGGATCCCAAGGCCTTACTGCCTGATCTGGATCGCAGCAACAACCACTGGCAAGGCAATTAAGAGGTTTTTGGATAGAATTTAACCAATTGAAAGCCTTATTTTTGAAAGTCGGCAAATTTTTTGCTGCTGGCAGACCGAATTAACCGGGTTATTACCAATACGTCGGAGCCGTCAGAATATGATTCAGCATTATCCTGACTCCGCAAATAGCCCGCTGGATTCCGTTATAAAAATCATTTAGGGCAGTCCGAACCGCCATAAAACGGTCCGGCTTTCGTTTCAACAATCAATAATCAACCGTTTTCCTTAAGGATGAAAACCAGACCTTTTAGCCGATTTTCAATACCAAGGCATCTATACATATACCTGCTATTCTCCTTTGGCAGCATGGCTCTTTTTTCCTGCAGCAGTACGTTAAAAACCGCTTCCAGCAATAAGTCCGCTGCTAATACGGCGGCCAAAGGGCCCCGCTTTCTGGATGGTATCAGCGTAAATCCGGGAGACAGGGTCTCCTCACGCAATAAGAGTTATGGGTATAGCGAAAAGGCACCGGAAGAAGATAAAACCGAAACAGACAACAGCCATCTTAGCCTAAATGAATCCACGCTGGTCAGTAAATATGCCACCATCCTTGGCGTGGAAGATAAAAAAGTCAGCAATATTGATCTGATTGAAGAAATTGATGACTGGTACGGTACCCCCTACCGCTTTGGCGGCAGCTCAAAAAACGGCATCGACTGTTCTGCCTTTTCCAGAACACTATCCAATGATGTCTTTAACGTATCTCTGCCAAGAACGGCTGAAGAGCAATATGATTATTGCGACCATATCAAAAAAAGTCAGCTCAAACAAGGCGACCTGGTCTTTTTTCACACTTCAGGCCGCTCCAGAATTACCCATGTAGGAGTTTACCTGCAAAACGGTAAATTTGTCCACGCTTCCACCAGTTCCGGGGTCATGATCAGTGACCTGGATGAATATTACTGGAAAAGAGCTTACCGGGCAGCCGGCAGAATCCCCAAGGACAATGTCACCAAAAACTAGCAGGCTGCCGCTTTAAATACCATTTTGCACTGGAATATCCGGGGTGCCCCAATAAGTACATTAGGGCCGGCGTCCTTTTTTTTGTAACTTTAGCAGTAGTCATATACTCTAATTTCAAAAACAAATAACCATGGCAACCGATACAACCACTACCGCAGCAGAACAAGAGCCAATACCGGAAGAACACACCGTAAAAATCCTGGGTATAGAACCCGTAACGCATAATGTCCTCAGAATAGCCGTTGAGCGGCCGCAAGGATATAATTTTATACCGGGACAGGCAACCGAGATAGCCATCAATAAAGAAGGGTTTAAACAGCAGCGGCGGCCTTTTACCTTTACCGGGTTACAAAGCTGGGATCATTTAGAATTCACGATAAAAACCTATAGCGATCACAGCGGCGTCACTAATGAGCTGCGCAGCCTGAAATCCGGTGATACCTTACTTTTGCATGATGTCTGGGGAGCGATTCATTATAATGGCGAAGGCACTTTTATTGCAGGCGGAGCCGGCATCACTCCTTTTATCGCCATTTTCCGGGATTTACATCAAAAAGGAGAAATAGGTAATAACAGACTTTTTTTCTCCAATAAAACTGAGGCGGATATCATCTTAAAAGATGAACTGGAAGCCATCTTAGGGGACAGATGTATCCATATTCTCACCCAAGAGTCAGACAGTCCATATCTGTCAGGACGCATCGATAAAAATTTTCTGCAACATAATATCTCTGATCTGCAGCAGCATTTTTACATCTGCGGACCGGACCCGATGGTAGCTGAAATCAAGCAGGATCTGGAGGATCTGGGAGCCGGCAGCCAGTTAATTACCGTTGAAGTGTAAGCCGCTGAAGGGGCCTTAAATTAGGGTGTTCCTGTAAACTCTTAAAAGGAGTTGCCACATATTAAATATTAAACTAATAAATCCTCTCTTTTTTCCGTAAAACGGAATTAAAGAGAGGATTTTTTGTAGACGGGACATAGCAAGGCCATCGGAGCTGTTATTTAGCCCGGTTGGATAAGATAAGCGTGTTAATTCTAGGCCGCTGTGCTTTTAATTTGTGCGGCCTGTTGCATTCTTTTGCTGATAATGGATGCGTTTGCTGTAAGGATGCCAAAGAAGATCCAGCAGGTCTCGGTAGACTGGTTCCTGGCTTTGATTTTATTTAAATGATAGTGATTTTTCTCATTGCCAAAACTTCCTTCCAGGACCGTGCCCCTTTGACGGTTCAGCGCTGCCCGCATCGTTTTAGATTGTTCAACCAAAGCAGGCTTCTGCCTTCCTTTAGGAATAAAATTAGTGGTGATATTGTTTTGACGGCAATACTTTCTGTTGGTATTGGTGGCATAAATAGCATCGGCACTATGATGTGTGCACTTCCCAAAAAGTTTAC